>JAJUGU010000013.1 GCA_029265815.1 Anaerolineaceae bacterium | reverse complement strand
GGAGTTCATACGTGTGCTCGTCCGTTCTATCTGGCGGTTTTTCATTTCTTCACTCAGACCTGCGGGAATCTCCGTGGAGGCACTCGAAGAACCGCCAATCTGGCGGTTTTTTTCTATTCACTCGGACATTCGCTCTCCACAACATAAACCTGTGTCGATCATTCCCTCTCAAACTTGATCTCTCCATACCCTGTCCATGGCTCCAGTCTCAGCGTATCGATGTTCACAGGTACATCGAAAAAGACTTTTGTATTCATCAACTCGTAAAACTTTTCCGGTTCTAAGTAAGCCACCCTGAACACACCGGTGCCGGGTTTGATTTGGACTGCATCTGAGCCAGGTTTTGTATCCAGTAACACTTCAGCCAGGCATCCTTTCGAAGGATAGAGGAGTAACACATCCAGGTATTCGCGCTGTTCACCTTTGCTTAGTACCTTCGCGTAGGTCTCTGGTTCACCCAGTTTTTCGAAAAGATCCTCAAGGTCCAGAGAGTTTATAGACAGGATTTCGATGGCCATTACTCGTTCGCCATCAAACCAGACCGAGCCGCCACTGTCTTCAATGGGCCGGTTGAAATACCATGTGTAGCGTTCCAGTTTTTCATCTCTGCTATATTCTCCCCCAACCTCGCTAATGCCTTCAATTTCATACAGTGATTCATGTACATCCCATGATCCTATCTGCCCAGGAGTGATGCCATTCCAACAGGGTGCATCACAATTGCTGGTGAGAATCACCGAAGGACGGCTGTAGGACTTACGTAACAAAGCCAGACTACCTACCAGGAGGATAATGATCAGAATAATCCCTCCAAGTGTCATCATAAACTTCTTCATCATACCCTCCAATTTGTTAGAACAAAAGACACTTCATTAGCGCCCAATCACCAGCATAAATTCTCCTTTTTTCGAACCCACCTGTTTGATCACCTCTGCCACTTCACCGCGGAAGACGCATTCTGAAGGCAGCGTTAGATCAAAAGCCACCATCACCCATTGCCCCTTACCAAAAATTCTTGCCACATCTTCCAGCAAGGCTGCCAGACGGTAGGGGGTATCCATCGCTACCACTGGCATGCGGTAACTGCGGTAGCGTGATAATTCCCTCCGGCGCTGTTCAGCCTCTCGAGGTAGAAAACCGGCAAAGACAAAACGCTCGATCTTCGTATCCAGGAGCGAGAGTGTTGCGCTCAAAGATGATGCTCCTGGTATGGGGGAGACCTCCACACCCGAGCTAGACGCAAGCTGGATCAGGTACGAACCAGGGTCCGAAAACACTGGGGTGCCACAATCAGAGATCAGCGCCATCGATTCGCCATTGAGTAGCCGCACCAGAAGATCCGCTGCTTTCTCCGCTTCATTGTGCTCATTGAGCAACACCAACTCTTTTACCGTTATCCCGAGTTTTTTCAGCAGAGAACTGCCGGGTTTTAATTCCTCGCAAATCACGGCATCAACACTCTTCAATACTTCAATAGCCCTCAGGGTGATGTCACCCATATTCCCGATGGGAGTAGCCACGATATACAGTTTTCCCTTTTTTTTGTTCATTTACTACTCCTGGATTCCAATAATTGGCTATGATCTGATAAATTGATTTTAACTGGTTTTGTGGCTTCCACGAACCCGATCCACATGCCGTTTTTTTATGATAGTATTCTGTATGATTACTTCAAGTGGATGATTCAATGAAACTTTCACGGCTGACAAAAATATCCCTGCTGCTGGCATTCTTTTTTCTGCTCGATAAGGTGCTGGCATTCATTCGGCAGATTCTCATCGCTCGTCAATTCGGCCTTTCACGCGAACTCGACGCGTTCAACGTTGCCAACAACGTCCCTGACCTGCTTTTTGCACTGATCTCTGGTGGTGCACTCGCTATCGCATTCATCCCTGTACTCAGCGAAGTGCTCACCAAATCTGGGCAGCGCTCTGCCTGGGAATTATTCAGCCGCATAGCAAACCTGGCATTCGTGGTAACGATTCTTCTCGCCGTCCTGGTAGCGATCTTTGCCAGCCCGATGGTCAAAGCAGAAATTGGCATTGCCCCTGGTTTCACAACCGAACAACAGCACCTCGTCATCCGCTTAATGCGCCTCAATCTGATCGCGACGATCATTTTCTCTATTAGCGGGCTGGTAATGGCCGGTCTACAGGCCAATCAGCATTTTCTCCTGCCAGCCATGGCTCCCCTCTTTTACAACATCGGTCAGATCTTCGGCGTCACCATCCTCTCGCCTAAAGCCGGGTATACCATTGGATCGATTACTCTCCCCGCCTTCGGGCTGGGTGTGCAAGGCCTGGTCTACGGGGTGATCATCGGTGCCGTTCTGCACCTGGCCATTCAGATCCCCGGTTTAGCCAAATTTCACTTCCGCTGGATCCCATCCATCAGCTTGCACAATGAGGATGTCAGAAAAGTACTGTCCCTTATGGGTCCGCGCCTGTTAACCATGCTCTGTATCCAACTGATATTTCTCATCCGCGATAACCTGGCTTCGCGCCTGGCAGCCGGGGCAGTCACTTCTCTCACCTACGGATGGATGATCCAGCAGGTTCCTGAAACGCTCATTGGAACAGCCATCGGCACTGCCCTGCTGCC
This sequence comes from Anaerolineaceae bacterium, assembly GCA_029265815.1. Taxonomy (GTDB): domain Bacteria; phylum Chloroflexota; class Anaerolineae; order Anaerolineales; family Anaerolineaceae; genus UBA6107. Next base: position 30,987 of record JAJUGU010000013.1, on the reverse strand, counting down.
CACCCTTTCGGAGCATTTCACCAGAGAAGACAGGCAGGCATTCACAGAAACGGTGCAAAAAGCGGTCAAGGTGCTGATGGCTCTATCGCTGCCAATCGCAGCCGTTCTGGCCTTTGGTTTGCAGCCCCTGTTAAAACTGGCGTTCGATTTCGGTGAAGAAGGAACTGCTCTGCTCAACTGGGTCACGGCTGCCTTTATGGTCGGTTTATTTGGTCATTCTCTAAAAGAAATCAGTGCGCGTTCTTTCTATGCCCGCCAGAACGCCTGGATACCGCTGATCACTGCTGGCTCCAACGTGATTCTTTATATTCTTCTCGGCAGTATTCTCTATCGTGTGCTTGGCGCACCTGGGATTGCGCTCACGGATTCGGTCATCTTCACGCTCGAAGCCGCGGCTCTTCTCGTTTTACTCTCAAAAATCGGTGGTATCCGCATTCACCCGGGTTCCACAATGGTCCGTTCATTCCTGGCTTTGTTAACTGCTTCCATAGTCACCTGGGGTTGCCTGCAACTCTTTACAGGTCGTTTGCCGATTCTCGTTTCGGCCACACTGCCAATGATATTAGGTTTCACCGCAGCTCTACCGTGGATCTGGCGAGAAATGAAACTACTAGCCAGGTTGTAGCGTCTAAAATCTAGTTCATTGGAATCTTTACGGTATAATTGTCGCCATGCCAAAGAAAAAACTTGAAGAAACATCACCAATCAATATCCCATCACCGATGGAAGAAACCAAACCCACCAAAGGGACAAAGCAGTCTATAGATGAAACCCGTCCCAATAAGGTAAGGGGTGTGGTCAAACCTTCCAGCAATGTATCTCTAGTATCTGCTGAAACAACACAAACCTCAGAAAACGAGAATGAACCACAGCCAATCATGAAACCCAAACGAGCAAAATGGATCTGGCTCGGGATTCTGACAATTCTGCTGCTTTCCGCAATCGGATCTGGCATCGGATATCTCCTGGGTATGCAAGCCAGGCAGGCAGCAGAAACGGAACAAAGATTGACCTTGGCAAATAAACAGTATGCCCTAGCAATCATTGATCAAGAAGCCGGCAATTACAACAGTGCTAAGCAGCGCTATGAATATATTCTTCAAATTTATCCCGATTATCCAAACATTGATCAGAAGCTGGTGGAAATCGGTGTTCTGATCGCTCAAAGTCAAGGCAGTATGCAGGTTACTACCCCACAACCTACCGTTCAGGCAGTCATTACCCCTGTCCCCACCAGAGACACAAAATCCACCAGTGTTTTGCTCAAGCAGGCTCAAGATCAGTATAAGGCTGGTGATTGGACCGGTCTTTATAACACAGTTCTTGCGTTACGCGATATCGATCCAACTTACGAACCAGTAAAAGTTGATGGATTGTATTATGCCGCTCTGCGCAATCATGGAATTGCCGAGATTCAGGCAGGAAACCTGGAAAGCGGTCTTTATGCCTTTGCTCTTGCCGAAGATATTGCTCCGATAGATGTCGATGCAGAATCTTATCGCTCGTGGGCACGTATGTACCTGGCAGCTGGCTCATACTGGTCAGTCAACTGGCAAATGGCGGTAGATCAGTTTGCTACTTTATACGGAATGGTGCCTCAACTGATGGACAGTTCTGGTATTACAGTTACCCAGAGATACGCCAAAGCGTTGGACGGTTATGGCGATTTTCTCCAACAGACTTTTGACTGGTGCGGAGCGGTTACCCAGTACGAGAAATCTCAGAGCATTTATTCCTACTCCAGCGTGGCTGCGAAACTCCCGCAAGCGCGAGAGTATTGTGCCCATCCACCTGCAACCCCTACCCCCACGCTGGATCCAAACGCACCAACGCCAACCCCTGAAGGCTGAAAAAATTGGCTGAGAAATCAGCCTATTTTTTTTCTATTAATTTACCCATTAAATCGTGCGTCAGTGCCCCTGTAATCTGCACAGGAACGATTTCTCCAATTTCCGCTATGTCTTCGACAATGACCAGCCCATCAATTTCGGGGGCATCACGATAAGACCTGCCCACAGAGATCCCATCACCATTACCCTCAATCAAGACATCGAGTTGATTACCGATCATGCGCTGATTGCGTTTGAGAGAAATGCCCTCCTGCAAGTGCATAATCTCCTCAACTCGTTTCTCCTTTTCCTTTTCTGAAATCGGATCCCCAAGTGGTTCTGCAGTAGTTCCCACCTCAAAGGAATATGGAAACACACCCAGATGATCGAATTCGATTTCTCGGATGAAATCCAGCAAGGTTTGAAATTCGCGTTCGGTTTCACCAGGAAACCCGGTGATAAAAGTAGTACGCAGTGCCAGGTTAGGAATCTGCCTGCGCATTTTTTCGATCGTCCGGCGCACCCAATCCATATCCGATGGACGCTTCATACGTTTTAACATTTCTGGATGAGCATGCTGAAGTGGAATATCAAGATACGGGAGAAGCTGGTTATTTGCACTCATGAGATCAATCAATGCATCGCTGACAAAACCAGGATAAGCATAAAGCACTCTCACCCACGGAATATCAGGTATTTTCGGCAACATCTTTTCCAGCAGGGTCACAAGGCCATCTTTCATACCCAGGTCAGAACCATAATCAGTGGTATCCTGCGCAATCAGATTCAGTTCCATGATTCCGTTTTCTTGCAAATCTTCAGCTTCATGGATAATGGAATCTATCGGCCGGCTGACAGGCGGACCCTTGATCAGTGGAATGGAACAAAACGCGCACGCCCTTCGGCAACCATCGGCGATTTTCAAATAAGCGCTTTCTCCCTGCACAGACACACGTAACACCCCTAGCTCATCTGTTCCAATACTGACAGCTTCTGGAAGATGATAGCGTGGGATTTGAGGATTGGATCTCAACTCATGAACCAGATCAACGATATCCATCCAGCGCCGAGTACCAATAATACCGTCGATACCTGTTACAGACTCAGTGATCTTTTCCCGGTAGCGTTCTGTCAGGCATCCGGCAGCGATCAACAGTTGATCGTTTTTTTTCTCAGCTGCCAGTTCAGTCAATACATCCAATGATTCCTGACGTGCCTGTTGAATAAATCCACAAGTATTGACAATCAAAATCTCAGCCCTGGAAGGGTTTTCAACCGCAGTATACCCATCTCGCTGCAGCAGTTCAGCCATAGAGTCAGAATCAACACTATTTTTGGCACAGCCAAGAGAAACAAGATAAAAGGTTTTCTTTTTCATGGTTGGGGTGTAATCGTTCGTGCTGGTGTAATCGTGATGGTAGGGATTGTTGCAGTTGGCTGTAATGTTTGTGTCGGCAGCGCTGTGAGTGTCGGCTGCTGGGTGCGGGTCGGTGTTGCGGTAAATCTCGGTGTCGGGGTGACCATTGCCTGAGTTGTAAATTCCAATTCGACCACTTCTCCTAGAAATCCGATAATTCCCTGGTCCTGCTGGTTATAGTAAACCTGCAAGGCTGCGCCGTTTCCTGTTAATAACGTGATCTTTGTCTTTCCAGAATATGAATATACATTTCCGGGAATTACCCGCCCAGAGAATTCTTCTTTGCCATCTACCGTTACTTTCATAAAAGCCCGCTGATGGGCAACCACAACCAGTTGGATCGGATTACTGCTCACAGCGGTTAACGCACTCTGTAAATCAGTACCAGGAGTTCCTCCTGTTTGAGTTGGTTCATTTTGATTGACTGTCGCGCTCTCGGTAGCCTCTAGCACAATTGAAGGTGACGGCGTGGCTTCTGGTAATAACTCAACGGTCTGGCTGGCAGTAGGTTCTATATCAGGAAAGCTAGTGCGTATCACCTGAATTGCTCCCCAGATGACCAGGGAAAAAAGAATAATAAATACACTACCACCAACTAATAGATCGGGGGTAAGAAATTTTCGCCAACCGCTGAGTGGTTCTTTACCCACCACAGTGATCCCAGTTTTACGAGCTTCTTCTTCAGCCTGGTGACGTTCCTGCCTGCGTAACTGCAGCCCTTCTGCATATCGCATTTGCATGAATTCAGCATCCAGGTTCATAAACGCTGCGTAATTATTCAACATCCCACGGCCTTGCACTGTTGATGGAAGGTTATCGATCTGACCTTGTTCAAGCGAATAGATAAAATACTCTCGTATTTTTATTTGCCTTTCAATGTCTGTACGCGAAAGACCCAGCGCTTCGCGTTGATTTTGTAGCTCTTTTCCGATCTCTTCAAAAATTACTTGTGAATGTGGTTTTTCTTTTACTGACGCAGATGGTTCCCGTCTGGGTTCAGCAGCCTCTTGCTTGCGTTTGGTTACTTTTGCAATGATCTTTTTCGGTCGGGTTTCATGATTTTCTACCACCACCGGAATTGGCAGCTTTTCGCCAGATTCAACATTCTGTTCAGGTTCTATTACCTGGCGATTCGCTTTCTCAATTTCGTCAAAAACTTGCACGGGATTTAGTCCCAGAAAAGATGCGTAAAGCCTGCAAAATCCTTTAGCCTGAGATAAAGAAGGCAAATCGTGCAAACGATCTTCTTCTATCGCCTTAAGGAATTGGATACGAATTTTTGTACCCTCAGCTACCTGCTCAAGGGTAATCTTTTTTTCTTCTCGTATTCGCTTGAGGTATTCACCAATTGTCATGGGTTAATCTTAATCCATTTTAAGAGAAACCGGCCACCCAGCCCCCAGGCTGATTTGGCCGGTTCATCGCACAAATCAGAAAATCAGAATTTATTCAGCGCTTTCCTTAGCCTCTTCAGCAGCCGACGCAGCTTCATTTTTCACTTCGACTGATCCATCTGCTTTAGCAGGAGTCTCTTTCTTGGGTGCAGATTTTATCGCCTCGCCTTCGCGGTACACCATGACTTTGATCCGTGGATTCAAGTCAACAGTCAGATGGATGATAGCGATATGCTCACCCAGGGTGCGAATTGGTTCTATCTCAACCTGGTGGCGGTTCAAAGTTGTACCTAAAACTTTATTCAGTTCATCGACAACCATCTGTGAGGTGATCGATCCGTACAATTTGCCAGTTTCGCCAGCCTTGCTGACAAATTGCAATTCAACGCCAGCCAACCGTTCCGCAAGCCCACCCATTTCTTTATTAAGGTTGGCGCGTTCAATGGCAGCTTTTTCACGGATTTTTTCAACGGTTTTCAGCGCACCAGGAGTGGCCAGAACTGCAAGTCCTTGAGGTAGAAGGAAATTGCGGCCATAACCGTCAGCCACCTTTTTTACATCACCTGCATGTCCCAGCTTGTATACATCTTTCAACAACATTACTTTCATTTTCAAGCCCTTTCCATATAGTAGATTCATGTGAAGGGTACAACACATGTAGGCGCAAATTTTACCCCATTCGACGTGAATGGTCAATCAACTGACAAATTACATCCTTTCCTGCCATCCTAAAACAAACTGCACCTGTGTATTCACTTCAGGACTCGTACACCACCATGTTGGAACATCCTTACGCAGTTCAGCAATCTGCGCAAGTACAGCACTAGCAGGAACGCCATGTCGGATTAAATAACAACCCACAACCGTACCAGTTCGACCAATACCGGCAAGGCAGTGGATATACGGAATCTTCTCTTGTCGAACTGCTAGATCAATTTCATCAAGAATATTAATCATTTGTGATTTTGATGGAATCCCCAGATCAGCAACTGGATAATTTTTCCAGGATACATCTATTCCGTATTCTTCTGCTTCTTGGTAAAGAAGAGATTGGTATGGGCGAAAAGAATCACCAGGCTTAGTGAGATCAATGAATATACGCACACCCGCCTTCAATAATGCCTGAATGCGTTTACGGGCCTTTTCTTCTTCAGGTACTCCCGGGTATTCACCTGCTATGATTTTACCTGGAACCACCCAGTAGGATTCAGCGTATGGCAGAATGTCTTTTGAAACCATAATTTTCACCTAGTATAATGAATTATCGATAATTCTACCGTAACTGTTTGCCAGATGGCACGTCTTTATTAATGGATGCGATGAAATTTGACGAAAAAGAACTGCTTCGACAGGCGCAGCAATTTGATGAAAAGGCGCTGTCTGAAATCTACGAAATTTATAGTCCACTATTGTATCGCTACGCCATGCGTCTTTTGGGAAACCAGCAGATCGTTGAGGAGTGCCTATCAGATACTTTCTTGAGATTTTTGAGAGCGTTGCACAATTCACAGGGCCCGGTTGATCATCTCAAGTCTTATCTGTATCGAGTTGCCCACAATTGGGTCATTGATTACTACCGCCATAGCAAATTGGAGCCAGAAGAGTTGACAGATGATCTCCCTGCAGAAGCAATTACTGTTGATGATCAGGCGCATCAAAATATTATGATCTCAAAAGCACGCAGAGCATTATTGTCACTAACGATGGAACAACAACAGATTATCATCTTAAAATATTTAGAAGGTTGGGATAATGAAGACATAGCTCACCTTCTAAAAAAGAAAAATGGCGCGATAAGAGGTCAATTATTCCGGGCATTAAACGCACTTCGCAAGGAGCTGCAAAAGAAGGAGAAATATGATGTTCAATAAGCGGAAGAAAGAGATTCTCGAAACGTTGAGTCAGCTCAATCAATTTCCTCCCAGAGATAAAGAAAAAGCCAAAGAAGGAAAATTGCGTTTCCTCGCTCAGGCAAAACTGATCAGCAAATCACCCATAACAAACGCTCCTGAACATCGTCTAAATAATTGGAACAAGTTACCAAAAAAGGAGCGAAAAATGAGCACATTATTAGCAATATTGCTTACCATCGGTTTGGTTTTTGGTGGTTCGACAGCCACGGTATATGCTGCACAAGACAGTACACCAGATGAATTGCTGTATCCAGTAAAAACACTAACAGAAGACATAACCCTGGAATTGACCCAATCGCCAGAAACAAAAGTAGAACTGGCATTGAATTATGCCCTCAGAAGGATCGATGAAATCAACGATCTGAAAGAGGCTGGTATCATGCCCCCTGATGCAGTGTTTGCACGACTTGAAAATCAGATCAACCTTGCTCTTCACCAGGCATTATCTCTTGAAAAAGAAGATGCAATTCAAGCTCTGTTACGCATCAGGGATACACTACAAACAAGAGAACAATTAATGGATCAGCAAGTAGATGATCCAATCCTTCTAAGAACAAGGACTATCCTTCAGGAACGCATCCAGCTCGTCCAGTCCGGCATCACCGATCCGGAGGGAGCATACAATGAATTTCGTTCTGGTTGGGAGAACACTCCTGAACCCGGAAATGAAGCAACCCAAAATGGCGGGCAGCCAGCTCAGAACGGAACCGCAGCTCCGATTGGAGAACCAGAAAACCAGTCTGGTAACCCACCCTCTGAAAACACCCCGGTTCAAGGGAATGGATACCAGGGAATCCCCACCCCTGGAGGAAACGGTAATCCTGGCGGCAAAGGCAATTAAATAAACCGTAGCAACTGATTAAAAAACGAGGGCGCAATGCTCTCGTTTTTTTATAAATCCAATTGTTACCCTTCTATCTCAATTATTCTTACACATTCAGAATTCTGCATGTTCGATATTTATTCATATTTTAGACTCGATCCACCGATAAATTCTCTGACAACTGAATCTGTCGGGACAAGAGAATCATCTGTAACCGGAGTAATCCAGGAAAGCAATTTTGCCACACGGTCAGCCCGGTTGTAAGCATCTTCACGTAATGGATTATCTCTGTATTCCATTGCCCATTTTTGAAATTCTGTCTTCATACGCGCAGCATAGATCGCTAATTCGTAAGGCATGGCTGAATTAATGATCGCATCAGCTGTGTTGATATTAGGGATAATGTTTCGCATCTCGCTGGTGCGAACATAGTGCCAGTGTTCCAGCGTCTGCCGTGGATCGTATGCACGGTGAGCAGCATCACGCAGCATCCTTCTTATCAATCGGATATCTGTCCAATGAATATACTCACCATCATTGCCCTTCATCTGCAATAGCGGCTCCAGGTAAAGTTTGAATTTTATGGCGTCATCGATCCCTTTTGTCATAGCTGGAAACAACCCGTGCAATGAATCAATCAGGATCACTTCATCTTTATTTAACCGTAACCGTGTTTGATCTGGAATCCTGTGTCCGATTTTAAAATCATAATAAGGGATCGAGACTTCTTCACCAGCAATCAATTGTCGTAAATGCTGGTTGATTAATTCCAGGTCGAGAGCTTGCGGGGTTTCAAAATCATAATCGCCAAATTCATCTTTGGGATGAAATTCAAGATCAAAGAAATAATTATCCAAATTTACCGCAACCAGTTTCATCCCTGCTTGTTTCAGTTTTTCGCCCACCCTGATCGTGGTTGTCGTTTTTCCTGAAGAAGAAGGCCCAGTAATGATCACCATCTTCAATTCGTCTCGCCGTGCGAGAATGCTCTTTACAGCATTCTCAATATCAACTATGTAAGCTGCCTCAGATTCAGTGATAACCTGTGAGAGTTCTCCGGTTCGAATGCGGAAATTTAACCCATCAACCGTGTTTAGGCGATGATCCACTGCCCAATCCAGTACATGCCAGATCTTAGCCCAGGGGATATTTTCAGAAGGGCGTGCGACTTGAGCTTCCTTCTGTCTCCTGTGTCGGGCGCGCTCATCGCGATACAGTATATATGCTTTCGCTACTCGGGCATGGCCGGTTTCAATCAATACCTTTTCCACAACATCTTGAATTTCTTCAATATGTGGCGTGTAATCAGGATCAGGATTACTCTCCAGGATTTCAATCACCAAGCGGGTTAATTCCTCGGCAGTTTTCCGATCACGCCCACCGACTTCGACAGCTGCGCGGTAGATTGCATTGGTGATCCGTTCAGGGGTAAATGGAACGATTGCCCCTGTGCGTTTAATGACATTCTTGATCTTTATCATTCACCCTCCAACACAATTGGTGACAATATTATACAAAGAAAAACCGCTGATTTCTCAGCGGTCTGGGATTATGGTGCCGGCGTTTGAGTATTTTCTGAAATAGCAATTTCACCTGTCGGTGTAGCATGTACAGTCAAGTTTTCATTTTCTACATAGAAAATGAATCCATTTACGTGATAGACGCCCTCCGGACACAATCCGGTTTCTATAGCATTTTTAATTACTATTGATAATGAGGTTTGGTCTTTGGATTTTTCTTCATCCATAGGACCAAGTTCACAGGTTAAAGCTGTGGGAATCAAATCCCTGTTTTCTACAATATAGTTCACAAAAAACGGTGATGCAGTAATACGCGGAATAGCGTATGGATTAAAGTCAGAGCTGAAATAGGAAGGGGTAAACTGAACGGCATCCATATTGTATGCTTCCATAACTGCCATAACAGGTTTCCCTTCGGGATTGATATAGTTTAATATGACATCCCTGCCAGATTGCGTAGCAGGCCACCTCCCTTCTGGCAGCGCGATAATGTTATCCATTTTTTCAAAAAGATCGCTGCGTCCTACTCTCTCAAGGAAAGTTCGCGCGTAGATATCATTTTGACTCAATTGATATTGAATGTCAGAGTTGTTTTTGATCTCCGAAAGTCGGGGGTGAAGGAAGGTATGGTTGCCGACTTCGATTCCATTCTCTAATGCCCAGACCATCGTGTTCCCCAGCTTATCCTTCCAGGCTGTACCTTCACTGACGATAAAACGTTGATAACTCTCTAGAAAAACATCGCCATAAAACTTATCTCCCATAATGGCAAACAAAGCTGCATGGAAGCCAAAATCTGGATGTTCATTGGCGAAACGCCACATGATGCCAATCGCTGAGTATTCCGATGGTGTACCATCCTCGTTGATAAAAATCTGATCAGCAAACCAGGCATCATCCATAGTAATGATTAGCGGTTTCCTGCCCTCTGGCACGATAAAGGTACCATCGATCCAGCTCTTAAGTGAAATAAGACTGAACCCTGCGTCATAAAGTGCTTGCAGTTCCCTTTTAAACTCTGAATACTGCATTTTCATCGAGGTCGTTTCGCCGTCAAAATCAGGAATGAACCGGTGATAGATCAGGATCGGTACCTGAAGGTCGCCTGAAAACACCGTGGCTTTAGCATAATACGGGATTTTTGTCGCTGTTGGCGTTGGTGTTGGCGGCGGTGGTGATGAGGTAAATGTTGGTGAAGGTGTCTCTGTAACAGTCGGTTGGAAAGACTCCACGACGGTACATCCACTCAAAAGTACAGCCGCCACAACGCTTAGGAATGTGATCAATAATGGTTTTCGGATCATTTTTCTGCTCATGGATATGTGTGAAAATGACTCAAACAACTATAGCCGTGGTAAGAGAATTGACTGTTGTTTCTGATATTTTCCCTTACGATCCGCATAAGAGATTTCACATTCTTCATCGCCTTCAAAGAATAAAACCTGAGAAATTCCTTCATTTGCATAAATTTTCGCCGGCAATGGAGTGGTATTAGAGATTTCGAGCGTAACATACCCTTCCCATTCAGGTTCGAACGGGGTTACATTGACGATGATTCCACAGCGGGCATAAGTGCTCTTGCCGACACAAATGGTGAGAACATTACGTGGAATACGAAAGTATTCTACTGTGCGGGCTAAAACAAAGGAATTAGGAGGGATAACACAAACCTCACCTTGAAAATCGATCATAGAACGAGTATCGAATTTCTTTGGATCTACGATAGCGCTGTAAACATTGGTAAATATTTTAAATTCATCCGCTACTCGGATATCATATCCATAAGAAGAGAGACCATAAGAGATCACTCCATCACGTACCTGGTTTTCAACAAACGGTTCGATCATATGCTGCTCAAGAGCCATTTTTCTTATCCAGCGATCTGATTTGATTCCCATGCCAACTCTCCTAATTGCGTTTCTCGGTTAGAATCCGGCGCGATCGTAAAAGATTTCATTAATTCTAGTTTCTGCGGTCTTAATTTCTTCGCAATACCTTCGGATATCGTCGGCCATTGGTTTTCCTTTTGATTGATCCTGTAATCCCTTGAGATTGATCAATACATTTAAACCCGCGCTTTTTACCGCTGCAGCAGCCATATTAACAGCCGATGCAGCGTCGGAGATGGCATTGACATTACCGATAGTTGCAGCTGTAATGGCCAGTGAAAGCACTTCCATCGCCAGTCCAGCTGTGTGATGCGGAACCTGTGCCGCATGTAGAGTCGCGGCTTCAATTGCGCGCTCACGCTCTTTTATCTCCTGCTCAGTATTTTTAGGCAAGCGAATTGCCTGAAGATACTCTTCAAAAGAAGCAGCATCTTCATCCACACCTGCAGTCAACTCCCGGCGCAATGTATCTGCCCGTTCTATTATCTTATACATGTCAGCTTCAACCTGGGCATATTTCTTCTTCCCTACCGTCACGCGTCCCACCATCGCCACAAGCGCCGCGGCTTCTGCAGCAGTAAATGCAGCCGCCGACCCTCCGCCAGGTGTTGGATTTTCGCTGGCCAGATCATCAAGAAATGAATATGGTTTTGCTGGTGCTGCAGATTCGGATTTCATTACATTAAACAACCGGCTCTCGAGAATCTGCTGTGGTTCGAATTGGTCAAGCTGTGTATACCAGACAGCTGTATCTATTAATGCAGCCTGTGGAATGAGCCCCACAAGTTCACTGTGATGAATACCGACACCGTACCGCTGGGCTTCGCGCCTGACCATTTCGACCACTCGCGGGATTGGAGTTTTAGTGAAATTCGTCAGATTCATTGAGACCTGAGCCAAACCTTCCACCATGACACCCATTGCTTTTACAAAACGCAGCCCACCTGAAGAATTGCGCACAGCTTTGGCTATCTTCTGCGCGATGGTAACATCTGCTGTGTTAAGGTAAACATTGAACGCAATCAGCGGTGCCCTCGCTCCAATCACCGTTGCGCCCGCAGATCCTAACTTTGCAGGGCCAAAATCAGGAAATCGTTCAGGGTTGGTTTCAATTTCACCTTTTAATCCCTCAAACTGACCCTTTCGAATATTTTCAAGGTTCTGCCGCTCAGGTCTGGTTGCGGCTTCTTCATATAAATAAACTGGTATTGAAAGCTCTTCTCCTACCCTTTTTCCTAGTCTTCTGGCCAGTTCAACGCATTCACCCATTGTCACATCTGAGATAGGCACAAACGGTACAACATCGGTTGCTCCAATACGCGGATGAGCACCTTCATGCTCATTGAGATCAATTAATTCCTGTGCTTTTTTAATCGATTGAAACGCCGCTTCCTCAACCGCATCCGGAGATCCAACCATAGTGATCACGGTGCGGTTGTGGTCAATGTCTGAATGGCGATCCAGAACAGTCACACCCGGAACGGAGAGAATGGAATTTACAATGGCATCCATCACTTCTGGACGCCTGGCTTCAGAATAATTTGGAATACACTCGATCAAAGGTTGCGCCATGGGTCTCCTCGAATAATGTGATGGTGTAATTATAATCGAGCGGTGAACAGTTTCACCAGTCTGCCTGTCATGAGGTAAATCATTCGTTCATTCTTCCAATCGTTTGGCTTCTTCCCAGAGCGCATCCATCTCTTCAAGGGTCATCTTTGGCAAATCTTTTCCGGTCGACTTTGAGTGTTCCTCCAGGTAGGCAAATCGTCGGCGGAATTTTTGATTCGTCTGTCGCAATGCTGATTCTGCATCCACCCGATACCATCTGATCAGATTTACCACTGCAAATAGAAGATCACCCAGTTCCCCGGCACGTTCTTTTTCTGTGGAGGCATTCTTCACTTCCTGCAGTTCTTCCATTACCTTATCGACAACAGGTGCAATTTCTGGCCAGTCAAATCCCACCCTTGCGGCGCGGTCCTGGATAACCTGTGCCTGTGACAGGGCTGGCAATGTGGTTGGGATGCCATCCAGCAGTCCTTTAGATTGGTCCCGACCATTTTCAGCTCGTTCGATTTCTTTTAATTTTTCCCAATTTTTAACCACATCGCGATCGTCTCGAACACTGACATCGCCAAAAACGTGCGGGTGCCGGGATACGATCTTGTTTGAAATTGCTGCCAACACTTCAGTGATCGTAAAATCTCCATTCTCACTGGCGATCTGAGCGTGGAGCGCGATTTGCAGCAAAATATCTCCAAGTTCTTCTTTAAGATCCACAAGATCACCACGATCAAGCGCGTCAAGTGCTTCATAGGTTTCTTCAAGTAAATAGGGGCGCAGGCTGGCATGAGTCTGTTTACGATCCCACGGACATCCATCAGGTGCCCGCAGACGGGCAATGATGTCCATGAATCCCTCCAGTGACGAACCAGAGTTCCCAGCAGGAATGAATATTGCTCTTATCGGATGGTCAATCAAATTAATTTCAGAAATTGTTGTCAATATCCATGCAATATTCAGGTTATCCAGCTCTTGAAGTACACACGCGCGAGTTTCAACTGAATAGTTTAATAGGAGCAGGTTTTTTAACTGCTGTATGTCCAACCCTTCAGGCTGCAATTCGATCAACACAGGAAATTCTGGAGAAAATGGAAGAAAATGACTTCTAGTTAAAATACTTCCGCTAATCAATTGAATTCCTTTATCGAACTCTCCCGGAAATAACTTCTCCAATTCACTCGAATTTTCTGCTAGAAGATTAACAATTTGTTGTGTTTTATTAGGCATGTGAACTCCGATTATTAAACAAAGAGATGCAATCTGACTCAAGGCTGACCGGAAGATCGAATTGTCATTCGATCATTTCCGATCAGCCATAAGTGACTGCACCTCGAGTGATCAGGAATAACCTGAAGATTAACGTTTTGTGTAGGTAGGTGCCTTGCGGGCTCTCTTGAGACCAGGTTTCTTGCGTTCTTTCACGCGTGGATCCCGGGTCAGATAGCCGCCTTTACGCAGTAGAGCAGTGTTTTCAGCATTGAGTTTGACCAGTGCACGAGCCAGGCCTAATTGCACTGAATCGGTCTGACCGGTCACTCCACCACCGCGCACGGTGGCTGTGATGTCAAATGAAGACCGATCCTGTGCAGCTGCGGTCAGAGGGCCAAGAATGGCTTCAAGGTCGCCAGTACGCGGAAAATATTCTTCCACGGGGCGATCATTTACAGTAAATTTGCCTGTTCCGCTCATCAAACGCACACGGGCAGTGCTTTCCTTGCGGCGACCAACACCTTCATAATATTGAACCGACATATTTCTCTTGCTCCTTTATGCCACCGGTTTCGGGTTTTGTGCAGTATGCGGATGTTCGCTGCCCGCATAGACTTTCAACCGCTTCAACAGCGATCGGCCCAGGCGGTTGTGCGGAAGCATTCCCCAGACAGCGGAAACGATCACCCGATCAGGATGGTTCTTCATCTGGTCTTTCATGTTCACGGTTTTTAGACCACCCGGATAATTGGAATGTCTGTAATAGTTCTTTTCTTCCAGGCGTTTTGCGGAGATGTCGAGCTGCGATGCATTGATCACAACCACTACATCACCCATATCCACACCGGGGGTATAAGTTGGTTTATGTTTTCCCATCAGGTAGCTGGCAATTTGTGTTGCAAGTCGGCCAACTCCCTGGCCTGCGGCATCCACCAGCAACCAATCTGGTTCTTGTTTTCCTTTTAGGACGTAAGTCTTGTCCACCATATCTTCTCCATCGGCATAATGTGCTTAAGCCAAGTCTTCCAAATTTCCATCATCCTCGAATTTTTCACATCGTTGACCATCATATTCAACATGTGTTAGAACCAATCCATGCGCTGGAGCAATTCCCGGTTTGATCTTTACCTGAGAGTTTAATCCCTGTTCGATGTCGGATAATTGCAGCCTGCCCTTGGCGTAACTAACCTGAACGTAAACGAATCGTCTGACCATGTGATAAAGATAAGCATTTGCTTTGATCTCATATTGCCAGCCGTCCTGCACTGGGCTCCACTGACTGATCATGACTTCTCGCACTGTTGAACTGCCTGGTTTCATGGCGCGCCCAAAAGCAGAAAAATCATGTCTTCCAATGAATAGCCGTGCAGCATCATTCAAATCACTTCCGTTTATCTCAGGCCAGATTCTCCAGGCAAACCTCTCAAGTAATGGCTGCCTTCCTGGTAGTTGATAAATTGTGTATCGGTATGTGCGGCTCAAAGCATCATAACGGGGATGGAAATCAGCTTTGGCTTTAGATACTTTCAACACAGAAACATCATCAGGAAGTTTTGAGTTCAACGCGTTTTGAAGTGTGGCAGATGAGTGTTGCCAGTTCAATGAAAAGGAAACAACCTGTCCAGAAGCGTGAACACCTGCATCGGTGCGCCCTGCAAAGAGTATCGCTGGTTCATTCCAGCCGAACCCTCTTAAGACCTCTTCAAACACACCCTGCACAGTCCTTCTTGTTCCCTGGCGTTGGAACCCAGAGAAATCGGTTCCGTCGTAAGCGAGGATAAGTTGGTAAAGTGCCATTCCGATCCGCCCAGATCTGGCCGGATAGGTTACTCTTCTACAAGCTCAATCAAGACCATATCTGCAGCGTCGCCGAGACGTGGTCCCAATTTATAGATGCGCGTATAACCACCATTGCGATTCTCAAAGCGGGGTGCAATCTCGTCAAACAATTTTTTAACCAGTGTTGCATCTCCGATTCGGGCAGCTGCTAAACGGCGTGCATGTACTTTCTCAGCATCCGTTCCCTTACCGCTGCGGCGAGCCAGCGTGATCAACTTTTCAGCTTCACCACGAATGAACAACGCCTTTGCGTGTGTTGTTTGAATTCTTTCATGAGCGAACAACTGTTTAACCATCGTGCGGCGCAAACCAGCACGTGCATCTTTTTGTCGTCCTAATTTATAACCAGCGATTTGATGACGCATATCTTCCTACTCCACATCTTTTTCGTCTTGCATGAAGCCTTTTTCTTTCATCTTTTCGCGCAACTCATCCAGGCTCTTTTCGCCAAAGTTACGGATGGACATAACGGCTTCTTCACCTTTATCCAACAGCTCAAGCACATCTCCGACGGTTCGGATACCTGTGCGTTTCAAGGAATTAAAGACACGCACAGAAAGATCAAGGTTTTCAATGGGTGTCTCAACCGCTTCGCTTGTCAGATGGCTGCCGGCAATTTCTTTTTCAACTCCCAGCAGTACAGTCTCATCACTGATGCCTGAGATTAGGCGTAAATGATCGATAATAACTTTGGATGACGCCCCCAGAGCTTTTTCAGGAGAAATCGTTCCATCGGTCCAGATCTCAAGGATCAAACGATCATAATTTGTGCTGTGACCAACGCGGGCTGACGAGACCGTAAAATTGACTCTCTTTACCGGACTATAAATCGCATCCACAGGCAGCTCACCAATAGGAAGTTTTCCACTTCGATCAGTGGCTGGTGAATAACCACGGCCGCGGTCTACGGTGAAGTCAATATCCAGTTTTGTCTTTGCATCATCCACTGTGAAGAGATAGAGTTCCGGGTTAACAATCTCTACCTCTGCGGGTGCTTGAATGTCAGCAGCTGTTACCACACCCTCGCCGCGTACATCCAGGTGCAAATGAGCAGTCTCGCCCTCATGCAAGATCATGCGAATCTGCTTAACTTGCAGGATGACCTGAATGACATCCTCACGCACGCCAGGGATATCAGCAAATTCGTGAGTCACATCAGAGATTCGAATAGATGAGATCGCAGCTCCATCCAAGGAAGAAAGAAGCACCCGGCGCAATGCGTTACCAAGCGTATCTCCCATTCCTCTTTCAAGCGGGCTGATAATGAATTTCCCGTAGTTGCGGGCTTCTGCGTCCCGTTCCACCTTGGGTGTAACCATATTAATTAGAGCGCACACACTTTACCCCTTTCCGATACCAAATCGTATCCTCTCATCGGGTCAACGAACCTTAGCGTGAGTAATACTCAACGATCAGTTGCTCGTTCAGGCTACCATCGATCTCTGATCGCTCAGGAAGCCTAATTACACGACCGGAAAGTTTCTTAAGATCTCTATCCATCCAAACGGCACATACACGCTTTTCAGCCAGGTCTGCCAATTCTTTAAAATAGGTGAGCTTCTTTGAAGTTTCCGCGACTTCAACAATATCGCCAGGCTTGACCAGCATTGAAGGGATATCCGCGCGGCGGCCATTGATCGTAAAATGACCATGATTAACCAGCTGCCTTGCCTGAGCACGGTTTTCAGCGAATCCCATGCGAAAGACAATATTATCGAGGCGGGTTTCAAGTGTTTGAAGCAAGATCAAACCTGTTTGACCACGTGTGTGTTCAGCAATACCAAAGAAACGTCTGAAGGGGCGTTCTGTCATGCCATAGATACGGCGAGCGCGCTGTTTTGCACGCAGTTGGCGAGCATAGTCAGATTCACGTTCACCATGACCCTGATGAGTGCGTCCATGCTGACCAGGGGCAAAATTCCTCTGTTTGTCCATTGCGCACTTAGGCGAGAAGCAACGGCTTCCCTTCAAGAATAATTTTTCACCTTCACGCCGGCAGATTCTACAAGCCGGACCAATATATTTAGCCATAAGTTACCTTCTCCTGTATTACACGCGGCGTTTTTTCGGAGGCCGGCAGCCGTTATGGGGTACCGGTGTGATATCAGTAATGGAGCGTACTTTCAGCCCCAAAGACTGTACAGCACGAATGGCTGATTCACGTCCAGGTCCGGGTCCTTTGATAATCATATCGACTTCCTGGACTCCCATGTTTTGCGCTGATTTAACAGCCTGTTCGGCAGCGAGACGAGCCGCAAATGGTGTGCTCTTGCGAGAGCCTTTAAATCCTGCCGATCCTGCACTTCCCCAACAAAGCGCGTTACCCTGTTGGTCGGTCACGGTAACGATCGTGTTGTTAAACGATGCGAAAATGTGAACCTGAGCCGATGACAGAGTTCGTTTGGTTTTGCGGGTCGTGCTGGTACGGCGCGTCGAGCGTACGTTTTGAGCCATAATTCCTCGTTAAACCTCTTATTTCAATATCCTATCGTATATCCGGTCATTCAAGTGGCCAGGTTGCCGCGGGGGGAGAAGGCACCCCACCTGACCATTTGCATTGTCCAGATTACTTCTTAGCTGCTCCACGGCGACGTCCGCGACCGGCCACAGTCTTCTTAGGACCCTTGGCAGTTCGGGAATTCGTGCGTGTGCGCTGGCCGCGTGATGGAAGATTGCGTCGATGCCTCATTCCACGGTAGCAACCAATTTCGATAAGGCGTTTGATATTCATCTGCACTTCTCTGCG
This sequence comes from Anaerolineaceae bacterium, assembly GCA_029265815.1. Lineage (GTDB taxonomy): Bacteria > Chloroflexota > Anaerolineae > Anaerolineales > Anaerolineaceae > UBA6107. The sequence continues at coordinate 12,842 of JAJUGU010000013.1, read as the reverse complement.
CAGATCGCCTTCAACTTTGTAATTTTTGGAAATGTACTCACGTAATGCAGCAACTTCCGTTTCCGTCAGGTCTTTGACCCTGGTATCCGGATTGACCTGTGTGGATTTAATAATCTGTGCTGCGCGCGTGGGACCAATCCCAAAAATGTAGGTCAAACCTACTTCGATCCGCTTATTTCGCGGAAGATCAACACCTTCAATTCTCGCCATATGTCCTTACCCCTGTCGCTGTTTATGCTTTGGGTTTTCGCAGATAACAAACAGAATACCACTGCGTTTTACAATTTTGCATTTCGCACAACGTTTGCGAATGGATGGTGAAACTTTCATGTTACGAGCTCCTTCACACTGCTTTTAATCCGAAGTTGTAATTTTACTACTACTTCCACTTTCCGTCCAGAACAGTCCCGTCTCCCTGCGTAGTGAGGATTAAAGGACCGTTTTCTGTAATGGCCACGGTATGTTCAAAATGGGCAGTTAATGATCCATCTGCCGATGAAACTGTCCATTGGTCGGGGAGCACCTTGGTGTAAGGCGTACCGACCAGTAACATTGGTTCCAGTGCTATGGTCATTCCCACCCGAAGCAGAAGTCCTCGTCCCGGCGTACCATAATTGGGGGCTTGCGGGCCCTCATGCATGGCTCTACCTACACCATGCCCGGTATATTCGCGCGTGACATAGAAACCCCGGCTTTCAGCATAGTTTTGTATGGCCGCTGATACATCACCTAAATGATTTCCAGCCACCATTTTTTCGATCCCGGCAAATAATGCACCTTCGGTAGCCTGCACTAATTTTTTTGCAATTGGTGCAACCTCTCCAACTTCGGCAGTAAATGCGGCATCGCCAACAAACCCTTCGTAGATTGTCCCGCAATCAACAGAAACGATATCCCCTTCCTTAAGCTTACGCTTTCCAGGAATCCCGTGCACCAGTTCGTAGTTCACACTTACATTAGTGCTTGCGGGATAAGGATAAGGTCCCGGGTAACCTTTGAAAGGGCTGGTACAACCATACTTGCGCAGCACTTCTTCAGCAGCTGCATTTAAATCTGCTGTGGTAACGCCAGGTCGGATGATTGCCCGCGCAGCTGCTAATGCTTCTGCATTAATTCTACCGGCTTCGCGCATAATTTCAATCTCGCGTGGGGTTTTTAAAGTAATCTGGCGATCCCACGACATATTATTTTGCGTCCTCGATAGCAGTCAACATGTCTTTCGTGACTTCTTCGATGGGTTTCGTACCATCGATTTCTACCAGTAAACCATTCTTCCGATAATAGTCAATCAACGGAGAGGTTTGTTCCTGATATACCTTGATGCGGTTTTTCACCGTTTCTGCTTTATCATCGTCCCGTTGATACAATTCCGATCCATCCAGATCACAAATTCCAGCAACAGCAGGTGGATTAAACTTTTCGTGAAATACGTGACCATTAGACCGGCAGGTCCATCTTCCACTTAATCGCTCGATCAGCACTTCAGCCGGGACACAGATATAAGGGACAACATTCACTGCACCGTTGAATTCCTTTAACATTTCAGCTAGTGCACTTGCCTGTGCCGGAGTTCTCGGGAACCCATCCAGTAAAGCGCCATTCCGGCAATCGGGTCTGGCCAACCGTTCACGTACCATGGCGATCGTCACATCATCAGGAACCAGTTCTCCGCGGCTCATAAAAGTCTGAGCATGCTTACCCAACTCTGTTTGGTTCTTCAAATTTTCTCTGAAGAGATCACCTGATGAAACATGCACCAGTTGATACTTTTCAGCGATGATCTGTGCCTGTGTTCCCTTGCCAGCTCCTGGGGGGCCAAGAAGGACAATGTATTTCGCCATATTAACCTTTAATGATACTTTCGTCGTAACCGTGAACTTTAAGTTCGGTTTCGATGATGGTGAAGGTATCACGAACCACGCCCACCACAATCAACAATCCAGCAGCGGAAATCACAAATGCAGTAGATTGTGAGATTGGCAGGATTGCTCCGATGATATACGGCAGCACAGCCACAAATCCCAAGAAGAAAGCGCCCGGGAAGGTGATGCGGCGCTGTACCTTGGTCAGGTACTTTTGCGTAGGGCCGCCTCTGACAACGCCCGGGATTTGGGCACCCTGCTTCTTGAGCGTTTCACCATAATTCTGCTGAGAAAAGAGGACATCTGTGTAGAAGAAGGTGAAGGCTACAACCAGGATGAAGAAGATGATGGGGTAAATCACTCCACCACCACTGAAATTGGTGTAAACCCAGTACCAGAATCCCTCGCCAGAAGCCACTTTTTCATGGAATTGACTTGCGATCAATGCTGGAAAAGACAGAAAAGTCTGCGCAAAGATCAACGGGATCATGCCTGCCATATTCACCATGAGCGGCAGATTACTGCGCACCGGCATGGACATGCGGTTGCCAACCCTGCGGCCCGGGAAAAGAACGGGCACATTTCGTCGGCCTTGCTGCACATAAACAATCGAAAAGATGATCAATGCAAGCAAGACGAGGATGACTAATAAAACCCACCATCCATTTTCCTTATCAGCAAGGATTTTGACCAGGTTGGAAGGAATTTTCGAAATGATACCGGCAAAGATGATCAGTGAAAGACCCTGATTTGGAATACCAAACTCTGAAATAAGTTGCCCAAGCCAGATGCCCAACATCGTACCTGCTACCATACTGATCAGTAAAGTGAGAGTAGGTAGAAGAGACGCGCCGGTGAAACCAAAGGGCGTGTTTAATACATTTCCGCTGCCCATGGAATTGAAGACATTGACCTGTCCGATGGCAGATAAAAGTGCCATCGGAATAGTCAACAGTGTAGTCCATTTTTCCATCAAGCTGCGGCCTTCGCGTGGATTGTCTTTCAGCCTGCGGTCAAGAGCAGGGATGATTGGAACGAGAAGCTGAATGATGATTTGCGCTGTGATGTAAGGATAAACTCCCATCGCCAAGATTGAAAAGTTGGTAATGGTGCCTCCAGACAACATGTCTAACAGGTTGACCAGGGATGCACCAGCCCCTCCCATCTCGGCAAGTGAACGGATCACATCGCGGTCGATACCGGGAACGGGAATATTCGCCGCTAACCGGTAGATCACCAGCAAAATGATGGTGATCACCAGTTTTTTCCGGATGTCTTGAGATGTCCACAGGTAGCGCCAGGCTGATCGCTTCATTCGTTACTCCTTAGGTTACGTTTAGGCGACGATTTCTACGGTGCCGCCAGCTGCTTCGATCTTTTCCCGGGCAGATTTTGTGACGCGTTGAACTTTTACGGTTAACGCCACTTTAATTTCACCACGGCCAAGAATAGCAACCGGGTTGCCGGGTTTATGGAGCAATTTTGCGTCTTTCAAGGATTCATTGCTGACAATGCTTCCTTTTTGGAACCGCTCAAGTTGATCCAGGTTAACGATGTTATATTCGACACTTGCGGGTGGGGTAAACCCTTCACCACGGATGAACGGCAGTCGGCGGTAGAAAGGAAGGTTGCCGCCCTGGCGGTAAAGATTACCGCCGGAGCCTGCGCGTGAGCCCTGGCCTTTGGTTCCGCGGCCTGAGGTCTTTCCCTGGCCGGCGGAAATGCCATGCCCTTTGCGCTTTGGTTCTTTTTTTGCGCCTTCATTTGGCATGAGATCGTGTAGTTTCATTGCACTTCCTGCTCTTCCACTTTGACAAGATGATTGACTTTCATCAACATACCACGCACTACAGGTGAATCGACCTGTTCAACGCTCTGGTTCAAACGGCGCAGCCCCAGGGCGCGAATGGTGGCTTTATGTTTATCAGAGTATCCGATCACACTCTTTACGAGTGTGATGCGGAGTTTTTTCACAGCTTCTTTTTTCTTAGGCATTCTTCCTCCGTTCCCAGTAAGGGATCAAATCCTTCACTGGTTTTCCGCGGCGGGCAGCTTCAGTTTCCGGAGATTTCAATTTGCCCAAAGCTTCGAATGTGGCTTTGACCACATTCAGCACATTAGCACTGCCTAGTGACTTGGTAAGGATGTCATGCACGCCTGCAACTTCAAGCACTGCGCGAACGCCGCCTGCAGCAATAACACCTGTACCGGCAGATGCGGGTTTGAGCAAAACAACAGCTCCAGCTGTCCGGCCAATCACTTCATGCGGAATGGTGGTATTGGTCAGAACGATCTGTTGAATGTTCTTATGAGCACGCTCTGTCGCTTTACGCATCGCGTCAGGCACAGCATTGGCTTTACCAATACCGATTCCAATTTTGCCGTGATTATCGCCGACCACTACAGTTACACGGAACTGGAAACGGCGGCCGCCTTTGACCACTTTGGCTACGCGAGCAATTTCGATCACGCGTTCATCATATTGCGTTTCTAAGGGTTGGTAGTCCATCATATCCATAAATAAGGCCCTCTATCTTCTCTTGGTTGCCTAAAACTCGAGGCCAGCTTCGCGAGCCGCATCGGCAAGCGCTTTAACACGACCACTGAACCTGAAACCACCGCGATCAAAAACTACCTGGGTGATACCCTTGCTTTTTGCGCGTTTGGCCACAAGCTCACCCACCATGCGGGCTTGTTCTGATTTCTTCAGATTCTGCACCTTTTCACGAAGCTCATGATCGATCGAAGAAGCAGATGCCAGTGTGACACCGGCCTGGTCGTCGATCACCTGGGCGTAAATTTCAGCTAAACTGCGGTAAACGCTCAGGCGGGGCCGCAATTCGGTACCGCTGATGTTCTTACGAACACGGCGATGCCTGTGAATTCTTGCTTCACTGCGTGTATATTTAGCCATATGCCCTCACCTATCCTAGGCCTTCGCCTTGCCAGCTTTACCAGCTTTGCGGCGAATAACCTGACCTTTATATCGGATTCCCTTGCCCAGATATGGTTCCGGTGGACGGATCTTGATAATATCTGCTGCAAGTTGACCGATTACTTCATTGTCTGCTCCGTTGATCTTAACCAGGCGGGTTTTACTATCGATTTCAAAAGATACTCCAGCTGGTGGTTCAATGACGAACGGATGCGAGTAACCAACATACAGAACCAGTTTCGGTCCATCAAGTTCAACACGATAGCCAACACCATCAACTTCCAACTCGGTGGTAAAACCGGTGGACACGCCGGTAATCATGTTGTTTAACAAAGCACGGGTAGTGCCATGCAATGCGCGCACATTTGGTGCATCTGAACTGCGTGTGACGACAATTTTGCCGTCTTCATTCACGATCGAGATCAAAGGTGAAAACTCTTTTTTCATTTCTCCTTTAGGACCTTTTACAGTCACTGTGGAGCCTTTAATCTCAACCTGAACAGACGCAGGAATTGTTATGGGTAATTTACCTATACGAGACACGTTGTCAATCCTCCTTTTCCAATGGGTTACCAGACCTTGCAGAGGACTTCACCGCCAATACCAAGCTGGCGGGCTCTCTGTCCGGTCATCACACCCTTTGGTGTGGACAGGATCGCAACACCCATCCCTGCTAAAACCCAGGGAATGTCCTGTTTTTGGGTGTAAACACGGCGACCAGGGCGACTGATCCTTTCGAGACCAGTAATTACTGGCGTGCGTTGGCGGCGTTCGCCCACATATTTGATCTTGACGCGCAGCGTCATGATACCGGGTTTCTCGCTTTCAACCACTTCATATCCTTCGATGAATCCTTCCTCTTTCAAAATGCGGGCAATTTCTGCCTTGATCTTTGAGTGAGGCATGGCAACCACGGATTGGCTGGCCATGACGCCATTCCGGATACGGGTCAACATATCAGCAATTGGATCATTAACACTCATGTTTCTTCCTCCGAATTGGCATTACCAGGATGACTTGGTTACGCCGGGAATTTCACCTTCGAGAGCGAGTTCCCTAAAACAAATACGGCACAAGCCGAACCGTCGCAAATAACCACGCGGGCGACCGCAGCGCTTGCAGCGGTTGCGTACCTGAGTGGGATATTTCCGCCTTAGTTCACGATATTCCATGCATTTCTTAGCCATACTAGTCCTTCCTGAAAGGCATGCCAAGCATTTGCAGCAGTGCTGCGGCCTGTTCATCAGTTGATGCAGAAGTTACTATGGTAATTTCCATGCCACGTACTTTATCAACTTTGTCATACTCGATTTCGGGGAAGATGATCTGTTCCCGAAGACCGAGGGTGTAATTCCCGCGTCCGTCAAACGACTCTGCAGATACACCGCGAAAGTCACGCACACGAGGAAGCACGATATTCATCAATCGGTCCAAAAAAGCCCACATCTTATCGCCCCGCAGGGTTACAGACGTACCAATCGCACGGCCTTCGCGCAATTTGAAATTAGCGATGCTTTTGCGTGCTTTGGTAATGACTGGTTTCTGACCAGTGATGGCACTTAAATCTTGAACGGCGGCATCAAGGGCTTTCGGGTTATCCATTGCTTCACCCATACCGATATTGATGACGACCTTCTTGATACGTGGAATTTCCATCACGTTTTTCAGTCCGAGGGACTTCATCAGAGCCGGTGAGATTTCATTTGTATAACGTTCTTTCAAGACATTCATCAAACACTCTCCCAAACGGCTTATTCGTCGATCAGCGAGTCACATTCCTTGCATTGACGCTTTGTTTTATCAGCTTCGCGAACCAGTTTTACACGTGTAGGCTTATTGCATTTCTTGCAAACAAGCATGACGTTAGAAATACTGATCGGTGCTTCAAAGCGAACAATACCAGGATTGACTGTGCGACCTTGAGATTGAACCTGCCGTTGGTGTTTTGTGCGCATATTGATTCCCTGCACAACCACTCGCTCTTCATCCGGCAGTACTCTAATAACTTCACCGCGTTTGCCTTTATCTTCCATCAGGCCGCTGATGATTTCTACCTGATCACCTTTGCGAATTTTTACTTTCATTCAATCGCTCCTTTATCTCCGGCTATAACACTTCGGGGGCCAGAGAAACGATCTTCATGAACCCTTTTTCGCGCAATTCACGGGCGACAGGTCCGAAGATGCGAGTACCCTTCGGGTTCTGACCATCCACATCAAGGATCACAGCAGCATTGTCATCGAAACGGATCGTGGAACCATCCTCGCGGCGCCATTCTTTGGCGGCGCGAACAATTACCGCTTTCACAACTTCGCTCTTTTTGACCGAACCTTGTGGTGCGGCGGATTTCACTGTTGCGACCACGATATCACCAACGGCACCATACTTGCGTGTGGATCCTCCGGTGACATGCATCACCAGCAGTTCACGAGCGCCGGTATTGTCGGCGACTTTTAAACGAGTCTCATGTTGTATCATTCCACTGTCTCCTCTGCAACGTCCAGAGTCTTTCCTTCTTTCTTGATAATCGACTGGACCATCCAGGATTTCTCCCGGGAAAGAGGAGCACATTCAACGATGACAACCTGGTCGCCTATCGCACAGTTCAGCTCATCATGAGCTTTGACTTTGTGCGTTGCATGAACGACTTTTCGGTAAAGAGGGTGGCGATAGCTTCGAGAAACTTCGACCACCACGGTCTTCATCATTTTGTTGCTGGTTACAATACCAGTCATACGCCGTCGTTGATTCATTTTCCACCTTCCAAATTCTTTCCTAACTCTCGTTCTCGCAAGATGGTTTCATACAGGGCGATCTGCCGGCGGGTGATTTTTAATCGACTGGTATCAGTCAACTGACCGGTAACCACCTGAAATCTGAAGTTCATCAACTCATTACGAGCATCTGAAAGTTTGGTTTTGATTTCCTCAGTGGACATTAAGCGAATTTCTGAAGTTTTCATGCGCTCTCTCCCGCACCCTGGTTGCGTGCAATAACTTTGGTTTTGATTGAGAACTTATAAGAAGCCTGATTCAAAGCTTCAATAGCCTCTTCATGCGCCAAACCACTGACTTCGAACATGATCCTTCCCGGTTTAACCACAGCCACGTAGTATTCCACATTGCCCTTGCCTTTACCCATACGGGTTTCTGGAGGACGGTGGGTATACGGCTTATCAGGGAAGATCCTGATCCATACTTTTCCAGCGCGTTTCATCCGATGCACGATGGCACGCCGGGCGGCTTCAATCTGACGGGCGGTTACCCACCCCGGCTCAAGTGCCTGAAGGGCATATTCGCCGGATGTCATTTCTGCACCGCGCAAAGCTTTGCCGGTCATGCGCCCGCGCATCGTTTTACGCCATTTAACACGTTTTGGCATCAACATAGCTGCTACCTCTTTCAAATTACCCGGATTCGCACCCGGTGTAGAGTCTATTCACTAACGTATACACCTTCGGTGGATTCAACTTTCTCTTCCATTCCGGAGATGACTTCACCTTTATAAACCCAGACCTTAACGCCGATGCGACCGTAGGTGGTTAGGGCTTCTGCACGGGCAAAATCGATATTTGCGCGCAGAGTCTGCAGAGGAACGCGTCCTTCTCGCAGCCAGACAATACGAGCCATTTCAGCACCGCTCAAACGACCTGAAACAGAAACCTTAATTCCTTCCGCTCCCTGACGCATAGCCTGTTGTAGTGCTCGTTTCATCGCACGGCGATAACTTACACGGCGTTCGATCTGCCCGGCAATATTTTTGGCAACCAGGTATGCATCGCAATCTGGAGCCTTGATCTCTTTGATCTCAAGATCAATTTTCTTACCGGTTAATGCTTCTAGTTCAGTGCGGATCTTCTTGACAGAATCACCCTTGCGTCCGATCAAAATTCCTGGTTTTGCAGTATGTACCACAACCTTAACTTTGCCCGGGAAACGCTCGATTTCAACCATTGAGATGCCAGCTTTGTCTCCTTCGTTCTGGATCATACGGCGGATGACAATATCTTGATGCAGCTGTGTACGGTAATCTGATCCCTCAGCGAACCAGCGACCTTCCCAAGGCTGATTGATTCCAAGACGAAAACCAATTGGATGTACTTTTCGACCCATAATTTCTCCTGGTGTCCTTTTCATGCGGGCGCAGATTTATCCTGCTGCCCTGCTTGAATTTATCCTTTCTCGCGCAGCACAACCGTGATGTGAGAGAAACGCCTTAACAACGGTTTGAAGCGGCCGCGGGCACCAAAACGGCGCCATTTGCGGGTCGGGGCTTCATCGGCAGTGATCTTATAAACCACAAGATCATCACGGCTGATGCCAAAGTTTTCTTCAGCATTGGCAACTGCTGACGCAAGTAGTTTTCCTACATGACGGGCAGCAACTTTATTGGTAAATTTCAAAGTTGTCAATGCTTCCACTGCCGGCTTGCCGCGCACAAGGTCAACAACCAGGCGGGTCTTCTGAGCAGACACTCCGCAATTCTTTAATTCAGCACGAATTTCGGTTGCCATGGTTATTTCGCTCCCGTTGATTTTTCTGACATGTGGCCGCGGAAGTGGCGGGTGGGTGCAAACTCACCCAGGCGGTGCCCAACCATGTTCTCGGTAATGTAGATGGGTACATGGCGGCGACCGTCATGCACAGCAATGGTATGACCCACCATCTGGGGGAAGATTGTACTTGCCCGACTCCAGGTGCGAACAACTTTCTTTTCGCTGCGGCTATTCATTGCTTCAATTTTCTTTAGTAGTTTCGGGTCAACAAACGGCCCTTTTTTAAGCGATCTAGACATATTTTCGTCCCTTCTTCTCGGTTAAGATCTATCGCTCGTCTTACCGATTGCCGGCATTCCGGCGGCGAACAATGTACTGGTCAGTCTTCTTATTCCGGCGAGTTCGATACCCGCGGGTGGGTTTGCCCCACGGACTCTTTGGCCCGGGCATACCAGCAGGCTGGCGACCTTCACCACCACCATGCGGATGGTCGCGGGGACTCATCGCAGTTCCACGAACGGTGGGTCTGATTCCCATGTGGCGTTTACGGCCGGCTTTACCAAGTTTGATGTTGCTGTGATCTGAATTGCCCACCTGTCCGATGGTTGCATAGCATTTCTGTCGGACAAGACGGACTTCACCAGAAGGCATACGAATCTGAGCGAAGTCACCTTCTTTGGCAATCAATTGAGCGCTTGTTCCGGCTGAACGCACCAGTTGGCCGCCTTTGCCTTCTTTCAACTCAATGTTATGTACCAGCGTACCAACCGGAATATTGGATATAGGAAGACTGTTTCCTGGTCGAATTTCTGCTGCAGGACCAGCAACCACTGTATCATCCACTTTCAAACCGATAGGTGCAATAATGTATCTTTTTTCACCGTCTGCATAAACGAGCAAAGCCAGTCGAGCAGTGCGGTTAGGATCATATTCGATCGCTGAAACGCGAGCAGGAATATTCAGCTTATCGCGTTTGAAATCGATCACACGGATGAACTGGCGGTTGCCGCCACCCTGATGGCGAACAGTGACACGGCCATAATTATTGCGGCCAGAATGCGCCTTGCGTAAAACAATCAACGATCGCTCAGGGGTATCCTTGGTGATTTCTTCAAAGCCATAACCGGTCATCCCACGGCGGCTTGGAGTTGTTGGTTTATAAATCTTGATAGCCATTACTCTACCCCTTCAAAAATAGGGATTCGATCTTCAGGGGTGAGGGTAACCACTGCCTTCTTATAAGCAGGGTTGCTGATCATCAACCGACGGCTGCGAGCCCTGCGAGAGCGTTTTGCCGGTGCATTGATGATATTCACCCGTACAACAGTAACGTCAAATAATTTCTCGACCGCGTCTTTCACCAGAGTCCGATTGGCATCCATGGCAACTTCGAAAACATACTGATGAAGTTTGGTGACCATATAATTTGATTTTTCAGTCACGATCGGGCGGCGGAGTACATCATATATTGTGCTCATCGTATTCTCCTACCTATCCCAGGTTAGCCTTGATGAGATCAAGCGCTGCCATGGGCAGAACTAGCTTATCGAAGACCATGAGGTCGCGAATATTGATGTAATTCGCGTTCAAGACTTTAGCGTCGGGAATATTGTTGGTCGAGCGGATCACACCTTCATATTCTTCAGTCGAAGGAATTAATACTAAGGCGCTTGCCTCACCAACCAGAGTATTCAAAGCTCCAGCCATCAAACGTGTCTTAGGCTCGCTGACTTTGAGTTCATCAACGACTACGATCATTGACTCAGCCGCTTTCACAGAAAGCGCGGAACGTAGAGCTGCCTGACGCATTTTCTTCGGCATAGACTGAATATATGACCGCATGTGAGGTGTATGAATCTTTCCTCCACCCTTCCACTGCGCAGAACGCGTGGAACCCTGACGGGCACGGCCGGTTCCCTTTTGGCGCCACGGTTTTCGACCACCGCCAGCTACATCGCTCTTGACTTTGGTCTCATGGGTTCCCAGGCGGGCATTGGCCATTTGCTGCACAAATGCCTGATGCATCAAATCAATATTAATAGGGGCTTCAAAGATCGCCGCAGGTAATTCTACCGTGCTGACCTTTTTGCCTTCCATGTTTAAGACTTCAACTTCCATTGTCATAAGCTCCCTTAGTCCAGGTAAACGGTTCCAGGAATCACCGGATTAAGCTTTCCGGGACTCTTTAATAATAACTAGGCCGCCGCGCGCACCAGGTACGGAGCCGTTAACACCGATAACGTTTCTTTCGGCGTCTACCAAGACAACTTTTAGGTTCTGTGCGGTAACAGCGTCATTGCCCATATGACCAGGTCCGCGAGAACCTTTGAATACACGACCAGGTGTAGTGGTTGATGAACGCGAGCCGGGAGCGCGCAACCGGTCAGATTGACCGTGCGTTTTTGGTCCACCCCGGAAATGATAACGCTTCACACCACCCGCAAAACCTTTACCTTTGCTTAGGCCAGAGACATCCACTTTCTCTCCAACCGCAAACAGGCTGACATCGATCTTGTCGCCTTCAGCTACCTGGATCTCTTTAGCACGAAATTCGCGCAAATACTTAAGAGGAGGTAAATTGTTGCGTTTGAGATGGCCTAATTCACCACCAGTCAACCGTTTTGGTTTGACCTCTTCGTAACCCAACTGAACAGCCGAATAACCTTCTTTTTCAGCATTCCTGATCTGGGTAACGAAGCATGGCCCAGCTTCGATAAGCGTGACTGGGTGAGCCGCGCCATTTTCATCGAAAATCTGGGTCATGCCGATTTTCTTTCCGATCAGCCCTTTAAACATCTCAGTTGTTCTCCTTCATAATATTTTATAGAGACTGTCAGCCTGGGCTTGGCTGCATCATCCCTGTACAATTCAGTCAGCAGCTTGCTGCGGCACTGGTGAGTATTTGTCTGGTGCGCCCACAAAACCGCTCTTGAATTGCCAATTTTCGGGCTTTCGCCCAAAACCTAGACATTATACCGCATTTTGCGATATATGTCAGGGGTTTGATAAATTTTTAAGGTGATCTACCGTTTAAAGAATCGAATTCGCGGTACGCTATTTTAGATCTTGATCTCAATATCGACACCTGCAGGCATGTTTAACCGCATGAGCATGTCGATAGTTTTGGAATCAGGGTCAAGAACATCAATCAATCGGTTGTGAGTACGGATCTCGAAATGTTCGTGAGAATCCTTGTCAATAAATGATGAGCGGCGAACTGTAAAACGCTCAACACGTGTGGGCAATGGAACAGGTCCTACAACCTGAGCACCACTGCGTTCCGCGGTCTCGACAATCCGTTTTGCAGATTGGTCGAGTACCCGATGATCAAAAGCTTTCAAGCGAATTCGAATTTTTTGTTTTGCCATCTTCTTCTACCTATGCAATGATTTTTGTGATCACACCGGCACCGACCGTCAGACCACCTTCACGAATAGCAAACTTTGAGCCCTGCTCCAACGCCACCGGAATGATCAGGTCGCATTCCATGGCCACATCGTCACCCGGCATAACCATCTCAACACCTTCCGGCAGCTTGATCGCTCCCGTC
>JAJUGU010000008.1 GCA_029265815.1 Anaerolineaceae bacterium | reverse complement strand
TCCGATCAACGGCACACTGGTAACGGGCACCGCCTACACCGATACCGGGCTGACCAACGGGCAGATCTATTACTATGCCATCACCGCTGAAGATGGAGCAGGTAATGAATCGGTTTTATCAGATGAGGCGAGTGCTACACCACTTCCTACTCCTCCTAACCCACCCACACTGGTAAGTCCTTCAAATGGTGCTACTGGCATACCATTATCGACAACTTTAACGGTTAATCCCACCAATCCTGAAGGCGGCTTGCTAACCGTCTCATTTTATGGTCGTCCAAAGACAGAGTCGAACGATGATTTCACGATCATTGTTATTCCTGATCCACAGCATTACGCTGAGGCTTATCCAGAAATTTACAATGCTCAAATGGACTGGGTGGTAACCCAGAAATACTCACGTAATGTGAAGTTTGTTTTATCGCTGGGTGATAATGTTGATGATTATACCATTACCGAACAATGGGACCGCGCGGTTGCAGCCTGGAGTATTCTTTCGGGTGCGGGAATTCCTTTCGGATTGGAATTGGGCAACAAAGAGGGTGCTCCCTACCAAACTTCTGCATTTAACAGTTATTTTGGGTCGACCATTCTCAATCAGACCACTTACGGTGGACGTTACGGTACAAATTATGACAATACTTATCACCTCTTTTCTGTTGAGGGCTACAACTTCATTGTTGTTTTCATAGAGTATGACTATTCGATGACCAGCAGCTCTCATCCGGTGATCCAGTGGGCTGATAGCGTCCTGCAGACTTATAGTGACAGGCGTGCCATTGTCATCACCCATTATCTTCTTAATTCAGATGCAGAAAATACTTTTGCTCCGCAGGGTGCGGCGATCTATGAGGGTTTGAAGGACAACCCCAATTTCTTCCTGATGCTGGGTGGTCACAACGATACGGCGGGTATGAGGACCGATGTGTATAACTCTAACACGGTATACAGTCTGCGGTCCGATTACCAGACAGTTGACGAACACCAGAGCGGTTATTTACGGATTATGCGGTTTTCACCCTCTGCTGATAAGATTTATGTTTCGACGTATTCACCGACACAGGATAAATGGCGTACCACCGCAAATGAGCAATTTGAATTGAACTACACCATGGATGGTGGCAGCAACTTCACCTTCCTTGGCAGCACGACCGTGACATCAGGAACGAATGCTTCGTTGAGTTGGAAAGGACTCACTAACGGCACGGAATATGAATGGTATGCGGTTGCGGATAATGGAGAAGCCACGGCACAGAGTTCGACATGGAGCTTCACAACCGCCGCCGCAGCCAACGTTCCCCCGGTAGTAAATTGGCCTGGCAATCAAACCAACCTTGAGGGGAATTCGGTCAGCCTTCAAATTACCGCTGTTGATATTGATTCGCCAACGTTGACTTACAGTGCTGGCTATCTGCCTGAAGGATTATCCATTAATCCGAACACGGGTTTAATTAGCGGAACAATCAGTTCCACTGCGGCCAATTCAAGCCCGTATACCTCATCTGTCTCTGTTAGTGATGGTTCTGTTTCGAGTACTGAATATTTCACCTGGACGGTGACTCAAACTCCATCGGCTGCCTGCGGAAGCGACACCTCCCTGGTTGCCTGTTATCAAATGGACGAAGGTAGCGGAAATGTGCTGCTTGATGGCTCTATGTATGGCAAGGACGCTGGAATCTATGGAACCCCGGTTTGGGTAACCGGAAAAACGGGTCAGGCTATTGATTTCAGTGGCACAGGCCAGTATGCTATCGCACCTGACAGCACTCCCCTGGATGTAACCGGTGCTGTCACAATTACCGGATGGATCAGACCGGAAAAAGTGGCCAATCAGATCATTCTCAAGAAAACCATTGGAACTACTTCCAGCGGTTTTGGCCTATCCCTTGGCAGCAATAATAAGATCAGTTTCCAGATCAATGGTGGAACCAGCACAGTTCAATCTCTCACCAACTATGCAACAGATGGAACTACCTGGCAGCATGTGGCGGCAACTTTTGATGGCACCAATCTAAAAATTTACATTAACGGAATACTGGATAATTCCACCACCGTTGCCTCTACCGCTATTACTCCAAATACTACCGCATTGGGTATCGGTGCCCAATCAGATGGTACAACCTTATATCAGGGTGCATTGGATGACGTCCGGATTTATGACCGGGCAATGACAATGGCTGAAATCCAGGCTTTAATTGGTATTTCACCTGTCACTTTAACGGTAAATAAGACAGGTGCAGGCGTTGGAACTGTTGCCAGCGATCCGGCAGGGATCTCTTGCGGAAGCGATTGCACCGAGGCTTACCCGGTATCGCAAGTAGTTACTCTTACAGCGACTCCCGATCCGGGTTCTCTCTTTAGCGGATGGAGTGGAGCCTGCACAGGCACGGGTATCTGCCAGGTGACCATGGACGCGGCAAAATCGGTAACTGCTGCTTTTGCAGTGTACAGGCCTACCATCAGCGGAAATACCGGGGTTGCCGGGGTGACGCTCAGTTACACAGATGGAACCGCGAAGACAGCCACCTCGGATGGCTTAGGGAATTACTCGTTTACAGTAACTTACAATTGGTCGGGTATGGTGGTGCCAACCTTAACTGGCTATTCTTTTGTTCCGCCCAGTAAAACATATTCCAATGTGATCACAGACCAAACTGCGCAAAATTACACCCCCACACAATTTACCTATAGTTTGAATGTATCGAAAACGGGAACTGGAACAGGTACAGTAACCAGTAACGTGACAGGCATAAATTGTGGTTCGGATTGTTCTGAAATCTATGGTCATGGAACCGTGGTGACGTTGACGGCGACGCCCACAAATGACTATAACCGCTTGAAGTCGTGGTCAGGAGGTGGCTGCAGCGGGAACGACACATGTGTGGTGACGATGGATGCCGCCAAAACAGTGACAGCTGAATTTGAAGTTGCCACGTTCGCAGATGTCCCATTCAACCATCCGCGCTGGGCATACATCGAAGCATTGTGGGATGCTGGTTATACCGCCGGCTGCCAGCATGCTGGTGAACCGCTCGCATTCTGTCCAGATAGCACAATGTTGCGTACCGAGTCAGCGGTGTTCATGTTGCGTGGAAAGCTTGGCGCGATCGGTACTCCAACGGATGCTGAACCGTATGTGTTTACTGATGATTGGACCGGATACGACTGGGCAATTCCCTGGGCAGAAAAAATGTATGATGAGGGAATGACTGCTGGTTGTCAGTATCCTCCCGACAGTCCATTAAAGTTTTGCCCATCAACACCATTTACGCGGGATATGGGAGCGGTGTTCGGACTGAGAATTGCGCATGGATCCGACATGGAGATTCCGGTTGGGGTTGGAGACGTGTTCGATGATGTTCCGGCTGATAATTGGGCTGTAGGTTGGGTGGAGCAGGCTTATGCTGAAGGTCTGATACCAGCTTGTAGCACAGATCCCTTGATGTTCTGTCCTTCTGAACAGTTAACTCGCTCATGGGCTGCATACATTATTGTGATCGCGAAAGGTCTGACCTTACCCGAATGATCTGATCACGAATTTGTGGAGTTGATATTGTTCTAATTCGTTTTATAAAACCCGAAAGTGACGGCAGCTATGAGTTATTCCATTGCGTTCTTCTGCCCGGATCATCATATCGTTTCAAACTGGAACGAGATGAACAATGTGGGTGTTGGTGGCGGAATTACTGCAAGGCTGCGAATCGCTCATGCTTTAGCGAATATCGGAAACCAGGTCACTCTCTTTGTAAATTGCCCTCGGGATGAGGAGATAAAGGGTGTGCAATATGTCCATTATTCACACCATGGTAGAGTTTCCACTGATGCATTGATTATTTCATCTAGCGGCGGTGAATTGGATCTGGGAGGGTGGCGCAGCTCTGAGTTTTCTGCAGAGATAAAAATCCTGATGATCGCCGGGGCTGAACAACCGAAAGGTATAAATATGAACAGCCTTGATTACATTTACACCCCCAGCAACTTCATCCGTGGAATCGTTGAGCGTCAATGGGCGATCTCTCGTAAACAATTGTTTGTTCAGTATCACGGCGTACCGGAAGAGAATTACAAGGCCAAGCATATCCATCGCAATGATTACGCGCTGGTTTTTCTAAGCCATCCATCAAAAGGTTTAACTGCCGCCCGTTATCTTTTACACCAGCTTCGAAAAACTGATGAGCGATATTTGCTGCACGTTTATGGCGGCAGCAGGTTGTGGGGTGAGCAAGATCCTTCTATCATTCGTGAACCTGGCATCGTCAATCATGGGATGGTTGGGCAAAAAGATCTGGCGTGTGCTCTTCTGGAAATGGGCTTCAGTATTCATCTACAAACCCGCCAGGAACCCTTTGGTCTTTCAGTGATCGAATCCATGCGAGCGGGATGCATTGTGATTGCCAGTGCGGTAGGTGCCTATCCTGAGATCATTACACATGGCTTCAACGGAATTCTGATTCCTGGAGACCCTGAAAATCCTATGGTATGCCAGACCGCAGCAGAATGGATACGGGTTCTTTCTCAGAATAAGTATTACGCAGACTACATCAGAGATAACGCGGTTCGGTCAGTCCATTCCTGGGACACAGTTGCGCGGACTTGGATTGGGCACTGGGACTGGCACTTTCATCAGGATCCAATCAGGCACGTAATAGTAAATGGAAGGAAGGGTTGTGGAAATTGCTCTGGTGCGCTGATTGGTCTCGCCGACGGATTGCATTGTTTGGATTGCGGATATTATCAGCGTGGCATGGAATGGTGAGGGCTCAAAATAGGTGATGTGATGCGTCCATTTGCTCTGGTGATCTGTGCGAAAGATGAGGCTGCAATGATCCGCTCCACGGTCTTGACAGCCCTCAAAGCTGTTCGCCCTGGGGATACCTTATTTGTTATTGCCGATAATTGCTCAGACCAAACCGCGCTTTTTGCCCGCAAGGCTGGCGCCGAAGTCTTCATCCGAGACGAAATCTATCCCCGTGGAAAAGGTGCCGCCATCGCCTGGTTTGTCAAAACTCAAGCGCAAAGACTCCTCCGATATTCATTTCTGGTCATTTTGGACGCAGACAGTATCATCCATCCCAATTTCATCTCAATTCTTGATCAAAGCTTAAGAAAAGATATAAAAGCTGCCCAATGTTTCGTCTCTCCGATAAGATACGAAAACTCACCAGTCGCGACTCTGATTGCTCTCTCTGAGACCGTTGAGCAGACCATATTTGATCATCTACGTGCCAGAGCCGGTTGGTCGGTGCGCCTACGTGGGACGGGGATGATTTTTGTGCCAGAAGTTTTAATGGATTTGAACTTCGGGACAGACTCCGAGGTGGAGGACATTGTTCTCAGTCTGCTTCTGGCGGATAGAAAAATAAAAATTCATCGGATTGAAAGCGCGACGGTATACGATCCTAAACCACTGAAAGCGGCTGCTGCATCACGGCAGCGGGCACGCTGGTTCCGCGGTCAGTGGTTAACATTATGGGGATATCGACGGGTGGTATTGAAGACCCTGATAAGCGGGCTGGATGGATGTTCATTGATAGGCTCACTGTTTTTGAAACCGCGCTGGTTGAAATTGACTGCATTATTACTATTTGGCGTGGCATCGATTCGTCATCCTTGGATTTTTGTACCAGTCTTAAGTCTGGTACTCATCGAAATTTTGATGATCATGATTGGGCTCATTCGTTTACCTGATAGACGTATTTTTTTTCGGGCTTTATGGTATCTCCCCCGATTTGTTCTTATGTGGATTAAGGGCATCTTTCTATCCATCCTAAATAAGCCCTGGTTAAGGGTGAGAGACAATCAAGAAAAGAAGGATTGTTCAGGTACTGGATACGATTATGGCCAACATGACTGGGATGAATGGTTAAAACACGCTACCAGCCAGAAAGGGGTCAAATGAGACTGGCCAGAGAAGTGCGTTTCGTCCGGTACGATAGCGGAAATCGCGGTAACTTTGTTTTTGAGGAAACGCGGAATCTCTTCAAATATCGTGAGCTGATCCTGCAACTGGTCAGGCGTGATCTGGTTTCACGTTATAAGCGCTCTTTCCTGGGGGTGGCATGGACGATGTTGAATCCACTGGGAACGATGCTCATCCTGACCCTGGTGTTTTCTCATCTTTTCAAGTCGGTAAGCAGTTATCCGGTCTTTATTTTGAGCGGTTTGATTGGTTGGAATTTTTTTTCACAGGCCACCACTGCTGCGCTTTCACAGAATGTCTGGGGTGGCTCGCTGTTGCATAAGGTCTATATGCCGCGAACGGTGTTCACCGTGTCTGCCATCGGTACCGGGGTGGTTAACCTGCTCTTATCATTGGTTCCGTTAATGATCATCATGCTCATTCTCAGACAGCCTTTTCATATTTCATTTTTATTCCTGCCAGTCTCTATGCTTTTACTGACAATTTTCACGCTTGGTATCGGCTTGCTGGTTTCAACACTCGCGTTGTATTTTCCTGATGTCGTGGATATGTATCACATTGGCCTAACAGCATGGATGTACCTGACACCGATTATCTATCCTTCTGAAATTATTCCTGAAGCGTACCGTAGATGGGTCTTGGCGTTCAATCCGATGAATTATCTGGTGGAGTTGATCCGGCAGCCCATCTATGATGGCCATATCCCATCGGTGAACATGCTGGGTATCAGCGTCGGGATATCCTTTGCTGCTCTGATTATTGGCTGGCTCATCTTTAACTGGAAAGCCAATGAGTTTACTTACCGCACCTGATGATGAAAGAACAACGATGATCAATCAGTCTCCAATCGCCATCCACCTGGAGGATGTCTCGGTCAGATACAGAAAACCAGAAGTGTCTATCCGATCTTTCAAAGAATTCACCATCCAATACTTTCAACGAAGGATCAGGATGCAAGATTTCTGGGCATTGAAAAATATCAACCTGGATATCCTTCGCGGTGAAACATTTGGAATCATCGGCCGTAATGGAGCCGGAAAAACCACCCTTCTTAAGGTGATCTCGAGAGTCATTGTGCCAACCAGAGGCAGGTTGATCGTTGAAGGCGAGGTTGCGCCTTTACTGGAATGTGGCGCAGGGTTTCAGCCTGAGATGACCGGTAGAGAAAACATTCTGCTATATGGTTCTCTGCTTGGACATTCTCACCAGCAAATCAAGGACCATATCCCTGAGATTTTGGATTTTGCCCAGTTGGATGGGTTCGTTGATGCCCCGCTGCGGATGTATTCCTCAGGGATGATCGCCCGTTTGGGTTTCGCGGTAGCCACATCTTGGAAACCGCAAATTTTAATTCTGGATGAGATTCTGGCAGTTGGAGATGAAGCGTTCAAGAAGAAATGTCAAGCCCGGATTGACGGTTTCAAAAATGAAGGGACGACCATTTTGCTGGTAACGCATGATATGGATTTGATCCTCAAGAAGTGCGACCGCGCTGCCCTGATCGAAAGTGGAGCAATCGTAGATCAGGGTGATGTGCATCAGGTGGTGAGAAGTTATCGGAGATTAATCGAACAATCAGAAACCCCAAAGAACTAAGGATCGGAGTCATGCCTCACACGATCGTGATCGCCGGATACTACGGATTTGGGAATACAGGAGATGAACTGATCCTCGATGCTATGATTCAAAATCTCCGCGAGGTGATTCCAGATGTAAACATTGTCGTTTTATCGGGTAAGCCCAGGCAAACAGCCAGTAGATACCAGGTGGGCAGTGTATCGTGGATGAATATCAGCCAGATCGAAAAGACCATACGTGGTGCTGACCTGGTAATTCTGGGTAGCGGCGGAATCTTTCATGATTACTGGGGATTCGATCAATCGGCTATCCTCACATCAGAACACATCGGAATTTCCTTTTATACCAGCGTAGCGCTGCTGGCTTCAATTCACCATAAGCCGTTAATGTTGTATGCGGTAGGTGTAGGACCACTTGTCACTGAAAAGGGTAAAACGCATGTAAAGGCAATTGCAGAACAGGCAGCCCTGATCACTGTGCGTGATAAGCAATCTGTGAAAATTTTAAGAGATCTAGGAGTTGCAGAAAAGCGCGTCACATTGGCTGCCGATCCAGTAATGGGCTTAACCCTCCAAAAAAAGACAGACAGCGAAGAAAAAAAACAGTTGGGAATCGTCTTGAGAAATTGGAACGTGGGAGTGGAACCGGATCATTGGGAAAGATGCGTTGCCGGGGCGGTTGATGAATTTCTCGATAATCATCCTGAGTTTGAAGCTTTTTTCATTCCATTTCAATATGCAACTGATCCGTTTCTTGATGACCGGGGTGTTGCCAGGCGGATCTCAAAACGATTGAGAAACGCGAAACGCACACAGATTCTCGAAAGATCGCTGAATCCGCATTTGAAGGGTGATTTACTCGCAGGCTGTGACCTTGTGCTGGGGATGCGACTGCACTCATTGATTGTGGCGGCTGGTTGCGGGATTCCAATGGTGGGACTTAGTTATGATCCAAAAGTCGAGAATTACCTGAATCAGGTAGGCCTCAGCAGTTACTCAATCGATCTTACCGCGATTTCTGATTCGATAATACTTGAGAGGTTGAATGACGCATGGAGTCATCAAGATGAATTAAGAGCACTCCTGTTGAACAAAAAAGTTGAAATGGCAGACCTTGCGTCGAAAAGTGTGTTACAAGCCTTCGAGTTGCTCTCCAATTCAAACGCACGAGCGAGGTTAATTTGTGGTGATCTGCAGGGAATTCTAGAACAGACAGCGCTCTCGCTCGTGAAAGAACTTGACACTAAAAAATACCAGATCGCAGGGTTGAAACAACAATTGACGGCTTGTGATGAGCGAGAAGTAGGATTGACTGAACGAATATCTAATCTGGAACAATTGTTAGAGCGGGAGAAGAATAATTATTCTGAAATTCAAAAGAAGATCGTTCACCTGCGGGCACAGCAATGTGAAGAAATCCATTTGTTGAACCAGCAGATCGAAGTTCTGAAAAAACAAAATTTAGAAAGACAAAAAGAGCAAGAGTTCCTTTTACAGGAATTGGCTGCAATCAAAGGAAGTCGAGGGTGGAAGCTCCTTTGGAGGTTGTGGCAGGTTCGCTTATTCCTCATCCCTCGTGGATCGAAGCGTGAACGTTGGATTAAAGCAATGGTGGCGAGCGTGAAACGTGCGTTCATCAGCAGCGCGTTGACGATAAGAGGGCTGCTCCGGGTATTCACCGGATGGTCTGGCAGCAGGCGTTCAGGATATGCGAAATGCTTTTTGCGATATAAAAAGCAACGGTCAAGAATATTTTCGACCGATTTCAGGAAGTTGCAGGTCACCTGTTGCGCAGGGTTGGTTTCGGTCATCATGCCGCTCTATAACGGCAGTAAATATGTGCGTGATGCGATTGAAAGCATTTTGGGTCAAACATACGGGAATCTTGAACTGATCATTGTTGATGACGGTTCCACAGACAATTCGGGATTGATCGCTGATGAATACCAAAATAGAGATGTACGTGTGAAAGTGGTACATCAACCAAATCGCAAACTTCCAGCCGCACTCAATACCGGGTTTGCCCTGGCAAAGGGTGAATTTTTAACCTGGACCAGTGATGACAATTTGTTGAAACCAGACTGTCTTAAAAAAATGGTGGCTTGCCTTGAAAGGCATCCCAGCTGGGATATGGTCTATGCCAATATGGATATCATCGGAGATGATGGTCAAGTGCTGCGGCATTCCGCGTGGTTCGAGGGCTACCAGTATCCTCACGGCAGCGAGCACATCTATCTCCCCAACCATACGAACGAACTGAATACTTACGCCAATAATTTTATTGGCGGCGCGTTCTTATACCGAAAGCGTGTTCATCACTTGCTGGCTGGATACAGCCCATGGCAATTTACCCGGGAGGATTACGATTATTGGATGCAGGTGAATGCTCTGCTGACCTTGCGCCATAGCACCTTAAAGCAACCGGTCTATAGCTATCGTTTTCACGCACGGTCGCTGACCAGTCAGGATGAAAGTTTGAAGATTACAAGTGGTAGAAAATTCTTAATGGTTTTCGATGACTTTCGGCGTGATTTTTACCTGATGCCCATGCTCTGGGTTATCCACGAAGTTGGTGAATCTCAGCGCGTTAAAAATCTAACAGACGCGGTAAAAAAAATTGTTGTGAAACAAAGTGGAATCGTTCTTTCACAGGAGACCTTTGGCCGGTTGAACCTGCCCCGCCTGTTTCTTCCCGTGATTCATCTTCATATTGCACCTGGACTGGAAGGCATACCCACCAACTTGCCTGCAGACAGGTATAACTCCATGCTTTTTTCCTCAAATTCGTCTGACTTGGAACACAATACAGATTCCTCGTTATTGCATATACAGTGTGACAATCAGCCTGATCATTCAGTAAAATCGCCCGGAAAACCAGATCATTTCTCATCCTCTGATCTGGAGGTTTTACTTGATGCGCTTGATATTCATGCCCGGAGTGCTCATCTAAAACAGATCGAAAAAGAAATTTCCGATTCGGCTGAAAGGACGAAAAAGCTCTCGGTAGTAGTTTGTTCTTATAAGCGCAATCAGAGTCTTGAAGACAACTTAATGTCACTGGCCAGGCAGACTGCTGAAAAACGCGAATTTGAAGTGGTTGTGGTAGATAACAGCCCTGGTGATTCAGATCTGGAAGAAACCATCGAGCGTATCAGGAAAGATAATTTTTTTAAGGAAGCAGATATTTTGCGACTGGTGCACTGCCCTGTTCTTGGGCTTTCGTTTGCGCGCAATGCCGGGATTGCGGAAGCCAGGGGAGAAATTATCTTATTTCTCGATGATGATGCGATTGCAGACCCGGATCTCGTCCAGCAATACCTGGATGCATTTGCCAATCATAAAGAAATGGGAGTAATCGGCGGACATATCACGCTGAAGCGGCCGGAGACCATCAACATGGTTTGGAAGGAGGGATGGGAGCGTTATTGGAGTCAATTCATCACCGGGTATAGAGGATTGACCGAGGTCAAGGAGTGGTGGGAATTCCCATGGGGTGCGAACTGGGGCGCGCGGCGTAAAGCCTTACTCCAGATTGGAGGATTTAGAGGCAGGTACGGCCGGCATGGCAATGATTTCAGTGGCGGGGAAGAAATTATCGCTGCCAGATTGATACAGCAGCTTGGGTATTCGATCGGGGTTCTTCCCCAGGCGCATGTGCTGCATCAGGTGGATCCCTCTCGCTTTACTCTAGAGCATTTGAAAAAAACGATTTGCGCTGGAGCATTGGTTCACTATCAGGAACAGAGAGACCTTTATTTTCCTGCTGAATCTCATAACAAGAACATCCTGGCACAGATCTGTAAGGTGATTTGGAGGTCAGCTATTGCCAGAATGGGATTTGGAAAAAAGCCATTGGATGCTGAGCGGTTGGAATCGTTATATAAACTGGACGCACAATACAGGCTTCTGAAAGTAAGATTGAAAAACTGGATTAAGGGGGGATAAATGAAAGAGTCTATATCCAGGTTAAATTTTGCGCTGGCGATTTTCATCTTACTTTCTCTGGTTTACTGCCTGTTTTACAATGGTCTGTTTTCGACAGATGACGAGCATATCCTTTCCACTCAGGCGCTGAGTATTGCTTTTGATGGTGAGGTGAATTTTTCGCGTGTGATCGGAAATGAACGCGTTTTCTCATACTCGCGATATGTTAAACCATATGCTGACCAGGCGTTGAACATTGAACCTGCCCAGGCTCTATTTGGATCATTGTTAGTGAAGGTTGCAGCAGCATGCGGAATTGGCCGGGTGCAAACCCTGTTTTTGCTTACCATCTGGGTGACAGCAGCAACCGCAGCGGTGCTATTCCTCACAGTGCTGCGCATGGGGTATCCCTTACCTTCTGCTTTGATGGCAGCGGCAATTTTTGGTCTTGGAACGATAGTTTTGCCTTACAGTAAAACTTATTTTCGTGATCCTTTGGCTATGTTTTTTCTTACATGTGCCTGGTTTTTCTTGCAGGCAGTCAAGCAGGACATTGTCACACCCGTGGCGGCAGAAAAACGCATCTTTTATTGGGCAGGCCTTGTGTTCGCGCTTATTGCGGGAGTCCTGGCTAAAAATATTGTGCTGATCGCCAGTCCGGTTATGCTGCTTGATATTCTTCTTACTCTAAGAAAAAGGCAGCCAGCATCAAAAAATGGATGGAAGCGGTGGAAATGGATCACGCTGATTACAGCGGTGATATTGGCTGTGGTTTGTTGGTTTTTAGTGATTCCAAGCATTCCTCTCCTTGCACGCTTTACCCCTGATTACTATTCCCTGCTGGCCAGGTTTTTCAGAGATACTCCCCGCCCATATTTTCTGGAGGCGATAATAGGACCATTCATTAGCCCGGGCAAAAGCCTATTTATTTTTTCGCCGATCCTGATTCTGGCTGTTCCAGGGCTGATCCTCAGGTTTAAATCCACCTGGCAGGCATGGGCATGTCTGATTCTGATGGTGATTGGGCAGGCACTGTTTTATGATTTCGAATGGGCAGGGCATATTAATTGGGGTTTGCGCTATCTACTGCCTGTTATTCCGCTGATGTTGTTGGCTGCCATCCCAGTGATAGATAGATTGTTACGGGTATGGGCTGGAAGACTGATTCTGTTATTGTTGAGCGTTTTTTCCATGGGTGTGCAGCTTCTGGGAGTACTTGTACCGGTGGATAATTTTTATCATTCGATGTATGCAGCAGCCGAACCGGTCAGTGAATGGTCGACGATCTGGCAGGCGAGATATTCGATTCTGGTCTGGAATGTCAAATGGCTGGTTAATGGACAGCAGGTGGGTATTGCTCTTGCCAGGATACCTGAAAAGGTACTTCTAATTCTTGTACTAACAGCATTACTCACACTGCTCACGGTACTTTGCCTGTCAGTGCAGCGAACCAGACGATATCTGTGGTTATGTCTGGTTGGCTGCTTGATATTCTCCTTTTTCCTGCCAGTAAGTTATCAAAATGAAGATTCATACGGGATGATGCGTTCAGATTTGCGCAAATCTTATCAATACCTTGCTCAGCAGGCAAAACCTGGTGATGCAGTCGTAATTCGCTCTTATGGCACCCCAGTCTGGTTTTTCTGGATGAATTGGGCTGGTCCACAATTTCACTGGACTGCGCTGCCTTATTACTTCCCTATGCCTGCGCTCATCAAAAAATATGCAGCATCAGGTAATCCCGAAGATGCACTCAATACCAACACTCGCCTGATCATCGAAGAAAGCATGCTTCCGGGTAGTAATTTATGGCTTTTACTGCCGTCTGATTCACCTGGTGCTGAACTCGAACTGGAGAAAACTTGGCTTACAAACCATTCAAGTTTCATAAGTTGCACTACTTTCGAAGGGGAAACAGAAAACACGGAAGTTTGCAGGTTTGTGATACCTCCATCAGAATCGTAAATGATTTAATCTAGATATTATTGTGGAAGAGGTAGGTTGCCTGTAGGGATTCGGGTTTTGGGCTGGCGGATTTTGAAAAAAGCCGCCAGCCTTTTCCATGATGGTGAATCCCATTCAGCTGGTGGTGCGTAACCGATCTGGTGCATGTCAAACCAGCGAAGCATTCCCTTAACCCGGCTTTCAAAATCCGCATAGTCTTTTTGATCTGCGAGACTCCAGCCGACCTCAGCGCAGGCCAGCAGGCGGGGAAAAAGCTGATAATCCAGTCTACGCCGATCCCATACGTATTCACTCCATAACGGAGCTTCCATTCCGAGTATGGATTGTGCAATGGTAGGGTCGACGTTTTTATAAACAGGGTTAAAGAGGTAGAGATGCCGAAGAGAGATCAGATCATAACTGTGATCCAGGTAGACATCTAAATATGGTGAGACAATAACACTGCGGCCTTCTTGCACTGCTTTTGCGCCCTTGTTTTTTTGTGGCAGCCAGTGCTGCAGGATCACATCGCGTTCCAACCCCGGGCGCAGAACTTCGCTCCACCCGATGGCACGTTTTTGATGCGTGCGGAGAAAATAAACCAGTCGATTTGTGAACCAGGTCCGAAGGTCCCGGATGTCAATTCCAAGGGCGGATGACTTTTGTAAACAATCGGGACACTTTTTCCAGCGTTTCATAGGGGCTTCGTCCCCTCCGATGTGCACATACTCGCCAGGAAAAAGCGTTGTAATTTCAGAAAGGACATTCTGAAAAAAGGAAAATGTGCTCTCCTTTGAAGGGCAGTAGAGTTCTGAGAAAATTCCCCAGCCGGTCGCTACATCAAACGGTCCACCCGTGCAGCTGTTTTCAGGATATGCTGCCAGGGCAGCTGTGGAGTGACCAGGGAATTCGATTTCTGGAACGATTGTGATTTGTCTCTCAGCAGCATATTGTACGATCTCACGGATTTCTGACTGTGTATAGAATCCATTATGGGGAATATGATTGTGCGGCTGTGATTTATGACTGTATGTTGTACCCGCGCGTTTCGAGCCAACGCTGATCAGACGCGGGTATCGCTTAATCTCGATGCGCCACCCCTGGTCATCTGTCAGGTGCCAGTGAAAAACATTCATTTTGAAACGCGCCATAACATCAAGAATGCGTTTTACAACTTGCATTCCTTGAAAATGACGAGCTTCATCTAACATGAGAGCGCGCCAGTGAAAGCGTGGCGCATCCTCGATATTGAGACATGGTAGCTCTTTTCTTTCGCGATTCTGAAAGATGATCTGTAATAAGGTTTGAACCGCATAAAACGCCCCGGTTGGATCAGCGGAGGTAATCTCAACTCGATTTGGGCGAATGGTCAGAGTATAAGATTCATTTTCAGCTGTTGACGGTAAAACTCTCAAATGGATGGCGTTATTTGTGTTCTCTTTTTGCAGCGTTAACTCTATCTTACATTCAGCCAGGATAGTGCTGCGAAGAAAGTTAGCTGCTTGTGAAGATACCTCATCTGTGTCAATTGAAGTTTGATCGGTTATCTGAAAAAAACCCGGCAGTCGTTCGAAATGCGCAGGAATGGGGATTAAGTGCAGCGCTTCATTTTTCATCGCATTAATTATAGTCGTGGTTGTATTTTGATTCAGGCAAAGCTTTAGAATTAATCATTTCACTGTATTATTAGTACAAATTATTAAAATAGTACTATAATATTAGTACATATTCATCATTAATCATACTTGATATTTGTAATGCAGTGACAGGAAAATTTTATGTCCCAACAGTCAAAAGAGGAAATCGATGCGTTTACTCCAGCAGAAATTATCGTTGGAAAACGGTTGCGCAACCTGCGGGTTAGTCTGGGTTATTCGCTGCGAGGCCTGGCGGAAGCTTCAGGCTTGAACGTTAACACTATCAGCCTCATCGAGTCTGGCAAAACTTCTGCATCGATCGGAACACTACAGCAGCTTTCGCTCACTCTGGGCGTTCCTCTAGCCGCATTTTTTGAAACCGAAGCGGAAAAGAAACAGATCATTTTTACCCGCTCTTCAGATCGGCCGTTGGTAAAAATGGGGGATGCCTGTGCATATAACCTGGCCCAGGATCTGGCTGATGAAAGTCTTCAGCCGTTCATCCTGAAACTTGAGCCAGGGCAGGGCAGTGGCGGTCAGATGATCATTCACTCGGGCTGGGAATTTGTTTTTTGCTTGAAGGGGGCCGCCACTTATCACATTGAAACAGATGCGTATGGACTAAACGAGGGTGACAGTTTAATCTTTAATGCCAATCTTCCACATTGTTGGGAAAACACAGGAACTGAGCAGGCAGAAATGCTAATGATGTTTCTGCCTTCCAATCAACAAGAAAAACCTGGCAGACAGCATATGTGGATGACTCATTTGAAAAAGGAGAATACAATGAAAATCGCTTTCATCACCGATGATGGAAAAACGATCAGTCAGCATTTTGGTAGGGCAAGGTTTTATCAGGTATTCACAATCGAGGGAACTAAAATTGTGGATAGCGAAATGCGTTCAAAGCTCGGACACCTCCAATTTGGCGAGCATCATCATGACGCGGAGCACCATAATGATGATGCGCACGGGCATACTGGTGAAGCCCACTCAAAGCATCAGAGAATGGCAGACGCTATTTCTGATTGCAGTGTCGTTGTGTGTGGAGGAATGGGAATGGGTGCTTACGAAAGTATGCGCCAATTGGGCCTGACACCCATTGTCACTGATCTGACGGATATAGATGCCGCGGTTCAGGCGTACATTGATGGAAAATTAATCGATCATCCAGAAAAACTACACTAGTTCAATCTTAGCAACCAGCAGGATGTATGACTATGGAGAAAATCCCTTTCATGGATTTGCAACAAATTCTTGATCAACATAAAAAATACTTATCAGGTGATCCGATTGGTAAGAAAGCCTGTCTTCATGAGACTGATCTTTATGGGGTGAACTTTGCCAGTCGAGACTTGCGAAAATCCGATCTGAGAGGTGCGAACCTGAAGCGGGTTGTGTTTTGGAACACCAATCTTGAAGGGGCTGACCTTGAAAATGCTGACCTGAAACATGCTGTCTTGGAGGGGGCGAATTTAAAGGATGCGAAATTAAGGAATGCAAATCTTAAAGGGGTCAATCTTGAGCAGTGTGATCTTAGAGGATGTGACTTGAGTGGAGCCAATGTGGACAGCGCCGACTTCGAAGGCGCTGTCTATGATCAAACCACACGGTGGCCTGATAATTTTGATCCAAGCAAAGCTGGAGCTGTATTGGAATAATTTTTTGTGATGTCTCGACGAGTTAGTTATCTACTTCTCACCCGCAAAGGTAATGATTATCTTGGTTCCCTGATTTTTCCCGTTAGATTCAGCCTTGATGGTTCCGCCCTGGGCAGTGACCAGAGCTTTGCAGATTGCCAATCCCAGACCCATCTTACCTGAATTTCCTGACCGTGCCTTGTCTGCCCGGTAAAAGCGGTCAAATACATATGGCAGATCTTCAGCCTCGATTCCCGAGCCATTGTCTTCAACAATCAGCCGCACTAATGTGTCCTCAATTGCTGACAATCTGATCATTCCATTGTGCCCTGTATATCGCAGGGCGTTCTCAACCAGGTTTTTCAACACCTGCAACATGCGACCTTCATCAATCGCAATCCGTGAAATCATATCAGGTACATCCAATTCCAATTTCACACCCTGTTTAGTTGCAATTGGTTCATAAGCCTGATATACCCGTTTTAATAATTCACACGGGTTGGCAGTTTGGATTTGAATCTCCAATCCGCCAGCTTCGACCTGTGTCAGGGTGGAAAGATCGCCAACCAGGCGGCGAAGGTGTTCAATTTCTGTCTTGATGATCTCAATTCGCTGCGGAGTAAGGGCTGTTTCTCCGCTGTCGAGCATTTCGACATACCCTGATATGATCTGAAGTGGTGTACTGAGATCATGGGTGATATCTGCGGTGAGGCGTTTACGCTGTTGGTCAGCCTGAAAAAGATCAGCACTCATTTTGTTAAAAGTGAGTGTTAGTTGGCCAAGTTCATCATTAGAAGTGACTGGAACTTGCTGCTGTAGTTCACCATTGGCCAGCGCTTGAGAGGCTTTCGTAAGACGGCGCACTGGTTTCAAAATCTGATTTGCCAGGAAGAAGCCCACACCAACAGCCAGGATGATCCCAGAAAGAGCAGCCAACCCGATCGCAAGGTTGGTACGTTTTAAAAATAGCTGTTCTTCTGCATTAAGCTGGAATTGAAATTTCTTATCGGGGATGACGTAAGCAATGGTTTCGTTATCTACTTTAATCGGATGAAGGTCAAGGAGCTTTCCTGAAGGAACAATCTGGCCTGGTTCGATACCAAATGTGGGAATAAGCGCTTTATATTCTGTGTCCACTAGCCCGTGTATACCGCGTGGTTCCTGGCCTGATAGTGGTTTATTAGGCTCCCATGGCTGTTGTGAGTCGTCCGGTTTCCGTTGGAAGGTTTGAGAATAATAGTCGAAGAACCCATCTAAAGTGCCATTGTTGATGTAATAGGATTGGGTCATTTCTTCAAGATATGCGGTTTGTTCGTCAACGACCATATTCATCAGAGATTGGCCAGAAGTTAAACGGATCAAAGCCGACACGACCAGCACGGTAATCAATGCAACGCCAAGGAATGAAAGGATCAATCGTCCTTTTAATGACCGCATGCTACTTCAGCCTCCACGAATCGATATCCAATGCCGAAAACAGTCTCAATATAGTGTGGCTGATCCATTTCATCCCCCAGCTTCAATCGCAGGTTTCGGATATGGATTTTCAACGTTGATTCCGATCCGGTGTACCCACATTCCATCAGAGCCATACTCAATTGTGCACGTTTGACAACCTTACCCGCGGATCGCATTAAAATTTCGAGAATTTTAAACTCCAACGGCGTAAGCTCGATCTGATTACCGTTTTGTTTGACCTCATGCTTACTCTGGTCAAGTGAAAGATCACCAATGACCAGCAGGGGCTTACTTTCTTCGTGAGGTGTCGAGCGTCTTAGCACTGCTCTTATTCTTACGAGAAGTTCCCGCATGCGAAAAGGTTTGGTGATGTAATCATCAGCTCCCAGGTCAAAACCGTGAATGATGTCAGCTTCCTGTGATTTGGCAGTGATCATGATCACCGGAGTATTCGATTCTCTGCGCAGATGAGAGATGAATTGATACCCATCCATGTTAGGCATCATGATATCAAGCAAGATCAGGTCTGGGTTCGATTCGTGTACCGCATCCAGAGCTTCGCGTCCATCAGATGCCGTGACAACCTCAAATTCCTGACCGCTTAAGAAATCCGTCAATAGAAGCTGTACGTTTTTTGTATCATCCACCACAAGAATTCTTCGGGTCATAATTTAATTATAGCGATTGATCTAAGATATTTTTAGCATTGCGAAGAGGGTGGGGAAATTCCCCACCCAGCTTCACAACTGAGGAGAACGATCAGAAATATTCTATGTAGATGATGCATGACCTGCCTGGTACTGTAAACTGATGCTCTATTGTTGCACATTAATCTTCTGTGTCGGTGCTGCTGTAAGCTATTACAACGGGTTCATCGCTGTAAGACCACCCATTAGGTTCGACGCTCTCGTAATAGACTGTAACATCAGCTGTGTCCTTCAAGAAATTGATCCTACCGATGCTGACCCGTTTTATCTTGAGCCCTGTGCGTTGTTCAAGGTCAGCCATTAATTCATTTCGACGGTCAGGACGGATCAGTTCGATCTTTTCGTAGGTGATGCGCTTGGATTGTTCATATTTAAAGCCCCATTCTTTTTCAAGTACGAACATGATCACCAGTATTGCTATGTTGGCTGCAATCACCTGCGGCCAGAGCGATTTGGTCAGGCTGGCTGAATTCATTACTGGTAGTGCGGCTATTACAAACATGTAAGTCATTTCGCGCACCGGGATGGGGTCAGTGCGGTAACGCAGGATAGTGAAAATTGCGAACAATCCGAATCCTACTCCAATACCGATTTCAACACTTGTTAAAAAGGTCAGAACTAAGAAGATGACTGTATTGAAGGCTACAAAGGTTAAGACATAACGTTTATTGTGGGTGAAAGGATAAT
The DNA here is from genome assembly GCA_029265815.1 of Anaerolineaceae bacterium. Taxonomy (GTDB): domain Bacteria; phylum Chloroflexota; class Anaerolineae; order Anaerolineales; family Anaerolineaceae; genus UBA6107. The sequence goes on along the minus strand of JAJUGU010000008.1, from coordinate 77,664 downwards.
AAATAAACCTTACCAGAATAATGGCTACCAGCAGATTGAAACCAAAACTTAATAAGAAACTTGCTAAATCACTCATTTTAAACTCCTCTGGAGGTTTTCTCCAGCCATAATAATTTTTGTTTTAATGAATTTTTCTTTACCTGATCATAGAGCATTGCGATACCAATACAGTATTTACTGAATCCTTGCGGATGATACCCTTGCGTATGCATTAAGTTGAGGAAAGATGAATTGATATGTGCGCCATCCCTTTTCACTTCAGCTATAGCGATTCCATCCATTCGAACGATATTAAATGGCACATAAAATGTCAGATCAACATCGATTGTTACACGTTCACAGAGATGCTTGTTAACCAGCGTCATACGGGTGAACATCACCCATAACTTAGGCTCCAGATTACAGCTTGTGCAGGGTAAAAGGCTTTGCAGCCATACACTGGTCTTAGAATCCAGTCGAATGACCGGCGCGGTAGTGGGAATTCGTTGCTTGATCGTCCGATCTTTACGGTTCTTGTGTTTGACTTCAAGGAAAGCCTCATTTGATTCAAGGTATTCTCTACTGCGAACTTTGTACCGTTCTGAATTACCATTGACGTGAAGGTTATAGAGGGTAAAGTCCGGAGTGTCGAAATATAAGGTCCGGTAATGGCTCATGCGTCGTCCTTCGACCACCAGAATTCGGTAATCGGAATACAAAGATGGGATGGCGTTTAAAAGATTTCTGGTAGGGATAACAAATTTTGTGTCTACTCGATTCAAAAGGGCAACAGCATCCATTTGTTTCAAGTTGATGGGAGAAAATTCCCAGAGCAGGTTAGAGAGATCGACAGTATCAGCCTTCCATCTGTCAGCAGTAACAGGTAATTGCCAATATTGCTCGTCTAAGGTTTTAGTTGATGTACTCATCATTAACAAGTCTTGAATCATTAGTTCCTCCACGGATATTTCTTATCCAGGTTGTTACGATGTTACTTGGTAATGCTCGGCGAATGGTATATTTCTGGTATAGGGTTGAAAATCAGATGCCTTGAAGATTACAGGCATCTGATCGTGTAACCATCCGTTTTTTATCTTCGTGGTTTTCCACCACCCCCGCCTCCGCCCGGGAAGCCTCCTCCAGTTGCACCGCTAATGCCAATATAGGTTACCGTTGAAGTCACTGTAAACGCATCATATTGCGAACCGGGTGTATATCCCTCTCCTTCATAAATGCCATCAATCATAGTTCCGCTGGCATTTCCTCCAGTATAAATCTGGTATGTAGTACCACTTAGCAATTTTGGAGAAGAAACCAGGAGCGATTGAAACTCCTTGGATGATGTAAAGGTAAGCACTTCATCACCCGCATTGGATTGTATGTTGACCAGTGTGCCTGCTGGGATCGTCTCAGTAAAGGCGATAAGAACTGAATTTACGCTCGATGATTGATCAGGTGCCATCGCCATTCCAGCACTACCAGCAGCGATCATCTCTCCTCCGGTCATGGTGAACCCTCCAATGTAATCAAGAGCCCCATTCATATTTTCTGTAGGACCATTGACAATAACAGTGCCATTGGTCATCTCAATATTCCCATTGGAATCAATGCCATCACCGTCTGCGTCAATAAAAACATATCCACCATTGATGTATAGGTAATAATTCTCCATAGATGCAAAAGAATCCTGTCCGGGGATGCGGCCAGGCATTGGTTGACCTCCGATCATACCGAAGCCAGAAGAATCCGCGCCACCTGCCACGTTGATTCCATCGTCGCTGGCGGTGAGGCGGGTATTTCCGCCGTTAATGGTGATCAAGGCACTTTCGATACCCTCATATGATTCCAGAATACCAATCTCACCGTTGTTGATGGTCAGCGAGGTGTCGGAATGTATACCGTCATCACCGGAGTAAATCTCATAAGTTCCGCCGTTAATCGTGATATCACCGTTTGAATGGATGGAATCATCTGCAGTGTCGATGAAAAAGGTTCCGCTATCGATCGAGACACTGGCTAACCCCTTGATCCCTTTTGCCGATGTAGTTTCATCGATAGGGTTTCCACTGCCATTGGCAGCCGTAAGAGAAAATTCGCCGCCAGAGATGATCACATCTGTCTGGGCAGAAATGGCATCACCTCCTGATGAAAGGGTCAGATTTCCACCATAGATGGTGATAAACCCTTTTGCGGGATCTTCTTCGTTATCCGATTTCACACCGTCTCCCTGGGCAGTGATGTTGAGAATCCCGTCCTTGATAACCACATAATCCTTTCCACGGATACCATCGTCAACAGCATTAACGGTGATCGAACCACTGGCAATGATTAGTCCGTCCTTGCTTGAGATGCCGTCGTTGTAATTCCCTGTAACGATAAGCGAACCACTACCATAAATGGTGAGGTCACTTTTACTGAAAAGGGCCGCGTTGGGTTCGTCTTCGTCAGCGTTTTCATGTACATATGAAGAAGCATCGGTAAGTATATTTTCTGTCCCGTCTGCGAGGATGATCACAACTTTTTCTGCATTTTTAACGTAAATCGGTGCGCTAGACGCGCTGGATATTTCTGCATTGTTAAGGATGATCCGTACAGTCTCCTCATCTTGCGTATCCACCACGATCTGTCCGTTGGTAAGGGTGCCGCTCAGGCTGTATGTACCAGCGGATATGATTACGGCATAGTTCTCATCAATTGATATATCGGGGCTGTCAGAAGAGATTGAATCACCGTTCAAAGTGATCGGGATCACTGTTGAACTATCCCATTCGTAGTCTTTGGTATCTTCATGAGTTTCGCTGTTTCCGGCTACGATTGTAGCAACTGCCTCACTGGGCGATGTACTTGTCTCAACTGAACTAGTCACCTCGGCTTGATATGTCTCTTCAACAGCATCAATGGACGTTGCTTCAATTTTTGAAGCCTGATTTGAGCAGGCACTCAATGCCACCATGAGAAGAATAGTTATTGATAGGAATATTTTGTGTTTCATTTGATCTCCATAAAGGTGTTATTCAATTTTTGTAAAAACTTGATCTTAGGAATTCTGTGATGATCCTTGTATTTCGATTGTATGAGGGTCATCTCCTTGTATGGTTTAGTTTTGGTATATAGATAATTGCGCAAGCGGATTCATCGATACATGTATGCACAAAAAATCCATATCTTCTTCAAATTTGATCGATAAAATAGAAAACGAAAATGCAGGAGAATGTGAATTAATCGATACCATCCTGAGATGGAGTGAATCCCTGTTTTTATAACCTGTTAATTACGTTTTTCAAACCTGGCTAATATTTCTCACTTGAGATTCTGAATTGGTAGGACGAAAAGTGGAGTTCATCTAAATTCAATACACAATTGCTGTGGAAAAGAATGATGCAAGGAGTAAAAAAATGAAAAGTCTTACAAAAATTTTATTAATCGGGCTGATGGTTGTGCTGGTTAGTGCATGCTCATTTCTTCCTTCATCGCTTATAAATCTATTTTCTGTCAGCACCGAAGTACCAGCTGCGCAAGCCACCCCAACCCAGGCGCCTACACTGGAAGCGAGAAAAAACAATGATCTCGATTCCGATATTCTGGCAGTGGTTCAGAGTACTTTTCAAAACATCTATACCAATGTCAACCCATCTGTGGTGAACATTCAGGTCGCAGAATATTTCGGGCCGCAGATAATTAGCGGTGAAGGATCAGGATTTGTCTGGGATAGCGAAGGCCATATCGTAACCAACAACCATGTGGTGGATGGAGCGTCGGATATCACAGTGATCTTTTCAGATGGAACTACAACATCTGCAACCCTGGTAGGCACTGATCCTGAAAGTGATCTGGCTGTGATCAAGGTAGATCCTGGTGTCACCACACTATACCCGGTAATACTTGGTGATTCACATGCCGTACAGGTGGGAGACATTGTGATTGCGATTGGCAACCCGTATGGCCTTTCCGGTACCATGACGCAAGGGATCGTCAGCGCTCTGTCGCGCTCACTTTCAGTGGATGATGAAACCAGTCCTTTCTATTCCAGTACCTACACGATTCCAGATATCATCCAGACCGATACTGCAATCAACCCGGGGAATTCGGGCGGCGTGCTGGTGAATATGGCGGGTGAGGTGATCGGTGTTACATCAGCAATCCAATCTTCCTCTGATTCCAATGCGGGTATTGGATTTGTTATTCCGAGCCATATCGTCAAGCGAGTGGTTCCTGTGCTGATCGAGGATGGTTCATATGATCATCCACGGCTAGGAATTTCTGCAACCACACTGACACCTGCCATCGCAGAGAGCCTGGGGTTGGATACATCAATAAAAGGTGTACTGGTGGTGGATGTTACGAGCAATAGCCCTGCAGACAAAGCCGGACTTGTGGGAAGCAGTCAGCAGCGCACAATTTCAGGTAGAATCACAACTATCGCCGGTGATGTCATTACTGCGATCGATGGTCAGGTGTTAGAAACATACGAAGATCTTGTCTCATATATGTTCAATAATACTGAAGTCGGACAAAAAGTCACTTTATCGATTCTACGTGATGGAAGGATCATTGAAGTGGTTGTTACTCTCTAACCAAATGACTTTCCAGATAAAAAGCAGGCACTCTTACAGCGCCTGCTTTTTCTTATATGTCATTAATAAAAATTTGATGATCACGCGTTATAAACAAGATAGCCAGATGTTCCCTGGCGGAAAGGAGTCTGTTATGGAAGAGCTCATCAAGCAGATCTCCGACAAATTAGGCATTCCAAAGACCACAGCTCGCAAGGTCGTCCTTGTTACTGCCAGTTTCTTAAAATCCAAAATGCCGCAATCCGTTGCTGCAGAAGTAGACATGATTCTCGAACTCAAGGATATCACCGAGGAAGAAACAAAATTTGTAGGATTGTTTAAGATTCCATGATAGGATGAATCGTTACTGGCAGAAAATTGAGCATCGGAACAATGATCTGAACCAAGAAAAAGGGGCGCAATGCCATTTGCGCCCCTAAAATTTTTAATCGTTTGAAATTATTAATAAGTGATGATCTATTTATGACAGGTTGTCCTTTTTTCGACACTCGCTGCAAAGTCCAAACAGAATGAGATGATTGGTGAAGACCTCGAAATCATTTATCTGTTCAATAACCTTAAAAAATGTTCTAACATCTTCCTGCCCAATGGTGATGATTCTTCCACATTCCTGACATACCAGGTGGTGGTGCAGCTCATTTTTAACAACTTCAAATACTTCAGCTCCAGTTCCTATATCAGAAACCGAAACCATCCCCCTTTTTGACATACGCTCCAATGCCCGGTAAACAGTAGATGAATTCACCGCCGGAAGCTGTTTGCGGATTTCTTCATAAACTTGCAGAGAGGTAAGGTGAGTATTTTCTCTCGAAAGGGTTTCTAAAATGAGTTGTTCGACTGATGATTTTTTCATATCGTTTCACATTTTATAATGCAAATTTTTGCAATTGCAAATATTATATTATAATTATAAAGTCATTTCGATTATTGTACATCAATCACTCAAGGAGATAGCAATGCTGTCCTTTCCATTTTTCTCACCTCTGCCAATGCACATCCCCGATGGTTTCCTATCCATTTTGGTTTCGATCATCTTCTGGGTGTTGTCTATCATCATGATCGGATTTGCTTTGCGAAAAACCAATCAAACAATCGCTGAACGCCAAATCCCGCTCATGGGTGTAATGGCTGCAGCAATTTTTGCCGGTCAAATGCTGAACTTCAGCGTCACTGGCGGCACTTCAGGTCATCTTCTGGGCGCAGCAGTAGCGACTATCATCCTTGGTCCCTGGGCGGCTGTTCTGGTGATGACCTCTGTGGTCGCAGTGCAGGCGCTGGTCTTCCAGGATGGTGGAATTCTGGCGCTGGGCGCAAATATCTTTAACATGGCGGTTGTTGGGGTGTTTGTTTCTTACGCGGTTTATTCCATATTGATGTGTTTAGTCAGGAATACAAAATGGGGAACTGTGGTTTCTGGCTTTCTTGCCGCATGGTCGTCCATTCTCATCGCGTCTCTGTCTTGTTCTTTGCAATTGACAATCTCTGGCACATCACCGGCAAACATTGTTATCCCTGCCATGGGAGCGATCCATGCACTGATCGGAATTGGCGAAGGTGTGATCACAGTGGGGGCATTGGCATTCATCTCTGCAGCGCGTAAAGATTTATTACAAAACATTGGAACTCAAACTGGTACATCGAAGGGTGTAATCGTTGGCGGATTACTGCTTGCACTGGTGCTGACAGTTTTAGCTCCCCTGGCATCGAGTCACCCTGACGGTCTTGAGTGGGTGGCTGAGCAGCATGGTTTTTTAGAAAAAGCACGTGATGCTTTTTACCAGATCATTCCAGATTATGTTTTACCCGGTATCTCGGATCCTGCATTGGCAACAATAGCTGCGGGGATCATTGGTATAGTGATCGTTTTTGGTGTGGCATGGGGAATGGCGCGAGTGAATAAACCTGACCGCGGTCAAAAAACCATTCAGAACTAAATCGTGCACGAGATTTTCGTAAGACGACCAAGTTTTATTCATCAATTAGATGCCAGGGTGAAGTTGATCTTTATCCTGGTCTTCATCATCTTTGTTGGTTTGCTGCCCGAAGGTGCGTGGGCTGCTTATATACTCGATCTGTCTTTAATCCTCTCACTCACACTCACTTCAAGGATCGGAGTCAATCTTGTCTTAAAACGTTCACTTCTGACGTTGCCATTTATTCTGGCTGCATTACCATTGATATTTTGGGACCCACAGCCGCAAATTTCGATCGTGTTGATACGTGACATTGAAATTTACCTGAGCCAGACTGGATGCCTCCGTTTTCTTGCTATTACTGTAAAATCATGGCTCTGCATACAGGCAGCGGTGTTGCTGACTGCCAGCACGCAATTCTCTGAAATTGTAACGGCAATGAAACAGCTACGTGTTCCAATAATTATCACTTCGATCATCGAACTTATGTGGAGATACCTTTTTATCATTATTGATGAAGCTCAATGCCTGACGCAGGCCAGGTTGAGCCGCAGTGCTAATGATCATTTTCCCTCTTTCAACCTTCGATTTCACATTTGGCAGGCCAGAGTCACTGGCGGAATGGCGGGCAGCCTATTCCTGCGTTCGCTTGAGCGCAGTGACAGGGTGTATGCAGCGATGCTTTCACGTGGATATAGCGGTGACCTTTTACCCACAGAGCAGTTACCACTCTCAAAAGGTAACTGGAAAATTCTAGGCGTGGGATTATTCGCTGCAGGATTGATCCTATTGATTGGGTTACTGACGGGAGGATAGTGCATGGATCCCATTATCGAAATCACCGCATTATCTTATGCTTATCCTGACGGAAAACAGGCTCTGAAGGATATCAATTTAACTATCAGAGAAGGGGAGAAGGTTGCGCTCGTGGGTCCTAATGGCGCAGGTAAATCGACATTGCTTCTGCATCTTAACGGTATTCTTGATGGTCGGGGTAAGGTTCGGATTGATGGTATGCCGATTGAAAAGAAAACCCTCAAAACCATTCGTTCGGTGGTGGGGTTGGTTTTCCAAAATCCAGACGACCAGTTATTTTCGCCGACAATTTACGAAGATGTGGCTTACGGCCTGAAGTACCAGGGCATTGACCCCAAAAAAGTGTGTGAATTGGTAGAAAAAGCGCTTCTGGATGCCGGGGTATCTAATCTGGCGGACCGGAATCCCTATCACCTGAGCGGTGGAGAGAAAAAACGTGCCGCGCTGGCCACTGTTCTTTCCATGCAGCCACGTATTCTCGTATTTGATGAACCCAGTGCGGGGATGGATCCGCGCGCCAGACGTGAACTAATTGAGTTATTGCAGCGTATGCAGCAAACAATGGTTATTGCCACCCACGACCTGGATCTGGCAGCCAGGTTGACGAGTCGAACAGTGGTGCTGGATAGTGGGGTGATTGCGGCAGAAGGTCCAACCCTTGCAATTCTGGGCAACGCGAGCCTGCTCTGGGAGCATGGATTAAGTTAAAAGATTTATCTTTCTGAAGCTATTGCGGATTTGCTTTGGGCATAAGCATTTAACACCCGTCGTCTAGCAAAAACGTGATCGACAATCGGTGCCGGGTAATCGCTGCCGATCATCACTCGGGCGGCGCGCTGTTGATCAGATGACATTTTCCAGGGCTTATGAATGAATTTTTCAGGGACGAGCTCCAATTCTGGTACCCACTTGCGAACATATTCACCTGTTGGATCGAATTTTTCTCCTTGAATAACCGGATTAAAAATGCGGAAGTAAGGAGCGGCATCTGTTCCGGTACCTGCAGTCCACTGCCAACCGCCGTTATTGGCTGCCGGGTCACCGTCTATCAATGAGCGCATGAACCAGTGTTCACCTTCACGCCAGTCTATCAGCAGATGTTTGACCAGAAAAGAAGCGGTGATCATGCGTACTCGGTTGTGCATCCATCCAGTTGCCGCAAGCTGGCGCATGCCCGCATCGACAATTGGATAGCCCGTCAACCCCATTTGCCAGGAGCGCAGGTCTTGTGGTTTGTTTAGCCATGGTATAGACCGCAAGGAGGGTTTGAAGGCTGTTTGGAGTACAAAAGGAAAATGATACAAAATGGATTGATAGAATTCTCGCCAGATGATCTCATTGATCCATGTTTCACAGCTAGACCGAGATTGGGCGTTGGGGGCTTTTTTCGCTGCCTGCCAGGCGGCTGATACAGCCTGGCGGGCTGAGAGCATGCCGAAACGAAAATAGGGTGACAGGGCTGATGTGCCATTCAGGTCTGGACGGTTCCGCTCTTCTTGATATTCATAGATCGCGCCAGAAATAAATGCAGCCAACCTGCGCTGAGCTTCGCGCTCACCGGGCCGAAAGAGATCTGGAACAGGCAGATCTGGTGGAACGGAGGAAAAAAGATCAGGAACGGGCGGAAGCATAACAGGTGCGGGGAGCGTTTGAGTGGTGAAAGGCAGCGCTCTCCACGCACGACTGAAAGGGGTAAAAACGGTGTAGGGATGTCCATCTGGTTTTACAACCGCTGCAGGTGGATGAACACCCAGTCCGCCTACCAGGTATAGCTTTACCTCGCGGCCCACTGCTTGATCACGGTGAATTGCATAGGGGGTAATATCCTGTTCCGCATACACATCTGTGGTTGAACACTCTGCCGCAAGACGAGCTAACTCGGTGGCAGGATTACCATGGCGAATGACCAGCCTTGAGCCGCGGCTGCGTAAATCACGATCCAATTCCTTCAATCCTGCGAAAAGAAACGCCAGCCTTTTTTCTGCGTGTGTGTTAAGAAGATTCTCATCTAGGATGAATACTGGAATAACACCCTGTCTGCTACTTAAGGCTGCAGTGAGTGCCTGGTTGTCGCTTAGCCGCAAATCTCGTCGAATCCACCAGATGTTCATATTTCTAACTATCCGGTATTTCTTTTTATGTAATCATTGATCCAATTACTGATCAATACTCCGTCAGCTCCCATTTCAAGAACAACAGCCTGAGCGAAGTTGATTAAATAGGGATCAAGGTGGTCTGATATCATACGACTTTCAAGGAGCTCCCTGACCCAGTCAAGGTCGGATTTCACAAAAGCCAGATCACCCAATGTCAATGAGGCGATGAGGGAGGATGAAAAGAACTCGTTGACTTCGCCCATATATTCGGTATTCATGCCCTGTTGACGCGCCAATTCTACACAACGTGCTTCTATTAATGACTTCTTTGATTGAAAAAGCCTAACGATCGTCTCCTGATCATTAGGAGTTTTTATTGGCATAGTTTCATGATGCAGGATAACCTGCTCCATTTGGTAGATCGAATCACTTAATGACTCACCAAGAAATGATCCGGGGATACAGGCACGCAATTCAGGAATGATATTAAAGATGCGGCCGCCAAACACAAGTGGAATATTCATTTTTTGGAGAACCAACCCCGCTTGTTTAACACTGGCTGCAGTAGCAAGCCGTTGGGCTGTCAGAACAACAGCGGCCGGGCGTACAGCGGATGCTGTTTGTTCGAGGTTTTCCACCGGTGTATTGGCTCCGAGATAAACAACATTGAATCCCCTGCGGCGTAACAAGAGGTTCATCAGGAGTGCTGGAAAAGTATGCCACTCGCCAGCCGGGCACGCCAGAAGAATGGTGTGATTACGGGTAGGGTTGGCAGAGGCGGCTATGAGAATTTCGATTCGCCGTATGGCAAAATTGGAGGCAAAGTGTTCCTGCTGGACTGTGGCTTTACCCTGAAACCAAAGTTCTCCGATTTCACCCAATCCCTTTTGCAGCAGGTCAGAACAAACCGTCTCGACAGGAAAAATTGAGAAGGCGTGATCAATGATTTCTCCAGATTTATGAGGATCGAATGCTAAACATGCATTGAGCCAGTTTTGCCTTAGTATATCGATCTGACCGGTAGCTTCCGCCGGGTACACTTCGGTAAAAGAGATTTCTGATGGGGGTTCGAGCAAAGGATCGCGGCCGCTTTCAGAAAATTCTCTCCATAATTCCACTGCACTGCTAATGCTCATTCCCTCTGATTGGCGTGCGCGTAACCATTTAATCAGCGCAATCTCGTAATCGGAATATAAACGGTGCCCGCCGCTCGTCCGCTGCGGAGCAATAACATGATAGCGGCGCTCCCAGGCGCGTAGCAGCTCGGCTTTCATGCCGGTTTCGTTCAACACCGCCTTCAAGTTATAGACTGGTAAGTGGTTGAATTGCATGGTGTCACTCACGATCTTATGTCATATCCAATAAAAACAGAACAAAATTAAACCTTGTTGTATAGTAATTGTATATAGATATTGAAAAAATGTCAATAAAAACTGTACAATATCTTGACAAAATGAATTAAATTTGCTAATATGGATGAAATTAGTGTTGTTTGATCTCGGATAACAAGGGATTGTAACAAGATGAAATTTCCAAACAGATCCCGCGTTCTCTAACAGCCCAAAGAGCAGGCGGAAATGGATACCGCCAGAAAGAAGGAAAATATGAAAGATGTGCTACGTCAAATTCTTGTTGTTTTCACCATCCTCGGTACGATCGTGGTGAATGTGCTCGCCAATGCCTTACCTCTCAACGGGTTGAACACTGGCGAGATTTCAGACCGTTTTCAGGTCTACTTTGTGCCCGCAGGGTATGTATTCTCGATCTGGGGGTTGATCTATATTGGCCTGATTGTGTATGCGGTCTATCAGGCGTTACCTGCGCAGCGAGAAAACCCACGTTTGCGAAAAACGGGCTGGTGGGTTGTTTTGAGCGGGTTGGCCAACACTGCCTGGATTTTCCTCTGGCATTATGAGCAATTCCCTCTGACGATCATCGCTATGCTTGTGTTGCTCTTTTCGCTGATTATCATATTCTTACGCTTAAGGCCTGGCGGTGTTGACGTTCCAACAACTGAAAAATGGGCGGTACGACTGCCTTTCAGTATTTACCTTGGTTGGATCACGGTGGCAACGGTTGCCAATGCCACTGCGCTGCTGGATTATCTCCAGTGGGATGGATTTGGCTTATCTGCGATCACCTGGATGTGGATCATGCTTGCGGCTGTACTGGTGATTGCATTATTGATGAATTTCAGTCGGCGTGATATTGCCTATGCACTCGTTCTTCTCTGGGCTCTGGCTGGCATTGCTCTGAAATTTGCAACGGTTCGTGCTGTTGCCCTTCCAACATGGATCACTTTTGGACTGATACTGCTGACCCTGGGCTTTGCCTTTCTCTCAAAGAAAAGAATAGCCCAGTGAATTTGCAGTATTCTTATGCGTATTATTTGATACTGCTGAGAAATTGATTCTTCAGAAACCAAGGAGTGAATCAATGCCAAGAGTGGAATTGAATACTCTCGCACCTGATTTTACGCTTCAGGATTTTAACAATCATACCGTTAGCCTTTCTGATTTTGAAGGAAAGGCTAACATTCTGCTGGTTTTCAATCGTGGGTTTACCTGACCATTTTGCCAGAGGCATATGACGCAGTTGCGTCATGACTATCAAGAGTTTCTAACGCGGGATACGCTTGTGATGGTGGTTGGTCCTGAAGGTCCGCAGTCTTTCTCGGCTTATTGGAAAAAACACGACTTGCCGTTTATTGGATTACCTGATCCGAGGGGCAGCGTACTCAAACTTTACGGTCAGGAGGTCAACCTGTTCAAGCTTGGCCGGATGCCTGCGCAGGTGATTGTGGATAAAAACGGCACCGCTCGTTTCGTTCATTACGGTCATTCAATGTCGGATATTCCAGAAAATACCGAACTTTTCACGCTACTAGATCAGATTAACAGTTGAATTGGAGGAATAAATGAGTGTATTATCGATATTAAAGATTATTGCAGCGGTTGCCACTGCTCTGACAGGTTTACTGGCGCTGGTAAAACCGGATGCTGTATATGGTTTTACTGGATTGGTGGCGAGTGGGCCAAGGGGCACATCAGAGATCCGAGCGATCTTTGGCGGTTTGTTCCTGGCGTTGGGTATAGCTCCATTATTTTTAGGTGCCCCTGCTTACCGTATGCTTGGAATCGGCTATCTGGCAATTGCAGCTGCTCGTCTCTTCTCGATGTTTTTTGATCATTCATATGCAAACTCGAACATTATCAGTTTGATCATCGAAATCGTACTGGGCTTTGTACTCGTTCTTTAGGAGGAAACCATGACGATCCGCATCGTAACGGACAGCACCTGTGATTTGCCGCCAGACTTCATCGAAAAATATCAGGTTAAGGTTGTCCCGATTTATATCAATATTGGCAAGCATGAATACCTGGATGGTATTGATATTACCCGTAAAGAGTTTTATGAAAAATTACCTGATCTGGAGGAACACCCCACTACCGCTGTTCCTTCCCCGATAAAATTTAAAGCGATCTACGATTCACTGGCAGAAGAGGGAGCAAAGGATATTCTCTCGATTCACATTTCACAGGCGCTGAGTGCCATGGTTGATGTTGCACGCACCGCAGCACGAGAAACCATTTCGACGGCGGTACATGTGATTGATGGGCGCCAACTCAGCATGGGGACGGGTTTTCTCGTGCAGACAGCGGCAGAGATGGCGTCTGTTGGACATACTGTCAAAGAAATCATCGATGCACTGCAATCACAGATTAAACGCACGCGCGTTTTCGCTGCCCTCGATACGCTTGAGTTTCTCAAACGCAGCGGTCGAATGAATCAATGGATGAGCAGCCTGGGCTCTCTGCTTCAGATTAAACCCATTCTCACCATGTTTGACGGGAAACCTGAAAATGAAAAAGTCCGCACCAGAGAACGAGCGTTGCACCGTTTGATTGAAATGCTTTCAGCAGCAGCTCCCTTTGAGCGCATAGCTTTGTTACACACCAATGCGGGTCAGAGGATCGACGAATTGAAAAAATTGGCATCTGGCCTTATTCCTCATCCAGACATCTTAACTGTGGATAACACACCTGTAATTGGTGCACATATTGGTCCGGGAGCTGTTGGTTTTGCTGTGGTGTGTGCTCAGGATGCATAATCGTATTTTTGAGAGATACCGATGACATTTTTACAGATTTATCTTGTCGTGGGAGGCGTCATTCTTGGAATAATGACACTGCTCTGGTTGGTTAGCCTATTCCTTAAGAACGCGAGCATTGTAGACATTTTTTGGGGTGCCGGGTTTGTCATCGCTAGTTGGTTGTATTATTCTTTTACCCCCGATGGTTTCATTCAGAGGAGATTACTAATCGCAATACTGGTCACGATCTGGGGATTGCGTTTAACGTTGCATATCTTACGCCGCAACTGGGGAAAGGGTGAAGATTTTCGATACCAAAAGTGGCGCAATGAACATGGAAAAATCTGGTGGCTGCGCAGTTATTTCCAGGTATTTTTACTCCAGGGATTGCTGTTGTGGGTTATCTCAGTGCCGCTTCTAGCCGCGCAGTATCCGGCGCAGCCTAGTCATCTTTCCTTCCTTGATATCCTGGGAGCACTCATTTGGCTGATTGGATTCTATTTTGAGTCGGTCGGAGATTATCAACTATCGCGCTTTATTAAGAACCCTGAGAACAAAGGGAAAATCATGACTGACGGAGTATGGCGATATACGCGCCACCCGAATTATTTTGGCGATTCTGCACAGTGGTGGGGATATTACCTTATTGCTGCATCAGCAGGCGGGTGGTGGACCATTTTCAGCCCAATCATTATGACCCTCTTTTTACTGAAGGTATCTGGCGTGGCTTTGCTTGAAAAGACGATGCAGACTCGACCTGGCTATCTGGAATACATGCAAAGAACCAGCGCCTTTGTTCCCTGGTTCCCGAAGAAAAAAAGGTCATAAAATCACGATTCATTCAGCACAGAACTCTACACAGAATTGTGTCAGGAATTTTGTTTCCCGATTCCATACCCATGCAGACATCTGGGCAGACCGTAACGAGATCGATAGACAGACGATTCGCAATTATTAGAAGATCCTGAGCCTTCTGTAGATTTTTAATAGGTATTAATTTACCGGATAATCAAGATTCAATTCGTCGATCATCGATTGATCAAGAAAATAGAAATAAGCAACTGTTTCGCTGGTTTCTAATTCAGGGATTTCAATCCAATGATCCTTTTCTTTCACCCGCCGCATCACTGAATTATGCTTATAAACATCTCCCCGCAAAGCTCTGGCACCGCGGGTGACGCTGTACTTTTTTACTGCATTATATAGTTCAATATAAACCCCTTTTCCGCGTGCATTACCATCGACTGCTCCAAACATAATATAAGTCAATCCTGGATGACTGGCGATCATTTTTGCCTTTTCATCTTTATATCCCTCACGACGTAAAAACCGCTTCCAGAGCAATTTGCTGCCGATCAGTTTTGGATTGCGGATCACACTCTTGATAAAGTCTGGCAGACAGGCCAGGAACATACGCGAGGAGTATGCATGATCGCACACGCAAATATACCCAATCAGACGGTGGTTTTCTTCAGCAACAAATGCGTACGTCAATGGGTTCTGTAAAATCCATTTGAATATTGCCTTGATGTAATGTTTGCCGATTACCACAGGCACGTGCTGTTCAGGGGTAAATGACCGGCAATGTAATTCAACCAGTTCGGTAATATCCTCCGGTTTAGCGAAACGGATGACCAAATTAAAAGCATTTTCCATTATATGCTGCCTTTCACTCATTGATATCTTTTCAGTACGAATGGATATTTGAGAAAGGCGTTCACTGGTTTGTTAAGAGATAATTCACGAAGCGGATTCGATGGGGGAGGTTTTAACGTTGAGATGGCGAAGGAACCAATAATTTTCTTTGTATCTATATTATTAAATTTCAATTCCTGATTCTGTAAATGTACCATTAATTTTCACTGATTACCACTCAAGGCTTTGGAGACCTGCCTGACGATGTGACCAATTTTTTTCTCTTTGCATCAACTTGCAAGATTCTAATCCTCGTTTACAGCAAAAGGAATACATTCGATGATAAATCACTGTTTCATTAATTTATCTGATGGTCGTCTAAAAACTCATCTGCAGGCTCAAGGACAACCAAAGGTTTTTGTTGGATGATCACTTCACAACTCTTGATGGATGAATTCTGATTAGGATTCTAACAGGATCAACCTGTGAATTCTTAATGAATGAATTGGTTTACTGGAACGATCCAATTGTCGAAAATGAACAACAACCTTGTTTCTAATAATGTTACCTGAACGCCAATAAGGCGATTTTTTTATCGTTTGAGTTTAATCACACACCACGATCCCCAGGTAACCAGAGCAAAACCTGCCAGAAAGACTGGCCAATTAAAGGCAGATGGTTCCATTTGGGATAGAGACTGCCGGTCGGCAGGCAGCAGTGCAATTGCATCAGCTATGAATGAATAAAGCATGATCAGTACGCCAGAACCCATGGCTGCCCATTCAACGATTTTTATTTTAACTGAGATCCCTCTGTCGTCCAATACTACCAGCCGCGCACCGATGATCACCATTAAGATAGCGATTAAAACTGGAGATAAAACTGGTCCCCACCATGGCAAGGGAATAAGGAACAACAGGTCCATATCCATGAGCGATACAGGCCAGCTTAAAAACAACTTCAACCAGAAGTAGTAGAAAATATCCCATAACCCGAAGGTGAAAATTAAAAAACCGAAGCGAGATTGAAATTGTTTTCCAGTGAGCCAACCCACAGTAAACAACATTATCAGAGTTGCCAGTTCTCTGCCGATTTCCACCATCGTAATTGTGGGATCATGCGTAGATAAATTGAAACGAAAACCACTGGTATCTACCAGCCGGCGCAGGTATATAACTGCGGCTGATTCAACATACGCCATCGCGATGGCAAACGCTGCTATCCCCCAGAGTTTTGCAGAAAGACTCTTTTTATTCTCTTCCTGACGCATAGAGTTTTCTCTCGCGGTCTACATTTTTATTTTAATGATTTTTAAAAGGTTTTCATCATATCAATGGAATGTATCAGAAATGGGAGCGTTATAAATTCGTGAGAGTGGTCAATTACCGGGCATGTAAACATGACCGATAAATCTTGATCCTATTTTCTCACCTAAGAAGCTCTTGCTGGTTTACTCGGTAAATTGATCTTGGGTCTTCCGCTCTAATGTTGATGATATCAGACCAGATTTACATAGTTGCAAAATGCAACTTAAATTGCTACAATCAATTCATCCACATCATATCTATCAAACGGGAGGAAGAGGATCATGGACGACCGCAACGCTTATATGCTCAAAGGGATCAGTGCAAAACGCGGTTATGACTGGTGGTGGCATTCTCTGGTAGGAGTAAACCAAAAAACCGGTGAAAAACGACCGTTTTTCATTGAATACTATGTCATCAATCCGGCGTTGGGTGGTGAATTACCCATTCCAGGGCAGCTTCCTGAAAACAGGGCCAAAGGCATTAAACCTTCATACGCGATGCTCAAGGCAGGCTGCTGGGGGAAAGGAGTGGCGACCCAGATTCACAATCTCTATCCCATATCCAAGTTTTCAGCCGATCCGAAAAAGATGGATGTGCACATTGGTGACTACTATGCGACTGAAACACGCCTGGTAGGGGCGGTCAAGCTGAGTGCGGAGGAAGCAAGCGCTCATCCTGAATATATGTCAGACGCGGGGGAGATGAGTTGGGATCTGAAGGCGGAAAAAATTCTGCCATATTGCGTTGGATTTGGCACATCTCCATTCTTCCGAAATATCAATGCATTCCAGATGTACTGGCACGCAGCAGGTATGCGCACTCGATATGAGGGGAAAATCATTTTTAACGGCGAAGAATACAGAGTTGAGCCAGATACCAGTGCGGGTTACCAGGATAAGAACTGGGGCTGCGATTACACCAGTCCGTGGGTGTGGTTGAACTGCAACAATTTTGTTGACCGTGCCACCGGTAAGGCGCAGCCCAGAACCAGCCTGGATGTTGGTGGAGCGCAGCCTGTGGTATTTGGAATTTCACTTCCAAGGCGGCTGTTAATCGCCTTTTACTACGAAGGCGAGCTATTCGAATTCAACTTCTCCAAGGTTTGGACTGGTCCGCATCAGGTCTTCGATTGCCCGGTTACTGAAGAAAAAGTGGAATGGAATATCACTGCATGGAACAAGAAAGGTAAAATTGAAATTCATTTTTCCTGTCCACGAGATACGATGCTTAACGTTAATTATGAGAACCCTGATGGACTCAAGCGACATAACCAGTTATGGAATGGTGGTTATGCCCACGGCTCAGTAACACTCTACCGAAAGGTCAATGGAGAATATCAAAAGGTTGGTGATTTCGATGGCGAACTGGGCGGATGCGAGTATGGTGAATATGACCAGTAATTTGCTCTAAATTGATCATAAAGGTCCGGTGATCATCATCTCCGGACCTTTTCATTTGACTTAAGAATCAAAAACACCTATTCTCAATGGCAGCCACCAGGTAAACCCAAAAGCCAGGTTCATCAGAAAAGTGCGCATATCTGAAAGACCCTTCTCTCGGCCAATACTGAATGCGGTTTTCATCTCACCCAGATGCAATAACAGAATTCCAATGACAATACCTGCGCCTACCCAGCGTACGGATGTAAAGATCCATAACCACAATCCCAGAAGATAAAGTCCAATGGCGGCTGCCATCAGGATGCTCCAAAAAACCTTTGATTTTTGCATGGAAGATCCTTTTACGGAAGGAAAGTTGCCAGAATATTTCGATTCTCAGCTGCACATAGCCTTTTGATCTCTGTAGCGGTCAGCGGTTCGAAGGGTTCAAAGATGTATGGAAGATTCAGTTCATCATCCGTAAATCCCCTTGTTTTATAGATCGTATCCTCGTGGTGTAATGGAATATCGATGCGCTGGCCAGAACGCAGCAGTGCTTTGCGCCGTTCACAAGCCTGTAACGTGGCGAAAAGGGCAGGGATTAAATAGCGGTTGCGTGGAGAAATTACGGAACACATGGTTCCACTCAATTGATGGACGATCATGTGCGGTGAATTTGGAAAGGGCATACATCCCTCGATGTATCGATCCACAATTCCCTTTAATGGACGGGCGCATGTTCCAATGGCCACTTTCTTCCCTTTAAGGGCAGAAATATCGGCCAGTGAATAGGGTTTTCCACCTCCATCGTAATACAGTGTGCTCCCATTTTGATTGACACCTGCTCCCAGAATCAGGGTCAATTCGAAATCTCGCTTCTTTCCTTCATAAAAAAGCATATCAAATGCGTAACGTGTGGTTGCCAGGCATCCGCCGCGGCAAACGTTTTCAAGAGTTTTTAATTCGTTTTCGGTGAACTGCCGGTGGTCATCTGAGGTTGGTGCTCCGTTCTTACTGTGGCCAATTAAAACCCTGACTCTTGGAAAATTCTCTTTCATCCAGTTACCCAGAAGAGAAGGATCAGCTGGACGATAAGGAGTAATTTTTTCTTCCCCAATCACCTTTACACGGGGATCATTGAACCCATCAGAGTCAGCGATCCTCATCAATGAAATAGTCTGTGGGTCGAACCCCATCATGCGCGCGGCAACGCGATCTGTTTCCACACTCTGGTTGCCACTGATGATCACTCGGCTTTGCACCGGCTCAACCGGCGCAGGGCAGTTTCCCTCTCCACCCACAATGCCGTCAATGATCACCAGGTCTGCTTTATACAGGTGCAGCATATCCACCAGTTTCTGATCGATGGCATGGTTATGATTGCGCTGGCGCAGATTATATGCGAGGGTTCCCATGGCATTTTTAAAACCCAGAGTGACACCGGTATAGAGGTTGGTTTTCATCTTGGGAATGGAAATGTAAAAAGCATCACCCTTCACCACTTCAGAAAAAATGCGTGGAATGACAATTTCTTGCATTACCTTTGCTTTTGGCAGCAGATAACGATCGGTGGGTTGTTCTTCTAGAGCAATGAGGTCAACCTTGCGGTATTTTTCCAGTCGGTCCAATCCGGCAATGTAGAATGCTGCCTGGGTTGGCATTCCGCGCCCCGATGATTCAACGATTGTTATGTGCGTGGTGAAGCGCTGAAGAAATTCGATCACGGCATCGATCACACGTGGATCGGTAGATTCGGGATAATCACGTTTGGTCATTCCCAGGTCATGAAAAACGGTGACCAGATTTGGTTTGATGAGGACTTTGCGTCCTCGAAGTTTTTCGGTGAAATGGATTTCTGTATCCAGCTTTTCAAGGTTTTCGTTCACCACTGCCTTGATCGCTTTGATGTCTTCTCGTTCATCATAAGCCAACGAGCCATATTCACGCGGCAGGGATACATAGTCGCGGGTAAAGTCAATTTCACGGGCATGACTGATGACAACAACGCTTTTTGAACCCTGTTCCATGCTGGCCTCCAGAAATTATGAATTGTGTTATGAACTTGAAAGAGGAGTTTTCATTGTGATCGCTTCCACCGGACAAATTGCCTTACAGAATGAACAGCCGATGCAGTTTTTTGGATTCTCCAAACGAGCGACCGCGTCCATCTGATGATCGATTATTTCAGAAAATCCAATTGCTCCAGTAGGACAACTCTGGATACACAACCCGCATGAGACACATTTCTTTTCAGAAAATGAAGGCTTTAACCATAAGGTGCGCTTAAGGGGCGGCTGTATTTTTCCATCTGCATCGAGGACAGCTTGATACACACAGGTTCTGGCACATGCTCCGCAATCGATGCAAATGTCAGCATCAATGCTGTGAACCAGGTTTCGTTCTCCGTGAATGGCGTTCACCGGGCAAACTTTTGCGCATGCTGTGCACCCTTTGCAAGTATCGAGGATGGTATGGCTCATTGGGTGACTCCTTGCGGTTTTTGCTCAAGAACATCAGACATTTCAAGGGCATCCAGGGTTTCTTGTGTTGGAATACCCGTTTCGGGATCCCAACCGATTTCCTGCCAATATGCTTTAATCAGAGCATCAATATCGAACTTCACACCGCGGTTGGGGCCGTCCTCAAGGGGTGGGTCACCGGTGAGACGTTTACTGACCTTAATTTTTCGCGGATCGATTCCCTCGCGAATATTAAACATTTGTCGCAGGGTTTGAATTCGCTGCCCGGTTCGCAGGTACTCTGCAGGAGTCAGGTTCCAACCGGTAGCTGCGTTAGCCCACTCAAACACAGGCACACGGTCGACACCGATCAACATCCCCATGTAGCAGGCTCCAATGGAATTGTAAAACTGGGTAAAGTTTGAAACAGCCACAGCTCCGGTAGTTCTACCATTTCCGGGCAGGTAACGAGTTTCCTTTGAATAGAATTGTGTGGATTGAGGAAGACCGGGAACGCGTGTCCAAAGTTTGAACATGTCGTAATAGAGTTGAGCACCGGTGGTATGACGGCCGGGGGTAGGATCTACGCTGGCATGTAGACCCATCCCTGGGTCGAGTCTTGGATCGTGATAGGCCATTTCTTGCCCGCCGGCATGGATGGCTGAATCTTGAGTGTGGGGACCAAGTTTTTCGGCGGCCTTTTTAACGCCATCTGCGAGCAGCGCACCGAAACCTTCACGGGCAATCATCTGTTCAACCACAGTACGGATAGCCATCGCGTTTCCCCAGGTCAGTTCAATGCCGCCGGTATCTTCCCTGGTGATCCATCCCTTTTCGTAACATTCCATGGCAAATGCCACCGTTGCGCCTACAGAAATCGTATCCATTCCGGCGCGATTGAGCATTTCATTAACTTCATACACAAGGTCAATGTCATTGTTCAATAACATGCTTGTGAACGAAGCGGCTGTTTCATACTCAATCTTGTGACTTTCCCGTCTTTTATCAGGCATTTCAACAATGCCACCGCAGCCAACCGGGCAACCCCGGCAGTGGTATTTACGCTTCTGAGTGGCAATGATTCTGTCTGGATCTACCTGATTGTTGATATCAGGCATGTCTTTATTTGTTCCCATCCAGTTTTTAAATGGTGTATCGCCCATTCCTACTGATGCCGGAAATGTTCCAATCGTTCCCCATTTTGATAAAACACCTCCCATTAAAAAACCTGGCATCTTAAACCCGACTGGAAGTTTTCCCAAAATCCAGCCGAAAATGGCAAAGATCTTGGAGGAAATCGGCTTCATCGGCACATCGATATCTCGCGTGCAGCGCCAGGATAAGATTTTCATTTGAACCGGATTGTGTGCGTTCACCCTTTTTGAACCAGCCAGCACGACCGCTTTAAGTTTCTTGGATCCCATTACCGCACCAAGCCCTGAACGGGCAGCCAGGCGGCCGCGGTTGTTGACGATTCCAGAAATCAGGGAACATTTTTCACCTGCCTGTCCGATGGCTGCAATGGAAGGCATGTTTTTACCACTGTATTCAGCTCGAAGGATATCTTCGGTTTCAACAGCATCTTTTCCCCACAGATGCGAAGCGTCATGCAGGCTTGGGCCCTGGCTATTGATTAACAAATAAACAGGTGTGGAACTGCTTCCTTTGAAAAATATGCCGTCGTAGCCGCATTGTTTGATTGCGTAAGAAAGCGTACCACCGCAATTCGAGTCTCCCCAGGTTCCTGTTAAAGGAGATTTACCCACTGCCATCCAGCGGCCTGAGAACAGGCTGCCGGTTCCCGTGAGAAGACCAGAGACAAACCCTAAAACATTATTCGGTCCGAGAGGGTCGGCATGGGGTGGGATTTCCCGATATAACAGGGCAGCTCCTAAGCCGATGCCTGCCAGATACTTCTGATAAATTGAATCTGGAATGAGTTCTTCTGAGAAAGACTTACGCGTCAAATCAACCCACAATACTTTTCCTGTGTATGACTTCATTGGTTACTCCGATGATGCTGACCATCATTGATTTTTGATTTTTTCACTGACACCCAATACCATGTGAAGCTGCTCTGCCACATCTACCAGCTCGTTAATCGCAGAAGGTGGAAGGCCCTGGATGTTGGTCGAGATGCGATTGTAACTGACTTCTTCAATAGCCTTGAGGATCTGTTCCCCTTTTTCTTGAAGGCGAATGTGGTAATTTCTATGATCGACAGTGTCTTGTTTTTTTGCAATCAACCCTTCTTCAACCAGCTGGTTAAGCATGCGGCTGATGGCAAATTTGGGCAGATCCATTTCTAGTGCAATTTCTGTAAGACGCGCGTCTGGATGCCGGCGCAAGAATTGAAGGATGTAAATCTGACCAAAGTCTAAACCATAACTCTTTTCAATACTGCGCTCGTAATGAAAAATGGTGCGCAATACCTGAAAGAGAAGTTGATCGATCTGTGAGCGCTGGTATTGATCCATAAGCCCGCCTAACAGTTGCGATATGCAACCATTATAACAATTTTTTTGTTGTTGACTATCAAGAAAACCTGTTTCCCAAAGTAGATATTTCATTATATATTACTGCCTGGTTCCTTGAAAATACAAAGACAGTCTGAGAAACGGATCACAGGTTGTTCTCCAACCTGAAGAGATAACCCTGGTGGTATAACTGATTCATTGATAGGTAAAAGAATGTCCTGAAGAAATGGAGAATGAAAAAAACCGTCATCCTTAAGGAATGACCTGTCATGCCAAAAGGGTGTGATTATCCATTATTGACAATCTATACAAAAATTAGATAATTAGACTGGCTTCCATGGAGCTTTAAAGAATAATACGATTTCTTCCAGAT
Organism: Anaerolineaceae bacterium; assembly: GCA_029265815.1. Classification (GTDB taxonomy): domain Bacteria; phylum Chloroflexota; class Anaerolineae; order Anaerolineales; family Anaerolineaceae; genus UBA6107. Next base: position 54,563 of record JAJUGU010000008.1, on the reverse strand, counting down.
ATGGAAGTTTACCTTTCAATATTAAGGTATTTTATTGCGCGTTTTGTGGGTTCACGCATGACACAACAGGATTCAAAAGCAAGAGAAAGATCAATTAGAGATTTTCAGGGGCAAAAATTATCCATTATTGGTGGGCTCTTACCCAACATTGTGCATGAGATCAATAATCCGATGCAGGCTATAAAAGGAGGGGTGATGCTTGCACTGGAAGAAGAGAATCTCCCTGAACCTGTCACCAACTACCTTCATATTATTTTAAGTGAATCAGACCGCATCCTTTCATTAACCACCTTTCTTCGAAATCTTTATTCTGAAAAACCTTCTGAGCCAATTTTGGTTAATCTCGAAACGATGATTGACCAATCCTTAAAGATCATAAAAGATGATTTAAATCGAAAAGGGTTAAAATTAGAATTTATTAGACCTCATACTCCATGTGTAATCAAGGTCTGTGAAAATGAGATTCAATTAGCGCTCCTTGATCTTTGGTTAAATATCAACGAGACACTTCAAAAACTTGGACAAAGGGAATATACGCTATCAATCCTTGAATCAAAGCCTGAAACTCTTCTAGATTTTTCTTTTGATACGGTTGTGCAAATTTATCGTCAAAATGACAAGCAGCCCTCAACATCTCAAAATAAAATCGATATCTCTCTTGCCGAAGCATTCATTACACCACAAGGTGGCAAGATTGTTCTCAATACGACTATCGAACAATCTCACCTCTTCATCGCATTTTCCAGAGCGGCGGAAAATTTATGAATGGATGGGTAGTGAATGGCAAACAACCTGCCGAATGTTCTGATTGTGGATGACGAACCAAGTATCCTTTATGTATTAACCCATACATTGACTGAAGATCGATATTTGGTGGATACGGCGTCAAATGGTTTGGATGCGATCGAAAAGATCCGCCAGCATTCCTACCATGTGATTCTTCTTGATTTAAATATGCAGCCAGTGTCTGGATTGAGCGTGCTTAAATCTCTCAGGCAGATCAATCAAGAAACGGTTGTGATCATCCTGACTGCATTCAGCACGGTGGATAGCGCCATTGATGCCCTGCGTCTGGGTGCTTTTGATTATCTGGTAAAACCCGTTGAACCTGAAGCCATTCGTGAACGAGTGAATGAAGGGATTAAAAAATACGAACAAGCCATGGTTCAGAAGAAACTTCATATTCAATTATCGTCATTACATCAAACTTTACAAATACTTGATCCGATTGAACGTTCTCAGGTATCTGCTTCAATACCAGTGAATGTGATTAAAAGCGGGGCGCTCAAAATTGATATGGATCATCGGAAGGTTCTCATGAATGGGCATGATTTAAATCTTACCAGCACTGAATACAAGCTATTGGTTTGTCTCGTAGAATCAGCACCAAATCCAGTCTCTCCAGGGATTCTTGTTCAGCGCGTATTGGGGTATGCTGCGACTGCGAGCGAAGCAGGTGAAATTATCAAATATCACATACATAACCTGCGGCAAAAGGTTGAACCAGATCCAATGAAGCCGGTTTACATCAAAACGATTCGCTTTGAAGGATACATGTGGTGTGGATAGGCTGAATACTTAGCGACCAAATAGCGTGTGCAGAAGATTAAGCACACGCTATTTTTCAACCTGTCCCAACATAGCCTAACTTTTAACTAACTTTTCCCTTGCTAAAATAAGTTAGCGAAAATCATGGATGTAAAAACAATATTAATAGTCGATGATGAAGAGGCAGTTCTTACTGTGCTCAAGAACAGTTTGATGGGCTTGGGACAGGAATACCGGATATTAACAGCGCGAGAGGGAAGGGAAGCGCTTCGATATCTGGAAAAATTCCGTGTTGACCTGATTATTACCGATTATCGCATGAGCGGTATGAATGGTTTGGAATTGCTTGAAATGACCCATAGTCTGCAGCCAAATATGCGGGTCATTTTCATTACAGCCTTTGGCAGCGACGAAGTTGAGGCTGAGGTCAGTCGTTTAAAGGCCTTTGCATATTTAAACAAACCAATTGACCTGAGCACTTTTCGATCGGTCGTAAAGCAGGCTTTTGGTGATCTTGACATCAGCCGGCCAGGGGTCGTAATCCATAACGATAATGTCAATTCTCAAATCATAAAGATCCTTCAATCACTAAGAAAGACCATTGATGCCACCTGTGTCCTCTTAATCGATACATTCGAAGGGATATACATCACATTGGGTGATATTGACCGATCAAAAAAAGAGAAACTGGTGACATCCGTTAATACCGCTCTCAAGATTCTTGAAAAAACAGGCGATATTTTGGATGATGAGGCTTGTATTTCAAGCCAGTTGATTCGTCAGGGAAAAAATCAAGATCTCTTCGCCAGCAGAGTTGATCGAAGGCGGATCTTGATTGTAATGACACAACATGCGGTAAGTGACAAGAAAAACTGGCAAGTGGCTGAGATCATCATGAAAACCGCAGCGTATCTTGGTGAAAGATTTCATGAAGCCAGAAAAATTGAACAAAAATGGATTGCTGATCCCGGGTTCAATCAGGCAATTCAAACAGAACTCGACAAGATCTTTTCTGATGATTTAGATATTGCTTTTTCTGATCAAAGTTCGACAACTTCGAACCAAAAGAATATTTCAGACTCCTCACAATTTACGATGTCATATGAAGAAGCTCTGGCCGTCGGATTGATCCTGCCTAACAGCCAGACTGGATCTTACAAAGAAAAAACCAGTGGTACTCGAAAGGCTTAGAATGACTGATTTTAGTTTTGACAATGTAAAGCAGAGAATGCTTCGTGGTGGTTTTACTATTTTCGCAGGTCAAGAAAATGCTCTGGGAGAACTGACCAGGGAACTGGAAAAGAAGATCCAGTCGTTGTATATCATGATCGCTGATACAGCTGGTCAACCTATTCTTCAAAGGGGAGAACTGGAAAAAAACAAATTACTGGCGCTCGGATCTGTTGTGGCGGGGGATCTGGCGGCAAGCCAGGAGACAGCCCGGATCATCGGTCAATATGAATCCTACCAATTGATCATTCGCGAAGGACTTGAATCAAATTTATTCATCTCTGAGATCGGCAAGGAACTGGTGTTGCTCTGTCTGGTTCCGACCCGGACGCCCCTGGGTTGGGCGCGGTTGTTGGTTAAGGAATCAGCAAAACAGATTGCCGAGATTATCAATACTCCCGAGAACGATATAGAGAACCTCGATATTGGCCTTGATGATGAAAAACTCGCTGAGCTTTACGGGGATTCCCTTAACAGTATCTGGAATGGGTAGGTAACGATGCATATTAATTGGAAGCAACGCGAATTGCAATTAAAGATTGTCTATTATGGTCCGGCACTTAGTGGCAAGACGACGAACCTTGAACAGATCTACGCCAGGGTAGATGCTGACCATCGGAGTGAATTGGTATCTCTCAAGACTCACGAAGATCGCACGCTTTACTTCGATTACCTGCAATTGGAATTGGGTAAAATTGGCAACCTGACCCCGAAGATTTTATTGTATACAGTCCCTGGACAGGTTTACTACGAAGCAACCCGCAGACTTGTTTTACGCGGTGCGGACGGCGTTGTTTTTGTGGCAGATTCACAACCTGACCGGATCAATGCCAACCGGGAATCCTGGGAAAGCATGCATACCCACCTCTCATCATTTGAAACCCCCATGACCTGGATCCCTATTGTCGTTCAGGTGAATAAGCAGGATCTCCCCGATGCACTTTCTGAGTCAGTGATCAGGGCAACACTTCATATTCACAATCTTCCGATCTATCCAGCAATAGCTACGCAAGGAGAAGGTGTGTTTGATACGCTTAAAGCCATTACACGCAACGTTGTAGCCCGCGTACAACGAGTTATGGCCAGATAAAACGAAAGGGAAAATATGGAAAAACAATATTCCAAAAACGGCTCGAACGAACTCATCCAACTGCTTGAAGAAATGAACCGAGAAGGCGGTTTTCCAATTTCGGTGATCACAGATGCGCAAGGGTTAGCAATTGCGTCAGCTGCAGATGATGGCATGAATGCTGATAGGCAATCTGCGGTTGTGGCTTTCATACAAAAGACCGCTGTTCAAGTAGCAAAACAATTGGGATTTGCTGGATCTGAAGAAATTTCTCTGGTGGATATGGATGGAAAACACCTCATCTGCCGGTCTTTCAAAGCAAACAATTTTGACCTCATCCTTTCGGTGATGATTCCAGATCGTGCCACCAGTTATCGTCGTGTCACTTCTGCCGCGATTAAAAAAATTATCACTATTTGGTCGAATTACTGGAAATAAACCATGAGTCTACAGGGAAATATTCACGATATGTCGGTTGCTGATTTGATTCAGCATAATTGTTTGGATCGAAAGAAAGCAAAAATCACAATTACCAGTTCTCAGGGAGAAGCCGAATTATTTTTTCGCAATGGAGAAGTCGTTCACGCTTCCCTTAATGATTTAGAGGGAGAGGAGGTTGTTTATCGAATACTAGCCTGGGATGAAGGATCGTTTACCCTTGCAAACGAAGCCGAATCGCCCAAAGTCTCAATTAATCGAAGCTGGTCTGGGTTATTAATAGAAGGTGCGCGGCGGCTTGATGAAGGAAACCTAAATCCTGATTTTGATACTACAGACAATAAAAAAAACCGGGAGGTACCATTTATGGCACTAAGAATCGACGAATTGTTAGAAGAGGTGAGCGCTGAGTTGAATGGTTTTATGGCTTGCGCTGTCGCAGGGATGGATGGCCTCACCATCGCACAGAAGACAAAAGGAAAAGTAAATCCAGAGCAGGTTGCTGCTCAAATGTCAGTTTTGATGAAACTGGTCGGAGCAAATAACGAAAAAATATCGTTAGGAACAATGGAAGATTTGGTACTGCAAACTGAGGATGCTTTCCTGATGGCTGTTTTCTTGCCAGGAGATCAAACGCACTATTTATCTGTCATTGTTGATCGAAAATCTGGAACACTTGGAAACATGCGCTTAATCAGTAAAGTCTACGCCGAACGTATTGCTAAAGCGATGCCCCGATAGATGAGATCAATAGTTTAAGGAGAGCAAAATGTCAAAACTAAATGATATTCTCAAAGAACTCCGTGGAGAGATTGGCGGCGATGTACTGATCTTGTCAATTTGTGGTCTTGACGGCGTATCTATTGCAAGAGAATCGACCCTTAATGATGCTGATTCAGCCGATCAGCAAGCTGGTAGAGCTGTAATGGCTTTGCAGGCAGGCAAACGTGTTGCTGAAAAACTAAAACTTGGTACGTTTGAAGAAAGTCTGATGACGACTAACCAGGTCTACGTGATGACCAATTTCCTGGGCGATGGCTCTTATGCGTTAATTGCTGTGTTAACCAAAAAAGCCACCCCTGGTACAGCGCGTATGCTCATTGAAGAATATTCCCCTCGAATTTGGGATGTAATTCCCCGGTAATTGATCGTTAATATTTTTATATAGGAGACAAAATATGGCTACTGAAGAAGCAAAGAAACAAAATACGCTGCGAATGGCCGGTATACTGATGCAGGTATTAGCAGCAGAGGTGTGGGATACATTGGGTGAGACATCCATTGCCCTCAGCAGAGGTATGGGCGATGCACTCCTTGAAATGTTCGAAAAAGATCAGGGTCTTGAAATTGCTGGTGAGAATCCTGAGGATGTAGCCAGGGAAGTTGACCGAATTTTCTGTGACGAGCTTGGTTTTGGCAAAGAGATAACCTTTGAAGTAAATTACGAAAAGAAACAGGCGATTGTCCTTGTTAAGGGTTGTATTAACGTTCAAAATACCGACAAGATTATTGCCGCTGGTGCAAGATACAACTTTACCTGCCCGATCATGCTTGTGTATAGTGCGCTGATGAGAAGAAGCGGAGAAAAGGGGCGTGTTGCTATCGAACGTTGGCCTGAAGGCAATGGCTGCAAGATTATCTTCAGTTCGCTTTAGCAAGGATATTGCCTAAATAAGATAGGTACCCGTTTACAGGGTACCTATTTCTGTACTCTCCAAGGATGAATATGAAGGATCCAATTGTTCTCAGGCGAGATGACACACTTACATTCTCTCAAGTAAATTATTGGAAGGATTTACTGTACCGGGTCATTAAGATTGGTACAGAGATCGAGGTTGCTCCTCCAAAAAAGCTGGAGAGAAAAGAGTTTGAAGACCTGGCAATCAAAGCTCTTGTTCCTTCTGGAACGTACGAAAATCTGGGTCTTTATGGTGTCGTTGACATCAAACCAGAACATTGCGGAATCGAAATCAGGGTGAACGGGCGCCAGCCATATTTCCGATCGATACAGGAGCAATACCAGGGAATTATGTCCAGACTCCTGGAATTAGGCGCACGGGCTCGCTCCACATGCGGACTGCATTTTCATCTGCTCACGCCATCTCTTGCAGAACCGGTGCCAGAAATCATTCTGGCGAATTTGTGGAACCTGGTACGTCGCTACTCACCAGAACTGCGATTCATTACTAGCGGAGGAGCGACTCGTTCGGCATTATGCCGGCGGCGCAACTATACCAGCCATATCGAAATGGTGCGCCATTCACCCATCCACATGACCATGGCACAAATTCAACAGGAACTCCACCGCAGTTCGATTGTTCCTGAACATCAAAACTTTTTAAATTTGCAACATCTGGGTTTTAATGAAAACGGTGGAGTTCAACCCTTTCACCTTGAATTTCGGTTCGCTGATTGCGATTTATCTGCCACTTCAATTACAGCTAAGACATTTTTGTTTTTGGCTCTTACTCTTAAATCGATCGATCTAAGCCAGTATGGTGTCATTCATGTTGGCAAAGTAAATACCTGGCGGCGAAAAGTGGAATTGCTGGGTATGTTAAATAATAACGACGGTGAGCTTGCAACCAGCGATACTCGTGCAGTAACTGACGATGTGATCGCTGAACTAAGGCAGGGTTCGCATGAGATGCTTGACTTAATGACACCAACATTTGAGCGAATTGATGCGAATGAAGTACTTGAGGTGCTCGAACTGTTGGCAGAGACTCCCATCTCGCTTCTGCGTTGCGCCGGGTATGATTGGACGGATATTGAACATTTGCTAGCAAGTCGTGCAACTCCTGATGATTTCGGAGTGGATGAAATTGACCGCAGGTTGATGCAGCGCATCGAATTGGGAGAATGGAGCCGTCTGATATCTGTTGAAGAATGGAAGTGGCGGGCTGCTACTGAGTTATTTCTCACTCCGCAGGAATTGGATAGACGGATTGAAAAAGTAAAAAATTTACGTGGATTGCACTGGAGCGAACATCAGGGAACCTACGTTTTTGATAGTTAAACAATCCAAGATAATTTGATCGGGGATTACATAAATCCCAAAAGGATAGGTTTCATTGCCGCTTCATAAAAAATATTCTTATAAGCGAAGGAATAGGGGGGCTGAATGAATGATGGTGTTGTGCTTATCATCGACACCGATGAAGATATCTGCAGATTCTTTGAGGAAAAAGTCCTTACACCTCTTGGGTATAAGATCTTATCCGCAAATAATCAGAAACAAGGGCTTGAAATAGCCCTGTTGAACAGCCCCGACCTGATTTTATTAGGAGAATCCCTGGCTGGAATGCCAGAATTAAAATTCTTATCTGTTTTGGCACAGTCTGCAAATAACTCACCTGTTGTCTTGCTGACAACAACCGCATCTAAAGATGATCTTCTGGCAGCATTTAGGCGGGGAATGAGCGATTTTATCGCCTTGCCTGCCAGATTTGACATTGCGAGAGAAACCATCAAGAGAATGATCGATGATGGAAATGCAAGAAATCAAAGAGAAGAATCTGATCATCGACTGCTTAGGGTAGAAGCAGTCCAAATCACGATGATCACCCTTTCTCATTACATCAACAATTACCTGACCGCCCTTGATGGGAACCTTACATTACTCGCTGAATACATCCAGCAAGGGAAGGGAATTACTTCTCTGGTTGAAATTGTCGAACACAGCCAGATAAACCTTTCTTGCATCAAGATGGTGCTGCAAATATTATTGAATACAACCAGTGTGTCTTTTACAAAATATGACGATTCGACACAAATGATCGATATTCATGATGAGATGATCAATGAGCTCAAACGGATAGAGAAGAAAGGGTGATCCGTCATTTTGAAGATGAAAGAATAACGGCAATCTGGTAGAGATACGGATATAGAAAAACAGTTATTGGTTTTGTAAAGTCGCATTTTTTCTACTGTTTTCTCGTAAAATTAAAAAAACTGGCGATTGAATCAAATATTTAAGTACGGTGTTTATAATGAATTCTCAAGGAAAAGTTCAAGGCCACGAAGTAAATTTCTTCAACCTTCTGAACGGATTATTGGATGCAATCTCTTATGGGTCCGCGGATGAGATCAATTCGCATGTCCAAAGCTCATTAGAAACTATATGCACTGTTTTTGAAGTAGATGCTGTTTTATTGATGAAGTTCGACAAGGGAAATGGCGTCCATATGCAAATCTATGATTCCCGATCCAGTACTTTGCATATAGAAAAATGCCAAAACCCGGGCAGGTTGCTTTCCTGGATCGAGAAAAAAATGCCCGATGCGCAAAATATCACTGTTTCCAGGCTTGTGGAGCTGGGAGATTTTGATCTTGACCCTCAAATTTTTCTTGATTTGAAGAGTGGAGGGGTAACGCTGTCTGAAGCGTTGATTGGAAGAAATCAAATAATTGAGGGATTGTTGTGTTTATGGTCAGTTAAGACAGAAAAATCTTTCTCAGATGAACAACGTGGACAGATAAAAATTCTGGGCAGTGTTTACCGGGCTGCATTAGATAGATCGACGGTTGAAAACGAACGGGAAATAAAGGGTCACTATTATTCATCGTTAACCAATTTTATTCAGACCGCATTGGACTCTGATGATTATCTGGACACGCTCTACAAATTCTCACAGAATTTGAGCGAATTAGCCCAATCGGATGTTAGTGGTTTTGGTTTATGGGATGACGAGAAACAGCTTGTTTATCCTGCTGGCGTGTATGGTGCCTCACAAGAAGAAGTCTCTTCTCTGCACCTGGAATTTGGCGATACGACACTTACAGAACTTTCTCAAAAATGTGGCGACTATTTAATTATCAAGGATGCTCCACGAAGTGAATTCCGCGATTTCAAAGTGATCCAATCCATTCCGGTTTCCACCATTCTGGTAATTCCCATGAAATCGCAAAAAGATATGCTTGGATCAGCATTCATTGCCTATCGGCAACCGCGAGATTTAACCGAACAGGAAATATTCCGGTGCAAGCGGGCAGTGGAACAGATTACCCTGGTATTAGCAAAGGTACAGCTGCTTGAAAGCAGAAGACGATATATTGAAAAACTGAATACTATATCAAAATTCTCCAATGCCATGCGTAATGCCCAATCTTTGCCAGAGATACCGGCAATGATTATGAAAAAAGTGATCGAACTTTGTGAAGTAGACGATGTGGCATTGGTATTCCTTGATTCCGCAAAAGGAGCCAGGGAATTATTCCAGTGTGGTATCGATTGGGAAGAAATTCCTCAAGACGAATTCTTCTCCAGGTATTCTTTTATAGAAAAAGTGATCGAAGGAGAAGGGATTAAAAAACTCTCGACCACAGAAGAGAGCGTCGATCATTATGAGGAAAAATTGAATGGCAATTTCCTGGTTGCTTTTCCATTGATTGCCCACCAACAACCGCTTGGGGCGTTTTGTGTTATGAGCCAGACGCCATTTACAAAAAACCAGATCAATCTTCTTTCATCGGTGGCCAATTTGGTCGCAAATGCTGCTTTTCGTCAATCGTTGGTTGACAATCTTCATATTCAACTGGAAGATTTACGCAAGACGCGTCTGTTTCTGGTGCAAAGGGAGAAGCTTGCTGCCATCGGAGAGCTTGTTGCCGGTGTTGCGCACGAATTGAACAATCCATTGACCACCATTCAACTTACGTCAGAAGACTTGTACCGGCAGTCTTTGTTCGAATTGGAACGACGTGACCTGAAAAAAATTCTAACAGAAGCTCAGCGAGCTGCAAAGATTGTCCATAGTCTGCTGGATTTTTCGCGTCAGCATGTTCCAGAGCGAAAAACAGTGAGCATTAATGATCTCTTGAAAAGCACACTTGAGTTGGTGGAATTTGAATTCACAAAACATGAAATACAATGTATTTTTCACCCAGATTCAAAATTACCTGATACATCAGCGGATCCTTACCAGATCAAGCAAGTATTTCTCAACCTTATAAATAATGCAATCCAGGCGTTGGAAAGAGTTGACCGCCCACGAATTCTGGAAATTTCTACTCAAACAAGTGTATCAAAATACTATGGGCAGGTCGCGCATTATGAGAAGTTCATAACGATCATATTTAATGATAATGGAATAGGCATTCCCCCATCCATATTGCCTAAAATATTTGATCCATTCTTTACAACCAAAGCAGACGGTAATGGAACAGGTCTGGGATTATCGGTCTGCCATGGGATCATCACTGAACATGGCGGGCATATCTGGGCAGAAAGCGGGCAAGAGGGTGGGGCGCGGTTCTACATTGAATTGCCCATACGTAGTTTTTCTAGGGAAGATGATAGTGATGTCCAGACTATGCAAAATGGTCTGAAAAAACCATATCGCTTATTAATTGTGGAAGATGAACAGAATGTCCTTGAGATCCTTCAACGATTGCTTTCAAGAAATGGCTATGACATAGACGGAGCTGAGAATGGACTGGATGGATTGATTTACCTCGAAAATCAACGTTATGACCTGATAGTGTGCGATATCAGTATGCCGGGTATGGGTGGAATTCAGTTCTATCAAGAGGTTACTCGAAGGGATCCTGTACTGGCCAAAAAGATTATCTTCACCACTGGTGATTTGATCAATAAAGAAAATGAAGAATTTTTTGTTCAGACTGGATGCGTTCTGCTGCAAAAGCCGTTTAATATGGATACCTTGTTGCAAAACGTATCTGAATTATTGAGAGAGGGAAACAAAATAACAGAGAAACTGCCCGAATCATAGAATCTGGAAAAAGGTCTTTTCCTGTATCTAAAATTATCTATGGGCAAAATCGAAATTCTTTCTGAAAATGTGTGCAATTCTGAGAAGCGATAACGTTGGGTCTTTTCACCATCGCCACTTTTTAATTAATGGTTGAAAAAAACGATCGTTTTAGTTAGTCATTAATAATTGTTTGCTTGAAAAAATAGATGCTTGTTATACAATAAACTTACCTGTCATAGTGGGAATCATCATCTGGTAAGCGTTCATAAAATTGCTTTTGGTTCTAACCGGGTCATTACATTGCATTTCTGTGGTTCGATCAGTTACTCGCATGATTATCATTTGTGTGAATTGATCGGGGGATGGTCTTGAAGAAATTGTGGACATCGGTTGTTAAGGTTGGACTTGCCGTTCTTTTAATGGCAGGTGTTATTGAATTTAATCGAATACAATCTGTCTCTGCTGAAAGTGAATCGGTCATACAGACAAACACTACATCGACTCCGGGTACGATCACGCAATATACCTGGTGGATGTTTTATTCGATCGACCAGTCCATTGCCTGTGAAATTACTGTCAAACATGAGGGAATTCCCACTCCGGATGAAATATTAAATTTTTGTGGAGTAACGCTGCAAGAAAAATGGCTCATATCTTCGGAATGTGCTTCGACTGAAGGAGAAGCATGCCGTGAGGTGTATCTGCAATTAATTGGTACCCAAACCGTACCGAACGAACCAGCAGCGGCATTGCCCATGCCACCAATATGGCTTGATCCTCCGAGTTGTGTGAATGAGGGAGGAGGCTATTGCCGGGGAATTCCAGCCATTAAACTCATGAGTGAAGACAACCCTCAATACCAGAGAGTGGTCAGCATTGAAGGCGAACTGGATGGCGAGTCATTTTCATGTTCCGGCAGCACTTGCGAGCTTTCCATTTCACCCACTGACGAGAAAGGTGTTGATCTCACGTTCTGGGGTGTTACGCTCAGTGGAAATACCACTGACGAATATACTGCTCTGGTCAGGGTCATCCCGGTTGAAAAGGATTTGATTGATGGCGAAGGCCCAACTCTGGTGTATTCCATTGAAGTTCTCTCTTCGCAATGGAGGGGGGAGAAAATTTCGTCGTGTGCTTCCATCTGGCAGGTCTTCCCAGAAGTGAACGGGCCACCTGATTGGCTGGATTCGCCCGAAGAAGCATCAGAACTTAATTCAACTCAATCCCTCTATTTTCTTTCTGCTATGCTCATCCAGAATGGTATGGTGGATGCCAGCAATTGTACCGGTGGTGGATTGATCACCGGAAATATTGCCAATCGATGCGGAATGGAAATGGCTGCCGATGCTGTCATTGCCTGGCAAAATCAATTCGATGACGAAATTTTACATATCGCTAATGACACAGGTATTCCTGCGAAATTATTGAAGAATCTCTTTATCCGTGAAAGTCAGCTATGGCCAGGTATTTTTGTTGGTGCTGAAGAAGTGGGACTGGGCCAACTAACCGAGGAGGGAGCGGATGCTGCTTTGCTTTGGAATCCTGACTTCTATTCAGAGTTCTGTCCAATGGTTTACTCGAAAACGACTTGCAGTCAGGGTTACGGGAACCTGGAGGAAGAACAACAGGCCGTCTTGCGTGGGGCTCTGGTGAGAGCGGCGGATGTTTCCTGTGAAGATTGCCCATTGAGAGTGAATCTCGATGAGGTTGAGTTCAGTATTAAGATCTTTGCTGAAACAATGTATGGCAACTGCGCACAGGTAGACCGGATGATCTATAACCTGACGCGAAAACCTGCGGGAAAGGTCAGCACATACAATGATCTATGGCGGTTCACGCTGACCAACTATAATGCCGGGCCGGGTTGTTTGTGGAAAGCGATGAGCCGCACCTGGCGGGCAAAGGATGAAATGGACTGGGAACATGTGGCTGCCAATCTCGACCCGATCTGCAGGCTGGCTGTGGATTATGTGAATGCGGTTTCTGATGGAGATACGGTGAATATCCCTGTCTATTCAACACCCCTTCCCACAGCCACTCCGACGCGGGTGAGATCTGCTACACCAACGCGCACCCCAACACTGACTCCGACGCCGACGCTTACCAGAACTCCAACTTCCACACGCACTCCTACCTCCACGGTGACCGAGACCCCAACACCAACCGAAACACCCACAGTACCGGGTGGATAAATAAATCATTAAAAAATCACAACTTTTTAGCTGATCTTATGTAAAGAAATTGACAATGATTCTCATCAGCTTTGCGCTGATCACAATCATTTAGGGTTGTTCGGGCTGGCAATTAAAAACCTGACCCCAATCGATCAAGATGGTATATACGACCCTGGCCAGCCTGAGGTTCTTCCCACACAGCCTGGATTATATGAGCCGTCTCTCTCTGACTAAAATCGCCAGGGCTGCTTCTAGCGTAGAGCTGATTGCCCTTGGCTCTTTTGTGGTTTACCTGTTAACACTTGCTCCTGATGTTTATGGATTCGACAGCGCTGAATTTGCATCAGGAGCTTACTCGCTGGGCATTGTCCACCCGCCTGGCTTTCCGCTTTATATGCTCATTGGTAAGCTATTTTCTTTTTTACCTTTTGGAACAGTAGCTTACCGCTTAAATTTTATGTCAGCGGTTTTCGCTGCATTGACGATATATTTACTGTATCGGGTGATTTTCAAGGTTATAACCTGTGACTGGATTGCCTGGGTATCTTCAGCCTTTTTAGCTTTCTCAATCTATTTTTGGAACATGTCTGTGGTAGCTGAAGTTTATACCCTGCATACCTTTTTCCTTGTTTTGGAATTACTCATTCTTCTTCGATGGCGAGAGACAGGGAAGAAAAGCATCCTCGTTTTATTTTCCTTTGTCTTTGGCCTGAGCCTGACCAATCACACCACAGGTTTATTGTTTGCTCCAGGGTTTGCATGGCTGATCGTATCTTCTCCTAAATGGAAGTGGCGTTTCGATTGGAACTGGGCTCTAATGATCTTAAGCTTCTTGTTCGGTCTTCTGGTATATATATACATTCCTGTTCGGGCAAATTCAGATGCTCCATTAAATTACATCAGAGAATATTATTCGATTGATGTAACGACGCTTTCAGGTTTAATCTGGATGATTTCTGGAAAGGCATATCACTTTTTTGCTTTTGGGTATCACGGAAGTGAGATCCTTCAGCAATTCATGAGCTGCACCAAGTTATTCTGGCGGAACTTTACAGGAGTTGGCTTTCTTGTTGGCGTTCTTGGGATGATTGTATCCTTCCGCAGGGATTGGAAAATCGCTCTCGCTTGTTTACTTATTTTCCTTGCAAACTTCTGCTTTTATCTTAACTATCGTGTTTTAGATAAAGACACAATGTTTTTGCCAGCCTATACCATTTTTTCAGTTTACATTGCTTTTGGTCTGAGTTACATCGATTATCTCTTGAGAAAATTTGTTGGTGTAGAAAATCCTCTTAGGCTGATTCCACAAGTCCATCCAGCGTTTTGGGTGGGAATGGTGATCTTATCATTGGTCCTCAATTGGCAATGGACGGATATGAGTAATGCGTTTGGTCCTGAAACGTACAGCAGCATGATTTTGCAATCAGTTGAAAATAATGCCACGATCATCGCCGATTGGTCACCAGCGGTTGTGTTGGAGTACTATCAGATTGTTGAAGGCAAGAGGACTGACCTGAATATTTACAACCAATCACGGATCGAAGTAGCCAGGCATTATCGATACTGGTCTATGGGTAAACCGGCTCCTCAAATCTCAGCAGCTGTCTCGAGGGATGAATTATCGGATATCGATAAACTTTATGAAGACTCCACTTTATACTCGATTGAATACGATCCATTTATTGCTAAAAAATATGAGTACATTCCAGTGGGTACCTTTTATCGACTTGAGAAAAAGGTTCAATAAGAAAATCACAAATATTAAGTTTCCCTCCTCGAAAATTATCTTTTTATGGTTTTAAAATAGACGTGACCCGTTTTATAGATGCAAGGTCTTTACTTGACTCTAGCATTCAGGATTTCTATACTTAATATTGATAGGTTACTCCGTTCAATTTCAGTCACACCTGCGTCAAGAAGCGTGAGAGCGATTCTTTGGTCCTGGCGATCCACTGCCGATCGAATATTCCACAGGGAAGCAGGTGTATTGTGACTGCACAATCCAAGAAAATTCAATCCAAAAAGGCTAAATTAAACAAGGCTCGATTGTCGATCTCTTCTGAATCGCTGATCCGCCGCTGTGATCCATCGACGCTGCAGTTTACAACCACTGATGATTTGCCAGCCCTGCATAATGTAATTGGACAACCCCGGGCGTTGCGCGCTCTCGATCTGGGAATAGATGTAACGGGAATTGGGTACAACATTTTTGTTCTGGGTATCCCTGATTCGGGGAGAACGACATTAACACGCAACTACCTGCTTCAAAAAGCTCAATCTGGCAAAACCCCCGATGACTGGTGCTATGTAAATAATTTCGAGAACCCCCATCAACCCAATGCCTTAAGCCTATCGGCTGGCAAGGGCGCGAGTTTTCGTGATGACATGAAAGGGTTGATTGCGCTATGCACGCAAAATATTCCGCGCGCCTTTGAAAGCGAAGAGTATTCAAAAGAGCATGAACGGTTAAGGTTTAAGTTAAATGAAGAGATGGAAAAAGAACTCCATCAATTTGAGGCTTATGCCGCAAAATTTAACTTTATGGTGGTAAAGACGCCGTATGGATTTTTATTGGTGCCCACTGCAGAAGGTAAACCCCTTTCATCATCGGACTTTGAAAAACTATCGGATGAGAACAAAGAAAAACTGGTAAAAATCCAGGAGAGTCTCTCAGAGCGGCTGGATGAGATGATCGAACGGCTGCATTCGTTAGAACGGACGACATCTCATGATCTACATGAATTGGATCGCCGAACGTCGCTTTTTGTAATTCGGCCTTTGATCGATGAACTGCGCACGAAATATACTCCGGATGAATCGGTTATTCATTACTTAGACCAGGTACAGGATGATCTGGCGAATAATGGTTCACGATTCCGCATCAAAGATCAATCAGCCCAAAATTTCCCTCAAATGACGGATTGGCTTTCTCGATACGAAGTGAATCTGCTGGTAAACAATGCCGGGCAAAAGGGTGCGCCGGTTATTATTGAAAACCAGCCTACATATCAGAGTTTGTTAGGAACTATTGAACATGAAATTTTCATGGGTATCTCACATTCCGATTTTACACATATCCGCCCTGGGGCACTTCATCGTGCAAATGGAGGGTATATCATTCTTCCTGCGCGCGCTGTAATGTTAGGGCCTTATGTTTGGGAAGGTCTTAAACGCGTGCTTCGTGATAAAGAGATTCGAATTGTAGAGTTGGGGAATCAAATTGGTCTGCTCAGCACTGCATCTCTTGAACCTGAACCAATTCCATTGAATGTCAAAGTGATCATGGTTGGAACCCCGTTGATGTATTACATGCTTCGTGCTTACGATGAAGATTTTGCAAAATTATTCAAGGTATGCGCTGAATTTTCCCGTGAGATGACGCGGGATAGCGAAAGCGAACAAGATTATGCTTTATTCGTCCGCTCTGTGGTATTGGAGAACAAATTACTACCTTTTGACCGCACTGCAGTCGCCAGAGTGATTGAACATGGCTCGCGAATGGTGGAGAATCAGGATAAGTTATCCACTCAGTTTGGTATTATCTCTGATCTGGTTTGTGAATCTGATTACTGGGCGCGCAAGGAGAAACAAACGATTGTTAATGCCGCGGCCGTCCAGAGAGCGATCGACGAACGTACTTTCCGCAGCAATTTATTGCACGAAAAGATCAAGGAGATGATCCTTCAGAAACAACTACTTGTTTCGGTGTCTGGCATGGTTGTAGGTCAAATTAATGCTCTTTCTATTAGTTCGCTTGGAGATTACACCTTTGGGCGCCCTAACAGGGTGACAGCCACTACCTGTGCTGGAAAGGCAGGAGTGGTTGATATCGAGCGCCAGTCGAACCTGGGAGGATCCTTGCATACCAAAGGTGTTTTAATCATCAACGGATACCTGGGGCAGCGATATGGTCAAGATGTACAGATCAGTCTTTCAGCAAGCCTGACTTTTGAGCAATCATACGATGAAATTGAAGGTGACAGCGCGTCGGCTGCTGAACTCATTGCTCTGCTTTCTGCTGTATCAGAGATACCAATTGATCAGGGGATTGCGATTACGGGTTCAGTCAATCAGTATGGACAAATTCAAGCCATCGGCGGCGTGAATGAAAAAATCGAAGGGTTCTTTGATATCTGTAACCAGGAAGGCCTTAATGGAAAGCAGGGTGTTATCATACCACGTGCCAACCAAAAGAACCTGATGCTGCGTGAGGATGTATGTTCAGCAGTCAAATCAGGAAAATTTCACCTTTGGGGTGTTGAATCTATCGCAGAAGCTGTAGAGTTGCTAACCGGGGTCGCAATGACTGAAAGGAATCCGGATGGATCGTTTCCGAAAGATTCTTTTGATTACGCCGTCGTGTCACGTCTTTCTACTTATGATCGCATTGTTAATCCAGCCCAGAGAAGCCAGGTAAGGCGTAAACCTGATAAAGCAGTTCCAGGGTAAATTTGTGAATTGATCCCGGCAATTAAAGAGGCTGTCATCATCCTGGCAGCCTCTTATGGTTTCAATAATGAAGTGGTTGATTATCCCTTTACTGCTCCTGCGGTAACACCTTTGATAATACTCTTCTGACTGGTGAAGTAGAAGATGATGATTGGAATGATTGCCATTACCAGGCAGGCCATCATTGCGCCCATATCACGGCTGCCATAGCCGCCTTGTAGATACTGGACCGCGATGGGAATGGTTTTGTAGTTATTGCCTATCACCAGGTAAGGCAGTAAATAGTCGTTCCAGATCCACATCGTGTTGAGAATGGCCACGGTGACAGTAACTGGTTGAAGGACGGGAAAAACTACCAGGAAATAGAGCTGCAGTGGATTGCATCCATCCATCATGGCTGCCTCTTCAATCTCCAGAGGGATGCTTTTTACAAATCCACTGAATATGAACACAGATAGACCTGCCCCAAAACCCAGGTAAAGCACAATGATGCCAAGAGGGTTGTCGAGGTGCAGGATATTCGCCATTTTTGACATGGTGAACATGACCATCTGGAAAGGGATGATCATTGAAAAAACAAGCATGTAATAGATAAATGAGCTGAGTTTTGATTTCACCCTGGTGATCGCCCAGGCCGTCATAGAGGTAAAGAAAACTACTGTGGCAACTGAAAAAACGGTGATAAACAATGAATAGCCGAAGGCCTTGATAAACCCAGTTTTTTCAATTCCGCTGAAGTAATTTTTGATTCCAACAAAGGTTTCGCTGGTAGGGAGTTCGAATGGCGCGTCTGAGATGAAGAAACGCCCCTTAAAGGAATTCATAAAAACGATCAAAATCGGAGCCAGAGTGTATGCTGCGAGGAGGAACAATGCGGCAAACGAAATCGTGTTTTGGATTTTGTTTTTTGTGTTCATTATCTCTCTACCTCCCTGGTCCTGGTGAGTCTCATTTGTAAGATTACGATAATCGCAACGATTATTGAAAACACGACTGCCTTTGCCTGGCCGACGCCTTCATAACCGACGCGGCCATAAAATGTCGTGTAGATATCCAATGCCAGCATGGCAGATTCCCTGGCAGGAGCTCCAGCTGTAAGGGCCAGGTTCTGATCGAAAAGTTTAAAGGAATTTGTTAACGTAAGGAAGGTACATATTGTGATTGCCGGCATAACCATTGGTATAGTGATATTTCTGATAATTTGCCAGCCATTAGCGCCATCAATCTTAGCCGCTTCGACCATTTCCGTCGGGATGCTTTGAATGGCGGCAATATAAATGACCATCATGTAACCAGCTTGCTGCCAGTTCATCAAAACGACCAAACCCCAGAAACCATATGTTGCACTGTAAGTAAGATCAACACCAAAATTCAACAGGATGCCGTTAATGATTAACTGCCAGATATAGCCAAGAACAATGCCACCGATCAGGTTGGGCATAAAGAAAATGGTTCTGAAAAAGTTAGTGCCCTTCACCCCACCGGTAAGCAGAAGCGCAAGCGTAAAAGCCACGAGGTTGATCAAGATCAGCGATACGATAGCGAAACGTACGGTAAACCATAATGCATGCACAAAATTGTTGTCACCGGTAAAAGCCCGTATGTAATTACTGAATCCTACCCAGGTAGTGTCTGTAACAGTTCTAAAATTTGTGAAAGAAAGATAGATTCCAAACAGGAACGGGATCAAGAAAGCGATCGCGAATGCGATGATTGTTGGCAGGGTAAAAAGCGCGTAGTATTTCTTGGGCATGTTATGCACAGCAGCTCTCCTGCGCTGAAAGGGTTTCAGCAAAAAGTTATCTTTACCCCGCACCGGTAGCCGGTGCGGGGTAGAGTAGATCTGTACAAACGGTTTTTATTGGGCGGCAAGTTCCTTTTCTGTCTTCCACTGTTCAATGAACAATGCTTTCACTTCATCCCAGGTAGTTGTGCCCTGTGCATATTGCAGCAGAGCTGCTCCAAAGTTGTCTTTGAAGGTCTGACTTGGGAATACGGTGAAGTTCCAGGCTACATTATAGAGATCGGTGTTGCTCATATAGCGAATAACTTCAAGCGATAGCGGGTCGGTTGGTTTTTCATCTTCTGCGAAAGTATCAAACGGAGCGATGAACCCCAGTTCATTTGTGACAAAATTCTTGCCAGTGTCACTGCTGAACAACCACATGATGAAATCAGCCGCCAGTTTCTGTTTCTCAGGTGAAGCCTGTGAGTTGATGGCATAAAAGTTTTCTGTACCGATACTGATGGACTGCTTTTCTTCACCCGGCATGCCCATGTAGATCGGCAGGAATTTTATGTCTTCAGCAAGGACGGTGTTACCTTCAACACCCTTGATCTGATTCCATGCCCAGTTGCCATTCTGAACCATGGCGGATTTTCCCAGAGCAAACTCTGCCATGGAATCATCGACACTCTTGCTGCCCAGCAATTTGGGATCAGTGACTGAGTTATTCAGATACAGGTCAAAAATGTTCTTGTAGTTATCGGCGTACTGGAAGGTCACTTCCATTGTCGCAGCCGGATCACCGGTGTTGATGTTGTTATCTCTGAATTCGTAGAAAATGGGCAAATTAGCGAGATGGGTCTGCCAGCGCCAGTCTTCGCCTGGCTTCAGCGAAGTTGAGGAGAATACGCCTTCAATACCCAGTTCGGCTTTCCTGGCGGTCATATCTTCCACAACTTCTTTCAACTTGGCAAAGTTATTGATCTCATCCATAGAAGCAGCTTTGGCTCCTGGAAGAGCAAAGTACTTGTTCATGATCGCGTTGTTGTAGATGATGCCGTAGCCTTCCACTACATAAGGAATGCCGTATACGCCATCACCGCTGGTCACTGCCATCGACTTATCAAGCAGGTGTGAATAGAGTTCAGTATCTGAAAGATCAGCGCAATAATCCTTCCAGGATGCATAACCTACAGGACCATTGATCTGGAAGAGGACTGGAGCATCGGCTTTTGCGATTTCAGATTTCAGTGTCTGTTCATAAGTACCAGATGCGGCAGTAACGACCTTAAGCGTGTTTCCGGTCTCGGCTTTCCACGCTTCACCGATTTTGGCATAGGTTTCGGCAATTTCCGGTTTGAAGTTCAGATAATAGAGTTCTCCGGTTACTGCAGGAGCTTCTGTTGCCACAACGGGGGCTTCAGTGGCTGGCGGGACTTCGGGCTGGGTTACTTCTGTTGGAGCAGCGGTGGGTTTTGCACACGCGGCCAGTGCAAACGCGATGATCAGCAGGATGCTGATGATTGGGAACAATTTCTTGGTCATTTTTTCTCCTTTTAGTTTTTCTCGCTATATCTTTCGTGATGAAAGCATCGATGAAAAACTTAAATTCTTTGTTGCATCACCTCCTTGTTTTCTGATAAGAAATTGTTGAGGAAAGGGATCGTGCAATTGAAGACTTGCATATAGGAGAGTTAATGAACTGAATTGCGTTACCGCGATGTTAAATTAATTCTGCATTGGGAATGAATTAAGGCACATGATGAGTTTGAATTAAAACAAGGCTGATCAGATGAACGCGATGTAACTGAGTAGTTATGTTAAATATTGTAATACATTATTGCTACTTTGTTTCAGTAAAGATTTCGAGGGCGTCGATTGGATTTGAGTGATATACATCTAATGATGATTGTTGTATTCTATATTAATCAACACGTTAAACACACTTCATCATTGAGGGAGAGTTGACCTTGGAAAACAAGCGAGAAATTACATTAAGAGTAAATGGTACAGAGTTGGAATTTTCTGTTGGACCTGACGAGACCTTACTCAGAGCTCTCCGTGGAGCTTTTTTTTACAGTGTCAAATATGGATGTGGCAGTGGAGAGTGCGGGGCATGCACTGTACTATTGAATGGAAAACCCGTTCGAAGCTGTTTGATAAAAGCAGTAGATGCTGTGGGAAAAGAGATCATCACTCTTGAAGGTTTTAGTCGGGATGGTGAAATGGATCCCATTCAACAGGCTTTTATCGATGCGGGCGCCATTCAATGCGGTTACTGTTCTCCTGCATTGATCCTCTCCGCAAAAGCATTACTTGACAGAAATCCCAATCCTACCGAAGATGAAATCAGGAGGGGATTAAATTCTGTACTATGCCGCTGCACTGGATATGCGCGCGGAGTGAACGCGGTTCAAATGGCTGCGGCCATCCGGCGTAGTGAAAAAACAATTGCTTTTCAACCTGTGCACATTCTATTGACAGATAACATTGCTGATATTGATCTTCCTGAAGTTTACTACCGTAAAGATAGGAGCAGGAACCCGTTGCCGCCGGTGATCTTTTCACCTGTATCATTACCAACCACAAAAATTGTTGGAATGCCACAGGCCAAAGTTGATGCTCGTAAACTGGCTGAAGGGAAACCGGTCTTCACAGATGATTTTTTTGCTCCTGGTATGTTGTATGCGGCATTGCTCACCAGCCCATATGCCCACGCGCGCTTGCTCAAAATCGATGCGAGTAAAGCACGTATGTTGCCGGGGGTTCACGCAGTGCTCACCTGGCAGGATATTCCACGGATCAAATATTCGAGCGCCGGTCAAAGTTATCCACAGCCGCAACCTTTCGATCAAGTCTCTCTCGATAACAAAGTTCGCCATGTAGGAGATCGTGTGGCGGTCGTGGCTGCAGAGACCCCAGAAATTGCGCAGGCTGCTCTAGATTTAATTGAAGTGGATTATGAAGTCCTTCCGGTTGCAGTAACGCCTGAACAGGCGATGCGAGACGGCGCTCCAATCATCCATGATGAAACAGACACCGAAGGGATTTTCGACCACGCACATAACATTGCCAATCATATTGATGCGAAGGTTGGTGATGTAGACAAAGGTTTCGCAGAGGCTGACTATATTTTCGAAGGAGAGTACCGAACCCAGAGGCAGCAGCATGCCCAGTTGGAGCCGCATGTGTGCATAACCTATCTGGATGAAAATGATCGTTTGGTGATTCGCACCAGCAATCAGGTGCCGTTCCATATCAGGCGAATGATTGCACCGTTGATCGGCATACCCGTCAAGAAAATCAGAGTGGTGAAACCCCGCCTTGGCGGAGGATTTGGTGGAAAACAGGAATTGCTGATTGAAGATCTCTGCGCATTGCTTACCCTGGCAACGCGCCGGCCGGTTCGTCTGGAATATACACGCACGCAGGAATTCACCAGCGCGCGCTCAAGGCATGGTGAGCTCATCCACTATAAGGTAGGCATCAAAGACAATCGAGTGACGACGGCTCAACTTTATCTGGTAGGTGATACCGGTGCATACGCCACCCATGGATTGAGTGTGAACATGGTGGGCGGGTTTAAAGGGCTGACTCTCTATAATCCACCCAACGCTCATTTTGTGAGTGATATTGTGTATACCAACACTCCTCCTGCAGGCGCTTTTAGAGGTTATGGCACCATGCAGTGTCTGTTTGGGATTGAAGTTCTAATGGAAGAAATAGCCGATAAGCTGGGTCTCGATGTCGTGCAATTCAAAAAAGACAACTGGATTAAAGTCGGAGATGTCATGCACCTCTCTTCGCAGTTGGGCGAGGGCAGGGAGGGCGTTAAGCAAACCCTTCAGACAAGCAGTTTGATGCACTGCATGGATATTGGATTAAAAGCCACCGATTTTTATGAAAAAAGAAAACGCTATTCGTGCCAGTCAGGAAATTTGCGGCGCGGCATTGGAATGGCAGCGGTGATGCACGGCAGTGCTGTGGCTGGAGTCGACATGGCATCTGCCGTTATAAAGATGAATGATGACGGTTCGTTTAACTTGCTTATTGGTGCATCTGATCTGGGCACAGGTGCCGATACTGTGCTGACACAGATCGCAGCGGAAGTCTTGGATATTTCCACTGAAGATATCATTACCTATTCATCTGATACCGATTTCACTCCTTTTGATAAGGGGGCTTACGCCAGCAGCACCACTTACTTAAGCGGTCAGGCGGTAAAAAAAGCTGCTGAAGATATCAAAAGCCAAATAATAGATCATGCAGCATTATTGTTAGAGGTGCGAGATAAAAATCTGTTGACGCTGGAAAATGGCAAGGTGAAAGCCAGCAATGGTAGATGTCTGACATTGGAGCAAATAGCGTTGAGCAGTCTACATCAACAGAATCAACATCAAATTATCGCGGCTGCTTCTCATGTGAGCCCGGTCAGTCCTCCGCCGACCGCCGCCCAGTTTGCTGAAATCGTGGTGAATACTGAAACCGGTGAAATCACAGTCGAGAGGCTGCTCTTGGTTGTTGACTGCGGCAGGGTGATTAATCCACTTACGGCAACCGGGCAGGTGGAGGGAGGAATGACTCAGGGGTTAGGGTTTGCGCTTACAGAAGAAATGCTCTTTGGTTCTGATGGGCAGATACTCAATCCCAATCTGATCAAGTATAAAATCCCCCGTGCGCTCTCTTTACCTGCACTGGATGTAATGTTTGTTCAAACAGATGAACCAAGCGGACCTTACGGTGCAAAATCAGTAGCCGAGATTTGCATAGATGGTGTTGCCCCGGCAATCGCCAGCGCCATACACAATGCCACCGGTATCTGGATGCGCCAGCTGCCGTATACGAAAGAAAGAGTTATCGCTGCACTGCGGCAGGCGAAGTAATCGCTGCTGGCAGGGAAAAAACCACACAAAAGCTGTTGCCGCCATGATTGGTGGTTTGTTAATGAAAGAATGCAACAAAATTGAGTGAAATTCGTAAGCTTTATCAAAGTGTCTTTTTTTTATGAAAGGATCAAGAGATGGACCAAAAAATTGAGGATTTTATTCAAGCCAAACGACTGGCAGTGGTGGGTGTTTCTCGGTCTCCGCAAAAATTTGGTACAGCCATATACACGGAATTGAAAACCCGCGGTTACGAAGTCTTCGGTGTTAATCCAAAGATGGACAGTATTGATGGCGACAAATGTTACGCCTCGCTTGGAGAATTGGCAGGCAAGGCTGACGGCGTGGTGATTTGCCTTCCTCCACAGAAAGCTGCCGTTGTACTGCGCGAAGCCGCTGCCTCGGGTTTTACACGGGTGTGGTTGCAGCAGGGTTCACAATCAGCCGAAACGCAGAAGGTCGCAGCGGAGCTGGGGATCACTCCTGTGGAAGGAAAATGCATCCTCATGTATGCTGGCGAAGTCAAATCCATCCATGCCTTTCACCGTTTCTTTGCCAGACTCTTTGGGTCGTATTGATCATATTTTTTGTCAATCACAGACTGCAGCAGTTTGAATATTAAAAATTGCTGCTGCAGTCATTTTTTTGTCTCCGAAAAGAGAATTGTATGAGCAAAATTCTAATTGCCTATTCAACAAATTCAGGTTCGACGGCTGAAGTTGCTGAAACCATTGCGCTGGAGTTGGAGAATGGTGGTCATTCTGCTGAGGTAAAACGGATTGCGGATGTAAGTGATCTCTCTGGTTATGATGCGGTGGTGGTCGGGGCACCAATGATCTTTGGCTGGCAGTCTGCTGCGCGCAAGTTTTTAAAACGCAATCAAAGTCAGCTTAAAGAGAAAAAGATGGCTTACTTTTCCTGTGCTGCGCGGCTCACCAGGGTGGAAGAAGAACGATTACCACAATGTCCAGTTGTTTTGGACCCAAATCTGGTATCGAGTCCTGAAAAGCCGGGCAGAATAAGTCTTAAAGAACGCTTCACCACGCTAAGATATTACCTGGATCCGATGCTGGGAGCCGCTCCACAAATATGTCCTATCAGCATTGCCTTTTTTAAGGGAAGTATCCAGATGTACCGTCTTAAATGGTGGCAGGCTGCTTTTGTGATGGTCATTGTACAGGCAACACCAGGTGACGGGCGGGACTGGGAATTAATCAAAAGCTGGGCAAGGTCACTGGGAGATCAGTTTTAGGTCTCTGGTGCGTTTTTCTCAATGAACAACGATTCAAGAACGGGATGATGATTTGGGGTGTACTCAAGATGGCATAATTCAATATTGGCTGCTCGTAAAAATTCCAGCGCATTATCGTCCATCCGATAAGCAATATGATAGACCAAACGGCTTACTCCGGCGTTGATCAGTGCCTTCGTGCAGTTAATGCATGGAAAATGGGTGACATAGCAGGTGCATCCGCGGGTGGAAACACCGTGTAGCGCCGCCTGAATGATGGCGTTTGTTTCTGCGTGGATTGTACGCATACAATGACCTTCTACCAGTAAGTGGCCGACTTCATCACAGTGCGGCTGCCCGGCAGGTGATCCATTAAAACCAGTCGTCAGGATGCGTTTATCAAGCACTAGTACACAGCCTACGAATGCCCGGTCGCAGGTGCTGCGTTCAGACACGGCATAAGCAATCTTCATGAAGTAAGAATCCCAGTCAGGACGCATAGTATTTCTCCTTGGAAATAATATTAGCATAGGATAAAAACAGGATTGCCTGTTTTCTAACAGATGTTTTTTGTTTCGTCCTGATAATTATCTAACCTTGATCGAGCCAGCCCCAATAATTTCTTAGCCTTCTAAATGCCCTACGATAAAGTCGGAAGAAAATTCCCGCAGAGGAGTGAGTAGTATAATTGCTGGTGAACTGGTTCAAAAAATTTAGTAGTCCATCCCCCATAAATAGCAACTGGAAAAAAGTCGCATGAGAAACCTGCTTCAGCACTTAATGAAACGTATCATCTCCCTTCTCATCACATTGTTTATCATCACGGCAGTGTTGTATGCAACCGTGATGTTCACTCCAGCAGAGACGCGGGCAACATTGTTTATGCCGAAGAATACCTCTCCGCGCATGACAGAGCAACAATACCAGGCGATGCTCAACCGTATGATCGAGAAGTATCATCTTAATGATCCGTATCCGGTTCAGTATTATTATTGGGTATCCAGTCTGCTGCAGGGAAATTGGGGATACAGCCCCGTACTCCAGGAGAATATCCTCAGTGCTATCATTGCCCGTACCCCGGCAACAGCAGAACTTGCTCTGTTTTCAATTCTCCTTTTCATCCCTTTAGGAATCATCAGCGGGGTAATTGCGGGTTCCAGGCAGCATAAAGCCTCCGATCATGGCTTTCGCATCACAGCGTTTATCGCCACCTCTCTACCTTCTTTCATTCTTGCTTTAATCTTGCTGTCATTCTTCTACGTGGATTTACACTGGTTTGCTCCGGGGCGTGCTACATCAAGTATCAGCAATGTGATTAATTCGCAGGACTTCAGGCTCTACACCGGAATGTATACGATTGATGGTTTGTTGAATGGCAGACCAGATGTAACGCTGGATGCCTTGCGGCATCTGGCGATGCCGGTATTCACTCTGGCAATAGCCCATTGGGCCACTCTCGGACGCATCACCCGAGCTACCATGGTCGAGGAGATGCAGCAGGATTACGTAACCGCTGCAAGGGCGCGTGGTCTATCTGATAACCGCATTGTCTGGGGACATACCCTGCGAAATGCTGCTTCACCAGCTCTGACCAGCAGTATCCTCTCAGCCACATCGCTATTGACAGGGGTATACGTGGTTGAGATACTCTTCAATATCAATGGTATTTCATCGGTGGCAGTAAGCAGCATGGCCTTCATTCCAGATGCATCGGCAGCCCTGGGTTTTGGAATCTACAATGTGATTCTCGTATGGTTTTTAATGCTCATTTTGGATGTTGCCCAATCGCTCATTGATCCTCGTATCAGGGAGGCTGTCTAAAATGAGGACCTCACTCCGCTTCTTCTCTCGCTGGCAAAACTGGCTTGGATTGCTGCTGGTATCGATGTTCGTGGTTGTGGCAATTGCCGCCCCGCTTCTTTCTCCTAATGTTCCCGAAGATCCATCAGCGCAAAAAGCGATTGGACGTGTCACCAGGCTTGAACCGCAGCCGCCCAGTACAGAAGCTCCTCTGGGAACGACGGCATCACAGTATAGCGTTTATCATGCGCTGGTATGGGGAAGCCGCTCAGCCCTTGTGTTTGGATTGATGGTGACCATTTTCAGTGCTTTCATCGGTATACTGGTCGGTACGACCAGCGCGTATTTCGGCGGGTTTATCAACAGCCTGCTCATGCGCATCAGTGATGCATTCCTTTCATTCCCGATCATTGCAGGGGTCGTGCTCGTTCAACAGATCGTTACCAGTATTCTTTATGATGCAGGTGTTGCTTTCATGAGAGTAGGTGGTACTTTTCCCGGATCAAAGGGTGTCTTTTTCATCCCTGAGAATTTATCTGCATTCTTAACATGGCTGCAACAGGCGGATCCTGTTCCTGTCGCTTTCATCCTGTTTTCATGGATGCCTTATGCCAGATTAATGAATACAGGTGTATTACGACTGAAAAATACCGAATATGTTGAAGCGGCCCGCGTTGCAGGAGTGAAAAACTCCAGGATCATCTTCCGTCACTTGATTCCGAATTCCATAGCTCCTGTGATCGTAATGGCTGCGAAAGATGTTGGTGGAATGGTCCTTTTACAGACTACTTTTACCTTCATCGGGCTGGGAGGAAATTCACCCTGGGGAGAGCTGCTGGCACTCGGCCGAGATTGGATCATCAGCGCGGGTGGAATTTTTACTTACTGGTGGGTTTTTATGCCGGCTACAGTGGCATTATTGTTGTTCGGGATCGGGTGGAATCTGCTGGGTGATGGCTTAAATGACGCACTCAACCCTCGTACACAAACCTTGAAATATTAGTTCTCTGTATTGAAAAGATGCCGCTCCTAATGCTATCGGAGCGGCATTCACGATCAAGTGGAACAGCCTATTGGCCGATTATCACTTGTTAGTAATTGGGCAGTGTTGACACAACTATAAATGCTTACCCTTGCGTAAGTGCCGTGTTGGGTTGAGTAGGTGTAGGGTGATGCCTGCTGCGGATTGCCTTCACGATTGCCCGGATGACTGCGACGATAATTGTAATTAATACTATCTTGCCAGCCTGGCTGAGCACTCCTAGCCAGCTCCGCAACGAACCGCCCTCTCTTCCTCTCTCCATACTGTCTTTAGTGAAACTTCCTTCAATAAGGTCACCTTCATCCGATCCACCCGGTCCACCTCCCCAATTTGTCAGTGATTTATCTTCTGATAATGGCTCTGACAGCTCTTCATTCATTGGCACGTCAAACTGGCTGGATGTAAAACCTTCTCTTCCGCCAGGAAAGTCGCTCAAGTTGGAAGTGTAATTGGTGGCATAAAGGTACAGACCACCTGCAATGAATCCCGCTGCCAGTAAAATCATTAGAATGCGAAATAGAATTCTTAACATTTCTATGTGCTCCTGATCAAGATTCCGTTTCATCGCGTAAACTTGTTTGGATTAGATGAGTAGTCTTCTGATTGAACATTCTCCCGATTGGATGGAAAAAATACTTTTTGCATTTATCCCAAACCCAATTCCAATTTAATGCGAAGTGTATACCTACGAGAATTATTGAAATATCAGCAGCTGTTGAGTGTATCTGCCGCCAGGCCAATCCAGATTGAAGATCTATTCCCAGCGTAGGAAGTACAATTCGAGAAATCATGATGCCGCTCATCATAATCGCAACGACAGAAATGAACAACAGCATATCCACGAAAAACTTAAGCCGTGATGAATGCCACAATTTCTTAAAGAACAGTCCTCCGACACTTATGATCCAATCCCAGTGAAGGAGCAAATGTACAATGATCATTGCTGCCAAAGCCAGGCTCAACCATTCGTGTATCGCAATGCCGCTGAGGTTTGGCTCCATTGCGATTAGAAAGGCAAAAAAAATTAAGATGTCGATAACGAAATTCTTTTTATTCATGGGGTTCCTTTTTTATTAACTTATAGGTAGAAAATTACACTTTTATGATTGACTTAGAGTATATGGTCTGCATGAATATTAATGGTTTATTATTGGTATAGATGGCAAGGACTTTTAGATAACCAATAATGCGAAATCTGTGTTGGAAAAAAGTTGATGAATAGATAGAAAAAGGAGAGAGGCAAATGCTCTCTCCTGGTGACGTAAAAACTTCAATTCAGGTGGATGGTTACTACTGATAGTGTTATTGTTTTACATTAAGCCTGAGCCCCTCCGCGTTGCCATCTACCAGGATAGTCTCACCGGGATGAAATTCTCCGCTCAGAATTTTCATCGCCAGCGGATCTTGAAGCGCGTGCTGGATCGCGCGTTTGAGCGGTCGGGCTCCATAATCAGGATCATATCCCACATCAGCCAGGTAGGCTCGAGCGGATTCTGTAACATCCAGGTGAAAGCCGCGTTCCTCCACCAATTTTGACACACGTTTTAACTGGATCGAAACGATCTGGTCCAGTTGTTCCTTTCCGAGTGAATGGAATATGATGATCTCATCGATGCGGTTGAGAAACTCAGGTTTGAAGTTTGCCTGAAGGGTGCGGGTGATTTCTTCGCGTGAGACTTTTTGATTTCCCATCCAGAGGCTGCTTCCCAGGTTGCTGGTCATAATCACCAGCGTATTGCGAAAATCAACTGTCCGTCCCTGCCCATCTGTCAATCTTCCGTCATCAAGCAATTGCAGCAGTACGTTAAATACTTCTGGGTGAGCTTTTTCGATCTCATCCAAAAGCACAACCGTATACGGGCGGCGCCGCACCGCTTCTGTGAGCTGTCCGCCTTCCTCGTATCCCACATATCCAGGAGGTGCACCAATCAGACGTGAAACAGTATGCTTCTCTTGATATTCGCTCATATCGATGCGCACCATAGCGCGCTCATCATCGAACATGAATTCTGCCAGGGCGCGGGCCAGTTCAGTTTTGCCCATACCGGTCGGACCCAGGAAGATGAAAGAGCCGATCGGGCGGTTGGGATCTTGCAACCCTGCGCGGGCCCGGCGGATGGCATTTGAGACGGATTGCAGGGCTTCTTCCTGACCCACCACACGTTCTCGTAAACGGTCTTCCATATGCAACAGCTTCTGCGTCTCGCCTTCAAGCAACCGTTCCACGGGGATATGAGTCCACTTAGCAACAATACTGGCAATCTCTTCTGCGTCCACTTCCTCTTTGAGCAGCGCACCTTCCTTCTGTAATTGTTGCAGGCGCTTTTCAGCAGCATCGCGTTTCCCCTGCAATTCAAGCAAGGTACCGTAGCGCAGCCGGGCCGCTTTTTCGAGGTCGTTGCGGCGTTCGGCATCTTCCATCTCGGTTTGAGTTTGTTCGGTTTGTTCTTTGATCTTCTGCAGTTCAGTGATTGCCGATTTTTCTGTCTGCCAGCGCGTTGTCAATTGGGTAGACCGCTCTCTTAAGTTTGCCAGTTCAGATTCGAGTTTTTGCAAACGCTGTGCGGAGGCTTTATCTTTTTCCTTTTGTAGTGCCTGCCGTTCGATTTCAATCTGCATGATCTGGCGGTCTACTTCGTCCAATGCCTGTGGTTTAGAATCGATCTCGGTGCGCAGGTGAGCAGCAGCTTCATCGATCAGGTCAATGGCTTTATCTGGCAGGCGGCGGTCAGTGACGTAGCGATTCGAGAGGGTAACCGCGGCAATTACAGCACTATCGGTGATGCGTACCCCGTGATACACCTCGTAGCGCTGCTTGAGCCCGCGCAAGATGCTGATGGAATCCTCTACACTTGGTTCACTGACAAGCACCGGTTGAAAGCGGCGCTCCAGAGCGGCATCCTTTTCGATGTATTTTCGGTATTCGTTAATTGTAGTTGCTCCGATCATGTGCAATTCACCACGGGCAAGCAAAGGTTTGAGCATATTACCGGCATCCATTGAACCTTCTGCCGCTCCTGCGCCAACCACGGTGTGCATTTCATCAATGAACAGAATGATCTCACCTTCAGCCGCTTGTACCTCTTTTAACACAGCTTTCAAACGTTCTTCAAATTCACCACGATACTTGGCTCCAGCTACAAGTGCTCCCATATCAAGGGCAATCAGGCGTTTATGTTTTAAGCCTTCAGGCACATCGCCTTTTACAATTCGTTGAGCTAATCCTTCGACGATGGCAGTTTTCCCCACACCAGGGTCACCGATCAAGGCGGGGTTATTCTTGCTGCGGCGCGAAAGGATCTGTATTGTGCGTCGGATTTCTTCATCCCGGCCGATTACCGGGTCGAGTTTGCCTTGCCGGGCGGAAGCGGTCATATCAATGCCATATTTCTCTAATGCCTGGTAGGTATCTTCAGGGTTTTGCGTGGTAACACGTTGATTCCCGCGAACTTCTGTTAATGCACGCAGAATGGTATCTTTGTTCAATCCAAACTGGGCAAGACGTTTCGCCTCAGAGCTTTCTGTGAGTCCGAGCAGGATATGTTCGGTTGAAACAAAATCATCCTGCATTCCTTTTGCATAACGTTCTGCGGCTTTCAAGACATCCGCGGTGGTGTGGGCTAACCCCGGCTCACCAACGCCCGTTCCGGTAATCTTCGGCATCTTTTCCAAGGCCTGGTTCAGTTCCTGGCGCAAGGCTGATGTGCTGCCTGAGAGTTTCGTGACGATGGCGGGAACGATCCCCTCATTCTGCTGTAAGAGTGCCAGCAGCAGGTGGATGGGTTCGATGGCCTGATGGTGCAGATCCTGGGCTAGTTGTTGTGATTGAATAACAGCTTCTTGAGCTTTTTGAGTGTAACGATCCAGGTTCATACAATACCTCTTTTAATTCATTATTAGATAATGATTAAGCATAGTTAGGCTTTGTCTGATATTTATTAAGATTTCGTATGATTAACATTGGAGATATTTTCCAACGAACCGGTGGCGCACCCTCGGAGATTTAGGCGAAATGAGCGATATCACGAGCAAAGGCATCCCGGTCATCGTCTTAGATGGCGAACCAGATTCACCAGGTGTCTATCACTTATATGAAGATTCAGCCTACGTCACGCTAAGCCTTGAGTGGGTGTTCAAAGATATGGGTGTAGCTGGAGAGTTGATCTACTCAAATTTGGCAACAATGGATTTCTTGAGAGGGTTATCGATAAGATCTTGAAAGAATTTTCAGGAGTCAAAGCAACTGCGATGCCGGTTGATTTTCAGGGAAATTCGTTTATCGTAGAAGGTGTTTCAGAGATGATTCTTTCAAACACTGACTCGAAAGCGATTTGGTCAGATCAATCGCCAGGAGATATTTTCTGTGGAGTGGATAAGGCGAACACTGATCAGCCACCACTGATTCTCTGCGAAGTCCGACAGGATCACTTAATGGCCTGGAAAAGAAAGCTTACAAAGAACTCTGCTTTCGAGTGTTATTCATTTATTTAGCCCGGTGGAATGGCTTATGAAGGTGTTTATGTGGCTTACTTCATGCTTATAGGCATTAAGGTAAAACCAGATGCACTTGGCGGCTTATCTGGAAAAACATTCATTTACGATTACCCGGTGATCACGAACGACAACCTGGATGAAAGGCTTGGAAAGATTGACTTTCTGCGTACAGGGGAGTGGGGAATCTTGGAACTTGCACCGATGACCCCAGATGAAATTAAGGAAAAATGGTTTGTTGAATAATCGAATCAATGAGCTGTAGGTAGAAATTTCTAATCGATTGTTCTTGGGGAAAATCTGAGACAGCCTCTTATGGCTGTCTCAGATTCATAATCCTTTCAGGCGAATTGGAGCGTATAATCATGATGTTTTATTCACGAAATTGGATTTCAAAAACGGGGTGATTCTCACTTCACTATGATCCAACAAGTGTGACATTGTTAAAAGCAAATCTCTCTTAAAAAGGTGAATGTTCATTGAACATCAGGCACAAACTCAGGCAATATCCGATGGCCGGTCTGCTGTTACTCGCTTATGTCGCGTTTATTGCGCTGGGGATGCCGGACGGTTTGTTAGGTGTGGCCTGGCCTTCCATCCGCGGGGATTTCTCAATCCCGCTGGATGCGGTGGGTATGCTGCTGCCGTTATCAACACTCGGTTATCTGACATCCAGCTTCTTGAGCGGTCCTCTGATGTCACGCTGGGGAGTTGGCAAGGTTCTGACGGTGAGTTGTGTCTTCACCGCCGTGGCCCTTATTGGGTATACTCTTGTTCCCGACTGGTGGATGATGGTATCACTGGGGCTGCTCTCTGGTTTGGGCGCTGGTGCAATCGATGCCGGTTTGAACAGCTATGTCGCTGCATATTTTGGTGAAGGCCTGATGCAATGGCTGCATGCCTGTTATGGGATTGGAGTGACACTTGGTCCGGGGATCATGACCTTGACCCTTTCCACTCTGAATTCATGGCGGGCGGGTTATCGCGTGGTGGGTGGATTCCAATTGATGATGGCAATCTGTTTTGCTGCGACCATTCCCATATGGAGCCGAAAAGCGTCTACTTCAGCCCATAACCAATCCAAACGCATTACAGAATATAAAACCCCTATGATTGAAACGATGCGTCAACCCAAGGCCTGGTTGAGTGCTTTGTTATTCTTTATTTATGTAGGTGCCGAGGTGTCATTAGGAACATGGACTTACAGCTTGCTGGTCGAATCTCGCGGTATCGCCCCTGAACTCGCAGGGTTGGTAACGGGCAGTTTCTGGGCTATGTTTACCGTTGGACGCCTGATCGCAGGTTTGTACGCCAAACGCGCCGGGGTGGATCTGATTGTTCAATGTGCTGCAATCGCTTCCATAATCGGCGCCGTACTATTGCTTTTGAATCCTTCTGAATTTGTCAGTCTTCTCGCTGTGGCATTGATCGGTTTCTCAATTGCGCCAGTCTTTGCTGCCCTTACTTCAGGTACCAGCAAACGCGTCAGCGTTCAGCATGCAGCCAATACCATTGGCATGCAAATGGCATTTTCGGGTCTGGGCGGAGCGACCATCCCTGGGTTAATAGGCATATTGGCAAGGCGTTTCTCTCTGGAATTAATTCCGGTTTGCCTGATCATTGTATTCGCCGTATTATTTGGATTATACCGGTTGTCCATGTTGCAACAAAAGGCAACAACGGTTTTGAGCTCACAAGAGGATTTGATCACATAAAACACCACGAATTAAAATTTTCACACTATAAATCAAAGTGAAAGTTTTTAGATCAGTCCGATCAAGGATTGTGTAAAAAAACAAAATCTAGTTTTTTGTACACTAAAGAAAATGACAGGAGGACGTAAAATCTTTCTGTTGAAAATAAACTGCATTCAAAAAGATCAGGAGAATAAAAAATGCCATTAACTTTCGATTTACCGCTTGATCAACTGAGAACCTATCAAGGCATCAACCCTCGCCCTGCAAATTTTGATCAATACTGGGAGGATGCTCTTACTGAAATGAACGCGTTGGATTCTCGCGTTGAACTAATTCCGGCAAAATTTCAGGTTCCCGGAGTGGAGTGTTTTCACCTCTATTTCACCGGTGTGGGAGGGGCACGGTTGCATGCCAAGTTCCTGCGCCCTGAAGAAACCTCATCTCGTTCTCCAGCGGTGTTGATGTTCCATGGATATTCATGTGATTCCAGCGATTGGGCGTTGAAACTAAACTACGTCTCGCAAGGGTTTGTGGTAGCTGCGCTGGATTCGCGTGGGCAGGGAGGCCTGTCTGAAGATCGAGGCGGCGTTTCTGGCAATACGCTGCACGGGCACATCATTCGTGGTTTAGATGATGCGCTGGCCGGCAAACCCGAAAAATTACTGTACCGATCACATTTCCTCGATACGGCACAACTGGCCAAGATCATTTTCGGAATGCCTGAAGTAGACCCCGATCGTGTTTACGCAACTGGTTGGAGCCAGGGCGGTGCTCTCACGGTGGCGTGTTCTGCGCTGGAGCCACGCATTAAGAAAGCCGCACCAGTCTATCCCTTCCTCAGCGATTACAAACGTGTATGGCAAATGGATTATGCCAGAGATGCGTACCAGGAATTACAGGATTACTTCCGCCACTTCGATCCTCAGCATCTGAGAGAAGAAGACATCTTTACAGCACTTGGATATATTGATATACAAAACCTGACACCCCGCATCCAGGCAGACATCCTCTGGGGAACCGGGTTGATGGATACGATTTGCCCTCCGTCAAGCCAGTTTGCTGCCTATAATAAAATTACATCTAAGAAAACCATGGCGATCTTTCCTGATTTCAGTCACGAAGAGCTGCCTGGTATGTATGATCAAATCTTCCAGTTTTTTATCAATTAAATATTTACTGATCTGATCAAACGCGGCACCAAATTTAAAGATGCCGCGTTTTTTTGATTTGCCCGGTTTTCGTATGCGGTTGAAAAACTTACCGCAGATAGGTGATTCCCACTTTTTTCAGCGAAACTTCCCTTTCTGCAAGCGGGCTTGTGGAATGACCCACAGCGATGGCGGAAATGGGCGCAAAACCTTCCGGGAGTTTTAATTCCTTTAGCAGTTCAGTATCCTTGCAAAGCGAATCGATGAATCCCCATAGATACACACTTCCGAGACCGCGATCAGCAGCTGCTATGGCCATGTTTTCGATCATGCACGCTGCATTGGCGTAAACGAGGTTCTTGCCGGGGATGCAGGAGACGAGAATGACCGTAGGAGCTCCGTAGAAAGGTTTCAGATCGGGGTTACCGGTGGTCTTGGCAGCGCAAGCGGTGATTCTATCCATTAACTTTTGATCTTGTAAGACCGTCAGATGCACTTCCTCAAATTTCCCGTTTGCCACCGGAGCTGCACAGGCAGCTTTCAAAATCATCTCAAGATCTTCTCTAGAGATCTGTTCTGCAGCATAACTTCGAACGGACTGCCTGGTAAAAATAGCTTTCAAAGTTTCCATAATCGCTTTCCTTTTCAATGAGATGTAGAGGTATTCGTAAAGATTCGATGGGAATCATCCCAGAGACGAATCTGTAGTCAACTCATGATTATTTTTCACTTCAAACAATTGACTCTCCATTTATACTCAATGATTATTAATATTGAATTAGATTGGGTCTGAAATATCAATCTTTTTTGCATTTTAGTTGTTGATCATTACCTGGAAAAATCCTTTTACCCCTTATCCGGCCATGCTTTTGAGTAATTCTCTAGAAGGATATCGCACATATTATCGAATTCAGAATTGATTTTCTGCCGGGATGGATCAGAGCGATGCCAGGCTATGATTTCTTGAGCGCCGCGGCAGAACGGTATAGATGCGGAAAATTCTGGTACCACTTGTTTAATCTTGCTGTTATCAAATATGGCGCTGTGAGATTTATCTCCTAAAAGGCTGTCTCCGATTCTGGAATTGTAGGCAGCGATCAGATCAGATGGCACATGTACCAATTTAGGAATGACACCTGCTGCGGTGGCAAGCGACTGGTAGATCTGGTTCCAGGTCAGCCATTCATCTGAAGTGATGTGAAAAACCTCACCAATAGCATGCGCATTACCCAGTAACCCCACAAATCCTTTAGCAAAATCTGAACTATGGGTAAGCGTCCAAATCGAAGTGCCGTCGCCGTGAACAATGACCGGTTTACCACGCAGCATTCTGTCGATCACGGTGTAACCACCCTCAACAGGAACGAGCGTCTGATCGTAAGTGTGTGACGGCCGGACGATCGTGAACGGAAATTTGTCTTTTCGATACTCCTGGAGCAGCATTTCTTCACAGGCAATTTTGTTTCTTGAATATGCCCAGAAGGAATTTTCAAGCGGAGTTGATTCTCTGATTGGCAGGTTCGCAGGGGGTGTCTGATAGGCAGACGCTGAACTGATGAAAATGTATTGCCCCGTTTTTCCTTTGAAAAGATCAAAGTCTTTTTGAATATCAATTGGTGTGTAGGCAATCCAATCCACTACTACGTCAAAGAATTCATCTGCTAATGCATCATGCACGGCGGCTGTATCATGAATATCGGCCTTTAGAAGATGCGCACCGGCAGCCGGTGGACGCACTGAAATACCGCGGTTGAGCAGTGTAAGATCGATCCCTTTACTTATCGCCAGTGACGCACAGGCAGAGCTGATAACCCCTGTACCCCCAATAAAAAGAACTTTCATCTGGTTCTCCTTTTTAATCCTGCAAGATCGAGGAAATCTTTGCTTCAATTATAGTGAAATCTATGTCGAAAAATGATCCTTTTCGCGTATAACTCTCATGTTCGAAAATAACCCCCTATTCTACATTACAGCTGAGATCAATCTGTCAACCGTGTATATTGGCCATTTAGACAATGCGGGCAAATTGGATGCTGTGGCGTTGCTGCATTAAAGGTCAAAACAATCGAACCCTCAGGCGGTGTCTGCAGCGGCACAGTAATTCCGGTGGAAGAAAGCGGATGGGGAATAACTTTCTTTCTCTCACAACCGAGTTAATGATCAAATTCCTTTCAGTTTAAGGATTCTTCTGGCATCATCGGGCGAAGCCACCGCTTTACCTGCTGCAGTAATGATTGAGACTGCCCGGCTCACCAGTTGGGCGTTCGATTCAGCCAGTGTTTTTGGGGCAAAATACACATTATCTTCCATCCCCACCCTGATGTGCCCACCCAGGGCGAGGGTTGCCAGCATGATGGGGATATGTGCTTTACCTACACCAAAAGCACTCCAATTGGCACCGGGTGGAAGCAGCCCCTTTAAATATACAAGGTTCTCAATTGTTGCAGCGGTTCCACCGGCCGCTCCCAGAACGAGTTGATAAAGCAAGGGCGCCTTGAGTATTCCCTGTTCCAAATAATGGAGAGAGTTGTAAATCATCCCGGCGTCAAAAATCTCGATTTCCGGCTGGATATTGTATGTTTGCATCAGTCTACCAAGTTTCTCAAGAAAAAGCGGATGATTGATAAAAAGGCTGTTATGCATCCAGTTCATCGAACCACAATCAAAGGAAGCAATTTCGGGTTTTACAAGCGGCAGGTGTGCCATGCGTAATTCATCTGTGGCTTCCAGATCACCCGAGGTGGTGCAATTGATCACAATATCACACTTACTGCGAATCAAAGACACTGTCTCTTCGAATCTATCGGTATTCATCGTCCCCTTGCCATTTTCATCCCGCATGTGCAAATGACAGATCGCTGCACCTGCCTGCCAGCAACGGTACACATCCTCAGCGATTTCAATAGGTGTAAAGGGTATATTGGGGTTATCCTGTTTCGTAGGCCATGCGCCTGTGGGGGCAACAGTGATGATGGTTTTTTCGGGCATCGTGGTCCTTTTCTTTTTTTCGATTTATCTGCGCTGGGCGGTAAAGATCGATCCAATCTCTTCGAGTATATCCTGAAAACAAAGATTCAAATGACCTCTGGTGATATTGGCTTACACAACGCTGAAAGAGATTAGAAATCAGATGAAAGTTTACAATAAAGTTGGATTTGAAGAAGTTATACCCATACCGCTTATTGAGCATTAAATGTATTTGCCCATGACAGGTGTTGTCATGGGCAATAATATCCCCCACAAGATTTCTATTTACCGAGATTAAGTCAGGGTGTTTAAATTAATGAACTGCTTTTGTAAAGATGGATACAATGACTGATAAATTGAATAGGCTTTTTGATAGGTTTCAACCTGCCCTGGGTCTGGATTTGTGTTTCCTGAAATTTTGATGCAATCCCTGCAGGCTGTGGAAATGTCACTCCAGGCGCCTGCTCCCACACCAGCCAGCAGGGCGGCACCATACGCTCCGCCTTCAGATGTGTTTACTGTCACCAGCTCTGTATTCAGTACGGATGCCAGGATTTGGCGCCAGAGCTGGCTTTTTGTGCCCCCTCCCGAAGCGCGAACCTGGGTGATTGTACCCAATCCTGCGTTCTGAATGAGGGTAAAGCTGTCTTTTAATCCAAAAGACACACCCTCCAACACAGCACGCGTCATGTGGGCGCGGCTGTGCCGGAGGGTAAGCCCGATGAATGCTCCTCGCGCGAGAGGATCAGGATATGGGGTGCGTTCACCAGAAAGATAGGGGAGGAATTGCAGCCCCTCGCTTCCTGCTGGAATATCTTCAGCTTCCTTTACAAGGTCATCAAAACTGGTTTTTGAGGCAAGGGTATCATGGAACCACTGCAGGCTTCCAGCCGCAGAAAGCATGACGCCCATAAAATGCCACATGCCGGGAACTGCGTGACAAAAGGCGTGCAGACGACCTTGAGGTTCGATCAAGGCTGAAGGTGTAGTGGCAAAAACCACTCCGCTGGTTCCAACGGTCAGAGAAACAACCCCGGTCTCGACTGCACCCATTCCTACTGCGCCCGCAGCCTGGTCGCCGCCCCCTGCGGCGACCATCGTTCCTACACTGAGCCCGGTAAGTGCAGCAGCTTGTTCGGTAATCGAGCCAGTAAATTCGGTGCCCTCAAATGTTCTCGGCATCCATGATCGCGGAATACCCAGTATGTTCAGCACTTCGTCAGACCAGTCTCTTTTTCGCAGATCGAATAATACTGTGCCCGCTCCATCAGCCTTATCCATTGCGTATTCGCCGGTCAGCTTGAAACGGATGTAGTCTTTGGGCAACAGCACATGCCTGGCTCTTTCAAATACCTCAGGTTCATTTTCTTTCACCCACAAGATCTTTGGTGCCGTAAAACCTGTCAGAGCGACGTTTCCGGTGATCTGAATGAACTTTTCCCTTCCGATCTTTTGATGGATTTCTTCGCATTGATCCTGTGTACGCTGATCATTCCACAGAATTGCAGGTCGTAATACATTTCCAGCGTCATCAAGTAAAACTAATCCGTGCATTTGACCTGTCAATCCGATGGCCTCGATGCTATCTCTGAGGATATGTGCTTGATCTAATGCAGAACGGATACAGGCACATACCGCGGTCCACCACTCTTGAGGGTCTTGTTCTGACCATAAGGGTTTTGGGGTCTGCAGAGAATGTGGCGATGACGCCACAGCGATCACTCCACCAGAATCGTCAATGATCAGGGCTTTGCTCGAGGTTGTCGACACGTCAATGCCGAGGAAATAAGCCATGTTTCCTCCAAAAAAACCTTACATTAAGGTACATTTTTTGAGACTCGGTATCGAAATATTATCGAATACCAGTCAAAATTTCGATGGTCAATTGGTCCAGACGTTCATATTTCAATCCACGGCTGGCTGTGCCTTTTCGATCGAACACCTGATTTTTCAATGCGGCTGCTTTGTTTGTTGAGTATGCACCAAAGTAGACAGACATGCTTTTATCATCAGCATTGATTTCTGCGAGTAATGCCTGAATTTCAGGATCTGAATTGAAACGAGCCGCTTTCTCTTTGAGAATCAAGTAGGTACGCATGCAGCCACGTGCAAAATCCTTAACGCCTTCATAGTCTTCTGTGCGATAGGCGTGTGCGTCAAAATGGCGCGGACCCTCATAGCCGACATCTTCAAGGAACTTGACCAGGTAGAAAGCTGCTTTGATGTCACGTGATCCAAAACGCAGATCCTGGTCGAACCGCCCCGGAAATTGATCGTTCAGATCAATGTGGAACAGCTTCCCTGCATCCCACGCCTGAGCGACGTTGTGCATAAAGTTGAGCCCAGCCATCTGTTCATGCGCAACTTCAGGGTTTACCCCCACCATTTCAGGATGATCAAGCGTGGAAATAAACGCCAGCATGTGGCCGGTGGTTGCGTTGTAAATATCGCCGCGTGGTTCGTTTGGTTTGGCTTCTAATGCGAATTTCATGTCATATTTCTTATCCAGCACATATTCGCACAGGAAATTCATCGCTTCACGGTTGCGTTTAATGGCATTCAAGGCCGACTTGCTGGAGTCAGTCTCGGTTCCTTCGCGGCCGCCCCAGAAGACGTAGACTTTCGCGCCGAGTTCTGCACCCAGGTCAATGGAATTCAATGTTTTTTGCAGGGCGTAAGCACGTACCTTTGGGTCATTTGCAGTAAACGCACCATCTTTGAAGATGGGATCAAAAAATAGATTGGTTGTGGCCATTGGCACGACTAAACCGGTTTCTGCCAATGCAGCTTTGAATTCCCGCACGATACGATCTCGTTCTGTGGCGGTCGCGTCGATGGGAATGAGATCATTATCATGCAGGTTTACTCCCCATGCACCAACCTCGGCCAGCAAATGAACAAGTTCCACTGGTGATTTCTTTTCACGCACCACATCGCCGAATGGATCGCGGCCGGTGCTTCCTACGGTCCACAGCCCAAAGGAAAATTTATCTTCAGGTTTGGGTGAATAATTGGTCATTTGACACTCCTTGTTTAGGATTTACTTTATTCTGAATACACTGGTAACAGGCTGCGGGGCGCCCAATTCTTGCCCGCGTTTACCAGGAGAACATCCACCAATTTCAAGTCTGAACTCACCTGGTTCAAGGGTCAATTTGCCATCATCATTGTAGAATGACATCATCTCGGGCGTGACAGCAAATTGAAGGGTTTGACTGGTTCCCGGTTCGAGCTGAATCTTTTCAAAGCCAACTAAATGGTGCAGAGGAACAATGGACGAGGCTTGAAGGTCGCTCAAATAGAATTGAACCACTTCAGCAGCGGCAAGGTTGCCTGTGTTCTTAACTGTAACACGAACGGTAAGCGAATCTCCGAGGTCTATCTGTGTATTGTCGAGTTGAAGATCGCTATATTGAAAACTGGTGTAGCTTAAACCAAAACCAAAAGGATACAGGGGTTCTTCGGTCATATACCGGTAGGTGCGGCCTTTCATACTGTAATCATCGAAAGCCGGTAATTGGTCAAGCGATTTATAGAAAGTTAACGGGAGTTTTCCTGATGGTGGTTGATCTCCGAAGAGGACATCAGCCACAGCTTTCCCCCCCTCCATGCCTGGATACCAGATGAAGAGCACGGCATCGACCATTTCTTCGATTTCACCCAGGGCGATAGGGCTGCCGCCGGTGAGCACCAGCACGATCCTGGTACCATTCATGTAAAGTTCTTTAATGTAATCTACCTGGCTTTTTGGTAGTGTGATATCTGCACGATCGCCGTTTTGTGGTGAAAGTAACGATTCGCCTTCTTCTCCTTCAAGGAAGGAGGACAAACCGGCACACACAATCGCCACATCAGATGTTTGTGCCATTCCGGCTGCCCATGTTTCTTTTATCTCTCGTGGATGTTTCAATAATGCCCCGGAGGTATATTCCATCCCCATTCCTTCAGGCAGACGGCCGGCAATACCTTCGAGCAGGGTCGTCATCTGGTTATTGAAACCGTAATAATTCCCCATTAAGATTTCAATGCTGGTGGCGGTGGGCCCGGTGACGAAAATTTTCTTTGTAGCGGGATTAATGGGTAGAATATTGCCTTTGTTTTTCAGTAATACGATGGATTCGACGGCTGCCCGGTAAGCAAGAGCACGGTGTTCATCGCAGGCAACGACTTCGGTGGAAATAGATGAGAACGGCACTACTTCAGGGGGGTCAAACAAACCCAGTTTAAATCTCGTCTTGAGCGATCGTTCAA
This sequence comes from Anaerolineaceae bacterium, assembly GCA_029265815.1. Lineage (GTDB taxonomy): Bacteria > Chloroflexota > Anaerolineae > Anaerolineales > Anaerolineaceae > UBA6107. Next base: position 11,703 of record JAJUGU010000008.1, on the reverse strand, counting down.
GGGCGAGGTCAACATCTGCCTCGCTGATCAACCCACGTGATATGGCTTCTGGGATCTCGTCAAAGACATGGTCGCATCCCAGGTCACAGCCATTTCGCAGTGCCAGCGCAGCTGATTCCGCCGCATCTGTTGTAACTTTGTGATTTTGATGAAAATCTGATAGTGCAAAACAATCCGAGACGAAATGCCCCTGAAAATCCCAATCGTGGCGCAATATTTGTTGAATCAGAAGCTTGCTTGCGCAGCAGGGTTCACCGAGCAGGCGATTGTACGCACCCATCACCGCTTCGACCTTGGCTTCTGTGACCAATTTCTTAAAGGCAGGAAGATAGGTGTCGTAAAGTTCGCGTTTACTCACTATCGCATTAAACGAATGGCGGTCTTTCTCTGGACCCGAATGAACGGCAAAATGTTTGGCGCAGGCTGCGGTTTTCAGGTATTTCGGATTATCTCCTTGAAGTCCTTTTACGAAGGCAGAAGCCATTTCTCCTGTTAAAAACGGATCTTCCCCCCAGGTTTCTTGACCACGACCCCAACGCGGATCGCGGAAAATGTTCACGTTTGGTGACCAGAGATTCAGTCCCTGATATTGATCGGTATAACCGTTGCGGCGTAAAGCTTCATGATACTTGGCACGACCTTCATCACCAATCGCAGAGGCGACTCTCTCGATCAATTTTTTATTCCATGTAGCCGCCATGCCAATCACCTGTGGAAAGACTGTGGCTCGTCCATTACGCGCAATTCCGTGTAATGCCTCACTCCAGTAGTTGTAGGCGGGAATTTGTAAGCGCGGAATTCCACGGGCTGGATGACTCATTAGGCCCACTTTTTCTTCTAATGTGAGACGTGAAACAAGATCCCGTGCCCGTTCAGAAATTGTTAATGATGTATCAAGGTATCGTGGTATCTCCGACGATTCGTGTGCGTCCATGCGGCACTCCTTCTAAATGTAAACCTGTAACGTTTGTCCAGTCATGAGCGAACGATCGTTCGATTTTAGGCCTTTTAATTTGGCGAGAACAGGATCGGATGTGCTGATGGCTGTAACAATCATATTCGATATATGATGATCGTTCTATCCTTTTACTGAACCTGCTGTCAAACCTGAAACAATCTGACGCTCTGCAAAGAAATAAAAGATGATTGTTGGGATGGAAGATAGGGCAACAAAAGCTGAGATAAGTGCCAGATCTTGACCGTATTGACCCTGGAATTGCATCGTTCCCAGAGGTAGCGTCCATAGTTTGTTATCATTCAAAACAACGAGGGGTACGAGCAGGTCGTTCCAACTCGCAATCATTACCAGGGCGGATACTGCGGCTAACGAGGGTTTAACCAAAGGCAGCAGTACACGCCAGAAAAAACCAAAATTTGTGCACCCGTCGATATAAGCAGCATCCTGTAATTCCACAGGTACTGCGGTAAAGAAACCGCGCAGGATCATGATATTTCCCGAGAGCTGGAAGGCTACTTGAACGAGAATGACACCCCACAAACTGTCGATTACATTAACTCCAAATTGCTCCATTTGTCGTAAAACGAAATACACCGGAAGAATCGCCACATTAATCGGGAACATCAATCCGACTGTGAAGAGATTAAATACGAATCCCTTGCCGCGGAATGGTAGCCTTGCCAGAACAAAAGATACCAGCGCGCAAATGATCACTGTAGCTGAAGTGGTTCCTACTAGAACGATTAAACTGTTCTTCATTAACGTCCAGAAATAGGGCGTGGTGAGAATATTGAAAATATTGCTCCAATTGGGAGGGTTTGGTATCGAGTAGGGATGTGAATACATCTGCCCTGTGGTTTTTACGCTGCCAAATAACAGGATTACGATTGGAACAAAGATCAAGATCACAGCAATGGTGAGGACCAGGTATTGAAAGAATCGAGGGATGATCACCCGTTTAAGATTAGTTGAAAAACGAGAATATTTCATTTTTGATTCCTTTCTAAAGTCCGGTCAGATAATCAGGTTCACGTGTGAGTTGCTGGTAGATCAATGAAAAGACCACGCAGAAAATGAACATGATGATAGCCACAGCAGAGCCATATCCAAGATCGAATCGCACAAACCCAAACCTGTACATATAGGTTGCCATGGTTTCACTGGCATTGACCGGGCCGCCTTTGGTCATGATCCAAACCAGAATAAACTGCTGAATCGATCCCAGCACTGACATATAAACGGAAGTTTTAATTGTGCTGCTCAATAATGGTAAGGTGATGTGGAAAAAACTCTGAAAAGAATTAGCGCCATCAATACATGCGGCTTCTTCTATTTCCGTTGGGATGTTTTGTAAGCCGGTCAGATATAGAAGCATGTGAAAGCCAAAGTACTTCCAGGTTAGCGCGATAAATACCGAAAATAAAACTACCTTCATGTCTGAAAGCCAGCCAACCGGTTGAAGATTGAGAGCAACTAAAATCCCGTTGAGCAATCCGCGCTCTGGGTCTGCGTTGAAGAGCAGCATCCACATGATGGCGGCGTTGACTTCTGATAAGACGTATGGCAGGAAGAATATGGTTCGATACACGGCACGACCGGGTAGGTCGCGGCCAACAAGGGTTGCCAGCAAGAGAGCAAGCGGTAGTTGTATTCCGAGGGATAAGACAATGATAATCAAAACGTTAATAATTGATTTAAGAAAAACTTTGTCGGTAAGAATGTCTTTGTAATTTTGGATACCGACATTATCAACTGCAGGCCCCAGTCCATTCCAATCAAAAGTGCTGAAATAAATTGAACGAAAAATTGGATAGATGACAAAGATTAAAAAAATGACCAGGCCGGGCAATAGAAACAGGAAAATACCCAGGCTATTTGTGATGCGCCGCATTGAATTTTTCGATCCGGATGGTATTCCTGAATGATTTGCAGTTGAAAATAAACTCATGATATTCTCGCTCTTTTTAGAATAATCAGGGTATTGCTATGAAATGGACCAATGATTGGTTTGCGGTAAAGTGTTTGACGGATTGTTGGAGAGGTAACCTTGGATGGGGTGTAAAACGCCCCGATTCTTTTGACAGGTGCGGGGTGGAGGATACAGCCACCCACGCACCCGTCAACTCACAACAGCATTACTGAGCTAAGAAACCGGCTTCGATTTCAGCGCAAACCTCTTCAGGAGTGGCGGTGCCGGCGAAAATCTTTTGCACGGCATCATTGATAATGCCACCCATAGCGGAGGGCAGGACCTGATCGAAGTACAATTGGTAGTAGGTAGAATTGGCAACTGCCTGTGAGACCATCACCATATTGGGATCGGTTAGACCAACTTCAGCGCCCTTGGCAACAGGAATACCAGTGTTATCTTGAGCAATGATGATTTGATTTTCGAGGCTGGTCAGGTATTTGACAAAGTCAATGGCTTCTGGTTCGGCATCTTTACCGATGGCAAATCCATTACCTCCGCCAACGATATCGGTGACGAGTCCGGCACCACCTTCAACGGCAGGGAAGTTGAACATGCCCAGGTTTTTGACGCCCTGAAGATCGGCGCTGTTGGCAGCCTGAACTGAAGGAGACCACTGTCCGCCAAGAATCATGGCAGCTTTACCATTGCCAAAGGCAGCCTGCATATCATCATGGGTGGCGCCCAGGAAACCTTCCTGGAAATATCCACCATCCACAAGTTTCTTCAGTTCGTAACCTGCCTGAATGAAAGCGGGATCTTCGAAGGAACCTGTGCGTGCATCGCTCATATCAGCGGCAGCTGCAAATGCTTCTGCACCACCGATTCGGGATACCAGGTATGCCCAGATATGCATGCCAGGCCATTTGTCGCCTTCGCCAACTGCGATCGGGGTAATGCCGGCCGCTTTCAATTTCTCGCAATCTTCAAGGAACTCAGACCAGGTTTCGGGAGTCTTTTCGATTCCAGCCTGCGCAAAGAGGTCTTTGTTATACCAGAAGGTCACAGCACCCATATCCCAGGGAACACCGTAATTTCTGCCGTTAACTGCGAATGCGTCAAGAGCGCCCAGGCTGTTGCGCCATTCGCCATTATTGGCATCCAATTCGTCGGTAATGTCTTGTAACAAACCGGCATTGACCTGTTCGATCATTCCACCCTGGCCCCAGCTCTGGAAGATATCAGGAACTTCTCCAGACTGCATGACGGTGGTCAATTTGGTTTTGAAGGCTTCGTTTTCTAGCACCGTGATTTCGATTTTCACATTTGGATGCGCAGCCATATAATCATCGGCCATCTTTTGCCATGAAGAAAGGGCAGGATCCTTAGTCGAAATATGCCACCAGGTGATGACAACTGGTTCTGCAGGGGCTTCTGTGGCGGCTGCAGGTGCATCGGTGGCCACTACGGGTGCTTCAGTGGGTGCAGCGGTGCTGCATGCTGATAATGCAAATACTGCAATGAAGATGATGCTGATCAGGAAGGATAACTTGCGATTCATGACTCTTCTCCTTTTGAATTATTCTTACAGGATATAATAGAGTCGTGCGGAGGATTTCTCCACACGCGTACGCAGGTCTTCTCTTCGACACTGGATAGCAGAAGGAAGACCTGCTATTTAGTTTGATTGTCCGTTAACACTCACCTCCCTTCTTCACTACGAAAAGCTTGTAATATCTCTACAAACCCAATCAGCGAATACAAATCTACGCCTACTGTGAAATGTTTTTACACGAATTTCTGATGACCAGCCGGGTTTGCATTCTATAGGTCTGATCCTCCAAAGGAACACCGTTAATGATCTTAATCAGCATCTGGGTAGCGACATATCCCATTTCAGAAATAAACTGATCGACCGTTGTCAATCCAAGGTATTTTGACTCGGGAATATTGTCAAATCCGATCAATGAAAGATCTTCGGGAATGCGCAGTCCCATTTCCTGAGCAACTTGAAACACACCCATTGCCATCTGGTCGTTTGAGGCAAAAATTGCGGTGGGGGGATTATTTAAAGATAGTAGTGTACGGGCACCTTTGATGCCTGTTTCGGTGGTGAAATCACCAGCAGCGATCAATGACTCGTCGAGTGGAATACCCGCTTTTTTCAGAAAATCCTTGTATCCCTGTAAACGACGGTTAGAGCTTTCCAGTTCAACACGGCCGCCGATATACCCGATGCGTTTGTGACCCAGGTCAAAAAGATATTGCATGGCTTCCATTGAGCCCTGGTAATTGGTGGCGTGTACTGCTGGATAGTTTGGATTTTGAATGGAAGGATCAATGGAGACGATTGGCGCGTCGAGATTGAACTCTCCTTCAACCGGTGCGACAATGATCACACCGTCTGAGATGGAATTGGTTAACAGGGAAACATATTTTTGCTCCGCAGATGCGCGGCCGCTCTTGCGTACATCACCTGTAGTGTAAACCAACAAATCAAATTCTGATTCAGCAATAGCCCGGTTTACCCCCTTCATAACCTCAATGGCAAATGGGTAGGCGATATCGGGCATGATCAACCCAATCAGGTTTTTCTTCTGACTGCGCATACTGCGGGCGGCCAGATTGGTGGTGTATCCGAGATCATCTATGATAGCGCGAATGCGGTCCTGCGTCTCTTCTGCGACGTCTACTTTGCTATTAAGAACCCGTGAGACTGTGGAAACAGAGACTCCGGCAGCTTTAGCCACATCCTGAATGGTAACCGCTCTTTTTTTCTTGGGCATGTTTTTCCCGGGTGAAATGATCTCGGTAACGATAACGGTAACGATGCCGGTATCGTTACCGTTATTATGGCACATTTAACTTTTAAAGTCAACTTTATTTAAGATTAAAATGTAATGAGTCATTGAAAAAAAATCCGGGTGCCAATTTTTGTAGCTTTCTCGAATTCACCTAAAAGTGTGAGATTCCTATCCGGTAAAAATCCGAAGCTGTTTTGGAAGATTGCTAACTAAAAAAACTGCCCGCACTTCCTTATGAGATAAAAGTGCGGGCAGTTAAGCTATTAACAAATTGGTATCATTTGATCAGATGTCGTAATATTTCTCAAGTTCGTAGGGATGCGGGCGCGACCGAATATCTGCTTCCTCCGCAAGCCTTGATGCAACCCATTCCTTGATCATGTCTTCTTCGAAAACCTGGTGTTGCGTTAGAAAACCATAGTCATTGGCAAGGGCTTTGGCAGATTCGGCTAAATTGGTCGGTAGGCTCTTGATGGTTGATCGTTTTTCTTCTGACCATGTGAAAATATTTTCGTCAATTGGTCCAAACCCTTCGCGAGTAGGATCGATTTTATTTAATATACCGTCTATTCCAGCCATCAGCATGGCAGCCATTGCCAGATACGGGTTACAGGTCGCGTCAGGCGGGCGGAATTCAAATCGCACTTTTTCCGGCTGGGTGGCATATTTGGGTATTCTGATCGCTGCGCTGCGGTTCCCTGAGGAGAAAAAGCAATTGACCGGCGCTTCATAACCTGGAACAAGCCTTTTATAAGAGTTGGTTGAAGGGTTTGTAAACGCCATGACCGCCGGGGCATGTTTCAATAATCCACCGATATAGTAATAGGCTGTTTCGCTGAGAAGGTATCGATCCTTTTGATCATAAAAAACGTTCTTCTCATTCAACTTTAAGAGTTGATGAAAATGCATCCCACTGCCGGCTTCATCATATAAAGGTTTCGGGAGAAAAGTAACTGTTTGGCCCTCTTGGGCGGCGATCATCTTAGTGATGTATTTTATCAGCAGGCTTGAATCCGCGGATTTTACCAAACCTTGCAAAGGGGTTTCAATCTCACACTGGCCAGGTCCTCCAACTTCGTGATGGTGATATTTGACAGGGACGTTTACGGATTCCAGCGCGGTGACAAATTTTGTTCGTAAGCCAAATGTCTTATCCTTTGGAGGAATGGCATGATAGCCGCCATGTCGTGGAATATAATTTCCTTCCCCACCGGTCGGGTTGTTCCAGATTGCTTCGATTGAATCAAAACTGGCAGAAATTACATTGGTGGAGTTTTCGAAAAAAGCTGAGGAAAAAACATAAAACTCAAGTTCCGGCCCCCAAATGCTTTCGGAGGCAATCCCTGTTTCAATCAGATATTTCTCTGCCCGCCTGGCGATTTGCCGTGGATCACGAATAAAATCACTTTTTGTATCCGCTTCTACTGTGTTGCAGATAAAACTGAGCGTTGGGACTTCATAAAATGGGTCAATGAAGCCGGTGGATAGATCTGGAATCAAAGCCATGTCACCCGATTTGACCGATTTCAACCCAACACTCGATCCATCAAAACCTACTCCAGAAACCATCAAATCTTCTTCAAATTCAGTCGCTGATACGGTTACATGATGCCACTTTCCCCATAAATCAGCGAATTTTAGATCGACCATTCGAATTTTGTTGTTCTTCACAAACTCTTTCGCATCAAAAAAGTCTTTGAACATAATTCTCCTGTGAAAAAAGATAGAAGGTTTGATTTGCCCCTTAAGTGTAGACGAAAATTCAAGAAAGAGAAACTTAAAAATCTACAGATTCATTTATTTTTTAGGGGAGGGCATTGGATATTGTTGATTTGGAATCGTATTGGTGCATGGAATGGAAAAAGGGATTGACGCTGATCAGTGGGTAGGATTGACATGGTGTGATGGAAGATTTCAGTATGAAATCACATTTAGAATGTGAACAATGGAAATCAAACACCGTTGCAGGTAGAAGATTTGCCTGCAACGGTGCCTTTGGAGTGGTCTATTGAGTAGAGCGATTTACTGCGCAGCTTCAGCCTTGCCAATTGAATTAGCGACAAGCTCGTTGTACTGTTCCCGTGATAAATTGGTGTGATAGAACAACTGGTAGTATTGCGAAACTTCGCTGTAAAGGTCATATTGTGCAATATCGGGGTAGAGCAATTGACTCATCCACATCATGCCCAGGTAGCGCTGAACCGAAGGTGGAAATCCCAACCAGTTGTACGGTCCGAACGGAACTTCATAATACTTACCGTTCTGAATTGCGGCAACGTTCTGCCAGGTGGGATCATTTTCTACGGTATTGTAGATGCTGCCTGGCGCAAATAAGATCACATCAGGGTTCCAGAGCATAATTTGTTCCATGTCAGTTTCATTGCCTGTTCCCTTGGAGGAGGGGTCATCAACATCGGCGATATTGTTCGACAGCATGTTGATCGCCTCAGCATGGTAGGAACCCTCAGCAATGACGTTAAGTCCCTTATCGCCAAGCAGATAAAGCAATCTCACTTTGCCTTCTTCGCCCACCTCATCCATAATCGCAAGGGTCTTGGCATAAACGTTATCACAATAGGCTGCCAGAACTTCAGCTTCATCTTCCTTGTTTAAGAGCTTGCCGAGCATACGGTAGGCATCTCCGGTGGTGGCGGTATACGCAGAAATATGAACAAAGGGGAGACCGGTTTGTTCCTGCAGTGCATCCATATCTTCGACAACAGTATCTTTGGGTTCACCGACGTCGATAACAACCTGAGCGCCTGATGAAAGCAGTGTCTCAAGGTTCAATTCACCTTTACCTCCATAAAGTTGGCCAAGTACGGGCAGGTTGTAATATTCGGTCGGTAGATATTTTTCAGCGGTTGCATCCCATTCGATGGCGATGCCAACCATTTTTTCTGGTGCCAACGCAAAAACCATAATTTGAGCCAGTGGGCCAGAAACCGCGATTCTCTCAATGTTCACCGGTACCTCTACTTCGCGACCGACGGAATCCGTGAACAAAACCATTGCATTCGGATCTACAGGAGGTTCTGTGGCAGCTGCTTCATCGGCGGGTTGCTCGGTTGTGGCTATCTCTGATGGCTCAACTGACGGTGTTGTTGTCGTTTGTGTAGAACACGCAGCCAATAAAGAAAAGACCATGGTCAACACGAGCGACAAAATTAATGTTTTCTTCATTCTTGTTTTCTCCTTGGTTTGAAGTTGTGAATTTAAGAAATGAACACGATAAATACCTAATAACGATAATCTGTAATTTCAAATTACTAAATAAATGAATATTCAATAATTGACTATTATTTTATCAGACAATGACACTGTTGTCCATAATGATGGGCAATCCATCGCTTATAAGGTCAATATTCTGGAATCCCTGTTATGGCTGCGCCGCAAAACTTGGCACGCACACCCGAACGGCATCATTGCAAATGCTCTGCAGTTCAATATCCACACCGTAAAGTGCGTGAATTAATTCGCGGTTGACGATATCTGCAGGTTTTCCGCAGGCAAACACTCTGCCGTCTTTTAATGCCAGTACGAGATCTGAAAACAAAAATGTTTGATCGGGATTATGGGTGGATTGAATGATCGTGTAACCGTCGCTAGCCAGTGATTTAATTTGGGTCAAAACTTTGATCTGGTTTCCAAAATCCAGGTTGGCGGTGGGTTCATCCATGATCAAGGTATGTGCGTCCTGTGCCAGCGCCCGGGCGATGATAGCAAGCTGCCTTTCTCCGCCGCTGATCATACTGAATCCCCGGTGACTTAAATGTGCAATACCCATCCGTTCAACGGCACGTTCAGCACGTTCAATCTGCTTTTTTCCGGGTGTAGAGAATACAGACACTTGCTGCGTGGTGCCCATCAATACCATATCGAAAACTGTGTAGTTAAAAGATGGATAATGGGATTGGGGAATGTAAGCTATCCGTCTGGCCATTTCTCGCGCAGACAAGTTTCTGATATCTTCACCGTCTACTTCAATCTTCCCGGAGTAATCAGGCAGCAAGCCCAGAATGCAGCTGAATAATGTGCTTTTACCAACCCCGTTTGGACCAAGCACGGAAAGGATTCGATTCTCTGTGGCAGAAAAACTCACGTTCTTGAGAACCTCATGCTTATCATAAGAAAAGGATAGGTTTTCTACTTGAATGCTCATAAAGTTTCTCCCTTTCTGGTTAACAGATAGATAAAAAAGGGGGCGCCGACAAACGCCGTAAGAATTCCTAATGGTATCTCGACCGCAAGCAGATTTCTGGAAATATTGTCAACGACAAGTAAGAAGATGGCTCCGAATATCATGGAAGCCGGCATCAAATATCGATAGTTGTTGCCAATGACCTTGCGCGATAAATGTGGAATTACTAGACCAACCCAGCCAATCAAACCACTGACTGAAACACTCGCAGCAGTAATTAATGTTGAACAAATAATTACGCTCAACCGCACCAGGTTGGTATTGACCCCGATCGTTCTGGCTTCGTCATCGCCAAGGGTTAAAATGTTAATGCGCCAGCGAAGAATAAATAGCCCGATCAAACCGATAGCCATGGGAATCGCAGCCAGAGCCAGTTCTTTTTTTGTTATTCCAGAGAGGCTGCCCATCAACCAGTATGTGATCGCCGGAAGCTGATTGGAAGGATCAGCAACCAATTTAATAAATGAAGTGCCGGCAGAAAAGAGCGAGCCCACCATGATGCCAGATAGGATCAAACCGATCACCTTATTGCCTTTTGTACGCTGGCTAAGAACAAAAACCATACCAACTGTGAGCAGGCTGAACAAGAAGGCTGTAGCCATAATCAATCTACTGGATGCTCCCAGCAAAATGGCCAGAGCTGCACCAAAAGCTGCGCCTGACGACGCGCCGAGGATGTCGGGTGCAGCCATTGGGTTTTGAAACACGCCCTGATAGGCAGCACCGGCTGCCGAAAGGCAACACCCCACAAGGCATGCCATCAGAATGCGCGGTAAACGGATGTTGAAAACCACAACTTCCATCTGTTCTGACCAAAACGTGTCAATGGGTATCACTCTGGAAAACAGAATGTTGAATAATTCTTTCAGACTTATGGAGTATCTTCCCAGCATGAAGGAAACGATCACTGTTATGAATAACAGAATGATCAAGAGGGCAATAACGATGACATGAGAACGCTTGTAACTATCCTGTGCTGCCAAGAAGGACTCCTTACCTGTATTTGCCCAATAAAAACCCTTATCAAAAGCGGAAACTCATTTTTCCTTGTTAACAGATGGACAATGTTAACGATTTCGAATAACCATAATATCAGTTAATATATGATTATTCAAATATTGACTATAATCTTATCAATAAATAATGTTTATGTCCAGTTCGCGTAAAAAACCGAATGATTACAATATGATTGAAATGCCCGGCCAATGCGTCATTGTTAACAGAAACCCATTGTTGGATTTCTGGTAGATTTCAATGATGTTGTAAAGATTTTTTAAAACCATCAGGGTTGAACAGAATGGTTGTTTTGAAAAAATGTGATATTAAAGAATAACTCTGGTTCTATGAGAGATACAATTGCTCCATCCAATTATCAAGAAGCACATCATTCACAGAATCCACAAAGCGATGCTGGGTCATTTCTCATATTAAAAATATTGGAGAATCAATGCAAAAGATTACAGATTGGGCAGCACTCTGGAAAGAACTGGTTGAAATTAAACGGGATATTCAAAAAGATAGCATCGAAACGCCAGGTGATACTGATTACTGGGAAAGCAGAGCCCGGGCTTACGATGATCGCGTAAAAGAAAAATGGAGTAAACCTGATTCGACACGCAAATTCATGCTTAGCATACTTGAACCTCACACAAGTTTGATTGATATTGGCGCTGGAACTGGAGCGTGGTCTATCTTGTTTTCAAAGCATCTCGAAAAAATCACTGCGATTGAACCATCAAGGGCAATGCGCGATGTTTTGAAAAGTAAGATCTCTCAAGAAGGAATAAAAAATATTGAAGTGCTTGCACAAAAGTGGCCGGATTGTACTCCT
>JAJUGU010000025.1 GCA_029265815.1 Anaerolineaceae bacterium | reverse complement strand
GGATATCGCTCCTGATCCGGACACCCTGATTCGTTCCCTTCAGAAAATATCAGCCTGGCGTGGAATTGCGATTGTTGTACTGCCTTTGGCTCAAAAGGATTTTCAGGGGGCTTTTACCAAGGTAGATACTGTGCGTGGAGTTTTCGTCGCACCGGTTAATTGGACCGAGATCATCCAGGCTGCTTATGGTGCTGCAATGACAGCCCGGGCAAGCCTGACCCAAGCTGCGCCCATGCAGCAAGGGGTATCCGGCTATTCCAATAGCGGAACATCTGCCTACATCACCGGCACGAAAAGGATCGCTGTCCTATCGCACGCGGGTGGGTCTGGATGCTCAACCATTGCTGAAAACCTGGCTTATGAATTGTCTGTCCGGCTCAGTGTGAAAACCTTGCTGGTGTCCATGGGGTTGCCACCAGCTGCTGCGCCCCATTTAGGGTTACGGTATGTCCCTAATCTAACCGAATACTTTGATCGTCCGGGCAAGGCAGCTTTTCAGGCTGCAATCCAGCGTAAAGAAAATTTGGAGATCTTGCTAGCGCCAGAATCCTCCCTGGAATACATGCACATTCTAGAAAGCTCAAGTAAAGGAACCGGAGAAGGCAGTATTAATGGGATGCTGATTGACTCGGAAGATGGTCGCTATGCCGCTATTGTCATGGATGTGCCAACCACAGAAGATTTGTGGATGATGCATTCAATCATCTTTGCCAATTATGCCTTGATCGTTGCCCGACCTACTCTGGCTGACTTAACTGCGATTCGGCATACCCTCACCTTATTGTTAACCGGCTTAAAAAGTGAGAAACGCCTGGCCCGAGATTCGATCTACCTGGTTCTAAACCAAACTTCTGATCGCAGCAGCTTTACCCCCCGATTATTCCAGGAAGAGCTTTCCAAATCCTTGGGGTGGGCTCCACCCATCGCAGCTATTGTACCTTTTGATCCCGGTGTTCCTCAGGCACAAGATGATGGCTTGATGCCGGTGACGCGAGGGGATGAGTTTGCCAAAGGGATCCGCGCCATCATCAACACTTTATTTCCCTTGGTGGAAAACAATCTTGCTCGTGCGGACGGGAAAAAGGGTATTTTGCGACTACCAAAAATACGATTTACGTAGAATAACATTTTTGTCTCTTAAGTTGGAAAAGTTCCTTAATGTTGGAGGTTACCTATGCCGGGAATATTAGGTTTGTACGACACAGCCACGAACGGGAATAACCTGGACGAATCCATCCGGTCTGAAGTTTTCAACGAGGTGATCGATCAGATCAACCATGATTTCCCAACTTCTGTTCTTCAGAGTCCGAATGAAACCGACCGGCAGCGCATTCGGGAGCGGGTCGAAGCACAGATTGCCGCTGCTCTAAGAAAACGCAACTGCCGCCCTGGCGCCCTTCAGGAAGCTGCTATTGCTGAAGAACTCACTCGGCGGATATTGGGATTGGGTTTTTTAGATTTGCTCTTGCCGCCGGCTCGCACAGATATCTCTGAAATCACCATTTACTCCAGCGGACTTCTTCAAATCATGCGTAAAGGATCGGTTCGTTGGGAGACCATCGAGCTGCGGCCAGAACCAGGTGAAATCTGGCGTGTGTTGGATCGCTTGATTGGTCCCCAAAACAAAACTCTGAATGAGACCAACCCAAGTATTAATGCCAAACTGCCGGCAACGACACATAATCCAGGTGGTGGACGGATCAAGGCGCTTCACCCGGTTATTGCACCGCCAGGTCGCAATCCTTCTATCAATATTCGCCTTTATGAACAAAAGCCGGTCAAACCAGAGTGGTTATTGGAGCGTGGAATGACGAGTTCCGAAATGATGGAGGTTCTTCGTCAGGCCATGGAGAAAGGGGCTCGCATCCTGATTTCCGGAGGAACCCGAACCGGAAAGACTACTCTGCTGAGTGCATTATGCAATTTCTTGCCTACAATCTGGCGCATCGTGAAGATCGAAGACCCAGAGGAAATCTGGGTGGATCGTCCAACCGTCCAGACGGTGGAAGCCCGCCCGCAGGCGATTGGTACGGATGTCCGGCCGTATACTCTGGCAGACGGAGTCGATGATGCCATGCGAATGTCACCTGATTACCTGGTCATTGGCGAGGTACGTGATGGCGTGGCAGCCATGAGTTTGTTCCGGGCTTTGATGACAGGCCACAGCGGAGCCTGTACCTTCCATGCGGACAGTCCCCGTGAAGCAGCTCGCCGTTTAGCGACAGTGATGGGTGCGGATGCAGGAGTAAAGCCACACGAAGCCAATCAGATGATTTGTGATGCGGTTGATTTGCTGGTACAAATCGGTATCCGTCACGAAGTTCGCCGGGTGATTGCCATATCCAATGTGTCTAAGGATTTGAAGAACGGTGATGTTTATTTTGAACCGATTTATCGATATAGAGAGGAATCCTCAGCGGTAGAACCTTACTGGGAAAAAATGGGGGAATTGAAATGAAACCCAAATTTTATCAAATTCCTGAATGGTGAGTTTTCGTAATTTGTCACTGAGTGCCAAATTGTGATGATCCTACGAACTGCACCTATCAACTGATGATCAGTTGATAGGGTAAAATTCGAGTAAGTAATCGTTATTAACCGATAAAATGAACCAAAAAGGATGCTAGTCGTAGACAACCCATACGGAATAACACCAGATACGTGGATCATTTCAGATACCCATTTCTACCATGAAAACATCGGAAGGTATTGCAACCGTCCAGAGAACTGGCAAGAATTGATTATCAAGAACTGGAATGATCGAATTGCCCCAGGTGATACTGTCCTTCACTTGGGCGATTTTGCATTAGGAAAGAAAATTCATTTCGAATTGCTAACGGGGATTTTGAATGGAAAAATGTTCTTAATCCAAGGCAATCATGATCGCCTGAGTCAAACCTATTGT
>JAJUGU010000017.1 GCA_029265815.1 Anaerolineaceae bacterium | reverse complement strand
GATATTTCTTCAAGATTGGCGGAGCATTTTGAAATGGCTTCGGAACCGGCGGAAGCCGTTTTCTACTGGCTGGCTGCGGGAAGATATGCGCGTTCAATTTTTTCACAGCCTGAGACGATCAGGGCTTATGAACGCGCTTATCAACTGATCAAAGAAAACTCTTATCTGTTTCCGGTAAATTTGATCTATCAGGTGTTTTCTGAATGGGGCGATTATGTCTACGACATGTCAGACGCCCAAAGCTGCGAAATGATATCCAGGAATTGTTATGAGATGGGTGTTATGCAGTCTGAGCCATTATTGATAGGAACGGGTCTCAGTGGATTGGGCCGGGCTGCAGGGATGCGCGGCGAATTTCAGGCTGCTGAAGAGCAATTTCAACGAGCGGTGTATCACCTGAGGAAAATTGACCACCTTGCTGAACTGATCGAGACTTATGCACGGATCGGGATTGTTCGCTTTAATAACGATGATTTTAAAGGAGCTAAAGAAGCTTTTGAAGAGGGTCAGAAGCTTGGCGAGGTGAAAACCAGCGATCCGCGTACGCTGGAAGCGCGTATCGACAACCTCTCACAATTATGCATTCTGTTGGTTTACATGGGCTGGCCAAGAAGGGCTCTCGAGCTCGCACGTGAAATGGTCAACGATTGCCAGATGGTCAACCGCCGGTCAGCACGGCTTCAGGCGCATGCCAGCCTGGGATTGGCGTATTATGCGAATGGTAATCTTCGCGAGGCGATTCATATTGCGCTGGAATCGGTGGAGACGGCGGAAAACCTTCAACTGCGATTCTGGCAATCCTTTTTAGATATCATTCTTGGACGTTCGTACCTGATGGCAGGCGACCTTGATCGGGCGTGGCAGCACACCATGCGGGCAATCGAGCGCGAAGAATATTATCCAAACAGCAATTTGATCGATCACGCGCGCCAGGGGTTAGGTGATATCTTCCGTCTGGTTGGTGAATATGAAAAAGCGATAAAAATTTACCAGAGCATCATTGATACCGGCCGAATTAACATTCAGACAATTGAGAGCCGTCTTTATCTGGGATTATCACTGTGTATTTCTGGTAGACAGAAAGAAGGATTGTCATGGATCAATAAGTCAATCGAGCTGGCAGCAGATAAAGGGTTAACTGCCATAGAGTTTTACGCCAGACTGTCAAGTTTGCTGCAATGCAGGACGAATAAAAGTTCAACAAAGATCGATGAAACGGTTAACAGACTGGTCCAACAATTACAACCCAGGGGGTCTCTATACACCGACTTCTATGCAAAATTTGCCCTGGCGTTTGCCGCAGCAATACGCGGCGATGTGCGCGCGGCGATGAATCTCTATCATGAGTTGATTGAGTATAGTGATCAGGTTGGCAGCCCGATGCTCGAATTGGTTCCGCTGCAGGAAATGATGCAACTTGCCCAACCTGCGAGTATAGAGCATATTGAGGCAAAATCGCGCTATGCGAAGTTGCTCAAAGAATTGACAAAATCTGCGACCATTCCTCCAGTAAAGGGAATGGCACAAAAGTTATGCATCTCAACCCGCAAGAAATGGCAATATTTTGTCAACGGATAAGTTGTATTAATGAGTGGATGCAATGCACTCAACGCCGCGATCAAAGGGAAATTGCGGCATAAGGTCGGTAGTGATTTGAGGAGATCCACTATCGACCTTTTGTTTAATCCTGGCTCAGATGAGCGATGGTGACGCCCTCGCCGCCTTCTTTTTCACCGCCCTCTTCAAAGTTTTTTACATGGGGCGATTCTCTCAGTGCTTCGCGGATCACCTGGCGCAAACGCCCGGTGCCCTTGCCGTGAATGATGCGCACAAAGGGCATTCCGCTCATGTAAGCATCGGCAAGATAGCGGTCTAATTGATCCAGAGCGTCTTCGGCGCGCTGCCCGCGCAGATCGAGTTCCATGCCTGGTGTGGCGCGGAAGGGAGTAGTGGGGGTGGAGGCTCCAGCAGGAGTGGGCTTAACCACAGGGCGTTTTTCCACCGGCTCTGCTGTTTCTTCAATCACAGTGGTTAATTCTGCCCTTTTCACTTTGACGCGTAAATTTCCCACCTGAACCTCGACATCATCGCCATCTACGGCTGTAATCACCCCTGCCATTTTGAGTGTGCGCACTTTTACTTTGCGTCCGACCTGAATCAACGCGCCATCACCGGGCTGAGAGGAGGGTTTTCTGGTGACAGGGCGCAGTGTTTTCTTTTCGATCCCTTCGATCTTGTTGCGGATCTCTTCGACTGCTACCAGCGGCTGGCGGTGATGCATCAATTCTTTACGCAGAGTTTCCAGTTCCCTGCGGACCGTTTCGATTTCTTGACTGGCTTCTTCTCTGGCTTTTTCCAGAATGGCCTGCCGTTCTTCCTCGATCTGTTCCAGACGCAGGGTGAGTTCCTGGCGCAGGTTGTTTGCAAGTGAACGGTCGCGGTCGGCGGCCGAACGGGCTTTTCGGGCAACTTCGCGCTGGAAGTGGATTTCATTCAGCAGGTCTTCAGATTTTAGCTCTGTTGGATCGACCATAGATCTGGCGTTTTCCAGTATCTCTTCTGGAAGGTTGAGACGTTTAGCGATCAGCAGGGCGTTAGACCTGCCGGGTATGCCCAGGGTCAGGTGGTATGTGGGGCGCAGGGTTTTAAGGTTGAATTCCATGCTGGCATTAACAGCACCGGGCGTGGTGTGTGCCAGGGTTTTCAATTCTGGGTAATGCGTGGCTATGAAACACGGGATGCGTTTTTCCACCAGGTAGAGCATGATGGCGCGCGCCAGGGCTGAGCCTTCCTGCGGATCGGTGCCCGCGCCCAGTTCATCCAGCAGCACGAGCGTCTTTGATCGCGCTTTATCCAGAATGCGGACGATATTGGTGATATGCCCTGAAAAGGTGGAAAGGGATTGTTCGATGGATTGTTCGTCGCCGATATCGGCAAAAACATTATCGAAATAACTCAATTCAGAACCAGATTGTGCGGGAATATGCAGTCCGCTTTGCGCCATTAAAACCATCAATCCCACAGTCTTCAAGGTAACGGTTTTGCCGCCCGTGTTCGGGCCGGTGATGATCACCGAAAAGGTGTGTTCATCCAGGTCAACATCGATCGGAACGACTTTCTCAGGATCGAGCAGGGGGTGACGGGCTTTGTAGAGTTTGATGGTTGTGCCAGGATGGTGCTCGTTGGGTGGAGGGCTGATTGGTTTGAGAATGGGTTCGCTGGCGTGAATATCTTCAGCATATTTGGCACACATCAGGTAAAAATCAAACCTGGCGAGCGCTTCTACGATGCCGTTGATGGCTTCGGCTTCTGCGCCAACCTTTGTTGAAAGTTCAGCCAGAATACGCCGAATTTCATCCCGTTCTTCGAGCTGCAGTTCGTGCCAGCGGTTGTTAAGTTCAACAACTGCCAGCGGTTCTACGAAGAGTGTTGCACCCGAGGAAGATTGATCATGGATGATGGATTTAACACGACCCTTGAATTCGGCACGCAGCGGAATGACATAACGGCCATTGCGCTGTGTGATGATCGGCTCTTGCAGGATGGGCTGTGTTCGGGGATCGTTGATCATGCTTTCTAGCTTTGAGATCAACCGGCTGTGAGATACCTTAATCTCTGAACGGATCGCGCTTAATTTCGGTGAGGCATTGTCTAACATCTCGCCGCGGTCAGAAATACAGCGCGATATGGCTTCAATGATTCCAGCAGGCGGAGGGAGAAGCCGGGCAATTTCAGTCAGATGGGGAACCTTGCTGCTCACTTTTTCAAATGCGCGCGAAAGGCTGCGAGAGGCAATTAATGTACCACTCACATCAAGCAAATCTGTCTCGCTCAACACTCCACCGCGGCGTGCAAGGTTTACCAGCGGGCGGATATCATGCGCTCCACCGACACCTACATCCGCCTTTAAACTGAGTAGCAGGCGAGCCTCGGTGGTGTGGATCAGGCGTTCGTTCGCTTCTTTTATGGAGGCGGCAGGCGATAGTGATCTGGCCAGTTCTGCCGACGCGCTGAAAGCAGCGTACCCGGCCAGTTTTTCAACGATACATGGAAATTCAAGGGTGTTGATGGTCTTTTGATCCATAAGTGCGAGTTTACCATATCTTCCTTTTCTGGGTGTGTGAACAATTGCATTCCTTTACCTGCGGGCTATAATCGAAATGGAGGTAAAAAAAGATGCAGTCAATTCATGATCTGGATACGATGACGAAACCCTCCAGCCTGGTTGAGCAGGAGAATGAGAATGATGTGCGCTGTCTGGCCTGTGCTCACCATTGCCTGATAAAACCCGGCAAGCGTGGAATTTGCGGTGTGCGCTTTAACCGTGATGGGAAATTAATGGTTCCTCAGGGCTACGTGGCAGGGTTACAGGTTGATCCAATCGAAAAAAAACCATTCAATCACTTTCTTCCTGGCAGCGAGGTGTTGACGTTCGGCATGCTGGGGTGTAATTTTCACTGTGCGTTCTGCCAGAACTGGTTCTCGTCGCAGGCGCTGCGAGATCCTCATGCAAAGGAAGCCGTGCATACGATCCGCCGGATTTCGGCTGAAAAGATGGTACAGACCGCTCTAGAGTATGGGGCAAAGGCGATCGCCTCCTCTTACAACGAACCGTTGATCACAACGGAATGGGCGGTGGAGGTATTTAAACTTGCCAAACAGCAAGGGCTGAAGACGGTCTATGTTTCCAATGGTTATGCCAGCCCGCAGGTGCTCGATTATCTGAATCCATGGCTGGATGGGTACAAAGTTGATTTGAAAAGCATGCAGGATGCCGAATACCGCAAGATGGGAGGTACTCTGCAGCCTGTGCTGGATACCATCCAGCGCGTGCATAATCTTGGATTGTGGCTCGAGGTGGTTACGCTGGTGATACCGGGGTTAAACGATAGCCCTGAAGAACTATGGGAGGCAGGTCGGTTCCTGAGATCGATCTCCCCCGATATTCCGTGGCACGTAACTGCGTATCATCCCGATTACAAATACGTGGAAGCGCCACCTACGCCAGCGGCTACCCTGCAGCGCGCTGCCGAGATCGGACAGGAAGCCGGTCTGCGGTATGTTTATGCCGGAAACCTGCCCGGCAGGGTAGGTTCTCTGGAGGATACACACTGCCCGCAATGTACAAAGACTTTAATTGCGCGGCGCGGTTACCGGCTGAGCGAATACAACATTACCGATACCGGTACGTGTGGTTTCTGCGGCACTCCGATCGCGGGGGTGTGGGAGAAAAATCCGGTAAAAGGCCATCACGCATCCGGTTATCCGCACCCAGTTTATTAATTGCTTCAAAATTCCTTTAAAAGTAGCCCGAAAAGTTGGAACTTTTCAGGTTACTTCTGCGTATATATTACAGAATCGACACTAATCGAATAGAAAGGTGTTTATATTGATAAGGGAAGCGGGAAGGGTATGGGAGGTGTCTTATGGCATTAGGAGTATATGTTGTCGTCGCCCTCGCGGGTGTTATGTTTATCGCATTCAGTCTGCTGAGCTTTGACACAAAGGTCAAATAAGCCAGCAGAGACCTCTCTTCCTGCAAATAACCCAAAAGTATAGCGCCTTCCACACTGGAAGGCGCTGATTTTTTTTATAACTTCGCCATTAACTTGAAGATGTGTTCAATATGGTCAATCTCATGCCAGGCAGCCCGCCTGAGCACCTTGCGTGGAGACCAGAATTCTCCCTCTACACCCACCACCAGAGTGGAACCAGCAAGGGTGGGCAGCACGCGGCAGAACTGCTCACGAACGGCCAGAAGGCGATCAAAGACGTCTGATGGCAGTTGATTTCGTTCGGTGTGCGCCAGTGAAAGCCGGTCGAGATACCAGTGCTCGGCGTTGGCCACATGATTCAGCACGCCGAGGATGCTCCAGCGTTCGCCTTCGAATTTCCGGTTCAGTTGATCAGCCGATAAGCCGGCGGCCAGGTCCAGCAGGTCCACACGGCTCCATTGCAGGGTCAACAGCCCCCTGCGGATGTCTTCATCAGTCAGCGGTTTCCAATCGTGGCGAAACCAAGCGTTCACCTCGTAACCATTATCGGCGGGGTCATACTGTTCATCGATGGAATAAACCTCAAAGGTGTCAGCAAGATGAATACTAAAGTCTCCCAAGTCTTTCATCCATGAGTCAGTTGTATGGCTATCGATCCATTCTTTGTAGCGCAAAAGTGCATCAGGCAGGCGGATGATGGCTTCGCTGTCGGATGAACCATTGGCAAAACAGCCGGGGTAATCTAAAGCCCAGGCGATTGATCTTCCTTCGGGGTACTTTTCTACACCTACGTTGATTCGCATTTTCACTCCATAAAGGCTCAATTACGTTCTCCGTTTGAACCTGTCGGTATATGGGAACTTATTGTATTATATAACCGTCATACTTTAGTATTGATCACTGCAAAGAGGTGTGGAATGACAAACGGTAACCAGAATCATAAAAAAAATGGATCCCCCTTTATTTTTACCTGGATCCTTCCGCTTTTCTTAAGGCCAAAAAAGACCACAGCAGAAATTGCTGCTCAGGAGAAGAATGTCTGGCTGACCCCGCTGGTCATTGTTTCAGCGCTGGCAATCATCGCGGTGCTTCTCTCTGCCCCCATTCGGCGTGAAGCGATTCAGATGGGCGCAACCCTGCCCCCTAACTTTGAGTATTATTCACCAGACCAGCAGCAGCAATTCTATGAGGCGCAGGCCACTCAGACTTCACCGTTGTTTCTTTACGTCTTTCCAATTCTGGGAGGGCTGTTAAAGTTGTGGATCTCGTGGTTTCTGCTCAGCGTTATCCTTTATCTTGTCTTTACCATTTTTGGCAGCCGGGCTTCGAGTTTAAAGTCATACAACCTGGTGGCGTGGTCGTTTCTTCCCATCGCGCTGCGGTACATTGTTCAAATTCTGGCAACGTTAATAACACACACACAGATCGCCAATCCGGGTTTGTCTGGTTTTGTCAGCGCTGATGTAACGGGCATAGCCGCTTATTTTCGGTCTTTGATCGGGTTGATCGATGTCTATTTTATTTTTCAGATCATTCTGCTGTTCTTAGGTGCGAAACCACTTTCGGGTTTAACTAAAACTAAAGCCTGGGTCGCCACTGGAATTTCGGTTTTCATCCTTATGCTATTACAGGCAATTCCGGGGGTGATCTCATCCATGTTGAGCAATCTCACCTTTACCAGCATGTTTTATTTCTAATAATTGGAATGGATGATGAGTAACGAATCATTTGTAAGCATCAGAAACCTCACCAAGGAATATCCGATGGGCGAAACGAAAGTTGTCGCCTTAGACGAAGTCTCATTGGAAATTCCACCCCGATCGTTCACGGTGGTGATGGGCCCTTCTGGTTCAGGTAAGAGCACCCTGCTTTATTTAATTGGCGGACTTGATTGGCCGACATCTGGCTCGATTCAGGTAGCAGATGATGAAGTTGAAAAAATGGATGAAAATTCTCTGGCGGAATACCGGCGAAACCGGGTGGGATTTATTTTTCAATCCTTCAACCTCATCGCCTCCATGCCGGCAGAGGAAAATGTGGCCTTTCCGCTGCGGTTCAGCGGGATTCCAAAAGCAGAGCGCCGTTCACGTTCACGTGAAATCCTGACGCATGTCGGGCTGGGCGATCGCATTCGGCACCGGCCAACCGAACTCTCAGGCGGACAGCAGCAACGGGTGGCGATCGCGCGCGCACTGATCAATGATCCGCCGCTTATCTTAGCCGATGAACCAACCGGTAACCTTGACAGTCACAGCGGGTTTGCGATTATGCAATTGCTTTCTGACCTGCACCGGGAGGGAAAAACTGTGATCGTGGTCACCCACGATCCCCGTATGCTGCAATTCGCAACCAACACGATTTATCTGCTCGATGGAAGAGTTGTTTCTGAAGAATCTTATAAACTCGCAACTGAAAGCATGGCTCAAGCCGCAGTTGAAAAAGGTGGAACCTTATGAAAAAACAATTTTTGAAAATCGTTCTCTTTCTTCTTATTGTCTCACTGATGGTGCCTGATATTTCGGCTTTTGCCGCACCGCGGGCTGCCAGTGTGAGTGTTTCACCGGATGACCTCGATAAATCGGGTCTTCCGGGGTCAATTGTTAATTACCAGTTGACGATTACCAACACATCTGCTGATGTGACGAATATTTCCGTAAGTGCCTCCAGCGCGAGCGGATGGGCGGCGCCGGTTGTTGTTCCTGAAGACTTTACGCTCGCGGCTACTGGTGACCCGGCCGCCAGCACAACTGTGTCGGTCAGTGTTCCCATTCCTACAACCGCCACTTCGGGACAAAATGATATCACCACTGTGACCGTCACCGATAACACACACAGTGAAACCTCGACTGTTCAATTGACCACGACGGCTTCTACGCCTTCCGCAGTTGGCAGACCTATCATGGTGATTGCTTCTTATGGGACGGGCGATAATGCAGTCTACGCAGGGCGTGAAATCGATCTGTCGGTGAAACTGAAGAACAAGGGCTCAAAGGATGCATATAACGTTGTTATTTCGTTTTCCGCCACCGATATTTACCCGCGCGAAACCGGCGGTGTGATTGCTGTGGGGCAGGTTGGGGCGGGCGAGACCAAGTCGATTACCCAAAAATTCCTGGTGGGCGATGCACTGGCCTGGGCAGGCGTAGGAAGCATCTCAGCGACGGTATCGTATATGGATGCCAGCGGTGCATCTTACAGTGAAAGTTTTACGATTTCAATCAGGATCAATGAACCAGTTAGTTCTGGCTCCTATTACACTCCCACCCCGAATGTTCCCCAGCGCCCGCAACTGGTGGTAACCGGTTACACAACCGATGTTGAACTGCTTCAGCCGGGCTCACTTTTTACATTATCACTGGATGTAAAAAACCTGGGCGTGGCGGATGCTTCGGGAGTGACGGTTGTATTGGGTGGAGGGGTTTCGGCTGGAGGAGGCGAATCAGGTACTCCGCAGCCCAGCGGCGTCTCTGGCGCCTCTGGCGACCTGGCAAATTTTGCACCAATTGGGACATCGAACCTGATTGTTGTGGGTGATCTTAAAAAGGATGCGGTGGTCACGGTCAGTCAACAGCTGGTTGTGAACGTTTCAACCACGCCCGGAGCGTACCCACTTAAACTCAGTTTCGTTTACAACGATCCTTCAGGCAATCGCCTGGTGGATGACCAGGTGATCACGCTGCTGGTCTATTCATTACCGCAGGTTGAAGTGAGTTTTTACCGTGATCCTGGTTTTTTCACCGCGGGGATGGAAAACATCTTGCCACTGCAGGTGACCAACCTGGGTAAGAAGAGTTACGTCCTGGGCAATATGAAAGTCACCGCAGAGAACGCAGATGTCATGAACAATATTTCGCTGGTAGGAGCGCTTGATCCTGGCGGGTATTTCACGCTGGATGCCAGTATCATCCCGATGCAGGAAGGGACTCTCGAGATCAAGGTTTCGATCAATTATACAGACGATTTTAACCAGCCGCGTTTCGTTGAGCAAATCATTCCCATCGAAGTGATGCCGATGATGATCGAACCCACACCCGATATGTCGGAGGGAGGCATTGATGGGATGCCCGGTGGAGAAATACCGGAACCCGCTGCCGAGACCTTTTGGAGCAAGGTGCTGCGCTTTTTCAAGGGGCTGCTGGGATTGGACAGCGGCACAAATATTCCCGAGGAAAGTCTTCCGACTGAAGAAATGCCTCCCGTTAATATCATTCCAAAGGGATAACAGGTAAAAGGATATGCGTTTTTCAGATCTGATAAGCCTGATCTTCTATAACCTGGGGCGCCGGAAAGGCCGCGTTCTGCTGACGGCTGTGGGCGTGATGATCGGCACGGCAGCAGTGGTGGTGCTGGTATCGCTGGCGGTTGGGTTGCAGAAGAACGCCACCCAGCAGTTATGGGGCATCAGCGACCTGACCAGCATTGAGGTGTACCCCGGTTATCAGGAAGTGGCAGTAGAAGCAGCCGGAAGTGGTGGAAAATTTGATGGCGGCTCTTCAAACATGCTCACCCCGTCGGCGATCGAAAAGATAGCTGCAATTCCCGGTGTTAAGAAAGTGGTCATTCATGATTATCTGCAAACCGCGCTGGAGATCAACTATGGTAAACTGCAATCATACAGCAGCGTGGTTGGTGTTAATGTAACCGACCTGGCTGATCTTGGATTGGAGGTGACTCAAGGGACCACTGAGCTATTGAAAGGAACGGCGATCATTGGATCGTGGATCCCGCAAAATTTTTACAACCCAAAAGCGCGTCCAGACGATCCTCCTGTGGAACCGCCAGACCTGGTGGGGCAAACGTTGAAATTTGTGATGATCAAATGGGCTGAAGACGGCACCGAGATCAGACGCACGGTCAATGTAAAGATTGTCGGTCTTTTGAAAGAAACCCGCGGCATGGCTGACGGAAATATCTACATGCAGCTGGATGAAACCAACACTTATAACGACTGGGCGCGCGGAAAACGCATCGACCGCAACAAAGAAGGGTACTCGATGTTGATCGTTAAAGCTGAAAACCCGGATGTGGTGCTGGACGTGGCGGATGAAATTAATAACCTGGGATATATGGCGAATACGCCACAATCTTATCTTGAGGGGATCAATTCCTTTTTTATGGTACTGCAGATCATCTTTGGAGGAGTAGGCGCCATTGCACTGCTCGTGGCAGCCATCGGCATTGCCAACACGATGACCATGTCCATTTTAGAGCGGACAAGGGAAATTGGTTTGATGAAGGCGATCGGGGCCACCAATAAAGACGTTCTGAGCATTTTCCTGGGTGAAGCGGCCGGTATTGGCTTTGTGGGGGGGCTGGGAGGTGTCATCTTGGGCTGGGGAGCCAGTGTAGTGCTTAATGTGGTAGCTCTGGCATATTTTGCCAGTCAGGCATCTTCAGGCGGTGGCAGCCTGCCTACGGCGGCCACCTCAACTCCCTTCTGGCTGCCAATTTTTGCGCTCGTGTTTGCTACGGTGATCGGTTTGCTTTCAGGTTTTTACCCCGCATTACGAGCAGCTACGCTTGTACCGGTCAATGCTCTTAAATATGAATAATTTATGAAGTTTCATCCACCTAATCGACAATTCACCCTTCTCTACCGGCGCTTCCTCTACCGCCTGGCAGGGAAGGGTGTTTTGCTGCTCACCACCCGCGGGAGGAAAACGGGCAATCCACATACCATTGGCCTGCAATATGAGTTCATTAACGGCTGTTATTATGTGGGTTCTGCTGCCGGCGATCGGTCAGACTGGTATCGAAACCTTCTGGCGGATCCGTGTGTCACCGTCGAGGTTGGGGCGCATCACTTTAAAGCCAAGGCTGAACCCGTGATTGATCCTGAAAGGATTGCTGCTTTTCTTGAATTTCGCTTGAAAAAAAGACCTCTAATGATAAGACTGATCCTGAGCATGGACGGACTCAAGGGAAGGTTGGATCATGAAGCCCTGCTTGATTATGCCAGGAAGATCAGGCTGATTATTTTAAAGCCTCTGCAAAGCCAGTAAACAGTGACGCTGAACTGGCGGGCAGATTTTTCGGCGTATAATAATCTCGACTGATAACTTTACCTTTTGGAGGATGAATGTCCGGACCGAGAGTTGTACGAGCCCCGCGAGGAACTACGCTTACCTGCAAAAACTGGCAAATTGAAGCCGCATATCGCATGATTCAGAATAACCTTGACCCTGAGGTTGCGGAACGCCCTCAAGATCTGGTCGTTTACGGCGGCCGCGGGCAGGCAGCCCGCAGCTGGGATGCTTTTGATGCCATCCTTGACTCTCTGCTTCATCTTGAAGTGGATGAAACTTTGCTGGTGCAATCTGGTAAACCGGTAGCCGTGTTCAAGAGCCACCCAGATGCCCCACGGGTGTTGATTGCCAACTCCAATCTGGTTCCCCACTGGGCAACCCAGAGGCATTTTGATGATCTGGCATCCAAGGGATTGATCATGTATGGCCAGATGACCGCCGGATCCTGGATCTATATCGGAACCCAGGGTATTCTGCAAGGAACTTATGAGACGTTAGGTTCACTGGCCAGCCAAAAAGGATGGTCTTCGCTGCGCGGGAAGTTCGTGTTAACAGCAGGTCTGGGAGGAATGGGCGGAGCACAACCGCTGGCAATCACTATGAATGAAGGTGTGGGGTTGTGTGTGGAAGTTGACCCAGATCGAGCGCAACGGCGCAAGGAAATCGGTTATGTGGATGTAGTGGTGGATACGCTCGAAGAAGCCATGACCCTGGTGGAGGAGGCCTGCAAGGATCAAAAACCGCTTTCCATTGGTCTGATCGGGAATGCTGCAGAGATCTACCCGGAACTGGTTTTACGGGGGGTTACCCCTGATGTGGTAACGGATCAGACGCCGGCTCACGATGTGATGAGTTACGTACCTGCCGGGATGACCCTGGAAGAGGCCGTTGCTCTGCGCAAGTCTGACCCACAGGCATATGCCAAACGATCGGTAGATTCGATGTCTGATCACATTCGCGCCATGCTCGAATTTCAGCGGCGGGGTGCGGAAGTATTCGATTACGGCAACAACCTGCGCCAGAGAGCGTTTGATAATGGTGTCAGTGACGCTTTTAGTTTTCCGGGTTTTGTCCCCGCTTATATCCGTCCGTTATTCTGTGAAGGCAAAGGGCCGTTCCGCTGGGTAGCGCTTTCAGGTGACCCTGAGGATATTTACCGGACGGATGAGGCCGTGATGGAATTGTTTCCTAACGATGAACATTTGAAACGCTGGTTAAAAATAGCCCGCGAACGCGTACCCTTCCAGGGGCTGCCCTCGCGGATCTGCTGGCTGGGGTATGGGGAACGCGCGTTGGCCGGACTCAAGTTTAACGAACTGGTGGCAAAGGGGATTGTTAAAGCACCGATTGTCATCGGGCGAGACCATCTGGACGCAGGTTCAGTGGCTTCACCCAACCGAGAAACGGAAGGCATGCGTGACGGCTCGGATGCGGTCAGTGATTGGCCGATCCTTAATGCGCTGATCAACACCGCAGGTGGGGCGACATGGGTGTCGTTCCATCACGGTGGAGGGGTGGGCATTGGTTTCAGCCAGCATGCCGGTATGGTGATCGTGGCTGACGGAACCCCTGAAGCAGCGCGGCGCCTTGAACGTGTGTTGACCACGGATCCAGCGATGGGTGTGGTCAGGCACGCAGACGCTGGTTACCCGGAGGCTATATCTGCTGCACGGCGCACCGGCATAAAGATCCCGATGCTGCCTAAGGAATAGGTCATGCGCAAGAACAGACTGGTCGGCTTCATCATTGCGATCGTGGTTGGCATTTCCGCTGGCCTGATCTATGGCTGGGTGATCAACCCGGCCGGGGTGAGAAATACCAGCCTGAAGAGCCTGAGAAATGATTACAAGGCTGATTACGTGCTGATGGTGGCTGAATGTTACGCATCAGATGGAGATCTGGCAGGGGCGGTTGAACGGCTTGAAGCGATCTCAACCTCTGATGCGGTTTCAGTGGTTCAACAGGGATTACTCACTGCCCAACAAATGGGATACTCAAATCTCGAATTAATGTACATGGCGGAACTGGAAAAAGCGCTCACCATGTCAAAAGCGGGGGATTAATGAACGAGAAACGCGGTTCATTGCACCTGCTAACGGGTGTGGTCATTGGAGTGTTGATCGGACTGCTCGTTTCATTGGTACTGTTACCGGTTCAATATATCGATACTGAACCGCGTACACTGAAAGAAAGTGACAGAGCGTCGTACCGAGAGGTTATTGCCCGCGCTTTCCTGGTGGAGGCGGATACACCGCGTGCGTTGGCGCGGCTGGCACTGCTGCAAGATGCCAACCCAAGTGGCGCATTGGTAGAACAGGCTCAAACGCTTCTGGTAAGCGGTGGAAAAGATTTGGAGGCGCGCGCGCTGGCTTTGCTTGCAGCAGCGGTCAATCAGCCGTCAATGGTCATAACGCCGTTGGCGGTTGTGCTGCCTTCGCCCATTCAGAACGTGACAAATACCGTCACTGCACCCGCGCTGCAGAGCACGAACACCCCGACTGAGACACTGGCAACGCGCACACCAGCAGTAACGATTACTCCCAGGCCCACCTATACTCCACAACCTACTCAGGGCGCTCCTTATGAACTGCTTGAACAGAGTAATGTCTGTGAACCTGAAATGAAGCAATCCCTTATTCAAGTTTATGTCGTTGATGCTGCCGGAAAACCCGTTGAGGGTGTGAAGATCGAGATTTCGCAGCCGAATGGCGGAGTGGAAACCTTCTTTACTGGTTTATACCCTGAAATCAACCCGGGGTATGCGGATTACACCATGACCCAGGGAATGACCTATAATTTACGCGTGGGAGAGGCTGGTGGGCTTGTGCAGAACCTGTCTATCCCGGTCTGTGAAGATGATGAAGGAAATGAATATCCGGGTTCGATACGCCTTGATTACCAACAACCCAAATAAAAAAATCCCGGTAAAAAAACCGGGATTTATTCTAGAAATAATTAAATCTTACGGCATTGGATTGGAGTTTGCCCAATCGTTACCCAGGTAAACCGTGATGTCAGATGTTCCACCAGGGTCGTATTTGTTGTAAATGCGTGACGATGGAACCTGCATCAGACTGGATAAATACGAGAGCGCGTATGGCGTGGCGTTGTGTACCACGATCGTTGTATACGTGTAGGCTTCGCTTGAAGAACCGGCATTGACGACGTTTAATCCCTGCGCGGTGAGATATGCGCCAGTTGATTCAGCCAGACCGGCAACACCGGTGGCGTTAAGAACTTCGATGCGGGCTGCTTCACTTTTTGCAAGGGTGAGAGAATCTTCGGTATTCATCACGACCGCAGCTGCTGAAACACTGTTGTTCGCAAAAATCTGATCACGCAGTTCCCTGATTTTTTCGGGGAACGGCCTCAAAATATATTCAACACCTTCAGCAGTGGAGATCGTTTCTGGAGAGCACATTGAATAGTCGATGTTGTAGGTCTTGAAGTTTTCTCTCGGAATTTGCATCATGAGAGTGGCAAGTTTTATAGCCTGGTCGAGAGTCATGTTGGTCTGAACACCGGCAGAAATTTGCTGGTAAAGGGTGGGGGCTTTGGAGATGAGCCTGGGCAGCATGTTGAAATCGAGTATTCGGTCGCGAATGGCCATGATCACTTCCATCTGGCGGCTGCCGCGGTCGATATCGCCCTGGGCGCTGCCGCGATAACGGGCGTATGCCAGCGCATAAGTTCCAGGAAGGGTGTAGACACCGGGTTCAATCCAGAAGTTGTTACCGTTGCCCATCCAATCAGCCAAAATAGGCTCTTTGATCTCAACCTTTACCCCTTCAATCTCATCAATAAAGGTGACAAAGGTGTTGAAATCAACCTTAGCATAGTAATTGATGGGAATACCCAGGAACTGCTCGACGGTTTTCACAGCCAATCCTGCGCCACCACCAGGCAGATTATCACGCTCGCCCAGGAAATGGGCTTTGTTGATTTTATGATAATCATAACCTGGAATATTCACCCACAGATCGCGGCGGATGGACAATGCACCGAGGGTATGGTTGAGGGGATCGATGGTCACGAGGATCATCGTATCTGACATACGTGGGCCGGGTTCA
This sequence comes from Anaerolineaceae bacterium, assembly GCA_029265815.1. Classification (GTDB taxonomy): domain Bacteria; phylum Chloroflexota; class Anaerolineae; order Anaerolineales; family Anaerolineaceae; genus UBA6107. The sequence continues at coordinate 4,185 of JAJUGU010000017.1, read as the reverse complement.
GTAAGGTCACGTTGGTCTGAAGCATCGAGGCCCAGGAGAAGGATGTTTACCCGGCTCTTGCCATCCCAGGCAATTGCTTCAGGGCCGCTGCTGGATTGAAGGGGTGCCCCGGAAGAGGTGGAGGTTTGAGATTCTCCGCTAGAAGCGGAAACCACCGGCGCACCCGGGAGAGAGGTGAGAGACCAGCTCTTGACGAGGTTGTAAACTGCTCTACCACCAAAAAAGGCGAGAAGAAGACCAACAAACACAAAAGCACCTAAAAGGACTTTGGTGAGAGTGTCCACCTTCTGTTTTCGCCGGGGAGCACGTGCCATAGGTCGACTTGTATTTTGAGTCATAATCGGATCACACCATTGTTGCGAAAGTAGTTGTCATACCGGATTGGTGTTGCAAGATTGATTCCAGGATATTATGCGAGCATTATATCACCACATGCATGTAATAGTTATTCAGGCCGGGGAGGTGGGATAGGAAGGTCATTGAGCGAAAAAGGCTGCCATAAATCACCCTGGGTGATCAACATAACTGGAATATCCTCAACGATCGGGTACTTGCGGTTGCAGTCGTTACAGACTAGCCAGGTGTCTTTGAAAAGTGTCAAATTACCTTTTTCTTCCTTCACACACACCGGACAGCGTAAAATATTCAGTAAATCTTGTTTGATCATCAACAACTCCTCGGCTAGTGACTTCTTTATTGTATCATCCCGGGGTTCTCCACTTATTCTTTAGGCGGCATACCCTCAGTCCCGGGGCCATATTCAAAGATATCTCTCCAGGCATCATAATGTGTGGTGAAGGTATCTTGATGAAGGATTGTTCCGTTGCGGGTGACGGTGCGTCTGACTACCACATCTGCGCCTTCTACGGCATAATCCACCTGTTTCACGGTTCCAGTTGGAAGCTCGGGATTTTCACGATAAAGTGGTTCGGGAGATTCGACAATGTTAGTGAGACCGCTGGTTTCGGAATTCACCACCCGGTCGTCGGATGTTGAATAGAACTTCCAGGTGAGAGAGGAATTTGAAGTGCTGACGTAAGTTTCCATGAGCAGCCAGTAATCGGTGTCATTTCTGAATTTAAAATCCACCAGAGGCACGAAGACGGTAGCGTCGAGGCCAGCAAGGTTCGGGTTATGACCGCTGGCCGTTTGTTCATAGTATCCCACGCGGTAAGCATGAGCATGGCGCTCAAGAATTTCATAACCGGCGTAATAAGCGGTGCGGAAGAGTGCCGTGCTCACCTGGCAGACTCCGCCTCCAACGCCTTTGATGGTTTGGTCGCCAAGGATAATGAGGGCTTCAGCGTAACCGTTGTCGAGACTGATATCGCCAAGTTCATCAGCCATGGAAAGCACACCACCCGGCGGAATCAGCAGGCCGTGAAAACTGGCGGAGGCGGCCTTGATATTCTGTACGCGGTCGGCGGAAGAACCACGGAAGTAGGTGGTGTAGGCATACACCAGTTCGGTGATGCCCAACTCCGCGCCGGTCATTTTATCGGTAACTGCCGGTTGGGTAAGGTCAAAGACAAGCGCTGCGGAATGTGCGCCTGTTTTTACGCTCTGGTTGATGCTATCGATGGAAGCCTGGATGTTCAGGGTGCGTCCGATCACTGCCGGGGTTAACAGGTCGAGTTGGCGGGTATCGTCATTGAAGATAAAACGCGCATTTTCAGGGACGGCATCGGTTTTATCACGAATTGATTCAAGGTACGCATGCATTAACGGTCGACTGACGACTACCTGAAGGCTGGTTTGGCCGCCGTTGGCGACGCGCTCGAACCTGAGCATTTTTGCCAGGGCATCGGGTTGGATCTCCCAGGAGCCGGATTGACCCGATAATTCAGCGGGTAAAGTCAATTTTAGAGGTTGGCTGAGGATTGTGCGTACCAGATCACCCTCGGCAGTTGCTTCCAAGACGGTTGGGGCAGATTCGATAATGGAGAGTGGAACGACGCCATCTTGCATCAATTCGATCTGCCGGGCGATGGAAGCCAGACTGGAGCCAACGTCTAATACGCGGCCTACCTGACCATTGGTGACCATAACCTCGGTGCCAGAGATGGAAATGCTCGCCTCGCGCAGCGGCTGGTTGATCTGTGCTGCCAGACCGTTCAGATAGTTGAGTGCTACGATTTCGTTGTAGATGAAAGTAGGTGAAACCTCTATTTCACCCTGTGTCAGCAGCGTAAAGCGATTGGTAAGGATTTCGAGGATCGATCCATGTCGGCCTGCCTCAAAGGCGGCGTAGGCAGAAGCCTGCGGGTCGAGGAAGAAACCCAGGTCAGCCGGACTGACCACCCAGGTGCGCGCGCCGTCGGTGAGCATGATCTTTCCGGTATGGGGAAAATTGTAGGAAGAAGCAATATTGACTGCGGCTTCTTCCTGGCTCATGCCAGATAGGGAGATACCTTTCATAGAAACGCCGGGAAATATGCGATTGGCGAAAACGAGGGAGATAAATATGTTCAATGCAAAGAGCAGAGCGAGGAATATCGCTGTTCCCACCCAGAGTGATGTGGCGATTTGAGTGAGAAGAAATGCGGCGGAGCGGTTTTGAGTATTCATTCTGATTTAAGATTATATCATTCTCAAATTTTCATCTTGAGGAAGGACGAATTGGTCAGCGGCTTTGTTCCAGGCAGGAGAAAAAGGCTTCTGATTTAACGAATTTTGATTTTTATTCCGATTTACCCTTGACAGCATTTGAGCAAGGTGTATAATCTCACCTCGTTGCGCGGTTAGCAACGTGGTCTAGCCCGAAAGGGAAGATCCTTCAAAACCCAATAACCCAGACTCGACCAAAGCCTGAGTGGAAGCGTGAGTGAAAATCGCAAAAGAAATCCACGAAAACCCTTGACAGGGTAAAGGCAGTCGGTTACAATAATTGTCCCAAGTGCGTTGAAGATTTCGCTGTAAATAAGCAGATCGATAACAAATTAAATACGCAGAAGGCTTGAGGACTGAACCCCAAGCGAACCGTTGAGGCAGGCCGATGTCCTGTGAGGGATGTCGGTAATTTTGTCGCCTGCTCTTGACAAGAGGCAATCGCTCGGGTAGAATCTGGCCCTTGGAAGAAGTCAGCACCTTAACAACTGAAAAGTGATAGGAAGACGATGCCCTGTCGTTTTCAAAAGTAATAACCAGTATCCGTAAACTTACACCGAAAGGTGTTAATTTGGCGGAGAGTTTGATCCTGGCTCAGGATGAACGCTGGCGGCGTGCTTAATACATGCAAGTCGAACGGAGACAGTAGCAATATTGTCTTAGTGGCGAACGGGTGAGTAACGCGTTGGTGACCTGCCCCGAAGTGTGGGATAACAGTTCGAAAGGATTGCTAATACCACATGTGGTCATTTGGATTAGATGCCTTATGACTAAAGGATTTATTCGCTTCGGGAGGGGCCTGCGTCCCATCAGCTAGTTGGTAGGGTAACGGCCTACCAAGGCGATGACGGGTAGGGGACCTGAGAGGGTGGCCCCCCACAATGGAACTGAAACACGGTCCATACACCTACGGGTGGCAGCAGTAGGGAATATTGGTTAATGTGCGAAAGCGCGAACCAGCAACGCCGCGTGCGCGATGAAGGCCTTCGGGTTGTAAAGCGCTTTTTGAGGGGATGAGGAAGGACAGTACCCTCAGAATAAGTCTCGGCTAACTACGTGCCAGCAGCCGCGGTAACACGTAGGAGACTAGCGTTATCCGGATTTACTGGGCGTAAAGCGCGTGCAGGCGGTTCAGCAAGTTGGATGTGAAAGCTCCTGGCTTAACTGGGAGAGGTCGTTCAAAACTACTGAACTGGAGAGTGGTAGAGGGAGGTGGAATTCCGGGTGTAGTGGTGAAATGCGTAGATATCCGGAGGAACACCAGTGGCGAAGGCGGCCTTCTGGACCATCACTGACGCTCAGACGCGAAAGCTAGGGTAGCAAACGGGATTAGAGACCCCGGTAGTCCTAGCCGTAAACGATGTGAACCAGGCGGTGGTTGGGTAAAACCGGTCACTGCCGCAGCTAACGCGCTAAGTTCACCACCTGGGGACTACGGCCGCAAGGTTAAAACTCAAAGGAATTGACGGGGGCCCGCACAAGCAGCGGAGCGTGTGGTTTAATTCGACGCAACGCGAAGCACCTTACCCAGGCTTGACATGCAGCTGCACGCCGGTGAAAGCCGGTCGCTTTCGAAGG
>JAJUGU010000018.1 GCA_029265815.1 Anaerolineaceae bacterium | reverse complement strand
TAACTGCAACATGCCGTTATGAATCCAATAGCGGGCAAAAGGTTTGCCGGTGTAACTTTCACTTTGCGCAATTTCGTTTTCATGATGAGGGAAAACAAGATCGTTTCCACCGCCGTGAATGTCAATTTGCTCGCCAAGGTGGTTGAGATTCATCGCAGAACACTCGATATGCCAGCCTGGGCGGCCTTTTCCCCATGGACTATCCCAGGAAGGTTCACCCGGTTTGGCAGATTTCCACAGAGCAAAGTCCATCGGGTCGTTCTTACGCTCATCTACATCGATGCGGAAGCCGGAACGCATGTCTTCAATTTTGCGCCCGGATAGTTTGCCATAATCCTTATCTTTTTGTACCCTGAAATAAACATCTCCATCAACCACGTAAGCAAAACCTTTATCCACCAGTCCCTGAATCATCTTCAGAATTTGATCCATTTCACGAGTAGCCCTGGGATTAACCGTGGCAGGAAGAATATTGAAATCTTCTAGATGTTTCTCAAATTCGTGAATATACATTTCACCCAGAGCAAATGGATCAACACCTTTTTCTCGTGCACGGATAATGATCTTATCGTCAACATCGGTGAAATTCATCACATGCTTCACCTCGTATCCCCGAAATTCCAGATAACGGCGCAAGATATCAAAAACCAGCGCAGACATGGCGTGGCCAATATGCGCTTTAGCATAAACCGTAGGGCCGCAGACATACATGAGCACCTTGCCTGGTTGCAGCGTCTTAAACTCCTCGGTGGTTCGGGTTAACGTGTTATAGACTTTCAACATAGACCTATCCCTCATTTCTCTTGCGTGATTCCTTCGTCAGGCTTGGCAAAGATCATCCTACCGGCGGCTGTTTGGAGGACTTTGGTTACCACTACCTGTATCTCTTTATCTTTATACTCACGGCCATTTTCTACCACAACCATCGTGCCATCATCCATATAAGCAACTCCCTGGCCTGCCTCGCGTCCTTCTTGAATCACCTGCACGGTCATGATTTCGCCCGGAATAAGCACTGATTTTACCGCATTTGCGAGTTCGTTAACGTTCAATACCGTCACACCCTGTAATTCTGCTATTCGGTTGAGGTTGTAGTCATTGGTGAGAATCGGACAGCGCATCTGCCGCGCCAGGACAATGAGTTTATCATCCACTTCACGCATTCCTTCGACGTCGATATCACTAATGCGTACAGGAATGTTGGGTTCTTTTTGAAGAGAAGCAAGCACTTCCATCCCCCGCCGACCGCGTTGCCGGCGCATATTGTCTGGCGAGTCAGCGATATATTGCAGTTCATTAAGCACGAAGCGCGGGATCAGTAATGAACCCGGTAAAAACCCGGTGCGTGAGATATCCGCGATGCGGCCATCGATGATGACGCTGGTGTCCAATAGAATGGTCCTGCTTTCTGCCCAATTCAAAGGTCCACTAGTTTCTTTTTTTTGTGATTGCCCTCCGCGTAGCGCAGAAAACATCATAAAAATATCATTCTCACGCATCACAAAAACTGAAATTCCCAGGTAGCCAAAAAGAACAACCCCCACAAAAGGCAAGATTTTCCCAAAAGGATCTGGAAGAAGCGATAAAGGGAATGTAAGCAGCGCTGCCACAATCAGCCCAATCACCAGCCCAGTCAAAGCAGCAAACAAAGTTTGTGCAGATGCGCGGCCCAGGCTTGAGCGGATTGCCCGTACGGGACGGGTAGTGAAATATGGAGTAAGAATCAATCCAATCAGCGCGCCTACCAGACCAAAAAGGAATGCGAACTGATCCACCGACATCGTTCCCGCAGGTGGATTAATATTTGAAATTTCACCGATGTACCGTCCCCAGTATGCTCCCCCAATCGCAAAGCCGATCATGCCTACTAAACGAAAAATGAATTCGACCGACATAATGATTGCTCCTAAAATGAAAAATGGAATAAAAAAGCCGGTGTGGAATGTTAAAGAACAAAATAATTAATAATAATGAAGAAGATATATTAAGATAATAGCATGCGAGTATGAGTTCGTCAAATAGGTATTTTGAAACGATTTCATTAAGTAGATAGATTAATGTTTTTTAATAAATGGATCATTGAAGAAAGGAATGGAAAACAGATTAAAAAAACAGGACGATCGTTCATCGTCCTGTTTCATTTTACAAAATGAGTTTTTGAATCCCAATCATGGTTCCAGTGTCGGTTCGGCTGTAACCGCCAGCGTAGGAATCGTCTCTGGATCGGCAAGTTCACGCATCAAAAAATCCAATACTTGCAGGGCAGTCAGATTCTTCATTTCTTTACCATAACTCAGGCTAATATCCATTCGGAAGTCGGTTGCAGGGGGGCCTGAACCTGAATTTAAATGTTCATGATCGCGAAGCCCTCCATTAGCCAGAGGTTGAGCCGCTCGCCAGAAATTCCATAACGGGATTTCATATTCTGCTGCCAGATGCGCGATCAGCGGATTGATCGATTGATCACCCTCATTATTATCTACTTTTGTTGCTAAAATCGGAACGATACCCAATTCGATGGTACGCTCAATGATCGCGCGCATGTTACGTTCAAAAGACTCGGGATTTGCCTGATGGTAATATCCGTCATTCGTACCCAGCATGATAATTGAGAAGCTCGGGTTATCGACCCGGTACTGACATTCGAGCAAGGTATCAGTGGACGGGCAGTCTTCAGTTTTCCAGAGGTAACTGAGCACACGTGCAGTATTCATGCCCGGATTGGTGGTTTGACTAAGGATGCCGAATGAACCTTTGAAATAATCAATCGCGGGCTGAAGATAGGAATATTTCCCCAGGTAATAGACATGATCAAACCCAGAGAGAAAATCTGGATGCTGACTGTTACAATCTCCCACTTTGGTAAAACGCCGCGGGTTGCGTCCCATCTCTTGCCCGGTCTGGTAAATTTCACGAACGCGGTCTGAAATTTCAGTGGGAATCACAGGAAGATCTTTCCAGTAATCAGGTGGCAATTCCGTAGGAGTCGATGTGGAAGGCGGTGTTGCGGTAATCGTCGCTGTCTCGATGTTCTGCGTTGGAGGGTCTGTCGCGACAACCATTTCGGTCGTCGCAACCTGTTGGGTTATAGGTGTTTGAGAAGAGCTCGCACTACCAGAAGCAGTTTTTTGACAGCCTGAAATAATCAACAAATTGATACTCAACAAAATCAGCAAAACAAATGGTATCTTCTTGAAATAAGGCTTCTCACTTCGGATCTTAAACATAGATTAATAGATTCCTTTAATGATTAATGCCGAAATTATACTCCTGATAAGTAACCATAATTGCGTCTGGTTTTAACCGATCAGGGTGAGACCAATTCTTATACTAAATTGGTGTTCGAGTCCAATCAATTATTGGGAATATTAACAATATGCGCATTACAATTGAAACGCCAGTCACATATCTAATCCGATTAAATGCAGGCAACAATAACCTTTACAGTGATTCTCATAAATGACATGCAGAAGAAAATTGACGATTTAAGAAAGATTTTCAATGACTACCCAAAAGCTTTTTGGATCTACAATCTGGTGGTATTCATTGATCGTCTTGGCGGTTTCATGCTCTATCCGTTTTTCGCGCTGTACCTCACCGAAAAATTTGGGGTTGGCATGTCTACAGTGGGAATCCTGTTTGCATTATTTTCGGTTTCAGGCATGATCGGTGGTGCGCTTGGCGGTGCGCTCGCGGACCGCATCGGGCGCAAGTGGGCGGTGGTTGCCAGCCTACTCCTATCTTCACTCAGCGCTCTGGGAATGGGTTTTGCTCCAACGCTGGCAGTTTTCGTGGCTGTTTCAGCCATTGTAGGGACTTTGAGCAGCATTGGCGGCCCGGCAGAAGAAGCGGTCGTCGCAGACCTGCTCCCACCTGAAAAACGCGCTGAAGGGTATGGCATCATCCGGGTTGTGTTTAATATCGCAGTGATCATTGCTCCTCCCATCGCTGGGCTGCTGGTTACAAACTCCTATCTCACTCTTTTTATCGTTGATGCGGCGATCAGTTTGATCGCGGCCAGTGTTGTGTTCTTTGCCTTGCCTGAAACCAAACCCGCGCTGCAAGCAGATGCAAAACCAGAAACCATGAGCCAAACCTTCGCTGGTTATGTAAGAGTTTTAAGAGATGTGCCCTTTCTACTTTTTATCAGTGTGACCATACTCTTGACCCTTGTGTATATGAACATGAACACCACTCTCGGCGTATTTCTGCGAGATCATCGAGGACTGCAGGAAATCGGTTACGGAACTCTTTTGAGTATTAACGCGATCATGGTTGTGGTCATGCAATTCTGGATCACTCATAAATTGGAAAAAAACAAACCAATGCTGATGATGGCTGTAGGTTGTCTTCTATATGCGATTGGTTTTACGATGTATGGATTCGTCACCGGGTTTTTGTTCTTTATCATCGCGATGGTCATCATCACCATCGGGGAAATGGTTGTCTCACCTTTCATTCAATCTCTGGTTGCAGGTTTTGCCCCTGAAGATATGCGCGGACGATATATGGCAGTGGCAGGGTTATCCTGGAGTATTGCCTACATGATCGGACCATACTTCGCAGGTTTGCTTCTCGATAGTTCCAATCCAAGTATCCTCTGGTATGTCAGCGGTTTCGTCGGTTTAATGGCAGCCGTTGGATATTTAGGATTAAATAAGACGCGCCGCATAGTGAAATCTTCAACAAAAATCGATCTGGAAGTCAATAATTCCAATAAAAGCACTTAGACTACACCCTTTTTCGATATCTACTTGTTTTATCCCCATGCCAAGGCTATAATTTCACCATTCGTGCCCTGGAGGTAATTCATGAAGTTCAAATCAATTTTCGCTGTTGTCATTCTCATGACGATCATCATATTAACCCTTTCTGCCTGCAGCTCTTCAGCCGCACCTGAAGATGCGGTCACCGATTACCTGAACGCGCTCGTTAATAAAGACGCCAGCAAGCTTTCGGCACTCTCCTGCGCAGATTGGGAACCCAACGCGCTTCTCGAATTGGATTCGTTCCAGGCGGTTGAAGTTCGCCTTGAAGATCTTTCCTGCGCATCCACCGGCAGCGAAGGCGATACCACATTCGTGCAGTGCCAGGGTAAGATCATTGCCACATATAACACTGAAAATATGGAGATCAACCTGGCTGACAAATCCTACAAGGTTATTGAACAAAACGGAAACTATTTGGTTTGCGGTTACAAATGAAATTTCGTCTTTTCACACGTGAAAACCTCTGGGCTCTGATCCTGTGCATCATTATGATGATCCTGGTAATCGTGACCGCTGACAGCAGCCCGATGTGGATCTACCAGGGATTCTAAATGTCGTTAACGCAGATCCTGTTCTTTGCCGGAATTGCTCTAATTGCTGGAATTTTCCGCCGACCCCGGCTGCGTCTCTATGTATTATTTACCGCCAGCATCCTGGCGGTTTTTGCATTGCAGCCGGTTTTGCCAATCCGTGGATTGGATTTCTGGCTCCCGACCGCCACTCTTGCGCTCGTTGTCTTCTCGTGGTTTGCAACTGCGCCTCGTTCAGCCCGGTCTTTGAGACAAAATTGGAGCGTCCTTTCCGTTTTGGCAGCTGTCATTTTAATCCTGGGTGCCACTCGATACATCGATCTCAACCTGCCGTTGCCTGTCTCCAGACCTCCGCAAATAGTGCAAATTCTCGTTGCTCTCGCAGCGCTTGTGTTGGTCGGTTCACTGATCGCGCGTCTGCCGGCGTGGATCAACAGCGTCTTAACTGCTGTCTTGATTCTCTTCCTGATCGTGCTTAAAAGCCCTGTGATAGCCGAATCAGTAAGCACAATCTTTCGCAGCATCAACCGGCAATCCACTGAATTAGCCTCGGCTTTAGATATCCGCTGGCTAGGCTTTTCTTATGTGTCCTTTCGCATCATTCATACCATCCGCGACCGGCAGAACGGAAAACTACCCGATGCGTCTCTTTTCGAGTATGTCACTTATGTGGTGTTTTTCCCTGCCCTCACAGCAGGGCCCATTCACCGAATCGAACGCTTCCTCGAAGATTTACGAAACCCGACCCCCATCAACATGGATGGGATGCTTATTGCCAGTCAACGTTTCGTGATCGGTTTATTCAAAAAGTTCATCCTGGCTGACTGCCTGGCATTGATCGCATTAAACGGAACAAATGCGTTGCAGGTTCATCAACCCGGGTGGATGTGGCTGCTGCTTTATGCGTATGCGTTCCAACTCTTTTTTGATTTCAGCGGCTACACCGATATTGCCATCGGCATCGGCTTGCTTGCCGGTATCCGACTGCCAGAAAACTTCAACCATCCTTACCTGAAACCCAATCTGACGCAATTCTGGAACAACTGGCACATGTCTCTCACCCAGTGGTTCCGCGCGTATTTTTTCAATCCACTCACGCGAACCCTGCGAAAAAGGGGGCTTTCTATCCCCGTGATCGTGCTCACCACGCAGGTCAGCACCATGCTCCTGATCGGGTTCTGGCACGGCGTTACCTGGAACTACGTGCTCTGGGGGCTGTGGCACGGTATTGGTTTATTTATCAATAACCGTTGGTCTGACCGCACAAAAGTGTGGATGGATACACATATCACCACCCGACCGCAGCGCATCATGTCTCAAATCTGTGGTATTGTACTGACATTCAACTTCGTTGCCCTCGGGTGGGTCTTTTTTGCCCTTCCCGATCCACAAACATCCTGGCATGTATTTTTAACCCTGTTTGGAGTTACCCTTGGCTGAGCAATCTGATGTGAAACCAAAAGAAAAGATCAACCCGATCCATGTGGTCTTTAAAGCGCTGGGTTTGTTCATCATTCTCAATTTTCTGTTTACCTTCCTTGACCCCGGCAGCATAGGAAAGTTATCCCTCTACAATTCGATCCTTCCGGGAAGATCCCGTCTCCCGTTTGGAGAGAACCCTGCTGAATCCTACAACTTAAGCCTGTACAATCTGAATGCTATGCTGGCTTCGCACGAGATTGCCGGTGCGGAGAAGACAGAAGAGGAATACCGTGTGGTGTTGATCGGAGATTCCTCGGTATGGGGCACTCTTTTAAGACCGGAGGAGACACTCGCAGGTCAATTAAATCAAATGAATTTGACCTGCGGAGACCGAAGGATTGTGGTTTATAACCTGGGTTACCCGACCATTTCCTTGACCAAAGATCTAATGCTGCTCGACCGGATCAAAGCATACGAACCGGACCTGATCGTTTGGCCTGTGACGCTGGAATCCTTCCCTTGGGATAAACAACTTTCTTCTCCACTGGTGGCAAACAACCGCACTGCCATACTGGAGTTGATCGAAAAGTACAACTTACCTCTTGATCCGAACGATCCAGAACTGGTGACCCTTTCTCAGTTTGATAAAACAATCATCGGGCAGCGACGCAACCTGGCAGACATCCTGAGATTGCAGCTTTATGGATTTAAATGGGGTGCCACCGGCATTGATCAAATCTATCCAGAATCCTACGAGCCTGCACAGGTTGATTTCGAGGAAGATATCACCTTTCATGAGTATGAACCACCAACACTCCAGGAAAAAAACCTGGCATTTGAGATGATCTCTGCTGGAATTCGGGCTGCGGGAGAAACGCCCGTTTTGATCATCAACGAGCCGATCTTGATCAGTGAAGGCAAGAATAGCGACCTCAGGTATAATTTCTTCTACCCCCGCTGGGCTTATGATCAATATCGTGAATTGATGCAGGAGGTAAGTCTTGCAGAGGGTTGGAATTACATCGATTTGTGGAACCTGGTGCCTGCCGAGGAGTTCACCAACAGCGCCATTCACCTGACGCCCGAAGGAGAAAGCCTTCTCGCCACCGCAACCGGCCAATCCATTCTTGAAAGGTTTTGCACACCCTGATGAAAAGAGCATTCCTGTCTGTATGTTTATGCTTGACCCTTCTCACCGCCTGTGCCACAGAAACGCAGACGATTGCACCGAATTCCACAGAAACACCTGTTGTTGAAACAACCGCGGCACCCACAGAAACGATGACCGCTGTGGTTCCTACCCCCACCCCGCCGCCACCGACGGCAACCGCCACCTATGCACCGGATTCATGGATGATGTTGCCTGTTTACCCCGAAGGCGTCAGTCAGCGCGTGATCGAAATCTATCAACTCGGACAAACCCTGGGCAATAACCCAAGAGCATTTTCACGCATGGGAGATTGTGACAGCCTGCCCTTCTCTTTCTTAGGTGACTTCGACCGCGGGGCTGATCATTACAATCTCGGAGAATACGAAGAGCTCGCCGGGGTGATCGAATACTTTCAGGGTTCATGGGAACACGCAGGAGTGACCGCTCATGATGGTTACAATACGGCTACGATGCTTTCACCGCTGTGGGCTGATCCCGAAGTGTGCAAATCCGGTGAAACGCCGCTGGATTGCGAAATCAGAACTGCCAGACCCGCCTTTATGCTCATCGCGCTGGGATCCAATGATTTTGGGCAGCCGAAACGCTTTGAGACCAATATGAGGGTGATCCTTGATAAATTGATTGAGAACGGCATCGTACCCATTTTAGGCACCAAAGCCGACAACCTCGAGGGGAATCACCAGATCAACTCGATCATTGGACAGCTGGCTTACGAATATCAGCTGCCGGTGTGGAATTTCTGGCTCGCGGTTCAACCACTGGATAATCACGGATTGCGGGATGACGATAATTACCACCCCACCCATCCTGGTTTCGACGGCATGCCCAACGACTTCAGCAACCCCGTCAACATGCGTTATGGCTTCCCGTGGCGCAACCTCACCGCGCTGCAAACCCTCGATGCCGTCATGCGCGCAGTTACTGAAGGATCGAATTAACAGCAAAACGGCCTCGCCCCAGAAATTTCAGATTTCGTTGACAGGGGTATGCCGCTATGATAAAATCTCTCCACTTGCCCCCATCGTCTAGCGGCCCAGGACGTGGCCCTCTCAAGGCCAAAACAAGGATTCGAATTCCTTTGGGGGCACTTTTTATTTAATCAATACCCATCGAGTGATTAATTACCAAAACAAGGATTCGAATTCCTTTGCTCTTCCAGAGTGCTCCGCGAGGGGCACTTCCATTTAATATTTCTCATAATAATTCTTACGCTTCTAGCGTGCCCTACAAGGGGATCTTTTTTTAAGCCCTCTTCAATACCCATCGAGGGTACAGGTGACCAAAACAAGGAATGGTAAAAGAAATCCTTGCAGATAAAGAAGCCAGTCCATCCAGTAGGAACAAAGCCGCAGAAGATATTTTGCACCTTAATGAGATTGATCAACCCAAGAGTATGGCAATTCAGATAAATGCAAGGTGATTCAGTCCCGGAATGAAGTCGGGTAAAGACTGAAACCCAGACCATCAAGGTTCCCCCGGCAGTACGCCGAATAACTCAAGGATCATTTCGATGGGGTCAACGTAGCGCCGGTAGACTTACCTTCCCTTCCGACGCAGGAAGTTCCCACATCAGAATAAGATTTCAAACATAATCCGTCTGTTCATCAGATCGTTGTAGCAGATGTCGCACATTTGCGCGCCCGAGATCGGGTCGAACTGGACGCGGTTGCTCGGGGAGTATTCGCGTCCGCAGTTTGGGCAGGTGTCGCCTGGCCAGAAGTTTTCGAGAGCTTCCTTTCGCTTTTTGAGCGTGTTGCGGATGATGAAAACGCCGATGATGATGGGGGTGATGAAGCCGATGCAAGGCAAGTATTCAACAATATCCATTTTTGCTCCCCTGGAATAGAAAATCTCCATTCATTTTGATCAGATTGTCATCTAACTGGTTTTACGTGATTTAAGAACGATACCCACCTTGTTTATACCAACACGTTACATAATATTTTACTCGATCTTGACTACGCGGGAATGGGGATGCGCATAAAATCACTATTGTGTTTGAACACATGATGAGGCTTAGCACATACCACGCATCGAAGTTCTTTAAAAGTAGTGCGTGTGAATTTTTAGCCAAAAGCACATCATTTATTTTTCTTTTTTGATTCTTTGGATACTTTAATCTCTTGGACAATTTCATTGATGAAGAGAGCAAGTGCGGCAATAAATACGACGTAACCCAGGCAAATATCCATCGCTGCCTCCAATCCCCACGAGTGGAGTATATTTATTGAGCCTTGCTACTTATTTTTACAATTTTTCCCCTCTGATCAAAAGACGAAACAAATTTACAAACTTCGAGAACCAATCCCGACGATGCGGGAACAGGGATTCTTACGGAGTGGGTTGACAACCAGCGAATCCCGGGGATTATGTTTCAATCCCGACTATGCGGGAACAGGGATTCTTACAGTTGTGAATGAAGCGATAGAAGCTAATCACGACATTTACCTCTACGGTTTCAATCCCGACTATGCGGGAACAGGGATTCTTACTCAACCTCTCCGCATTGTTGCAAAATACTTCGAGCAGGCGGAATGGGTTTCAATCCCGACTATGCGGGAACAGGGATTCTTACACGTAAAAAAACTAGCGGCGACGAAAGAACCAACAATCGTTATCCAAAAGTTTCAATCCCGACTATGCGGGAACAGGGATTCTTACTGGGATGACCTGGTGATGATCCAGGTGAACAGCCAAGGGTTTCAATCCCGACTATGCGGGAACAGGGATTCTTACTTGACTACAAAGAGCTACAATGTGTGACACAAGTATAGGTTTCAATCCCGACTATGCGGGAACAGGGATTCTTAC
>JAJUGU010000006.1 GCA_029265815.1 Anaerolineaceae bacterium | reverse complement strand
CGCACGGTATTCCGCTTTTCCAAAAAATCCGCAGTATTTCGTGATCGCTGCAGTTAATGTCGTCTTGCCGTGGTCAATGTGACCCATCGTGCCCACATTCAAATGCGGTTTACTTCTGTCAAATTTCTGCTTGGCCATGATTCCTTATACTCCTTAGAGACTAATCCTTCAAATAAAATCTATTTAATGATCTTTTCAGCAACAGAATTGGAAACCGGTCGATAATGATCGAATTCCATGGTAAACATTCCACGACCCTGGGTAACAGAGCGTAGTTCTGTAGCATAGCCGAACATTTCAGAAAGCGGCACAAGGGAGTGAATCGCCTGTGCATTTCCAGGTCTTACATCCATACCTAATACTTCACCCCGGCGTGAGGTAATCTGACCGAGTACATCACCAAGATATTCTTCTGGCAGTACCAGTTCAACTTTCATGATGGGTTCCAAAAGGACGGAGGCTCCTTTATGCAATCCATCACGGAAGCACATGATAGCAGCCATTTTGAAGGCCATTTCACTTGAATCAACCTCATGGAAAGAGCCATCGATCAAAGTGACACTCAGGTCTGTGACGGGGTATCCAGCAAGAACACCAGATTCAGTTGCTTCCCGTACACCCTTCTCCACTGCGGGAATAAACTCTTTCGGAATCGCTCCCCCAACGATTTTATTGGTAAATTGAATTCCAGCACCACGATCCAATGGGCTCATGGCAAAAACCACATGGCCATACTGACCGTGACCGCCGGATTGTTTTACATATTTATAACCAACCTCTGGAACTTCACGAGTGATCGTTTCACGATAAGAAACTCGCGGATTTCCGATATTAGCCTGCACACGAAACTCGCGCAGCATACGATCGACAAGAACATCCAGGTGAAGCTCACCCATCCCGCCTATGATGGTCTGACCGGTGTTCTCATCTGTATGGACTTTAAAGGTTGGATCTTCTTCTGCAAGCCTTTGTAAAGCGGTAGCCATTCGATCCTGATCAGCGGTTGATTTTGGCTCGATTGCGATCGATATTACAGGTTCTGGGAAAGTGATACTTTCTAAAACAATTGGCTTTTCAGAATCACAGAGAGTATCACCGGTGAAGGTGTTTTTCAAGCCCAATACTGCACCAATATCTCCCGCAGGAATTTCTTCTACATCTTCACGTCGGTCAGCATACATACGCAGCAGGCGGCCAATCCGTTCCTTGCGGCCTTTTACCGGGTTGTAAACCATATCGCCCATCTTGATCGTACCCGAATATACACGGAAGTACGCCAATCGGCCTACATACGGGTCGGTAACGATCTTGAAGACTAACGCGCTTAATGGAGCATCATCTTCGGTCGGTAGCTCTAATGTTGTCTCACTATCAGGAACATTACCAACAACTGGTGGAATATCAGTTGGTGATGGAAGATAATCTATCACTGCATCCAAAACCAGTTGAACGCCTTTATTACGCAAAGAAGAACCACAGAAAACCGGTGTTGCCCGATTGTGCAGCACAGCCAAACGCAATGCTGCTTTTAATTCTGCTACACTGATTTCTTCTCCTTCGAGATATTTCATGGTCAGATCATCATCAAGTTCAGCGATCTTTTCCACCATTTGCGTTCGAAGGTCTTCAGCCTGACTGCGCAAATCGTTCGGCACTTCTGTATAGCGAGGTTCTTTTCCCAGCTCATCTTCAAAATAAATCGCCTGCATCGTTAACAGGTCGATCATGCCTTTGAAGGTGGCTTCACTGCCTAACGGCATCTGCATTTGGATAGGATTGGCACCCAACCGGTCGCGGATCGTACCAATTGTATACTCAAGTGATGCGCCAACCCGATCCATTTTATTCACAAAACAGATACGTGGAACATGATAACGGTCTGCCTGGCGCCAGACAGTTTCGCTCTGCGGTTCTACACCTTGGACGGCATCAAAAACAACCACACCACCATCCAATACACGCAGAGAACGTTGCACTTCAGC
The DNA here is from genome assembly GCA_029265815.1 of Anaerolineaceae bacterium. Lineage (GTDB taxonomy): Bacteria > Chloroflexota > Anaerolineae > Anaerolineales > Anaerolineaceae > UBA6107. The sequence continues at coordinate 162,859 of JAJUGU010000006.1, read as the reverse complement.
AGTGAAATCGATGTGTCCCGGGGTATCGATTACATTAATCTGATATCCCTTCCATTCGGCAGTTACGGCTGCAGAGACGATGGTAATGCCGCGTTCGCGTTCTTGTGCCATCCAATCCGTTACAGTCGTGCCTTCGTCAACAGAACCAATTCGATAAGTTCTGCCCGAATAGAAAAGGATTCGCTCAGTTGTCGTGGTTTTACCCGCGTCAATATGAGCAATGATCCCTATATTACGGCACTTATCTAACGGAAAATTGCGTGGCATTTCGTCTTTTACTCGCTTATCAATTACATTCGGTAATGAGAAAATGCGCGGTTGGCTTCGGCCATCTTATGGGTTTCTTCACGTTTACGAACTGAGGCACCCTGGTTGTTCGAGGCTTCAATCAACTCCGCTGACAGCTTTTCGGCATAAGAATTCCCACTGCGTCCAGCAGCTGAATCAAGGATCCAACGCATAGCAAGGGTCATTCTGCGGTTAGCTGGCACTTCCATTGGCACCTGGTAGGTTGCACCACCCACGCGACGTGGGCGCACTTCCATGATAGGACCAACATTTTTCAAGGCAAGTTCCAATACTTCGATTGGATTCTTACCGGTCTTCTCTTTAACAATATCCAGCGCATCATACATGATGGTTGTTGCAACGCTCTTCTTCCCGCGCTTCATGATGCGGTGAATGAAGTAGGTTACAGGAACGCTGTTATAGCGTACATCAGCTGGAATTTCTCGTGGTTCAGGTTTCGTTCGTCGCATTCAACTACTCCATCAGTTATCTAGAAAACTTACGCTTTCGGTTTCTTTGAACCGTACTTTGAACGTCCCTGAGAACGTTTGGCAACACCGGTGGTATCGAGGGTTCCGCGAACAATATGATAGCGGACACCAGGAAGATCTTTCACACGACCACCACGAACGAGCACTACTGAGTGCTCCTGCAGCTGGTGACCTTCACCTGGAATGTATGCCGTAACTTCAAGACCGTTGGACAAACGAACACGAGCAATCTTGCGCAACGCTGAGTTAGGTTTTTTAGGGGTCATCGTTCTGACAACCGTGCATACTCCGCGTTTTTGCGGGGCGCCTTTTTCAAGACGAGAACGGCGCTGTTTCATTGAATTCAGGGTAAATTGCAGAGCTGGTGCTTTGCTTTTTGCCCTTTTGGTCTCGCGACCTTTTCGGATCAGTTGGTTGATTGTTGGCACGTCTATTTGCCTCCGTAAATAAATAGCCTTCCAAAATTATTATCTTAACAAGATGAGACCATCGACTGCAATGATGGCCTCACCGAATTACCTTTTAAGGCAGAGGTTCACACATCACCACGTACTAGAGCAACGGCGAAAAATTATATCATGAGGATTTTTCTTTGACAAGAGAGTTCTTCTCCTGCCCATTCCTCACCTTTTAGTCGCTTCCGTTGACTTCTAGAGCAGTCCCTGCAGCTCGTCGCCAAGACCCAGTAAACCAGTCTCCATGCGAGGAGGTCTTACTTTCTCTTCATCTTTTCCAAAGCGAATGACCTCTTTGGTATCCATAACGGCTTCCACCGCAAGGCCAAGGCTCTGGAGTTCTTTGACGAGTACACGGAAGGAAGCCGGCAGCGATGGATCTTCGATCTGTTCACCCTTCACAATGGCTTCATAGGTACTTACACGACCCTGTACGTCGTCAGATTTGACAGTGAGCATTTCCTGCAGTGTGTATGCAGCGCCATAAGCTTCCAATGCCCACACTTCCATTTCACCAAAACGCTGACCACCAAACTGCGCCTTACCACCCAGAGGTTGTTGGGTCACCAGACTGTATGGTCCAGTTGAACGGGCATGAACTTTATCTTCAACCAGGTGGTGCAATTTAAGCATGGTCATAACACCCACAGTCACAGGCTGATCGTAGGGTTGGCCAGTTTTTCCATCACGTAAAATCTGCTTGCCCAAAATTGGCATCGGTATTCCGGTTTCGCGCATGAATTTTTCAGCAGTTTCTCGGATAGTTTCATCTTTCAATTTCGATACGTCGACCCCAGATTTTTCTAACCAGACCTTGAGACAGATATTAATCGCCTTTTGGTCAGCCTCATGAGAGTCAGTAACATTGATGAGATTCTCTTTGAAGATCAAAATCGGTTTCGGATCGATCTGATGTTCAATAAGCCAGTTCTCGAGTGTGATCTGGCGCGCGTAAGTGGTGTCTGTGGCCAGCCGGTTTATATCGTACTTGCCGCTGAGTTTCTGCTCAAGGTAGAGCAAGCGAACTTCTTCATCATCCTTGATACTTTCAGGATCATGGTCGATACTGTTCAACCATTCCCAGGATTCAATTCCGGCTTCTTTCCACGCAAGGTCCATTAACCACGCGCGGGCTAACTCAGCTTCGATTTCAAATTCGGTCGCGCCATCAAACACCGGAGTGACAGCCTCAAACCCTAATTCCTTTGCAGCCCATCCCAGATGGGTTTCAAGAACCTGGCCAATGTTCATACGGCCAGGAACACCCAGGGGATTGAGGATAATATCCACAGGTGTGCCATCTTCAAGGAAGGGCATGTTTTCTACTGGAACCACGCGTGAAACAACACCCTTGTTTCCATGGCGTCCGGCCATTTTATCACCTGCCGTGATCTTCCGGCGCTGTGCAACAGATACACGCACCATCATATCCACACCGGCTGACAGGTCGATATTATCTTCGCGGGTAAACACCTTGACATCAACCACCTTCCCACGCTCGCCATGCGGCATGCGCAAGGAGGTATCCTTAACATCACGAGATTTTTCACCGAATATTGCCCGCAGCAGGCGTTCTTCAGGAGTTAATTCTTTTTCACCTTTTGGTGTGATCTTGCCTACCAGGATTTCACCCGGACCTACTTCTGCCCCGATACGGATAATACCCTGTTCATCAAGGTCTTTTATGGAGTCTTCACCAACATTGGGAATGTCACGGGTAATCTCTTCAGGTCCAAGTTTGGTGTCGCGTGCTTCCACTTCGTATTTTTCAATGTGAACGGATGTAAATTTATCCGCCTGCACCAATCGTTCAGAAATCAGGATGGCATCTTCGAAGTTGCCTCCTTCCCATGAGAGGAAAGCTACGACGACATTCTGTCCAAGTGCCAGCTTGCCATTCACGGTAGACGATGAATCCGCCAGGATATCACCCTTATGGACTCTCTGCCCTTTGATTACTGCAGGCCGCTGGTCAATACAGGTACTCTGGTTTGAGCGCTGATATTTGCGCAGGTGATATTCCTTGATCGTTCCGTCAGCCGTACGCAGAGTGATTTGTTTACCGGTCACCGAGAGAACTTCTCCGTCTTCGTGAGCGATAACCACCTGACCTGAATCAATTGCGGCGTATTTTTCCATGCCGGTTGAGATCATCGGGCTGTCAGGATTGATCAACGGAACAGCCTGCGCCTGCATGTTCGATCCCATGAGGGCGCGGTTGGCATCATCGTGCTCCAGGAAGGGGATCAATGCAGCGCTGATACCCACCACCTGATGCGGAGAAACGTCCATGTAATTTACTGCATCAGAATTTGAAAGAACGAAATCGCTGTGGTGTCGGCAAGAAATTTGATCAACCGCGAATTCGAACCGCTCATCGATCGGTGTATTTGCCTGAGCGATCATATATTTATCTTCAGCATCAGCTGAAAGATATTCAACTTCCTCGGTCACGAATGGTGCCACAAAGATGTTCGCCTTTTTCGTTTTCTTGATAGCAGGCAGCATGCTGGCAGTAATTCGTTCGCCTTCTTTAGCGATTACTTCACCTGTCTTTTCATCAACAAGCGTCTCGCGCAGCAAACGTCCCTCAAGACGCGGGTCATCATAAGACAACATCTTTAAAACTTTTCGGTACGGGGTTTCGATGAATCCATACTCGTTGACCCGTGCGTAACTTGCCAGACGTCCGATCAAGCCAATGTTCGGGCCTTCAGGTGTTTCAATCGGGCATATACGCCCATAATGCGAATGGTGAACATCTCGCACATCAAACCCTGCACGTTCACGACGCAAACCACCCGGACCCAGAGCAGAAAGTGTACGCTTGCTACGCAATTCGGCCAGCGGATTGGTTTGGTCCATGAATTGAGAGAGCTGTGAAGAGCCAAAAAACTCGCGTAACGCAGCCACAACAGGACGAATATTGATCAGACTAACAGGAGAAACCTGATCTTGGTCGCGGATGGACATGCGCTCTTTGATCACGCGCTCCATACGGCGCAGGCCAATTCGTAATTTATTTTGAATCAACTCGCCGTTTGTTTTTACGCGGCGGTTACCCAGGTGATCGATATCATCTTTATCTTCGATCTCATTGTTAATGAGAATCATGCGCCTGACCAGATAGATAATATCCCATTTGGTCACACTGCGGTGTGAAACCGGAATACGGCTCATGAGATCAAGTTTTTGATTGAGTTTATAACGCCCAACTTTTTCAAGATCATAGTGACGGCTGTCAAATAGCTGCTCTTCAAAGAATTGCTTTGCGTTCTCAAGGTTTGCAGGATCTCCTGGGCGCATACGGCGGAAAAATTCAATTAATGCTGCTTCTGCAACCGTCTGCCCATTCTGCAAATCCCACACTGGTTCCTGATGAATCGTTGACGCAATAAACTGCCGGTCGGGATTATTGTCGATATCGCTGAACAGCGCAATCAATTCTTCATCAGATCCAGTCTTGATGGGTGGTTCACCCGGAAGCAGGTCATCCACTGCCGCTAACGCGCGCAGGAAGATGGTGATTGGAACTGTGCGTTTGCGGTTGAATTTGAGAATGAGATAATCATTCTTGCGTGTCTCAAATTCCATCCAGGCGCCACGATCCGGGATCAACTTTGCCATCGCCAGGCGATGACCGGTAGAACGATCAACCGGAGCCTCAAAATATACACCGGGAGAACGGATCAACTGAGAAACAACTACACGCTCAGTACCGTTAATGATAAAAGTACCTTTCTCAGTCATTTCCGGGAAATCGCCCAAGAAAATATCCGATTTTACAGGTTGCGGAACATCAGGACCTGCCAATAGCACAGAAACATATAAGGGGCTGGAATACGTCAAATCACGTTCTACACACTCTTCAATACTGTGCTTTGGAGGTTCGAACCAGTATTTTAGATCCCACTGCTTCGCCTCTGGGGTTCGGCTGGGAAAATACAGTTTCATCCCCTTGTTATAAGATTCGATCGGTGAAATTTCATGAAACAGGTCGCCCAACCCCTCTTCTTTTAGCCGGCGGAATGATTCCAGCTGAACTTCGATCAGGTCGGGTAAATCAAAAATGACGGGGATTCGAGCATAAGATTTGGTGTTTAACAAAGAAGCCATTGGTTTCTCCTAATTACAAACCTGGCACTAACAATATAATATCTCCCTGGCCAAAATCGAGCAGGGATGCGCAAACTTGCATTATAACAAGATATTTGTGTATGGTCAAGAATATTTATCTTCCCTGTGGTGATGAGATTCCCCATATTCCCATCTTCCAAATTTTACCACAGCTCCAGTTAAAGGAATAATCTTCCTCTCTACATTTCCATCAGACTTAATTTGTAGAATTCCAAAAGAGAGTAAGTATTTTGGTGGTGATCCTACACTACTTCCATCTGGGTTAAAAAATATTTTCTCATTAATCTGTGTGTTTTCTGCCATGTGCGTATGACCAAAAACAAAAATTTGAGCCCGAGAGTCTACTCTTGGCAGCCGGCGCATGTATCTTTTCAATTCATATCCATGAAGAATGTTCGAAATTTTATCAGACCAATAAACCGCTGGAGAAAGATGCCCATGTGTGAGAAGTATTCTGACACCATTGATGATGAGTATTCTTATTAATGGTAACTTCGGCCTTATCAAAAAATCTCTGTTCCCTCGCACCGCAAATACGGGTGCTAAAGTTTCTAACTCTTCAAGCACTTTTCTATGCGAAAGGTCGCCGGCATGAAAAATGTAGTCGACTTTACTTTCCTGTAATTCATGCATAAGATTCGGATGCAGAGAGTTCACCCTGTCAGGAATATGCGTATCCGCAATTACACCAATCGTTATGGGATTTGATGAATGGATTTCGACAATGTCTGGCAATTTCTCCATTTCGAAAGTATAACACGCGAGAGAGGGCTAAAAGGTATCCCAATCAGCCCATCTCTACCACTATGCTGCCTGTACCCACTCCACAGGCTCTCTTTCCCAGATTTTCTGCCTTTCCTCCCATTCTGAACGCAGAATCCCCATATCGATGATATCCCACCTTTGGTCTTCCTTATAGATGACCTCACGCTGGGTTCCTTCATATCTGAAACCGCATTTCTCATAAGAACGGATCGCCCTCGTATTGAAGGCAAACACATTTAGATTCACCCGATTCAGATTCAATCCTTGAAAGGCATATTCCAGAATAAGCTGCATCGCCTCGGTACCGTACCCCTTACCTCGGTAATTGGCTTCACCTATCCCAATACCAACCCAGGCGCTTCGCGCCGCCCAATCGAAGCCATCCAATTCGATGACACCGATCACCTTTTTTTCTTTCGTGGTTTGGATGATCATGGTTGCCCCATTCGCTGAGGCAGCTTCATACCATTCCTTGCTTAAGATAGGTGAGTACATGACGGCCGGAACAATATCGAACTGCCGTTTGAATTCGCTGTCACAATCCCACTTTGAGATATTTTCAGGATCTTTATCCAAATCTATGGGAACAAGATCAACAAGATTCCCTTTAAAAAATCCATTATTCATTATTGAACCTCCACTTGCAGTTTTTTCCATTCCGGGCGTAGAATCCCGTAAGTTAATTGATCATAGAATTTTCCATTATGAAAGACAGCCTGTCGGCTTTGAGTTTCTCGTAAAAATCCTGCCCTTTCGTAGAGCAAGATACTTTCTTCATCATACGAGGGCAGTATCAAACATAACCGGTGTAAACTGAGCTCCATAAACGCATACCGCAGCGCCATTTTTAACGCTTCATTACTGTATTTTTCAAAAGCATTGTGATCAGAAAAGTAAAGATCAAATCCCGCAGACTGGTTTGAAAGCATGATCCAGCCAAAATGCAAGATGCCGATCATTTTTTCATCTTCATTCTCTCGAATCGCAAAATAATAATCCTGCCTCGATTCATCTGCTTTCTTCAACTTTTCTTTCATCAATTTTTTTACTTCGACGGTGGTATATGTTCGAAAGAAACCATCAAAGTAACGCCTGACAAATTCTGGTGATGATGTCCAGCTTGAAATCTGTGCAGCGTCTTTTTCAGGATCAACTGCGGTGAAATGGATTGTTTTTCCTTGAAAAAGTGATTGATTGTTCATAGATCCTCCAAAATATTTCCACTTTTATTGTTTCCAGGGCTTGTTTATAGCCACGCAATCGCCATCTCGACAGACGAGCAACTCAAAACCACCACAAAGTCCAAAAACCCTGCGAAGATCATTTTCAGCAGATGGCGTACCCAGTAACGCTGATTCTTTCAGCACAAATACACGCCGGAAGTACCCGCTGATCAGATCATGTTTGAGCTGCATATATGCTGGTCTCTGTAAGTTTTCCAAAGTATCCACATCCACATAGATGCCGCGCAAGTTATTCATTTGTAGCTTATCTTGAATCAACATCAGACCGGCATATAACTGACTCTTTGCATCCCGGCTGTAGGCATCTCTCGACCCTTTCTCACCACGGATATAGAATCCAAATGCCTGTGGATTGACGTTCAGGGATTCATTGAAATATGAAACTCGATATGAGCCGATAGTCATCAATGTATCTAGCATTTTCGGCCTCCTTCCCTTTTCCTTACGAACCATAACGCTTTACCTGCTACGATTGACCTAAAAAAGTCTTCTACCCATTTCCTTTTCTTTACAAATCGCGACCATTTTCCCTCCTTCCATGTCTACATTGAGCCAAAAAAAAAACGGTCACGGGTTTTGTAACACACCCGTGACCGTTGATTTCAGAGAATAGTTCTTTACTTAGGTATGGGCGCATTACGACAAGGAATACCAACACCACCGCTGCTGCAGAGGCTGTGTGACTCGATCATGTAAGTGTTGCTGTAAACCATGTGCATGCGCTCCTTTCTAAAAAATTTAACAAAAAAATTTTAACAAGTGATTCTGAAATAGTCAAGGGGATAACCAAAATTGAGTTTTTGTCTAGTCAACAAAACCTGCTCTCATCAACATAATGTTTGAGTATAATTTAATCATCATGGAAAAATTCATCACCGACGTGTTCAACCACTGCGGAATTCGTCTCACTTCCAGTCAGGTCAAGCTTTTCACCACTTATGAAAGCGAGTTACTGATCTGGAATGAAAAGTTTAACCTGACCGCGATACGCGATCGCGAAGGGATTCGCACCAAACACTTTCTTGATTCTCTTAGTATTCTCGTTGAACTAAAAACACCTGCTCCGTTGCGTTTGATTGATGTAGGTACCGGAGCAGGATTTCCAGGAATTCCACTTAAGATTCTCTTGCCCTCCATGCATCTGACGCTGGTTGAATCAGTCGGTAAAAAAGCATCTTTTTGCCGCCATATTGCTGAATTCCTTCAATTGGAAAATGTTGAAGTAATCACAGCGCGCGCAGAAGATCTTGGCCAGAATCCAGCGTATCGTGAAAAATATGACTGGGCTGTGGCCCGGGCAGTCGCCTCGATGCCTGTATTAGCGGAGTATTTGCTTCCATTGGTCCGTATTGGGGGGGCAATCCTTGCTCAAAAAGGAGAAAGCGCTCACGCTGAAATTCAGTCTGCTGAAAAAGCCATTCGTATATTGGGTGGAACCTTGAGAAAAGTTGCCAGCGTTACCCTGCCTGGCATCGCAGAGGAACGATTTCTCGTAATCATGGATAAGAAAGCAGCCACCCCTCCACAATATCCCCGCCGAGCCGGTCTGCCACTGAAGAAACCTCTCACTTAACTCTGATCAGCAACTTTCTCAACATTACCGCTGGTAATCTTCCAACGCTCGCATTTTCCTACAAAATCCTCTGGAAAAAGTTTCATATCCGTCGTTGTCAGCAATGCCTGTTCTGCTCCCTGAATATAATCAAGTAGCAGCGCTCGTCTGTTAATATCAAGTTCTGCCAGGGTTTCGTCAAGCAGCAGTACAGGCCATTGACCGGTACGTTGTTTAAGCCAATCTACTTCGGCTAATTTTAATGAAAGAATTGCCGTCCGCAATTGACCGCGTGAACCAAAGTCAGTCAAGTCGATCCCATTACATTGAACCCGCATTTCATCGCGATGTGGTCCGATAGTGGTCACACCCCGCGCAATTTCTTCTCGCCTCACCCTTGCCAGTCTTTCAAGAAAACCTTCTTTTAATTTATCAAGCCCCAGCCCATTGCGTTGCACCTGGACCTGCATCGGAAGGACAAACTGACCCTGGGGAACAGGTAATGGATCGTAGGAAGGTTGATAAATTAATCGAATCACTTCTGAAGAACGGGTCAACTTTTCATGAATTCGCACCGCTAATTGTTCAAGTTCTTGTATTGCCGTAATTCGAGCTTTAATAATGATAGCTCCTCGTGAAGCGATCACCTCATCCCAGTAATCCAGTTGGCTTGAATCTCCTCCACGCTCTTGGAGCAATTTCAACAGGGCATTACGCTGAGTCAATGCCTGGTTATACTCTGATAAAGCGTGGGTATAGGCCGAGTCTGATTGCGCGATCGCCAGGTTTAGATATCGCCGGCGGTCTTCAGGTGTGCCTTCGAGAATTCGCGTCATTTGCGGTAGAAAAATAACTGCGTTGAAGTGTCCGATCACCTGACTGGGAGGGGTTTTTACACCATCCAACAGAACCTCTTTACGCAGGCGCGTACCACCGTTGCCATTCGTGTCCTGGATCAATCGCACTTCCAGTCGGTGTGCGCGGTCTCCGCGTTGGTACTGTGCGACCAGACGCGAAACAGCAAGCTTTTCTTTTGTAGAGATGAAGTTGAGCAGCTGTTTGTCGTTTTGAGCATGAAAGGAAGTAAAAGTTGCCAGGTAATAAACGGCTTCAAGCAGTGAGGTCTTTCCCTGAGCGTTTGCTCCCATCAGCAAGAGAATCCGCCGGGGAACATCCATATCCAGGCGGGAAAAAAGGCGAAAATTCGTCAGCGAAAGGTGGGTTAGATACATAGACTAGTCGAGAGGAGCCTCATCTTCGGGTTTTGGCTTCCATACTTTGGTGGCGCGGTCTGTATAAATAACCCCATCGAGATGATCCATCTCGTGTTGGAAGATTCTTGCAAGCCATCCTTCAGCATTGATTTTTACGGGTTTCCCATGACGGTTGAGACCCTTTACACTAATCATTGCATGTCGTTCGACCTCACCTACCAGACCAGGAACCGAAAGACATCCTTCGATACCATCAACTTTCTCTTCTGAAGCAGAGATAATTTCAGGGTTTGCCAGCACATATAATTTTGGTGGTGTTTCCTCATTTTCTTCGTCACCATATTCCACCACGATCAACCGCATCGGAACCGATACCTGTGGTGCTGCCAGCCCGACACCAGGCGCTTCGCGCATGGTATCGATCATATTCTTGACTAACTCCTGAAACTCCTTGCCAAAATCGGTTACCTTGTGAGCCTTCTTCCGCAGAATTGGGTCAGGTACGGTAGTAATTTCCAGAATGGCCATTCACATTCCTCTCAACAATAATCTTGCACCAATATTTTACCTGCTTTTTCCCCTAGCAACCGGATTCGAGGGATGAGTATCGCTTTCCTTAATTTGATCATACGTAGATATCCAATCTGCGATCTTCTGCTGTTCAAGACGCTTGGTTTTTTCGCTATTTCGTTTGAATTGAGCAAAAATCTCAGCCTGGATTGAAGCAGGGTCGTACACATTGTCAAATGTCAACTCTTCATTACCTATTTGGATTCGCACAGTTCCATAATTCAATACCAGTCCGATAATCCCTTTACGCATGAACTCAACGGTTTGGATATTTTTTATTGGTGCTGAACGCCTTTGCTCATTACCCAGCGGTCTGCGGCTGATATCCACAAGTTGATCGGGTGTGATTACGTAAATATCGTTATGCCAATCTATGTACTGATATAACCACCATCCCCACGCTCCTATGGTTGCAATAAGAGCCAAAATGTATATCAAAGTATCTGAAACCAACGGCATCAAACCAATAAATTTCAATACCACCAGGATAATGATACCTGCTAATAATAAACTGGGGATAATTGTCTTTCTACCGAGAATCCACCAGTGAGTGCGGTATACGACTGAACCCTCTTTTACATGACGTAATCCAAAGAAGCGTGCAGCCAGATCAAGCAGTGAGCCAGATTGATACATAGATGTATGAAGAGAATCTGGCTCTCCTTCAAGTTTCTGATGTATGGGGGCTGATCCTTTTCTTAGACGCTGCTCAAGCAGTTCGCGCATCTCATCCTGATTCTGATGCTGGTTTTCTTTTTCCGTGCTGTGGCGCAGATTTTCCAGTAATTCGTAAATTAAATGGACTGATGGTAGATTCTTGAATCGAAGATTACCGGTGTATGATCGGAGATTAATAGCCCCATAACCAATCAATCTGCCTAGAAATGAGGTGTCTAATCCGGTTGACAATATGGCTGATAACGGCGACTCCTGGCGACTATCGAAAAATCCTATCAGTTTCTTCTGTACCAATACTCTTTCGCGAGTAATGATAAAGTAATCGTTCGTCCATTCAAGCGCAGCCCAGGCAGCGAATACTCCACCCAGTAGTAACGCTAAAAGTGCAAGAATAAATATCCCGATCAAGAATCCATTAGCGTTAAACGCCAATGAAGATAACAATCCAAAGGCTGCAAGCCCTAAACAGAAGAAGAGAACAATGCGTAAAATCAGAAAGAACGGATGCCGTCGTGAAATGAGCCCGACTTTTTCAGTTTTACCCAGCCAGGAGAGGTTGAGTTTGCACCTCAGTAAGAGAGTTTGTAGGGTCAGTTTGAGGGCATCATTGAGAACAGGATATCTCTTACAAAGCTCAGACAAAGTTTCTTTATCGACGCGTAATAATTCCACCTCGGTTTCACAAATGGCGTCTGTAAGCCGGTAAAGATTCGGTTTCAATACTTCCCCGCCCAGCGAGTCTCCTGTTTGTAATTTCCACTTCTTACCCTCATTTTGCCTTTCAGATAAAGATAGGTGCACATCACCTAATAAAATCAAGTAAAAATGGTGTGGGATATCTCCCTGCCTGAAAATTACCGTTCCTGCGGGCAGCCGAATTTTTACGAAAAGAGGGATGAGTTCTGCAAGATCAGATTCATCAAGCAAATTGAAAGGGAAAATACTATGAAGAAACCCGGCAAATCGTTCTCCAGAAATATTCATACATTAAGTATATCTAAACTAGATAGAAATAAGTAAATTTTTTCTCCATGAATTGGAGGGGTGATTTCTGGTAAAATTTTATGCGATCAGAGGTAAAGATGAAAAGAGTTGGTAAGTTAACTTTGTTACGCTGGATCTCGCTGGGGTTAATTGTTTCTGCAGGTGCATTATTAATTTTCCAGCTGGTTGTTTTCAGCCGTCTACGTTCTACCTTCTCTACCGGTACAACCATCGCCGGAGTTGAAGTAACCGGTCTCGACCAGGATGAAGCAGCAAGCCGTCTGACCCAGGTCTATTCTCTGCCTATTGAATTACGCTACCAGAATAATGTGATCCAGGTGAAACCTTCCACATTGGGATTTTCGCTTGATCTTACATCCATGATGACCGCAGCGGATCAGGCGCGTGTGTCTCAGCCATTTTGGAGTTCCTTCTTTAACTATTTATTCAATCAACTACCCGAAGCTCCCGATATCCCCCTTCGGGCAAAGATTGATGAAGATAGAATCCGCGACTACCTTACAAATGAGATTGCACCAAGATATGATGTCGCATCTTCCTCCTACGTTCCCGTTGCCGGAAGTTCGAGCTTCGAACAGGGTGACCCAGGTCACATTCTAGATATCGAGCGCTCAATCAATCTGGTGATTTCCGCTCTCAAATCACCAACTGCCAGAATTGTTAATCTTTCCGTTTCACAAGGTACATCTACCCGTCCTTCTATGGACATGCTGCATGTATTGTTACAACAGATCGTCGATGTCAATGAGTTTACCGGTGAGGTGGAGATCTACCTTCAAGATCTTGAATCCGGAAATGACATGCAAATGGCTTATCGTACAGGTGAGCCTCTTGATCCTGGTATTGCTTTCACCGCAGTAAGTACGATCAAGATTCCGATCATGATATCCGTATATCAGCATACCGAAGAACCAATGAACCAGGAAATCGCGAATGCGCTGCATGATATGATCGCAGAATCAGAAAACACAGCTACAGACAATCTAATGAGGCTCGTTCTTGACCCCACACTTGGACCGCTCGAAGTTACCAAAACTGTAAAAGCTCTCGGATTAAAAAGCACCTTCCTCGACGGGATGTTCTACGCTGGAGCCCCCTTGCTAACCGGATCAGTAAAAACCCCCGCCAACTCACGTACTGATATTAATACAGACCCCGACCCTTATAATCAAACCACTCCCACCGAAATTGGTATGCTTCTGGTTGACATCTACCAGTGTGCACAAACCGGAGGGGGCAGCTTGGTAGCGGTTTTTCCCGGTGAAATTACACAGAGTGAATGCAAATCAATGATCAGTTACCTGACCCAGAACCGAAACGGGGTTCTCCTTGAAGCAGGGCTCCCAGATGGCACTCAGATTGGCCACAAACACGGGTGGGCAACTGAAGCTGATCAAATGATGCATACTGTCGCTGATGTCGGGCTGGTTTATTCGCCAGGCGGGAACTATGTTATTGCCATTTTTATCCACAATAACAATGGAATTATATGGGATTCAGCGAACAAGCTTTTTGCTGATCTTTCTCGGGCAGTGTATAACTATTTCAACCTGGACTAATCAATCTTTTTTTAGTATTCATCACTGGCAAGACTATACCTCCTGTCTTGCCAGTTTGATTGGATTCAAGTATAGTCATCCATATTGCACTTCATTGAAAGGGATATAGATCTGGCATGAACAATTCCTTCCCCTCTGATCAAAAAACCTCCTGGCTTGACCGCCCGATTAACTCTGTTTTACCTAAATTCACCGTTGAACATATCCTGACAATCCTGATCATTCTCGCAGCTGTTGTGAGTCGGTTTTCTAATATTGGACTGCGCGTGATGAGCCATGACGAGGTCAACCACGTCGTACCATCCTACGATCTCTATCAAGGTCGCGGATATTCTCATGATCCTGTGACCCACGGTCCGCTACAGTTTCATCTCCTCGCAACCTCATACTTCCTGTTCGGAGATTCTGATACTTCTTCACGCATTCCAGCCGCTGTGTTCAGCATAGCAACAATTGTGTTCGTTTTAATTGCATTCAAACGCTACCTAGGAAAATCAGGCTCTTTAATTGCTGGTTTTTTGCTATTAATCTCTCCATACATGCTTTTCTATGGTCGTTATACCCGCAACGAAGCGTTTGTAGCCTTCTTTGGCGTTGTAATGCTATATACCGTATTGCGTTACCTTGAAAATGGAAAAGAATCAAACCTTTATACATTCACAACAGTTCTCGCACTACACTTTGCCACAAAGGAAACTTCCTTCATATACACAGCCATCCTGCTGATCTTTCTCGCCATTATTTTCGTACGTGACGTTACGCAAAAAGAGTGGAATTATTCGCATAAGAGAGACCTGTTTATTATTTTGACCATGGTAATGCTCTTGTTCATAGCCGTGGCATTAGGAGCAGCGGTTGTAGAATCAGGTAACAATGGGGATGATGCAAATGCATCACTGGCAGCGATTGCTCACAGCACGATGTTGTTCAGCCTTGGTCTTGCAGTGCTTGCTTTTATTGCCGCAGCTTTTCATTTGATCTCAGGCTTGGGATGGAAAATGGTCAAGAATATCCGTTCATTTGACCTGCTTATCATGACCATTACCATGATCCTACCACAGTTGATTGCTTTCCCCATCAGTATTTTGGGCTGGGATCCTTTGGATTACACACAGCCAGGGCTGATCCGCACTTCGATCTTTCTGGGAGCAGCTGTGATTATCTCTCTCGCTTTTGGTCTGTTATGGAAGCCTGTGCTTTGGTTGAAGAACATTGCAATTTTTTATACCATTTTCACTGTCTTCTATACAACCTTCTTCACCAACGGACAGGGATTCTTCACCGGGTTGGTAGGATCGCTGGGATACTGGCTCTCACAACAAGGGGTCAACCGTGGATCACAGCCATGGTATTACTTTATTTTTCTTCAAATCCCGATGTATGAGTATCTACCAGCGGTCGGAACAATTATTGCTTTCGTGATCGGTTTGAAACATAGGCTATTTTTCACCACTCCCGAAATTGATCCCGCCAGACAGAATAAAGAAACTGAAGTTATCCAGCTAGAACTTCCTCAGCTAGACGAAACTGACATGAAGGGGAGTGAGCATCCGCGAAAACTGCCAATTCTGCTATTGCTGCTCTATTGGTCATTGATGAGTCTTGTGGCATACACTCTGGCGGGAGAAAAAATGCCCTGGCTTACAGTGCATATCACACTGCCGATGATCTTGTGCGCTGGTTTCGGCATTGGTTACCTGATCGATTCCGCGCCTTTCAAACGACTTGCCAACAATCACGGGTACCTCACCATTGTTTTAGTGCCAATTTTCCTGTTCAGTGTGGGAATGCTCATTGAATTCCTTATGGGCACGAATAAACCTTTCGCAGGTAATGAGCTTGAGCAGTTGAAGACCACCAGTACCTTCCTCTTTTCTTTGATTGCAGCCATCCTTTCCGCTTGGGGTCTCTACCGCTTGCTGCTGCTATGGAAAACAGGAGAAATCATCAAACTCTTAACAATTGGTTTTCTGGCCATGTTGAGTGTTTTTACAGCACGTTCAGCTTATCAGGCAAGTTATATTAATTACGACACAGGAAAGGAATTTTTAGTTTACGCGCACGCAGCCAGAGGCCCAAAAGATGCGCTGGAACAAATCGAAGAGATTTCAGAGCGCACGACGGGAGGAAAAGATGTCAAAATCGCCTATATTGGAGAAGCTCTATATCCATACTGGTGGTATTTCAGAGATTATCCAAATAAAACCTGGTTACAGGATAACCTCACCCGCGATCTGTTGAATTATCCCATCGTGATCTCAGATACCGAACATTTAACGAAAACCCAGGCAATTTTAAAGGATACCTACGTTCAGATCAAATACAAACGTCTGGTATGGCCAATGCAAGATTACTTCAATATGACATGGGAGCGCTTCAAATCAGGGGTAACCAATCCGCAGATGAGACAGGCCATCTTCAACATCTGGTTCAACAAAGATTATAGTCTGTATGCTTCGATCACCAATAACACTGGACTAACCCTTGAAACATGGAATCCTTCTGCAGATATTTACCTCTTTATCAAGAAAGACATCGTCAACCAGATCTGGGAATATGGAACAGTTCCCGAAATCACTGAAAGCACCTCCATTGATCCATACGAAGGGAAATATATTGATTTGTTACCTGATCAATTGATTGGGTCGATTGGCACAGAACAAGGCCAATTCAATACACCACACGGCATTGCAATTGGACCTGACGGGTCAATTTATGTTGCTGACTCGCGTAATAATCGCATCCAGAAGTTTTCACCTGAAGGTAAGTTCTTGCTCAGTTGGGGAAGTTTTGCCAGTGTAGATACTGGCAACGCTCCAGGCGGCACTTTTAACGAACCGTGGGGCGTTGCGGTGGCTCAGGATGGGAGTGTCTTCGTTGCGGATACCTGGAATCATCGCATTCAAAAATTTACCGCTGATGGCGAATTTATAAAAATGTGGGGTGAACCAGGATTGGCTGAGACTGAGACCAGGTTCTGGGGCCCGCGGGGAATTGCCGTTGATTTGGACGGTAAAGTCTATATCACCGATACCGGAAACAACAGGGTTGTCATTTTTGACAATGACGGCAGTTATATCACGCAATTTGGAGTCAACGGTATCAATCCAGGTGAACTGGATGAACCCGTAGGAATTGCAGTGGATCGTGAAGGATTTGTTTATGTGGCTGATACATGGAATCAGCGTATTCAAGTCTTTGAGCCAATTACCACAGATATTTACCAGTATCTACGCGGTTGGGATATTTCTGGTTGGTATGGCCAGTCAATCACCAACAAACCTTTCCTCGCCCTCGATGCTTCAGGCAATGTTTTTGTGACCGATCCTGATGCCTATCGAATCCTTGAATTTGATAATGACGGAAAAATCATCCGAAGCTGGGGAAACGCCAGCTCTGGCATTGATGGATTCGGATCACCCAGTGGGATCGCTGTTGATGCTGACGGGAAAGTATGGGTCGCTGATGCCGAAAACAACTTTGCTCTGCGATTTTCAATGCCCGCTGCGGGTGAAATCCCCGTTCCAGGGATCCCAGAATTGCCATTGGGAGCAGATGGTTTGACTTACAATTCCGAAAGCGGAATGGTGGAAAACGCTCTTAAACAGCCGGTCTACCAGTTGAGTGATGACGGAAAAGAATGGCAGCCAATAGTTCCTGATGAGATCGCCGCATTACTGCCAGCAGGTAGTTCCCCTGCTAAAAACGATCAAGGTCAGTGGATTCTTGAATTAGAAGATGGGGATACAGTCTTTATCTGGGATCCTGAACTACTGCTTTGGATCTCTCAAAACCCCGTTCAATGATAATAAACCGGCGCTCCTCAAATATCGAGCGCCGGTTCTCTTTTTTGTTAGTTGATCATTTCTTCTTATCAAAAATTCTGCTGAGAATGAAACTCACCAGACTTACGATCAGTGCTCCCAGAAAAGCATACATGAACGGATTTTCAGGGATGGTGAATCCAATATTAATAACGGTTCCCAGCCAGCCAGAAAGCATGAAAAGAAGCGTGTTGACCACAAGTGTGCCCAATCCCAGAGTGAGGATGATTAAAGGGCAACTGGCAAACATGACAACGGGTTTAATGATTGCATTGACGATACCAAATATCAAACCCATCACGATATAGGCATACCATGCATTGTTTTGCATTACAATATGCGGATTTAGGATCCATACAGCAAAATAGAGGGCTCCAGCGTTAATTAATATCTTTAGAAGAGTTCTCATTCTATTTTCCTTTCTGAACTACATACGTGAAACAAAAGGTTTAGTTTCACTTTTTCTGGTCAACCGAATTATCGGGGATCATTGTCTTGATCATCCAAATTAACGTATGCTCTTCTACCATACCGGCATTGTGAAATGCTTTAATTGCACGACCAGCCGGATAATTAATATTAATACGCGCGGGTTTATTTACTGATTGAATTACTACTGGAAGTAAAGAACTGATCGCTTCGTTTTCATGATCCATCTCTGTCCCCAGCCACACATAATCACATCCAGAAAAACCCCTTTCCCAAACCGCAGTTCCGATATTTACACCGTTCTTCATGGCTGACCAGCCGCGAATGTTTCCTCCATTCAAAAAGACACTTAACCAATTCCAAAATCCCGGTTCTATTCGTTCCATACTAAAGGGAAGATTCCAGGTTAAACTGTAAGGATATATGGCTCTAAGCCATTCCTTCTGCTGCGGCCATTGCTCGCGTTTGCGTTTCATCACCAGTACCTCACAACTTGTTTCCCGAATTGAATGGGAAACAATACCAGGAACCCAGGTAGTCCTGCGTGCCATTTCTTCAAAACCTAAATCCTGGTAAATATGAATTGCTGAAGGATTGTCAACTCGCACCTGGAGATGTATCTTTTGACCGCCATGTACCTCAACATGTGCTATTGCCCTTTCAGTCAACAATCTACCTATCCCGCGCCCGCGCCAATCAGGATGAACCGCAACATTGGCGATCAAATATGTTCTTCGATCAATTCTCCTCACCTGGATCAATGTAAGATTGCCAACGATCCTTCCATTTTCTTCCCACACATACCCGTGAAATGGTAATTGTGAATTTTCAGGAGTTGTCCCCTCAACAAAAAAATTACCTAATCCGCGCGCAATCTGCCTCACATGGCGGATATAATCTCTACCTTCAGCATCCATTTGGTCTGCAAAACACTGGTCGATTAAATCAGCGATTGAATCTAGATCTCTTCGCAGTTCAATGGCACGAATATGAGAATTAAAGTGGTCAGGATTCATTCCGCTATTTTACACCAGGCGATCAATCAGTGGAATCGGTGATGGTTGTTGACATGAGCCATAGGTGTAGCTAAAATACTCATGGAGCGAGATGAAATCCGATTCAATTCTGCTCGATTGCGCCCAGCTCATTGGAACACGACATCCTGAGGATGATGGATGGCTTTTAATTTCAGGGAAGCGGATTTCAGCGTACGGATTCGGTACCCCCCCGCCAGAAATACAAGAGATATCCCATCAAATTGTGGATTGTTCACATTACCTGCTCTTGCCAGGATTCATTGACGTGCACACGCATGGGGCAGCAGGTGTCGATTTTATCGGATCCAATTCAGACGGATTGCAGCATGTTTCGCAATTTCTCGCAAGTCACGGCGTAACCGGTTTTTTGGTTACCACCTGGTCAGCATCCCGGCAGGAAATCATCAACACAATCAATACTGTCAAAAGTATCATTGGCAAAGAGAAAGGGGCTGCCATTTTAGGAATTCACCTGGAAGGTCCTTTCATCAATCCCACACGGGCCGGCGCGCAAAGCCCAAAAGATATCCGCCCGGCAGAAGAATCTGAAGTGATACAGTATCTGGATACCGGTCTCATCCGTCAGATTACAATAGCGCCTGAAATGATTGAAAACCGCTGGTTAATCAGTGAATGTTCACATCGAGGAATCAGAGTCTCAGCCGGCCACACTGATGCCACTTACTCAGACATGCTTGCTGCTGCAGAACTAGGTGTCAGACAGGTAACACATACTTTCAACGGTATGAGGGGATTCACACACCGCGAACCCGGCGCAGTTGGCGCGGCATTGGAAATGCCCGAGCTCTCCTGTGAATTGATCGCAGATAAAATCCATGTCCATCCCGCCTCTATCAGGCTGCTGGTGAAAGCCAAAGGTTTGCAGAAAGTGATCTTGGTAACCGATTCAACTTCAGGTGCAGGAATGCCAGATGGCACTTTTTATATCCAGGGTCAGAAAGTAGTCTTTTCACATGGTGAAGCTCGCCTTAAAGACGGTACCCTCGCTGGATCACTCCTGACAATGGATACAGCTTTGAAAAACCTGGTGGAGGTTACTGGCATTCCTGTTGAAGATTGCTGGATTTGCTCTTCAAAAAATGCCGCTGAAGCGATCGGATTCATAAAGTCAAAAGGCTTGATTCGTGCAGGGATGCACGCTGATTTAGTACTTTTGGACTCAAACTTGCAGGTATGGAAAACGATCGTTCAGGGTAAAATCGTTTACGAGAAACGCTGATAGACGTTGACACAGTTCTAACATAAATTATTGAAATCTCTAATATCCTAAATGCTATAATCAACACTATACATAGTCTCGACTATTGGAGCATGATATGATGCGATTTGATCGTTTTACAGAAAGAGCACAGGAGGCAGCACAACGTGCGGCTGAGATCATTCAACGATATGGCCATAACCAAATTGATACAGAGCATATCCTCCTGGCATTAATTGAGCAACCGCAAGGAGTTGTTCCTCAAATCCTGGAAATCCTCAAGGTTGATCCTCAAATCCTTGCGGAGCGCCTGGATTATATTTTAAAAACAAGCCCGAAGGCCAGTATCTTCGGTGGGGGAGCCGGACAAATTTTTATTACGCCGCGTGTGAAACGGATCATTGACCTAGCTAATGAAGAGGCAAGCCGGTTCAAAGATGAGTACATCTCAACTGAACACCTCTTTCTGGCAATATTAAGCGAAAAGAATACCCCCGCTTCACGTCTGCTTGAAACCACAGGAATCACCAAAGAACGTGTATCAGAAGCAATTATGCAGCTCCGTGGAGGTCAGAGAGTCACTGATCCCCAGGCTGAAACCCGCTACCGTACATTAGAAAAGTATTCCCGCGATTTGACGCAGCGTGCCCGAGAGGGAAAACTGGATCCCGTCATTGGCCGTGATACTGAAATCCTGCGCGTTATGCAGATCCTTTCCCGCCGCACCAAGAACAACCCGGTGCTGATCGGTGAAGCTGGTGTTGGCAAAACCGCCATTGTGGAAGGTCTGGCGCAAAAGATCGCCTCAAACGATGTGCCTGAAATCCTCATGGGCAAACGAGTGATTTCTCTTGACCTGGGGGCAATGATCGCTGGTTCCCGCTTTCGAGGCGAATTTGAAGAACGGCTGAAAGCGTCGATTGAAGAAGTGCAACGCGCAGCGGGTGAAATTATTCTCTTTATCGATGAATTGCATACCGTTGTTGGTGCTGGCGCAGCCCAGGGTGCAATGGATGCCTCCAACATGTTGAAACCAGCTCTCTCACGCGGTGAACTGCAATGTATTGGAGCAACCACACTTGATGAATATCAAAAGCACATAGAAAAAGATGCAGCGCTTGCCCGCCGTTTTGCACCTGTTTTCGTAGAAGAGCCATCTCCTGAAGATACTTTAAAAATGCTAATGGGTCTGCGCGACCGGTATGAAGCCCATCACAAAGTTCATTTTTCTGATGAAGCATTGTCTGCAGCTGTCAAATTAAGCGCGCGGTATGTAACGGATCGGCACTTGCCAGATAAAGCCATCGATTTGATGGACGAAGCTGCAGCTAAATTGAGGGTAGCACTTTATTCCATGCCTCCCGATCTGAAAAATATGAAATCTGAGGTCGACCGCCTGCGAGCTGAAGAAGAACAGGCTGGTATTGAACGTGATTATGAACGCGCTGCAAAAATGAAAGCTGAAAGATTGCGCAAAGAAGAAGAATACAACGAAAAACGCGACCAATGGGAAGCTGAGCATAAATTGGATGAGGTCGTTGATGTAGACGATATCGCACAGGTCCTTGCCCAGTGGACAGGGATCCCCGTAAGCCAGATGATGGAAGCCGAGTCACAAAAACTGCTCAAAATGGAAGATCGTCTACACGAACGAATCATCGGACAGGAAGAAGCCATCCACGCGATCGCTGATGCCATTCGCAGGGCACGATCTGGCTTGAAAGATCCTCGAAGGCCAATCGGATCCTTCATTTTTATTGGCCCTTCTGGCGTTGGAAAGACCGAACTTGCCAAAGCACTGGCGGAATTTCTCTTCGACGATGAAGATGCCCTTGTCCGCCTGGATATGAGTGAATATCGTGAACAACATACTGTATCACGACTGTTCGGTGCACCTCCTGGATATGTTGGTTACGAAGAAGGCGGTCAATTAACCGAAGCCGTTCGCCGCCGCCCTTATCGCGTTGTCTTATTCGATGAGATCGAAAAGGCTCATCCTGAAGTCTGGAATGCACTGTTGCAAATCCTTGATGACGGCAGACTTACTGACGGACAGGGGCGGGTTGTGGACTTCCGCAACACGGTATTGATCATGACCAGCAACCTTGGAACCGAATTTGTGCGCCAGGGTGGAACACTTGGATTCCTGCAAAAGACACAAACCGATGAAGAACGTCAGGCGCACGAAAAGATCGAAAAATCACTCAAAAGCACCTTTAGACCTGAGTTCCTGAACCGCATCGACGAGATCATCATGTTCTCACCGCTTACCACTGAACAGATGCTCGAGATCGTAGACCTGCAGATGAAAGAGGTTCGATCACGGCTTGAAGAGCACGGATTAAAAGTCGAGCTCACCCAAGAAGCCCGGGAATGGCTGGCTGGTGTTGGATATGATCCCTCCTTTGGCGCCAGACCACTTAAAAGAGCACTTCAAAAGTATGTCGAATCACCGCTTTCTGTAAGCCTTCTATCAGGTGAGTTCATAAATGGCGATACTGTTATTGTGGATATGGACAAAGAAAAGAAAGAGATCATTTTTCATAAAAAATAGTCCATCGCAAGCGGATTATTACAATTGACGAGGAAAGGCTGCTTGATCAATGATCTGGCAGCCTTTTTCACTGTTTTTTATACTATAATTGTTTTTCGTGGTTAACAAGCACATGGTTGTACACTGATCTCAGAGTTGACCAGAAAACAATCAAGGAGTTTTGCATGAAAAAAGCATTGATCACTGGCATCACAGGTCAGGACGGTTCGTATCTGGCTGAATTGCTCCTCTCAAAAGGATATGAAGTTCATGGAATCATCCGCCGTGCCAGCACTTTCAACACCCGCCGAATTGATCACATCTATCACGACCCGCACCGCAATGGAGAAGAAGTAAAACTTTACCTTCATTATGGCGACATTGCCTCGATCGAAAGTTTGATGGATGTAATCTATAACGTCAAACCCGATGAAGTGTACAATCTGGCCGCTCAGAGCCACGTGCGGGTCAGTTTTGATATGCCTGAATACACCGGTGATGTCACAGGGCTGGGTACCATCCGCATACTCGAAGCCATTCGCCGCAGCGGCCACCCTGAGAAATTCTATCAGGCATCCACCAGCGAAATGTTCGGAGATGCTGCCCCCCCTCAGAATGAATCGACCCCCTTTGAACCGCGAAGCCCTTACGCAGCCGCAAAAATGTACGCTTATTGGGTTACACGCAACTATCGTGAAGGGTATAACATCTTTGCCTCGAACGGCATCCTTTTTAATCATGAATCCCCCCGTCGCGGTGAGACCTTCGTAACTCGTAAAATCACGCGTGCCCTTGCAGCTATTAAAGCCGGCAAACAAAACAAATTGTACATGGGAAACTTGGACTCTAAGCGAGACTGGGGTTACGCGCCTGAATATGTCGAAGCCATGTGGATGATCTTGCAGCAGGAAAAGGCTGACGATTTTGTGATCGGCACCGGAGAATCCCACAGCCCGCGAGAATTCCTTGATGAAGCATTCGGATATGCCGGTATGGATTGGAAAAAATACGTAGAAATCGATCCGCGCTACTTCCGTCCCACAGAGGTCGATTATTTATTGTCTGATCCTACCAAGGCGCGCACGCAATTAGGATGGTCACCAAAAGTAAAATTCCATGAATTGGTGCGCATTATGGTGGACGCAGACCTTGAATTAATGGGTGAAAAATGCCCTGGAGAAGGTAAGAAGATCCTGGAAGAAAAATTCGGCGGCTGGCACCGCTGGGAGCACCAGGTTATCAGCATGGAAAGATAGTGAAACTGGTAATATAAGGCGGATTTTCCGCCTTTTTCTTCTTGCATTAGTAGAACATTTGTGCTATCATTGTTATACTTGATCAGGAGGTTAACAATGACAGCCACTCAGAAAGCCATCATTCCAGGTATTTTATGTTGCAGTTTGCTACTCTTTTTTCTTAACCGCATTGTCAATCCGCCGATCGTAGCTGTAGCAGCTACTGAGCCTGTAATAAAGATGGAATCCGATTCCGCCCCTATCGAAAAAAAGGTAGAAGGCTGTGTGTATCAATCGCGTTATCCAGAATCAGTAGTTCAATGGTGCCAGTTGATCGAAACGGTTTCGGCTGAGCACGAACTCGATCCACTGCTGATCGCAGCAGTCATGCTAGTTGAAAGTGGCGGCCAACCAGAAGTAATCTCACATTCAGGAGCCGTTGGGTTGATGCAAGTTATGCCGCGGGATGGAATCGCATCTACCTTTCAGTGCATCAACGGCCCTTGCTTCGCAAACCGCCCAACTATTGCAGAATTACTTGATCCGGAATTTAACGTAGAGTACGGGGTACGAATGTTAAGTGGCCTGATTAAAAAGACAGGCAGCCCTCGCGAAGCCCTCAAATCTTACGGTCCGTATGATGTTGGTTACGATTACGCCGATAAAGTATTGGCAATTTATGCAAATCTTTAAGTTAAATTTGAAAATAAGGGTTGACGTCTTTTTGATGTTCGGGTAAAATTTTGTCTGCATTTAGAAAGAACGCGGGCGTGGTTCAGTTGGTAGAATGTCTCCTTGCCAAGGAGAAGGTCGTGGGTTCGAGTCCCATCGCCCGCTCTCGAAAGACCCGGAAGGGTCTTTTTGTTTCCTACCGCTCTGGGATGCTGCGCAATCCCATCGCCCGCTCTCGAAAGACCCGGAAGGGTCTTTTTGTTTCCTACCGCTCTGGGATGCTGCGCAATCCCATCGCCCGCTCTCGAAAGACCCGGAAGGGTCTTTTTGTCAAAATAACCAGATTTTTTTAACCATACATCCATTTTGATCCACCTATTCTGCTTGACCTGCACTATCAACTCTGATAAAATCATTTCTTGCATGGCGACGTGGCCAAGTGGCTAAGGCAAGGGTCTGCAAAACCCTGATCATGGGTTCAAATCCCATCGTCGCCTCTTTTTTTTAATCCCACCATTCTCATATCATCTTCGCTAACTTATAAAGAAGATACTTGAAACGGTTCCACTTGAAGGACTTCCACTCCGCTTCAGCAAATCTCTCCCCCTCTGATGTATATGAAATATTTTCTCGCGCTTACGTTATTTTCTTTTTAACGGCTCTTCGTGCCTGGTGCACAAGGTAATCAACGCGTTCATTGTTGAAATTACCCGCATGCCCGCGAAGCCACTTCCAGGTGACTTCATGTTTTGCCTTTACAGATAACAACTCTTCCCACAGATCACGGTTCGCCACCGGACCATTGGTACCGCGCCAGTTCCGTTGTAACCACTTTGACATCCATTCTTCGATTCCCTTTTGAAGATATTGAGAATCTGTATAAAGAATGATCCTGCTAGGTTTTTTCACTGCTAAAAGTCCCTGAATGGCCGCTGTCAACTCCATACGATTATTCGTGCTTGTCTGGGCTGATCCTGATATCTCAATTTTCTTTCCATCTCTAATAAGCAAAGCCGCCCATCCGCCTGGCCCCGGGTTCGGATCGCAGCCGCCGTCTGTATAAATCGTCACCTCATCCATGTCTTATGGATACCTTTCAGAAAGTTCCACCGTTAATAGATCCATCTCTTCAATAATTTTCTTGATGTCATCGGATTTTGTTTGAGAATTGAATAACTGCCAGCCAGCGTCTTCAAGCACAGGGCTCACCACCATCCAATCTGCATCCTGTGGCTGAGAGGTGAGTTCGTCAATAGTATTGACAGCTCTTTCCCATTGAGGATGTTCAGAAGTGTATTCGTTCATAAGTGTCATCACTTCACTCCCCAACGGATAAGTCCCTGATGCCTTAAGCAGCCTCGCCTGTTGCGCAGGCTCTGAAAGCCAGCGAATAAACAACCAGGCAGCCAGATCTCTTTCTGGATCGCTTTCCAGTACTCCATACGAAAATCCGCTGACAAGCACCGGTTGACCTTCGATGCCAGGGAATGGAATGATTTCCCAATTGTCTTCAGAACCTTCTCGTTGCATTGCAAGGCTTTGTAGAATTACATCCTGCAGTTGCCCAGTGTAAACCAGGGTTTGACGCTTGGCAAAATAGGAATATGGCTGTGGCGAATTACCCGACCACGCACAATTTTCCTTATATAAACCAAAAAGGTAAGTAAAAGCATCGCTTACTTCAACTGAGTTAAAACGAAACCCAGTCTGGTTTTGAATGGATGCGTTAAACGAATCCAGCCAGTTCAAAAGCGTTGTAGAGCTGGTACTCACAATCCATCCCCCCATACCATCATTAGTCACATCTGTATCCCTGCGTTGGGTCATATTAGCACTGCAGACTTGCACCTTGAATTCTTCTGGTGTGGATGGAATCGTAGCAAATCCCAGATCTTTAGCCCATGAAATATTGTAGATCATCACAGTGATCGTTCGCTGGGCAGGGATTGCATAATATTTGTCGTGAAAAATCCCTTCTTCCCAGAAAACCTTATTGAAATCGTCAATTTGGTCTTGCGTCATGCCATAATTCTTTGAGAAAATGTAAGGCCCGAGGTCTGTGACCAATTGTTCTTTTTCGTCAATAGCTAATAATAAATTGATCGGGGCAGCGACGACATTGATTACATTCCCGCTATCAATCTCTGCCCAAATCGTTTTCGCGGCAAGTCCGGCGGAGCCTGGCGACTCCATAATGACATGAATTCCCCATTTATTGGTTTGGTTGAATTGATCGACCATGGCGGCCAATTCGTTTTGAACTTCGGTTGCCCATGGGTGGATAAACCGAATCTGCAATCCCCTAAGTAAGGCTTCATCAACCTCAACCACTTTTGTTGAGGTTGGTGTGATCGTTGACGTTATAGTGGGGCGCCTGGTTGGAGTAGGTGTGGGCGTACCCAATTCTTGAGATTGTGGCAAGCAGCCTGAAACCAGTAAAGTTAAAATAATTAGTAAAATGAGTAGAAACCGTGAACGAATCAACCCAATAACCTCGGCAAATTTATTTTAGAAAGTAAGTTTACCCGAAATCCAACCAAAACGGTTTTTCAATCAAACTCTGTTGGATGTAACGGATCTTTAACCAATTCGAACATGCGCTTGATTTCTTGGGGTGTCACCCGCGGAAGCGATAACTCAGGCAAGTCGCAGACAGAGAAATAAGTTGGATCAGCAGTTTCGATTGGGTCAGGAGTTGCCTCGGCGATCAATTCGCACTCAAAGAAAATTTTATAAGCATGAAAGGGATATGGCGGATGACCGTGAAGGTTGCGATCATAAATTGCCAGAATTCTCTTAGCCCTGGTGATCACACCCGCCTCTTCGCGTAATTCCCTTTCAACCGCCTTACTGGGTGGTTCATTGATGTCCACCCATCCTCCTGGCAGCGTCCATAGCCCGCTGTCCATCAACTCACGCACAAGTAGGATCTTCTCCCTTTTAAGCACCACTCCGCGGATATCCAGTTTTGGCGTGGCATAACCAGATTGCTCATCAAAGATCACTTTCACGTCATCATAGACCGCGCCAGTTTTTTCAGCCATCATCGCTGCCGCGATACAGCTCAATTCTCGGTAACGCTCAAGATCAAAAGGATTGGTTGTGTATTGCATTCCGCTTTGGGCGATCGCCTGGATTCGTTGTGACCATTGCAGCCATTTGGGCAGTTTCAATTCATCCACCATGATTCCTTCTCTTTCAGTCATCTATGATTCATTGACGTATCGTTTGATTGTCTGTATAATGACTTCATAATTTTATATGAGTCACGCCAAAAGGAGTAGGCTTGGCTGAGCGCTAACAGAGAAGGAGGGCAGTTTGCTGGAAGCCTCCATAGCAGATGCCAGTTGAAGTCGTTTGGATAGATTGCCGAAGAAACCTGTACTCAGGAAATAGAACGGCACGGGTAAGCCCGTTATCGCGTAATCCGGATGATTGTCCGGAAAGAGCGCCAGCGTTTTGGCGAATTGAGGTGGTACCGCGGAATTTTCCTTTCGTCCTCTAGGATGAAAGGATTTTATTTTTAATGCAATTGTTAGGAGAGATATTATGGAAAAAGAGACGTTATCCAAAGCCTACGATTTTCGAGCGACTGAAGAAAGGTTATACAAATACTGGGAAGAAAGCGGTTTTTTCCAGCCTTCCAATGACCCGCGCAAACCAGATTTTGATCCAACAAAAAAACCTTTCGTCATTTCCATTCCGCCGCCTAATGTTACAGGTGAACTGCATACCGGTCATGCCATGTTTGTCTCTATGGAAGATTTGATGATTCGATATCATCGCATGAAAGGTATCCCTTCCCTGTGGGTACCCGGTACGGATCATGCTGGAATTGCGACTCAGATGCTAGTGGAAAAAGCGCTTGCCAAGGAAGGCTTAAAACGCGACGAATTGGGGCGAGAGGAATTTCTACGCCGCACCTGGGAATGGAAAGAAAAATATGGGAGTAAGATCACGTCCCAGATTCGACGCCTTGGTGCTTCCTGTGATTGGACGAGGGAAAGATTCACGCTTGACGAAGGGCTTTCACAGGCTGTACGCGAAGCCTTCGTTCGCCTATATGAAAAAGGTTTGATCTACCGTGGTCCACGCATGATCAACTGGTCGCCGGCGCTGCGTACCGCAGTTTCAGACCTTGAAGTGGAATACAGCGAAGAACCGGGATTCCTGTACTATTTCAAATACATGCTGGCAGATGAACCTGGCGCTTTTATCCCGGTAGCCACAACACGCCCTGAAACCATCCTCGGTGACACCGCTGTCGCCGTCCATCCAGATGATAAGCGCTATCAAAAATTCGTCGGCAAAGATGTTCTGGTACCCATCATCAACCGTCGCATTCCTGTGATCGCGGATGAATATGTAACCATGGAATTTGGTACCGGCGCATTAAAGATCACCCCTGCCCATGACCCGAACGACTACGTTATTGGACAAAATCACCATCTCGAAATGATCAATATTCTTGACCTTA
Organism: Anaerolineaceae bacterium; assembly: GCA_029265815.1. Taxonomy (GTDB): domain Bacteria; phylum Chloroflexota; class Anaerolineae; order Anaerolineales; family Anaerolineaceae; genus UBA6107. The sequence continues at coordinate 133,475 of JAJUGU010000006.1, read as the reverse complement.
CCGCACACATGAATCAAAACGCAGCCCCTTACACAGGGTTAGACCGCTTTGAATGCCGCAAGAAATTATGGGAAGACATGCGGGCAGCCGGGCTGGTTATCAAAGAGGAACCTTATACTCTGAATGTGCCGCGTTCACAGCGAGGCGGTGAGATTATCGAACCCATGGTGTCAACGCAATGGTTTATTGCCATCAAACCCCTGGCCGACCGAGCCCTCGAAGCTGTGAGAGACGGCCGCACACGCATCGTTCCAGAGCGCTTTACGAAGATTTACTTCAACTGGCTCGAAAACATCCGTGATTGGTGTATCAGCCGCCAATTATGGTGGGGGCACCGCATCCCCGTATGGTACTGCGACGATTGCGGCGAGATCATTGTCTCACGTACCGATCCCACTCAATGTACAAAATGTGGCAGTATAAAAATTCACCAGGATGAAGATGTGCTGGATACCTGGTTTTCTTCCGGTTTGTGGCCGTTTTCAACCCTCGGCTGGCCAAACAATACACCCGACCTTGCCTATTTCTATCCCACATCTGTTATGGAAACTGGGGCGGATATCCTTTTCTTCTGGGTCGCGCGGATGATGATGTTTGGCCTTGAGTTCACCGATCAAGTACCCTTCCACACCATTTACCTGCATGGCTTGATCCTGGATAAAGACGGCCAGAAGATGAGTAAAACCAAGGGTAATGTTGTAGATCCTTTGGAAGTCATGAACAATTTCGGAACAGATGCATTACGGTTTACTATGCTCGTCGGATCCACCCCTGGTCACGACACCAACCTTGATTTAAAGAAAGTTGAAGCGAACCGTAATTTTGCCAATAAAGTTTGGAACGCTGGACGGTTCGTAATCAGCGCCCTTGAAAATGCCCCTGATAAAGCTGAAAAAGAACCGGAATGGACTCTGGCAGATTCATGGATCTGGGCCCGCCTTCAAACCCTTCTTCGTGACACTGATCGCCTTTTTACTTCATATCAATACGGCGAAGCAGGACGGCAGATCTACGAGTTTTTCTGGGGTGATTTTGCCGACTGGTACCTCGAGATCGCGAAAACTCAAATAGCAGCAGGAGGAGACAGGGCGTATTACACAGCCACAACTCTTGTACGTGTTCTTGATGCCTGTCTGAGACTCCTGCATCCATTTACACCATATGTCACCGAAGAATTATGGCAATATCTGAAGCAAGCTGCCCTCGATAAAAATTTCAAACCATTTAATTCTATTAATTCCTGGGAAGAAGCCCTGATCATTGCAAGATGGCCTGAGGCTGGTGCACCTGAAACATGGGAAGAGAAGGCACTCGCCGAATTTACAGTGATTCAAGACGCAGTTCGTGCAATCCGCAACATCCGCGCCGAAAAGAAAGTAAAACCCGGCAAGAAGATTCCTGCGCTTATCTCTGCCGGTAATAGACTAGAAACTGTGAAAGATCAAGTGAGCACCCTGACCTCTCTGGCGTTCCTTGACCCAGAACGAACAAAGATTTCTGCTGACCTGAAGACAGATACAACAGGTTATCTTTCGGTAGTCGTGTCAGGTCTCGAAATCTATCTTGCGCTTGCTGACCTTGTCGATGAAGAAAAAGACCAAGAACGCTTACAAAAAGACCTTGATACCGTCAATGCACAAATCGAACGCCTTGAAAAACTGCTGGGTAGTGATTTTGCTTCCAAAGCCCCGGCTGCCGTAGTAGACAAAGAAAGAGCCAAGTTAAATGATTATTTAGAAACCCGGGCAAAGTTGGAATCACAATTAAAGTAATAATAAAAGACCAGGCTTGAAAAACCTGGTCTTTTGATTTATTTTGGTAATTTTCCAAAGAGTCGTCTCAGAAACCGATGAACTTTATGGATCGATTCCACTGGTTTGAGATACATATAAACACACTCTCCGCTCACCACTTCAAGCCCCAATTCACGGCAGCGTAGTTCTGCTTCTGGTGATTCTGCCCCCTGTTGCAGCCAAATGTAATTAATGCCCAATCTGGCAGCCTCCTCAATCACAGGAACCGTCTTTGTTGGAGGAATGATTAACATGACCCCGCCCACTTTTTCTGGCAATGCCCCCAGGCCTGCGTAACACCGATCCCCTTCCACCATGTCTGCTTGCGGGTTAATGGCAAAAACCTTGTAGCCGGCTTTTTTTAGGTCGCGGTAGATCATATTGCCGAACTTATCTTTGTTTCTTGAAACCCCCACAATGGCCAATGTTCTTTGATTCATGAATTCATTAATGGTCTTTTGGCTATTAATCATTCATCCTCACATCATATTCCATGAAATAGGCCCCTTTGTGAAACGTTCATAAAGCCTGGGGAGGACAATTTCTCCCCACGCTCTTGAAAAATAAGAAATCCCTTTTTCCCACTCCTCGCCAATACCCCAGCCGTCCTGAATGATTTTGACAAGAGTGCTTCCCGGAGAGATTGGTGACAACCGAAGCGATACATGTGTGTATTGGTGATTGTTTCGTAATTGAGGAATTTCAGGTGGAAAATTCCAGGTGAATGAGAGCAGTGTTGGTTTTTCAATGGCAAGAATCCGACATCCTTCTCCACCACGTTCACCAGGTTCTCCCTCAGGGTTAAAAAACATCTCAAATGCCCCTCCGGGCTTTATTTCAATATGGCAATCTGGAGCAAAAAAGGATTTTACCCCTTGCTCGGTTGTCCAGGACTCCCACACATCTTCGATAGATGCTGGAATCGTTTTTTCAAAAGCCAGGACTGTTTCTCCGGAGATTTTTCGCATATGATTCATCATGCTTTCTAATGTGAATTAATGATTAAAGCTCTCCATATCCATAGAGGCTTTATGAGATTGTCGGGCAATTAACTCTGTGATTTCTTAGATGAACGAATGATTTCTCTGGTTTTATGAACAATGCGATAAAAATGCCAGATGTGACGCAATGGTTTAATATGGCTATGTTCACCGGCATAAATGGTTTTTATCGGTACCCACGCAAGAATAAACCCTGAAACCACGCACGTTACAATGATCTCAACCTCAAATTCAAAGTTTGTTTCTTTGCTCGACAGAGAAGCCTCAACCAGACGTCTGGAATGTAACCGATATCCAGATTGATTATCTGGGCAATATTGTCCTAATGCGTTTGAAAAAGACCAGGTGCCAATGGTATTCGTGATGTTTCTGGGGAAAGGCATCTTGCTGAAATCCCTCTTACCAATCACCAGGTCCGCACCATTCGTATACGCCTCAATGAACAATGGAATTTCAGCCGGGTCATGCTGCCCATCCGCATCAAGGGTTAATACCGCATCGTATCCCTGCTCTAGAGCATGCCAAAAGCCATTAAGAAGTGCTGCTCCCTTACCCTGATTCGGTTCCTGCCTTACTACCTGTGCGCCCAGTTTCCGCGCGATTTCTGAAGTGTTATCGCGCGATCCATCGTCAACTACCAATACCGGCAGATACTGCATGGTCTGGGTGATCACGTTCGCAATTCGCTCCGACTCGTTGTATGCCGGGATGAGCGCAATGATTTTCTTGTTCTCTTGGTTGATATTCATAAATTCGAACTCTTTGTTTCCAGAATAACACGAATTTTGATAGACATTTGAAATGGCAAAAATTTAGAAACAGGATCGATGTTGCATATTTATTGTGGACTACAAAGCAATTTCGCAATTGCGGTTGTGATCTGGCTGGCAGCCTTTTTACATGAAGTAGAGAGCGGTTGGCCGAATTCTATACTTTCAGGTTGAACACCCAGTATCAATACCTCGCAACTAATCTCTTGCTCTAAAAATTGACACAAAAGGGTTAACGGCAATGAATGGGTCGAAAAACTACTTCCACAGATCTGGTTTTGATCGATCCACCGGATAGTTCCAGGTTCATCGCGCAAGTCTGTGGCGTCGATCAGAATGACTAACTCTGCAGAAAACTTCCTTAAGGGTCCGATTATGCTCTCCGGAACCGATCCTCCCTCAAGCACGAACACATCCGGTTGCTCACGCAAGAGGGGCTGAAGCTTTCGGGCAATGATCACACCAACCGCGTCATCACCATTAAGCTCTGCCCCTACACCTACCACAGCCAGGCGAGGTCTAGTCTTCCTTACAGGGTCCTTCAGCTTCTCCGCGAGAAGCTTTTTCCAGGAGGAATTTGACATCCTCTTCTCTTCCGTAATAAACCTCAAATGGTTCTTTATTCGTTGATGCCAGTTCCCACTGTTCTTCAGACATATTCAAACAACTGAACCGGCAGTTGATCACGCACTGTGCACAGAAGGTACACTGGTCAAGATTGTATTTCATGACAAACCGTTTATTGACCTTATCCAGAACGATCAACTCCAACGCATTCGAAGGACAATCTTTAACACACAGCATACAGCCAGTGCATTTTTCAGGCTCCCACACGAGTTTACCACGCAGATTTTCAGGAGCTTCCTGCCTCACAAAGGGATATTTTTCTGTGACAGGTTTCTTGAAAAATGATTTGACAACATCACCAAGCATTGATCCGATCGTCATTTTAACCTCCGAGCAGCGGTGCAATAAACGGTGAAAGCGTGTTGCCAACAATAATCAGCACAAGCTGGCAAAGCACGAGGATCGCGCCGATGCGCCACCATAATCCAACGGTCTGATCGATCCTCAATCGAGCAAAGAGCGACTGCAGTGCAGCTGTGATTAATAAAAGCACGAACACTTTCCATAAAAAGTCCAGCGGTGTCGAAAAGCCTCCCAGATAGAAGGAAGCAATAAGAGTCAAACCAACCACCAGCTCAATATCGCGGCCGATCTTGAATAACCCAAATCCGCGGCCCGAATACTCGGTCAGGGCGCCGGCAACAATCTCAGTTTCAGCCTCTGGAGCATCAAACGGGGGCAATTCAAGTTTACCCATTAAACCGATGAGAGCCGCCAGGAATCCGATTGGCTGCGAAACGATAAACCACAGAGATTGTTGAGTGGCCCCCTGGTTGATCAGACTGATATTCCAGGTTCCCAGCGCAATGGCGGGGCCTAACATCGCTAACAAGAAGGGAGCTTCATAGGAAAACAATTGGGTTAAAGCACGCGTTGCACCCACTATAGAGAATCGGTCTTCTGTGTTCGCACCCGCTAGCCCAATACACAGGGTCATCATGCTCAGCAGATAGAGCGTGACAATCAAGTCACCGTTGTAACTGAAGACTGGTTTGAACCCAAACAGCGGAACGCTGAGCGCTGCAGTCAGAGCAGCAGCCAGCGCGAAGATTGGCAGCAGAATGAATAGTGATTTGATCGTTCCCGCGGGGATTACCTCTTCCTTGGCCAGCAACTTAATAAAGTCTGCTAACGGTTGGAACCAGCGTGGTCCAATTCTATTCTGGAACCGGGCAACAAGCTTGCGGTCCAGATATTCAAAAAATAAACCACTTCCCAGCAGAAATAAACCACCTGGAAACAACAACAGGGCAATGAGTGAAGGAAAAGTAATGTTCATTTGTAATACTCGATTCCGTATTGTCGAAGATCTTCCCAATCCCATACCTGGGTTTCTGTTTTCTTTCCATTGATCATTACCAAGCGATCATTGCATGAGAAACAGGGATCAATACCAGCCAGAATCATGGGCATATCTGCCAGTTTATGTCCGATGGCGGTGGTCAAGACTGATCCCCAGTTGCACAGGCTCGGAGTTCTCACTTTGATACGCTCTGGCTTATCGGTGCCATTGCTTTTCATGAAATAGAACAACTCACCTCGCGGTGCCTCAACCCTGCTTATAACTTCACCTTCTGGGATCCGTCGTGGAACTTTTACCGTCAGATCACCACCGGGCAAATGATCCACGATTTCTCTTACCAGGCGGTAACTTTCATAGAGTTCCTTAATGCGCACCACAAACCGGGCTTCAAGATCACCGGCATCACTGGTTACAATATTGACCGGAAAATCTGGATACCCGGCATAAGGCGAATCCACCCGTACATCCCGTTGAACACCTGAGGCGCGCCCTGTGGGGCCAATCGCCCCTAACAAGGTTGCTTCTTCAAAAGTCATCACACCGATTTTTCGGGTTCGCCCAAGGAAGGTTTCATCTTCTGTAACGACTTTCAGATAATGTTTGGTGCGTTCTTCAAGGAAATCCATTCCGCGCCGCAGCGCATCTTTTTGGGCATCATTGATATCGATCTTAACTCCACCTAGAACATTGGCAGAGTAATTAACTCTGTTGCCAGTAATGGTCTCTAGTAAATCCATCACCGTCTCGCGGTCACGCCATGAGAACATAAATAAGGTGTCAAAGCCGCCTTCATGTGCAGCCACACCCAACCAGAGTAAGTGGCTGTGAATGCGTTCCAGTTCTGCGACCAGTTCGCGGATTGCCTGAGCCCGCGGCGGAGCCTGGATATTCGCCAATTTTTCAACACCCAACGCGTATGCCATTGCATGCACGTGAGAGCAAATCCCACAAACCCGCTCCATCAGATATAGCCCTTGCGTCCAGTTGCGGTCTTCCACTCCCTTTTCCATACCGCGGTGAACAAATCCAAGCCGGGCAGTCGCGTTAGTAACGATTTCTCCGTCTACAGTAAATTCAAAATGACCGGGTTCCTTGAGTGCCGGGTGCTGTGGACCGATCGGGACGATAAATTTCTCTGATTTTTGTTTGGCTTCCATCGCTCGCTCCTCCTTATCCCTGTGTCTTCTTTTCTAAACCTTTAAAAGTTTTACGCAGCGGATAGACTCCCGCCGGCCAATTTTCTGGAAGAATCAGATGGTCTGTAATGGGAGTATTTCTAAAATTGACACCGATTAATTCCATAGCTTCTCGTTCGTAGAACGAGGCCGAAGGAAGCATTTCACAGATAGAGTCAATCTCGGCATCAGTATATGGAAGTCTCACGCGCAGTGTTGCGATGGCTGCCCTGTTGCAAAAATGATAGAGAACTTCCAATTTTCCCTTATCTGGATCAATTTTCCGTTCCTTCGTTTCCTCATCGATCTGGTAATCCGGTGAATCCAGGCCAGTGATCGCGGAGAGATATCCCCAGTGGTTGTCAATGAGTAAGGCTTTAACGGCTGGTTTAATATCCCTTGCCTCAATGTAAATATCCCGCCGGTTTTCTTCTGGTTGAGAAACCTCGATTGTCCATTCTTTGACAATTTCCAGAGCTTGCTGTAAGAGTTCTTGAGTGTCCATGATCGCCCTCATCCTATTTCTGTAGACTCTTTAAGAGTTCGACAATCCCATGGATGATCGCTTCCGGTCGGGGAGGGCAGCCAGGGATATAAACATTCACCGGGATCACCTCGCTGATATCACCTACCACGTTATAGCACCCCTGGAATACTCCTCCAGAAATACCGCATGATCCAACCGCCACTACAAACTTCGGTTCTGGCATTTGCTCATAAATTCTCAAAAGTCTGTCGCGTGCCTGCAGTGTCACCGGTCCTGTGCAGATCAGCACATCCGCGTGGCGCGGGCTGCCCTGCAATTTTATGCCAAACCGTTCCACATCATAACGCGGGGTTAACGTCGCCAGGATTTCGATATCACATCCATTGCAGGATCCACTGTTAAAATGGATTGCCCATGGGGAATTCACCCGAGCCCATGTTTTTAATTTATCCATTACTGTTTGTGCTAGGTTTTCCATTGATCGTTTCTCCTTTTTCTGGTCATTACCCCAGGATTAGTGCTACCAGGGTTAGAACCAACCCAAGGATCAATGGCAGCATTTTTAACGAAATACTTCCCGTACCAATCACCAGTATACCTAGATGAAGGACCGCAAAGAAAAAGGCAATCAGGAAGAATGGCCGATAACCCGGAGAGGCAAACGAAGTTTGAGCTTCTTCACCACTTGCGTAAAGGCTCGACTTCTCAGGAGTCGGATGCTCTTTTCCAACCAGACCCTTCCCTATGAAGTACAATGCCAGCACCAGTGGTAGATAGATCAGAAAAGCGATCGGAGGTGAAGTTAGAATTTCCATTGATTACACACTCCTAATAGAAGAAAGTATACAAAAGGCTCAAGCCAGCCTGTTCAGTCAAGAACTGCACTGAAGAAGGCCAGATACCAATAACAACGATGGCAATACTTAGAATAACGAGTGGAATGATCATCAATCCTGGCATCTTGTTGCCCTGTTCGACAGCCGTCGAAGGTTCGTGGCGGTACATGCGATTAACCAGAGGAGCATAATAGCCTAATGACAGGATGCTGTTCAGCGCCGCAAAGATCACCACGATCAGCATCAAAGTGTTTTCAGCTTTGACACCGGCCACCAGTACCTGCCATTTCGACATGAATCCAGCCATAGGCGGAATTCCTCCAAGCCCAAGCACAGCCAGTCCTAGAGCGAAAGCAGCAACAGGATATTTCCGAGATGCACCATTCAAGTCGTCCAGTGTAAGGGGAACATGTTCTTGTTTGGATAGATGAAGCGTAAACAACAGAGAGCCTGCCGCAAGAAATGCGAGACCTTTCATCATTGAATGGGTGAGCAAGTGGAAAAAGCCGCCAGCTGCACCCTCAAAACGGCCAAAGGCCATACCGAAACCAAAACCTAAGAGCATATACCCCACATGTGCGAGGCTCGAATATGCCAACAGTCTTTTAACTTGTGTCTGGCGCAGTGCCATCAGGTTGCCCACGAGGATGTTGAGACAGCCAAAGCCGATCAGAATGGCACCCCAGTTAAAATCAACCTTGCCAAACATGCTAATCGCACGAAGCATGGCTACCAGACCAGCTTCGATCACCACACCTGAAAGCATGGCACTGATCCCTGATGGTGCCTGAGAGTGAGCATCCGGAAGCCAGGTGTGCAGCGGAACAAGCGCTGTCTTTACCCCAAAGCCTACAATGAGGAGCACGCCCGCAATTTTTGCCAGTGGTGCCTCGCTGGATGTCATTTGCCACAGATCGGTAAGCGTGGTCGAACCTGTCTGTGAAAACATCATCGCGATACCAAACATGACCAGAGCTGAACCCACTGCTGATTGAACCAGATACTTGACACCGGCTTCGAGGGATGGTGGTTCATCATTGTAGAATGCAACCAAAAGATAGGTGCTGATCGCCATGGCTTCAAACCAGAGCCATAGATTGAACAGGTCATACGACATACCCAGTCCAATGATTGAGCCTATGGTTGCTAATAGCAGCGCGTAAAATTTCTCTTCACCTTTTTCATTACTCATATAGTCGATGGAAAATAAAGTGACCATCAACCCAAGAAAAAGGACAACACAAGCGAGAATGAGCCCAATCCCGTCGAAAACAAGCGGTTCATCACCAATCAGCAGATACGTGCCGCCACTCGAAAGAGCCTGTTTGACCACAAGGTACAAGAGGCAGCCTTCCACAAGCAAGAAGAAAACGGTTAACGCCCGTGTCAGACTGATGCCCAGCACATTCCCGTTACGAGCTGTTGAGCGCCCAAGCATGTAAACAATCGGCGCAGCCAGGAAGGGCAGAAGAAGTAAACTTGAGAAAAGGAAATTTGATGTCATGTCAGGCTCCCAGAACGAGAATGGCGAGTAAGAGAATGACGGAAGCCAGGATCCCAAAAACATTCCAATTCAAGATGCCCGTTTGAGTCACCCGCAATGCTTCTGCAGTGCTCTGGGTAACCTTGACAATAGCGTTATTGATGGCTTCAAATCCAAAACTGTTTTCTGCCGCCCAGCGAATGCTTTTGAGACCGTTGATTAAACCTTCCAGTTTCTTACGGAATACCCATAAAAGAATTGCTGCGGTGATAACCGCCATCACCACCAGTGTCGGCAGCGAGAGAATCTCGTGCATCATTTCCTTATATGGCAAAGGTTCGATCGCATGAAAAGGTAGCGATTTCTCTCCTAAAAGCACTGAGAATCGACCGGCAGCCAACCAGCTGACCAGTGCAGCGCCAGCCAGGGGTAAGAGTGCCGCTATCATCTCCCAGCCAATCGCGTGAGCATGATAATCAGAGCGCGGTTCGCCAAAGAACACCAGCCAGACACAGCGAATGGTATATAACGCAGTCAAACCTGCCACAAACACCATGACAATATAGAGCCATAACGGACCATTTTTCAAGCCGGATTCAAGAATCAATTCCTTACTCCAGAATCCATTGAGAATGGGAAGCCCTGCCAGCGCCAGTGCTCCAATAATGAACACCCATTTCACAAGTGGATGTTTCTTACCTACTCCGCCCATTTCGAGCATGTTTCGGGTTCCAATCGAATGGATTACCGCACCTGCAGACAGGAAAAGCAGAGCTTTAAAAATGGAATGGCTAAAAAGATGGAACTGACTGGCATAAACACTGCCGGTTCCAATGGCGTACACCATATAACCCAATTGACTCACGGTGGAATAAGCCAGGACACGCTTCAAATCGTTCGATACCAGCGCCATGACCGCAGCCAGTAGGGCTGAAAGGGCGCCAACAATCATCACCGCCTCACTCCAATAGGGCACGTCTTTGAATGCCGGATAAAAACGCGCCAGCAGATAAACGCCTGCATTCACCATGGTAGCAGCATGAATCAGCGCGCTGATCGGAGAAGGCGCTTCCATCGCGTCTGGAAGCCAGGTCTGGAATGGAAATTGAGCAGATTTTGCCGCCGCCGCAATCAAGAAACCAAAAGCAAGTAAAGCCAGGATGTTCCCGGGTATGGTGGAATAATTGGCAAGGAAGTTATTAATATCATAACTTCCGGTATAAGCGTAAACGATAAGCGCTCCAACCATCAATCCAACACCACCGATTGAGGTAATGATCAATGCTTTAATGCCACCTTTGACCGCTTTTGGATCATCATTATGGAATGAGATCAGTGCATAAGAACAAAGAGCTGTGATCTCCCAGAAGAGGAAGATTAAAAGCAAATTGCTCGACAACACCAATCCAACCATTGCACCGATAAAGAAAAGAACGAAGGCATAGTATCTACCCAGAGAGCCTTCGCCCTTCATGTAACTCTTGGAAAATATGACTGCCAACGAACCAATGACGGCCGCAATGACACTTAGAAAAATTCCCAAACCATCAGCCACAAAAGTGAAATCACCAAAGTCACCGCCGATTGGAATCGTGAGAGCAGTTTCTTGAGAAGCGTTCGGAAGCAGCAACACCGAGGTGATGGCCGCCCCGATCGAAAACAGGATTGAAACCCAATGAGTGAGATCTTCACGGCGATCTCCCATCAACCAGACGATGATTGCACCGAGCCAGGGGATACCAATGGTTAATGCGATCAGTATAGGAGTCATCGGTTACCTCTTCAAACTCGATAGAGATTTAATATCCAGAGAACCAGTTTTTAGACGGATCTGAACAGCCAGCGCCAGACCGACCACAGCGACAATCGTATCTGCCACGATGACGGTCAACGCCATCGATTGTGCCAGGTTCAGCTGGCCGGTCATATTGCCTGCCAGAATAAACGCCAGAACGGCTCCTTTGACGATCAATTGGAGAGCGATAACCACCTTGATCAGGTTGCGGGTAATCAACAGACAGTAAAGCCCAATTCCCGCCAGACACAAGATCGTAATGAGAACAACGAGAGGAATTGGAAGATTCATGATTGCTCCTCAACATCGGGAGTATGTTTTCCATTTGCCAGCAGACCGATTACACCCAGCACACCTGAGAAAATTAGTACGATTTGAAGAAGAAGATCAAGGTACCTTTCCTCCCACAAGATCGCACTTTCGAGATTCGTTAGCGGTGTCAGATTGAGAACTCCTGCTGCACGCAGGATAAGAAAAAGAGCCAACCCCCCTGCTAAAACAATCGATCCCACAGCCAGTGGCTTGGGAATGAGAGATTTGAGTGGAGTGATATCTTCACCTGCAATATTGATGGCAAAAACAAACAGCACGGTTACCAGACCTGCCCCAACACTTAGTTCAATTACGGCGATATGTGGGGCACCCAGCAGGTAAGTCATCAAAGCTACAAGGGCACTGGTTAGTGCCAGCCAGGCTGCTGAAAGTAATAGCCGGCGAGTTAAGATTGCTAACAACGCACAGACTAATATCCCCACTCCGATCAGGACATAAACCATAACGAAATCCTCCTTGAAAAATCGGATTCAATTGCTCTAGTTTAACTTAAAACCCCTGAAATAACAAAAGGCGCTTGGCCGCAACCGTGCATATTATATCGCCAATAATCAACCCATAACCTTGAGATATTGAGAGAAATTGTGGATAAATTATTGCACTCTTGCACTAATGAAGAATCGTCATATAATCCCTTCTGTTTTTATCATGATTTTTGGAGAAAAAATGAAAGTTGCAGTCCTTGCCAACTTAAAAGAAGACGCTCCTGTTAGCCTTGAGGACCCTCCTGGGCGTTGGGATGACCTTGATGATTTAGTCACCGTCGAGGCTATCCTTGATTCTCTGCAGCGCCTTGGACATAATGCCAGGTATTTTCCTGCCACACTGGATTCAATTGACGAACTCGTGAGATTTTCTCCAGACCTCTGCTTCAATTCTTCAGAGGGCCATTATGGCGATTCACGTGAAGCACAGATGCCCGCGATACTGGATATCCTGCGTATTCCATACACCTGTGCCGGAGTTCTGGGAATGTCTCTGGCTCACAACAAAGCCATGGCGAAACGTCTCTTTAAGGCGGCCAATATTCCCACAGCAAATTTCTTTGTTGTTGAAAACGATACCAGAATTCCCAATCATAATCTACGCTACCCGTTATTCGTCAAACCCGCAGTCGAAGGATCATCCATCGGGATCAATGAATCAGCTCGTGTAAATAATGAGGATGAACTGGTCAGACAGATTAACTGGGTTAGATCGCAAGTAGATTCATTAATCCTGGTTGAAGAATATATCAAAGGGCGTGAATTCACCATCGGCATCCTTGGAGACGAGGTCTTGCCAATCGTCGAAATCGTCTCGCCTACCGGGTTCTACTCGGCGTCTCAAAAAGAAGATCTCAACAGCGAGGTTTACCGGGTATGCCCCGCTGAGCTGACGCCGCAGCAGACCACGGAATTCCAGAGTATTGCGATGCATGCCATGCAGGTGCTCGAGTTGAAAGATGTTTGCCGAATGGATATGCGCATGGACGAAACAGGCAACCCCTACGTCCTGGAAGTCAATCCTATCCCACTGATGTATCCTGATCCTTTGCAGGCTTCACTGGTCTATGCAGCTGACGCAGCTGGATACTCATATACAGATATCGTTAAAAAGATCATTGACTCTGCCGCCAAACGTTGGAATCTGATCATCGATTGATGATTTCGTTCTGCGCTCCGGTTCATGTTGAATTTTCGGACCTAAGGCAAAATCTCTTTATAATTTTCATAAAGATAACCGGCTGAATTTGATTGAACATTCTGCCGGTTATTTCATTACTTTTTCCTTTTTTCTGGGTTATCAATATTGGCAACTCCTAAAATCGCAATCAAGGTTGACCTCAATACGAGGAGAATGTATTATTCCTCAATAGACTTTGAAGAATACCGCTCATTACCTTAATTTTTCATGGAGGAACAATGAAACGGGCTGTCAGCATCAGCATTGGATCATCACGCCGTGATAAAACCGTTGAAATCCAGCTAATGGGTGAAACGGTGCGCATGGAAAGAATTGGCACCGACGGGGATATGGAAAAGGCTGCCAGGCTCTATGGTGAATTAGACGGTAAAGTCGATTGTTTCGGCGTAGGGGGAGCTCTTTTAGGCTTCATGATTGAAGATCAATGGACAACACTCAATTCAGTCCAATCTCTTTTGAAATATGTGCATAAAACTCCAGTCGTTGACGGCACAGGGTTGAAGATGACTCTTGAGAAACAGGTCACCAGTGTAATTAATAATGAATTGAACGGTTATGTGAAGGTAAAACGCGCCCTCGTGGCTGTAGCCCTCGACCGCTGGGGAACCGCGCGCGCATTCATGGATGACGGTTATGATGTTATCTTTGGAGATGTCATGTTTTCTCTAGGACTGGGAATTCCGGTTCGCTCCGAAAAAGCAATCCGTAACCTGGCTAATACATTACTCCCGTTGATGAAACATTTACCATTCAAATGGCTCTATCCAACTGGTGAAAAGCAGGAACAACGCAATCCTAAGTATCAAAAGTATTTCGAGTGGGCAACCGTTGTTGCTGGGGATTGTCATTATCTCTGGCGTCACATGCCAGAAAAACTTCCTGGCCGGGTGATTGTGACCAACACCACCACTCCATCAGACCAGGAATTTTTCAGGAACGCCGGTATTAAGTATCTAATCACCACCACTCCTATAATTGATGGCCGCTCCTTCGGAACGAACATGATCGAAGCCGCAATCGTATCTGTTCTTGGAAGGAAAGAACCTGTCGATTATGCCCATCCAGGTGACTACTTCAATGTTATTGAAGAAGCAATCAAGCAAATTCCACTGCGGCCTCAGGTCAAGGAGTTGTAATATGGATGTCATCGTTTTGGCTGGCGGAAAAACAACCCGTGAAGATCCACTTTACGATATGGTACCTGATGGGCTTAAAGCGATGATCTATATCGCAGGCAAACCTATGGTGCAGTGGGTACTAGATGCTCTATCTGATGCAAAATTGGTCGAAAGTGTTGTCGTCATCGGCATCGATGAAGCAAGTAACTTGCGCTGCAGCAAAGATATTACTTTTCTTAAAGACGAAGGCTCATTGATCAACAACATCCAACAAGGGTGTGTTTATCTTGACCGGATCCATCCTCAATACACTCATGTGATCACCATTTCTGCCGATATCCCAACATTGACTTCAGATATTATCGACCAGAGCATTGAAATGGTTCAAAAATTTGATCTAGATGTCTGCTATACCGTTCTCGACCGCGCTGTTATGGAAAAACGCTTCCCAAATTCAAAACGCACCTATGTAAAAATAAAAGATGGTGATGTGTGCGGGGGTGATCTCAATTACATCCGAAAAAAAGCCGTGCTTCAACCGGCTGGGCTCTGGGAACAATTGATCAAAACCCGCAAGAATCCTCTAAAACAGGCCTTTTTGATTGGCTTTGATACGCTGGTGCTGATGGCGCTGAGAAGACTGACCCTTGAGGATGCCGCGAAGCGTGTATGCAAACGCCTGGGTATTACGGGAAAAGCTGTTCGTTCTCCATTTGCCGAGATTGGTATGGACGTTGATAAACCATTCCAGTTCGAAATCGTCGAAAAAGATTTGCTGCGGTAGAATTAAAATTATGACCTTCACCAGACTTCTGGAACTGGATGTCGAGCTAACGGCCAGACTCCGAATTAAAGAACCGCAGTCAAAACTCAGACCTTTCGGAATTTTCTTTGCCCATTCGGGTGATTCCTGGTTCATTCTGCTGGCGCTATTCATCATTTGGCTGACAACGAAAGGGCTATGGCATCAGCTGACAGCATTGATGGCTGCCGGTTCCGTC
Organism: Anaerolineaceae bacterium; assembly: GCA_029265815.1. Taxonomy (GTDB): domain Bacteria; phylum Chloroflexota; class Anaerolineae; order Anaerolineales; family Anaerolineaceae; genus UBA6107. The sequence continues at coordinate 118,067 of JAJUGU010000006.1, read as the reverse complement.
GGTCTGGCTGTAATCGTCTTAGTTTTTAAATTCACCATCAAGCGCCGCCGTCCAGAAGGAAAATGGGGTGCGATCTACCGTAATACCGATCCTCATTCCTTCCCCTCTGGTCACGCTGCCAGAACCGCTATGCTGGCTGTGATTGCCGCCGTTGTCGGTCCCTTATGGTTAGGAATTCTCCTCATTATCTGGGCTCCCCTCGTAAGCCTTGCCCGGGTATGGATGGGTGTACATTACCTTTCTGATGTTGTTGTCGGTGTGGCACTGGGAATTGTCGCAGGCCTGGTTGTACTCGAACTTTCGCCCTGGCTGGTATCCACATTCCCATTCATTTTCTAACAAGAAGACTCCTTTTTTGATCAACGATTGCTTGTCAAATTACCACGGCTGGGGTATTCTTAATTCCGGGAGTGGATGAGTCCCGGTGGGTTCCCCGGTCTTCAAAATCGGTGGCGGGTCGCTCTGCGGGCCGCGGTGGGTTCGACTCCCATCCATTCCCGCCTTTTTCTTCAAGAACAGGAGCTGCCAAATGGATGAGTTCGATACCACACAGCATCTAGATCAGCTGGTCAGGCGCATATTCGCAGTAGAGGATATCACCGATGGAAATGTCGAGTTAGGATTCATCAAACGTTATCGCGGTCACCTGGTTGTTAATGATACAGCTGCCGCGTATGACCAGCTATCTGAATCTCTTAAACCGTATGCGCTCACCCCTTTGTTTAGGAAAGAAAATGACACCCAGGTAATTCTTCTGGTCCCTTCTCAGCCAGATCCAAAACCTTCAAGACCTGGGATTAACCTGCTCATGTTCATCTTAACGGTGATCAGTGTACTGCTCTCTGGGGGTCTGACCAGCCTCGAAGATCCACTATCGAAGAATTGGATTACCGCAGCCGGTCAACTGATTGAAGCAGGATGGCCGTTTGCCGTCAGTTTATTGGGGATCCTCGCTGCTCACGAATTCGGACATTACTTCGCAGGTCGTGCACACGGGGTCCATGTAACCCTGCCATTTTTTATCCCGCTGCCATTCACCCCACTTGGCACGATGGGTGCTTTTATTAACATGAAAGAAGTTCCCAAGAACAAGCGTGTTTTAATGGATATCGGTATTACCGGTCCAATCGCCGGGTACATCGTCTCAGTCATCGTCATCCTGATCGGTCTATCGTTGTCACGGTTAGACACAATCCCGATGAGCTTTCCAGCCGGTGAGGGAATCCAGATGGAAGGCAATTCGCTCACTTACCTGTTCCTTAAATACATCAGTTTTGATCAACTACTCCCCCAGCCTGTAAGTTATGGTGGCGTTAATCCCATCCTCTACTGGATTAAATACTTCTTTACAGGAAGACCCTTTCCGTATGGTGGTTTGGATGTGATGATTCACCCGGTCGCCTGGGCTGGATGGGCAGGTTTACTCGTTACCTCCCTCAATCTCATTCCTGCCGGACAGCTTGATGGTGGTCACATTTTTCACCTGCTTTTCGGAAAAAAGTGGTCGCGTCGTATATTTCCCTTCTTTTTGGTTGCGCTGGTTGGATTAGGCTTCGTTTGGTCTGGCTGGTGGATCTGGGCAGTTCTGGTTTTTCTGCTCGGGCGCATTTATGCCGAGCCGCTAGATCAGATCACCAAATTGGGTACTGGCCGTAAAATACTTGGAGTGGTCGCTCTGATCATCTTTATACTCACTTTCATCCCTATTCCCCTGCTCGTCATTTCATAAAAAAACCATTCGGTTTTCCCTTCCTGGTACATTTATGAACTCACCTGTCATTAATTCCAATAGGTGAGTTCATTTTGTCAGGGTAGTGCAGCGTGGAAAATCTGACTGCCATATGCCAGAAAAACGATCTTTGCTGGTGAGACAGCTACTGCGGTTAGTGTATATTCTGGAGCAAAGCCTTTATCCACAAATCCCGGATGTAGAATTTTTTGCAAGTTACGCTGCAGGCTGAAATGGTAAAGATTACCTCCGTTTGCATCCAACAGATAGAGCGAAGAATCGGGTGCAGCGGTCATGCGCATTTGGATGAATTGGGCATCAGGAAAACTGATCGCCTGCGGGCTCTCACCAGTCCGCATATCACCATAAGGCGCAGGGTCAGTACATTCGGTTAGTTTGTAATCCTTCATGTGGCTGTAAGTGCATTCCACCATTTCACCGGTTGAACGCAGTATATACAATTCATCGCCATTTACTTCAATATCAATTGCATTGGTTAACGAAGGTACCACACTGTCAAAGAACAGTGTCGGTTTTTCACTGTATGATTCTTCGACTTCCTTGTAACGGTACACCGCGTTCATCTCTGGGTCGAGAACGTAGAGGTATTTTGCATCGAGCGAAATCGAACGAATTTGTTTCCAACCGGCATCGGGAGGAATCAAGCTAACGATTGCGCCTGAATCTCCGGGGTTACAAAACTCGATGTTTCCAACGGCATCAATGGCGAGTATTGTCGCGTTGAAGGAACTACCCGCAGGAAGCGGCAGTATATCTACCAGGCTACCTATATTGCTTAGCGGGTTTTCAGGATTTGGCCCGCAATCAAAATCAGTATCCTGAACATATTCTGCTCCAGATAAATAAAATCGTAACGCCCTTCCTGAAATTGAATCGAGAAGATACAGGTCGGTAGCTGTAGCTGCCATTTGAGTGATATTTACATTTTCAGCCAATCCAATCGAACTGATAGGTGTTACATTAAGCCTGACAATCCCTTGCATCGAATCCAATTCGGTCTGAATTTGAGATTGAAGCAAGTTTGAATCATCGGATTGTCCGAATTCTGACGCTTTTTCAAGGAAGTAGAGCGCTTGTTGAAGATTCGCCAACCTACCAGCTGGATCATCCACCAAACTTTGCGCCTGAGCTGCATACAACTGTCCTTGCTGGAAATAGAAGTCAAACTGCTGACTCGCTCCCTTTCGAAAATAAATAAAACTTGCCAAAGCAACTACCAGGATCGGAACAGCTATCGCAGTGATCAGCAAGACCGACTGTGGAAGCGCCGGGGATTCTCCTGTCGACCCTGGCAGCAGCTTAACCAAGAACTGGGAAATTCCCTTCTTGGCTTTGTTTTGAAAATCATCCACTGCTTTTGCATAATTTCCAACCTGAGCCTTAATCTCGGCACTTGTGACAACTGTTTCAGAAGTGTTCCTTTGTTGCTTAGACCTTTCTGATGGTCTACGGCGGTCAATAGGGATAGCTTCGGGTGATAACCCCTGAACTGATGCAGTATTCTGGTTTTGGTTTTCTATGCTTAGTGGAAGTTCAGCCTGCTCTAAGATCTCTTTTTGCGGAGGTTGAATAACCGTGACAGATGACGGCTTCGATACCGGCTCTACTGCATTTGAGATTTCCTGGAGTTCACTAACAGAGGCATCAGCCTTTCTCTCAAAACCCATATTTGTTGAAGCGTTTTCCTGAAATGCTTCGGCAGGTCGCAACGGCGAATAGGAAACCTGTCCGTTTCCTGCCGTGAGCCTGATCAATGCACCTGTTAGAGTTGGCGGTGCCTGGTTAAAAATCCTGCGCGCGAGCGAATCAATAGAAAGAAGCGCACCCCCGCGGAGCGATTCCACTGACCACGCCCGATTAACCTGAGGTGCCAGTAGGATGGTGGCATTTTCAGAGATCTCTGTTTGTGTAAACCGGCAAACAACGTTATCCACCACACCCAGTCCGCGGGGATGGTTTTCACGGTCTTCGAATTCGAAAGCATCCTGATTCGATAGCACAAAAATACGCGCCTGTCCGATTATCAAGCTAAATACCACATTACGTCGAATCACGATCAAACATAGAGAACCGTTTACCTGTGATCCATCGCCAGCTCGTTTCGCATTCCTCTCAAGCAGCTCTGAATTTATAGATTCAGCCAGAAAACGCATGGCATTGGTCACGGTTCCCGGGATCTTGTAAAACTGAGCGGTTTTTGAAATCAGCCAATCCTGCAACGCATCAGGGGTGATGCTCGTCTGACCGGTTAATTGAATCAATCCCGCCAGTTGGTCGTATTCTCTACCTCGTGCGCATTTTCGTGGAGGGACAAGCGCAAATAATCCCGGCAAAGATCTGCCGAGTTTTCCATCTTGAAGAATGACAGGATAAACGTTCAGGTTGAACAAAGTTAAACCTCGTGAATCTGATTGATTATACAACGGATAGTCCGTACGCATGCTCGCAGCAAAAGAGGATACAAGAATCAGGCCATCTATTCCGAACATGAAAAAATAAAATCTTCTATAATATTTAAAAATCAGGCGGTGTGATATGTCTCCTTCAAATCCTAATTATTTCCTTGGGAAAGTATTCGATTCTAAGAAAAATGCCATGTCAGATGAGGTCGTTACGTTAGATCCTGCAAATCTCACCACGCATGCAGTCGTCACAGGCATGACTGGCTCTGGTAAAACTGGTCTTTGTATTGGATTGCTTGAAGAAGCTGCTCTACACGGCACTCCTGCGATCATCGTCGATCCAAAAGGAGACCTGACCAACCTCCTACTACATTTTCCAGCCCAACAGGCGGCTGATTTCGAACCATGGATCGATCCGGAGGCGGCAAAAAGAGAGGGTAAAACGGTTCCTCAAATGGCAGAAGAAACTGCTGCCCGCTGGAAAAAAGGCCTTCAAGACTGGGGTTTAGGGCAAGAAGATCTTCAAGCATTGACTGACGCAGCCGATTACACCATTTACTCCCCTGGCTCCAGTTCCGGTATCTCGGTGAATATCCTTTCATCTTTTGAAGTTCCATCGATTCCATGGGAAGAGAATGCTGAAGTGCTGCGCGAGAGGATCTCCACTACGGTCACCGCGCTTTTAGGTCTTGTGGGACTAAGTGACATCGATCCACTGCGTTCGCGTGAACACATCCTCCTTTCTAACCTTATCGAAACAGCCTGGTCAGGCGGCAGTTCTCTAACCCTTACTGACCTCATTTTGCAGGTTCAAAACCCACCTATGGATCGCCTAGGAGCGTTTCCGATGGATTCATTTTTCCCAGAGAAGGACCGCTTTGAACTGGCGCTCTTGTTGAACAATTTTCTTGCCTCTCCCTCCTTCCAGGTCTGGCAGCAGGGTCAGCCGCTTGATATCGGCGCATTGCTTTACACTAAAGATGGAAAGCCGCGCCACTCGATCTTCTATCTGGCTCATTTGAGCGAAAACGAACGTATGTTTTTTGTCACCCTGCTTTTTGCTGCGGTCGAGAGCTGGATGCGTGGGCAACGCGGAACCGGAAATTTACGCGCTATCCTCTATTTCGATGAGATCATGGGATATCTCCCTCCAGTCGCTAACCCCCCTTCTAAGACTGTCATGCTGCGCATGCTCAAACAGGCCCGCGCCTTTGGGGTTGGATTGCTTCTGGCTACCCAAAACCCGGTCGACGTTGATTACAAAGCCCTTTCAAACGCCGGCACCTGGATGATCGGCCGTTTACAGACAGATCAAGATAAACAGCGCTTGCTCGACGGTTTATCATCAGCAGGTGGAACCACCGACTTAAAAACACTTGATAAACTCATTTCTGGATTACAAAAACGAGTTTTTTTGTTGCACAGTGTGTATAAATCTGCCCCCATCCTGTTCAACACACGCTGGGCAATGAATTTTCTGGCTGGTCCGATGACACGTGATCAACTGGCTGCTGCCAACGCTCTTGCAAAAAGCAGCGCTGCGGTAACCACCGCAGAACCAACAGTTCAATCAACACAAAAGAAAGCCACTGGCATAAAAGAAGGTTCAGGAATCACCACCAGCCGCCCAGCTATTCCAGGGAGTATCCCTGAATTCTTTCTGGCGAATAACCTGGGGGTCAGCGAATCTGCAGCAGCGGCGGGCATCACAAATCAAATCACCTCTGAAGGGATTGTCTACCGTGCAGGAATTCTTGCACAGGCAGAAGTACGGTATCTTTCCCGCCAGTACAATGTCGAGCAAATCAGTAAAAGTTCTGCCATTCTTGAAGAACCAGGCAGCGGTCTGGTGCGTTGGGAAGACTTTGCCGGAGAAGCTATTGATAAACAAAAATTAGAAACCCAGCCTCTTCCCAAAACTCAATTTCATCCAGTGCCCGCTTGGCTTTCGGATAGTAAGAGAGTTGCCGCTCTCGAAAAAGATTTTCTTGAGTGGTTATACCGCAGAGGTGCGTTGAAATTGAAAGCCAACACAAAACTCAAAGTATATGCCACACCTGAAATGACTGCAGCTGAATTCCATCAAAAATGCCGGGAAGCTGTTGAAGATACGATATATACCGAAATCGAAAAAGCCACCAAAACCTTCGACACAAAAATCGCGGCTATGCAGCGTAAAATAGAATCCCAACAACTTGAAGTTAACTCTGCCGAAAACTCTGTTAATCAACGCCGGCTCGAAACCCTTGCCACCGGTGGCGCAGCGGTTTTTGGCATGTTGACAGGAAGAAAACGCAGTATTACCAGCACAATCACCAAAACCAGAATGGCTTCAGAGGCAAAGGATCGACTTGTAGCAGAACAGCAAACCTTAAAACAATACCAGCAGCAGCTCGCAGAACTTCAAAAAGCCAAAGAAGAAGTGGTTAAAGAAGTCAATGAGAAATGGGCTAATGTCGTTGATGAGATCACTGAAATTAGCATCCGGCCGACAAAAAGTGATATTTTCACAGAAATTTTTGCTGTGATCTGGCTGCCATATTTTATTGTGGAACAAAACGGGAAGAAAATTGAACTACCAGCTTTCAAACGATGATCAGTATAGAATATGATTCAAAAAAACCGAAGCATTGCTTCGGTTTTTAATTTTATTGCATCTCCTGTCTGCCGGCTAACGCCCGCAGCAGTGTGTTTTGATCCGCGTATTCCAGATCTCCTCCCACTGGCAACCCGCGTGCCAGCCTGGTAATGCGCACCCCTAATGGCAACAGCTGCTGACGCAAATAAAGCGCGGTAGCATCGCCCTCCATACTGGGGTTGGTTGCGAGGATAATTTCCTTGGCTTCTCCGCTGCGTACTCGTTCGATCAAGGGCCGAATTTTCAAATCGTCAGGGCTCACCCCTTCAATTGGAGAAAGAACTCCCTGTAAGACATGATAGCGGCCATTGAATCCTCCGGTTCGCTCTAAAGCCAGTACATCCAGCGGTTCTTCCACCACACAAATGGTTCCATCCGCCCGCTTGGGATTGGAACAGATTTCACACAGGTCTTGTCCTGCAACGGTGATGTTATAACATAGCGAACAAGAGCCAGTTGTGGTCTTTAGGTCAGTCAGCGCGCCTGACAACTGGTGCAATAATTCATCGGGTGCTCGCAACAAAAAAAATGCCAGCCGCGAAGCAGATTTTGGGCCAATTCCAGGCAACCGTTCTAAGGCTTCAATCAAATTCTGAATGGGTAAAGGTAAGATAGGCATTGCGTTGATGAATTAAAATCCCAGTCCAGGAATACCGCCAGCCAGTGGCCCCATCTTTTCAGAAGCCAGCTTGCGGGAATCATCCAGAGCAAGATTGACAGCTGAAAGTACGAGATCCTGCAGCATTTCAGCATCAGCATCTTTCAGCAAATCTGGATCGATGATCACTTCAGTGCATTTTTGATCGCCCGTCATTGTAACTTTTACAGCACCACCACCGGCTGAAGAAGTAACGGTAGTCACAGCTAATTCCTGCTGTGCGGCTTCCATCTGCTCTTGCAGACGTTTGATTTGCGCCATCATCCCCCCGCCTGCTCCTCCGCCCATCGGAGGTCGATTAAAACCTTTTGCCATTTTTTGCTCCTATCAGATCATTAATCTTTATGAACAAGTTTACCACCCAGATTAAGCGCTGTACTAACCAGCCCGTCTGGGTCTACATCAGTATCCAGGGTAGAACTTCCAGCTTTATCACCAACGACAATGCACTCAATGGGAACATCTCTGTTTAAAATCCCCCTGATCACGCGTTGGGTGACTTCGATGTTTTCTGAGTTCTCCATTTTTGATCGGAGTACCTCGCTGGGAAATCCCAGGATTAACACACCATCCTTAACCTTGACCAGACGTTGGGAATTCAGCAGTGCTTCTGTTTGAGGGCGCCTCTGCTTCACTTCTGCTCTGATCTGGTTCCATACTGAAAGGATTTCTTGTGTGGAAATTGCTTCACCGGGGATCGAAACCGGTGATGAAACAACGTGCTCAGCTTTTGGATTTTCTTCAACCGCTGGTTTCTCCTTGACTGGCTCTACCACTTTTCGCGGAATATCGATATTTTTACTTTCAACCTGTCTTTCAGAATCTCGTCGAATCGGGGGTTCTGAATTTACTTCAAACCTTTTTTCAGCATGGCCAGTATTTATGCTCTTCGCAAAAGCGATCTCAAGTGCAAGGCTGGGCTGCCATGATGTCCGTAAATCATTGATCGCATCATTAAAATAGCCAATCCACTCCATTAAAACTGAGATGTCAAATTTTTCACTATGCTGGCGCATGAGTGCTTTGTTTTCTTTCGTCGCCTCGATCTGTTTTTCGTTTCCCATACGCACGAGCAGTAAGTTACGCAGGTATTCCACAACCTGCCTCGCATACTGCCGTGGATCACTGCCGCTATCAAGTGCACGGTGAATCGTTGCCAATCCACCAGAATGATCATTTTTTTCGATCGCTTCGATGAGGTCAATCACCAGCTGGTTGGTTGCTGTTCCTAAAACAACCTGCGCCAGCTCAAGGGTGATGGCCTGACCTGTCGATGATAACTGGTCAAGCAGCGAGATTGCATCCCGCAAAGCTCCTGTGGATTGCCGTGCAATGAGAATCAGAGCATCTTCATCTGCCTCAATCTTCTCATCCTGGCATAATCCCTGTAATGTTTTGACAATCTCCATCACAGGAATACGCCGGAACTCATGCCTTTGGCAGCGTGAGAGCACCGTTGCCGGGATTTTGTGAACTTCGGTTGTAGCAAGAATGAAAATCGCGTGAGGAGGTGGTTCCTCCAGTGTCTTGAGCAGCGCATTGAAAGCCGCAGTAGAAAGCATATGAACTTCGTCAATAATGTAAACTTTATACTTGCCATCTGTTGGTGCAAAATTAATCTTATCCCGCAGGTCGCGCACGTCCTCCACACTGGTATTAGAGGCGGCATCAATCTCGATCAGATCCAGAAAACGTCCATCATTTACGGCTTTACAATTCTTACACTCGTCACAAGGACGGTTCGCCAGGTCGTCTGAAAGGCAATTGACTGCTTTTGCCAGTAGCCGTGCGGTTGTTGTTTTCCCGGTTCCGCGCGGGCCTGAAAACAGATAAGCATGCCCTACCCGGTCTGATTTGATCGCGTTGCGCAGGGTTGACACCACGTGATCTTGTGCAACCACCTGTTCCCATTTACGGGGACGCCACTTTCGATACAAAGCCTGTGTCATAACGTCATATCCAATTTACGAGTGTGTGATTTTAACTCAAAAGTTCATTGTTGATTGTACCTGAATCCAAAAGCGATACTGGTAATTCGCCATTTTTTAAGGAATCCGGTATGAGCTGCGCAGGTTGCCTTCTGCATCTCGCAATTCGACAGTTTCACCTGAACTCCATACGGCCGTTTTCATTCCCCAAAAGATCTCAATTGAGGTATTCGCGCCTGAACGGGTATAAAGACTCAATCCCCCTTCTGGATAAATTATTAGTGAAGGAAAAATATACTCATGATGTTGTTCATCCCTAATTTTCCAACCCTGTAGATCAATCGCCATGTCAGCAATACTAACCAGTTGAATGTGTTCCAAATTAATATCCCCTGCACCAACAACAACTTGAATTTCAATGGACTGTGTATCAAGCGGCAGCAGTGTTGGCGTTGGTTTTGTAACAACTGCTAAATCAATTGGTTGTGAATCAGTAGATATAGCAACACCAGGCGCTTTGTGCGTCGCATTCCAGATCAGTAAAACGATCGCCATCGCAGCTGCTGAAACGAAGAAATTTAATATGAGATATGGGATGATCTTTTTCATGAGCATTTCACAGGACTTTTTGAATCATAGCATAATTTCAAAGTAAAATGTTTATGGAGATGCCTAAAATTTTGAAAACGATCGTGATTGATGGTCATAATTTGATACCCAAAATCTCAGGGTTTCGATTGGAGGACCTTGATGACGAAATCAAGTTAATCGGGCTTCTATCAGATTACTGCCGCCTATCTCAGACACAAATTGAATTGTTTTTTGATGGTGCACCACCTGGATATCGTCGAGAGACTCATCAAGGACCAATCCACATTCACCACATCCGTATAGGCCTAAAAGCAGATGATGCGATTATTGCATTTCTGCGATCAGCGGGAAAAAACGCGCGGAACATATTGGTGGTTACCTCAGATCACAGAGTGCAGGTCGAATCGAGAGCGCTTCATGCCAGAGTCATGTCCTCGGAACAATTCTCTCAGGAAATCAAGAAAGCATTATCCAGTCCACAGGCAATACAGGAAGAACGAGAAAAGCATCTCACAGACACAGAAGTTGAAGAATGGGAAAAAATATTTAAATCGAAGAAATAGAAAATTTATTCATTGCATATCGGATATTATTGATATACAATATCTATATAACACACTTTTTATCGGTATGAACACCAGTGTGTTATTCCACCGGAACTGCGCAAAGGAACGGTGGAGTTCACTCCATAGAGATTGGCAGGCATCTCCTCGTGTCTGCCAATCGCCTATTAATAAATATTTGAAATCCAGTTGACATTTTGGAATGCACACTCAAGTTTTCCATCTTTAACACGCAGATTCACGCAAATACGCCTCGAGATCGATTGTTTTCTGGCAGTTTTTTCCAGGACATATATCAAGAGCAAATATCTCTTAACATTCCCTAAAATGAGTCTAAGGCGGAGAGGGTCGCACAGCACCCTCGAAGCACGTAAACAAAAACTCCTCTATTCGAGGAGTCTAAGGCGGAGAGGGTCGCACAGCACCCTCGAAGCACGTAAACAAAAACTCCTCTATCCGAGGAGTCTAAGGCGGAGAGGGTGGGATTCGAACCCACGATACCTTGCGGTATACCCGCTCTCCAAGCGGGCGCGTTAGGCCGGACTGCGCAACCTCTCCGTATATGAAAGGAACAAGCGCCGATTATTATACCATTTCACCCCTAAATATCAACCTAATTTACATAATTTCATTTCGTTTTTCATCTATAATTAAAAACAAGACGAAGAATTTTCAGAAAGTGTGAAAAACAAGGTTACATAATGTCTTCCATTATTCCTGATTTGGAACTTCCAATTATCGCAGTGGATGATACCCACTGGCAAAAAATTAATCCTTCTGGCAGTGAAGGAGTCGAGTATTCCATTTCAAACCGTGATGGATTCAGGCTCTCCACAAAAGCCTTTAATTTTACTATTCCTGAAGATGCAGGTTTTTCTTCTCCCAATATTATTCAGGTGGTGATCGGCAAAGATCAGCTTTATGCCATGGCATATGAGCCCAATTGCACCCTCTATACCATTGATGCCGCTAATCTCGTTCCAATGTATGGCTCACGGAAATTTACAGGGTTTCAAAAAGACCAAAAATTTATTATCGCCATTGGTCATTTGGCACCCCCAAGACCCGATCGGAACCAGCCCAAATTTACCATCCTTTGGGCCGGGGTTGTCAATATCCTGTAATCTAAAATTCTTAAGACTTTTACCATTGTCAGGGAAAAAAATCGCATTTATAATAGGCTCGTCGGGCGGTTAGCTCAGTTGGTTAGAGCGTTGCGTTGACATCGCAAAGGTCGTAGGTTCGAGTCCTATACCGCCCACACAATAATTTTCATTACAGCGGTTTTTGATGAACCGTTCATAATTCAAAAGCATTGACCGGGACGAGTAACTTGCAACCCACAACAGAAATTTGAGACCACCGGCTGAGAGTCTCAATCACCCGCAAGCGAAAACCACCCGCGAGCCAAATCCTGAACAGGCCACCCAAGTAAGGAAATCGGTCGACACCGTTACCCGTCTCACAAGATCATGCTGAAAGGCGCATGAATCTGGGTGGAACCGCGTGAGAATTTCTCCCGCCCCAGTAACTGGGGCGGTTTTTTTATTCCAGCCCACAATATAAATATTGTGCTGTACCAACGAAGGAGGTAAAAATGGCTGAAGGAAAAAAGGAACAGTACGAAGAATCATTGCTCTACAAAATCAGGCACTCCACTGCGCACATTATGGCACAGGCAGTCCTCGAGAAATTTCCAACTGCCAAGATCGCTATTGGCCCGGCAATCGAGGATGGATATTACTACGACTTTGAACTTCCCCGCCCGTTAACCCCAGAAGATCTGGAAAGTATTGAAAAGAGAATGCGGGGAATTATCCAATCGAGGGTAGCCTTTGAACGCAAAGTGGTCAGCGCAGACGAAGCCAGGAGCGTATTCAAAGACCAACCTTTCAAACTTGAATTGATCGCCGGACTGGAAGAGGGCAGCCTGGATGATGATGGAAACCCCGTAACTGAAAAACCAGAAATCTCTCTCTATACCCAGGGCAGTTTTACCGATCTGTGCCGTGGACCCCACGTTGAAAACTCTTCCCAGATCAATCCTGCTGCTGTTAAATTACTTTCAGTGGCTGGTGCTTACTGGCGCGGCGATGAAAAGCGGCCAATGCTTCAACGTATCTACGGGACCGCCTGGAACTCGCCACAAGAGTTAAAAGATTATCTCTGGCGGCTTGAAGAAGCCAAAAAACGTGATCATCGCAAGATCGGCCATGACCTGGATCTTTATAGCATCCAGGAAGATATCGGTGCAGGTTTGATCCTCTGGCATCCGAAAGGCGGAAAGATTCGCAAGATCATTGAACAATTCTGGACCGAAGAACACGAGAACAACGGTTATGATTTTGTCTTCACGCCCCATATCGGTAAGGCGCAATTATGGGAAACGAGCGGACATCTTGGTTTCTACAAAGAAAACATGTATTCGCCAATAGATATTGAGGGACAACAGTATTTCATTAAACCCATGAATTGTCCCTTCCATCTCTATATCTATAAAAATGCCACACGCTCATACCGTGATTTACCCATCCGCTACGCAGAAGAGGGAACGGTTTACCGTTATGAACGAAGTGGTGTATTACATGGATTAATGCGCGTGCGTGGGTTTACCCAGGATGATGCACATCATTTCTGCCGTCCAGACCAAATGCCTGCTGAAATTGATTTCGTTCTCAATTTCAGTTTACATATCCTTCGGAGCTTTGGTTTTACCGATATTCACGCATATTTGAGCACCAAACCAGAAAAATCAGTCGGCGACACAGAACAATGGCATGCAGCTGAAACTGCTCTCGAAAGCTCTCTTAAACGTGCCGGTATTGATTATGAAGTAGATCAAGGTGGTGGCGCATTCTACGGTCCAAAAATCGATTTAAAGATCAAGGATGCCATTGGACGTGAATGGCAGCTTTCAACCATCCAATTTGATTTCAACGAGCCTGAGCGCTTCGATTTGACATACATCGGCGAAGATGGACAACCCCATCGCCCATATATGGTTCATCGTGCCTTACTGGGAAGTTTGGAAAGGTTTTTTGGCGTTCTCATCGAGCATTATGCAGGAGCATTTCCAGTCTGGTTGTGTCCTGTGCAGGCGGTGATCATTCCCATAGCAGACAGGCATGTCGATTATTGCCAACAAGTTACCTCCAGACTGAAAGCCCTTGGTATCCGCGCCATTGTTGACGAACGCAGCGAGCGCATGAATGCCAAGATCCGTGATGCGCAGACACAAAAAATTCCATACATGCTGGTAGTGGGTGACAAAGAAATGGAATCCAATCAAATTGCCCTCCGCTTACGCAACGGAGAAAATCCTGGACCGATCTCTATTGACAGTTTCACCGAACTGGCTCTGAAAGAAATCTCAGAAAAGAAATGACCCTGAAAAAACGCGAGCGGTAAATAAACACCGCTCGCGTTTCGTATCGTATAATGTTATCCAGTGTTATTTAGTATTATCGGAAAAATCAAATATCCCAAAAATTTATTCGATTTTCCATTTTCAAAAACAATAAAATTCGCATCGACTGGAGACCCATGTCCCGCTACAAGATTATATTAAATCCGATCGCTGGAAAAGGTTACGCTTTAAAGAATCGTTCAAAAATTGAAGATCTGTTTTCACAATATCAACTGGATTACGACATCGTGCTCACGGAATTTCCCGAACACGCCACCGAACTGGCGCGTCTGGCTGCCCAAGATGGTTATGATTTTGTCGTTGCTGCCGGAGGAGACGGTACCGCAAATGAAGTGCTTAATGGATTAATGCAAGCCCGAGCAGCAGGTCTTCCAGTACCGGTGTTGGGAATCATTCCCGTTGGACGAGGTAACGATTTTGCTTTTGGTGTTAACATACCTGCCAACCTCGACGAAGCATGCGCATTGATTGCATCCCTCCCCCGAAAATGGATCGATATAGGAAAAATCACTGGCGGCGACCAAGAGCGAGGTCTTTATTTCGGAAACGGTGTAGGAATCGGCTTTGACGCGATGGTAGGCTTCATAGCCGCAAAAATGAAACTCTCAGGAATGCTCTCATATTTGGTTGCGGCGATCAAGACAATTTTTATCTATTACAAATCACCCCTCATTCAGGTCACCCTGGATCATGAGAGCCTTACCGTTCCTGCGTTGCTGGTTTCCATTATGAATGGTCAGCGTATGGGAGGCGGTTTTATGATGGTTCCCTCTGCCAAGCCAGATGACGGTATTTTTGGATTGAATATCGTCCGTGAGGTACCACAAATGGCAATGTTCGGTCTCATTGTTAAGATCATGAAGGGAACACATATAACTGACCCAGCAGTGGTTATGACCCAGTCAAAAAATATACGCGTTACCGCTCTCAAAGGGTCAATGCCTTGCCATGCAGATGGCGTCACCGTTTGCGAAGAAGGCAAAGATTTAATGATCGAAATCATCCCTCGCGGATTGGAAATAATAACCAGGCTTAACGAATCATGCTAAACGCTAACCATATTAATCCTCCCCTCAAGGCGCTTCTCAGCACCTTCCTGCAGGTCGATGACCATGAGGTAGAGCGAATTCCCATGCAAGGCCCGTTAATTATCGCCACCAATCATGTTAACTGGTTGGATGCACCGGTTGGATTCAGCCATCTCCACCCCAGACCATTGTCGGCATTTGCAAAAATTGAAACATGGAACAGCTTTTTTATGCGCATTCTTTTTAACGCCTGGGATACCATTCCCATCAGGCGAGGTGAATTAGATCTGACCGCATTTAAGAAAGCTGAAGAGTACCTTTCTAATGGAAAAATGATTGCGATCGCTCCTGAAGGAACTCGTTCACACAATGGCTGTTTGAACATCGGCCGGCCTGGAATTGTATACCTGGCCATGCGAACTGGATCACCAATCCTTCCAGTTGTTTTTACTGGTAACGAAAATTTTAATGAAAAATTCACAATTTACCGCCGTACCAAAATGACTATCAAGGTTGGTCATCCATTCCATCTACGCTTTCCTAGAGAAAGATTGACGCGGGAAATCAGACAAGAAATGACCGATGAGATCATGTTCGAAATCGCCAGACTGCTTCCTGAGGAACAGCGCGGTATTTATCACGACCTTTCACACTCTAGGCGGCAGTACCTTGAATATTTTGAATTCCCAATGTCATAAATTAATTCGGTGAATTTGTTGACTAGAAAACCTTGATTATGGTATTATCAATTCAGTTTATAGCCCGTTCTAATAACGGGCTAGTCTTAAAAATAGTTGAAGGAGAAGACTATCAGTACTCAAAATTTTCGTGTAAATGAATTGATCAGGGTTGCAGAAGTGCGCTTGATTGGACCGCAGAATGAAAATATCGGTGTAGTTCCCATTCAAAAAGCACTACAAATTGCTCGTGAAGCAGAGCTTGACCTGGTCGAAGTTGCCCCCAATTCTGACCCCCCAGTATGCCGGGTAATGGATTTTGGAAAATTCCTATACGAACGAACGAAAAAGGAAAAGGAAGCTCGCAAATCTCAAACCAAAATTGAGGTAAAAGAGATTCGCTTACGCCCTAAAACCAACGAACATCACCGTGGTTTTAAGACCCGTGACGCTCGCCGTTGGCTCACTGAAGGTAACAAGGTAAAAGTGACCATTCGTTTTAGAGGACGCGAAATTACCTATCCTGAGATCGCTCTTGAAGATCTGAAGGAGATCGCAGAGGAATTGGCTGATATTGCCACGATCGAACAGGCGCCTAATATTGAAGGCCGTACGATGGGAATGGTGCTGGCTCCTTCACGTCCTGGCAAGAAAAAGGCTGCAGAACCCGAAAAAACGGAGCAGCCCAAAGAATCCTGATAGATTTCACACAATTGAAAACAATTCTGGTATAATTCGCTGTTGCGCAACCAACCGCGTAATTTGTTGAGAGGAGTTCGCTGTGCCACGCAAGCAAAAGACAGGTAAGTACAAATTAAAGACCCATAAAGCGACATCCAAAAGATTTCGTCTGACCGGGTCTGGCGTCTTGATGCGCACCAAGGGTGGAAAAAGCCACCTCCGGCGCCGCACTTCAAAACGCACCTTAGCCCAGCTGAGTGAAATGGTCACTGTAAAAGGTGAAAAGATCATTCAGCGCGTCAATCGCCTCGCACCTCACATGGACGATTGATTATCGTATCCGCATTAGTGCAACTGTTGGGTGCTCACAACTGGCTCACCGCCGGCGCCCAGGGGTTAGCAAAGGAGTAAAGTATGGCTCGTGTGAAAGGTGGTCCAAAAAGCCATCTGCGTCATAAGAAAGTATTAAAATTTACAAAAGGTCAGTTCGGAAGCAGGCATCTCCTCATCCGCCGCGCCAATGAAGCCCGCCTGAAAAGCCTGTGGTATGCGACCCGTGACCGACGCAATCGCAAACGTGATCTGCGCCGTTTATGGATCGCCCGCATCAACGCTGGCGCTCGCCTGAACGGTTTATCTTACAGTCAATTGATTTATGCGTTGCGCAAATCAAATATTCAATTGAATCGTAAGATGTTAGCCGACCTCGCCGCCCGTGACCCGCAGACATTTGCTGCCATCGTTGCAAAAGCGAAAACGGCATAACATTAGATTCGAATAAATACGGGATGGCATATTGCCATCCCGTTTTGTTTTAATAAGTGAATCAGGTAAAATTGACTGATGAGCGATCATAAACCCGAGAAAATCACTTCATTGAAAAATCCACGGGTGCAATTTGTCCGCGCATTACTTTTTGATAGAACCGTTCGTAAGACCGAAAACCTGTTTGTTGCTGAGGGAGTACGTCTTTCTGAAGAAGTGATAAATGCGGGAATCGTGCCCAAATATATTTTTTTTACAGATGAAAATTCATCCAGGGGTAAAGATCTGATTCAACGGAGTCTGGATGCTGGAGCCCAAGGCTTTGAAGTAAGTGCAGAGGTAATGAAAAAAATATCTGACACTGAAACTGCGCAGGGTATTTTAATGGTCGTTCCGCAGACCGCCATCCCTATTCCGGCAGGGTGTAATCTGGTATTAATCCTTGACCAGCTTCGAGACCCCGGAAATTGCGGTACCATCCTGCGCACTGCAGCCGCAGCCGGTGTTCAACTTGTTTTCAATACTCCTGGCAGTGCTGACCTCTTCATGCCCAAAGTGGTCAGGGCAGGTATGGGTGCACACCTTCGCATGTGCATTCGCCAGACTGACTGGAGCGAAATACAACAATATTGCAAACCAACATCTGGCATCCGGCTTAACATTTTTCTTGCAGAATCAGGTGATGGCATGAATATGTGGCAGGCGAACTTAAGAGATCCACTTGCCTTGATCATCGGCGGTGAAGCAGAAGGCGCCAGCATCGAAGCCCGAAAGGTCGCAGATCACCTCATTCATATTCCTATGCCCGGAAAATTTGAATCTTTAAACGCCGGCGTCGCCGCGTCCATCCTCCTTTTTGAAATCATTCGTCAGAGAACCCAATGAGAATCAGATCAATTACCAGTTTTTACGATCCCTCAAATCAGAATGTATATCAGAATTTGGAACGGCTTTCTAAGGTCAGCCAGACGCTGAATGAGATCATCGCTGGCAGTATCATACCGGTTCAATCAACACGCCTGGCGTTTCCCCCTTTTCCTTTTTTATTCAATGGTAAAAGTAAAGATCTGCAGATCAAGGAAACCGTGCAATTCGAAAGTACAGCCGGGCAGCTAGGTTGGTCTTACCTCTCACTCGGTCCCGCTCTGCCTGAATACCCCGAATCCTATCAGTTAATCCCAGACTTGCTCGCTGTAACGAAAAATGTATTTTTCAGTGGCATAATAGCAGATAGCCGGGTCATTTACCCCGCAGCAGTCAATCTCTGTGCCGAAGTGATCCAGCGAAATGCCGTCATCTCCTCAGATGGCTTTACTAACTTACGCTTCGCAGCACTCGCTAACGTTCCACCCTGGACGCCATTCCTCCCTGCCGCATTCCACCGATTCAACCAGCCTCCCGCGATTTCAATTGCCGTTGAATGTGCAGATGTTGTAATTGATACCTTCAGGCAATCAGAAACACTTGAGGAGGGCAGGATTCGACTCCTCACCGTCTTGGAAGATGCTGCTGAAAAAATATCAACTGTGATGAATAAAACACTCCAGGGCTCGGGGATCGTCTTCAAAGGATTTGATTTCTCGCCAGCTCCATTCCCTGAGGATTGGTGTTCGCTTGGCGGAGCAGTTGAGCGACTGGGGTTGAACCACATTGGTGGAACTGGTTCGTTAGCAGCAGTCGCAGTGATCGCCGATACACTCGATAAGGGTAAGTGGCTCCACGCAGGTTTCAACGGTATGATGCTCCCTGTGCTTGAAGATTCTGTTCTGGCCAAACGAGCATCAGAAGGACGGTTATCGGTTAAAGATCTACTGCTTTATTCAGCTGTTTGCGGCACCGGGTTGGATACCATACCCCTTGCTGGAGATATCACAACTGGTGAGATCACCAGTATCCTAATGGATGTAGCCGCACTCTCAGTGCGTCTAGGTAAACCGCTGACAGCCAGGTTGATGCCCATCCCTGGAAAGAAAGTCGGCGATGAAACCGATTTTAAATTTGGATTCTTCGCAAACAGCAGGATAATGCCGCTCGATGGGCAATCACTTACTTCGCTGCTATCGGGCAGTACCCCAATTTCGCTCACGCCGCGGCAACATTAACTCTCTTAAGATCAACAAAATCAAAGGTCAACAGCAACAATTTCATAAATATCCAGAACAAAAAAACCTCTCCTGTGTATCAAACAAGAGAGGGGCTTGTTGTTCAGTATCATTCTCGGTTATGGTGATGTCGTCATAGATGGTGTGGGTGTTTCAGTTGGCGTTGGAGTATCTGTTGGCAGCATTGTGATAGTAGGCGTGGGTGTCGGGGTGCTCGTCGAAGTTGGAGTACTGGTGGAGGTAGGAGTATAGGTTGGTACCTGAATATTTAATCTTATTAATCTTTCAGCAGTCCCTCCTTTTGTCGACCTCATAAATAACCTTAATACTACAGTGCCTGGTTTCAATCCACCTAATTCCCAGGTTAGCAGTTTTTGAGGTTGTGCAGATGCTGTTCCTCCTGGCTTAACCAATCTCGTCCACTTATTTAGATTATCAGCATAAGCATATTCGAGGTAAAAATCCTTAAAATTACTGGTCGCATTCACCACTGCATACAGGTCCAGAGGGTCACTTGTGATCGTTTGTTTATTTTCAAGTCCGACAAATACCAGTGTCGGCCGTGAATCGTCAGAATTACAGGTGCGCGTTGGTGCAAAGATCACAGGAGACATCGCAGCATATTTTTCTGCCCAGGCTTTCCCTTGTTCGGTTTCTGTAATCCACTTTTTTGCCCATTTATCAGTAACATTCAACATTAGTTTTTTTGAGCTGAATCCTTCACAGGCTGGTGATACCACCAGATTTGTCCATGAATCTACCTCAACCATTTTCCAGAGATCGTCTTCTTTAGAGGGGGGTAATTGATCAGAAGCGAAGATTTCGGTTGTGGTACTGGGGCAATATTCTGAAGGCTGTGCCCCAGATATCGCACAGATTTCTTTTTCGACGATACCTGCAGGTTTGATGAAATTGCTCGGATTATTGTTAGTCAGATAAGGCACAGCATAACTCATGAATTCGTTCCAGATCGGCGCGGCCCCCGCCACACCAGATGTATTGATCATGGGAGTGTTATCGGCGTTCCCTACCCAAACACTAACCACCAGATCAGGATTGTATCCTATTGTCCAATTGTCACGATAATCATTGGTCGTGCCGGTTTTTACCGCTGCCGGGAAGGCCAGGTTTAAGATCGAATCAATGCCAAACATAGGCGCGCGCGCCTTGGAATCAGAGAGAATGGACGTAATCAAGTATGCATGTTCTTCACGAATCACTTGAGTGGGTGTTTGTGGTTCAGCAGTAAATATTACATTACCTTCATGATCTTCAATTCTGGTGATCGCTATAGGTTCAATTTTTTTCCCGTTGTTGGCAAATACGCTGAATGCCTCTGCCATTTCCATAACTGTTACTTCGCCACCACCAAGGGTTAACGATAAACCGTAATCGTTACGTTCGAGGGTTGTAATTCCCATCCTGCGGGCAAACGCGATCAACCCATCTGCTTCACTTGTGTTTGGATCATCATAAATTCCCACATACTGAAGGGTTTTTACCGCAGGTACATTATATGAATTAGCCAGCGCGCTTCGTACAGTGACCGGTCCATGGTACTTTCCATCGTAATTAACTGGAATATATGGATCCCGTGGATCGTTGGGATCACCTGAAGGCGGAAATTCGCTTTCCACGTCCCAGATCAGTGTAGAAGGTGTCCATCCTTTTTCAAATGCCGCTGCGTATGTCAGAGGCTTTATCGAAGACCCTGGCTGCCGTGGAGACAGTGCCATATTGATTTGTCCTGCAATATCATCATTATAGAAATCCGCCGAACCTGTCATCGCAAGGATCTCGCCAGTTTTGGGATTGATCGCCACCAGCGCGCCATCCGTTACATGCCGGTCAGCGAGGCTATCAACCTGTTCCTTAACAATTCGGTCGGCTTCCTGCTGTAGAGTGGGATCAAGTGTGGTATAGACGCGAAATCCTGAGCGGTAAATCGTTTGTGGATCGTAAGTCGATTCAAGCAAACTGCGAATATAGGTAACCCAATGCGGATAAACCATCGGGTTAGCACGCTGTTTGAACGGATATGACTCAATCTCCACATACGCATCAGCAGCCTGCTGAGCTTCAACACAAATCGGTTGCAGGCTATTGCTGACACGAATGCACCCCTTTTCCTGGCTGACATTGTACATAGCGGTTAATACCTGCTTGTTGCGGCCGAGTGTGGCATCTCGATTGGTGAAAATATCGTAGACACTCGGTGCTTGTGGAATACCCGCCAGAAAAGCAGCCTGAGATAGGGTTAGTTTATCAGCTGTGGTATTGAAATAAGTTTCAGCCGCAGCTTCGATCCCATACGCCAGATTGCCATAATTAATTTCATTCAAATACAATTCAAGAATCTCATCCTTGGTATAGCGTCTGGTCATTTCTGCTGAGAGGATGATCTCCTTCGCTTTCCGCTTGTAAGAGATTTCTACCCGTTCTTCTGCGGTCAGAAACAACGTTCGGGCAAGTTGTTGAGTGATAGTTGATGCGCCAGAAACAATTTCCCCGCTGGTGTAGTTTTGCACCATCGCGCGTGCAAGCGCTAAAATATCAAATCCGGGATGGTTATAAAATTCCTTATCTTCGATGGCAATCGTAGCGGCCACCACATAAGGCGAAATCTTTTCCAGCGGGGTATAAGTTCTACGGCCAGCGTTAGGGTCAATCATTTCGTAAATCAAATTTCCATTCCGGTCATAGAACCGTGTTGTCTCAAACTGAGATGCCCGTGCGCGCATTTCCTCAACACTGGGCAGCGTAGCAGCAATGGTGAAATACTGATAAACGAGAAAACCTGCCGCGATCAGAATTCCCAGAACAATCGCGAAAAGCAAGATGATGATTACCTTCACAAGACAACCGCTAATATCAAAACCACCCTTATTTTTATTGGCTGGAAGTCCATTCTTTTTTACAGCATTGTGAACAGTAATTGCAGGCGGTACTTGCTGTTTTCTGGTTTGGGTTGGTTTCGTGTTCAAATAAATCGCGCTAGGGGATACACGTGTCGCTGACAGGTCTATTTCATCCACATGTTCCGGTAAATGATCTGATGCTCCCGGTGGGGGCGGCAAGGGCTGATCCATGTGAACTTTTACCGTCGGCGTCGTATCTGAGAGATCCGAAACATTTGAAATTACGGTAGGTTGGTTTTCAAAAGTATCTTCAGATTCTAGCCCCTCAGTTGTTTTATTTACCTTAATTGTCTTTTTGGCTTCTTCATGAATCGATTCATGCTGTTTATCCGGCTGGAGTTCTGGTTCAGGGTCTGATTTCGGTTGGGTTGAATTCGCACCACTCTCAGTCATGATACGGCGCATTCGTGACGCAGGATCGTCTGGATTGATTGGGTTATTCATTCTTTGCTTAACACTCTCTCTTTGAAATTCTTTTTGATTCTAGCATAAATCAATTGACCTTGAAGAATAATCCTCTTACAATGTCCTTATGTCCTTATCCGGCAATGATAAAGTAATCCACCAGATCCTGGCAGCCGATGTGAGATTTTCCAGGCCATCCATTACTGACGATCAGGTTTGGTCACTGACGGTAGAATCAGGAAAGCCTATTACAATTTCCACAACTTTCGGATTGCGTGCCAGGCGTATGTTGATTTTTCCGGAATTTTCCTCCAATGATCGATCAACATCAAACCCTGCAGATTTCTATAAGTTTCCTCAGGTGAACTTTCGATCGACAAATTTCACAGAAATCCTTTTTACTCCATTTTTATCCTTAGACGCTCAGCTCAAAATTTGGGTTCCATTATCACAGGTGATCACCGGGCAATTCACCCTTACGAACACTTCCAACGTCTCCCGGCAGTTACAAATGGATTGGTTGGTTCAGCTTGATCCATTGCCAGGTGGGCAAACAATGAGTTCTGCTCGAATGGGTATGAATACAGTTCTGCGAGGAAAGACCAGTAATTTATGCCCCCTATTCTATTTAACTGGTGGCCCAGAAGAAAGCTCATCAGTTTACCCTGGTTTATCGATCAAAATGCTTCTGACTCCAGGTGCAACACGTCAGGTAACCTGGGTAATGGCCTCACAAGCCTCAGAGGATGCATCATTCAATCTGGCACGCCATTATTCTTCTCATCAGCTGGATGTAGAACAATTCAAAATTGAGATGGTTGACAGACATGAAAAAATCTTTATTGAAAGCCCGCAGCACAATCTGGCTGAATCCCTTAACCAATCACAGAACCAAGCATACCAACTAATAATGCCTGCCGTTCAGCAAATCAAGTTTTCAACTTTTATCCTGCGTCGTGATCCAGATCTAGGTTTTCACCCCGGTGAAGAAGTCTTAGAGATAAATCCAGAATGGTGCGGGCAGACCATTCCCGACACCTGGTTGATGGCACAAAATCTTTTACCAGGTAGGCCTAATGCTGTCAGGGAATTCATCCAAAACATCCTGGATGCCCAGGAAGATAACGGATGGATAGACTTTCAGATCAGCACAAATCATAAATTTACCGGACATCTTGCTCTGCCAATGCTTGCGAGCCTCGTTTGCGAAGTTTTTTTCAGTAATGAAGATGTCCACTGGTTGGAAGGGATATATCCCAGGTTGGTGCATTTCTATCAGAACTGGTTTTCCAGGCATTCTCTGTGTCATCAAGAATTAACCCATCCGGTTCAGATTAGATTTCTAAACCCAGATGCTTTCGAATTGGATCAGGTGGCTCATCTCTGGATAAAACACAAGGTCAGTGAAAGTCCTTTCTTGTTATCACTGCTATATCGAGAATGTAAATCTCTCCTACAGATCGAAAAATGGTTGAAATCTAACCTGTTCCAGGTTTGGCTGGAAGACACTCAACGTAATATAACCAGAAAAATAGAAGAATTATGGGATGAGGATACAGGATTTTATCAATATCAAGACTGCATCTCTGGTGCCAATTACAGCGAAAATATTTTGTGTGAATTTAAACAGGGAGGAAAACACAAACCTACGCGTAAGATCACAACGCCCGGCAGGTTATTCATCCGTCTCCAGACAAAAACCAGAACTTCACCCGATTTTTGCTGCAGATTGAAAGGTATGGGAAACGAAGGTGAGATTGAAACAGCACTTTCCCATCAGTCCTTCGAGTGGATCGGTACCACCGGTATTGGTGTTACAACCCAATCCTTTTCAACCCTCGACGCAATCGAAATTGTAAACTGGAAAAAAGGCGATGAGGGCCAGATCGGGCAGGTTGATCTTAGCAGGCGCGACATCACTTCACTTCTTCCGCTTTGGGCTGGTATCCCTTCACCACGCCAGGCGGAAAAAATCCTCCAGTCAACCAACACTGAATCTTTCTTGGGGATGAACGGAATATCTTTCTTCTCATCAGAAAAGAAAGCATCAGTTGATCGAATTCCAAATTTTTTGGCTGCAATGATTATTGAAGGAATGCTAAATTACCACCGTCCTGACCTTGCAGAACGATTCTTCCGCCATCATTTTGACCCCGATTCAATTGAAAGGCAAGCAAAATCAAAATTATCTGAATCCATGGCTAAAGTGCGTCTACAGGATCTCATCCCGATAAAATTATTCCTGGCTGTTTGTGGCATTAAAAAAATCACACCACATGAGATGATTGTCACGCATTTTAATAGAAATCCAAACCCGGTTACGGTACAATATAATCAAACAAAGATGATCCTAAGGTCTGATCGGACCGAAATCATTGCGCCGTCAGGAGAAAAAATCATAATAGATCAACCACAGGCACATCGGATTGTTTTTGAATAAGAAAGGAGGATATTGAATATGACACCTGAACCTTCAGAGACATGTGATACATTGTTAATGGCGATTGTACAATCTCAGGATGCCGATATCGTTGAAAATATCTTCCGGGAAATGAAAATCTCAATTACCCGGTTACCAAGCACGGGAGCCTTTCTTGGCCGCCGGAACGCTACTCTTCTTGTTGGGTTTCCTCACGAACACCAGCAAAAGATATTGACTGCGCTTAAAGAAAACTGCCGTCAACGCATAGAATATATCGCAGTGCCTTTGGAAAGCGCTCCTTTACCCCTGCCTGCTCCAACCCCTGTTACCGTGGGAGGAGCAACGGTTTTTGCAATTGAAGTAGAACACTATGAGGAGTTGTAGCCATGAAAATGATCATTGCCATCGTTAATGACGTGGATTCTGACCATCTGTTGCATGCGCTAACCAACGCTGATTTTAGAGTAACCACAATTGCTTCAACAGGTGGATTCTTGCGCCACGGATTGACTACTCTGCTCTGCGCAGTTGAAGATCAAAAATTAGAAGATGCCCTGGCAGTCATTCGCGGATATTACCCCCCTATTGCTGAAGATGCTCCAAAACGATGCACTATCTTCGTCATTAATGTTGTTGAATATCATCACTTCTAATTCGCGAATCTGCACAACGTGGTAGCGGATCGTTTACTCATGAAATTCTTCAACATGGTAGATCATGACCTGCAATACCGTTTTTTGCCACAGGTCGTGTGAAGCACCCATTTTTACGCACAAATGAGAGAGGAAATCCTGTGGATCTGGTAGTTGCTGCCAGACCTGAGGAAGGAAAGTTGCTCTTCGAAATCCCTGTTGTAAAATAACGCCATCTACGTTTGGTTTCAATAAGCGCGGAAGATCTTCCGGTTTTTCATAAGTCAACGGTTCTGGTTTTGTCAGCCGGGAAATTTCGATTTGAACAAGATCAATTTCCTCTTTTGATAGAGGCGGAAATCGATAATCTTCTAGAGCCGCCTGTACCGCCCGTTCTCTGACATCCTCTGCCAGACTTTGGTGGGCTTCCAGTGAGCCGATGCATCCTCGTAAATCACCTTCAATGGTTAACGTCACAAATGAGGCTCCGGGTTCTGCCAGAGAAGGTGAAAGTGTCTCAAGAGAGATTTGTGGAGAAGGTTTGTGCAGTACGGCATTCGTAATCGAATCGCGTGCCAGCTTGAGCAGATAAGAACGTTCCTCGGGTGTCAGTAGGGTTGTCGTCATGTGATCCTGATTAGTGAATAAATAAAATTTTCCCTCGCCTAAGCAAAATTCAGTTTAAGTGGCAAATTCAATTATTGGATTTTTTCTTGAGATAATCGCTGTTTTATTGTTTATACTGTTACATTTGCTTGAAGTCAAGCATGAAATTGAATAGATTTATCGTTCGATATTGGCACAATCCTTGCTATAATTCTCAAGGAGAAGAAAAAACGAGCGAACCTATGCCAATCAACCCTGAAACCTCCATTCCTGATTCAAATAATGGCTCTCCAATCAACACCGATGCGAAATTCTCTGGTGATTCTTCAGTTAAACCTGAAAGAGAAAAGTTCAGTGTGTTTGGCAGTATTCAATCCATCGGTGTATACGCATTCCTCCTTGCTTCACTTTTTACCTTATTTACTCCCAACAACCTTTTCTCTGGCCAAACTTTAGAACGTGTTTTTCAAGCCTGGCAGGCCAATCCCACTGTGATTGCTCCGGTAAATAATATTGCCAGCACAACTACTGGTCGAATTGGAATCGTATCTGGTCATTGGAAAAATGATTCTGGTTCAGTGTGCCCGGATGGATTGACCGAGGAACAAGTCAACCTCACTATTGCCACACTTGTTCAACAAAAACTTATCGCTGAAGGTTTCACAGTAGACCTGTTAGAAGAGTTCGATCCCAGGCTTTCGCTTTATCAGGGGATTGCGCTCATATCCATTCATAGCGATACCTGCGAGTGGATCAGCAACGAGGCAACTGGTTTTAAAGTAACCGCTGCCATCAACAGTGTATACCCCGAGAAAGCCTCCAGGCTCGTACTTTGCATGGCCGATCGTTACCAATCAGCGACAGGACTTAAATATCTGGCCAACTCAGTAACCAATGACATGACCTATTATCATGCGTTTGATGAAATTCACACAGAAACCACCGCGGCGATCATTGAAACCGGTTTCATGAATCTAGACCGCCAGATATTAACCCAGCACCCTGATCTGGTGGCTCAGGGCATCGTTGACGGATTGCTTTGCTACATCCGTAACGAGAGCGTTGCCACAACACAGCCAACACCATGAACGATCCAAATACCATCGATTTTAAAATGGCATTATTAAATGCCAGAGCAGGCCTCCAACAACACAATAACATGGAAGCCAGGCGCTGGGCATTGAAAGCCGCCCGTCTTTATCCAGATAGCGAAGAACCATGGCTCATCCTGGCTGCGATCTCAAATCCAACAGCCAGCGTGGCTTACTTACAGCGCGCACTGGCGATCAACCCGCAAAGTGAGCGTGCTGCAAAAGGTATGCAGTGGGCATTACAACGTTTATCTCAGGTATCGATCGAAAATATAGTCCCCCCCATTCCAATTTCTAGACAAGACACACAACCAGTTAAAGCGCCTTCAACCGAACTTCGGTCTGGAAATACTATTCCACCTTTTACTTTTTCAAAAACTCCTGTTGCATTTGAGAGATCAACATCAGCTAACGTAATCGACCAGTTGAGAGAGAAACCTGTTCAGCCTGTAGAAAAGAAAAAAACAACAGGCAAAACCAAACCCGCACACAGCAAACATAGCAGTAATTGGATTGCCACGCTTATCATCGCGCTGATTATTTTGAGCAGCGCAGTGGTTGTCTGGGCGGCAATGCCCAATTGGATTGCGTTGGCACGTAGTTCATCTGCGCCGATCCCGGCTGGCGCACTGAACAAACCCACACTTACGCCCACTCCAACAGCGACCTTTACTCCTACCGCGACTGCAACCTTTACGCCAACACCCACGTCAACGCCCACCCGTACCCCTACTGCCACAAGTACCCTATGGCCAACCAACACTCCCCAGCCACAACCAACGGCAGTTCCTGCAATATCAAATCCAGATCAACCTGCGGCCGATGCTTCGGGATATTGGATCGACATCGATCTCGGCGAACAGATGCTCTATGCTTACGATGGAAATGAGATCGTTGGATCGTTCGTGGTTTCCACTGGCGTTGCTGCCCACCCAACGGTAACTGGCCAATATTACATTTATGTCAAATACCTGTATACCGATATGTCAGGGCCTGGTTACTATCTCCCCGATGTTCCATATACTATGTATTTTTATTCAGGATATGGAATTCACGGCACTTACTGGCATAATAATTTTGGTGTACCTATGAGTCATGGCTGTGTCAATATGCGTACCAGCGATGCAGAGTGGCTCTTTAATTGGGCTTCTGTTGGGACTCTGGTTAATATTCATTACTGATTATTATGGCCAATAAATTAGACGTCCATTCTCTTACAAGGCGCGAGTTCCTCTGGCTTAGCAGTATCTCTCTGGTTTCTCTGCTCGCCTTGAACAAATCCACCTTCGTGTACGCTGAATCCCTCACTCAGACTTCAGAAGAAGTCAAATTAGGGCGCATAACGACCAATAGAGTGGATATGTACGACACCCCCAGCCTGGAAGGTAAATTAATCCGCACGCTGTGGAAAGATCTGGTAATGCCAATTAACAAAGTAGAAATCGGTCTTGGAGAACCCGCGCACAACAAAGTATGGTATTTAATGAATAATGAAGGGTATGTTCATTCTGGGAGTGTTCAACCCGTTGAGATCAGAAAAAACGATCCCGCTGTTTCCATTCCAGAAAAAGGTGTCCTTGCTGAAGTTACTGTCCCGTATACAGACGCTGTGTGGAATCCAATCTTCAAAAAACTGGTTGCTTACAGATTGTATTACTCAACGACTCATTGGATTCTGGACGTTCTTCAGGATGATAAAGGTGAAACCTGGTACGAGGTTCTCGAGGATTTCTATCAATTCAGGTACTTTGTCCATTCTTCGCATCTTCGAATTATCCCCCCTGAAGAAACGTCCACCCTTTCACCGAATGTTCCTGCCGCTGATAAGAAACTTGAAGTTCATCTGAGAGATCAAATAGTTATCGCTTATGAAGCAGACACACCTGTTCAAATGTTCCGCTGTTCAGGTGGAACCGAATTCTATGATCATTATTTGACTCCAACCGGAAATTTCACCACCGATTATAAAAGACCCTCCCGTCACATGATCAACGGTAACAAAGCCACAGCCACCACTTACGATCTGCCAGGCGTGCCTTGGGTCACTTTTTTTACCGAAGATGGCATTTCTTTTCACGGTACCTACTGGCATAATGATTTTGGTAGGCCACGCAGTCATGGCTGTATCAACCTGCCATCTGAAGCAGCAAAATGGGTGTACCGCTGGACCTTACCCCATGTTCCTTACGAAGAACAAAGGGCATACAAGAACGGCGGAACCAGAGTTACAGTTGTGCTCTAGTCTGCAGTTTCTCTTAAGCACAGTCCACCTTTCAAGTGGATTGCTTTATAATACAGGTAGGAAAACGCAATGTCTGATGAACCATTATTTAAAGGATTAGTGATCGACGAATTTGACCAACCAGTTGGGATTGCTAAGATCGGTAATGAGCCCTGCTATGTGATCAATGATGCGGGTTTTATGCGTCATGTTCCATCAAGACCTATTGACCTTGAAATCCTTCGAGCTCTGGGTGGTCAGATCGCCGGGAACGAAGAGTTAATCGCAGATCAGGCAGCTAAAATGATGGGGCAGGAAGACCTTTTTACTCATGCTATTTTGGAAAACCAATTAAAAAACATTGAGAAACAATATGAAATGATGCTAGAAATGGGTATTCCTGAAAACACCCGCGCTTATCTGGGTATGCTTGGTTTCCGGGTGGTCATCGACGTCCATGGAGAAATCATCAGAATCGATCAACCTTCTGCTCCACCAGATAGTAGTGGCGAAGGTGATTAAATTGGACCAAAGAAAACAAAACTAGCCGGGAGAAAAAATGCCGTCGGATTTCATTATTTCGGTCACGGAATCAAGCTTTGAATACGATGTGATCGCTTATTCACAAAATAAACCCGTTGTGGTCGATTTTTGGGCTGAATGGTGCAAGCCTTGCCGCATCCTCACCCCTTTGTTAGAGAAACTTGCGTTAGAAGCAGAGGGCGAATTCAGGCTGGCCAAGGTGGATGTCGATGCAAATCCTAACCTTGCCTTGCGTTTCAGTGTTCGCACTATTCCCACAGTCATCGCGTTTAGCCAGGGTCGAAAAGTATCTGATTTTGCCGGTGTGATCCCTGAACCCCTGATTCGTGATTTCATTAATAAGATACTTCCACCGCAACCATCAGATCTACTCGCTCAAAAAGGTAACAGTTTACTTGCTTCTGGTGACCTGACTGCCGCAGAAGAAGCATTCCTTGAAGCACTAGAACTCAATGACCATCACCCGGCAAGTTTATTGGGAATCATGAAAGTCAGCTTGCTCAAAGGTCACTCTGCCGACGCCATGCAGATTTACAAGGCGTTCCCTGCCAGCCAGGAATACAATGCTGCCGAGCAACTTGTCCCTTTGATAAAAGCAATGGAAGATTTCCGCAACAATAAAATTCCCTTAGAGTCTGATCTTGATGCTGCGTTTTCAAATTCATTACGCCTTGCCTCACGCGGCAATATTCTTGCCAGCATCGACGGGTTACTGGATGTGCTGCGCCAGGATAAAAGGTACCGCAAAGACCGGGCAAAACAAGTGATCCTTGGCTTGCTTGAACTTCTTGATCCAGAAGGTGATCAGACTCGAAAATACCGGTCAGAATTAGCCGCAATCTTGTTCTAAAAAATTCAGGCTGCCCCAAAGGACAGCCTGATCGTATAATTCTCACAAATGCTACTTCACCAGAACTAACTCATTCCACGTGGTAGGATTCAGGAAATTACGATATTGTGCTGTGGAGATCATTGAGTCCTGTGAAGGGGCGCTGGTATTATCACAATCACTAACTGATACCGCGAATCCCAGGCGCATCCCACTGGTCGGAGTAATACCAAGCAGCGACCACGGAATGCCTACCTCCACTCGATAAATCGTTTTCGAGTCCTCGAATATCGAAGAGACTAGTACACTCGATTTCGTTCCTGCTTTGCTGGATGGATACCAGAGATAGACTTCAGGATCGATATCCTTGGCAGGATTCCCGGGTGAAATCCCAAATTGGAAATCATCACTATCCAGCGATTGGACATAAAAGTCTCCCAACAGGTTAGTATCAATCAAAATTTCTGTTGAATCGCCCAGATACAGCTTGCTGCCGGTCTGAGTCTGGGTAATGACGTCATCGGTAACTTTGATCGAAACGTAGAGATAATCATCATCCCATGCAGCTGCAAAAGCGCCTTCCAGATCTGCCACATTCTTCCAGTTGGCGGGTTTCCACACCACGTAAGGAATAGCATATTTGTTGGTTTTTTCAACCCACTCGGCGTACGTTCCGTCCATAACCGGTTCAGTCGAAAGATATGCAGCCCTCATCTGGGCTCCGCTGCGTTGAGCAGGAGCTGGTATGGCTGTCGTAGGTGCAACCGTTGATGTTGCAGTTGCTGCTAAGGTTTCAGATGGAACTGCTGTAGTAGGTGCCGCAGTTGGAACCTCGGTGGATGTTGCCACCAGTTGTGGAGTAACAGTCGGCGGAATATTTAAACTGGTATCGAATAATGCCGTTAAGGTCAGGTTAGGAGCTTCAGCTGTTGGTACCTCCTCGTTTCCTCCAAAAAGCCCCTGACACGAGGCGGTAAACAACGCGATCAGCAATAATACAGGGATCAATCTAGCAACTTTTCTCATGTTTCCTCCACAAAGAACCCTTACAAATCTTGAATTAACATCCTATACGCAATTATTATAGCAACTCTTTAAGAAAAAGATGCAAGGATTATGCTAGATTTGAAATAGCATCCACTGATCGCACATTTCTTTACTGCCGGAAAATCCGGATAGTATTAAGATTAATTCCCCTTTCTATCCCCTTCTCCATTCCTCTTCTAACATTGCATATACGCAATCATCAACCCAATGGTTATCTATTCGGACGCTTTTCACAAAATGCGCCTCTTTTCGCATTCCAATTTTGTTTAATAAGAATACAGATTTTATGTTGTTAGGATCAACTGACGCAATAATGCGATGTTTCTTTAACTTTATGAAAAGGTAATCGATAATCGCGATTAATGCTTCATGGGCATATCCCAGCCCCTGAAAATTTGGTGCGATCGTGTATCCGATCTCTACCTGTCCATGATTCTCTAGGAAATGAAGACCAACATCTCCAATCAATTGACCATCTTCATTACGACACACGGCGAGTTGAAACCAGGTATTGGGAATGTTTGGATAATCAGGGATCTTTTTTATCAAACCCTCGGCTTCAGAAATTTTCACCGGGCGAAAAGTTTGATATTCATAGACCTCTGGTAGTGAACGATAAGCAAAAAAGGCAGCTGTGTCTTCGAGCTCAAGTTTTCGAATCAATAGTCTTTCTGTCGCAATTGTTTGAAATGGGTTCATGACATCTTCCTCCTCTCTCTTTTTCATCTACACCTCCGATAAAATGGTGTTTCTATGTCATTACAATTGCTTGATGTTTTCGAACCTGCAAACCTTCGCCTTATACCATCTGCAAGTCCTGCAGCACTTTTCGAAATCCATTTTAGAAAGCATGGACAGCTTGAGATTAATGCTGTCTACAGAAATGTCGCCAGGTTGTATTTTCAAACTCGCGCATGCATTCCTGTCTTTTAAACGCACATCTTCTTCGCCCAGGCTGCATTCGCCATGAACATTGTTTGGACATGACTTACAAATATCATCTGCACTGGAGACAATTTGTATGTTTTGAAAATTATCCAATATTTTTTGAATATTTTCAGTAAATTTCTCGTTATAACCTTTGCCCTCAAAGAGCGATAGGCACAGGATATGATGAGGTCTCAAATGAATCTTGGCGTTGTCATTGTTTTGGATCTTCATAGATTTTTCCTGAACAGTGGTCATGACTGTGTTTCCCTGGCGAGATAGACATCTATGGACGGCGACATACACTTCGCATTTTTTGCCCTTTTTATGACCAGAATACCTTCAACCTCATAAGTTTTCATTAACATACATTAACTCACCCGATCTTTGACCAAGATCGTAACCATTTCATTTTCGGTTAAATAGATAATCCGTCTCGACATGGCACGATATCAATAAATTGATGTCAGGTCTGTATTTTTACTTTTTTCAGATAAGAGAATAAGTCCACATTCTTTTTATTAGTTATATCAGTTCTCGGGAATCAATCGACAGTAAGGTTAAGCTCCCGACACCTACGTTGGCAAAGGATAATATTTTAAACTATGTGCATTTTTCTAATCAATCGTAAGCACGGTTTTATGTTTCGTGTGTGAACTTATGCCAGCGGCAGCAGACGTCGCGGAGCGTCTCGTCGAGATATGTCCATGCCTTATCCTTTATCCATTCCGGAATACCATAAGCTGCTTCAGCGATGCTACCCGTTATGGCAGCAAGTGTGTCGCTGTCGCCGCCTAACGAGATGGCGTTTCGAATTGCGTCCTCAAAATCGGTACTTTCGAGAAAGGCTACGATCGCCTGTGGCACGGTCTCTTGACAGCTTGCGTTGAAGCGGTAGGTTGGGCGAATCTCATCCAACGTTTTGGAAAGATCGTAGCCATGATTTTTCTCTATCAGTTTTTTTATTTCAGTTTTCAATTCATCAATCGACCACGGCTCACAAAAGTCGAAAGCGTGACCTTCGGAATAGAACCTGCACAAGAATATGGCTGCTGCCGTGGCTTGTGCGCCATTAATGCCTTCGGGATGATTGTGTGTTACTTCGGCAGAGCGAGTAACCATACCCCAGCCATTTGATGGCCAACAACCAGTTCTGCTGTAGAATCCGCAGTTCATGACCCATGCACAGGGTGACACACGCATCGCCGATCCGTTGCCCCAACTGTTATACGGCTCACGTTCATCCGAGTCCAACCAACTCCAAAATCTTTCGCCATAACCAACGTTGGGATACAACCGTCCCCATTTTTTATAGGCATCAATGAAATCATCCTTTTTGCCGCCTTTCATTAGAGCATCAGCAGTGGCAATGGTCATCACGGTATCGTCTGTGAAAAAGCAGTCGTCTCTGAACAGAGGAAAGTCTTTCGTCTTGATATTATGCCACTCATAGACGGAGCCAACGATGTCACCAATTATTGCACCCAGCATTATTTTCGACCTCCTTTTCGTTTCTAATCCTTTTTAATCTCGCCTTTCCACTCCTTTGGTATGGCAGCACATTCTCGGAATGTGGCAACCGCTTCACTCATCACCCGGAAGTTGAGTTCCACGCCCTCGCGCTCAGCGTGCTAATTCTATGCAAGGTCGGGTTCGGACCGCAATATTAAAATAAATCCACATATTCACAGGGGCAAGTCAACCGGAGGAAACGGAAAAAACCTCTGTCTGAGCCAAGGTCGAGCATATTTTCAGCGTTGTAAATGTGCATTTCGGTTAACGCAAAACGCGATACAAGGGCCGGTGAAAGCAGGTTGCATAGTTTCATATGATGTCACGCTGGCAAACCTTTATCTCGCTGACAGGCGCTGCCTGACGGCCTGACTCAGTGCACCTACACGATAGAAATCAGGGGTTATCCTGTGTTGTTCGCCGTTGGATGCATGTGGCGCAGACGCTGCCGTTGTGTTATATGGTGTTGCATGAGTATCTTTAAATACCACGAATGAAATGCTTCCTTCGGGGGAATGTCCGCTAGGATTATTTGCCCATTGATTGTTGTAACATGCAAATTTAACATATTACAACTGACGCATATTTAGTTAGGTTTGTGTCAAGTTCAGATAATTCAGATAATAATCACTTATTCAATTCCAGCCACACTGTGCAAAGAATACCGCCCAGTGGCGCGCCACATTGGATACAGAATTTGTGATTATGCGCCTAATCTTACGGCACCTATTTGTGAGAGGTAGACGCGCTAGCGGATTTCTTTTTGTTTATCGACAATACCGTGAATAATATAACTCCCGCGAGGAGTACGGCACCTATGATCGTTAAAACAGCCCAGAGCGGAAAACTCTGTTTTGGCATATTTGCGCCATACACTTGCCATTGCTCCATTTCAGCATCAACATCGAATTCTTCTATATCGCTAAGCCCGTCTTTGCTGGCGCTTAGCATGTTGCCGCCTTTTACCGTCAGTGAATCACCCGTCACTTTTGATGTAAATTCAACAGTACCTTCAATTACCTTAAGCGTTGTTTCCGTTCCATCATCCTCAAGGACAAAGGTTGTACCCTTAATACCCGCAACAGCTTGAGATCCCTCGAAAGGGAGATAACCCGTCTTAATCATATGCGTCCAATTGACCCACAGATTCCCGACAAGTAGCTTAAATGGCCCAGGACCCGCCTCCGGTTTGGATAGCATAATTTCGGTTTCGGGTTTCATAACAAAGGTCGTCATGTCGGCAAAGGACAGCACGACCGAGCTTCTTTCACTTGTCTTGATCCTTGTGCCTTCGGGAAGAACAGCACCCAACTTTGCAAACTGCCAGGCTTCCTCATCATATATCGGTTCGCCATTAGAGTCATAGCCTGTTGGAAAGAGCATTTCAACCTGGCCCGTCATATCGCTGAAGCGTGTGTTGGAATCGGGCAACTTCACTGTTTCCGAAGGCTCGAGCTGCATTTCTTCAGTTTCTTCCGGTTCCTCTGATGACTCCTGTGTGAACGGCACAGTGCCCTGAACCGAGAACGTTACGGTAAAAGCCACGTCTTTATTTTTATTGAGATCCTTTCCAACGAACTCAAGTTTTACGCTGGTATCATCCGGATTAGCGATTCCAGTAAACTCGCAATCTACATAAGACACTGTCGCAGTCAGCGTTGACGTCCCTACCGCTCCGCTGAATTTCGCCTCATAATGGACTGTGCCGTAAAATCCGCCTGTCAGCGGATCATATTCACCGTTAATATTCCCAATTCCAGTATCCGTTCCGACATAAAGGTCGTTACCGTCTGGATACTCATATGTCGGCGATTGAACCTGCGTCGAACCTGATAATATATATTTTTGCTGCTGATCCGAGAATTCTGACGAAATGATAAGCGTGCTAAAAAATGTTTCAAGCAACTTATTATCAAGATAGTTGCCTGTGATGCTTCCTTGAACCAGACTAAAACCTGCCGCTGATACTGGGCTTATAGGGGTGAACACCAAAAATAACATGATAGCGAATGTTATAGCTTTTTTCATCCTAATCTCCATTCTGCCGCTTTGCGTCAGCACATATAGGAATGAAAGAGCTGAAGCAGCGGCTGTATTGTGTGATAAATACTTTTGAAAAGAGGGCTTACTACGACGCACAGTAGGAGAAGTCTAAGCAACCATTCCAGCGAAAAGCTGGATACAGTAAGTATATTAGTTTGGGAATCGCCAGTCAAGTACAAATAAAGGTCGCCAAGATCCCTCACCATAAGACTTGTATATCGAATATTTTCTCTAAAACCTCGAAAAGCCCATATTTACTATGCTTTTTTCACCCTCACTCTTTTAGCCTTGACATCAATACCACGCACTCAACGTGGTAAGTCTGTGGAAACAGATCAAAAGGCTGAATACTTTCCAACCGGTAGCCCTTCTCAACCAGATTGCGGCAATCGCGCGCCAGCGTGGTGGGATCGCAGGAAACATAAATGATCTGCTTGACCTTTGACTTGACCAGCGCTTCCAATGCGCGGGGTGCCAGCCCGGCCCGTGGTGGATCAAGAATTACCACGTCTGGTGTAATTTCTAATCCGGGTAAGATATCCTCGACTGCGCCCACATACAGAGAAGTATTTTCAAACGCGTCGAGGTTCGCAGCATAATCATTACAGGCGCTTTCTGAGAGTTCCACACCCACCAGTTCCTTCACCAAAGGTGCGATGAAGCGCGAGAACAATCCCACTCCGCAGTAGAGGTCGAAAACGGTCATGTCTTTATTCCACGGCAACAATTCCAACACATATTCAACCATGGCTTCCGCCTGGTTCAAATTCACCTGAAAAAAAGAACGAGCGCTGACGATGAACTCAGCATCCCTGACCATAAACCGGTTTGTAGGCTCACCTGAAAGAACAAGATCACGGTCACTCCCTAGCAGCACTACCGAAAGCGGAAAATCAAGACTGAACTCTGGGAGTTCTAACGAATCGCCCTCTAAACCCATCAATACTTCTCCATCCGACCCGGCACGTATCGCCACCCGCTTATATTGGAGTTCAGGATCAAGTTCAATCAGTGGCCAAAGGTCACTGATTGCCTGCAGTGGAAGATGACATTCGGAGATTTCAACGGTATCAGCGCTGCTGCTTCTTTGGAAACCCAGTTTGCCAGCACCCGAAACATGAAACTGGACGGTATTGCGATAGTTCCATTCCTTCGGTGAGCGAACGACCGCATTAACCACAACATTGGTGAATTTCCCGACCCTGCTAAACTGGTCAGCAACAATGGCTCGTTTCACTGCGAGTTGGGATGAATAAGCAAGGTGTTGGTAATGACATCCACCGCATACCTCGAAATGCATGCAACGAGCTGAAATGCGCTCTGGTGACGATTCCAATAACTCCACCAGGGTTGCCCTGGCGTAATTCTTCTTATCTTCAGTAACGAACACTTTAGCCCGCTCGCCTGGCAGCACAAAGGGTACAAAAACAGCTTTTCTATCTGCAGCCCTTCCTACAAAGCTTCCGCCATAAATGGCATTGCCTATTTCAACCTCGATTATTTTCCCCAGTAAATCTCCTTCTGTCACCTTCATGTAATCTCCTTTTACCCTTGAAGCAGGGTTACGGCAATGCTATAATCGTGTGTGTTGCCCCAGTAGCTCAATAGGACAGAGCAAAGCACTCCTAACGCTTAGGTTGAGAGTTCGAGTCCCTCCTGGGGCACAATTCATTTGATTCCAATTTCGAAAAAGACTTGATTGCTAATCATTAATGTAGTATATTATTAATTAATACACATTTGGGTGCCCCCCTCACCCAGATGTGTATCGTTTTTAAGACAAATCCCGGAACTTATAGATTCCGGGAATGATTCTTCATCCTAGAATTAATCCACAACTGGATCATCGAGAGTATTCCTGACCCATAAGAACAATACCTGTCCTTCTTCCACCTCACTGGCTCTGATAGCCAAAATAGGCACTTTGTTCTCCAGACCCATCTCATTTCGGTAGTGTAAATAGATTGGCTCTTTCTGATTCCATGCGCGGTGACACCTTTCAACGAGAGCAGGACCGTTGAATGTTCGCAGCCTCGTCAAAGCCATACCGTAATATGCTGGGGCTTCATTCAACCCAAGCGGCCACCCGTCGTCAATACGCTCAAAGACTGGAGGGGGACCTTCGATGATAGTAATTCTGTCTTCCATAGTTCATCTCCAACGCTGCCCATCATACCATATCTACTTCATCAAAACAAAAATATTAATATCATTTTTATACTTCACTAATCTATCTCAAATAGAGCCAGTTTAATATTGGCTCATAAACAATAGAGAATCTAATGGAGGTTGAAATGACACTTTACTTAAGAAATCCCGAGTTGGTAGCTGAAGCCCGCCGCCGCATGATGAGAAAAATGATCGAGAACTCATTCAACACTGAAAGAATGCTCACTTTCCCCATGGAAATGAAATCCACCAAGGATGAATACACCCTTACCGGTATGCTTCCTGGTTTGAACGCTGATGAAATAAATATTCAGTTCAACAATGGTTTACTCACTATTGAAGGAGAATACCAGGAAATCCGTGACGAAAATTCTGAATATCTGTTCTCCGAATTACCGGTTGGTAAGTTCAGCCGGTCAATCGAAATCGAAGATCCGATTGTTTCAGATAGGATCGAAGCTTCTATGAGGGATGGTGTTCTTACCATCCGTATCCCTAAAGCTGAAGAAGCAAAACCAAAAAGCATTAAGATCATTGCCAAATAACCTTCTATCCAGAAAAAGCGGCGATAAGCCGCTTTTTTCTTTTTACGGTACAATTTGGAGATGATTCCTGTTAGTCTACAAAAATGTTTATCTCAAACAATCGTTAGTCAGTTAAAATATTACGAATCGATTGGCTCGACTAACGATGAAGCACTTGCATGGATAGACGCTGAAGCCCAAGACTTTTCACTGGTTATCGCCGACGAACAAACAAAGGGGCGCGGGCGGTTCGACCGACACTGGGTCACTCGCCCAGGATCATCCCTCGCCTTCACTTTGATTCTTAAACCCCGGGCAAATGAAAGAGATATGATTCCATTATTCTCGCCACTTTGCGGAATTGCTGTCCGTGAGGCAGTCGAAATATGCCTGGGGACCGCAGTAGAAATCAAATGGCCGAATGACGTGCTGATCAACCGCAAAAAGTTTTGTGGGATTTTGGTTGAAGCCTCTTGGAGGGAAGGTGATCTAGCCGGAGTTGTACTTGGGATTGGCATTAATATTTCCCGAGGTTCGGTTCCCCCGTTAGAATTCCAGCAATTTCCTGCAACCAGCCTTGAAGATGAAACCTCTCGATCGATTGATCGATACGAAATTCTGAAAAACGTGCTGCTTTCTCTTGAACATTGGAGAGCAAAGCTCGGTACTTCTGAGTTTATGAAGACGTGGGAAGATCATCTGGCGTTTGTTGGAGAACAGGTTCGTATTGAACATTCGGAAAAACCATCTATAATAGGTAAGATAAAAGGCATCAACACACAGGGAAACCTGGTTTTGGTTCTTGATGACGGACAGGAAATGAGTTTTGAAATCGGTGATGTACATCTACGCCCGAGCACTTCAACCGATTTAGGAGGACCTAATGCTGGATGATTTACGCAACTCAGTAAATACGGAATTCCCAGATGTACCTCTGGAAGAAGAAAACACCATTAGTTATTCTTCAGAAAAAAAATCCGGCCCTTTTCTGGGAATGACCGCTCCACAGCGGTTCATTATCGCCTGCTTTCTTTTCCTGATGGTGGTAATCATCGGAGCTTTCGTGTTAATTCTCTTCCAGAAAGTTTTTCCCCCAATTTAGACAAGTATTTAATGCATGAACAAGATAAAAAGAACCCCGGTAAATACCAGGGTTCTTTTAAATT
This sequence comes from Anaerolineaceae bacterium, assembly GCA_029265815.1. Lineage (GTDB taxonomy): Bacteria > Chloroflexota > Anaerolineae > Anaerolineales > Anaerolineaceae > UBA6107. Next base: position 77,802 of record JAJUGU010000006.1, on the reverse strand, counting down.
AAGGTTTGTGAACGTTTTAGTCTCCGTTATCAGCTTTTTGCACTTCTGCATTTACCATCCTCGCTACTGAGGCCACAACATCGTCGCTGCCAAGGTCCATCAACTTGAATCCACGCGTGGCGCGACCACTCATCGAAATATCCTTCACCTTCAAACGCAGCATGATCCCGCCAGAGGAGATCATAGAGATCTCATCTGTTTCTTGAACAACCCTGGCTGCCGAAATATTACCAATCTTAGAAAGATTTTTCTGATCAATCGTCGCTACCCCACCGGTTGCTCTCCCTTTGGCAGGATATTCATCCAGTTTTGAGCGTTTACCGTACCCTTTTTCGGTAACCACAAGCAATTGCCCTTCGGGTTCAATGACATCCATCGAGGCCAGCAGGTCATCACCTTTAAGTTTAATGCCGGTTACGCCAGCCGCCTGGCGTCCCATGCTGCGGATATCGGATTCATCAATCCGTAGTGCCTGACCCTGGCGGGTAACCATAATAATCTCATTATTCCCGTTGGTTAGTCTTACCCAGTAAAGTTGATCTTTGTCTTCAAGCGTAATGGCGATTAAGCCTGAAGGGCGAACGCTTGCAAATTCTGACAGCGAAACCCGTTTGACACGGCCGTTGAGAGTAGCCATCGTGCAGTAAGAACCTTCATCAAAATTTGGAACGGACACCGCTGCAGTGATCTTCTCACCCGCATCGAGTGAAAGCACATTTACGATTGGGATACCGCGGTCCGTCCGGTTTGCATCTGGAATTTGATAGACCTTTTCTGAATACACCTTGCCGCGATCGGAGAAGAATAGCACTGTATGTAGAGTGCGCGCAGGAATGAGGAACAAGACTTCATCTTCTTCTCTCACGGTTTGTCCTGATACACCACGACCACCCCTGCCCTGCGTGCGATAAAGATTGGCAGCCACTCGTTTGATATACCCTTTCTGGGTAAAAGTGATCAGCACGGATTCATCAGGAATTAAGTCTTCTTCTTTCAATTCCTCATGGGTTTCGCCGACAATGCGAGTTCGTCGTTCATCACCAAACTTTTCATTCAATGCGGTCAGATCTTCCTTAATTAACCCTAGAATTTTTCGTGGATGTTCGAGCAGATCCTCGAGATAAGCGATCCGGGCTAAAACCTCTCGGTGTTCATCTTCAATCTTCTGGCGTTCCAGCGCAGCCAGTCGGCGCAATTGCATATCCAGAATTGCCTGGGCTTGAGGTTCAGACAGTTTAAATCGCGATATGAGTCTTTCCTTGGCTAAATCAGCATCCTTTGATTCTCGAATGGTTTTAATCACTTCATCGAGGTTGGCCAGGGCGATCAAGAGACCATCGAGTATATGGGCGCGATTCCTGGCTTTTTCGAGTTCAAATTTTGAACGTCGCGAAATAATTTCTTCACGATGTTCAATGTAAATTTGTAAAGCCCTTTTCAGAGAGAGTAATCTTGGTTCACCATTCACCAGAGCCAGGAAATGCACCGAAAACGTTGACTGCAGCGGTGTATATTTGTACAGTTGATTCAGAACCTGTTTGGGTGCTGCACCGCGGCGCAGCTCAATCACAATGCTCATGCCACGCCGGTCAGATTCATCACGCAAATCAGAAATGGCATCCAGTTTTCCATCACGCGCGAGTTCAGCGATTCGCTCGATTAACCCGGTTTTATTAACCTGGTAAGGAATTTCAGTGATTACAATTCGATGCCGGTTGCCTTTCATCTCTTCGATGTGAGCCATACCCCGCACTACCAGTCTTCCCTTACCCGTGCTGTAAGCCTGCTGAATGCTGTCACGGCCCACAATCACCCCGCCGGTAGGAAAATCCGGACCCTGAACAAAACGCATCAATTCTTCTGTAGACACCTCATCGATCCGGTCGTAGTTATCGATTAAGTGACCGATAGCACTGGATATCTCACGCAGATTGTGCGGAGGAATACTGGTTGCCATACCTACGGCAATTCCAGAAGCCCCATTCAATAAAAGGTTGGGCAGACGCGCAGGCAACACAGCCGGCTCTTTCAAGGAGCCGTCGAAATTATCCACAAAGTCTACCGTTTCCTTATCAATATCCGCCAGGATTTCTTCAGCCGCAGCATGCAGCCTTGCCTCGGTATAACGCATCGCAGCGGGTGCATCACCATCAATCGATCCAAAGTTGCCCTGGCCATCTACCAGCATATAACGCATAGAGAAATTTTGCGCCATACGTGCCATAGCATCATAAACCGCTGAATCACCATGCGGATGATATTTACCGAGGACTTCACCAACGATGCGGGCTGACTTCTTGAAAGCCGAATTTGACCGGATACCCATGTCAAACATTGCATACAGGATGCGCCGGTGAACCGGCTTTAATCCATCCCGCGCATCTGGCAAAGCACGCGAGACGATTACGCTCATCGCATAATCGAGATATGCAGAACGCATTTGTTCGTCGATATCCACTTGCTGAATTGTTCCAAAGTCCATAGGTATCCTCTTTCTACATCTCTAGCCGCCTGATTATACCTCATTCGATTTTCTAAAACCGTCTAACAATTAATATTTTTTTCCAAAACCTTGCGGATATCGAATATAATGGTTTACATGCGGAGATTTTTAGTTATTTTAATCATACTCATCTTAACAGCCGGTTGTACTCAACGGTCAACTACCGACGACACACCTATTTCGCAAAGCGAATACATTGAAAACAAGGGCTCTGACACCATTGTAAATCTTGCACTTGCCTGGGCAGAAAGGTACCAGCAGATCAATCCTGGTGTACGCATCTCGGTTACCGGTGGCGGATCGGGTACTGGAATCACTGCATTGATTAACAAGACTGTCGATATTGCCAACGCATCTAGACAGATCAAACCCGAGGAAATGCAAGCTGCCATTGCGGCTGGTCTCTCACCTCAGGAATTCATCATCGCTAGAGACGCGATCGCAGTCATCGTTAACCCATCCAACCCCGTAGACCACCTTACGCTTGACCAGCTCTCTAAAATTTACAGCGGTGAGATCAATAATTGGAGTGAAGTCGGTGGAGAAGACCGCACGATTGTCCGTCTTTCCCGTGAAACCAACTCTGGCACTCATGTGTACTTCCTTGAATCAGTAGTTCGAAAAGGCAATTCAGATGATAAAACAATTTTCGCGGCAGACACCCTACTCCTTCCTTCTTCCGAAGGGATCATCGCAGAAGTGCGTGATAATCCAAACGCGATCGGGTACGACGGACTAGGATATATCACCGAAGAGGTAAAGATCCTGGGAATCTCTTCTCCAGAACAACCTGATAAATATGTGATACCATCCGCCGAGACCGTCTCAAATAACGAATACTTGATCTCACGTAACCTTTACGTATACACTCAGAACAAGCCGACCGGTGCGATCAAGGATTATTTGGATTGGATCTTCACACCTGAAGCCCAGAATATCGTAAAAGAACTTGGCTTTGTTCCCATACAAAACCAGTAGCAGGACGATAATGAACCAGACGAGAAAGCATGACGATCAACTAATCAACAGTGTCATCCGTATTACCGGATATTCAAGCATTCTCTTTGTTTTGCTCATTTTATTTTTCCTTCTACGTGAAGGTCTCCCCGCGCTTGCATCCACTCCTTTGAAGACTTTATTTTCCATTCGCTGGTATCCCATCGAAGGATACTTTGGCATCCTTCCGCTCATCCTGGGGAGTATTCTGGTTACCGTGGTAGCGACTTTGATCGCGCTTCCTTTTGGTATTGGTGCCGCCGTCTATCTTTCAGAAGTCGCGCCGCCCTGGATTCGAGATATTTTGAAACCGATAATTGAAATTCTAGCCGGAATTCCCTCAGTTGTGCTTGGGTTTATCGGGATCCTGGTGTTTGTCCCCTTCATTCGAAAATTTCTCGATATCCCCACTGGACTGACCGCATTTACCGGCGCGATCCTGTTAGGATTGATCTCAATCCCAACAATTGTCTCTGTGGCTGAAGATGCGCTTAACACAGTCCCCAATTCATACCGCCAGGCATCGCTGGCTCTGGGTGCTACCCGCTGGCAAACCATCTGGGATGTTACCCTTCCAGCAGCTAAAAGTGGAGTGCTGACTGCTGTGATGCTGGGCATCGGCCGCTCGATGGGCGAGACAATGGCAGTCATGATGGTAACTGGAAACGCGGCTACCATGCCCGTTCACCTCAATTCATTGTTCGCCCCCATCCGTACCATGACGGCTACCATCGCCTCAGAAATGGGAGAGGTCGCAGCCGGAAGCCAGCATTATCAGGTACTTTTCTTAATCGGTATTGTCCTCTTTCTCCTATCCCTGGTGATCAACATTTTCGCCAGCCTTGTCAGTACCAAATCCAGGCAGCGTTCAGAAAGGCTGCTCTCATGACCACCACATCAAAGCATCGTAAAGAAAAGATCAATGAACAACTCGGTTTCATAGGGCTGCGGATCATCACTCTGTTGACTGTGATTCCTATCCTCGGATTGGTGGCATACATTATTGTAAAAGGCGCTCCCGCTATCAGTTGGGAATTTTTAACAGCCCCCCCCTCCAATGGAATGCGGGAGGGCGGTATTCTTCCTGCGATCGTAGGCACCATTTATTTAACAATTGGCACTGCAATTTTCTCTGTGCCTCTTGGGGTAATGGCGGGTATCTATCTCTCGGAATACGCAAAAGAAAGCACCCTGACCCGCCTCATTCGAATTGCCATCATCAATCTCGCCGGGATTCCCTCAGTGGTATATGGGCTTTTCGGTCTCGGGCTTTTTGTCGTATTTCTCAAATTTGGTACAAGCATCCTCTCTGCCTCACTCACCCTGTCGATCATGACCCTGCCCACGATTATCAGCACCACTGAAGAGGCCTTACGAAGCGTTCCCAATTCTTTCAGGGTAGTCTCTACCTCTCTCGGTGCCAGCAAATGGCAAACCGTGAGGCGAATTGTTCTACCTCAAGCATTACCTGGCATTATCACCGGTGTCATCCTTGGCCTGGAACGAGCTGCCGGTGAAACTGCCCCAATTCTCTTTACTGGCGCAACATTCTTCCTTCCTATTCTGCCCCAGTCACCCCTAGACGCAACCATGGCACTCCCGTATCACATTTTTGTAATCTCAACTCAAATCCCTGGAATGCCCGTTTCGATTCAATATGGAACGGTACTCGTACTCTTGATCTTCGTACTGGGTATGAATCTGATCGCCACGCTCATCCGTTCGCATGCGCGTGCCAAACGTCAATGGTGACATCATGAAAGAATTCATCATCAAAAACCTTTCTCTACGCTACTCAGATGACAATGAGAGCTTAAGAAATATCTCACTCGAGATTGAATCGAAAGCGATCACAGTGCTCTTTGGCCCTGCCGGTGGCGGTAAATCCACTTTCCTGCGCGTTTTAAATAGGTTAAATGATCTGGCTGATGTTAAAGAAATGAAGGGTGAAGTCATCTTCCAGGGACAAAACATCCTCGACCCCAAAACCGATGTGATTGAATTGCGGCGCAAGATTGGCATGGTCTTCTCGCGTCCTGTACCCCTTCCTCTTTCGATATACGATAATGTTGCTTATGGATTGGTCATGGCGGGTGAGAAGAACAAACAAAAACTAGACCACGCAGTGGAACAGGCATTAAGACAATCCTTCCTCTGGGATGAAGTCAATGATCGTCTAAAAGATTCCGCTTATAGCCTTTCAGGAGGGCAACAGCAGCGGGTTTGTCTCGCCCGCGTATTAGCGCTTGAACCTGAAGTGGTCATGCTGGATGAGCCGACTTCTGCCCTTGATCCCATCGCTACATCAAATATCGAAGAAATGCTGGGTGAATTAAAGCAGCAATATACCATCATCATTGCACCACACAATGTGCAGCAGGCAGTGCGGGTGGCTGACTACGCTGCATTTTTCTTGATGGGTGAATTGATTGAATTTGGACCAGGAAAAGAGATCTTTCATACCCCAAGAGATAAACGCACCTCCGATTACATTACTGGACGGTACGGTTAACAATAATGGAACACAAAAAGGCCGTTCACCAATTGGTGAACGGCCTTTTTCTTATTTTTTTACTTTCGATCCTGGATCAACTTCTGCGCCATCAACGCCCCATCACGGATGGGTTCATAACCCGTGCAGCGGCACAGGTGCTTGTTGAGTGCGTTTTCGATTTCCGTTTGATTTGCTTGTGGGTTTGCTTCAAGCAGACCGTACAGTTCCATCACAATTCCAGGCGTGCAAAAACCACATTGGATGGCGCCAGATTCAGAAATTGCTTTTTGAATTGGATGCAGTTCCATCCCCTTTGCCAGACCTTCGACTGTGAGCACATCTGCCCCAGCAATTTTCTTCACCGGCATATTGCAGCTTTTTGTGGCTTTGCCATTCACAACAATGGTGCAGGAACCGCAGGTTGAATTATCGCAACCACGTTTTGTACCGGTAAGGTTGAGAACCTCACGAATGACATCGATGACCAGCATTTCGGGATCAACTTCAACTGTTGTTGGCTGTCCATTGATGGTAAAGGAAATTTTCTCTGCCATTATTTCACCTCTTGCCTGGATTCCAGAGCTTTCTTAAGCACATCTGGAGTAACGGGAATTTCATAAAAATCGATACCCACAGCATCGTAAATCGCATTCAGAATCGCCGGTGCCGGACCAATGACTGAATGTTCACCAATCCCGCGGGCTCCAAATGGACCTATCGCGTCGGGATTTTCGATGAATTCAACATCCTGCTTCGGTGCCTCTTTGTAGGTTGGGATATGGTATTTAAACAGGTGTGGGTTAAGGATTTTGCCATCCTCAGAAAATTCAACTTTTTCAGAGATTGCAGCGCCCATTCCGATCGTTACACCGCCTGTTACTGAACCTCGCGCCTGCTGTGGATTGATCACCTGGCCGATATCGAAGGCCGAGGTAAAGTTATCAACAATTACCTTGCCAGTTTTCTTTTCGATACGGATTTCTGCCGCAGTTGCACCAAAGGTGTAACTCACACCAAGGCTTCCCTGGCCATTCGCATCCGGATTCATGTAGCGTGGCAGTCTGGCATCAGATACCGCCTGGGCCATTTCGCCTACCGTGATTCCATCTGACGTAATGTAGCCGCGAGTGATTTCCTTCACTGAAACGTGGATGCTGGGATCATTGCGCAGGTAGACATACTCTCCGTCATATTCAAGATAATCCACATCGGTTTTCAGCACCTGAGCAGCCGTATTTTTTAAGATTGCGATCAGCTTATCAGCAGCACGGATGATTGCCCGCCCGCCCTGTGTGGTGAACATTGAGCCGATGGTTTGCCATTCATAAGGTGAATATAGTGTGTCAATATCATTGTAAACGCGCACCCGCTCAGGATCGATCTTGAGTGCTTCAGCCGTCACCTGCCGCACCACGGTTCGCAAACCCTGTCCAACTTCTGCTCCGCCCATCGACACATTCACACTACCGTCGATGTTCATCTTCATGTAGCAGCCTTTCGTTGAGAATGGCGCACCTTTTGGTGATTTACTGACCGCTGCAAAACCTCGGCCATAATAATAATTTTCGTCTTCAGCGGGTTTCGGTTTGCTGAATACCTTTTCTTTGACGTAATCAGAACACTGGCGGATATCGCCGTGAGTTTTCCACATCATTTCGCCAAGTGAGTTGGTTTTACCTTCAGACAGGTAATTCATTTCGCGCAGCTTGATAGGATCCATGTTCAACTTTCGAGCAAGGATGTCCATCAAACGTTCAACCGCAAATTGACCTTCCTGGTGGCCGTAACCGCGGAATGCACCCACCGGTGGCGTGTTGGTATATACGGTATAACCAATCAGATCACAATGTTCCCATTCATAGCCACCAGCGCAGTTGTGTGTGGCGGCCATGGTGACATTGACAGGAGTGTCAGCGTAGGCGCCACCCGTGTGAACAACTTCGTTCTGAATGGCAACGAGTTTGCCATCCTTCCTGGCGCCAATTCTCATCTTAGAGTGAATACCGTGCCCTAAAAGTGTTGAAGTGATGTCTTCCTTACGGCTTGCTACCCATTTAACAGGTCGTCCTGGTACAAAACTGGCGATCCAGGCGATGGTCTGTTCAACCGTAATATCCGATTTATAGCCAAAGCAGCCACCAATATCGGGGATTCGAACGCGCACATCAGAGACAGGAACCCCGTAGGAATGCGCCAGATCTTCGCGGATGATAAAGGGGCAAATGGAAGATGACCATACATCGATCGTATGGTCTTCTTTGAACCACACAATTGCGCCGTGTGGCTCAATGGCAGCGCAGGAACCCAGCGGGTAATGGAAATCACCCTCAACAATCACATCAGCATCCTTGAAACCTTCGGCACCCTTGCCTTTTATCAGATGATAGGTGTTCGCGATGTTTGTCCCGGGTGTGGGTTTAATATGAGGTAAATGCCAGTATTGGCCATTTTCCTTGTGAATAAGCACAGCATCTGGCTTCATGGCTTCACGACCGTCGATATAAACTGGCAAGGGTTCGTATTCAACCTTAATCTTCGCCAAAGCTGCTTCAGCGTTCGCTTTTGTATCCGCGACGACAGCAGCAACCGGCTCACCAATATATCGCACCTTATCGATAGCCATTGGGACAAGATCTCTAATGTTGTCGCCGTAGTGATACTTGCAGCCCTTACCGGTAACAACTTTTACCACGCCAGGCATTTTTTCAGCTTCCTCGGTGAAGATATTGAGGATGTTGGCGTGCGCGTACTCAGGTCGCAAGATAGCGGCGTGAAGCATGCCAGGGATTCGGATATCGTCAAGATAAACGGCTTTACCCGTCACCTTGGCGATCGCATCTGGCCGGTTATAACTCTTTCCCAGGTACTTGAACTTCATTCCTTGCTCCTTTCAATTAATTATCTTTAATGTGGATTATGAATTACCACTAATCATCGACGATACAGCGCCTTATTGATATGGTAATGAATATTCATCCCCGAATCAAGCGGGAGATGAATTTTATCATCAAAATCAGGAAGGTTTTCGTAAATGATTGAATTTATGCCACATGAGATTTTAAATACGATAATTACTTGCGGTTACCCACACACCAAATGCTCTTAAGATTACCGTCGGTTTTGGCCACCTTCCAGAAAGACATCATCTCAATATCCAGGTTAGGTTATCCAATTATTGATCACAAATACACAGTCATTTCTTGTCTTTTTTATCCTTCTTCTCATTCTCCTCTTTATCAATCCTCTTTTTTGCGTCCTCAGCAAGAACCAATACTTCAGGATATAAATTCTTATCCACTTTACTGAAAACAATTTGAGCTGCACGCCATTCATTACGTCCCATTAATTGCAATCCCCATAAAAAATTTGCTTTGTTATACAACTTATTGCTGTCCTTATAATCGAGAGAAAAATCAAAAGCAGCGGCAGCGGCTTCGAAATTATTCTGCTCCAGAAGCTTTTTTCCTTTTTGATAATACGCTTCGCGCGCCAATTCCTTCGAATTTCTATAATTTTTCAGCCCGGTAAATAACGATGCTGCTTCAGCGTAACTTTTTTTCGCAAGCAAGTCATTCGCCTTTTGATAATTCACCTCCGTTATCATTTCACTTGAATCTCGGTACTCTTTTATTTCCGTAAACAAAGCAAGCGCTTCATCAAATTTTCGATTAGCCAGATAACTAAAAGCTTTTTGATAATAGGCTTCTTTGATCATTTCAACAGAATCCTTGAAATCGCCAAGGTTCTCATAAATGGATATCGCTTCATCATACGCAGCATTTTTTAGCAGATTGTTCGCATGAACGTATTGAATATAAGGACTCCCAAAGAAAAAGAATATGGCTAAGAACAATCCAAGGCTTAAGAATGCGAGAAAACTTCTCTGCAATTGAAAAATAAATTTCTTCTTTCGAATGATTTGCCGTTCTTTAACGAATCGTTCTTCATCTTGAATTTCCTTTATCGTTTCCTTATGCCTTTCGAGATTTAGCTGGATGCCAGTTTCACTCAAATTCCTGAAGGCCCATTTTCGAGAGAGACCACATCGGCAGCAGTTCACTTCACTGTTCAGATTAGGCCTCCCACACGCGCACAACCAGTAACGGTCCATTTGCATTGGAATATAAACAATTCGGTCTCGATTCTCATCTGGTAAGTAAAAATGAATATCTCTATTAACCTGGTCTCGCATCTCCAGGTTCAGAGTGTTAATTTTTTTCTGCGCAGGGGGAACAATTAATTCACCGGATGGGTACCACTCGCTGCCATTGATATAGGCTACTTTTTCGAGAGCAATTTCAACTCTTCTTACGCTTGAATCGAGGATGATTGGAATTTGGTTTTCAAAAGAAAATGCGCTAAAAATATTGAGCCTGGTAAAGGTGTGATGGAAGGGATTAAACCCGGCAACATGATCACCCACCTCATCGAAACAGTCAATTCGAAGGCTTACTTTAGAAAATTGATGCTCATTAATCCCGAGGATATTCAGGTGTAATTGAAGTAAGACCTTATTTATCTTACTGTCAAAAAGCAAAGCCCCCGTTTCGATTTCGATGGGACAAGAGAGATCATAACGGGATGTATCAATTTCCTGTAAAAGGGTATACCGATGATCAGACATAAGAATAAATGCCTGTTACTAGACTGTTCGTGATCTTTGTCGGAACAGTCTCAATCGAATATTAGCCCGCGTGAAGGAACGATAGTGATAGTTACATTATAAATACAAATTAAATAGTTTGTAAACATCAAACTTCAACAATCATGATTACAATAAAAAACCTTTAGCCGTTTCTTAAGGATAAATAGAAATACACCGGATAATCAGAATCCTGTACAATGGTTGATAAACATCACATTCGTGCTTTTTCTTTAGAATGACAAGGAAACCCCCAAGTTTACAGACCGATTTGCAGCTTTAAGAATGCAATACTACAGATGACTTTGTCCAACTATTCTTATATAGTTAGTGTTATTGCAGATCAAAATCCAGATAAAAAAAGATCGAAGAAAAATGGATACCTTCTATACAGGACTATTGCAAAACATTTCGCAGCAATACAAAAATGACTACTCTGCTATCTTTATCTGGAACGGCTCATTATCTATTCAGGCAGAGAATGGAGAAATTGCCAAAGATAAATTAATTTCGAAACTATCAACCCGGTATATTAGTGAATGGTTTTCCAAAGAAAAGGTTGAGATCAATGATATCGAAGATGACTTCATCATGTATCTTAATCCCTGGGTTAAATCTCCTGCACAAGATGAAACTGCGATCGAGCCTACATTTCTAATTGCTCCAATTTTCGTTGAAAAATTGCTGGGTTTTTTTGTGGTTGGAAGCAATGAGCAGCATCCATATTCACCAACGGACTTGCACAATGCTCTGTCGCATGCAAGAATTTTTGGGCTAACAATAGAAAAGAACGCCCAATTATCCTCCATCCAAAAAAGAACCAAGGAAAACCAACTGATCATTGAGGTTCAAAAAGCGATCTCAAGTCATCTCGAACTTGATCGGGTGCTGCAACTCATCGCTGATACAGCCAGATATTTAACGAATACAAAGACCACGATATTGATGCTTGTGGATGGCGATCAACTGGTGACTACCGCAATTTCCGGCTCCTTCAGTTCAGATGTATACATTGGTTATCCTATTCCAATCGACGGTTCAAATACCGGTTCTTCCATCCGTCTACGGCGTCCAGTCAGGGTAGTGGATGCATGGGACAATCCCAGCGTTTTCCGCAGTGACCACTTGCAAGTGAAATCATTTATCAGCGTCCCGTTGATCTACGAAGACAAGGTACTTGGAGCACTAATGGTTGCTGATAAATTTACAGGCCAACTAGAAGACGAAGATGAACGCATTGTCAGTATGCTTGCCCCAAGCGCAGTGATCGCTGTGGAAAACGCAAGATTGTATCAAGTGGAACAGGAACGAAGACTAGAGGCAGAACATAGGCGGAAAGTTGCTGAAGGTTTTCAAGAGATCTTTAAGATTTTTGATTCTCAGCTGCCATTTCCGGATGTTTTTCAAACGATCACCATGCTGATCGGTGAATTGTTGTCTTGTGAATGTTGTTATTTTTCCATGTATCAAAAAACATTAGGAACCTTCGAAATCGTTGGTAGATATGGTTCCCCGCCCGATAATTGGAAAAACAAAGTATATGCACTTTGTCAAGAAGAGTTATTAAGCTTACAGGATCAGAATCACATCGAATATTCTACTGATGTCATCGCAAATTCGTTTCCAAACAATAAGCAAGCTAGAACGATTCTCAAGCAGAACTTCATTACATCACACCAAACTCAACCCGCGATCGCCATACCAATCTTCATTAAGGGAGAATTATTTGGCGAAATCGGTGCACTTTTTTCACCTGATCATAAAATAACAACCGAAGAAAGAATACTATTTAAATACATTCGCAACAACATTACATTGTGTATAGAAAATTCACGGCTGCATAAAAAGAACGAGGAGATTACCAGGTTGCAGGAACGTCAAAGGATAGCGCAAACTTTGCATGATTCGGTCGCCCAATTGTTATTTTCCCTCGGTATGGAAGCTGATCAATTGATACAGAAGTTCGATAAGGATCCGTCACTGCAGGCCTCTTTAAAAACGATTCGAACCTTGATTTCACGGAGTTCACTCGAGTTACGCAGCGCAATTTTCGCTCTACGGGAACCTTCAAACCATATTCAAAGTAGAGGGATTACCACACTTATCGAGGATATGGTTTCAGATTTCCAAGAAAAAACAGGTATCGCAACCACCTTTATTAATTCGAATAAATTGCCTGCTATTAGACCGTCATTAACTGAAGCAATCTACCGCGTCGTGCGCGAATCTCTCTCGAATATTGCCAAACATTCTTATGCCACAGCCGCCATTGTGAATCTTACTTATGATAAGGAATCCATTGTATTATTAATTCAGGATGATGGAATCGGTCTGAAGGAAACCAATGAGAATGAAGCTGACGGTAATGAATTGCATTTTGGACTTTCAATCATCAAACAACTAGTCCTCCAGGAACATGGAGTCATCTCCATAAAAAATGGTGATGAACAAGGTGTTCTGATTAAGGCAAATTTTCCCTACCCAGAAGTGAAAAAAAATGAAAGCATATAAAATTCTCATTGTTGATGATCACGAATTAGTTCGCCGTGGATTAAAATCCATTTTGGATCAGGATTCACGTTTCACGCTGGTCGGAGAAGCCACTACTGGAAAAGATGCTATCAAACTGGTGGATAAGGTCCAACCGGATCTAATCTTGCTTGACCTGCTGTTGCCAGACCTTACTGGTATCGAGGTTTGTGAACAGATCATCAAATCACATCCGGATATTGCCATCATCATCCTGACTGCATTTATTGACCGCAGCCGCGTGGATGCATGCCTGCGTGCAGGAGCACGAGGTTACCTCCTTAAAGACGCTGAAAATCTGGACCTTCCCTCACAACTGATGACCGCCTTAAAAGGTCATCATGTACTTGATCCACGAGCAACCGACCTTCTGACTGAATACGTCAAACACCAACCTGTTGGTACAAAGGTTCTAACAAGTAGGGAGATTTCAATTTTACGTTTGATTGCAGAGGGATATACAAATCAGGAAATCGGCGATCAATTAAACTTGAGCGAAAATACAGTCAAAGGACACATCAAAGAAATATTAAGCAAAACTAGCACAAAAACACGCATACAGGCAGTTTTACTGGCCAAACAAAAGGGTATCCTGTAACAATATCACTTACACTTCATCCGCTCCAAATTTTTATTTGCGTAGATAGGGCTTAGCCAACCCGAAAGTCATTGCTTCCTACCCCATCGGGTATCCAAACAATACCCGATGGGGCTTTTTACTGCTTCCATTTTTGTTCAAAATCAACATAACCGAATTTCTACTTATAAGGAGTAAGAAATGACCCAAAAGCAAGGTGGAGAGTTTTCCAGAAGAAGTTTTCTTAAGGGACTGGCTGTTGGTGGTAGCGCTCTTGCCTCGACAGCGATGCTGGCTGGCTGCAGCAAGGAAGTGGGTGCCACTTCAACACTTCCAGAAAAATGGGATTATGAAGCAGATTTCGTGGTGCTCGGAATGGGTGCAGGCGGAATGACCGCCGCAGCTTGGGCTGCAAAAGACGGTGCATCTGTTATTGCACTCGAAAAGGGCAAATCTCAACTAGAAAGCAGCAGTGCAGTCAGCGCTTGGGAATTCGTCACTGCCGGAACTTCCACGCAGAAGGAACAGGGAATTGAGGACTCACCTGAAAAATTCTTGAAATATTTCCAGGATAATTCCCCTGAAGGATTCCAGAAATTCGATATGATCGATGTGTTTCTGCCTACCTCATTGATGCTCTATGAATGGTTGTTGAGCCTCGGTGTCGAATGCGCTGGAATCAAAACATGGCCAGGTATGGATCAGCCGCGTTTGCACACACTCGGTGCTGCGAAACCAATTGCTGTGCTTTTCGACCAATGCCAGCAGAATGGTGTTCAGGTTTTGTTCGAAACCCCGGGAAAGAAATTGATCACCAAGGACAACCGGGTTGTGGGTGTTGAAGCTGAATATCAGGGTTCAGTAGTATATGTTAAGGCAAATAAGGGCGTTTTGCTTGCTAACGGTGGTTTTGAAGGCAATCCTGAAATGCTCTATGCATATCACGGCTATCTCCCTTCGCTCAGAAAACCAGCCGGAACCACTAATAATACTGGTGATGGCTTCAAGATGGCGTGGGCGCTTGGCGCTGCAACAGAAGATGCCTGGATCGCTCCTCCTCCCGCCGTTGCATTTGCTACCGCAAAGGGCACCGCTTATGGTTTCTATCACGCAGGTGGCATTCTGGTAAATAAGAAAGGACAGCGTTTCGTAAATGAGAGCGAGACTCATACCGTTGAAGCGAATGCCCTTGCGGTGCAACCTGACGGAATCGCCTATGTGATTTCCGACTCAGTACAGAAGAGCGATCCTATCGCGGAAATTACCTGGCAACGCCAGGAATCACAGAATGGCGTTTGCTATCAGGCAGATACCCTCGAAGACCTTGCTGCCCAGATTGGAATCGATCCAGTTGCTCTGGTTGAAACTGTGAACAAGTACAATGCCCTGGTTGATGCAGGTGCTGACACTGATTTCGGCCGCGATCACGTTCTGGTAGCCAATGAGAAATCCCCTCTTATGAAAATCGAGACTGGCCCATTCTACTCCTTCGCAGTAATGGCAGCCAACTTCCCGACAGAAATGGGTTTAGTGATCGATCCAAATGCCAGAGTCTACGATGTCTGGGGCAATCCGATCGAAGGTCTCTACGCCACTGGTTTGATGGGTAATATCGGTATCAAATATCCTCCTGAACCACGCACCCTCCCCGCGATTACCGGAGCCATGGTATTCGGGTATCAGGCCGCGAAATATGTTGTGGCTCAGCCCGCTTGGGATGCAGAGTAGTTAACAGTCTTTGTAATTAATAAAGTGGGGAGGCTTGAGTTTGCAAGCCTCCCCATAACAACAATTGAACCATCTTCGCCGAAGAGGATATTCATGAAAGAAGAAAACAAAACCGCTTCACCAAAAAAGAACAAGAAGCTTGGGTTTCTAATGGTTGGCGGATTCCTGGTTCCTTTTATCGTGCTCTTGATCGCTGTACTCGGTTATGGCGGCTGGCAATTGACCTATAATCCTAAAACATGCAACCTATGTCACAATATTCAACCTTATGTGGAATCATATTACCAATCAGAAAACCTTGATAACGTTCACGCGGATGCAAATGTTGGATGCAAGGAATGCCACAAGGCATCCGTTTTTTCCGTCGTCGATGAAGGCTGGAAGTATATTACCGGTAACTATAATTCACCGATGCGAGAAATCGCATATTCAACAGATCAATGCCTTGATTGCCACCGCAGTTACGAGTCGTTGAAAGACCAAACCAAAGACCTTCAACCCAATCCACATGATTCACCGCATAGTGCAAATGCAGAATGTTCTACCTGTCACAAATCTCACCGTGAATCTACCATCCTGTGTTCGCAATGCCACCAGGTGGATTATGACATTGAATATTTTCAGATAAATCAATAGAGTCATCTCTCTTCATAACGGTAAATAAATACTACCTGTTCCATCAGAATAGCAAACGGAACAGGTAGCATCTTTCTACGATAATGACCAGCTGGATGAAGTGACCGATTTCAATTCCTTGCATGATAACATCATGCATGTTAAAATCTACTGCACATACTCCAGGGCGCGTAGCTCAGTTGGTCAGAGCGCACGGTTCACATCCGTGAGGTCCGTAGGTTCGAGCCCTATCGCGCCCACCTTTTTCAAAGCCACCCATACGGGTGGCTTTTCACATCCGTGAGGTCCTATCCCGGGAAGAACATCCGGAATCTTCGAGGTTCGAGCCCCGAGCGATCTGGGCGAGCCCTGGAGTGATTTCCTCAAGGGTATCGCGCCCACCTCTTCATAAGCCACCCATGCGGGTGGCTTTTCACATCCGTGCCCTTTCAGGGTGCTTCGCAATGGTTCTATCCCGGGAAGAGCGTACGGGATCTTCGAGGTTCGGATCTTGGGCGATCTGAGAAAGCTCCGGAAATGTCCTTGCAGATACCACATTATTGCCTGCATATCCTCAAAAATTCAAAGAGTGATATTTGTCATTTGCTTTTTTAAATCTTTGAAATATAATATATATGCATAAGCATATATATACATTTCTTGGTGTCTTGAGTGGAGTGAAAGAATGACAGATAATTTGCGTGAAGAAGTAATCCGCTTACATGCACAGGTTTGCAGCGGACTGGCGGACTCAAATCGAATCTTGATTATCTATAGCCTGGCAGAAGGTCCGCGCAATGTAACTGAGATTTCCTCAGCTGTTGAACTTCCACAGCCAACGGTCTCTCGCCACCTCAAGATCCTTCGCGAGCGCGGTATCGTGCGTGCAGAACGTGAAGGTCAAACAATCAACTACCATCTCAGCGACACACGCTTCATCCAGGCACTGGATTTGTTGCGTGCCACGCTTGCAGATCAATTGCGCGAGCAGGTGCTTCTGGCCCGCCGGGCAAACGAAAATATCAAACTTTAAGTAAACACTGGAGAACAAAAGTATGAAAACTTTTCTTATTCTGGGTGCTGGTACCGGCGGAACCATGATGGCAAACAAACTTGCCAAGCGGCTCAATACAGGTGAATGGAAGATCATTCTTGTCGATCGTGATGTGACTCATTACTATCAACCCGGATTCCTTTTCTTGCCTTTCGGTTATTACAAACCAGAAGACATTTTCCAATCGAAGAGCAAATTTGTCCCCTCAGGTGTTGAGCTTGTGATCTCAGACATTGAATTGATCGATCCAGAAGCAAATAAGGTCACCCTGGTTAAAGATAAACGCGTCATTTACTATGATCAACTGTTGATTGCCACCGGAACCGACATTCATCCTGAAGAGATTGAGGGAATGATGGATGCAGGCTGGCGAAAGAACATTTTCGATTTCTACACCTTTGAAGGTGCAATGGCGCTTAATGGCTTCCTTAAGAATTTCAACGGCGGACGTGTGGTCTTGAATATTGCAGAGATGCCCATCAAATGCCCGGTTGCTCCTCTCGAGTTTATGTACCTTGCTGATTATTACTTCACCCAACGAGGCATACGAAACAAGGTTGAATTGGTGTATACAACACCACTTTCAGGTGCGTTCACCAAACCCACAGCCTCGAAAATGCTTGGTGATGTGATGGAAAAGAAACACATCCACACTGAGGCTGATTTCAATATCATGGAAGTGGATTCCGGGAAGAATCTTCTCAAATCATACGATGGACGAGAAATCGAATATGATCTGCTGGTCACTGTACCAACCAATATGGGGTCTGACGTGATCAAGCGTTCAGGCATGGGTGATGTTTTGAACTACGTTCCCACCAATAAACAAACGCTGCGCTCTGAAAAATATGAAAATGTGTGGGTGGTTGGAGATGCCTCAAATATCCCCGCCTCAAAAGCCGGATCAGTGGTGCACTACGCAGCTGAAACACTAATCGAGAATATCTTATCTGCTATTGAAGGCAAACCGCTCACAGCTGCCTTTGACGGGCACTCTACCTGCCACATTGTATCGGGATTCCAGAAGAGTCTACTGATTGATTTCAGCTACAATGTTGAACCATTACCAGGCCTTTATCCCTTCCCGGTGGTGGGACCATTCCCGCTGCTCAAGGAAAGCTGGTTTAACTATCTTGGTAAATTGTCGTTTAAATGGATCTATTGGAATATTATGCTGCGCGGCATCCCCTTCCCCCTGCCGCCCAATTATTCCATTGCAGGAAAGAAACGGGTCGAATTAGCTTAATGAAGAAAAAATTTTGAAAACCTAATTCAGGAGGTATCAAATATGGCAGTAAAAACAATTGCAGGAAAAGAAGTTCAGGTCAATGAAGAAGGTTATATGACCAATCCAGCCGAATGGACCAGGGAGATCGCAGTTGAGATCGCCAGGGAAGAAGGGATCGCTGAACTAACGCCGGAACATTGGAAGATCATCGAATTTTGTCGTGAGGCTGCGTCATCCAGTGGTGCTGTGCCCACATTAAGGGCCATCACTTCTGGCTCAGGCGTCAGCACAAAAGACTTGTTTGCACTCTTCCCCAAGGGTCCCGCAAAGAAAGTTGCCAGAATCGCCGGCCTTGGAAAGCCAGAGGGCTGCGTTTAACTCATCCATCACCAGGCGCATGCCTGGAATCAAACTCTAAAGGACATGAATATGGCTGACGAACCAAGAAAAATTGCGTTTATTTGCTCCAAGGGGAACCTCGATATGGCATACCCGGCATTGGTAATGGGTTGGGCTGCCCTTGGCAACGGTATCGATGTGACCATCTTCTTCACGTTCTGGGGGATGGATATGATCAACAAAGCTCGCGTCGATCATCTCGAAATTCCACCGGTTGCCAACGCCAGTATGAAAATGAACATGATGGGTATCCCAGGTTATATTGGGATTCCACAGATTCTCGGCATCATCCCTGGTATGACACCCTTTGCCTCCTGGTTAATGAAAAAGAAGATGAAAGGCTTAAACATCCCCACCGTACGAGAATATTTGGAAATGCTGGTGGATGGTGGAGCGAAATTGTACGCCTGCAAGATGTCTGTGGATATGTTCGGCCTTAAAAAAGAGGACTTTATTGACGGTGTGATTGATATTGTCACCGCCAGCGATTTCATGGATATGACCGAAGGTTCACAGATCATCTTTATTTAAGATCGCCTCAGATAAATTCATGATTGAAGAACAGGGCTGCCCTTTCGCAATTTGGCCAGCCCTGTTCTTACGTCACACAAGCCTACATGATAATCACAGAATGGAAAATAATGATGATTTTTTACCAACAAAGAGGTTATGATAAATACCTGGTTAATGATTATCATTAACCTGATTCTTTTACATGAATTTCACAAACTAGCAAGACTGCAACACGAAAGGCACACAAACAACAAAAATGAAAGAAAACAATGCGTTACCGATCCATTCCGGATCTGGAATGGATATCAAGGAAAATAAGAAACATCGCGGACGTGGTTGTATTACCGTCCTTATTCTGATTGCCATCTTCTTCCTTTTCTTTACCCCACAGCGCACCACAGTGCTCCTGCTTGGCCTTGATCGTCCCCCTGAAGAAGATAGTTATCTGTCACGATCAGACACGATGATTCTTGCAACCATGCCCCCCTTCCTGCCGCAGATGAGTCTTCTTTCAATCCCCCGCGACCTCTGGGTGAACATCCCCCTCTACGGTGAGAGTCGGATTAACGCTGCCCACTATTTTGGCGAGCTCTACAACCCGGGCACCGGCATGGAGTCAGCAGCTGGAACAATTGAGGCTAACTTTGGAATCGACGTCCCGTATGTTATTCGCTTAAAGTTTGACGGCTTTGAGCGGATCATAAACGCAATGGGCGGGGTAACGATCTACCTGCCAGAAGCCATGTCAGGATTAGAAGCGGGAAGAAATCATCTTGATGCCAAGCAAGCGCTGGCGTTCGTTCGCGACCGTAAGGGTAGTGATGATTTCTGGCGTCAGAAACGAGGGCAGATGTTCCTCTCCGCAGCCATGAAGAATATGCTTAACCCTGTCAAATGGGTGCGCATTCCCGCGATTATTGTTGCCGTATTACAATCTGTTGACAGCAATGTGCCGTTGTGGGTCTGGCCGCGCCTGATTTACGGAGCAGCATTCTCAGCGGTCAAGGGGTTTGATTTCAATACGCTTTCCTGGGATTGGGTGACAAGCTGGGTGACAGAAGATGGCGCCCATGTGTTGATTCCAAACTGGGACTTGATCAATCCCTTCGTTCAATCCATTTTTTCAAAATAGGTACACACAAAAAAGCTGCTGGTAATAATCCAGCGGCTTTTTTTATTGATCACGTTTTTTGATCCAAAGCACACAACCAAATGCTGCCAGCAGCAACAGCAGACCTCCGCCATCAAAGAAAATGAAGCGGGTTACACTATCGCGAATCAGCGGGTAGTCTCCTCTTAAAAAAGCCAGTAACAGACTCTCTCCAACCACTCCGATCGCCTGCATGGTCACGGCTTCAATCAACGAGATAAAGTATCTGACTGGGTTCAGCAACGCTACGATATAGGGAACATTCCACATCAGGAACAATAATCCCATCCCCTGGATCACCGCTGCGCCCGATTCTCCTTGTAATTCGAATCCCGGCGCATAAATTTCTGGGCGCAGCATAAATTGAAATGCTGCCAGGAGATTGCTGAAGGTCACCACGCCGATGAGGATGCGTGCGACCCAGGTCAAGGTATTAGATTTTGAGTACTTCATGAGAAGATTATAGACTTTTTTACAAATCCAAATGAAACTGGAAGTAATAATTTAACACGACACTGATCAGTACAGGTTATATCCATCTGCTGATATCAAACTACCAATCCCCGGCCTGGTAATAAGTAATACGCTATGTCATCTTTCCGAAGTTGGATGTAAAGTTATTATTTCTTGAACAAGAAATAGGCGAAACCAACACCCAACAATCCGTATACGATAATGTTGACCCAGACGAAATTTCCACTGATGCCTGCAACCAAATCCCAGATCGACACAATCAGCCCGGTGGTGCATACGGCGAGCATTCCCAGTGCGCCTCCTCTTACCATTCCTTCACGCGTTTCTACCTTACGCACAGTCAGGAGCAGAATACCAATTCCTGTAAGTGCTGATCCAAAATATCTCGACATGAACTCGGCCAGGATATCTGGCCTGACACCATACAACGCCAGTGTCTGAACAGGAATCACCAGAAAAGCCAGTCCAGAGAATAGAGCAAGAATACCTGCGACCAGCACGAATTCATTACGTTTCATTACATCCTCCTGAATATCTCTTCGTTATACAGGCAGGTAAATAAAGGGCATGATTCAGTGATTAAAATTATTCCCTCTCCACCTCGCGAAGAAAGAATCTCACACGACAATGAAAGGTTGTTATTTGTGAGCTAGAAGCAATACAGTGAAACATTAGAGCAAACGGTATTTTGATTATAGTGATACACCTTTCGAAATTCAACAAGCCACCATACGCCAAATACAGGGGTTAGTTAATCATATATCCGCATATCTTCGGTAAATTGCGTGTATATCTGTGGATAAATTCATTTCGGAGCTTGAAATTTGGAAAATAATCGCTAAAATAGAATTAACTGGTATGACCTCTTACCAATCCTTGATCCACAGCGAGCGATCATGAACGACTGGACTTCACCCCTCAGACCCGCGGATTTAACAGAAAGCCGCCTCATCGAAGCCATACTGGATGGCACCTTCCCGGTGAATTCGCTCCTACCCCCTGAACGTGAACTGGCCGAGATGCTTGGTGTCACTCGCCCAACTCTGCGCGAAGCGTTACAGCGGCTATCTCGCGACGGCTGGATTGAAATTCATCATGGTAAATCCACACGGGTGCGTGATTATTTGCGTGAGGGCAACCTGTTGATCTTGGGTACCATCACACGTTATCAAAAAAACCTTCCCGCTGATTTTGTTCCCAACTTGCTCCAAATCCGCCTGTTGATCGCTCCAGAATATACTCGTCTGGCAACGCAGCATTCCCCTTCTGAAGTGATCCGCCTGCTCGAATCCATGCAGGGAACACCCGACACGGCTGAGGATTTCACTCGCGTCGATCTTGAATTACATTACCGTTTGACCATTCTCTCGAAAAATCCAATATTCACACTGATTCTCAATGGCTTTGGCGACCTGTACCGTTCCATGGGGCTTATATATTTTTCCTTGAGCCAGAACCGAGATCACTCACGGTCTTTTTATAAGAAACTCCTCTCTGCAGTCCTTTCGAACGATGCCTTCCTGGCTGAACAGGTCACGCGTCAGGTTATGCGCGATAGCATCCAGCTATGGAACCAGGCATCATCAACAAGTTAATGACTCTCTTCAGCTCTTTCAATTATCCCTGTGGCTTTTGATCGCGTGTACCATCACCGGGCACTTGAAAAACATGAACCAAAAATGAATGACTACAACAGGAGGTTGCATATGTGGAAATCAGGTTGGCGTCAGGCGGCATGGCAGACTTTAAACAAAGAATGGGATTTAATCATCATCGGAGGGGGAATCACTGGCGCAGGAATTTTCCGCCGTGCAATTGAAGAAGGTTATCAAACGCTCCTGGTTGAAGGATCTGATTTTTCCAGTGGCACATCCAGCCGGTCTTCCAAACTCATCCATGGTGGTTTTCGTTACTTGCGCAACAAACAATTCGATGTCACCCGAGAATCGGTACGTGAACGCGAATGGCTCTTAAGAGAAGCCAAGAATCTGGTCACACCGCTGGGTTTTCTTATGCCCTGCCCTGATGACCGAAAGATCACCTCACAATTCGCACTGGGTGTTGTGATCTATGACCTTTTCGCACCTAAATGGCAGCATTACCATCTTTCCAGAGAACGTATTTTAGAAATTTGCCCTAAATTGGAGACTGAACATCTGCGAAGTGGCTTCCTCTATTATGATGCAGCCATGGATGATGCCCGGGTTGTCTTACGGGTCATTCGCGAGGCAGTGGCAGCCGGAGGTACCGCCCTCAACTACGCCCGGGTAGACTCACTGTTACGCTCCTCCACCGGTATGGTACGCGGCGTTCTCCTCAGTGATCAATCTTCTCAATCGCTGGGATCAATGGAAGTCAAAGCCAAAGTCGTGATCAACGCCACAGGTCCATGGAGCGATGATCTGCGCGGTCAGATTGGGGCTCCGGCACGATTGCGCAAGTTGCGTGGTTCTCACCTAGTTTTCTCCCGTTCGCGATTGGAACTGCCCTATGCAGTCACCCTGCTGCATCCGCGTGACAGGCGCGCCATGTTTGCCATCCCCTGGGAAGGCGTCACGCTTATCGGCACCACTGACCTTGATCACCGTTATGACCTGCAACAGGGTGAGCCCTTCACCACACATGAAGAGATTGACTACATACTTGAAGCAGCCACTGCCACATTTCCCAAAGCGGAACTCTCCCGCTCAGACATCCTCTCCACTTTTTCGGGT
Source organism: Anaerolineaceae bacterium (assembly GCA_029265815.1). Classification (GTDB taxonomy): domain Bacteria; phylum Chloroflexota; class Anaerolineae; order Anaerolineales; family Anaerolineaceae; genus UBA6107. Next base: position 54,186 of record JAJUGU010000006.1, on the reverse strand, counting down.
TTACGACCTGTGATTAATACCGGGCAGGCAGACCCCTCAAAGGAATCACGCGCTCATGTGGTTTGGCAGGAAGAAGGGCTGATCAGTATCACCGGAGGAAAATTCACAACCTTTCGCATCATGGCCGAACAGGCGCTCCGCACAGCCCTGCCGTATCTTCCGTACCAGGTAGATCTCTCCATTCGAAAAAGGTATTTTGCTCCCCCGCCCAATCTTCAGTCTCAAGTTGACCTACCCCCGGCCGATCTTCACTACCTCCTTGGAAGATATGGATCTGAAATCACTGACCTGTTAAATTGCGCAGTTAATGACGAAAATCAACATATTGATGCTCTGCCCAACCTCTGGTCAGAACTTCGTTGGGCAGCCAGAACTGGCGGAGTTGACCACCTGGATGATCTGCTGCTCAGACGTGTACGCCTGGGAATACTCCTTCCAAATGGTGCAACTGGCGTGATGCCGCGGATCCGCAGCATCGTCCAGAATGAACTTGGCTGGGATGATATGCGCTGGAATCAGGAAGAAACCAGGTATCAGAGAATCTATGAAAATTCGTACAGCCCATCACCAAAGGGTTTTTAATATTCATAGGAGGGAATCATGACCAAGAAAATAAAATTTCGCCCAAACTGGTACGAAGGCCAGCTGCCCGATCGTTCATATCGTTCTCTTTTCAAATGGGGTGATCCATCCGCATTTAAACATCCCAACAGTGCGCTGGTCAAATTGATGATGCAGACCTTCAACCTCAAAGATGAGGATTTACGCACACCGGTCGGTTACGGCCTTGAGCCTGTGGAAATCGATATGCCGATCAAACTCGATTCGAGCCATATCTATTGGCTCACTCAATTGTGTGGGAAAGAAAATGTTCTCATGGATACTTACACCCGCATCAGCCGTTCTTATGGAGGAGGAACAATCGACACCCTCCGCCTAAGAAAACATATCATTCAAAACATCCCTGATGTCGTTGTTGCGCCACGTTCATACTCAGAAATCCAGAGAATCGTTGATTACTGCGTCGAACACCTGATCCCGCTCTACATTTACGGGGCAGGTTCTTCAGTAACTCGAGGTATCGAAGCCGTCAAAGGTGGCATTGCCTTGGATATGAGCCGGCACATGAACAAATTGATTTCTTTCAACGAAATCGATCAAACCATCACCGTTGAAGCTGGCATGACAGGCCCACAACTGGAAGAATTGCTCAATCACGCCCCTGAACGTCTTGGTGCAAAACGCCGCTATACCTGTGGCCATTTCCCGCAATCTTTTGAATTTTCCAGTGTGGGCGGCTGGGTCGTTACGCGTGGAGCCGGACAGAACTCCACCTATTACGGAAAAATTGAAGACATCGTCATTGCACAGGAATATGCCACACCACGCGGCAGGTTCAAGACTTGTGCGCATCCGCGCAGTGCAAATGGTCCTGATTTTGATCAGATGATGATGGGCAGCGAGGGTACTTTTGGCGTTCTCACAGCAGTCACGCTGCGCATTTTCCGCTGGCAACCTGAAAATCGCTGCCGCTTTAGTTACATGTTCAAGAACTGGGACGATGCGCGTGAAGCCTGCCGCGAGATCATGCAGGCTGAATTCGGTTATCCATCCGTTTTCAGATTATCTGATCCCGAAGAAACCGATGTGGCGATGAAACTGTATCACATTGAAGGTACTCCCGCTGATACTGTTCTAAAAGCCCTCGGCTTCAAACCCATGCAAAAATGCCTGCTGCTCGGACACACCGAGGGTGAACGTGGGTTTTCGCGCAATGTCAATCGACAGATCAGGCGCATCTGCCGCAAATATAGAGCCTTCAATATCAGTTTTGCTCCGGTGGTTCAGAACTGGGAAAAAGGCCGCTTCCGTGACCCTTACATGCGCGAAGACTTGCAAGACTTCGGAATCTTGATTGACACGCTTGAGTGTGCGGTAACCTGGTCGCAGATGGATCAGGTTCATAAAACTGTCAGAGGATTCATCAAAAGTCGTCCGGGAACCATTTGTATGACGCACCTCTCGCATGCATACCCCCAGGGTGGCAATTTGTATTTCATCTTTATTGCAAAAATCAATACAATTAAGGAATATTTAGACCTGCAATATGGAATCCTGGATGCTATTCAAAAAAGTGGCGCTGCCATGAGTCACCATCACGGAGTCGGTAAACAAACCGCTCCCTGGCTTGAAGGACAGATCGGCACCCCTCAGATGAATGTCATCCGGGCTTTGAAAGAGCATTTTGACCCGCAATTCATCATGAATCCCGGCGGCACACTGGGATTGGACATGAGCGTGGAGCAAAAAGAAATGCGCTGGAGTAAAGACCTGGAGGAATAAGATGTCTCGTGAGAACTTGCTGGCAATCGATGCTGGTACTCAATCTGTTCGTGCCCTGCTCTTTGATCTACATGGAACGTTAATCGCCAAATCGCAAATTCCCATCGTACCTTATTATTCTGTGAGCCCCGGCTGGGCAGAACAAGACGCAGAGGTGTTCTGGAAAGCCGTATGCGATGCCTGCCAGCAGCTCTGGACACGCCCAGGAGTAAATAAAGATAGTATTGCCGGAGTTTCCATTACCAGCCAGCGCTCCACGTTGATCAACCTCGATAAAAACGGCCAGCCCTTGCGCCCCGCCATCCACTGGCTCGATCAACGCCGCACTGCCGGATTGAAACCCATTGGAGGTATCTGGGGATTGCTCTTCAGGCTTGCGGGTATGACCGAAACAGTCGCCTACCTTCAGGCCGAAGCCGAATCCAACTGGCTTCAGCGCAACCAGCCGGAAATCTGGGCAAAAACCTATAAATTCATGCTGCTCTCCGGTTACTTAACCTACCGCATGTGTGGGCGCTTCGCTGATTCGGTTGGCTGCCTGGTTTCATATTTACCGTTTGACTACAAGAAACAGGATTGGGCAGGTAAGAATGATTGGAAGTGGCAGGCTGTTCCAGTGGCCAAAGAGATGCTTCCAGACCTCGTTAAGCCCACCGGCCAGATAGGAGTGATCGCCGCTGAAGCAGCACAGGCCACCGGCATCCCTGAAGGCTTGCCATTAATCGCCGCTGCAGCTGACAAAGCCTGTGAAGTGATCGGTTCAGGTGCGCTCGATCCATCAATCGCCTGCCTTTCCTACGGCACCACCGCCACCATCAATACCACCCTCCGAAAATATGTAGAGGTCATCCCCTTGATTCCACCGTATCCTTCGGCCGTTCCGGGTGCGTATTCGCTCGAAATTCAGATTTACCGCGGTTACTGGATGGTATCCTGGTTCAAGCGCGAATTTGGAATGAACGAAGAGCGCCTTTCAAAAGAACGAGGGGTTGCCACTGAAGACTTGTTTGACGATCTTGTTAATGCAGTTCCCCCCGGCTCGCTGGGTCTCACGCTGCAGCCCTACTGGTCTCCCGGCCTTAAGGTTCCGGGGCCTGAAGCCAAGGGGGCGGTTATCGGGTTTGGAGACGTGCACACCCGCGCCCACCTCTACCGTTCCATCCTTGAGGGGTTGGCTTATGCCCTGCGAGAAGGCATGGAACGCACCGTCAAACGCACCCATATTCCGATCACCGAGTTGAGGGTGTCAGGTGGCGGCAGCCAGAGCAAGGCAGCCTTGCAGCTCACTGCCGATATTTTTGGGTTACCGGCAGTCACACCGCATGTCTATGAAACCAGTGGTTTAGGCGCAGCCATGGATCTCGCTGTAGGATTGAAACTCCATCCGGATTTCGAAACCGCAGTCAGAGAAATGACGCATAAAGGCCAGACTTACGAACCGATCAATGAAAATCACCGCATATACGACGAACTCTACCAGCGGGTCTACTGCCGTATGTATGATCGCTTGAAACCACTATACGACGAAATTCGCGATATTACAGGTTACCCGCCAAAGAATTGACCTGTCGTTTTCAAATTTACCCGCTGCCAGATAGTTGAAAGTCAGCGGGTTTTTTATGAATCTAAAGAAATTAAGATCGATATTTGTTTATTGATGAATAATGAATATTAGCGTTTAATTATTGGCAGGAATGCATAGAGGGCATCCTACTGAAAACGGTTGAGAAAAAACAAACTGGAGTAAACCATGATCAAAATTAAAGACAACTGGTTCATCGATGAAGAAGACCGCGTGGCCTTGCTGCGCGGGGTCAATCTCGGAGGCAGTTCCAAAGTTCCAACCCGTCCAGATGGCTCATCTTACAGACTGGAAGGATTTTTTAATCACCGTGACATCTCGTTTGTTGGCCGACCGTTTCCACTGGAAGAGGCCGATGAACATTACACCCGCCTGCGCGAGTGGGGGTTTAATTGTCTCAGGTTTCTGTTCACCTGGGAGGCGGTAGAACATGCCGGGCCTGGAATTTATGATGAAGAATACCTCGACTATTTATATCAGGTGGTTAAGAAAGCGGGGGATTACGGATTCACCGTGTTTATGGATCCCCATCAAGACGTGTGGTCGCGTTTTTCAGGCGGCGATGGAGCCCCCGGTTGGACTTTAGAATGTGCGGGGTTTGATATTCAAAAATTTAAGGTCACGGGCGCAGCCATCGTGCATCAGACACATGGTGATCCCTTTCCAAAAATGATCTGGTCTACCAACGCCTGCAAGCTGGCAGCAGCAACCATGTTTACGTTGTTCTTCGCGGGTAATGATTACGCGCCAAAAACGCGGGTGGAAGGCATTCCCATCCAGGAGTATTTACAGAGCCACTTCTTTGACAGCGTCCGCAAGGTGGCTGAGAAATTAAAGGGGCTCGATTGTGTCATCGGTTACGACACTTATAACGAACCACAGCATGGATATATCGGGCTAACAGATCTGCGCAAACGATATGGCGACCTTGAAATGGGCATTTTTCCCACTCCCTGGCAATCCCTTCAGCTCGGATCTGGATTTCGACAAAAGGTTGAAGTCTTAAGACGCGGAGTTTTCGGTGCTGTGGTCGAAGGTCATGTCACCCTGAATAATGAACAGGAGTCCGTCTGGCTTCCAGGAAGAACCTGTGTATGGCGAGAAAATGGCGTTTGGGATATCGATCGAAACGGGAAGCCAGTATTATTAAAACCTGATTATTTCCATCAAGTTAAGGGCCGCCCGGCCAGTTTTGTTCAAGACCATCTGCTCGCTTATATCCGAAAATATATCGACGTGATCCACTCGGTGGATCGTGATGCCATGATTTTTCTGGAAAGTGAAACAGAGAGAGCCGCGCCTGTGTTTCATGAAGCCACTCAACATAATGTCGTCTATGCTCCCCATTGGTACGACGGTGTTACCCTGATCTTTAAACGTTTCATCCCCTGGCTGGGAGCCAATCTTTTTACCCAGCAGCCTGTATTCGGAACGCGCAATGTGAACAGCTCTTATGTGAAACAATTGGCAGATGTAAAAGCCCAGGCAGCCCAGAACCTTGGGAATGTTCCGATCTTGTTTGGTGAATTTGGCATCCCGTTTGATCTGGATAATAAAAAATCGTTCAAAACCGGTGATTTCTCTGATCAGGTGAAAGCGATGGATCGTAGTATGCAGGCCATGGATGCCAACCTTCTCAATTACACACTCTGGAATTACACCTCCGACAACACCAACGAGCGTGGCGATAGGTGGAATGACGAAGATCTTTCCATTTTTTGCCGTGACCAGCAAACTCACCCTGAAGATATCAATTCAGGCGGCAGAGCTCTTGAAGCAGTCATCAGGCCATACCCCATCAAAACTTCTGGTATACCGCTCTCGCTAAAATTTGACTACCGGTCTGGTTATTTTAAATACACATTTGAGTGCAACCTGGCGCTTACCGCACCAACGATCATATTTATCCCGAAAATACAGTATCCCGAAGGGATCGAACCGAATGTGACGGGTGGAAAGGTGCTCATTAATAGTGATCAACAGATTCTCGAATACTGGCCATCGGAACCAGGAGTGCACAGTGTCATTATCGAACATCGGTGATGCATATTATTTGAGGAATTGAAGAGCGAAAGTCATTCGTTAAGCCATAAATCAATCATATTCAAGTGCCATACTTTATAATTAGAGTATGGCACCTGAAAGCTGGCAACCACTATCTTGACTGTTGTAAATAAAAATCGACAGTCCAATATTAATGTAATTCCTGAAAATTTAAATATGAAGAACAGAGTGATCCACCTCAGAAACACTGAAATCCAAACACCGGTCTTTTTGCCGGATGCCACTTATGGCGTTGTCCGATCGGTAGATGCACAAGACCTCGAAAACTGCGGTGTAAGCGCTTTGGTCATGAATACATTTCACCTGATGCAACGACCCGGTTCTTCCACCATCCAATCACTTGGAGGCCTGCATTGTATGACTGGATGGAACAGGCCGATCGTAACTGATTCCGGTGGTTTCCAGGCTTACTCACTCATTCGGCAAAATCCAAAATTCGGGCAGATTCATGAAAAAGGCATCACTTTTGTTCCTGAAGGTGGCAGCCGTAAGTACCAGCTCACACCAGAAAAAACCATCCAGCTTCAAATCGGGTACGGTTCAGATGTTGTAATCTGCCTGGATGACTGCACGCATGTTGATGAAGGTTATGCAGCTCAACGCACATCAGTCGAACGCACCATTGCCTGGGCAAAGAAGAGCAAGCAAGAATACCACAAATTGATCACACAGAAAGGACTGGGAGAAAAGGATCGCCCGTTGATCATGGCTGTAGTTCAAGGCGGAGGGTTCAAAGATCTGCGCAAACGCTGTGCTGATGCACTGCTCGAAATTGGTTTTGATGGTTTTGGTTTTGGTGGATGGCCTCTCGACAAAAACAATCAATTGCTTGTCGATATCATTGCCTACACCCGCGAGGTCATTCCTGATCAGTTTCCAATGCATGCCCTGGGGATCGGGCATCCGGAAAACGTCCTCGCCAGTTTCAATCTGGGTTACGATATTTTTGACAGTGCCATGCCAACCCGTGATGCGCGGCATGGACGCCTGTATTGTTTTACTCATCCAGAAAGCGCGGCTGGCTGTGGGCTGGATGGAGATTGGTTTACCTATTTTTATGTAGATAATGAGCGTAATATTCGCTCCGACCGTCCGGTAAGTGAATTCTGTGACTGCCCCTGCTGCAGGCATTATTCCACCGGGTACCTGCATCATCTTTTTAAGCAGGGTGACACGCTCTTCATGCGCCTGGCAACACTCCACAACCTGCGCTTCATGGTCTTATTGACCGATCGCATTAACAGAAAGTACCAGCATGCCTGAACCAGAATTCGATCTTGATGAGTTTGTGCGGCAGGTTCAAAGTTCTGATAAGTACAGCCACATTACTCCTGAAGTGATCCGCTCCCTGCTTCTGAAAGAGATGCAAAAGGGCAAAAATGGTAAAGAGATTATTAAATCTACGCGCAATAAACTGCACCAGATCGGTTCTGCATACCAGGAAAAACCCATTTGCTACAATGCTTTACTTGAAGAACTTCAGTCTCTCCCTTCTGAACTCGAAGACCCGGTTGTGAAGGCATACATCCTTAAAGCGCTCGGCTCTCATGCTTCCACCCGTGAACGTCTGCCGATCCTGCCCCGCTTCTTCACAGAAACCCTGCAGAAAATTCCTTCTCTACATTCGATTCTCGATGTTGCATGTGGATTGAACCCCATGTCAATCCCCTGGATGCCGCTTCCAGCCAGGTTTACCTACACCGCCTGTGATATATACGAAGATATGACCGGCTTTTTGAACGACTTCTTTACCCATTTCAACATCGATGGCAAAGCGCAAACCTGCGATCTGACCCAAAACCTGCCGGCAGGGTCATATGATCTCGCTCTGATCCTGAAAACCATCCCTTGCCTGGAACAGGTCGATAAAGAAGCCGGTTATCGGCTACTCAACCAGCTAAATGCTGCAGCCCTGCTGGTTTCCTTCCCGGCAAAAAGCCTTGGAGGAAAATCAAAAGGAATGGTGCAAAATTATGAAAGACATTTTCTCGATTTGACCGTGGGTCAATCTTGGAAGATCACCCGTTTCGAATTTCCTGGCGAGCTCGCGTTCCTTGTGCAAAAATAGAGAGTTTTCATTGAGCAAGAAACCTTCTGTATTCACCCCCGAAAAAATCAACGACCTGGTTATCAAATTATCAGGGTCGCGTAAATACCGCAATCTCGCGGTTCCCCCTGAAACCATTCGTGATCTGGTACAACAGGCAGAAGCCCACGGCATCCCAGCTGCTGATATCGAGAAAGTTGTTCGCGAGAAATTGCACAATATTGTGGCACCCTACCTGGGTGATCCAGATTATGAAAAACTGAAGACCGAGCTGGCTGCTATGCCTGACCGCCCCCAATCACCCATTCTGAAAGACTGGTGCCTTAAAATATTAAGGGAACATGCGTCCACCCGTGAACGTATCCCAATTCTTGATGAATTCTATTCGCGTATCTTCGAGTTCACCGGAAAACCTCACTCCATCCTTGACCTCGCCTGTGGTTTAAATCCTTTTTCATTGCCATGGATGAATCTCGAAAGCGAAGTCCGCTATGATGCCTTTGATCTTCACCAACCGCGTATAGATCTGATCGCTGCCTTCCTCACGCATATTCGCCAACGGGGCAGCGCGACTCACACAGATATCCTCGTGCAACCCCTAGGGCAAAATGCTGACGTGGCTTTTTTCTTCAAGGAAGCTCACCGTTTTGATCAGCGCCAGCCTGGCATCAACCGCACCTTTTTCCAGTCCGTTCCGGCCAGATTTCTACTCGTATCTCTGCCCACGTCCAGCTTGACCGGCCGCCGTTCTATGCTTGACCAGGATCGCAGATTGATCGATCAATCGGTTTCTGGTCTTCCATGTGAAGTTCACGAAATCCTTTTTGAAAACGAAATCGTATTTTGCATCAAGAAGGGATTATGAAACGTAAAGCCAAAAAGCAGATTTCATCAGTTGAATCTTCGTTTGACCTCAGAACAGCGATTGAAACCTACCGACAGCTGCTTACCACAGCAGAATTTGAGCTTTTAACCAGAGAGATCGACCAACCCCTCCTGCCTGCTATTCGCTTCAACCCACTTAAGACCGATGCCCATTTTAAAGATTTTCTCCAGACCAAATATGGCTGGGTTCTGGAACGAATTCCTTTCTGCTTCAGCGGATATCGGGTGATCACCGGCAGCGGTCCCGAAGTCAGTAGCGTCCTCGAGCATAAGTTAGGCAAGTATTACATCCAGGAAGCAGCCTCGATGCTGCCAGTAGAACTCTTTAACTTAAATGATGATGAAGAAAGCGTCTGTCTTGACCTGGCAGCTTCACCTGGAGGAAAAACAACCCATCTGATCTCAAAATTATCTGATCGCGGTCTGGTGATCGCCAATGATTCCAGTCAGAGCCGTATCCCGGCATTGCGCATTGTCCTTCAACATTGGGGAGCCGTAGCCTGTGCAGTGACCCGTTTCCCTGGCGAAAGATACGGCAGATGGTACCCTGAAATGTTTGACAGGGTCTTGCTCGATGCCCCCTGCAGTATGCAAGGATTGCGGATCGCAGATTCACATGTTCTGCGGCCGGTGACCGTAAAAGAAAGCACACAGCTATCAGCCAGACAGTCTGCGCTGCTCACCAGCGCACTGCAAGCCGTGAAAGTGGGTGGAGAAGTAGTCTATTCAACCTGTACCCTGCTTCCGGTTGAAGATGAAGGTGTTGTCGATGGAGTCTTAAAGTATTTTCGGTCTTCGGTCAAATTATTAGATGCACAGAAGATTCTCCCTGATCCCGCTCCCGGTCTGCTAAAAACGGATGAAATGGAATACTCCCCGGAATTAGCCAAAACTATCCGGCTCTGGCCGCACCGCTATCACACAGCAGGGTTCTTTGCATGCGTCTTTCAAAAAACAGCGCCGCTTGCCTTACCGGTCAACAATCCGCCAACACACAACATGGAAGCAGCCGGCTTTATCGAATTGACAGAAAAACAGGAAACCGCTTTTTCCAGTCAATTTAATGATACTTATGGGTATGATTTGCAGGAATATCTCTCCCGTGAACGCCGCGTCTTCATTCGACGGGATCAAAAAATTTACCTCTTCCCCTCTTTGCTGTTAGAAAGGTTCCGCGATCTTCCTGTACAATCCGCGGGATTGCTGCTTGGAGAAGAAACGCCTGACGGCTTTCAGCCTTCGCAAGAATGGATCAGCCGCTTTGGCGGCAGGTGCCAACGTGGAACGCTAACCCTCGATGATCATGAGTGCCGCAGGTGGCTCAATGGTGAAAATTTAGGAACCTGCCTTTCCACCGATCAGGTCAGATATGTGATTGTATTAGATCAAGATGGACAGGCATTAGGATGCGGTAAAGCATACAATAAAGGGATCAAGAATCTGCTTCCCCGTTGGATGCTCTAATCTCTTTCTGCTTCGTACATCACAAGAGCTGCGGCTACCACTGCCGCCGTCTCCATGCGTAAAATCCGGTTTCCCAGCGAGACTGGTTTGAACCCTGCCTGAGCTGCCTGTTCAATTTCTGCAGTTGAGAATCCTCCCTCGGGACCAATGAACACGGCAATCTTTTGTGGCGTGGTATCGCTCAATAAGTCTCGTATAGATGTCCGGTGTTCATCTTCCCAGGGAATCAGGCAAAGAGAATTAGCAGCAGGGATAGTTTTCAGTATGTCTGAAAACGTCGCGGGATCAAACAATTCGGGGATAATGCCACGTCCACTCTGTTCTGCGGCTTCTTTTAGGATCGCTTTCCATCGCGAATATTTCGAAAGGACATCCTCCGGATGCTGCACCAGCGAGCGGCTGGTAATCACCGGGATAAAAGCTGCTGCTCCCACTTCAGTACATTTTTGCAGCATCCATTCAAACTTTTCGCGCTGTGTCAAACCAAGAATCATTAATAGCCGTGTATACGGTTCTTTTCGACAACGCCCGCGTTTTAGGATGTGCCCTGTGCACGTCAAATCGTCCACCTGGTTTAACTCTGTCAGCATTTCATCACCGGAATTGTCAAGAACTACTACCTTGTCACCGCTTTTTAACCGCAGCACACGGGTAATCTGCCTTGATGTAACAGGAGAAAAACGGATTTCTTCGAAGTGAATTTCCTCTGGATTCACAAAAAAACGGTGCATTTCAACTCCGATTTTTAGCTTTCCTCGATTATACTAGGGCCATCTACCAAAAAAACAGGATTTTTTTATGTCTGACCTTCAAAACCGCGTGTATAAATATTTTGATCTGGTCATGGCACTTTTTGTGACCGTTCTGATTGTCAGTAATATCGCCTCATCCGCCAAGATCATCGATTGGGGAGTGTCGATCATCAACATTCCACTCGCCTTTGACGCCGGAACCATTCTCTTCCCTATCAGTTACATCTTCGGTGACGTACTAACCGAGGTATATGGGTTTAAGCGGTCGCGCAGAGTGATCTGGATGGGCTTCGCCTGCCTATCTCTGACCTCTCTCGTCCTTTGGCTGGTGCACATCATGCCTGGTGAAGCCACCTGGCAAGCCCAGACGGGGCAGGCGGCATTTGACGCCGTTCTCGGAGGGGTGTTTTCAGGCGGCATCGTGGCCGCCAGTCTGATCGCCTATCTGGCGGGCGAATTCATGAATTCGGTAGTGCTGGCAAAAATGAAGGTCGCTACCAATGGGAAATGGTTATGGATGCGTACCATTGGCAGTACCCTCGTTGGTGAAGCAGTGGATTCTTTTATTTTTATAGGTATTGCTACACTGGCCGGTGTATTCCCCTGGAGCTTGTTCTGGACCCTCACTATTACCAATTACATCTTTAAATGCTCAATCGAAATCTTGATGACCCCTATTACTTATTGGGTTGTTCGCACATTGAAACGCTCTGAGAATGAAGATTATTTTGACCGTGACACAAAATTTAATGTATTACCGGTCAGGTAAAAGAATCGATTATTCTGAAATGCCTGCAATTACCACGCAATACTCACCCCTGAGTGGTTCCTTTTGAAGATCTTTCATCACATCAGAGATCGTTCCACGTAAGATCATCTCGAATTTCTTGGTTAGATCATTAGCCACTGCACATTTACGGTCGCCGAAAACATCCATTGCATCTTTCAAGAATTCAATTAGCCGATAAGGACTCTCATAGAAAATCAGTGTATGCGGCGAAGCCAGGTCGATTTCCAGCCAGCGTTTTCTGGCTCCGCTCTTGCGTGGAGGAAAACCGCGGAAAGTGAAACTGTGCACCGGTAACCCAGAAAGCACCAGAGCCATGATCAATGCTGTCGGCCCTGGCACCGCTGATATGGGGATGTTCTTTTCGAGCGCACTGCGAACCAGAACAAAACCGGGGTCCGAAATCGATGGGGTGCCTGCATCCGTAACCAGAGCAACGGTTTTCCCTAGTTCAAGAATTTCCATCACCTTTGGAAGTGCTCTTTTTTCATTATCTTCACGGAAAGAGATCTGTGGTTTCTTGATTCCAAAATGGGTGAGCAGAAAACCTGTTTTTCGGGTATCCTCGCTGACGACAACATCTGCTTCTTCTAGTGTTGCCAGAGCGCGCTGTGAAATATCGCCTAAATTACCAATTGGTGTAGAAACCAGAACTAACATGCGTGTAATCCTCTTTATGGCAGTATATCATGATTGATTGCCTGTTACGCCAATAAATGTAGAAGCCTTGAAATAAATATAATGATTTGTTATAATAATATTACTGTAACATGTATATTTAATTACTATAATTTCACCAAAGCAATAACAATCACGATAATTTGATCGTTTCACAAAGAAACTTTCTTTGCAGAATCCCTGGAGTTGACATGTCATTGGATACCAAATTTTCTCTTGAGAATTATTCTGCCCTGTCATCGGTTGGCATTGACCTGGATGAGATTCATCCCATCGAACGCAAACGCATTCTGGTTGTCGATGACGAACCCGAAAATGTAACCCTCTTGAAACGTATTTTTATGAATGAGGGTTACAACGTCTCAGGTGCCTCCAACGGCAAAGATGCCCTTAACAAGTTAATCAACATCACCCCCTCGCTTGTTGTATTAGATCTCATCATGCCTGGAATGACCGGTGAAGAGACATTCGACGCCATTCGTAAGATCATGAATGTACCCGTGGTAGTATTATCGGCAATCAACCAAAAAGAAGAAATCATTCACCTCTTGCAAAAAGGCGTTGATGACTATGTCACAAAACCTTTCGATGATGCCGAACTTGTAGCCAGGGTGAACGCTGTACTACGGCGCTCTGAACGTTCAGCGACGATTAACGCCCTTTCCTTCCCTTCGCTTGAATTAATTATTGACCTTGAATCATATGAGGTCACTTATCATGGCAGTCGCATCCAGTTAACCGGCAAGATGTTTGAAGTCCTGGCTCTATTGGCAAAAAATGCCCCGCGTGTCGTTAATTACCAGGATCTGACACAAAAAATTTGGGGAGAAAATACCCCAGCGGTGCGCAATCGCTTGAAATACCTTGTTTATCTCTTGCGGCAGGAATTTTTCAGGATCAATCCTCAGTGTGACATTATCCAAAATATTGATCGTCTGGGATATAAACTTTCAATTGGCCCAACGTAATTCATTCCGCTTGATTATTGTTTTATTCGTTGTTACAATACTATAAGATTACTATACATATACTTTTATGTATATGTGGTTCTTTTCACTTCATCTGTTGCATCACTTCATTATTACCACCGGTAATTCGCGATCCATAGATAAGGTAGGGCTATATGGCTAATGGTGATCTTAAAAATGAATTGACTGGTGTTGACCTGGATCAGGTTCAAACCAAAGACCGTCCGCGTGTACTGGTCATTGACGACGAACCGGATACAGTCGTGCTCCTTAAGCATATCTTCCAACGCGAGGGGTTTGACGTCTCAGGTGCCTTCAGCGGCAAGGAGGCGTTGTCAAAACTCTCCGAAGTCAATCCATCTCTGATCTTGTTGGATGTGATGATGCCCGAAATGGATGGATGGGAGACATTCGAAGAACTTCACCGGCTAGCTGACATTCCTGTCATCGTAATTTCTGCGCTGGGCCAAACTGAAAATGTTGTCAAAGCCTTACAAATGGGCGTGGATGATTATGTTACCAAACCCTTTAACAATTCAGAGGTAATCGCTCGCTCGCGCGCTGTATTGCGCCGCGCTGGTGTGCATAAAGAAGTGAAGCGCATGGTTTTCCCGGATGTTGAATTGGTTGTCGATCTGGAAACTCAAGAGATCTACTATAAAGGCAAGCGCATCCAATTAACCGGTAAAATGTACGAAGTCTTGTTAATGCTAGCCAGAGGTGCACCGCGGGTGGTGACATATAACGACTTGACGATGCAAATTTGGGGCGAAACTAGCCTGCCTGTACGCAACCGCTTGAAATATTTGGTCTACCTGCTGCGCCAGGAAATGGAAAAGGTGGACAGTGAACATCCGATCATCAAGAACGTGGATCGTCTTGGCTATAAATTAATGACGGAGTTATAAATATTTATTCCGTTTAGTTTGGCAGGGAGCACTGCTCCCTGTTTTTTATTCTGCCCGCCAATCGACGGTATAATACGGCGAGGAGATAACATGACTGAATCACCTACTCGCAACCGCATTGACCCAGCAATGATCGACTCCAGGCCTAAACGCCGCCCCGACTGGATCAAGGTACGCGCCCCATCTGGCGAGACTTATGACCAGTTACACTCTTTGATGCGCCGAAAAGAGCTGCATACGGTGTGTGAAGAGGCCGGCTGTCCAAACATGGGAGAGTGCTGGGGCAGCGGCACAGCCACCTTCCTTATGCTCGGTGATGTCTGCACCCGTTCATGTCGTTTCTGTGATATTAACCATGGGCGTCCTGAAACTCTCGATTGGCTCGAACCTGAACGAGTCGCGCAGGCGGTCAAAGCAATGGAACTTAAACATGCTGTGATCACATCCGTAAACCGTGACGAACGCCGTGACGGTGGTGCTCCGATATTTGCCGCCGTCATCCGCCGAATTCATCAGCTACACATCGGCTGCTCTGTTGAAGTCTTGATCCCCGATTTCAAAGGCAGCCTTGAAGCACTGAAGATCGTTATGGATGCCCGCCCTGAGATTCTTAACCACAATGTAGAAACCGTCCCATCCCTTTTCAAACATGTCCAGCCGCAGGATCATTATGAATGGTCAGAATCTGTGCTGCGTAACGCCAAAATGCTTGATTCTGAAGTGCTTACCAAATCTGGCATTATGGTTGGACTGGGTGAAACAATGGAAGAGATCAAAGCAGTAATGCGCGACTTACAAAGCTGGGGAGTAGACATTCTCACCATCGGCCAGTACCTGCAGCCCAGCCGTCAACACCTTCCTATTGCACGTTATTACACACTCGATGAGTTTGCCGAGTTAAAACGTTATGGAGAAGAAATCGGCTTCCGCTGGGTAGAGAGCGCTCCCCTGGTGCGCTCTTCTTACCACGCCGCTGAACAGGTCCGCGCATTAAGCCGCATTCATCAGGCATAACACCTGCTTCATCCGTCAGCATACCCTCCACTCACCATTGACTCTATAATACTGAGTTCCTATATAAAAAATTACCGGGTCGCGTGATTCATGAGCCCGGTTATCAAGTTTCTTAATTAATTGCGATTTTTAGACCTTCGCAAGTGTCAATTCTCATAACTTCATTGCAGCATTTACCGCCAGCTCGAACATCAGTCGCCTATCGGCATTGCGTTTATGCCACCTGCGCCCATCCCAGCCATCGGGATGAACCAGATCACCACCGTAAACGATCTGTCCAAACTTGATCTCACGGAATTGTGCCACAGCAAAGAAGGCTGCAGCTTCCATTTCAACCACCAGACAGCCTTCCTCGAGTCTATCTTTTCGCTTTCCTTTCGTCTCGCGATAGATTGCATCAGTTGTCCAGGATTTTCCCAATTGATATTCAATCCCCATTTCACAACAGGCATCCTCAAGTGCCCGAACAGCGTCAGCATGAGGCTTAACCTCACGCGAGGGTGGTAGATAATGGTATGAGGTTCCTTCATCACGAATCGCTGAAGTTAATATGAATGGATACCCTGGTGCTTTCGAACGGTCGAGCACTCCAGCCCCACCGCAGGCAATGAACCTGGTAACACCATTGGCGATCAATTCCTCCAGAAATGCAGCAGCCAACGGTGCACCAACTCCGGGATGCACCACCGTCACTCCATCTGTACCGTTCCCATATATATAGACAGGATTTTTACCGATCTCAGAACTCAAGTGCCCGATTTCTTTTAACTTTCCTTCGTCGCACAAGTCTTTAATAACATCCTGGAAAAAACACAAAACGCCACGCGCCGGAATGAGCGTCTCTGCTCCAATCGAATATGGATCAGGCATGAGAATGGCACTGCGATCTTCATCAAATTCAGTAATCGGGTGTTGGGTTTTTAACATTCTCACTCCACAATTTGAATTCCAAATTTCTTTTCAAATTCCTTCAAGGCATCGCGCCCGATCCACCTGCCTGAGGCAGCCGGATGTTCAAGTAATTTACGAGCCAGGGCAACTGCCTGCCCGCGCAACGCCGGGCGCATCTTCCCAATATTGCGCAGTGCCCAGTTGACAGCTTTTTTAACAAAATTACGCGGATCGCCTGCGTTCTCCTCGATCAATGGGAAGAACTCGGCAACGACTTCATCCGCATACTGTTTACCATGCCACGCAATCGCTGCAATTGATGCAAACGCTGCTCTCTTCACGAATTCTTCCTCACGCTGCGCCCACTGAGGAATGAGTTCCAGGATCCCATCGGCATAAATAAACAAGTTGTCTGTCGCCTGGTCGCAAATATCCCATGAATCAAAGTCCGCTGTCCAGCTCATCATCTGCTCGCTCGTAACTTTTGCAGGCTCATCCACCATAGTCGCCAGCAGACGTGCATCATGCACCCCTGAAGCCCACAACTGTTGCGCCAGTTCATGATCTCTGATGCCGCGTGCCAGTTTTCTCAAATCGTAGACCGAAATTCCCAGCATCTTTTCCCCGTGGATGCCAAAGCGCTGTTGACCCTCCACGTTGATCGGGTTCGAAAGGTCTAGCAACTTTTGCATGAACTCTTCATAAGTTGGTTTTGGGTTCATATCCAATCCATTCGATATCCAGATTTCCGGCAAAACGGTTCGCCATCGTTTCCAGTGCCTGCGGGTTGTCATCCACTAAGATAAACCTGCGCCCTAACTCCAGGCATGCCGCACCTGTGGTACCGCTGCCGGCAAAAAAATCTAACACGGTCTCACCCGGGTTTGATGATGCTGTAATGATGCGGCGAATAATCCCCAACGGTTTCTGCGTTGGGTAGCCGGTCTTTTCCTTGCCATTGGTAGCCACAATGGTATGCCACCAGGTATCAGTTGGCAGTTTGCCCTTTGCAGCTTTTTCTGGTCCTACTAACCCCGGTGCCATGTAAGGGATACGCTCGATCTCATCATAGTTGAAAGTGTAATGCCGCAGGTCTTTCACATACCACAGGATATTGTCATGCTTGGGTGGCCATTTTTGACGCGTGCGTGCTCCGTAATCGTACGCCCAGATGATTTCGTTCAAGAAGCTCTCTCGTCCAAAAATTTGATCCAATAGTATCTTGCAGTAGTGCACCTCTCGGTAATCAATGTGAAAATACAGGCTTCCATGTTTTGTTAAAACTCGATAAGCTTCAATCAGGCGCGGCTCCAGAAACGCCAGAAAATCGTCAAACAGGTCGCCATACGCTTTGGAGCCAATCTTTACCGTCTCATAGCGGTTCCCCGCGAAACCTGTGCGGTCTCCCCTTTCCGAGCGTTCGGTTTTTACCTGCGTGCGCCTCTGCGTTTTACCCGTATTGAATGGGGGATCGATATAGATTAAATCCACAGATTCAGAAGGTAATCCCTTGAGAACCGATAAATTGTCAGAGTAGTAGATCTGATGAGACATTCCATTGCTCTATAAATTAGAATTAATCCCCTTGATTATAGCAAAGGGTTACGACCTTTTTTGCTAATTTCATCATTGATATTCTGGCCATTCTCGTTTGACCCGCCTGCGAAGGGGTGTATTAATCTGGTGAGGAGCTTTTTGAAAATATTCCAGTGCATGTTTCTGCACATTTTTTTGCAGACCTTTTAGATAGGTCATCGCGCCCTCTACCGAAAATGCAGTGTCTCGTTTTAAGCTGAAATTTGACAGCAGCGCCGTCCAAACAACACCATCTACATCATGTCGATCACACCAACCGCTGAGAATATTACTGATATTCACTTGCTCAATATATTTCTTAATTGAACTCTCTTTTGTCCTGTGATTGTAATAACCAATCCATTTGTCTAAGGTTCCTTCGCGCATTAGCAAATCCTTGACCGCTTCTTTTAAAGAATCTCGGGGACTATATGCGTAAAGGGTTTGACAAATCGCACCATTCAATTCATCAATCACCAGTGTAAGCCGCCCATCTCTTGAAAGGCGCGAGAACTCCAATGGGAGTTCAGGTCCATCAGTTTTCCAGGGGTTAATAAAAGGCAACTCATGTGGATCCCAGATCAGGGATCCCCATCCCAGAATTACGATTTTCAAATATTCACCTCTCCTTTCTTTGTAAATCAGAAAATGATGGAAAATTAACCTTAAAGCCCAAAAAAATATTATCAAAATCAGGCTGGGATTACAAAAGGGTTATGGTTAAATTTATTGAAACTATCTGCGCGGCGTGCTATTCTTAATATGCACTCCGAAAAGGCAAAACCGGCAAAAGCCGGCGGCGCAAAGTCAAGGGTCTACGGTGCTGAAAGATGCACCACGATAGCCTGACTACCGATAATAGCGATACATGCGAAAGCATGTAAAGCAAGCCAGTGTATCTAAAGTTGGTTCTTGAATTAACCATGAAACACTGGCAACCGAACAGGCAAAACCGGTGAAAACCGGCGACGCAAAGCTATGGGTCTAAAGCTGATTTTCGAATAGAAAGGTAACAGCCAGGATTGCCAGGCAGCCGAAGAGTGCCCTTCCTTTCACTTTAACCGCTTCAGGCGGTTTTATTATTCTGGTTCATTCTCCGATAATTTTAATCAACACCCTTTTAGCACGGTAACCATCAAATTCCCCGTAGAAAATTTGCTCCCAGGTGCCAAAATCCAGCCGGCCATTGGTAACAGCCACCACCACCTCTCGCCCCATCACCTGGCGCTTAATATGCGCATCGGCATTATCCTCGCCAGTGTCGTTGTGGCGGTACTGGCTCACTGGATCGTGTGGGGCGATCTTTTCCAACCATGCTTCGTAATCACGATGCAATCCGTTCTCATCATCATTGATAAAAACAGAAGCCGTAATATGCATCGGGTTGACCAGTACCAGCCCCTCCTGAATACCGCTTTCACGGAGAGCAGTCTGCACCTGTGGCGTAATATTCACAAACCCTAGCCTCGCAGGCACATTCATCACCAGTTCCTTGCGAAAACTTTTCATTTCCAATCTTCCTCCACCGCTGATTTTAGCCTGAATGGCAAATTTTCGCACCACAACTAACGAATGTCTTTCAAATAAAAAAGCGGAGCGCTTGATGCTCTCCGCTTGACGATCATCAGATTCTCGCACTAGTAGGCCGGGTTTTCCCAGTACTTCATCTCATCAAACTTTACCGTGTAATCGTCGGTGGTGACCGATCTTACGAACACACCAAAGAATCCCGCACTGAAAGATGAATTGGTAGCTTCACCCTGTAACACACCATTAACGTAAACCTTCATATTCTTGCCCACTACCAAGACGCCCAGGCGGTTGGTCTGGTTAGCCCCGGTCTTAAGGTCGGGTGATTGTTTCCAGTTGATCAGGCTCTCCGCTGCGCCGTCAGGTGGTACCTCACCATCCCATTTCCAGACTCGCAGGTAACCGTCGCAGGTAACTTCGTAGAGGTACCCCTGGTTGGGCTCCTTAAACACCGGCACCCGGTAAATAATGCCATACGAGTCCTTACCTTCGCAATTGCCAGAATTGGCGGTTAATTCAATATAAGTATTCGTTTGTTGTGTGATGAGCGGCAGTCGCCATCCCGCCAGAGAAGTCAATCCTGTCATCTGCATAAAACCATCAGCAAACGTGACTTTGAGGAATTTATCGGAATCAGTTGGCCACGCCCATTTTTGGAAGCTATCCATAGGATCAAAACCGGTTGGCTCACCCAGCCTGTTGATCGGATCTCCGGCCGGTAGAGTAGCGGTTGGTTCTGTTGTTCCTGTCGGTTCAGGCGTATTGGTGATTTCAACTTGGCTGGTAACTTCAGGCTCAACAGTCACCTCCGGAGTCTCTTCCGCTGGTGGTTCTGTGGTGACCACTACCGGCGTGGTCGTGGGTAGAATCACCGTCGGAAGCCCCACGGTTGGTGTGGCTGGAAAGAGGATCTCTTCAGTGGGTGTGGTCATCGTGGCAAGTAATTCTGCAACGCGGGTGGCCATTTCTGCATCACTGAGGGTCTGACTGCCTGAATCCTGTTGCAGCAGGCTGCATCCACCTAAAATCATACTGAGTAAAAGCAATACCGGAATGATCTTTTTCATGTTCTCTCCTTCAACATCAGACTGTGAACGAGGCTTCAGCCTGCTTTGTATCCGATTTTACGCAGGAAGTCTGTGCGCCATTTCACATCCACTTCCCCTTCAATTCCTCGAGGTTTTTCGCCATCCACGACACCCATGATGCCCCGCCCTCTACCGGTATCGCACACAATTACCTCCACAGGGTTGGCTGTGGCGCAGAATATGCTGCACACCTCAGATAAATTTTTTATTGCGTTGAGTACATTTATCGGGTAATATCCTTCCCCCAGGAAAAGAATAAAGCTGTGACCGGCGCTGATGCGCATGGCATTTTTCTTCGCCAGTTCGATCATCGCAGCGTCCGTTCCGGTACATCTTATCAGGCAGGCTCCAGAGGCTTCACAAAACGCCAGGCCGAATTTGATACCAGGCACACTGCTCACCATAATCTCATGCAGATCCTCAACAGTTTTAATAAAATGTGACTGTCCAAGAATGAAGTTGATTTCTTCCGGTTTTTCAATTAAAACACTTTCAAACTCCATTTCCTGCCTCCAACGGTATTTTTCCTTCATTTTACAATACACTACGCCGCTTGACACGGATCAATCATGCGCATATCCCGTATAATTGCAAGTTTCATACCAATACCTGTCAGAGTCTCGCGGGTAAGATGGAGTAAAATAGATAGACATTGAAAGGAACCCGCCCTTGTTTGAGATCACTTTTCTCGGCACCTCAGCCTCGGCTCCATCGCCCAAACGCAACCTGCCTGCTTATCTGGTTCAACATGATGAATTCCGCTTCCTTATTGATTGCGGTGAGGGCACCCAGCGCCAAATCCTTCAATCTGGAATTGGATTCAAACGCCTTAATCGCATCCTCATCACCCACGGCCACCTTGACCACATCCTTGGCCTTGGTGGTTTGCTTTCCACCTTTATGCGATGGGAAAGCATTGACAACCTCGAGATCTACGGCGGAGCCAGTGCCCTGGAACGTGTCAGGGATCTAATATACAATGTGGTGTTACGCGGGGCAAAGCCTGCAATGCCAGTTTCTCTGATCGAGATTCAGCCCGGTGTCATTTTCGATGCTCTCGATTTTACTGTGACCGCTTTCCCTGTTAACCATCGGGGATCCGATTGCTATGGCTTTCTCTTTGAAGAGAAAGGGCGCAGACCTTTCCTTGCTGAGAAAGCTGACGAGCTCGGAATTCCCGCCGGCCCGATGCGCGGGAAACTGGTTAGAGGCGAATCGATTACTCTTGAAAACGGGCGCATCATTACCCCCGAGATGCTTTTAGGAGAATTTCGTCCTGGCACTCGCCTGGCTGCCATTGGTGATCTGGGTGAAACGGCCAGCCTTGTGGATCTATTGAAAGATGTAGACGGCATTGTTATGGAGGCCACTTACCTTGACGAAGATAAAGACATGGCCAGGCAGTTCGCCCACATTACTGCGCGCCAGGCCGCTGAATTTGCCAGGCAAGTCGGTGCTGGAAAACTAATGCTCACCCACCTCAGCCGCCGTTATCGCGACAAAGACATCCTTAACGAAGCTCAGGCTGTTTTCGAAAATACTTCCGTAGCCCGCGACTTTGATACCTTCACCATTAAGCGTGAATAAGAAAAACATTGAGCAAAAAAGCGAAAACCACTAAACATCCAAACGATATCACAATAGCACCTCTATCGTTCTTTTACTCTCTTTCGTGTATTTGGTTTTAGTCTTTTGCCACCAGGCCTGTCAAAGTGAACGATGCGTTTTGGCATTGTAAAACAATCCCGTCAGACATAACTCAATAAATTCTGTTGTATAAAAATATTTTGTAATCTATTCGTTTTTTATGGGTTACGTGTTTTACTAATCTGCCTTATTCTTCCATTTTCCGTGGTTTCTGTTGTTTCACTTTTTTCTTTACGCCCTCGATCATTTCTACCCGCTGTCTATCCAGCCACTTTTTAAATGGGATGAACAGCAGCACCAGCACAATGAAAATCAACGAGATCGCTGGCTCCCGGTCAAGTGCGACATGCAACACGAGTTGACTCATAGCAAACACTGCTGACAAATCGGAATTGTGGAATAAAAGGTAAAGGAACGCGTAGATAACAAAACCAATCAGGGCTGGAATGGGAAACAACGCCAAAAATACTCCGCTGGTGGTTGCAAACCCTTGTCCGCCCTTGAATTTTGCAAAGACAGGGAAATCATGCCCAAGGATAACCGCCGCTCCCGCCAGCAGCTGCCATTCCAACGGAAAACACAGCAAGATGGCTAACATGACCGCCAACACTCCCTTGAGAATATCCACAGTAGCTACCAGTGCCCCGGCATAGAAGCCAAATTGGCGCTTGGTATTGCGCGCTCCCATGTTACCGTCTCCCAGCGTACGGATATCCACATGATGACGCATTCTTGAATAAATCAGCGCAGTTGGGCAGGAACCAATGATATACGCAACCAGAATAATTCCAACTCTGAATATCGTGTTCATGACCTGTCCTCCATATTTATTAAACACCATTTCACTGCCGTTCGTATCACAATTTTGATCAGTAAAGAATCATAATTGGCTGAATTAACAAATACCCTGAAACGTGTTAAAAATTCTACCGCTCGCTCTAACCATTGTTCCAGCTCATTCTTTTTAATTTTTCTGCGAAAAATCGTTTTTTAAACCATTTTTGTTTGGGATTATTTTGTTCGAATGTCTGTTTCGTTTCCCCAAATATTAAATCGATGCAAAAAAGAATAATTTATGTTAAAGTTAAGTCAACTTAACAATAGTCATCTCTAAGATTCGAAATGAATAATCTTGCAGGTATTAATTGTATTTTTTTGAGTATAGTTTTAACGAGAGTGATACATAATTTTTATGAACCCAAATATTCGATTATTAATCGTTGATGATTATCCGGTCGTCTTGAGCGGCCTGGTTTCTATGTTAAAAAATCATGATGACATCGAAGTGGTAGGGGTGGCGAACAACGGTAAAAAGGCCATCGACCTGGCCATTGCTCAAAAACCTCAGGTTGTTCTAATGAATTTGAATATGCCAGAGATGGACGGCATTGAAGCAACGAGAGTGATTAAGAAAAATGATCCCTCAATCAATATTTTGATTTTTTCTGGAGTGAATACCAGCGATAAAGTGTTGCCTGCATTGAATGCTGGAGCCATAGGTTTTGTTCTTAAAGATGCCAGCGAACCTGAGCTGCTTCAAGCAATCCGTACAGTTGCCAAAGGAGACGCCTGGTTGCACCCTTCTGTTATCGGGCATGTTCTGAAACAGATCACCACTAATGAAGAACGCGAAGGTCTGATCGAAAAGCTAACAGAGCGTGAACTAGATGTGCTTAAATATATGGCGAAGGGGTACAGTAACCAGGAAATTGCAAAGTTAATGGTTTTAAGTACCGCCACTGTGCATTCTCATGTAAGTCGTATCCTCGCCAAGCTGGAAGTATCCAGCCGGACACAGGCGGTAATCTACGCCATGCGGGCTGGAGTCATCCCTCAAATGGAAGATAAACCCGATTCATCATTGCAATCCTCCTGAATTTAAAATCCCCGAAATATTACGAGTGATTCATCAAAAAGATGCAAGAATCTCATCATTAATGATGAGATTCTTTTGAACTTTTTAATCATTAAAAATTCGACTTTTCTCCTGATGTCGTAGATCGAGGTTCAGCGTAAACTGTGATTTGGATTTTGACCTGAACTCATTTTAAAAATACTGATGGAGAAATTCAAATGAGTAACCAACTTGTTAAAAGCTGGATGTCTACTCCAGTAATCACAGTTTCAGAAGAAACACCTCTTTCTGAAGCCAGAAAATTGATTGCAGATAAAAAAATACGCGCATTACCTGTGATGAGAGATGACAGATTAGTAGGCATTATCACCCGTCGCGGCTTGTTGCGCCTGGATCTTTCCATCCTAGGAGAAGGTTCGTGGCACACAAACGCAGACCTCGAAGACGAAAAGGTGGGCCGCGTGATGACTCTCAAACCGTTGACGATATTGCCCGATTCATCAATTCCCAAAGCCGCACGCATTATGCTCGAAAATAAGATCACTGCCTTACCGGTGGTTGAAAATGAAAAATTGGTGGGGATCGTCACCAATTCTGATATCCTGCGGTTTTTAATTGCTGCATATACAGAGATGAAAAAGCCGATCTATATCAAAAATTATATGACCGACGAAGTCGTCTCGATTGAAAAAACAACCAGTTTGCTCGAAGCCCACCGTTTAATGGGAACAAAACGTATCCGCAGCCTACCGGTGGTTGAAGATGATCAGCTTGTGGGTATGGTGACACGCACGGATTTAATGAGCAGTGATCCCTCTCGAATGGTTTCTCGCAACAACCAGGAACTATCTCTTAAGATCCTCACACAGGATGTTGAGAAACTGATGACTACTCCAGTGATCACCATTTCACAAGATGAAGAAATTGACGCAGCAGCCAGGGTGATGCTGGATCACAAAATACATGTCCTTCCAGTGATGGATGATGAAAAGAAAATGGTTGGGATCATCACTGAAAGTGACCTGTTCTTAATGGTAGTGCAAAAGTTTTATTCATAGCTGCGCCGATTCCCTCTTGTAACCCTACATTACAGGAGGGAACACGGCACTCTTGCTCTGTGACTCGTCTACAAACGTTTTTCTTTTTGATCGGTAGAAATCCAAATCTTACTTGTATGGTGATATCGAATGCAACGAAAAATTTTGGTAGTTTTAACACTTATTGGAATTACTTTTGGACTAATTACCGGCTGTTCGACAATTCCCGAACCCACAACTCAACAAAACTCAACCCGTCCTGAAATTTCTTCCACTGAAGAGATCAAAACAGGATTAACTGGTGTTTCACAGGATGAAACGCTGGTCATTTACGCCCCTGCTTCCTCATCTTCAATCCCGGTCATCATCGCTGCAAACAGACTGAATAACATAGACCTCCAGCTTTATACCAACCAGGCTCAGGCGAACACACTTTTTCTACGAGGTGAGGCAGATATTCTGGTTACCGGTCTATCGGTAGGAGTAGACCTTTTTTCTAATGACGCCCCTATTCAAATGATCTCCTCGTATGTTTCAGGTCTTTCCTACCTGGTAACCTACGGTAATCAAATCAACAGCGTCTCCGAGCTTGATGGTCAGTCCATCTATGTTCCATTTGAAGGATCTCCAATCGAACAAGTGATTCAATTCCTGGCTGAAAGAGAAGGATTAACCTGGAAAAGTGATGTAACCCCAGTCTACTTGCCATTTGAATCGTCGATCGAGTTACTTAAACAGGGCACAGCAACAGCTGTGGTTCTGCCAGAACCCAATGTGTCTCTCATCGAGGATCAACCAAATATTTACATCTCACTCGATTTATTCGACGAATGGAATAAAGAAACCGGAAGTGCACAGGGCTATCCGCAGGTGGCAGCATTTGTTCAACCGGAATGGGCGGATGCCAATGAGGAGTCCATTGACGCATTCAATCAGACGCTTTCCGACGCTGTCGAATTTGTGCAAAAGAACCCTGAAGACGCCATCGCTATGGTTCAAAGCTATTACAAAATACCTGCTGAAAAACTCACCAAAGCTCTATCTCGTACTAGATACTTCTTTCTAAGCAACGAAGAAATGCAATCTTCTGTCGAAACTTACTATCAGACGATCGGAAAACCCCTCAATGAAAACTTCGCGGATTTTTATTACATCTCTGCTCAATGAGGCCGTTGGGGTTCTGCTAATCTTAGCAGTTTGGGCAGGAGCATCCCTCTTTTACCCTCCCTACATCATCCCTTCGCCCATGGCAATCTTAAGAGGCATATCCACCTTTCTGCCGGTTGATTTTGCCCACCATCTTTTAACTACTGTCTTCCGTGTTGCTGCAGGTTTTTTGATTGCTTTTGGCATTGGCACTCTCTCAGGTGTGATTGCCGCGATCTTGAAATTGAATAACTCGTTGAATTCGCTGATGGTTGCCTTGCAGGTTGTGCCGGGCACCATCCTTGGCGTAATCTTCTTGTTAATGTTCGGCATCGGTAGTATTACCCCTATCCTTCTTGTCGCGGTGTTGACCCTTCCCACCCTTGCCATAAACACAGTCAACGGACTATCAAAAAGAAACCTTAAACAGGAAGAATATCTCAAAACACTCAATTGTTCTCGCTGGCAAACAATTTGTTATAGCTTTATCCCTTCGCTCGTTCCTGTAATCCAGAGCAATCTGAGCCTGGGTGTGAGTATGGCCGTGAAAGTGGTAATTTTGGGTGAATTTATCGGTTCACAGGACGGTCTCGGATACCTTTTGAACCATGCACGGATCATGTTCGATATGAAAGAAGTGTTTTTCTATTTACTCGTCTTGATGATCTTGACCTTGCTATATCAAGCGCTCCAATCAACCATATTTTCCGTTTTCTTTCGCAAGTTCTACTATCAGGAGTAAAAATGGCAGCTGATTTGATGCTTGAAGTGAACAACCTTTACAAAGACTATAACTCAAATCAGGTAATTCGAGGGCTAACCTTCAAAGTGCACTGCGGTGATCGGATGGCACTTTTCGCGCCTTCAGGTGCGGGAAAAACCACTTTGATCAGGATTCTTGCGGGGCTCGAACCTCTGACTGGTGGAAATTTCAAATTGTTCGGCCCAGAACCAGTCATCTTGTTTCAGGAACCACGTCTTTTTCCACATTTAATGATAGAAGAAAATATCCTGCTGCCGTATCGAATTCGAAAATCTCCAATTTCCAATGAAACCTTACGAGAATATCGCCAGTGGCTTGAAATTTGCGATCTTTCAGACTTCACAAATCAATATCCTTATCAGCTCTCGGGCGGAATGAAACAAAAAACAGCTCTCATTCGCGGGCTGCTTCATCATCCAGCTTTCATTCTAATGGACGAACCTTTCCACTCGATAGGCCCCGCTTCTAAAGCATCCATAATAAATCACATTAAAGAGGCCAATCCTGAAATAACTTTGATATTTACCACTCATAATGTTGAAGAAATTCCATTGCTGGCTCAATCAGTACTTTTCTTCAAAACAAACACCCTTTCATTTTCTGCAAACTTGAGTGTGCCACACTTTCAGTCTCTGTTTTCTGAAAGTTATTTCCAACCCAAGGCAGCCAGTTCAACAGTTGCAGTTTGATTAACCTAATAAGGAGACTATATGACCTACACCCCCAATCATTCTCCCTGTGTGGAGCAGAATCACCCCCAATTTAAAGAATTGGACCAGTACATTGAAAGCCTTCATCTTTCACCAGATGATCCGCGCCGAAAAGATACGCTGATCATGACCCTGCACCGCGCACAAGAGATCTTTGGCTATCTACCGGAAATTGTGCAGCTGCATATCGCAAAGAAGTATTCCATTTCTCATGCTGAAGTTTCTGGTGTGATCAGTTTCTATAATTTCTTCACCACCACACCCAAAGGCAAAATTCAGGTAAATGTTTGCCTGGGTACTGCCTGTTATGTCAACGGGGCCAATAAAGTATTACAGGAGTTTGAACAGGTGCTGGGCATTAAATCTGGGCAGGTCACAGCAGACGGAAAATTTTCCATTGAAAGTCTCCGCTGTGTGGGTGCCTGTGGGCTCGCACCTGTGGTCACCATAAACCACAAGGTATACGGAAAGGTAAAACCGGGTGACGTGCGTGAAATTCTTGAAAAGTTCTTTATTGAAGAAGACAAAGATGTAAAGGAGGTCTCTCATGCCTGAGATACAGACCAGTGAACAACTGGCAAGTGCTTATGAACAATACAAACAACTGTTGAGCACGCGCCTTGGAACGGTGGTTGATGACAATACCCGCATGATCCTGGTTTGCGGGGGTACTGGCTGCCACGCGTCTGAGAGTGAAAAGATCGTCGAGAATTTCCAGGCTCTGATCAAGAAGAACGGTCTTGAAGGGAAAGTCTTTTGTTCGATCTCGGGATGCTTCGGATTTTGTGAAAAAGGTCCTATCGTCAAAGTCTTTCCGGATAATGTCTTTTACGTGCAGGTTAAACCAGAAGACGCCAGTGAGATCTTTGAACAGCACATGCTCAATGGTCATAAAGTAAAACGTCTTCTATACGAAGATCCCATCTTGAAAGAAAAGATGGAAACCGCTGAGGATATCTCTTTCTATAAACTTCAACAGCGCATCGCACTTCGCAACTGCGGTCTGATCAACCCGGAAAAAATCGAGGAATACATCGCATCCGGTGGCTACCAGTCACTGGCAAAGGTAATCACCCAAATGTCTCCACAGCAGGTGATCGAAGAAATGATCGCCTCGGGGTTACGCGGACGCGGCGGTGCTGGTTTTTCCACTGGGAAGAAATGGGAATTTGCCAGTAA
This sequence comes from Anaerolineaceae bacterium, assembly GCA_029265815.1. Classification (GTDB taxonomy): domain Bacteria; phylum Chloroflexota; class Anaerolineae; order Anaerolineales; family Anaerolineaceae; genus UBA6107. The sequence continues at coordinate 25,273 of JAJUGU010000006.1, read as the reverse complement.
ATATGCCAGTGAAGAAAAATTCGTGATCTGCAACGCAGACGAAGGTGATCCCGGCGCGTTTATGGACCGCTCGATCATGGAAGGCGATTCTCACAGCGTGATCGAGGGGATGATGATCGCCGGATACGCCATTGGTGCTCAACAGGGCTACGTCTACATTCGTGCCGAATACCCGTTGGCCGTTAAACGCCTTGAAATCGCCATCCGGCAGGCGCGTGCGATGGGCCTGCTCGGTAAGAACATCCTTGGAACTGGTTTCAATTTTGATATTGCTATCCGCCTGGGTGCAGGAGCGTTCGTGTGTGGCGAAGAGACTGCGCTCATCCATTCCCTGCAGGGGCTGCGCGGCGAACCTGCCACCAAACCACCCTTCCCCGCTGAGAGCGGCCTCTGGGCTAAGCCGACCATTGTCAACAACGTCGAGACGCTGGCAAATGTGCCGGTCATCTTCCAGCGCGGCGCAGAATGGTTCAACTCCATCGGAACAAAAACCTCAAAAGGCACTAAAGTCTTTGCGCTGGCGGGCAAGGTAAACAACGTGGGTCTGGTGGAAGTTCCCATGGGTACTACGCTGCGTGAGATCATTTATGATATCGGCGGCGGCATCAAAGATGGTGCAGAGTTCAAAGCTGCGCAGACCGGCGGCCCATCGGGTGGGTGTATCCCCAGACAATACCTCGACACCCCCATCGATTACGAATCTCTCCAGTCCATTGGATCAATGATGGGATCTGGCGGAATGATCATCATGAGCGATCACGACTGCATGGTCAATATTGCCCGTTTTTACATGGAATTCATCGTCGAAGAATCCTGTGGGCGCTGCGTTCCCTGCCGCATCGGCAACAAGCGCATGCTCGAGATCCTCACCAACATCACTGAAGGCCGTGGAACAGAAGAAGATCTGGATGAATTACGTTCTCTTTCCGAGACGATCATTGACACATCTCTTTGTGGTTTAGGTCAAACCGCTCCCAACCCGGTGTTGAGCACGCTCAAGTATTTCTTCGACGAATATGAAGCTCATGTAAAAGAAAAACGCTGCCCGGCCGGTGTTTGCCAGAAGCTGATGCACTACAAGATCCTGCCCGAGAAATGTATCGGCTGTACTTCATGTGCCCGCGGATGCCCCGTGAACTGTATCTCCGGCACCGTCAAACAAGTTCACGCCATTGACCAGTCCAAATGTATCAAATGCGGTGCCTGCATGACTCGCTGCAAATTTGGCGCCGTGGTTCGAGAATAAGGAGCAAAGACATGATCAACCTTACTATTGATGGACAACTAGTGAGCGTTCCCGAGGGAACCACCATCCTGGATGCGGCGCGTAAACTAAACCTGGATATCCCAACGCTCTGTTATTTGAATCTGGAAAAAATCAAATATCTCAATAAAGTAGCCTCCTGCCGTATCTGCGTGGTGGAAGTGGAAGGCCGCCGCAACCTGGCACCCTCCTGCGCCACTCCGGTGAGCGAAGGTATGAAGGTGATCACTAATTCCAAACGTGTGCTCTCCTCACGTCGAAAGAACCTGGAATTGATTATCTCCAACCATCCATTTGAATGTCTGGTGTGCGCCAAATCCACAGACTGCGAATTGCAGAAGCTGGTCTGGGAGTTCGGCATCAACACTCAACGCTATACCGGTGAACGCTCCGAGCATCCCATCGACCGCTCCAGCGGTGCGCTCAAGCGCGATCCAAACAAATGCATCATGTGCCGCCGCTGCGAAACCATGTGTAACGAAGTTCAAACGGTCGGCGCGCTGACCGCCTTCGGCCGCGGGTTCAACACGGTGGTCGCACCAGCCGAGATGAACCCCATCGTCACTTCGGCCTGCGTCTACTGCGGACAGTGCGTCAGCGTGTGCCCCACGGCTGCCCTTACCGGTGTCGGTTACATCAAAGAAACCTGGGAAGCTCTTTTCAATCCTAAAAAGCATGTCATCGTTCAGGTCGCGCCAGCTGTGCGTGTGGCCATCGGAGAAGAATTCGGCATGGAACCCGGTCTGCCTGTCACGGGTAAGCTGGTTGCAGGATTGCGCCGCCTTGGTTTCAACGCTGTCTTCGACACCACCTTCGGCGCTGACCTGACTATTATCGAGGAATCCAAAGAGATCATCGAGCGCATCGAAGACGGTCAGGATGACCTGCCTATTCTCACCTCCTGCTGCCCTGGATGGATCAACTTCCTCGAACACCAGTTCCCTGATTTGAAATATATCGCCTCCACCTGCAAGTCTCCACAGCAAATGACAGGCGCCATCGTCAAAACGTATTACGCCCAGAAAATGGGCATCGATCCGAAGGATGTAGTGGTGGTATCTGTGATGCCCTGCATCGCCAAGAAATACGAAGCCGCGCTGCCCTCAGAACAAACCTACGGCATCCGTGATGTAGATTATGTGCTCACCACCCGCGAAATCTCCAAAATGCTTAAGGAAGGTTCTGTCAATTTGAACCACATCCAGGATGAAGATTTCGACAACCCGCTTGGCTTCTCCTCCGGCGCGGGCGTTATCTTCGGAGGGTCAGGCGGTGTGCTCGAAGCCGCGCTGCGCACAGTCTACGCCAAGATGACCGGTCACGAACTGGAAGATGTGAACTTCACCTCCGTACGCGGCATGGCGGGCATCCGCGAAGCAGAAATCCAGATCGGCGATAGGACCATCCGGGTAGCGGCTGTTTCTGGCCTGGGGAATGCGCGCAAAGTGCTCGAAAAGATTCAGCGGCGCGAAGAACGATACGACGTGATCGAGATCATGGCCTGCCCGGGCGGGTGCGTCAACGGCGGCGGTCAGCCCTATGCTGAAGAACGCGACGAAATCATCGAAAAACGCATGCATGGTCTCTATCAAATCGACCGCAACTCCAGGGTGCGTAAATCGCATCAGAACCCCGCCATCCAGGCACTATACGAGGAATTTCTCGGAGAAGCCGGCAGCAAAAAGGCGCATGAAATTTTGCACGTTACCGGCCTGATGTCTGAATCCGTTGAGTGTCATCATTAATCGCCTTACCTCTTTCCAGAAGATGTTTCCGTAAGGCGGTTCTGACCTCCTCTCCTCTCCAGGATGAGAGCCTTTTGTGAAAAAGGCTCTCAACTTTTTAAGAAGAAAACAAACCAGGCAAAATCAACGAAATCCTCAAAAAGGCCTTTTTAAAAAAGCTTTTTTCGTTCATTTTGACTCTTTCGTGTCTTTCGTGTTAATCCTTTCAGCCTTTTTTATTCTTTTCGCCCCTTTCGTTTGTTTCGTGTTAATCCTTCTCCCCAAATTATGACCATTTTCCCATCCCCGCTGTGACTGTGGACGTTTGACAGCCGGCGTCAATAATGATAAACTTTCATCAATCAAATAGCCCCTAACGGCACTTCTATCCAGAGAGGCGGAGGGACCGGCCCGATGAAGCCTCGGCAACCAGGAACAGGAAACTGTGACATGGTGCCAATTCCGACAGTGGATCTGGAAGATAGGAGGGCAGCCGACGTGATTGTTGCCCCTCGAGTATCACCGGACCGGGGCAACCTTATTTTTAAAGGAGATATAAACCACATGGCATCAAGCTCATTCATGGAAAGCCCAAGTTACATGTTCACCTCTGAATCGGTGACCGAAGGTCATCCCGATAAACTCTGCGATCAGATCAGCGACGCCGTCCTAGACGCCTGCCTCGAGCAGGACCCCCGCTCGCGCGTGGCCTGCGAAACCGCCGCCAAGACTGGTTTCGTCGTCCTGCTTGGAGAAATCACCACCTCCGCTTTCGTCAACTTCGATGTCCTCGCCCGTGAGGTGATCAAGGATATCGGCTACGACTCCAGCGAAAAAGGCTTTGACGGCAACACCTGCGGCATCCTTTCCGCCATCTCCGCCCAATCAGGCGATATCGCCATGGGTGTCGATAAATCCCTCGAGGCCAAAGGCGGAGAGGTGACCGAAGAGGAACTCAACGGCATCGGCGCCGGCGACCAGGGTATGATGTTCGGCTACGCCTGCAACGAGACCCCCGCCCTCATGCCCATGCCCATCTACCTGGCGCACAAGCTCACCCGCCGTCTCGCCGAAGTCCGCAAAAACGGTACCCTCCCCTGGCTGCGTCCCGACGGCAAGAGCCAGGTGACCATCGAATACGCCTACGGCAAGCCCGTCAGGGTCGACACCGTGCTCATCAGCACCCAGCACGCCCCCGAAGTCTCCCACGCCGAGATCACCGAATCCGTCATCGAGCACGTCATCCATCCCGTCATCCCCGCGGATCTGCTCGACGGCAATCCCAAGATCTACGTCAACCCCACCGGCCGCTTCGTCATCGGCGGACCTATGGGAGACGCCGGCGTTACCGGCCGCAAGATCATCGTCGACACCTACGGCGGCATGGGCCGCCACGGCGGCGGCGCCTTCAGCGGCAAGGACCCCACAAAGGTCGACCGCTCCGCGGCGTACGCTGCGCGCTGGGCCGCCAAGAACGTGGTGGCAGCCGGTCTGGCTGACCGCTGCGAGATCCAGGTGGCCTACGCCATCGGTGTGGCCCGCCCGCTCTCCATCAACGTCGAGACCTTCGGCACCGGCAAGATCGCCGACGAGAAGATCGCCAGCCTGGTGAGCGAGCACTTCGACCTGCGCCCCGGCGCCATCATCCGCGACCTCGACCTGCGCCGCCCCATCTACCGCAAGACGTCGAATTACGGCCACTTCGGCCGCGACGACGCCGACTTCACCTGGGAGAAGACGAACAAGGCGGAGGCATTACGAAGGGCTGCTGGTTTGTAAAAGCTACGAAGAAGCAGCATTCACAAAAAACGCTAGCTGCAGGTTTGTAAAGCAGTACACTTTTCTCGCTAGATTTCAAGCGCGAACTCCGGGAGCCTTTGAAAGGGCTCCCGATTTTTTATATCCGTTATTCGAATATCGAAAACGAATAGAAACGAATGGGTAAATTGAAAGGTGTAGAACGCCCCGGCGGGAAGAATGGGTTTTGAAAGAGCCTGAATGTTCAGGCTCTTATTATAGAACATTATTTCTATTTTGTCAAGGGATTTTTATTAAATAACTTATTCAATACTGGATAAAACTTTATCAATATTATCAAACCAATATCTCTTGTATCCATCCGCCAGATATTGCCTGTCAGCGGTGTAAAGGAATACACTGACAGTGACTTCCAGCCCTTGATGGTGAAATACCTTGGGCACCCCATTTTCTTCAAACAAAGCGCGGTATCCATCTACCTTGTGCTCATATTCTGTGCGTCCTGTTCCTTTAGGATCGATGTACACAATGTGGTATCGATTTTCCTTTTTAAGCCAGAAGATGAAATCGGGCTTGAAATTGGCGATGCGGTTCTCAATCGGGTAATAATATGGGATGTTGATGTCATCAACGGTTTCATCAACGCGACTGAACAACCACCAATCGAAGTTCTTAAATCGATGATCCTTCTTACGCAGATATTCCTCAAGAGAGCGCAAGAAACGCACTTCACTTTCTACGTGGATGACACTGCGGATGTAATCGATTCGCTCGTTTTCACTCAATAAGACCGGAATGTAGTAATGGTTGGCAATCCGCTTGATTTCCAGTTGGGCATTATCAGCAAAGAAAGTTTCATACTGTGTTAAACCATTTATTTCATTGTTAAAATCATCAAATGACAGCTGACCGGAGTTGAATTTCGCTTTTGCTTCCTGGATCATTTGAACATCTTGAAGCACGCGTTGAATTCTTCGTTCCAGATCCCCGATTTTTTCAATGGCCACTTTAATATGTCTGAAATGATTGATCTCGTTTTCCAATTCTTTGAATCCGTTTAGTTCCTTGTTGCGCAGGTTGAAATAATTGGATGACTGGCGGATGAGAACCGGCAAGTTGCGGTATGGACGCGGATTATCCGTCCGGTAGGTTTCGCCAGGATTGTGCAGGCTGGCACGCAGGGCGGTAATCTGGACTGGTGGGACTTCGTGCAAGGCATAAAATACCCGGTCGTCATCCACATAATTCAGATAGTTGGTCAACAAATCCAGGTTTTCGGGCGTCAATGAGAATTTTGCCAGCTCTCGTTCTTTGTAAAGTAACGCAGAACTCTGAGCGTAGGTCGGGATCAGCAGCAGTTTGCCCTGCGTCGCTTCTGTGTTGAGTTCAAGTGAGATTTCCACCTCGCCGGCCTGTTTTTCTTCCTGATCCAGGCCGCCAATCACCAGGTTGAGCGCTTCGCGATTGGTGCCGAAGATGAAAACGCTTTCCAGCGGTTGGACGTCATTCTTAATCCTGTCAAGCACTTCATGATCTTCATCTGGAAGCGTATTGCTGGTAATCAATTCGCGCAAACGTTTACGCCGGTTTTTAAGCGGTTCAATCCGCACGCCGCGCCCGACGGATTGCAGGATAAACTTCTTGGCTTCTGTGCCGGTGCCGATATTGATGTAGGTGATGACATTCGGACGGTTTGAATCCCAACCTTCGTAAAAGCTGCGCGACCCAAGCAATATGTTGATATCCGAATCGGGCTGGTTCAGGCGCTCAAAGTAACCCTCATCTGTGAAATGCTGATTCACTTCATAACCTGAGAGTTCTTGTTTTAACCAATCGGAAATATCTCCGATACGGATTAAGGCAAACGGGTCGTCACTGGTTTTCAGTTTGAAAGCCACTTCCTGGCGGTCTGAGGGGCGCGTCAGGACTTCAATCTCACCAGCCGAGGTTGCGTTAAACACCTCGCGCAACAAGTCCGCCTGGGTGATTCCGTTCAGCAGGCGATCATCCACCCGAATTGTGGTGTCACTTTCAAATAAAAATTCTGGACGGTCGCGCAGTTCGCTTAACAGCTCTCGTTTGGCGCTCTCCCAGGTTTCTGCGTCAATTTCTCCTTTGCCAATGTGAACCAGTTCGCGGAAGAAGAGTTTCAGATCGGCGTCTTCGGTATTGACCGAGTTGACCAGGGTCATCATCAATGGACGATGATACAGGTCGGCGCGCACCTGGCGCACCCTGGCTTCAATGCTGCGCGAATAGGTGAGCATGATTAAGGCTTTGAGCACGATCTTCTGCTTTTCAGCGTCGGTGTATTCATCCCCTTTTCTGAAGGCGCGAATTTCCTGTTTTAGGACGGCGATGTGCTTGCCATAGCCCTTGCGGATAAACTCGCTCAGGTTGAAGTTTGCCGCGGTGGTGATAATGTCGCGCGGGTCGGTGAAGGTGGCGGAAAAATTGAAGAGAAAGCCATTGCGCGAGAGGATGGAATAAATGTGCTGGCGTTTTGAATCTTCCTTATCGCCTTTATGAGCTTCATCCAGCAGGATATACCAGTTACCGTTGTTATCGTAGCTGCGGAAATCAATGATCTTGTCTTTTTTCTCATCGCTCAGGTTATCTGACCGGTAGTAGAAAATATTCAGTTCCTGCCCGCGCAGCAGCGAGGGGGATTGGTGTTTGACTTCGGCGTAGTCGCGCAGTTCATGCAAGCGGATAAACAGCCCTCCGCCGGCATTGAACTCGTCCACGTGAGTGCGCAATTGCTCCAACAGGTCGTCGCGATGGGCCAACACCAGGATGTCGTGAGCGGGGATTTCGCCGCGCTCCATCAGGTGGTGCAGCAGCTCGATCATTTTGACAATCACCAGCGTCTTACCGGAACCGGTCGCCATCCAGAAGCACATGCGGTTGATGAACTGCTCGTAAGGCATGCGGTCATCCGTCTGGCTGTAATAGGCTTCCAGCAGGGCTGCCATCTTACGTTTGGCTGCTGAGGAGCGGTCCAGCGGCAGATCAAGATCCTCTTCCAAACCGAAGTCGCGGTACCAGGCCATATACGCCTGTTTGCGCTCGTTCTCAGGCTGCCCTGGGGTCTGGTAATATTTCCATAAAGCCAGAAGCGCGTTTTGCAGGGCTTGCTGCTGGTAATCCCATAGGATTTTGCTACGAGAGAAGGTGGCCAGATCAAAGCCGGCCCAGTTGAGCGGCAGCGACCCCTGCGGTAGGTTTTCCAGCATGTTTTGCAGGTAAATTCTGGTCATGCTACTGCCACCAGACCAGGGGTTTGATGACCTGCCAATCGGGGTCGGTCAGGCTCATGCGTTCGCCATCCTGAAACTCGACGTAATCGGCAGTGATGCGTTTGATCCACTTGCCGCGCCGCTGCGAGAGGGTTTCAGCTAAATCAATGTCAGGGTAAAGCCGTTCGGGGTGAAAATGGACTGTGTTCTGCTCTTCGTCAATCTCGACGGAATCGAGCATCTTCATATCTCGCAGGAAGACATAGCTGTGATAGGGATCTTCGTAGGGATTGTGGAACAGGTCGGCGTCAGCGTAGTGCGCGCGGCGCAGCACGTCTTCGTATTGCTCTAGGTCGAAATATTTGACAAAATGGCTTATACCGGCGTTGCCATTGGGTTTGCCCTCTTTCCACTTATCAGAAAATGCCACCTTCTTGATCCTCGGCAGAATGACGTTGTTGAAATGTTCACCCATTTCCACCAGGATGTACTTGCGTTTGCCACCATCGGCACGGTTCAGGTTCATCACTGCATGGGCAGTAGTGCCGGAACCGGCAAAGAAATCGAGGATAACGTCTTCTTCGAAGGAAAACTGATTGCACAACCCCTCAATAAGGGAAAGAGGTTTAGGATAAATCTGATCAGCGAAACCCCCAATTACATCTTTAAGATTTCTTGTTCCTTCTTCATTCCTACCACTCGAAATTATCTCTAGATCGTTTTCATTTGATGTTTTTCTTTCTGACTTTTCGAAAATCCAAGTAGAAACAGGTTTTTTTTCTTTTTTTATATCTTCAGGATACAACTTTAATCGTGGCACATTCATTTTTCTATCAGGAAAATCATCGGGCCATAAAATTTGACCTTCTTCAATCTTCTTTTTCATTGTAGGCGGGTAGTAACACCATACTCTCCCCTCAGGAGGCCAATATGAGTGATTGGTATTTGGATTAATTAATTCATACCATTGATTTGGCCGTTGGTTTTTTGTCATTCCAACAGAGAGAGGCATACTAGCATATTTTCTTCCTGAATTATCAACTTGATCAAATTTAGACATATCGCGATCTTCGCCAAGTATTTCAACATTCCCACGATTTGGTGATACTGCTAGGACATATTCATGGTCGCTAGAAACTAGTTGATTTGATAAGCTTGAAGAAATTCGCCTGCGCCAAACAAAATTACAAACAAAAGATTCATTTCCAAAAACTTCATCTGTTATTAATCTCAAGTTCGCAATTTCATAATCGTCTATCGAAATAAGAGCTATTCCATTCCTTTTCAGAAATTTTTGCCCGATATTTAACCTATTTCCAATCATTGAAAGCCAACTTGATTGAAAATATTTATCGCGATAAATGAAGCCATCAGTTCCGGTATTGTATGGAGGATCAATATAAATGGTCTTCACTTTCCCACAAAATTTTGACTGTAATGTGTTTAGTGCCTGGTAATTCTCGCTGTGTACCAACCAGCCATCCAGGGCGGCATCCAGGTCGTCAAACAGCGCCAGAATGTCCAGCTCCAGGTCGGAAAAGTATTTTGTATCGATGGGCAGGTACTGGTACTTCAGGTGCAGCAGTGCGCCGGACTTGTCTTTCTGGGTGAGCATCTCCAGCCTGAAATCCTCATCAATCATGCCCAGGTCGCGCCATTCCTGCATCTGCTGCGGCAGGTTGGGGTGCACCAGCAATTTCTCCAGCACCGGGCTGCTGCCCATTTTATCCAGTGTCAATACATAGTGGCTGTTGCGCACGAATTTGGGCTTGTTCCAGATCTTAACCAGCTCGTCTTCAAACTGGCTGATAAAATCAATAATCTTATAGGCAATGCTTTTTAGCACCTGTAACTGCGCCAGGCGCTCGGCGCTCCAAACGTTCTGCCCGGCAAACAAGTATTGATACATCCACAGGTCAAATTGCTCCTGTAAAAAGGCGCGGGCATCTTTATTGATAAAGAAATCTACTTCACTCTGCTTTTCAAAAACGCGGAAGGCTTTGTTGAGCGTCTCGTCATCCAATTTTCCGTTGGCTTTCTTGATGTCCTTGAGGATATCGTCCACTCTGGTGGTTTTACCTTTTTCAGAATAAGCCACGTCAAAGACCAGCGTGCCGTCTTCGGGCTGAACCTTGCGGAAAGCATAAACGACTTCGCGCTTCTCGTTGGATTTTTTGAGCGTCATTTTGGAAGCGTCGAAGAAGAACTTGACCCCATCCACTTCCACGTTCATGCTGGTGAAGATGCGGTCCGTCTTGACGTAATACAGCATGTGGGTTTTCCAAAACAGGATCACATCGCGGTCATCGGTATAAACCTTCTCATACACGTTCTGGTGCAGGGCGGTATAGCGGAAGTAGATCGAGCCGCTTTCACTGAAGTAGCGCTGGAAGAAGGTGAACAGTTTGTCAAACAATTCTTCGCGGAAATCCGGGAAAGGCTGCAGCGCGGCAGTGATATCCTTCTGCAATTGCGGGAAGACTCCCTGCTCATAATAGCGGGATTTAATACGCATCAGGTTCACATAGCCCGAATCACCCTCTACTTTTGCACCTACAAATATATCCTGTAAGGCGTTGAAGAATTGTTGCTCATGTTTCTTTAATCGATCCATAAGAAATCTCCCACTCTTTATTTTCACTCTATTTTACTTGGATTGGTGGCAACCCATATTAAAGTCCTATTGCAAAAAAAAATAAATATTAGTATGACAATAAAAATAAAGCCTGATTAACTATAAGTGAAGATTTATAAAATGAATGATTACTCCCATTGAGATTATTCCCCAATTAATACTTTACCCTACCCCCCCCTCATGACACGGATCTTTTTTTAAAAGAACAATTAATCAAATTCCCAATTTCATCTAAGAAGCTGTCCTATTTGAACCCTCTAACCCCCATCTTCTCCCTTCGCTGATGATACCAAGTATTACCCTCCATTCTCAGATAATTTGCTTTATGCCAACCACGCACACTTTTCGCCTTTGATCCACAACCGGTCGTAGAGCTATAATATTCCTGTGGCCTTGTTCAACTTTCAACGGCGCACACGCGCCTGAAAGGATTTCGCATGATCGGGAAGCGGTCAATTAAACGGGTCTTGCTCCCCATCGATGCTTTGCTCGTTCTGTTGCTGTTGATCTCGCTGCCATCGACCATAACCCTCACACACGCGCAAACCACTCAAACACCGGGGCTCACCCTCACTGTAACGAACAGCAGTGAAGAACTTAACGGTGATCTCTCCAGCCCGGCGGCCCTTCTCGCCAACCCCGGCCCCGATGGAATCTCGCTGCCTGAGGCGCTTCAGGCTGTGCAGGCCGATACTGGCACCCACGAAACCATTAATTTTGACCCCTCGCTAAGCGGTACGGTCATTAAGCTCACTCAACCCCTGCCGCCCATCAACCGCGGCAGTCTCACGCTGGATGGTGACATCAACGACGACGGCGTCCCCGATATCACCCTCGATTCCTTAGGCGAGGTACACGAAGGATTGCAGATTCAGGCTGCATCTGACGTGGTCATTGAGGGGCTCCAGCTGCGCAACTTCACTTCCAATGGGATAGAGATCACCACCAACACGCAAAACGATATTTCCGTTGTGGAAAACATAACCATACGCAATAACATCCTCACCAACATTGGCTGGAGCGCGATTCTCATCGGCAATTTCCGCGACCACGCGGTGATCCGCAACGTTGAGCTGAGTGGCAATACCCTCAAATCCTACCGGTTTGGCATCACAATCCACACCGGCTTTGCTGCTGATGCAAATTACAATGAGATTTCGAACATTTCGATCAATTCCAACAGGTTGACCGCGTCTGCTCCAGTGATTGGCATCTACATTTCTCCCACAGGGCTCTCTGATTTATCACACAACACGATCCGTGATATCCAGATCAAAGGCAATCACATCAGCGGACACACCAGCGTATCAATCCTGATCGACGACGGTGCGGAAAACTGCCGGGATAACCTGACCAGCGATATCACCATCGCTGAAAACCAGGTGAGCGGTTCACTAGTTACTATCGAAATATTAAGTGAATCCGGCGCTAATTCATCAGGGAATCGGCTTACCAACGTGACGATCACCGACAATCGGTTTACGGGGGGCGGCATCCAGTTTAGCGGTGCTACAGGTGACAATGCCTACAATAATTCCACTACTGATATATTGATCGACCGCAATATCATTTCTGACTGCGCTGCCAACGGGATTTCTTTTTATGCTGGCACCGGCGGAGCGCATGACAACCTGCTGGAGAACGTCATCGTACGTAACACTCTGGTCAACGGCTGCCTTGATGCGGGTATTCTGCTTCACGGTGATGACGGAAAAAGCCGCAATAACCAAATCAAAAATGTTACCATCAGCAACGTGACTCTGGTGAACAACGGCATTGAAAACCTGTGGGCGGGTGGGTTGAATATTAACACCCTCGATGCCCGCAACACCATTGACGGGGTAAGCGTAGTAAATACCATCCTCTGGCAGAACGGCGGCAATGACGCGATCCTCGGTTCTGAGTCACCCACCACTGTAACTTACTCGCGCCTCAACGATGCACGCTTCACCGGTCACGATGGCAATTTCAACACGGAACCCGGCTTTGTCGATCCTGCTTCAGGTGACTACCATCTGCAACCCGCCTCGCCCTGCGTGGATTCGGGTGTACCTTCCGCGGAGGATGCGGGAGCGATGGATCTAGACCAAGCAGCACGCGTGCAAGACGGCAACGGCGACGGTCATGCTGTTGTAGACCTCGGCGCTTATGAAAACAAGACCTCTCCTGTACCCATCATTCAGAAGACTGAGGAGCACAGCACCGCTTATAAATCGCCGCTGGGTTTGGTATGTCTGACTTCTGGGTTGCTGCTGGTCTTATTTTTGGTATTGCGCAAAAGGAGATCCTGATCCTCAGATGTGCAGATCTATTGATTGCGCTCACTTACGGCTTTCACCGCCGTGGTCAGCTTCGGTACCATCGGCGGTGTGCCGGGGAGGGGTCTTTCCTGAAACCATGTTTGGCCTTGCCGACCAGGTCATCTGTCCTGCTACAGCCAAATTATAGTTCGAACCCTGGTACGACGGTTCGACCAACCAGATCAACGCGTATTGTGTCAACGAGCTGACCCACCAGTTGCGCGCACCCCCCTGCTGGCGCTGGGTGTGATCCTGGACGACATCTTCCTCGCTCTCTTCAGGGTCACTCTTCTCATCCTTCTGATCATGCGCGCTGCGCAGCGAAAGAAATACGGCGTATCGAAAAAGAACCGGGTATCCAAATGGATGCCCGGTATGAAATTTAGGATTTCCGCTATCGGTTTTCTACTGACACCAGAATTCGATCTCGTCTCCGTCGCTGACCGATCCGCTGCGCGAAGAGCCACCGCAGCCGTAGGCGGTATAGCTATACGAACCCGAACAGATGCTCAGCGTTTGCGTACCCGGTGAAACATAAAACGTATAGTTATACGGTCCCTTCAAATACAGCGTTACCTGCCCGCCGGTGTCGTTCTGGATCATGATCGACGCATTCTGGTCACAGGCCGGTATCGCAGCAGTCGGAATAAAAGCAAGAGTGGGCAGCGGCAAGGGAGTAAAGATTGGCAAGATTTCAATATTGACCGGGATGGTGGCCAATTCTCCCCAGATCCAGCAGCCGCTCGCCGGATCGTCGGGGTTCTGCACGTAGTAGTAATCGCTGCCCGATGTTCGGCCGAGAACCTTCACCTCCATACCCTGCGGAATGGTCACCTCGATCGGATACACAGTGGAAGGTCCGCTGCGGCAGTTGGTGTTCTTGGTCACCGAGACCCACGCCTCTTCAACGGTGGGGGTGGCTTCGGGCTCCTGTGTTGCGGTAGGGGCGATGTAGACTTCCTGCGGTGCTTCAGTATAGACATACTCGCTGCCAGATTCAGTGCCGCAGGCGAGCAGCATAAGAACAACGGTAAAAAGCAATGCAAGCCGCAGTGAGGTTGATGCTAGCATTGATCACCTCCAACTCACTGGCCGGGTGCGAAAAATTCAGATCACTCGCACCAGAACTCGATCTCGTCTCCATCGCTGGCCGAACCGGTGCGCGAGGCGCCGCCGCAGCCGTAGGCCGTGTAACTGTACGTTCCCGGGCACACGCTGATCATCTGTTCACCAGAAGCAACGTAGAAAGTAAAGCTTGCCGGGCCTTTCATATAAATGGTCAACTGCGCGCCAGTGTCATTGATGATTTTGATCGAGGCGCTGCGGTCGCAGGCCGGTGTGGGAGTGTATGGAACCGCCGTAGGGATCGGCATGGGCGACGGCGTGAGCGTGACCGTGGGCAGGATCACCGGCGTCACCAGGTAAATGTACTCGTAGCGCGTCCCGGCCGGGTAGGTATCCCACCCGTCGAAGATCTCCGCGTCAAATTCGTAGCCAATGCGGATCTGGTGCGGCTCTCCAACCTTCCATCCGGAGGTGATGATGCCGGTGAAGATGGAAGGGTACCCCGGATCAGGATTATCCACCGTGTAAGCCACATCCTGGGCGGTAAAACGTTCATCATAATAATTATGACCATCGATCTCGAAGAAGAAGTGGATATGCTTTATATTCTCCGCAAGGTTTATCTCATCCCTGGCGACCCATCCAATGCCAAAGTAAACGTTGGTTTCTGGTGGAATTTCCACATAATAATCCTCACCAGCCGGAAGTTCCTCGTCTATGAAAGAGGCGATGTTAGAAGCCTCAGGGCAGTAGCGCAAATACGCACAGGGGGTAAGGTTGATCGCAGGAAGCGGAGTTGGCGTGGCGGTTGAGGTGGGTGTCACGCTGGGCGTAACCGTTGCGGTGGGTGTGTCGGTGGGTGTGGGTGTAGATGAAGCGAATAAACCTTTCAAAGCATCTGGCCTGAAATTACAGCTCATCAGAATGAGGATGGATAATGCTAAAAAGAGCAATCGGAGAGCCTTAGAGTGAGTCATCTTCATTCCTCGCAATCGTGATCAGGGAACAGAATGCAGAAAAATATGATCAATATCAATAATAGTGGAGTTTAATAAATAAAGCAATTTATTCAAGGATCAATTCTGTGTCAAATCGTGTCTTGCAGAACTCACCCAAGCAATATCGGCAATGCCCCGCCTTCTCTTTAAGGTATGCCTGTTTAATACCCGGCTTCCTTACGCTTACGCTCGTACTCTTCCTGGCTGATGAGTCCTGACTTGTATAACCGTTCCAGATCATCATGTGGTGTTACTTTCATCTCTTCCATGATCGGACCAGCCTGCCCTTTGGTCATCACATAAGTTTTAGATGCCTTTTCGTGCGGGTATTGCTGCGTTCGTCCCAGTCCGGCGATGAAAACCCAGCCCAAGATAGAAGCCGTGATCACAATGCCAAACAGTATGACTACCCCCGACAGATATAATAACGCCGCACGTAAAAGAGAAGTTCCCCAGCCCGGCTTCTCACCGTTGATATCGACCACACGTAAACCCAGCGCCATTTTGCCCAGCGTGCGCCCCCATAGGGCGGTCATCACTGTATCATAGGCCATCATCAGCAGTAAGAAGGCAAACGCCGAAAGCAACCCCATGAAAGTTGATTCAGATTCTGAACTTCCTGCGAAATCCATGAACGGCACGAAGATGATCAACGAAAGGGGAAAGATCACGATTGCGCCAACGGCCAGGTCGATCAGGCGTGCCACCAGCCTCCGGTAAGGCGACGCCAGGCCTGAAATTTGAATTTGGGGTGATTTACCAGGTCTCATACGGGAACCTCCGGTTCCACCTCATTGAGGTCATTGAATTTCCCGGCGTATTCCGGCCGTGTAATGGATATGCTGACGTTGAAACCTTGGCTGCCGTCGAGCCGGGTAATCTCGTTGAGCGATGCTGTCACCGTCTCTTCAACAAATTTGTCCTTGAAGATCGACTTGACCGGGAAACGGATGATCAAGTAAAAGACAAGCCAGGCGATCCCGATCCCTGCCACCATCAACAGCCCGCAGCACACGAACTGCGTTCCTGGCGTATTTGCAGAAAACGAGGTAAAGAACAATCCTAATGGAATTCCAAAGACGAGAGCGAGGATGTAGACAACCATGTCCAGGCGCCGGGTTGCCTTAACCTTTTTAAAACAGGTCTCACAGTAGGGAATGCCTTTCACCTGCGTGCGCACCTGACCCACATTTTTCATCTTTCGCGCCAGGTTGATGTCATCGGTCAGCATGGGCGCAGCTCCGCACACCACGCACTCGTGAGGCCACTTCACGGCATCTACATTTTCCTCCACCACGAAACCTCCGCCAGCCTTGCGAATTTTCGCTTTTCTTTCAACGGCTGCATCCATAAAGACTCCTCCTTTCGATCGAGTGACAGAAGAATCCAGGGACCTTTGACTATGCGATTGTCATGCAAGCGGGAATGCAAGGTTCGTCAAAACCAGGAGAATAAGCTGGAACCTTTACAAATTCATTATACACATGCTGTAACGATATTGTGTTAATCAGAGGCTAAATGTCGAAACGCCTCATATCCCTTACATGTCCTCATCCAAGGCATCACCCGATTGCTCGCCGTAGTCCAGCACTTCTCGCACCTGCATACCGGTTTGCTGCGGTCCAATGATTTTTTGTTCTTCCAGGGCATCGATCAGACGGGCGGCGCGGTTGTATCCCACCCGTAAACGCCGCTGCAGCATGGAAATCGAGGCCTTTCCTTCTCGCCTGACCACTTCGATGGCGTCTTTAAGCATTGGGTCCCCGCCTTGAAGATCATCACCGAAAAAGGACCCTTGTTTAAGAGGGATTCCGGAAGGAAGCATTTCCAGGCTGGCATCATACAATTCTTCACCGCCTTCAGCTCGACGGTTCATGGCGATTACGCGCCAGGTATCGACCAGGCGCTGAATTTCGGGGTCAGAAACGTAAACACCCTGCAAACGCACCGGCGCTGGTGCATCTGGAGCCTGATATAACATATCGCCACGGCCGAGCAGCCTTTCTGCACCAGGCTGATCAAGAATCACGCGGCTATCGGTTCCCGAAGCCACCATGAACGCCACGCGCGCCGGGAAGTTGGCCTTGATCAATCCTGTGACTACGTCAACTGACGGGCGCTGAGTGGAAATGATCAAGTGGATTCCGGTAGCACGGGCAAGCTGTGCCAGACGGGTGATGCTGCGTTCGGTTTCGTCGGGAGCCAGCATCATCAGGTCAGCCAATTCATCAATCACGATCACAAGATAGGGGATATGTTCACCACTCTTCCGGTTAAAATCGGAAATATTGCGCGCTCCGGCGTTGGCGAACCGCTTATAACGCGAATCCATTTCACGCAACACCCATTGCAGGGCGCCAGTCACCCGCTCTGCATCGACGACTACCGGGGCAAGCAGGTGGGGGATACCGTTGTATCCGGTGAGCTCCACGCGCTTAGGGTCTACCAGCACCAGGCGCAGATCAGCGGGAGAATTGTTTAACAATAGACTGGTGAGAATGGCATTCACCAGTACCGATTTACCCGAATTAGTGGTTCCAGCTACCAGCAGATGCGGCATGCTGGTCAGATCAGCGCAAACCGGTTTGCCCGCCACATCCTTGCCGAAGGCAAAGCGCAATGTTGATTTAATCTTGCGAAAAGCTTCTGTTTCGATCAATTCACGCAGCGAAACCAGAGAAAGCTCAGAATTGGGCACCTCAATGCCGACGTAAGCCTTTCCGGGCACGGGTGCCTGAATACGGATGCTGGGCGCGGCCAGGGCAAGCGCCAGGTCATCTGCCAGATTAACGATCTTTGCCACGCGCACGCGGGTACGTCCGGTGCGTGATTCGATGAAATCAGGTTCCACACCATACTGAGTAACAGCAGGGCCGCGGTGAATCTCAACAATATGGGCTGGTGCCCCAAAGGAGGCCAGAGTTTCTTCAATGATCCGGGCACGTTCTTTGTCATAATGCGACTGTACGGTTGCCGGAGAGGCTGGATCGAGAATATCAGCAACTGACGGCATCGGCCAGGGTTTTTCTGGTCTGGTAACATTTGTCCGCACGATTGGTGTCGCTGGGGCTGCACTTTCTGAGGGTTTGGCGGCAGGAGTATGCTGTGCCGACTGTGCGGCTGTTGAGCTTCTTCCAATGGTATCATGACGTCGTCCTCCACCCTCCATCCGCACCGTAGATTCATCTGGTTCCAGCCGGTTGAAACCATCCGGTAATTCGGTGGAAATGGATTCATCGCTGCTGTGCGATTTTGCCTGTGAATAGTCAAATGATGTCTGGCGAGGGACGGGTGCTGGTCGATTTACTTTGACCTTCTTGACCAGTGCGACAGAGCGTTTTGCCAGTTCTGGCAGAGATATATCAATGATAAAGATGAGTGCAATGAGAAACCACGCAGCCAGCACGACTGCCTCACCCGCACGTCCCAGGGTATTTACCAGTAAATTATTCAATCCTGCGCCGATGAACCCTCCACCGCGGCCGAGGCGCGCGCTGGCAAATCCACCACCTTCAAAGAAGTGAAACCAGGTGAGCAGATTGAAATAGATTAAAACAATTCCGCCTATGCGAATTCCCGAAACATGAGGCAGCCTGTCGTAATGCCTTAAAAGCAGTGTGATACCCAGCATAAGCATTGCCAGCGGTAGGATAATTCCTCCCCACCCGGCTATTTGCCCGGTTGTCGTGGCGATCCAGCCAGTGAAAAGTCCATTTGTGTTGGCAAAAAGCGCCACCAGGCCTAGTATCCCAACCAGAACAAGCAGACCGCCAATGAAATTTAATTTCTGATCAACCGTCAAACGCGAGGAATATCGGGGTGTGGTTTTCCGCGAACTGCGCTTCGGGGTGGATTTAGGACGCACATTTGATTTACGGGAATAGGTGGACTTCGGCATGAGCTCTCTCTCGTTTATAACGGGTAGTACACAGCATACCAGATGCAGTTTCTATACCATTTTATCATTTATGCATTTAGAGATTGAGTAAACGCCAAATGGAGCAATAATTAGTGATCAAAAGGATGGATTATTCTTTTAGAATCTAGTTAATCGGCAGAAATCAATGCGCGCGCCTTGCTCAATGTTTTTTGAGTAGATTCGAAGGCAAGTGTTGGCAACGCGTCAAGTGAAAACCAGCCCACTTCATCTGCATCATCAGCTGCTGCAAGTATGCCACGCAGCACGTGCGCACGATATACCAAAAAGATATCTGCACCGCGAAGATGTTCCCTTCCGGTGATCATGTCGAATAATTCATCAACCTCAACGATTAGTCCTGTCTCTTCGGTACATTCGCGTAATGCCGCGGATGCAGGGTCTTCAAAAGCATTCACGAACCCGGCAGGGATGCTCCAGGCACCAAGATGCGGCTCCATGACCCGCCGCACAAGCAGTACCTCCCTGCCGCGCAGGATCAATACTCCTGCAGCAACTTTAGGATCCGCATAGTGAACCCAGTCACAGGCAGGGCATACCGGGCGTTTTTCACCCATAACCACTCGCTCTTCAAGTGGTGTGGCACATTTTGGGCAATACTTGTACTCATTATGGATATGCATCTTATCGTTTACGTAAGAGAAAGGCAAAGATACCGCTAAGCAGGGCAATTCCACCGATGATGAAAACAAAGATCATCCGCATGGAGAAGCTTTCACCCGTACCTTTTTTCATCGTCTGTTCGGTTTCAAGGATTTTTCCTTG
Organism: Anaerolineaceae bacterium; assembly: GCA_029265815.1. Taxonomy (GTDB): domain Bacteria; phylum Chloroflexota; class Anaerolineae; order Anaerolineales; family Anaerolineaceae; genus UBA6107. The sequence continues at coordinate 5,588 of JAJUGU010000006.1, read as the reverse complement.
ATCAGCTGGATCAGGCAACCCCAAAATTAAGGTTGACAGATCTCCAGCGGTATCCTCCTGGGCAGACCTCTCACCAGAGACCTGAGGAACTGCCAAAGCAGGTGCTTCTTCGGTAAATGGGACCGCGGCAATCGAAGGGACTTCCTCTTCAACTAACGGAGTCGCTTCTACAACAGGAACTTCTGTCTCTGTGATGATGACTTCACCTTGAGCGGTTGGTTCTTCAGAAACTGGTCCTCCACCCATTCCTCCAGCATAGACCATATCGCTATCCGGAGCTCCACCTCCGCCACCCATGCCCAGCACTGCATGCCAATTGATAATTGCTGGTGATTCAAGCATTTCAGTACTTTCACTACCCTTTTCCGCAGTTAGTGTACTGGCATCGTATTCTCGTGAAACAGCAGAAGGCATGCCAAAGAGCAAAAACGGACTGACGAATATCACAATGGTAATTAATGCAGCCGCGATGGATACATATTTAAAAGCAGGCTGCAGCCAGGGATTGCGGATGGGGGCTTTGGTTTTAGCAGGAGATAAGGTAAAGTTGCGAGGAGCACGTTTTTGCGGGAGAGAACGTAGCATTTTGCGGGTATACGCAATTTCCTCCAGCGCTTTCTTGAACGAGGGATCATTCTTCGTGCGAATTTCAATTTTTTCGATTTCTGCTGGTGATAACCTGTTATCCAGGTAGGCAGAAATCATGATCCAATCTTTAGTGGTAAAAGTCTTACTCATCAGCGGCTCCACCATCAAGACGAAATTGAGGAGGAAGAAGTTCCTGAAACTGCTGTAAACAATCGCGCAATTTCAGACGCGCACGCGCCAGCCGGCTTTTTACAGTACCCAGGGGAGAATGAATGGATTTCGAAACCTCATCGTAATCCATGCCCTGGATATCAACCAGTACAACCACAGAACGAAATTCGAGCGGCAGGTTATCGAGACAATGCTGTAGAGCATGTTCGAGCTCAGCCTGGTCCAATGATTCTTCCGGTGAAGGATCATCAGAAGCCAGCCATTCGGCTGAATCGATCTCTTCACCATCTGAAGGATTTACGGGTTCAAGAGGAACTGTTGGGCGGCGTTTCTGGCGGCGTAATTCATCATAACAGCCATTGGTGACCATGCGCATGACCCAGGCTTTGAATGATCCACCCCGGTAGGTTCGAAGGTTACGGTAAGCAGAAATGAAGGCATTTTGAACTGCATCCGACGCGAGATCCTCATCCCCAAGCATTCGATAGGCAACATTAAACGCCAAATCCTGATAAGCGAGGACAAGGCGGTTGAAAGCATCCAGTTCTCCATGCAGGGCATCAAGGATCAAAGCTTGTTCATCCATAGTCAAATAATTGTATCTCAATTGTCAAATAAATACTCGAAATCATTCGCACTTATTGAAACACTTCTTGACAGTCTCCTTTCGGAAGGTATAATCTATGCAAATAGACCTGCTCGGGAAAAATTCTTCCTCGATCTTTTCAGAGAGCCGGCGTCAGGTGTGAGCCGGTAAGAATGAGAAAGAATTTCCAGCCCGATCATCCTTTTTGAGATGGGTCGTCTCCGCAGGGGCACTAATGCCGTAAGGAGGCCGGATGCACCGTTATCGCAACAACGAGGTTCCCGCCTAATGGGAACGAATGCAGGTGGCACCACGAGCACGCCCCTCGTCCTGCTGAGGATAGGGGCGTTATTCTATTCCTGCTGAGGTGCACGATGTTAGACATCAATTTGATTCGTGAAAAAACTGAACTCGTCAAAACGGCTCTGGCAAATCGCCAGTTGGATACTGCCGAAGTCGATCTGGTTCTCTCGCTGGATACCGACCGCCGTAACCTGCTGGTAAAAGCAGAGAGTCTCAAAGCGCAGCGTAACAAGGTTTCAAAAGAGATCAGCCAGACCAAAGACCCTGCTGAACGCCAGCAAAAAATCGAATCCATGCGCCAGGTCGGAGACGAGATCGCACAGCTGGATGAAACTGTGCGTATCGTTGAAGAAAAATTACAGGGTATTCTGGCAACCATTCCCAACATACCTGATCCTTCGACACCCATTGGCAAGGATGAAAGCGAAAATATCGTTGTGCGAAATGAAGGAGCATTGCCAGTCTTTGATTTCACTCCCCTACCTCATTGGGAGTTGGGACCCAAACTTGGTTTGATTGATTTTGAACGCGGCGTCAAGCTGACAGGCTCACGATTCTACGTGCTCAACGGTGCTGCGGCACGTTTACAACGTGCTTTGATTGCCTGGATGCTCGACCTGCATATCCGTCAGGGGTATGAAGAACGTTACACGCCCTTCATGGTTAAAGCTGAAACCCTTTACTCTTCTGGGCAGCTGCCTAAGTTCGTGGATAACCTCTATCATGACATTGAAGAAGATCTATGGATGGTACCTACTGCAGAGGTTCCTCTCACTGGAATGTATAGAGATGAGGTTTTGGAAGAAACATCCCTTCCACAAAGGTTCACCGCATATACTCCCTGTTTCAGGCGTGAAAAAATGAGCGCTGGCCGTGACGTACGCGGAATCAAACGCGGCCATCAGTTTGACAAGGTGGAAATGTACATCTATTGCAAACCTGAAGATTCGATGAAAGAATTAGACAAAATGCTGGCGGATGCTGAGGAAACCTGTAAATTGCTCGAATTGCCTTACCGCGTAAAACGCCTGTGCACCGGGGATCTAGGGTTCAATGCCATCATAACCTACGACCTGGAGGTATGGGCGGCAGGATGCAATGAGTGGTTAGAAGTATCGTCAGTTTCAAACGTGGGTGATTTTCAGGCACGCCGCGCAAATATCAAATACAAACCATCTGATGGCGGAAAAAATTGCCTCGTGCACACCCTCAACGGCTCTGGTTTAGGATTGCCACGCACCTTTATCGCAGTATTGGAAAACAATCAACAAGTGGATGGTTCGATCAAAGTACCTGATGTGCTAAAACCCTGGATGGGTGGAATCGAAGTCATTCGATAATGATCTTCTGGCATTTTGAAATGGAAAGAATATTCACATCCTGGACTGCTTTTTGAGCAGTCCTTTTTTTTGCAACAAATGGATGATCAAATCCGTATAATTGTATAGAGTGTTCAGTAAAACAGTGTGATTCTTGGAATTAAACAATAATTACTTTACACACCGTCGGTTAAAAGGTTACAAATAGTCAATTTTTATCAGTTAGGAAAAGAAAATCTATGGAAACAATTGCTAATTCATCCTGGTTCATTCCCGTGCTGGCTGTCGTTATGGGCATTGGTCTGTTTGGGCTGCTTTTTTATATTATCCCCGGGCTGACGATTATCTGGCTGGCAATCCTGGCGTACGGTATTGTCACTGGCTTTTCCCTGTCTTCAGGAATTCTTTTTGCAGTTATAACCTTGTTAATGCTGGGCGGAAATTTGATCGACAACCTCTTTATGGGTAAAGAAGCGCGAAAAACTGGCGCAAGCTGGATATCGATTATTGTTGCGTTGGTGGCAGGAATTGCCGGCACGTTCATTCTGCCGCCATTCGGAGGGCTTCTCTTCGCAGCCGTTGCCATCTTAATTGTTGAATGGATCAAGAAGAAAGATATTAAAGAAGGTTTGAAATCTACAGGGAGTATTTTAAAAGGCTGTGGATTCGCTGTGGTGGCACGTTTCGGAATTGGGGTTGTGATGATCTTGATGTGGGTCGCCTGGGTTCTCTGGTTGTAACAGTGTAACTCACTCATTTGCACATCCCGAAAATTATGGGGATGTGTTTTTTTAAATTTTGTTATATCTAAGATTTCTTGTGGTTATCCAACCCGGCCAGAATTCCAATGCCAAAACCAAGCACAATCAGAAGTAAATAAAGTGAAAATCCTGCAATGGCGAACATTTTCTTGCTGAGCACGAGAAAAGCGGCGAGGATGAATAGGAGAAATGCACTCACCAGCGATAGGCTGATTTTGCTCTTCTTGATCTTTTTTGAAAAAGAATAACCGGCAAACAATATTAAAATAAAAACAATCAGTTTGAAAACCAAGATAGCACTCGCTTTAATGACGAATTTTATTTATAGAAACCAGCAGGAACACCTCTTAATTCTGCTGGTTTTTTCTTTGCCTTTCTAGCAGAACCTGGTAAATGACAATCGACCCGGCCACAGCAGCATTCAGTGATTCGATCTTTCCGCGCATGGGCAGGGCTAATAGAAAATCACAAGACTGGCGAACCAACGGCCGCATCCCTTCACCTTCATTTCCAACGACAACAGCGATGGGACCCGTGAGCGGTACATCTGCCACGTTTTTTGCCCCTTCACCACCTTCCAATCCTACGACCCACGCGCCTGCAGTCTTGAGCTGTTCGAGACTGCGGGAGATATTGCCCTGTGCTATGAGCATATGTTCGGTTGCTCCTGAAGAAGCCGTCACCACTGCAGGAGTCACTTCGGCTGCCCGATGCTGCGGAATGATTACACCATGCACACCAGCTGCCTCTGCGGTACGCAGAAGTGTGCCCAGGTTTTGTGGATTCTGAATAACATCGAGAACCAGCACAAACAATTCCTCGCTGAGAGCGTTGGCTCGGTCAAGTATATCTTCCAGATCGACATACGGATATACACTCACCTCTGCCGCTACGCCCTGAGGATTTTCACCCAGGCGATCGATCTTTTCACGCGGTACCTTTTCTACGGGGATACGCCTTGTTGATGCTACGCGCAGCAAATCAGCGATGCGTCCTTTTTCTTCGACCCCAGATGCAAGAAGCAGGCGAAACACCTGGCGGCGCTTCGCCTGAACCACTTCTATCACAGGATTACGTCCAGTGATCCATTCTTTCATTCAGGTCTCATTTCCAGTGCCACGAGGTGCCTTCCTTGCTATCTTCAAGCACCACACCTAACTCGGCCAGGCGGTCACGCACCATGTCAGAAAGTGCCCACATCTTGTTCGTGCGTAATTCTTTGCGCACCTCGATAAGCAAATCGATAAACCGATCTGCTGCAGTACCAGATTCCTGCACCTTATCAAGGGTCAATCCCAATACCCCCGTGAGCCTGCGCACCAGTTCCTGGGCAGGAGACAGCTCTACATCAGTCGCGCCATCTGCTCTCGCCTGGTTGGTAACCCGAACCAGTTCAAATAAACACGCGAGAGCCCCCGCGGTATTGAAATCATCATCCATTGCTTCAACAAAACCCTTATCGGTGGCGTCAATTTGATCTTTCAGGGCAGACAGACTCGATTGAGACGCACCCTGCGCACCGGGTAAAGCTGGTTTGAGCGCTGATCTCAAACGATCAATGGCTTTTTCAGCCTGTGCCAGAATTTCCTCAGAATATGCCAGTGGATTACGGTAACCCGAATTAAGCACCAGCATACGCAGAGCATCAGCAGGATGGTGAGCAAGAAACTCTTCGATCGTTACCAGGTTGCCGATGGATTTGGACATCTTTTCGCCACTTAACTGCAACATGCCGTTATGAATCCAATAGCGGGCAAAAGGTTTGCCGGTGTAACTTTCACTTTGCGCAATTTCGTTTTCATGATGAGGGAAAACAAGATCGTTTCCACCGCCGTGAATGTCAATTTGCTCGCCAAGGTG
>JAJUGU010000026.1 GCA_029265815.1 Anaerolineaceae bacterium | reverse complement strand
CGGAACAAACTCATGGCTGCCACGCCATCACGTACCTCGCCAATGACCAGGTAATCAGGTGACATTCGCATGGCATCATCGACTCCGTCTGCCAGAGTATATGGCCGGACATCCGTACCAATCGCCTGCGGGCGGGCTTCCACCGTCTGGACGGTTGGACGATCCACCCAGATTTCCTCTGGGTCTTCGATCTTCACGATGCGCCAGATCGTAGGCAAGAAATTGCATAATGCACTAAGCAGAGTAGTCTTTCCGGTTCGGGTTCCTCCGGAAATCAGGATACGGGATCCTTTCTCCATGGCCTGACGAAGAACCTCCATCATTTCAGAACTCATCATTCCACGCTCTAATAACCACTCTGGTTTGACCGGCTTTTGTTCATAAAGGCGGATATTGATAGAAGGATTACGACCTGGCGGTGCAATGACTGGGTGAAGCGCCTTGATCCGTCCACCACCTGGATTATGTGTCGTTGCCGGCAATTTGGCATTGATACTTGGGTTGGTCTCATTCAAAGTTTTGTTTTGCGGACCAATCAAGCGATCCAATACACGCCAGATTTCACCTGGTTCAGGCCGCAGTTCGATGGTCTCCCAACGAACTGAACCTTTTCGCATGATTTGAAGAAGACCGCTGGAGTAAATGGTGATTTCTGAGATATCTGTGCGAGCCGGCGGCAAAAGCAAATCTAAAAAACCCAATCCCAATATCCGCCGGGTGAGTTCCTCAGCAATGGCAGCCTCCTGAAGGGCACCAGGGCGGCAGTTGCGTTTTCTTAGCGCCGCAGCAATCTGTGCCTCGACTCGCTCCCGAATGCGCTGCCGGTCAGTTTCATTCGGACTCTGAAGAACCGAAGTTGGGAAATCATGGTTGATCTGATCGATCACCTCGTTGAAAACTTCAGACCGGATAGATTCGTCCAGGTTATTCCCGTTCGTGGCAGTGTCGTACAAACCTAATATTCCCGGCATAGGTAACCTCCAACATTAAAAACTTTTCCTACTCAAGAGACAAAAATGTTATTCTACGTAAATCGTATTTTGGATAGGCGCAAAATACCCTTTTTCCCATCTGCACGAGCAAGATTGTTTTCCACCAAGGGAAATAAAGTGTTGATGATGGCACGGATCCCTTTGGCAAACTCATCCCCTCGCGTCACCGGCATCAAGCCATCATCTTGTGCCTGAGGAACACCGGGATCAAAAGGTACAATGGCTGCGATGGGTGGAGCCCATCCCAAGGATTTGGAAAGCTCTTCCTGAAATAATCGGGGGGTAAAGCTGCTGCGATCAGATGTTTGGTTTAGAACCAGGTAAATTGAATCTCGGGCCAGGCGTTTCTCACTTTTTAAGCCGGTCAACAATAAGGTGAGGGTATGTCGAATCGCAGTTAAATCCGCCAGAGTAGGTCGGGCAACGATCAAGGCATAATTGGCAAAGATGATCGAATGCATCATCCACAAATCTTCTGTGGTTGGCACATCCATGACAATAGCGGCATAGCGACCATCTTCAGAGTCAATCAACATCCCATTAATGCTGCCTTCTCCGGTTCCTTTACTTGAGCTTTCCAGAATGTGCATGTATTCCAGGGAGGATTCTGGCGCAAGCAAGATCTCCAAATTTTCCTTGCGT
>JAJUGU010000014.1 GCA_029265815.1 Anaerolineaceae bacterium | reverse complement strand
CGGCCTTTGCGCCTTTGCGAGTAATAGATCAAGGTTTTCTTTGCGGCCTTTGCGCCTTTGCGAGTAATAGATCAAGGTTTTCTTTGCGGCCTTTGCGCCTTTGCGAGTAATAGATCAAGGTTTTCTTTGCGGCCTTTGCGCCTTTGCGAGTAATAGATCAAGGTTTTCTTTGAGGCCTTTGCGCCTTTGCGAGTAATAGATCAAGGTTTTCTTTGTGGCCTTTGCGCCTTTGCGAGAGCTATTCTTTCCAGGCCTCTGAAATTCTTCTATACGTCTGGCACAGGTCCTCAGGAATCACTCTCGTCTCCCCCACCGTGGACATGAAATTAGTGTCACCAGCCCATCGCGGTACGACATGGATGTGAGCATGTTCGGCGATACCTGCCCCTCCAGCCGATCCCATGTTGATCCCCACGTTGAATCCGTCGGGCTTATAGGCAGCTCGTAATACCTCCAGGGCAGTGTTGACCAGCTCGATCATCTCGGCGCGTACCTCGGCGGACAACAACTCGATGCTCGAAACATGCGCATACGGAACGATCATCAGATGCCCGGTGGTATAAGGAAATCGATTTAAAATGACAAAGGCCGCCTTCCCGCGGTGGACGATCAGCATATCTTCGTCATCATTCTTTTGGGGGGCCGTGCAAAACACGCAGCAGCCGGGGTTCTCGGCATCCGAGATGTATTTCATCCGCCAGGGAGACCATAGATTATCCATTCCATCACCTCTTTGTAGATAATCTAATTCTACTCGCAACCAACAAAATCGATAGAATTTTTTTCCCAATGATCGATTTGCCAATTTGTGCTATCCTTGAAATATGCTGCAGCCTACACTATTTCCACCTCCTTCCCTCTCGGTGAGCGAGATCACGCATTACCTGCGCGAATTGTTTGAAAACGACGAAATCCTGAGCGATGTCTGGGTGCAGGGAGAGATTTCCAACCTGTCACAGCCAGCTTCCGGGCATATCTACTTCACCCTGAAAGACCCGTATTCTGCGCTGAAATGCGTGATCTGGAAGACCACTGCTATGCGACTGCCATTGACCCTGCAGAGCGGGATGGCCATCGAAGCTCACGGCGGCATTGGCATCTACGAGCGTGACGGTCAATACCAGCTCTATGTGGATGCAGTGCGGTTGACCGGAGAAGGCACGCTTTACCAGGAATTCCTGCGCCTTAAAGCCCGCCTTGAAGCTGAAGGCTTGTTCGATCCGCAACGTAAGCGCCCGCTGCCGGAACTCCCTTCGAAACTGGGAATTGTCACCTCCGCCACCGGTGCAGCGCTGCAAGACATCCTCAATACCCTGCGCAGGCGCTTTCCACTGGCAGAAGTCATCCTTGCTCCCTGTGCGGTGCAGGGTGATGAAGCCCCTCCGCAGATCATTCGCTCGCTCGCGGCACTGAATGCTGAACCCGGTATAGACCTGATCCTGGTGGCTCGCGGTGGCGGTTCCATGGAAGATTTATGGGCTTTCAACGACGAGCGCGTGGTCAGGGCGATCGCGGCTTCCACGGTGCCCGTCATCACCGGCATCGGTCATGAGACCGATTTCACCCTCTCCGATTTCGCAGCGGATGTGCGCGCGCCTACCCCCACCGCCGCAGCAGAAATTGCAACTCTCAATGCTTCAGAGCTGCTTGAGGGCATCCGATCGCTGTCAGAGAGACTCGGTTTTGTTCTCCTGCAGACTGCGGTTGACCTGCGCAGAAAATTGAACGATCGGTCATCGCGGCTGGAGATGCTTTCTCCCGCCTGGCGCCTGCGCAGTGACCGCCAGAAACTGGATGAACTCATAAGTCGACTCGACCAGGCAACCCAGCACCACCTGCAAATGATGCAGTCTGATGTGCGCAGCGCGAGCCGCCATCTTGCCAGCCTGAACCCTTATGCCGTGATCCAGCGCGGATACGCCATCGTCACCGATCAGGCAGGCGCGATCGTGCGCAGCGTGAATCAGGTGCAGGTCGACGATGTCCTGGATATCCGTGTGGCAGACGGCATGATCCTTTCGCGCGTACTTTCTCATACTGATGAACATCCTTCTGAAGGAGGATCCGATGAACAAAAGTGAATCAAAACTGGCTGACCTGACTTATGAACAGGCGTTCAGTGAGCTGGAACAGATTGTGGAAATTCTCGAATCCACACAGAAACCTTTGGATGAAACGATGCAGCTCTATGAACGCGGTCAGTTGCTGGTCAAATATTGCTCTGCCCTGCTGGAGCAGGCTGACCTGCGTATCCGGCAATTAAATCCCAATTCCGGCTCGGTTGAAACGGGTGATTAAACAATGGGTGTGTTCGCTGCCTATCCTGAATTGATTTGCTGCTTTGCCGGCTGGCTGGCTGCTTCTCTGTTGAAGATTCCCACATATTACCTGGTGCATCACAAGATCAATCTAAAACAAGCCTTCGGCACAGGCGGCATGCCAAGCTCGCACGCCTCGACCATGACCGCCACCACCCTGGCGATCGGCCTTTTCAGCGGCTTTGATCACCCTGCGTTTGCCATTGCCGTGGCCATTTCCATGATCGTGATTTACGACGCGGCAGGTGTGCGCCGTGAAGCGGGTTACCACGCCGTGATCATCAACCGTATGATTGACGAATACATTAAAAGCCCCAGCATCGATCAAAAGAAACTGAAGGAAGTCATCGGCCACACCCCTCTCGAGGTCGTAGCCGGTGTCTTGACCGGCCTGGCCACCACATTGATCCTATGGCTCATCTGGTTAAAGTAATTAACCTCTAAATACCCCGAAAAGATTGAAAAAGAATATAGCGAATTGAAAAAGAAAAATAAAACGAAATAAGCTAAAAGAACGAAAAAACGCGAACAGTTCAATAATTTTTAAATAAAAATCTCACATACACGAAAACAATCATATGGCACTTTTGACTGGTGTGGGCTTTCCTCGATTGATTCTTTGCAATTTATCAGGCAGAATAATTCTCTCGATGGTCGCCCTGGGTTGGTGACCAAAGTTAACCAGCAATCCCAACTTTAAGTGAGAGGCTTTGAGATAGTTAAATACCTGTATTCGATGCTCTTCTGCAATTTCCTTTGTCGCTTTTATCTCCATGATTATTTTGTCATATAGAAGAAAATCAGGCCGAAACACCAGGCCAAGATCTTCTTTTTTATAGCTAATGGTTAGTTCAGGTTGCGATCGAAAGGGTATACCACGGTCTTTCAATTCCTTTTCGAGGCACAACTGGTACACAGATTCTACAAACCCGGAACCGATTTCTTTATAGACTTCAAATCTTATTACTTATTTCATTTTTTTCTACACTGGTCTTTTTCGGTTATTTCGCTGTTTTCGATTTTTTTGCTTTTTTCTTTAAAACCCCAACTCCTTCAAACTCTGAGCTGCGTCGCGCCTGGATTCTTTACCCAGAAGACTATTCCAGAAAGCCTGGTCATAGCGCCTGGATTTAACAAGGATGGGCATGGGCACCCCCCATCCCAGCAGCAGCACCTCTTCTTTGGGCTGCAGTCGCGCGAGCATACCGCGCAGGGCATCGCGCCCGGCCAGCCCCGAAAGCACCGCCGCGATATCGTTCTCATCCCCCAGCCAGCCTGAAACGCGCGTGCCGAGCTGCGACATGACCTCATCATAGATCTGTGAAGGGCGCTGGTCGATGATCAGCAGCGTCACATAATACTTACGCATTTCACGCGCGATGGTACTGAACGAAGTCTGCGAAGCCATCTCGCGGTTGAGCAGCTTGTGGGCTTCTTCCACCGCGATCACCAGCGGGCGCGGTTCGGCCCCACCTTTGCCGCGGTACTGGTTGGTCATCTCCTCCCAGGCTTCGCGAATCTTGCGCGTGAGCAGGTTCGATACCAGCAGGTAATCCAGATCTCTCTCATAATCGCCGAAGGAAAGCACCACGTGCTTGCCCGATTTTAAAGCTTCAATAATATGCCTGAGCGAATTGACCGATGTTTTCTGATTGGGATCATCTTCAACAATGTAAGGCAGATTGAATACACGCGACATCTTGCTGTGCAGCCCTTCAGCCGCCATCGGGTTGACACCCGCCTGGTTCGCCCAGTAAGCCACACTTTCGGGCGCGGGAACCTTCTTGCCCTCATCGTTTTCAATTACCGCGCCGTTAACCATGTGCTTGAACTCGTGGAACCACCTCTCGGGTCCAAACGTTTGCACCAGCGCCTCAAGGGTTGTGGGGGTCGTCTCACGCAGATTCAATTCGCGGGTCAACATCTCAATGTCTTGTGGCTGGATATCCGATTCGTTAAATTCCAGGTGGAAATCGGGATTGTGCTGTCGAATATGAGCACCACGGCAAAGCCCGGCTACGATCACCCGACCCGGGAACTTGGTACGCAGTCCGACAACGGTCATTCCGGTATCGGAAGCGGTATCGTCAAAGCCGTACTCGTTGTGCATATCGAACACTAACACTGATGCGGTGTTATGCTTGATCAGACCTGCCAGAATAATGCGCGTGAGGAAGGACTTGCCCGAACCGGTAGCGCCGAAGATGCCCGAACTGCGCTGCACGAATTTTTCCAGGTCGATGCACACCGGGTGATCCTGCTCACGCGTGCGCCCGATTTCAAAGTTGGCTCCCTCACCGGGAACTCCGAAAATCTCAGCCACATCACCGGCAGAAGCCAGGCGTGCCACCGCGTGGTGCGCCGGTACGGTTTTAATCGGCAGCGGCCGCGGCTCTTCGGTGAGCGCTGAACGCCATTTCTCATATTCTTCTGTTCCAGGTTCTGGTCCGCGTTCCAGCATCAACGCCGGCAGCACTTCAAGGTTGGTATAAAGCGTCTGACTGGCCAGCAATTGCGCTACCTCTGCCGAAAGCCGTTCCCTGTTCTGGATCTCTGCGTAGCGTGGATCGACTGCACCGAGCTGCAGATCGGTGACCAGCCCGTAAAACTGCCAGTTGCCGCTTTCCAGCACCACAAATCCGCCTTCCTGAACTTCATGCGCGGGTCGCGTGAGGCGCACAAAGAGATTGGCTTTCAATCCGCCACCGATCACATAACCGATAGGGGTATTCTGTGGATCATCAGACTGAAGCAAGAATTTTTTGTCATTGAGGGTCATGGCAGACTCGCTTTCTTTACAGAATCTCTGATACTGCGCTGAGCACGTCCATCATCTGCGGGTAATCATCCTTCAACATGGAGATCACTTCGACCAGAGAGGCTTCGAGAGCCTGCCCGGCATCGATGCCACTGCGGGCAGCCAGAATCTGCCGCAGGTGAGCGGTCACCAGGTCAACCACGGGCAGCTCAGGGTTGCGCAGCACCGCCCGCAGGTAGCCGAAGCTTCCGTTCTGAGTGAACTTCCGCACTTCTTCATCATCGCATTGGAAGATCTCATCCAGCGTCAACGGGGGGTAGGGTACACGTGTATGATGCACCCTGCCCTGCGGATCTTCCCAGCCGATAAACACCACACTCATCTCAACCGGCACATTGCGGTTGCGCCGGTTGTCTTCAATGATTTCGCGTGAGATATCCGCTGCTGCCAGCTGATTGACCAGGCCATCGTCATCGATATGAATGTCGTAGACCAGACCATAGATCTTGTTCTGATTGGTCAACGGAATACGCACCATGTCTCCAAAGGAGGGCGTGCTGCCCTGGGTTACTTTACAACCGATATCGCAGCCAACAGTATTGGCTCGCAGTAAACGACCGATGGGAATAGGATTCATTACGACCTCCTGGTTCTTCCTCTGTGTCCTTTATGGAATTGTTTTTCAGATTGTCTTTTAACATCGACGCCGCGCTTCAAAAGTTCGCGTTCGATCATGGCCGTCAGCTGCTGGCGTTCATCCATGCGCACCACAGCGATCTCATGCGCGCGGATCAGCGGGTAAGGGTATGGTACACTGCCCGCCTGGCGCGCCTGTTCCACGAGCACAGAATGTAGCAAATTCACCGCGTCTGGTTTTTCCACCACCCACAGGGGTATTTCTACCCTGGCGTATGCTGGCATGGATGCAGTACCCACATTGAGATAAAAGAAATGCAGTGCTTTCTTCTCGGGATATTTTTCGCTCGAACTGGATTGCAGGCGGAAGATCGCCGAACGTTCACCCGGCTGTAAGATGCTTCCCAGCAGAGTAATATCGCTGATCCCGGCAAATGGACGCGCTTCTGCGGCTGCGGGTTCCGCTCCTGCCAGCAGCGAAAGCATGTTGACCACCAGGTCGGCACGCGGGCGGCTGACATATCCGGCGGTGATAACCTCGCTCACCTCCAGGTCACCTAGAGCTTTCAAATAATCATCGAACCTGTCTTTATAAGACTCTTGAGTGCGCGGTTGATGGTAAAGTTCAAGCTGCCCATCCGTGAGGGCGATCACTGGTCTGGGCTCTTGCTGTGCCAGCTCTGCCAGCAGCTGGCGCTCGCGTACGTCGCGCAGCAGCCCGATCAAATCCTCTGAGGGGGGCTGATCGTTGATGTAGAGATCATCTCCATATAACAGGGTGGAGTTGGTGATCTCAGAAGGAATGTTGCCACTACCCGGCTGAATACGAAACACACCCACATTGATCAGACCGAAGAGCACGCTGTCGTGTGCACTGGGGATAATCTGCGAGCCGTCTGCGGCCAGAATGGTACAGGGTGGGGCAGGCAGATGACAGGGAACGTGTAGTTTCAGCGGTTCATTGAACGGTGCGGCGCAGCGCAGGATTTTCTTTTGCGCAACTGCTTCCTCGACAATCTGTTTAAGCCCATCCAGGTCTTCATTATGTTGATCAAGCAGGCTGCGGCATTGCTTGAGCCTGGCTTCCAATTCTGCCTGGCGCAGGTTTGTCTCGGCGCCCAAGGCAGTGATCTGCGGTTGTAATTCGAGATAGTTTACAGGCATGGTTTCCCCAAAATATCGAACATTTGTTTGAATTATAACGGATTCAGGAAAACGAGACAAGTTCAACAACCCATCTATTCTTGCGAACAGTGTCAGGTATAATTGCTCGAATCTATTTTTTCGAGCATCACATGGGAATTTATGAAGTCATCTTAATCGCTCTTGGACTGGCAATGGATTGCTTTGCCGTCTCCCTTGGCATTTGCACAACCTCTGTAAAAAAGACCCCGCGTTCGATCCTCAGATTGGCTTTTCATTTTGGCCTCTTCCAGGGAGGTATGACCTTCCTCGGCTGGTTTGCAGGCAGCCGAATCGTGAATCTCATTTCGAACTTCGATCATTGGATTGCGTTTGTGCTCCTCGTCTGGGTCGGCGGCCGGATGGTCAAGGAAAGTTTTGATAAGGATGACTGCGAGGAAGTTGAAGATCCAACGCGCGGAAAGTCGCTGGTGATTCTTTCAATTGCCACCAGCATCGATGCTCTGGCCGTAGGCCTGAGTCTGGCATTTGTAGATGGATCCATCCTCACCTCTGCCCTGTCTATCGGCGCAGTATCATTTCTGCTCTCGATAGTTGGCAGCCTGCTGGGAACCCGGCTTGGATCGCGTTTCGGAAAACGTATGGAACTGCTGGGCGGCATTCTGCTCATCGGCATCGGCCTGCGCGTACTGATCAGTCATTTATTCTTATAAAAGATTAATATTCCAATTCTTGACCCTCACCCTTGATGGTACTATAATGATTTGCGTCAAACTTTAATGGCAGATCGAGGTGCAAGAATGCCGGTATATACATATCGGTGCGAAAATTGTGGAATCCAGTTTGATCAGACTCAAAAGTTTTCCGACCCGGTGCTTACCAAGTGCCCGGAATGCGGAAAAAAGAGTCTGAAAAAAGTTTATACCCCGGTAGGGATCGTGTTCAAGGGTTCGGGCTTTTATGCCACCGATCACCGCTCACCTTCCGGTGGTGGCGTCTACAGTTCGAACAACAAAACCGATGAACACAAAGCCGAAGGCGAAGCCAAAGGCAAAACTGAATCCAAAGCCAAAACCACCGCAGCCACGGAACCTTCTGTTCCTGCAGGCGAAAAATCCAAGTAACCTCACATCACGATCACAAACGGGCTAAAACCCCCTTCCATGGGGGTTGATTCTGTTAACCAACCGTTTCTCTTCATACATGCATAAACCTTTTCGGTCTTTATTTCTTTACGCAGAATGTATCCTGCAACAATGATAGAATTCACAAGGGCATTGATAGGTTTTGATAGGTTCTCAAACCTAAACTTTTTTTGTCACGTGAGGTAAGGAATGGCAAGTCAAAGAAATAACATCAACGGTGCGAAAAAACCGCGGATTTCCACCCAGCAAAAGAAAATTCGCTTACAGCAGATCGTCATGGCGTTCATCGGCATCGTCGTGGTGCTGGCTATGGTGCTCGCTACAGTGATCAATTAATCGAGGATAACATGCCCAAACATCAAAAATGGTTCTGGCTGGCTGCCATCATCGCAGCTCTACTATTTGATTTCTTGTTTTGGAACAAACCCATGGGGGTTTCATTTCTCATCTGGACGGTCGTCGTGCTCGGCGCGGGATACCTGCTCGCCCGGCGTGAAGGAAAACGCCCTTCATTGCTTAGCCTGGTGGTGACTTTGCTCACAGCCGGTTTTGCCGCTGTATTGGCCTGGCGTTCTGAGCCGTTCACCCGCGTGCTGAGTTTTTTCCTTACTTTTGGCGGGATGATCCTTCTCGCGGCTACCTTTCTTAACGGTTACTGGCCTTGGTACCGCCTGCGCGAATACTTCATTGAATTTGCAAAGGTAATTGGTAACGGGTTCGCCGGCGCGGTCAGGTTGAGCAGCCATGCACAAACGCCTCCACCGGTCGATGAACCACAGAGGCCGGGGTTCTGGAAGCGCAGAGGGTTCCCCATCCTGCGCGGTGTTTTAATCGCCATTCCCATCGTGGCGGTGCTGGGTTTGTTGCTTTCTTCAGCAGACCCGGTGTTCGGCGACTGGTTAAAGCGCATTCTCAACCTCGAACGCCTGCCCGAGTACCTCTTCCGCCTGTTTTATATCCTGGTCATCAGTGCTTTTCTGGTGGGCGTTTACCTGCACGCTTTGTATCCGTCGGGTTTTCAGCAAAAACCCGATCCAAACAAACCCTGGCTCAAACCCTTCCTGGGTTGGACCGAAACCGGCATCATCCTGGGCGCGGTTGACCTGCTCTTCATCGCCTTCATGATCATCCAGGTGCGCTATCTGTTCGGCGGAACAGCAAACATCTCCGAAACCGGCTACACCTATTCGGAGTACGCCCGGCGCGGATTTGGTGAACTGGTGGCGGTGGCTGTGTTAAGCCTGGGTTTGTACCTGGGGTTAAGCGCTGTCTCCAGACGCGAGACAAAAATTTCGCGTGCCGGTTTCAGTGTTCTGGCCGTGATCTTGATGGCAAATGTGCTGGCGATCCTGGCATCCTCCCTGCTGCGCCTAATGCTCTACGAAGACGCCTACGGCTTTTCGCAGTTGCGCACCTATACACACATTTTCATCTTCTGGCTGGCAGGTTTGATCCTGGTGACCATTATTCTTGAGCTCGCCCGCAGGCGCGGACACTTCGCTCTGGCGCTGCTGGTAATGGTGGTTGGGTTTGGCGCTACCCTGGCACTGATCAATGTTGACGGTTTTATCGCCGCCCGCAATATCGACCGCGCATTGAAAGGTGAGGAGCTGGATGTGGTGTACCTGAACGACCTCACTGTGGATGCTGTTCCCGTGCTGGTCGACCGCTACCTTGATCCCGCTCTCCCCGCATCGATCAAAGATAAGCTGGGAAAGACCCTGGCCTGCCGCGAGATTACTTTTCGCAATGCGACCGATCGTCAGTGGCAGGGCTACCGCATCGGGCAGGATCGCGCCTACCGTTTGCTGCAAAAGAACTCCATCTCCTGGAGTCAATACAAATCCGATATTGACCCGGATGGCTGGTGGATACTGGATGACGGCACGCAGATCTATTGCGGTTCGGATGAATTTATCGATACGATGGAATAATTATTTCTAGAATTAATTAAAATGGTTTGCTAAAGGAATCTAATAGAGCGAAGGAAACCAAATTCCATCGCTCTATTTATTGTCTTCACATACTTTTGATTTCATCCCCCGACCACAGGGGGGATAAAATCGATCTCATCATTCTCTTTCACGGGGGTATCCAGTTTCAGCGGCAGGGTATTGACGTCGTCCTTATTGATATAGATATGAAGGTGAACATACAACTCGCCGCGGTCATCCATCCAGTGCTGCCGCAATCTGGGGAACAACTTCACCACTCTTGACACCACGCCGTTGACCGTTTCACCTTCCGGCACTTCCAGAATCATATCCCTGGTGTCGGCGATCAATCGATATGCAGCCAGTAAATTAACCTTAATTTTCATGATCCAACCGGTTTAACTTTAATCTTTAAAATGATTATAGCGCAGTCGGGTCGTCTGCAGGCGTAACCAGCGAATAACCCGACGCATCCTTAATTACATCCAACGCAAGATGATACGTGCGGCTGAGCAGATCCGGGCGCAGCACTTCATCAGGCGTGCCCATCTCAACCAGCCGGCCATCCACCAGCAATCCCACCAGATCAGTGTAACGCGAGAGCAGATTCAGGTCGTGAATGGTCACCACCACCGTCCGGGCTTTCATGCCAGCTGCCTGCTCCATTTTGGAAGGATGCGCCAACCGGTAAACACGCTGCATCAGATTCACCTGATACTGCAGGTCGAGATGAGTGGTTGGTTCATCGAGCAAGAGCAGGGGCGATTCCTGCGCCAGGGCGCGAGCCAGAAACAAACGCTGCTGCTCTCCGCCAGAAAGTTCAACAACATTTCGATCTCGCATCGCCGCCAGATCAGTCTGTTCGAGAACCTGGTCAACAATGGCCTGGTCGCGGTCTGAGAGTTTTCCCAGCCAGTTCAGATAGGGCGTGCGGCCAAGGGCTACCACTTCTTCAACGGTAAACGCCGGGGGAATACTGCGTGCCTGCGGCACAACCGCGATCATCCTCGCAATTTTCTGGCTGTTCATTCTATGCAAGTCCTGTCCGTCAACCCTGATGCAGCCTTTCAACAGCGGGATGATCCCGCTCGCGGCGCGGATAAACGTGGTTTTCCCCGATCCATTGGGGCCTATCAGTGCAAGCACCGTCCCTTCAGGAATGTTGAAACTCAAATCTTTCAAGACCAGTTTTTCGCCGTAGCCGGCAGTGATTTCTTTCACTTCAAGCATCACATCACCAGTAATTCTGAGATTTCGAACGTTTTAATACCCACAGGAAGAAGGGGCCGCCAAGCAGGGCCGTCACAATCCCAACCGGAACTTCCTGTGGAGCAATGACCGATCGGGCGATCACATCCATGAAGAGCAGAAGCCCTGCGCCGCCGAGCATTGAAACCGGAATCAGCCTGCGGTAATCTCCGCCCCAGATCAGCCGAACAATATGCGGCACCACCAGACCTAAGAAACCGATAATCCCCGTGTAAGCTACTGCGGCTGCAGTGCTGAGGGTGGCCAGCGCGATCGTATACCAGCGCACACGCTGAACCCTGATCCCCAGCTGTTGAGCCTGTTCATCTCCAAATTGCAGAACATTCAACGGGTGCCCGATGATCACCAGTCCTGAGAGTCCCACAACCATGTAAGGTAAAATCCCAAAAACTGGTCCCCATCCCGTCTGAGTCGATCCGCCCATCATCCACACCAGCGCGCGCCTCAATTCACCTGTAGAATTAATCATCAGTGCCGATGTAAGGGCTGAAGCGAATGCGCTCGCTGCAACACCGGCCAGAATCAGGTTCGTGGTGGGAACGGTTTTTCCAACCCGCGCAAGCTGCGCAACGATCAACACTGTGAGGATGCCCCCGGCAAAAGCTGCTGCAGGAATTATCATTAACCCCATGGTCGTATACGGCCAGCGTACCATCATGGCGGCCACCGCGCCCAACCCTGCACCCGAAGAGACGCCGATCAGATATGGATCCGCCAGGGGGTTGCGAAATAATCCCTGGTAAGCGCTGCCGCTGGCTGCCAGAGCCGCTCCCGCCAGAATTAAAAGGACAGCGTGCGGAATGCGCAGATCGGTGATGATTTGCAGATACACACCATTCGGGTCCAGGGTTGAAACCTCCCCGCGCATGGCAGAAAAGATTACATCAATCACCGTACGCGGGGAGATGAACACACTGCCAACCCCAATACTGAGCACACCCGCTATCAAAAGGATCATCGAGGTGATCACATAGGGCTGCAGGATGTGTTTTTTACTCATTTATATAACTCTGGATGAAATATCTTCGCCAGTTCTTCAAGGCCGTCAACCATGCGCGGTCCAGGCCGGCTGACAAGATCATCGTTGAATACATAAACGCTGCCGTTCTTCACCGCACTGAGGTTTTCCCATCCAGTACGGGCAGCTACCTGTTCGACAGTGACCCCATAGTTAGAGTCACCCAGCAGGATGATATCTGGGTTCTGGACCATTAATTCCTCGATGCTGATTTCAGCCCATGCGGATTGCAGCACAGAGCCAACATTTCGGCCGCCCGCCGCCTGAATCAGTTCATCCATGTAACTTCCAGGCCCGGGCGTCCATGGCTTGGCTGGGTCAGTTGCGTCGAGTTCGTAAAAGACCAGAGGCTTCGACGCTGCCTTGGCGGCAATCGCAAGCACAGCATCGATCCTCTCATTGAGAGATGCAGCCAGCTCACTTGCTTCTTTTTCATGGCCAGTTAAGGTACCCACTACTTCCAGTAGATCATCAATTTCATTTATGGATTTGGGATTCGAAAGATAGTAAACTGTCAGATTCAGGTCTTCAAGCGATTTAACCTGTTCGGGGGTATTGATCTCGCTGGCTAATACCAGGTCAGGCTGCAGGCTGGCGATCATCTCGTAGGAATAGCTGCCCATCGATCCGCCAACATCCTGAACTGCCAGAGCTTCTTCAGGATAATTTGAAAAACTATCGCGGCCAACCACCTGGTCTCCGGCACCGATGGCGTATAGAATTTCCGTTGTGGATGGTGAAAGCGAAACAATGCGCGCAGCGGGCTGTTCCATTGAAACCGTACGCTCCAGTCCATCGACAAGCGAGATATCAGATGGTGCCGCTTCGCCAGCCGGTGCAGCGCAGCTAACCAGCAAGATTCCCAGGAGCAGCAGGGAACTTATTCGTAATATGAATGACTTCATGGTCTTAATCCTTTTTAATGAGTTGATTGATGCGATTCAAAAAGAAAAACCCCGATCGCATCAGATTGGGGTTTCGCGGTTCTACTGACCGGTGTCCACCTCCTTTCTGCGAGAGTGTGGTAACACACTTTTTGGCGGGCGACCTGGCTGATCAGAATTTCTCTGAATCACAGTTGCGCGACAGCACCGGATTATGCACCGGTTTCGCCTTTAAGCCATGAAATAAAGGCACCAAAAAGCAAATATTGAATTTTCAATATTCTATATCTGGTTTAAATTTCCGTCAACTGGTTTCTCTGGTGATCTTCATAGGCTGGATTTGAATCGATTCTCCCCCATGCGCATTGCGCACAATTCTCTTATAATATTGGATATGCTACCTCTTCATAGATCTTCAATACCATCCTCCACAAAACTTAACTCAACTGCATTTATCATCATTAACCCGGTGGCCGGCCGGGTAAACGCTCAATTGCTGAAACGAATTATCGAAAATCGTTTCCATTCTGCTGGATGGAAGTCTTACTTCCATTTCACCGAAGAAAAAGAAAAAACTGAAGAAATTGTTGCCAACGAGATTGCTAAAGGGGTTGACCTGGTGGTTGCAGCGGGCGGCGACGGAACGATCGCGGCTGTGGCAGCTGGCATGGTCCATTCGCAGGTGCCATTAGGGATCATTCCTACCGGCACCTGGAATGCCATCGCCAGAGCGCTGCAGATCCCTTTTATGCCCCTGCGGGCGATCAACCTCATGCTCGGCAACCATCACATCAAGAAACTCGATCTGATGGAAGTCGGTAACACCATCCACGCCATGAATATTGGGATTGGTTTCAGCTCCACGATGATCCAGAGTACGGGCCGTAAAGAAAAACGAAAGTTCGGCAATTGGGCGTATTTCACCAACATTTTTAAACAGATTTTCGGTTTGCAACTCAGACGGTACGTGATTGAAGCCGATGGTGTCCAGTATCGCGGACGTGCTACTGAGATTTTTGTTGCCAACTACGGTATGGTGGGGTTTAACGCGATTGAAAACGTGCTCAAGATCAAGCCGGATGACGGTAAAGTCGACCTGCTGATTTTCAGGGCACGCACCATTCTCGATTTACCCTCCCTTTTCTGGCAGGCATTCATCAAACATCAGAAACGCGCTCCAAAGTACCGCCAGATATCTGCCGCCAGATCGATCACAATCCGCACCAATCCGCCCATCCCGGTGCAGGCAGATGGCGAACTGGTAGGTCAGACACCGATCAATGTAACTGTCCTGCCTCGTTCAGTGAGAGTGATCGTCCCCTGATTTTTTTGAAGCTTAGCTTCTTAACCGATATCTTTCCCACAACACCTGCGTTACCATTTCCAGGCGTTCACCCAGCGCATCACCGCGCTCAGTCGTAACATCGTCAGAATTATCAAAGACAACGTAAGGAACCTTGTATCCTTGAATATTCAAGAATGCCGGATCACCGCCGCGGATCTCATCCCAGTCTACCTCGCGGTAAAGCCTTTCCAGTTTATCATCCGGCAAACCGTGCTCCAGGATACTGTCAGGTTTGTCTGGATTGAAACGCTTGCGGTTCTTGCGCAGCGACTCTTCCCAGCTCACATCAAGATATAACATCGCCGCGCGTTCTATCATTTCTGGCAGCAGGTGCTGAAAGGCTGATTTGTATCCACCGTGCTCTTTCCCGCGTGAAAATTCAACGAGAGTTGTATATTCCGCATCAAGAGCGGGCACATCCCGCCGCTTCTTCTGATATTCCAGCCCTATACGCTCGATCAATAAATTCCAATAGTGGTTGTGCAGGAAATATCCATCTGCATCTGTATGCAACCGCGGATACCCCATCCGCTCCAGCAGCGCATCCTCTTCGAACCAGGTCCATAACATTGGAAAATCATCGATTTCCTCGATCTTTCCAACATGAAACCGCTGTAGCCGTTCCTCGAGGGGAGTGCGTTTCAGGTAATCGATCACTTCGCTCTTGCCAGCAGCCGGGCGGGCAATGAGGATAAGCACATCAAATTTCTCAATTGAGTTCATTTTCGTTTCTCCAGGTTTACTGTGCCTTCATTCTGGATGAATACTGTAAACCTGTCAAGCAGCAGGATCAATTTGGCTGATGTTATAATCTTCTCTCACACAGGCTGCGCGCAATATTGGAGCATCATTCGCAATGGTGGACTATCGAAAGAAATGGATCGTACTGCTTTCCGTCGGAATGGGAGTCTTTCTGGCAACCATTGACGGTACCATCGTCAACATCGGGTTGAATACCCTCGTTAAAGAACTCGATCAACCTCTGGCCGTCGTCGAATGGGTGGTTCTGGCATACATGCTCACCCTGTGCACCTTCATGCTTTCCATCGGCAGACTGGGAGACATGATTGGCAAGAAAAAGTTATATATTGCCGGTCTGGCAATTTTCACAATTGGCTCAGGTCTTTGCGGTATCTCACCCAATATCTACTGGTTGATCGGCTTTCGCATTCTACAGGCGATTGGCGGTTCCATGCTCATGGCCCTTGGCACCGCACTGGTGACCGAAGCTTTTCCATCCAATGAACGCGGTAAAGCCCTCGGAATTTTCGGGACGCTGGTTTCAGTGGGAATCATCACCGGGCCAACGATCGGGGGGCTGATCCTTGAATCGCTTTCCTGGCACTGGCTGTTCTATGTCAATCTGCCCATCGGTGTGGCTGGCGTCATCATGGTTTCACGCTTTGTTCCCGAGAGCCCCCTCGCAGCCAGACAGAAATTTGATTTCAAAGGCGCAGGAATCCTGTTCATCAGCCTGGTCTCTTTCTTAATCGCTCTCACTTATGGCCAGCACAATGGGTTCAACAACGCAATTGTTCTCATCTTGTTTGGGGTTTTCTTGGCTGCCATGGCGCTTTTCGTTCGGGTTGAATCGCGCACAGCTTACCCCATGATTGAGCTGAAGATGTTCACCAACCGCATGTTCACGATAAATTTAATCACTGGCTTCTTTACATTCATCGTTAGCGCGGGTATCACCCTGATCATGCCGTTATATCTTCAAAACATCCTCCGTTACAGCACAAGCATAACCGGTCTGCTGATGGCGATTACTCCTGTAACCGTGGCAGTGATCGCACCATTCGCAGGCAGTCTTTCAGACCGCATCGGTTCGCGCCAGATCACCACAATGGGTCTGATCCTGCTCTTAATTGGCTACATCAGTCTTACCTCGCTGAGTGCTGAGACCACCACTATCGGTTATATCCTGCGCTTTATTCCAGTGGGAATGGGTGTGGGTATGTTCCAATCACCCAATAACAGCGCCATCATGGGCGCTGCCTCACGTGAAAACCTGGGGGTCGCTTCCAGTTTGCTCAGTCTGACACGCACCGTTGGTCAAACCACCGGTATTGCCCTGTTAGGAGCGTTCTGGGAAACGCGGGTGAAAGCTGCCGCCAACATCACCGTAATTGACAATATCACCACTGCCCCGATCCATGCACAGATCGCCGGGTTACAGAATACCGTTCTGCTGGGTGTTTTCCTCGTTCTGATTGCGCTCAGTCTTTCTGTTTGGGCATTGATCCAGTGGCATCGCATGAAGAAAACCCGGCCAACAGCAGAATCTCAAAACTGACTTTGTCCTTTTTTTACCGGCATCCATGAAAACATCATGGCGCTTTTCTTGCAACCCTTCATGCAGGAGGTTTCTGTATGAGGTTGTTTCCTTTTTTTATCCGTCATTTTCTACCCGTTGGTCTCGTAGCCCTCTTAGGTGTAACGCTTTTTTCCTCCGTAACCCCCGTGGATTCTTCACGTGTAGATGGGTTTGGGATCGAAACGGATTCCCTGCCGGCGTTGACTCTGGATAATATGGAGTCAATACTGACTCTGGTGCAATCCACCGGCGCCGAATATGTCATCCAGGACTTCAACTGGAGCGAGATTGAAACCTCCGCCGATGTATATAACTGGTCAGCAGTCACCCCTCTCGACCTGTTCGTCTCATCAGCCAACGCACACGGTCTCAAAGTCGTAGCAGTGCTCACCGGTGGTCCTGTCTACCTTGCGGCTTCTGGGCAGCCATTGGATATGAAAGCTTTTGGTGAGCGCTGGGAGAAATTTGTTCAGGCGGCTGTCGACCACTTTGGTGAATCAGTCGATATCTGGCAAATTGGCAGCGAGGTTAACAGTTATCAAGGAATGGCTGCCTTCCTCACCCCCCTTTCACCAGATGAGAGATACGCCCCTAATACCAATTTCTATTCAGACATACTTCAATCGGCCAGCCGGATCATTAAATCCGCTGATCCTAATGATCAGGTTTGGATGGGCAGTTTAACCGGAATGGCATCCGGCAGTTGTGCGATGAACCCGCTTACCTTCATGCTTGAGATGAACGCAACAAAAGCCTGGAAGCGCGCCGATGTGATCCCCTACCAGCCCGTCCAGGGAGCAGCTGCTCCTGAAAACCAGGCTGCTGGATTGAATACTTCTGCCTGTTCATCAAATTTAATGACCACACCCGGCTCAATGTCTGCCGAGATCCAGGCTGTGCAGGAGTTGGCACGCCAGTTGGGCGGTAAACAGGTCATCATTACCGGATTGAGATGGAGTTCTACTGACCTGCAATCCCTTGTTTCAGCCAGGCAAATTTCAGCCGATCAGCTCGAGGCTGATCTGCTGGTTCGGGCATCCGTAGCATTGATGGCACAGAATTCCATTTCAACCATCATCTGGAATACCGACCTCTCCAGCAATCCCAGTGCAAAGAACGCTTTGACAAATCTGCAACAGATCCTCAAAGACGCCAAACCTTTAGGTCAGGTGCAGGGATCAACCGGCAGTGTTTTTGAATACCGTTTCAGGCACGGAGGCAAGATCACAGCCATTGCCTGGCGCAGCCAGGATGGAGACACCGCTTTTCCGGTAGCCCTTCAGGCTCAGGATATTAGATCCTTCACGGCTTTCTCTGCAGATGCTGATATCGTGTCCAACGACTCAGGTCTTGTTATCCCTGCCAATGACTCCAGCGAAGTGGTGGTAATGCTGAACGAACGTCCGGTGATTTTCACCGGTAAATCCAGCGATTTGATCCAGAGCACAAAACTGGCCATCACCGACCAGGTGGAATTGTGGAAGATAGAATTAAAGACCGCCGCGGTCCGTTGGTTAAATAATCAAAAAGCATCTCTCAACGACATGCTTGACCAATGGCTTGATCAGGCTAAAGAGAGCGCGATCGAATGGGGTGAAGAGAAATTAGATGAACTTTTACCCTAAAGCTGGAAGTATAATCGCTAAAAGCAGATTGATTGGAAGAGAAAGGGTCATTATGAAAACAAAATACCTGGCGTGGTTGATCACTGCCTTTCTGGTTCTGACATTAACAGCGTGCGATCTGCCAGAGATCACACCCCCACCGACCGAAGTTGTCGCAACTGCAACCCCTGAGGTTGACACCGTTCCCCTTCCTTCACCGACTGAAGTGGTGGAAGCAAAGCCCTTGATACAGATCACGAACACTAACGCACAAAACCTGACTCTTGTCAACAAAACCGCGGTCAGCAACATTCAACAGATAATCTGGGCCAATGACGGCAAATCACTATCCGTGATCTCGCAGAACAGTGACGCTAACGGTAACCAGGTTTACAGCGTAACGATCCTCGATGCAGCAAACCTTTCACCGCTGGCTGTTTATTCTTCATCCAGTGACCGCATAGCATCAGTTGCGGCTGACGGCCGAACCGTGGCAGTGATCAGCCAGGATATGAGTTCTTTCAAACTGGTTGATATGGGTGCAGGAAACGCAGAAATTTTCAGTTTAACCCCGGGTTACCTGATTGGAGGAATCACTTTTTCACCCGACCTGCGTTATATGGCCGTCACCAAAATGGACGCGTGGGAAGTGGTACTCTTCGATTTCGTTACCCACGAAGAATTAAAAACCCTTACCGGTTTTGAAACCGCTGCCCCGGTTTTCAATGCCGGTTTTTCCGAAGCCGCGCAGTGGCTGGTGTGGCACGCGCGGGCAACCATTCAGTTACAAGATGTAGAAACCGGAAACATGGGGCCATCTTTTTCGCATGAAGACTTCGTCAACGATTACGCCCTGACGCCAAACGGGTCAACTCTGGCCAGCTCGTTTGCCACCTCGATTAAGTTATGGGATACGGCATCAGGCAACCAGGTTTCTTCCTTCGAAACGGGTAACGGAATTAGCAGCTACAGCGCTTCGGTCAGTTTCTCACCCGATGGCCACCTTTTGGCAGCCACCTCCGGCAATGACCTGCAGATATGGGATGTTGCATCCGCTACCCTTCTGGCGACCTTTTCTGGTCATTCGGATGTCGTGAGAGTTACCGCTTTTTCATCTGACCAAAATTCCATTGCTACCGCTGGAGCAGACAACCAGCTTTATCTCTGGCAGATCGTCCAGTAAGCCATCCTTTTGATCACAGCACCCCGGTAACATTGCCGGGGTTTTTTCGCGAAATAATCCCTATGGTATACTTCGTGTATCACTTTTTTGGAACGATTTCATGCCGTTGTTGACCGCCACCAATATTTCAAAATCCTATGGAGCCCTGGATATTTTTCCAGAACTATCCTTCAGCATCCCCCACAAAGCGCGCATCGGCCTGGTCGGCCCCAACGGGGTTGGTAAAACCACTCTGCTGCGCATTTTAATTGGCGAAGAAGAGCCCTCCTCAGGAACCATCCAGCATGCACGCGGGCTGCAGATCGGGTACCTCCCTCAGGAAGCAAAACTCAACTCTGACCGCACGGTTTGGGCAGAATGCCTGACAGTCTTTGATTCATTAATCCAACGCCAGCGCGAATTACATGCCCTCGAGGAATCGCTTTCTTCTAACCCTGACTCTACTGCGTTGATCGAGCAGTACGGCCAGCTTCAGGCTCGTTTTGAGCATGAAGGTGGATACGACTATGAAACGCGCATCCGCATGACGCTGTCGGGTCTGGGGTTCAATCGAGCTGATGAAAAACGCCCTGTATCTCACCTGTCTGGCGGGCAGCGCACTCGCATCATGCTCGCCAAACTGCTGCTTTCACAACCCGACCTGCTGCTGCTCGATGAGCCTACCAATCATCTGGATATTTCAGC
Source organism: Anaerolineaceae bacterium (assembly GCA_029265815.1). GTDB lineage: Bacteria > Chloroflexota > Anaerolineae > Anaerolineales > Anaerolineaceae > UBA6107. The sequence continues at coordinate 12,828 of JAJUGU010000014.1, read as the reverse complement.
AGTGGAATGGCTGGAGGCATACTTGAAAGACTGGCCAGGAGCAGTGTTGATTGTGTCGCACGACCGCTATTTTCTAGACCAGGTCGCCACGACGATCCTTGAAATGACCCCCGTGCTGGAAGAATACCGTGGTAATTACAGCGCATACATGCAGCAGCGTGAGCAACGTTATCAGCGCCGCTTAATGGAATACCAGGCCCAGCAAGAATTTATCGAGAAGGAAGAAGAATACATCCGGCGTAACATTGCCGGTCAAAACACCCGCCAGGCGCAGGGCAGGCGCAAGCGTCTCGAGCGCATGCTGGATGAAGCCCGCCTCACACCCCCAATGAAGAAACGCACCATGCACATCCAACTCGCTTCCAGTGGCCGAAGTGGTGATCTGGTGCTGCGCACTCGTTCATTAAGCGTTGGTTATGCAGACGAAGGAAAACCATTATTTTCGGTGGACGATCTAACCCTTGTGCGCGGTGAATGCGCTGCTATTATTGGACCTAACGGAGCGGGTAAAACCACTTTCCTCAAGACCATCCTCGAGCAGATTCCGCCTTACGCCGGCGAGACTGTCCTTGGATCCAGCCTTCAGATCGGCTACTTTGCTCAGGCACATGAAGGCTTACACTCTGAATGGACCCTGATGCAGGAGATCCAGGCTGTCAACCCCAAATGGCTGCCAGCCGAGGTCAGAGATTATCTCGCTAAATTTCTCTTTACCGGTGATGATGTCTTTAAACAGGTTTCCCTCCTTTCCGGTGGAGAGCGTGGAAGGCTAGCACTGGCGTGCCTGGCGCTGCAAGGCGCCAACCTGCTGTTACTTGATGAACCAACCAACCACCTGGACCTCCCCTCGCAGGAAATCCTGCAATCCATCCTGGCTGATTTTCAAGGAACAATACTCCTTGTGTCTCACGATCGCTACCTGATCGACGCCCTGGCCACACAGGTCTGGGAAGTGGTCCCCTCAATGCACAAATTGATTGTGTTTAAAGGCAGCTATAGCGAATACCGCGCATCCCGGCAGGCTGGACAACAAGGTTTGCCATCTCAATCCATCGAACAGAAAGTGATGCTCACCCCCCCTGAAAAGGTCAAAAAAGGGTTGAGCAAAGGAGAACAGCAAAAATTACAGCGTAAGATGCAAGAACTCGAATCTCATATCGCGTCAATTGAATCACGCATTAAGGAGATCGAGGTTCAATTGGATGCCGTGCCCGCAGATCCGGGCAAAGTTCAGAAACTGGGGGGAGAATACACCTGCCTGCAAGCTGAATTGGAAGACTACATGCAGCAATGGACTGTTCTAGGGGAATCACTCGTTGAATAGAAAAATACCGGAGCATCTCCGGTATTTTTTCATGAATCAATTACGTTCCCCAGTCTCTCAAATAAAGAAAATCATACCCCACAGTTCGATTGCTTAACTTGGCGATCGGCGGCATCACCCGTTTAAACTGGTTCTGCTGCACCCGCTTGAGCACTTTGCGTACAAAATCCTCTGAAAAACCATTTTCCACACATTCTTCGGGGGTAAAACGTTGTTCGACAAGTAGAAAAAGTAATTGATCAACTTCATCGTAAGTAAAACCAAGTTCTCCCTCATCGGTTTGACCCAGCCAGAGATCGGCCGATGGGGCTTTGTCAATTAAAACCTGGGGTATGCCCATATCGCGTGCTAACTGCCTGACCTGTGTTTTATATAGATCGCCGATCGGATTCAGTGCACAGGCTGAATCACCGTAAAGCGTGGAATAACCCAGCAGAATTTCAGTCTTGTTTCCGGTTCCTAACACCAGCCCCTTGAACGCTTCAGATTGATCAAAGAGAATAATCATGCGTTGGCGGGCCATGATATTGCCCTTGCGCCGGTTTTCCATATTCGGAAACCGCTCGATCAGTGGATCGACCATTTCCGTAATCGGTATAGTGAGAGATGTGACACCCAGAGCATCGATCACCAGTTGAGCGTGTTCCAGCGATTCAGGGGATGAAGTCTTGTACGGCATACGGATTGCGAGGACATTTTGCGGGCCTAATGCTTCTGCCGCGAGATAGCAAGCCAGTGCTGAGTCCAGACCTCCCGACAGGCCAAGTACTACCCGTTGAAAGCCCGCACGCGTTACTTCAGTCTTAATGAAACTGGTAAGGATTTCTCGTGCGAGTCCAGTATCGATCGATAGATCAGGCATGGTTCCCTCCTGAATTATTAATGAAAACCAGGTTTTCCACCATCAGTCTTTTTCCTTATTGCGAATGCGGTTCAATTCCCGCTCAACCAGGCTCACCCGTTCATCACGCAGCAAGGGCAACCGCGATCGCGTGCGGTGTAGTTGACCGAGATCAAGTTCTGCCTGCACCAGGGCTTCAACACGCTCGGGTCCGTTGATCAGCGGTTCGCCATCTGGAGTAAAAACAGATGACCCTCCCCAGAAATTGATCCCGTCTTCAAATCCTACCCGGTTTGTGTGGATTATAAATGAAGTAAACATTCCAGCATATGCGCGGTTGATATCATCCACCCAGCGGGCCGAATCCAGCCTTCCTGGAACATAGTTGCAGTTCTTTGCAGGTAATCCCCGTCCAGGAGAAGCCGATGCAAAGAAAAATAGGTCGGCCCCATCCAGCCAGAGTAAGTAGGGGGAGGATGCATGCCAGAAGTCTTCACAGATCAGCATGCCCACCCTGCCAAAACGCGTGTCAAAGGCACGGATGGCGTCGCCTCGGGCAAAGAACCGTCCTTCGTCGAAAAAACCATAAGTTGGCAGGTAAACCTTGCGGTGCACGTGTAAGATTTTTCCTTCAGCAAGGTATGCTGAAGCGATATAAAACCGGCTGCGATGATCTTCCTCTACAAAGCTGACAATGATATCAATGTCACGGCTGGCATCTAACAGCGGTTTGAATATTGGATTACTGGCTGCAGGCCGGCAGGCGACGGTCGTGGCCAGGTCTTGCAGCACATATCCAGTCAGTGACAGTTCGGGGAACGTAACCAGATCAGCGCCTTTCTGTCGCGCCTCATCGATCATCACCAGATGTTTCTCAAGGTTGCGCTGCACGTCACCCAAAACGGTATTGATTTGTGCCATAGCCACAGATAACTTCATACATCTACCTCTTGTTGAAGATTGTACTTTTTCATTTTATCCGTTTTTGACTTCTGTCGCAGAAGGAAAATTAGAAGAATGACCAAAATGACCAAAGAAAAGCCAAAAAGTACCGTATCCAATCGCAAACCCCACAGTGTTTGCATCGGATCGGCACGCATGAGGGTAAAAATAAGAGCATGCAGCGAAAAAACCAGACAATTAACAGCGAAAGCCAATCCGTGAACCGAATGGCGGGTGAATCGGTCGGCCAAGAACATGAACAGGATCAGACTGGCCGCAGCCAGCGGCTGCAGCGGAACGCGCAGGCTGGTCACGCCTGTTTCGTCGAGCATCAGCATCCCCCACCAGGTTCCGGGCTCCAGGGCTTGCCCATAAGCCGCACCAACCGCCCAGCAGCCGAGCCAGCCAGCCACTGCGATCGGAAGCAGCATCACAGTCATCAGATCAAGAGTGCGGAATATTCCAGAACGCAAAACAAGCCCGGCGAAAATGGTAAAAAAGACCGCTCCCATAAACGCACCAAAACTGTCTAATCCCGACCAAAACTTAAGAATCTCGCCCGGGTACAACGAGTAGTAATGCAAGTGGAATAACACATAAACCAGGCGTGCTCCCAGCAGACTTCCAAATAATACGCAAATGCCGGTACACAACCAGCGGATTCGCTGCGCCGGGGCTGATTGACCATATACCCGCCACAAACCAATAGAAGCACCTATGCCAATGATGATCGAAAAAGGATTCATGAATCACACAAGAAGGCTGACTGTCACACAGGATGCATGACCAATTATACTGATAAAAAACACTGGTTCCTTAACCAGCGCTCAATTCACAGCTTCAACCTTCTCGATTTCCGGAAAGAACTGCCTGACAGTACCCTCCACCCAGCCTTTTAAGGTCACCGGTGACAGCGGGCATCCGATGCACGCTCCTCCGAGCCTGACTTTGACGACCTTACCATCAAAAGAGACAAATTCCACCTCTCCCCCGTGATAAGTGGTAATGTATGAATTCAATTGTTCGATCAAACCGCGCAATTGCTCGATTTCGGAATAAGAACCGGCCTCACTCATTAGCTCACCTCGTATGAATCATCCTCCCGGTAATCCATAGCAGACTGAAGGATCTTCATGATCTGGTTATGGACTTGCGCTGGTTGTTGAGCAACCGATAATGCCATCTTTTCCAATAATACCACGCCTGTTTCGTGATGTTCCTCACAAAATTGCTGCAATTTGAATCCACGCACATGATAGACAACGCAATCTTCCAACGCTGTAACAGTAGAGGAGTATTTGTCTTTACCTAGAATCGCTGACCAACCAAAAACACCCCCTGCTTTGACCTTTGCTATGGTAATCGCTGGTCCGTCATATGGCCGATGAGTAATCTCAACTTCGCCGCTTAGTAAAATGTAAAGGTCTGTGGCGCGCTGATTTTGCTGAATGATCACTTCCCCTGCCGCATAATGAGATTTCTGAAAAATCGCACGCAATTCCATCAGCTGCTGGTCAGAGATATCTCTTAAAGCATTCATTTGAATAATATCGTTAGTTGTTGTCATTATGCAACATCATAATACAGGCCAAAAATAATTAATAGTGGTAAACATCATGATTCGATTGAAATAAATCACGAATGAAAAGTGAAAGACCTGTAACTTTTCACCCTCGACTCGCATCAAATGATTACTTATTAAATGGAGTGATGAAAAATGGAAATGTTAATCGATTTTCCTGGTGGTGCGAGAGTTGACGCACATTTTGGACCGTACACAGTGGCTACCGATCAACCGCCTGCAGGTGGTGGTGAAGGACTTGCCCCTACACCTTTTGCAGTTTTCCTTTCTTCTCTTGGAACCTGTGCCGGAATCTACGTTCTGGGTTTCTGCCGGTCGCGCAACCTTCCTGTGGAAGGCATTCAAATTATTGAACGCATACACACCAATCCCATGAATGGGCTGGTGGGTGCAGTCGATCTCGAGATTCAGGTTCCGCCTGAATTTCCAGAAAAGTATTATGATGCCCTGATTCGTTCGGCTGAACAGTGCAAGGTAAAACAGCAATTTGACAATCCGCCGATCTTCAACGTTATCACCCGGGTGACCGACCGCGAAGTCATTGAGTAACCCTCCCAATAATAAAAAACAAAAACACCCGATGCCTTTTGGTACACGGGTGTTTCTTTTAATTATTTCTTGAAATAATCGGCTACCTTGTGGGCTCGTCCATCATCGGTTCGTTTTTCTTCTGTCGATAGACGATCCTTCCGCGGGAAAGATCATATGGGCTCATTTCAACTTTCACATGATCTCCCAGCAAAATACGGATGTAGTAGCGGCGCATCCGTCCGGAAAGATAAGCGAGTACTTCATGGCCGTTTTCTAGCCGCACACGGAACTGGGTTCCCGGCAGTGCTTCGATGATCTCGCCTTCTACTTGAATCTTATCCTCTTCTTTGGCCATAATTCCTCCAATCCAGCCCGTCAGGCTGATTTTCCATCTATCGTACTATTCGCCCACCTTGGTATACTGGCGGCGCTTGATGCGTCGGATGGCCTTTTTCTTTTCAACGCGGCGAAGTTCACTCTTGGATACAAACCAGCGCTTGCGGCGAATGGTGCTTAATACACCGCTCTTCACAACCTTTTTGCGAAAGCGTTTCAGTAATGAATCCTGTGATTCATTCGGTCGTAAAACTACTGAAGCCATTGGTCCTCACCTCCCTTCGCCAGGGAATAATAAAATAAAAACGACTGCGATATACCGCGCAGCCGATACTTGATCCTTTCAGAAGTCACCTGGGGCGATCCAAAAAATGTTGGGTTGTCACCTCTTCGATATCTAATGATCACGGCACTTACGGTAATACCACGCAACATATTATAACTGGTGTCTGTCCATAATGTCAAATGTCAAATTAATCAAGTTTTTGTCATAACAAATAAAGATAAATTCCATGATTGAAAACCTTTGCTTTTGAAGATAATATTAGTTTGTAGTAAAATGCGCCATTGGGCATTTTGCCCAAATATTTTTATAGGAGTGAAAAAGATGAAAAAGAAAGTGCTTGTTTTAGTTTCTGTAATTCTCGTCTTGAGCATGCTCCTGGCCGCTTGCGCCACCGCGACCGAAGCCCCTGCCGCTGAGACCGAAGTTGCTGCAACAGAAGCTCCTGCTGCTGCAACCGAAGCCCCCGCAGCCACCGAAGCCCCAGCCAAAGAATACAAACTGGCTGTTGTCTTCCCTGGTGTCATCACTGATGCAGATTACAACACCCTGGCTTACAACGCGATGACCGCAGTTCAGGAAACGATGGGTATCGAAACTGCTTATTCCGAAAGTGTTGCCGTTGCTGATGTTGATCGTGTCATGCGCGAATACGTAGACGCTGGCTACAACATCATCTGGACCCACGGTGGACAGTTCATTACCCAGACCGTCGAACTTGCCAAACTCTTCCCCGAAGTTGTCTTCATCGCCGAAGGTGATGCAAATGTTGCAGAACCCCCTGCGAACCTCTGGTTCATCGACCGCAACTTCCAGACCGGTTACTATGCGATTGGCACCATCGCTGCCCTTGCTTCAAAGACCGGAAAGATCGGTTACCTCGGTGGTTCAACCCTCGCCTTCTCCTATCAGGAAGTACATGCAATCCAGCAGGCACTCGCTGATTTAGGTTCAGACGTCCAGCTCGTCATCAACTACACTGGCGATTTCAATGATCCCACCAAAGCCCGCCAGGCTGCTGATGCCATGATCGCTGACGGCGTGGATGTCATTATGGCCTCCGTGAACCTGGGTGTCTTGGGTGTCTTCGAAGCCGCCAAAGCCGCAGCTCCTGACAAGAAGATCCTTGTTACCGCAAAATACACTGACAAGGGTGCCAACTACCAGGATAACTACATCACCTCCATGCTCTATGACTTCACCAAACCCCTGACCGACATCGTGACAAAGATTCAGGCTGGTGAAACCGGTGGTTATTACGCTCTTGGTTTCGATACGGGTGTCTCCATTCAGACTCCTCTCCTGAACGTTGACGAAGCAGTCGCCACTCAGGCTCAAGAAGTCATTAATAAAGTTATGGATGGAACCATTACAGTCGTCGAAGATTCCACCGAAGTTAAGTAATAACATTACCAATTGAATAATTAGTAAGTAAGAGTAGACTTCCGGGGTATAACTGAGCAGCTTTTCGGTCTATACCTCGGAAGTCTTAAGAATCCAACACACAGGACGAATTATGGAACAAACCACAATTCTTCAAATGCACGAGGTAAACAAGACATTCGACAAAGTAAAAGCGCTCGACAATGTTGAATTTGAACTCAAAAGCAATGAAATCTTGGGCCTTCTGGGGGGTAACGGCGCCGGGAAGACAACGTTGATGAATGTCTTGTATGGTTTATACAAGATGGATTCGGGCTCGATCATCTTGAATGGAAAACCGATCACGATCCCTTCACCAAAAGATGCCATTGCACACGGCATTGGGATGGTTCATCAGCATTTTCTTCAAATTAATAACTACACAGTACTCGATAATATCATCCTCGGAACATCGGTGTCGCGCCCATGGACAGCTGACCGCAAGAAAGAGAAAGCAGCAATTGAAGAACTTTGTAAGCGGTTTGGATTGGAAATCGACCTGGATGCCTATATTGAAACCCTTCCGTTGGGTGTTCGCCAAAAAGTTGAAATTCTCAAAGCCCTTTATCGTGGTGTTAACATTCTGATCCTTGATGAACCGACAACCAACCTTATCCCACAGGAAGTCGACGCACTGTTCGAAACCCTTAAGATCATGGTTAAAGAGGGTCTCAGCATCGTTTTCATCACCCACAAACTGCGTGAAGTACTGCACATCTGCGACCGAATCAGCGTGCTGCGTGAAGGTAAGAACGTCGTTAGCCTCACCCGTAAAGATGCCAGTGATGAAATGCTCGTCAGAGCGATGGTCGGAGAAGGCATGGATCTTCAGAAAAGTGTCATCTTTTCGGAAAGTTCTAAAAAAATTATTACTACCAAGAGAGAAACTGTCCTCCAGCTTGAAAATGTCAGTTTAGTCAACTCAGATAAGATTAACGTCTTGAGTGATATTTCATTCGAAATCGGAGCCGGCGAGATCCTTGGAATTGCTGGGGTTGCCGGTAACGGCCAGCGTGATCTTGCTGAAGTCGTCATGGGCATTCAAACTGCTACTAGCGGCACCATAAAATTCATGAATGAAGACATTACTCAAAGTTCCACAAAAGAAAACATTTCTCGCGGATTTGTCTATATCCCAGAAGACCGCCTGGCAGATGGTTTCCTCCACAAGGCAAGTGTAGCCTACAACCTCATTCTCGGTTATCACAATCTTCCTCCTTACAGCAATAAAGGCATAGTCAACTGGAAAAATGTCAATGCGGCTTCTCGAGAAATGATCAAGAAGTTCACCATCAAAACCACTGGCCCTGATGATGCCGGAGGTAACCTCTCAGGAGGAAACATCCAGCGTGTAATGATTGCCCGTGCTTTTTCACAGTCATCCAAGTTAATGGTCGCACATAACCCCACTCGCGGTCTTGACATCCCCTCAATGGATTTTGTTTACAAGAATATTTTTGAACATGCTGAAACGGGAATGGCCACCTTGCTCCTCTCAGAAGACCTGGATGAACTGCTGCTCATTTCCAACAGAATCGCTGTCATGTACCGGGGTAAGATCGTGGGCATCCTTCCTAGAGAGAAATTTGATAAGTACGCGATCGGCCGCATGATGAGTGGTTACGATCAGGAAAGTAAATAATGGAAGTGAGAGACTACTACCATGACACAAATTAAAAAATCCTTACCTTACATAATTGCGGTCGTCGGCGCATTCATCGCTGCCGGCATTTTCATCGCAGCCATTCAATACAATCCATTTGAGGCGTACAAGACCCTCATCACCACCTCATTCCGTACCCCCAATGGATTTATTCAAACCTTAATGAAATGGGTTCCCCTCACTCTGACCGCTCTCGCCTTCACGGTTCCTCTGTCTTCCGGTAAATACAACATTGGTGCAGAAGGCCAGTTCCTGGCTGGAGCCATCGGAGCTACCACGGTTGGTATTCTGCTCGCAGATTTACCCCCGGCTCTTCTAATCCCGCTTGTGATCATCGCGGGTATCATCACCGGCGCTCTCTGGGGTCTCATCTCCGCCTGGCTCCTTTATCAGTTCAATATCAACGAAATCCTCTCAACCGTTCTTTTGAACTTCATCTCATTCCAATTGGTCGATTACGTCGCCACGGGTCCCTGGCGCGACCCCAGCGCTGGAGCTCCGACCACCATCGCCATCGGTCAAAATGGTTACCTGCCGATGCTCATTAAGAATCCTCCGTTGAGCATTGGCGTTATCCTGATGATTCTCGTTGCGATCGGTATCTATTTCTATACCAACAAAACCACCAGCGGATATGAATTGGTCGCGACTGGAGCGAATCCTCGCGCCGCCAAAGTTCACGGCATCGATACCCGCAAGATGTTCCTCCTTTCCATGGTAATTGGCGCGGCTGCAGCTGGCCTGGCTGGCGCAATGGAAGTTTCTGGGGTTCAGCATCGTTTGATCGAAGGGATTCACTCCAACTTTGCTACCCTGGGTTTGATCATCGGTTTGATCTCTCGAGGCAAGAATCAGGCGGTACCTTTTGTCGCCTTTTTCATTGCTGTTCTTGAAGTGGGTGCAAGCGCGATGCAGCGTACCATGATGATCCCTTCTCAAGTTGTGCTCATTGTGGAAGCTTTGATCGTTATCTTTATCCTGCTTTCTGATCTCATCAAGAGGAGACAAAAATGACAGGCATTGAGACTTTTCTAGTTGAATTTCTAAAACTAACCTTCCTTTCCATGGTTCCATTCGTCCTCGCCGGACAGGGCACCATGCTCGGCGGACGCACTGGCGTCTTTAACGTGGCTCAGGAAGGGATCATGCTTACCGGTGCTTCAGTGGGCTTCCTCGTTGGATACACCAGCGGAAGCGTCTTTGTAGGCTCAATTGCCGCCATGCTCGTCGGTGGATTGTTTGGATTAATCCTGGCGTACTTCACCACAACCCTGAAAATGGATCAGTTCGTTGTAGGCCTTGCGTTGTTCTTTGTGGGAACCGGTCTTTCTACACTGCTTCCAAAGCTTGTGCTCGGCATCACCCTGACCCCGCCATTGATCCCCACCCTGAAGAACATCCCTGTTCCTTTACTGAGCGAAATCCCGGTTCTTGGCCCCATCCTCTTCAACCAGAACATACTGGTGTACATTTCGGTTTTACTCTCCATTTTGCTCTGGTACCTCTTATTCAAAACCAATCTCGGTCTTCGCCTGCGCTCAGTGGGTGAGAATCCAAAAGCGGCCGATAGCCTCGGTATCAGTGTCAATCGCTATCGCTATCTCACCACAATTATTGGTGGTATGCTGATCGGTCTGGCGGGTGCTTATCTGCCTATGGTTTACACCGGTACCTTCACCGAACTTATGACCAAAGGACGTGGCTGGATCGTGATCGCCCTGACCTTCTTCGGCGGCTGGAGCCCGTTGATCATCTTGCTTGGCTCCATCTTCTTCGCTGGCATCGAGGTACTCTCCTATCGTATGCAGGTTGGTGGCTCAGTGATCCCCTTCCAGTTCCTCAACATGCTCCCTTACATCGGCACGATCATTATCATGATCTTCACCTTTGGAAAGTCGCGTGTTCCTGCATTCCTCGGCCAGAACTACGACCGGGAACGTAGAACGTTGTAATTACAACCCGAATTTAACAAACGAGGCTGGTTCTAAGAACCAGCCTCGTTTTATTGAGTTATTATTGTTCTTTTTTCATTATATATAATAATTATTAACAACATTTACCACCGTAGAATACGGCGTAATCAATAAATTGACCGGCTTCTTTTCACGCGTATTGCAAATTTTTTGGTTGATCTCACCCGGGATTACGCTCGGATTGCATCGAACAACAGTCCATTGATCCCTCCGAAGTAAGGAATCCCGGCCATGTCCATCCCCCGGGGCAATATCCTTCATGATACCTGGCCAGGATTGTCTGATGGCTGCATAAATTCGCCCAATCCTTCGTAAGCGCATTGAGGGTAAAAAATGACTAAAGACCTTCAAAAAGAGCGGCGATAGATTGATCAATCGACCAGTTCCACTCTTTGCTGAATTGGAAGATCAATAGCAGGGAAACGTTATACCGGTAGACCGCATCATATTGAGTGTTAATGATGCGATCTCGATGAGAAGGATGGTGGCGCTGATAACGATAATCGAAAGGTTATCGCGAGGCACTTTAAAACTTCCCGATGTAAAGGTTCATGATGAGTATGATTTGAGCCTCTGTTGATTTTCAAAAGAGCACAAGATGAGCATTGTTAAACCAAAACACCCTGATGAATATCAGGGGCAAATGTTTTCAATTGATCAATGGGGGATTAAAAAGAATAAACTCTCTTGGCAACGACCTACTCTCTCCCAGGGGGTCGCCCCCTCGTAGATACCATCGGCGCTGACAGCGTAAATAACCAGCAAGGATATTATGTAGAACACCTGGAAACTGACAATAAAACAAAAAAACCATGTAAAAATTAACATGGCTTTGCTGATTAAAAAGAAAAAAGTCTCTTGGCAACGACCTACTCTCCCAGGGGGTCGCCCCCTCGCAGATACCAGTGGCGATGACAGCGTAAATAACCAGCAGGGATAGTATTTAGAACACCTGGAAACTGACAATAAAACAAAAAACCATGTAAAAAACATGGCTTTGGCGGATTAAAAAGAAAAAAGTCTCTTGGCAACGACCTACTCTCCCAGGGGGTCGCCCCCTCGCAGATACCAGTGGCGATGACAGCGTAAATAACCAGCAGGGATAGTATTTAGAACACCTGGAAACAGACAATGAAACAAAAAAACCATGTAAAAATTAACATGGCTTTGCTGATTAAAAAGAAAAAAGTCTCTTGGCAACGACCTACTCTCCCAGGGGGTCGCCCCCCAAGTACCATCGGCGCTGACAGCCTTAACGACCGGGTTCGGGATGTGACCGGGTGTACCACTGTCGCTCAAATCACCAAGAGACTTAATTCACATGTTAAGATTACCAAATGATGAATAGTATGTAGTCCTCACAAAGAGTGCCGAGTTCCCCGCACCATATGAAGAAGCCCTCGATCATTAGTACAGATTAGCTCAACGCATTACTGCGCTTATACATTCTGCCTATCAAACAGGTAGTCTACCTGTGATCTTACTCCCTTACGGGAAAACAGGGATCTAATCTTGTGGCGAGTTTCCCACTTAGATGCATTCAGCGGTTATCTCTGCCTGACTTAGCTACCCAGCAATGCCGTTGGCACGACAACTGGAACACCATCGGTCAGTCCACCCCGGTCCTCTCGTACTAGGGGCAGCTCCACTCAAATCCCTTACGCCCACAGCGGATAGAGACCGACCTGTCTCACGACGGTCTGAACCCAGCTCGCGTACCGCTTTAACGGGCGAACAGCCCGACCCTTGGGACCTGATACAGCCCCAGGATGCGATGAGCCGACATCGAGGTGCCGAGCGAAGTCGTCGATATGAACTCTTGGACTTCACCAGCCTGTTATCCCCGGGGTAGCTTTTGTCCGGTAAGCCACGGCCCTTCCACTCAGTACCGTGGGATCACTAAGCCCGACTTTCGTCTCTGCTCGACGCGT
>JAJUGU010000016.1 GCA_029265815.1 Anaerolineaceae bacterium | reverse complement strand
GGTCTGCTGAAGAAGACCCGCAAAAGGGGGAATAGCGATTCCCACAGGGCTTCCAGCAAACAATGTACACACAATCACTTCCTGTCCCTTTCGCACCTGTTCCCAGATCCATCCACCGCATGAGTAGGCGGCGTCATCCAGATGGGGAGAAAGGATGATTGTACGCATGAAATACCGCTCCAGATGAAAAGTTGTAAAATTAAATTATAGTATGAGATAATAATCGGGCTATCCCCTGCCAAGGAGTCAACCTCATGTCAATCTTCGACAATCTATTTGGTCCTAAACCATATCCACCTGAAGCGAAGAATGAAATCGCCAGCCTGATTGATGAATTGGTGAAAATCGGCCAGCAGGATGATTATCTTTCCGTTACTCCAGGGGGCGGATACAATGCGCAATGCCGGCATGTACGCACCCGTCAGATTGGCGACAGGTTGAACAAGATCGGTGGATTGGCTTTGATGACCTGGGTCTTTGAGAAAGTGCGTAAACGGGTGGGTAAAGATCTGGAATCTCACCTGGAGTACGCATGGAATGAAATTGGGGAGTGGCGCGCGTAGAAAAACAACCGAGTGCACGATAAACACCTATGAAATGATCAACAGGTGATTTTAACCCTTAAAAACCTGCATGATCCGATTCATTCGGGTTTTCCATTCAAAATTTTTTACGTCTTCCGCTGCTTTGTGTGCAAGAGCGTTTCTTCTTACCTGGTCTTCAAGCAGTAAGGAGAACTGCCGCTTCAGATCTTCCAAATCTTCAGCAATGTAAAATGCAGCGTTGGTTTCATTTAAAACCTCACGCAATACCGGTATATCACTGCTGAGTATAGCCCTATTGGCAGCCATATATTCAAACATTTTCATCGGGCTGCAAATATCAGCAGTATTTCCACCGCCGCTGACTGAAATTTTCTTTCCGAAAGGCATCAAAAGGATATCCGCCGCTCCCTGGTATATCGGAAGATCTTTGTTCGGTACAAACCCGGTCATCTTGATATTGGTGACCCTGAATTGTTGTATCTGATCATTCCAATAAGCAATAGAGTCTTTCTCTCCTCCAATCCAGATGAATTGAACTTGAGGGAACGCGATCGCCAGTTTGAACAATAAATCCACACCACGCCCCGGATAAAATCCACCCGTGTACACCGCGGTCACCTGCTCTTCAAAACCCAATCGTTTTCTACACTCAGCCGCGTCTGGTAATTTAACATAGCGGTCTAGATCTACACCGTCAGGGGCGACGATTGAATCTTTATCAGTAAATTTTATTTGAAACCGTTTTTCAATTTTCTCTTTGAGTGCTCTGGTGATCATGACGGTGAGTTTCTTTTTCTGTGAGCGTAGATAACCCAGAAACAGCCGGCTCCCAATCTTGCCGCCGGGAAGATCATGAACCTCAAAAATGATGGGGATATTCATCAGCAATCCGATGTAAGCCGCCCAGATCGCCCTGGTGTAAATCACCTCGCATTGTGACTTTTTTCCGTTAAGAATGCTGCGGAGAATAAAGCCTATTCCCTTTCCAATCCTCGATGCTGAAATCCAGGTAATGGGGAATTCTTCTCGAATCCCGTACATCGTCTTCAATTCATGCCAGGAATATTGGCGCTCGCCTGGTACATAGAGGTGAACAGAGTTGCCATTTTGTTTTAGCGCCTGGCACACTTTCATTACCTGAATACTGTTGGCCTTCATGGATGGAATTTGAGAAGTGGCGATATAAGCAATTCTCATCTTACAACTCCTGCGCTCTGTGCCTCTCACTGTAACGAATGAGCACGAGCCCAATGCTCACCATGACCACCACGGTCAGAATGAAATTGCCTGTAAGCAGCCATGCGGCTCCATTGATCCCATAAGCGGGTATGACCCAGAATGATAGACCCACTTTCAGCACTGCTGCAACAAACAAGACATAGAGCGGGATATTTGCTTTGCCAAAAGAAAGCAGGAGAGAACGGTTCCAGAAAAAGATATTCGATAGTCCGAATCCCGCCAGAAGGATCATGGTGGCTGGATAGGCTGGAACAAACTCCTGGGTGTAGATCACCCCGATCAGCCACTTTCCAAATAACGCCATAATCAGTGTAACAAAAATCGTCCAGGATGCGGAAATGAAGGTCATTCGCCTCAGCAAGCGGCGCAATTGACCCCACGACCTGGAAACAACACTGCGGGTCATTTCAGGGAAAGAGGTGGTGATAAACGGGGTGATGGGCATCATCAACGGATTAATAATTGACAATGCAAGTTTATAAAGACCCACCGCACGATTATCGAGGAAATAACCAACCCACAAAGGTTCACTCTCACTGACAATCATTTTGATGGTACCACTGAGATTGGTACTGACCGTATATTGAATCATTTCATTGATTGGCGGCAATTGTTTCATCGATGCCTTCCACCACTGAGGGTGAAGATGCCGCCGTAAATGATATTGAGCCAGGATCGCAGGACTGATGCCAAGGATGATCTTGCCCACCAGATAGGCAGTAAGCACCGTATATATTGACCCGTTTAGGAAGTAAGCGGCTACGATTATTGTGGCAGTTAAAAGACTTTGCAGAAGATTGATCGCTGCCTGGGTGCGGAAATGATTGGTAACTTGAAGCACGCCCAACGAACTTTCATAAACCGCGTTTGCCAGAATCGCTATCCCAAAAAACTGGATCATAGGGAGTGCATGCATGTCCTTAGCGATATATCGGGCTCCCAGTGGCGCCACAAGAAGGAGAAAACCAAAAGCGATCAGAGAGGTAACCGCCTCTATCAACATGGCCACTTTTACCACCGCACCCGCTTTTTCAGTGTTTTCTTCTGTCAATTCTTTTCCCAGATAGCGAATGATAAATTCGCCCATACGGAATGAGAAAAGGCGGTTAACATTGCTGACAAAAGTAGTCACGATGCCCACCAGCCCAAAGGCAGCAATTCCAAGCAAACGCGCGGCAAAAACGCTCTGAACAAAACTTAATCCAAGACCCAGAGTTTGGGAACTAAAAAGATAGCCGGTGTTTTTAAGCACACGGCTTAAGGTGAGATCTTCAGCAAGAAAGCGTTTAACTCTGGATATCAGAGAGTTCATGGAGTGAGTATGTGTTTCGCCCAGGAGCGGTTTTCTATGTACCAATTAACCAGGTGTGTGATCCCTTCATCGAGAGATACCCGCGGCTCCCATCCAAGCATTTTGCGTGCCTTGGATACTTCTGCCCAATTGGCATTCACATCTGCTGGATGGCGGGGAATATATTTAACGATCGCCTTCCTGCCTACACGCTCTTCAATCTTATGCAAGAGTTCAGTAATGGTAATCGTTTCGTGCCCACCAAGGTTAATGATCTCGTACCCCACGGGTTTTATCGCTCTGCATACGCCATCAGCGATATCATCCAGATAAGTAAACCCGCGCATCTGAGATCCATCTCCGGTGATGACCACTTCACTACCCTCCGCAATCCACTTGCAGAATCTGAACATCACCATATCGGGTCTACCAGCCGGCCCATATACCGTGAAGAACCGAACCACAGTGGTATCCAGACCGTAAAGGTGGTGATAGGTATAAGCCATGACCTCTGCTGCTTTTTTGCTGGCAGCATATATTTGAAGCGGGTGGCTGGAATCGGCATCTTCCGGTGTGGGCAAAGGTGGATTTGCGCCGTAAATTGACGAAGTGGAAGCCAGCACCAGTTTATTGACACCTGTCTTACGGCACCACTCCAGGATGTTCAAAGTTCCGCCAGCATTGGTCTGCAGATATACTTCGGGTACTTCCGTCGCTTGCCGAACCCCGGCACGGGCCGCGAGGTGAATAACGGCTTGAATATCCTTATGCTCGCTTGTTAATGAATCAAAAAATTCCTTTCGGCAGAGATCATCCTTGATAAAGGTGAAACCGGGCACTTTTTTCAGGTATTGCAGACGCCATTCCTTTAGCCGGGGATCATAAGAATCATTTAAGTTGTCAACCCCGACGATCTGATGACCCTGTTCAGCAAGGTTTTCAATCACCTTACGGGCAATGAATCCCGCGGCCCCGGTTACGAGATATTTTGCCATTAGAGTCTCACCACCTTTGGATCTTTGATTCCCATTTTCCCATATGCGTTACGAGTGTCTACAATCAAACATGATTCTTTCAGAATTCGATCATAATCAAAGCATTTATGGTTCGTGACAATGACCACACAGTCAGCTTCTCTCACACCTGTCATCACATCTGGAATACATTTGATTTCCCAGCCGTCCTCTTTGATAACCGGGATGTACGGATCGAAATAACTGATCACCGCACCTTTCTGCTCCAGCAACCGGATCACATCAATTGCAGGCGATTCTCGCAGATCATCGATATCCGGTTTATAGGCTGCTCCTAAGACCAACACCTTGCTCCCTTTGATTGCCTTTTCATGTTCATTAAGGGCATCCTGAACCTTACCAACCACATAGCGCGGCATATTGGTATTGATCTCGGAGGCAAGATCAATAAACTTGGCTGTGTAATTCAAAGAGCGCATCTTCCATGAGAGGTATAGAGGGTCGATGGGGATACAGTGTCCGCCCAATCCAGGCCCTGGATCGAAGCGCATAAACCCAAACGGTTTGGTAGAAGCCGCGTCAATCACTTCCCATACATCCACACCCAACCGATCACACATCAATGTCAATTCATTCACAAAACCAATATTAATCATTCGGAAGGTATTTTCGAGCAGTTTAGCCATCTCAGCAACTTCGGTCGATGAAACCGGAACAACCGTATCCAGTGCCTGGCTGTACCATGCAGCAGAGACTCTGGTACAGTTTTCAGTCATGCCACCGATCACTTTGGGGGTGTTTTTAGTCGTCCAGTCCTTCCGCCCGGGGTCAACGCGTTCGGGTGAAAAGGCTACAAAGATTTCCTCACCCACCTTTAAACCGCTTTTTTCAGTCAGGGTTGGCAATACCAGTTCGCGCGTCGTTCCAGGGTAGGTGCTTGACTCTAAGACCACGACCATTCCAGGATGAACGTAAGGAGCAATTCCTTCTGCTGCACTGATGATGAATGAAAGATCAGGGTCACCGGTATTGCGTAACGGTGTTGGCACACAGATCGCTACAGCATCGATATCTTTCAAAACAGAATAATCTGATGTTCCTCTCAGTTTTCCATCACTGACCAGTTTCTTTACAAGATCAGGAGTGACATCAATGATATAACTCTCTCCGCGGTTTAATTTTTCCATCTTGCTTTGAATCGGATCAATACCGGTAACATCAAAACCGGCGCTGGCAAAAACCGTAGAAAAAGGCAGCCCCACGTAACCCATGCCAAGAACAGCCATGCGAGCGGTTTTATTCTTAAACTTGTCAATCAAATAACTGGCGTAATCCATATTTCTCCTATTGTTCTAGAACAGGGATAATTGCTCTGGTGCATCTTCAGTTTTTTCTTCTGCCTTTGGATCTTCGCTTGAGGTGCGTTTCATTGAAGTAATCATTTTCGCCCTGGCAGTCTTTGCGGTCTGAATTGCTTCAGGTAGTTTTCTAAAATCTTGAATAACCAAATTCTTTAGAGATGGTTGGTGCAGGGCCGCAGCGGGATGAAACATCGGGACAATCAACCTCTCATGGACCCAAAAAGTTTTACCGTGAACGTCACTGATCCTGGCACTTGGCAGATATTTGGCCATTGAGAACCTTCCCAGAGTTACGATCACTGAAGGATTAATTGCTTCGATCTGCCGGTCTAAATACGATGAGCATGCAGCCAATTCTTCTGGCAGCGGGTCACGGTTGCCGGGAGGACGGCATTTAACCACATTGGCAATGAAAACCTGCTGCCGTTGAAAACCTGCCACCTCAAGCAACTCGTCTAAAAACTTACCTGCCTGCCCCACAAACGGTCGTCCCTGTTCATTTTCATGAAACCCTGGTCCCTCACCAATGAACATGAGTTCAGAATTAGAAGGGCCCTCTCCTGGTACGGCAAGTTTGCGCGAAAAATGAAGCTGGCAATCTTCACATCGCCGAACCTGGGCAGCAATTTCATTCAAGACATCGGTCGGATTCACTCGCTCTCCATATTTTGCAAGTTTACTGCTTATTTTACCTTACTGCAACGATTCTAATTTTGCGAGATCAATCTGCTCCAGATTCATCATGATCGCGTCCTCTCCATTATCCTGGTAATAATGCCTGCGTATACCAATCTCGTTATAACCAAACAGGGTATACAAGTTACGTGCTGCCTGGTTGCCACTACGAACCTCTAAAAAGGAGTGAACGGCTCCAGAATGGTACGCATCAATCAGCGTAAATGCCAAAAGCCGCTGACCAATTTTCATGCGTCGATATTCTGGATGTACAGCAAAGGTAGCAATGTGGGCTTCATCCACAATTAACCAGATGACGATCATTCCAACAATGATCGGAACACCATCACGGACGACTTCAGCTACCCAGCATCGCGATACCGGGTTGCTTTCAATTTCGAATTTAAATGAACTTTCAGGCCAAGGGAGACTGAAAGAAAGCCGATCCAGGGCTGATACTTCCTCAAGATCGGTGATCTCCATGCGTCTGATACTTAATGGTATATCCGTGTTCAGATCATCGCTCCTGAATTCCACCTGCGATGTGCAAGTAGATTGGGGCCAGGCTTACTGGGTCATCTACATCACCATTTTTCCAGCGCTTCCAGGCGAGTTCAGCCAACAAACAGGGTCTCCGCTGAGAAAGCGCGGGGGATAACAACATCGCATTCTTCCACTTCCGCCCAATCACCTGACGTTCTGTGGCAGACATTTCGCCACAGATGAAGGTTGGGCTTTCGATACTGGCAGAAATCTCTTCAGGGGTCATCACTTGAGGCTCAGATTCAGGCAGCCATTTTGTTCCGTTTGAAACGAAGCGTTGTACTGCCATTCGTGACCGTCCTGCGGGTAGAAGCACCAGCATGGGGTTCTCAGATAGCGGCTGGGCTTCTGCCATATAAGTAAAAGTCGGGATACCGATCAAAGGGAGATGCAGCGAGAGCGCCATCCCTTTTGCCAGCGCCAATCCGATGCGCAGGCTGGTAAATGAACCGGGACCGAGTGCAACGGCAATCGCCTGCAGCTCCAATGCCTGCACTGAACAATGGCGCAGGAGGTCTTCCACAGCAGGAGCGAGTTCAACGGTATGATGACTGGCTGTAACCCACATCATTTCGCCAATGACCGTTGGCTCGTTATAGAGTGCAATACCCATTGTCTGCGTGGACGTATCGATCGCCAGCAGCATAGTCATCCTCCAAAAGTGAGCCTGCGAAATTCTTCAAGCAGTGCCTCGTACCGAGCACCGTGTGGAGTGAAGATCAGGCTTCTCTGTTCATCCGCAACCCAGCCAAGGTCAATGGTCAAATTATCAGAAGGCAATGCGGAACTAATTCGTTCAGCCCATTCAACAATCAAGGCGCCAGTCATTAGTAGTTGCTCAAGATCAAGGTCTTCAGCTTCCAGCACAGAATCAATGCGGTAAGCATCAAGGTGGTGCAGCAAACAGCCGTCAGGCCGCCGATATTGGTTCACCAGAACAAATGTCGGACTGGATACCATATCCAGTGAACCCCAACCTTGTGCAACACCTTGCACAAAGGTGGTTTTTCCAGCTCCGAGATCGCCCGTGAGACAGATTAAATCACCTGTATTGATGAGTGCGCCTATGCGCATACCCAGGCGCTTGGTTTGCTCGGGGCTGCGGCTGACAAAATCCAGACTGGAAGAGGACAGAATAGGCATAGTGAATTGATTATATGATACCGAAGAAAACCTAACAAGTGAAAGTTGAGAAAAATTCCAAACAAAAACCAAACGGCGACACCCGCACGATATACTACCCACGCCTATTCTGTCAAACCAGCGTATTGTCTATCAGCTTTCTTTGCATGATAAAGGATCACAACATAGACGAAATCAATAAAAAAGATCAGGCTTCCAGTCGTTAATACCAACATATTGGGTTCAAGCACATTCTGTATTCCTAAAATCCCCATTAACACGGTTGGAGCCGCCGTACCGATCCATTTGCTTACCGCAATCAGTAAAGTTTGGCCTTCGGTTGACCGGCGTTGCACAATCATAGCAATGAATAATACAGACATGAGCAAATTTTGCAGAAAGGCTGAATAAACAGCGCCCATCAATAAACCAAACTCAATGATGAACGAATATTGAACGATAAAAGCAGCTACCAGCACAGAGCATCCCCAGATATAAAACCAGGCTGGTCTCATCGTGTGAGGAAAATACCTGCGTCCAAACTTAAAGAAAGTGTAGAGCAGACCCAGATCGAGCAGAAACCAAACCCAATTAATCGCGATCTGAAGTGATAAACCAATCGCACGATAGCCCAAGAACGCGTGAAGAAACTCCCAGGCGATATTCAAAGCCAGCGCCCAGAATGGCATGGCGTACGACCTGTCCTTGATCCCAACTCGAATGGCATCGATATATACAATTGACCATGCGATTCCACTCAGCACCATTAAGAAATTTTCAACAGTCATGATCACCCTTCTACGACGAATTCCATTGAGATTGGGTACGTGGAATAAATCATGTGCCAGGAGCATCTGAATTAAGATTTGGGATATGCTGCTTTAGACGTTTTGCCAGGTCACGCCTCGAGAGCATTACGCGGTGTGAACAGGTGAGACATTCCAGCCCGATATCTGCACCCAGCCGGACAATCTTCCAGTCATAACCGCCGCAGGGATGCGGCTTGCGAAGTTTCACCTGATCACCTAGACGTAATTCGGGCAGCATGATGGCATTATATCCCATGTTATAATTTTCAAACTTGTCTTTAGCGGCATGGCATTTGGAGGAAAAAAACGAATGCTGAATCTGGCGCCAAGCCTTCTGATCTCCCGAATCGTTACATTAATTATTGCCCTAACCGTGCACGAATTTTCACACGCTTTCATCGCTGATCGCTTGGGTGATCGCACGCCGCGTGCGAATGGCAGATTAACTTTAAATCCTTTAAAACATCTGGACGTGTTGGGTTCACTGATGTTAATCGTTGCAGGGTTTGGGTGGGCCAAGCCAGTACCCGTCAACCCCTATGCCCTGCGGCAGAGATCACGTTCGGCACTGATGTGGGTTTCACTGGCCGGGCCAGGATCAAACTTGCTGCTCGCGCTTGCTGCGGGTCTCATCCTGCGCTTCAGGCTGGTTCCATGGCAAGCCTCTGCCGGATTCCTTCCTTCAGCAGCTGAGTTTTTATTTACCTTCCTTTCTATCAATTTAATCCTGCTGCTCTTTAATTTAATCCCACTGTCTCCATTGGATGGTGAGAAAATACTGGAATTCTTTCTGCCACCCTCTATAGCGGTTAAATATGCCCGCATCCAACCCTACGGACCAATTCTGTTGATGGTTCTGCTCTTTGGGTTACCCCTTATTGGCGTGGATATTATCAGCTGGATCATGACCCCGGCATTAACCGGGCTGCAGAAAATCATTTTAGGAGTGTCTTGATGACCGTTCAAATTTCAGTGATTGGCCTCGGGCAGATTGGAGCCTCAATCGGCCTGGCACTGGCCGAATACAAGGGGAAAATTTTCAGGGTCGGGCATGACCCTGACGGAAAACGAATGCAGTCCATTGAAAAACTGGGGGCATTCGATAAAACCTTCGTCCAGCTGCATGAAGCGGTGCGCAATGCTGATATCGTCATCCTGGCACTACCAGCGGATTTAATCAGAGACGCGCTTGCCATCATGAAAGACGAGCTGAAACCTGATGCTGTAGTGATCAACATTTCCATCATCCATGAGAGAATCCATCAATGGATCGAAGAGACACTGCCCAAAGAGAATCCATTTATTTCGATTCACCCCCTGATTCATGCTGACCGTCTAGAAGATCCAAATAGTGATGTTAATACTCCACGGGCTGACCTTTTTACGAATACAGAAATCGTTATTACCAATGATTACAATACTTCTTCAAAAGCCATTGAAGTAGCCACCGATCTCGCAACGCTGCTGAAAGCAAAACCTTACTACACAGAAACTGCTGAAGCAGACGGTGTGATAGCCAACGTAGAACAATTACCAAAACTCGCGGCTGCTGCCCTGGTTCACACGCTGGTTGGTAAAGCGGGATGGAATGACGGCAGACGCTTTTCATCGAGAGCATTTTACCGTTCAGCTTCAATCAATTATCTTTCCGATGAACAGGAGTATTATGGCATCACAGCCTTATTGAATAAAGAAAACATTTGCCGTTCTTTAAACGAGCTGATTTATTCATTGGAAGAATTAAGAACTATGATCGAGCAGGGCAATGAAGATGGTTTGAAAAAGTATCTTAAAGAAGCCAGGCAGTGTTTTGAAACCTGGATTGAGCAGCGCCGAAGCGGTGATTGGGACCATCAAAGGAAAGAAATGCCCCAAAAACCCAAAGACAGATTGAGCTGTTTATTTGAAGGTAAACCTAAAGAAAAATCGTAAAATTAATCAATATGGCGTATTATTGTTATATTGTAGAATGTGCCGATGGCACCTATTACACTGGATGGAGCCTAGACCCAGTCCGTCGCGCGCAGCAGCATAACAAAGGCCGAGGGGCAAAATACACCCGTCAGCGCAGACCGGTAAAATTGGTTTACATTGAAGAACAGGCAGACCTGTCAACTGCAATGAAACGCGAACGTGCCATCAAGGCACTCAAACACGAGCAAAAGTCACACATGATTCAATCAAAGGGGAAATAGAAGTGGAAATTCAAGAAGGGTGCGTCATTTCACCTGGCAGGGTGAACTTGCTTGGTGAACACGTTGACTATAACGAGGGTGTGGTACTGCCGGCTGCAATTGACCGTTCCGTCAAAATCCAATTCACACGCCGCAAGGATCGTCTCGTACAACTTGCAGCGCTCGATCTTGACCATCAGTGTAAATTCAATTTGTTCGACCTCGATCGCAAGGTCGACAGCAATGGGAACCCATTACCATCCTGGGCTCTGTATCCTGCCGGTGTTCTTTGGATGCTTCAGCAGCGCGGGTACGCGGTCAGTGGTTTTAATGCCAGCTACCGCTCTGACATACCCATTGGCGCAGGTTTGAGCAGTTCCGCTGCGGTTGAGGTGGGTTTTGCGGTTGTCTGCCAGGTTCTGGGGGGATGGCAGATCGATCGATTAACGCTGGCTCGAATCTGTCAGGCTGCCGAAATCAATTACGCCGGAGTAAATTGCGGTTTGATGGACCAGTTTGCCTGTGCGAGTGGCGTACCAGACCACCTGTTGATGTTCGATACGCGCACTTACGAATCCAGACCAATACCATTGCCTCAAAACACTACACTCGTCATTGCTGATTCCACCATTCGCCGGTCGTTGATCAATTCGGCATACAATGACCGCCGCAAGGATTGCGATACTGCAGTAAAGTTTTACCAGACGATCTATCCCCAGGTCAATTCACTGCGCGACCTTTCTCCAGCCCAATTTAAGGCACATGCTCACCATCTTCCTGACGAGGTCTGGCGTCACGCGCTCCATGTAGTAGAGGAAATCGAACGGGTTGAGCGCGCGATTCAATACCTTGATTCAGGTGATGCAGAGCAATTTGGCAAGCTGATGTTCGAGACCCACAATTCATTGCGCGATTTGTTCGAGGTTTCTTGCCGAGAATTGGATATACTGGTAGATCTTGCCCACGGCTTCGATGGCTGCCTGGGAGCACGTTTAACAGGCGCCGGTTTTGGCGGATGTACGATCAACCTGGTGAGAAAAGACCGGGTTGATGAGTTTATTGAATTTCTGAAAACAGCCTATCAAAGAGAAACGGGCCTGCAGGCGAATATTTTTCGTACCCATCCCAGCCGCGGTGCCAGCCTGAAAAGCAGTTCCGCTTACCGGTCAAGTGCAGCATCAATTCCGAAGGTGTATGCCATTGACGCACATGAACTCAGCAAAACCTTTGTAACAAGACATGGCTTTTGGCGGCGAACAGTAAAATCAACAGTCGCGGTAGATAAGATCTCTTTTTCTGTTGAAAAGGGAGAGTTATTCGGTCTTCTCGGTCCAAACGGTGCGGGTAAAACGACGACAGTGAAAATGCTCTCCACTCTTCTGCTGCCAACATCGGGAACAATTTCAATCCTTGGTAAAGATATTCAGCGCGATACCAACGAGATCCGCAGGCATATTGGTTTCACCTTTGGTGGTGCGAGGGGGCTTTACGGCAGATTGACTGCTGTTGAAAACCTGCGATATTTCGCTGAACTTTACGCCTTACCGCCAGAAGCAACGCGCAGGCGAATTCCAGAGCTGCTCGAGATTGTAGGGCTGGAGGGACGCGGCAACGACCGGGTTGAGACTTTTTCCAGTGGCATGCAGCAGAGGCTGCATCTGGCCCGTGCTCTGCTCCACGACCCGGATTTGATCTTTCTTGATGAACCTACTGTGGGTATTGATCCGGTTGGAGCCCGTGAACTCCGGACTACAATCAAACAACTTATCGGTCACGGAAAGACCATACTCCTGACCACTCACTATATGGCTGAAGCGGATGAACTATGCGACCGGATTGCCATTATTAAGCAGGGACACATCATTGCGATGGATACACCTGCTTCATTAAAAAAGAAAATTAGTTCAGATTCGATCATTGAAGTTAAAGTCGAAGCTGCTAATCTTCCTGCGGTGCAAAACACACTTTCAAGACTGGACAGCCTGGCAGCTGTTTCGTATTCAGAGAATAATTTTGTCAAAGGGATAAGCATCACCACCCCGCAACCTGGAGCGGTGATCGAACTACTCTCTCCTCTATTGACCCAAAACGTGATCCAAAATCTCGAAGTGAGAAATCAGACCCTCGAAGATGTTTATATCTCTTTGATTAAGGGAGACATAGAGTGAAAAGCAGCTTTATGGGCCTATTTACCCGCCAGATAGATGTTCAATTGCGCATGCGCACGTTGAACCTTTATAGTCTGCTTTTATGGTTCATTCAACCCATTGTGTTCAGCGCTGTTGGAATGATTCTTTCCAATGCTGCTGGCAACCCTGCACCTGATCTGGTGTATACGGTCATAGGTGGCGGCATTATGGGTATGTGGAGCGGTCTGGTATTTACCTCAACCTACGACATTCGCAGTGACAGGCGCGAAGGAACGCTGGAAATTATCGTTGGAAGCCCCACTTCCCTGCGCAAAATTGAGGCTATACGCACATTTGCCAATGTGGCTGCCGGGTCAATCAGCCTGATTGCCGCATTTCTGGTTGCGGTGTTAATCTACAAATTTCCACTTTCTCAGGCAGATCTTCTTTCAGCAGTCATTTCACTGCTGGTGATCCTCTTTGGTTTGTGGTGCATGGGTGTGTTTCTAGCCAATCTTATGGTCTGGTCAAGGCTTTCAACCTCTATCGTAGAATTTATCGAAATGCCAGTTGCACTGCTGGCAGGTTTTATGTATCCCATTCGTATCCTGCCTGCATGGATGCAGGAAATCTCATCAGTTTTTCCAATCCGCTGGGGGCTCGAAACTCTGCGTACAGCCATTCAAGGGCCTGCCCTAAACCAGGAAACCCTCATCAAGTGGGCAATTTCCATCGGGATCTCATTGATCATTTACCTTCTGTCACGACTGTTAGACCGTAAGGTTCATGATCTCATTCGCGTTAGCGGAGAATTGAGTTCGATCTGATGCGCGCTGTGATTCGTATCATTCGCTTGTATTTCATTCAGGCATGGTTCTCATACCGCTCGCTTTTTGCCTGGAGTACACCGTTCAACTACTTCGCCAGTAAACTCGGCTTTCCATTCTTCTCGATGCTGCTTTTCATGTTTATGGGAAAGTACGCTGGTTTCACTGATCCAACTTTCATCATTATCGGTAATATTTTGCTCCTCCCTGCGTTGAATGGCGTCAGCGGAATTTCTCAGACCGTTGGAGGTGAACGACAGTTCGGCGCACTCTCTTATCTGCTGGCCAGCCCCGCCCCGCGCGCACCTCTCTTTCTTGGAAGAGCCTTTTTCCATATTCTGGACGGTTTTATTACCCTTCTTGTTGCCCTGCCTGCAGCGGTCATCTTTCTGGGTATGGATGTGACCAGAATAAACCTCGGGCTTGTCTTTATCTGCGTCCTCACCCTGTGCATCACCACGAACGGCATCGGCTTCATCATGGGCACGGTCACGCTCCTCAGCCGAGACGGCTGGATGATTACCTCCACGCTTTCGATCGCCTTTTATATGTTGATAGGAGTGAATTTTCCAGTAGAAAACCTCCCTGCCTTTCTACAATGGGTGGCGTACGGACTACCCATGACCAGAGGTATCATGGCTGCCAGGCTGGCGTTGAACGGTGCAGACTGGACCAGAATAGCACCCTTGATCAGTGGTGAAATTCTAATTGGTTTGTTATATATCATGATCGGCTATGCTTCATTTAGATTCGTCGAACGCGCCAGCATACGCAGCGGGTTGCTGGATACCATATAGCAATCATGAAAATTCTTTAAAAAAGAACCCCCCGGTGCCAATTGCATCGGGGGTGCCTTTTTAATCACAAAAAATTGGAAGGTGACCCAGCGAGATCACATTCGTCCATTTGGCTCGTTCACCTTCAGTAAAAACTGCCGCTTCCGCTACGACATCGGCCCCTGCTTTTTGAACTAAAAGTCGCATTCCCTGAAGGGTTGATCCGGTGCTGATCACATCATCGACGATGACAACCTTTTTTCCCTGCATCAGGGCTCGATCTTTTTCATCAAGGAAAAGATTCTGCGGTTCACCCGTTGTGATTGAAAGGGTTTCGGTTTTGATCGCATCACCCATGTAAGGTTTATAGGATTTACGCAATACGACATAAGGTTTGTTCGTTTCAACAGAGAGGGCATGCGCCAGAGGAATACTTTTGGCCTCTGCAGTTAACAGAACATCATATTCAACGCCAGCGAGTTTTTCAGCCAATGCCTTACTACACGCCTGTACTAATTCAGTATCTCCAAGGATGTTCAAAATGGCAATGCGTAAACCCGGTTTGATCTGGAACAAAGTGAGTTCTCGATGAACCCCGGCGATTTCAACTGGATAGGTCTCTCTCTTTTCCATCCTACACTCCCGAAATAAAATCGGACCGTTACCGGATCCAATAATTAAGTTTATCACATAAAAGTTGAGAGAAGATGCTCACTTAAGAGGTGATCCTCGCACACCGGAGCGCGAGGATCATACAAGGAGAAAAAAAGAGAAAGATGAATGTGGTAAAATCATCGAGAGCCGGGGACGCCGACCCCGGCTCTCTTGACTAAGGAGGAGAAGAAAAGAAGTCGCCCTGTGAATAGGATACCTTCTTTCTCTAAAAATTACTTGACTGTTACCCTACGCTTACCCTACGAAAATAAGAGGGTTTTGTGAAAAATAAATCAACCGATTTGATCATTTTTTCCAGCCTTATAGGAAAAATTGCCATTACAGCCACTCATTCAGGCATTTCTCATGTATTCCTTGGTAATCTAGAAGTTTATTCTCACCAGGCCCAAAATCAAACTAGATTGCTGACACTGGCCAAGGATCAATTGCTGGAGTATCTAGATGGCACGCGTAAAGTTTTTTCGCTGCCGCTTGATTGGGATGAAATCACTGGATTCCAGAAAGACGTGCTCTCAATAACCATGGAAATTCCATTTGGAAGTGTGATGACCTACAGCCAGATAGCCAAAAGGCTCGGTAAACCAAATGCCAGCAGAGCGGTGGGCGGTGCATTATCCAGAAATCCTTTACCGATCCTTATCCCATGTCACCGGGTTATTTCTTCTTCAGGCGCGCTGACCGGTTATACAGGTGCAGAGGGTATTGCAACAAAAGAACTATTATTAGGAATAGAAGGGCTCAAAATTGTCAATCAAAAACTGGCTTAGATTCCTCGCGATGGGTTTGGTTTGGGGATCAACTTTTTTCTGGGTGAAGATCGGGCTGCAAGAAGTAGGACCAATCTCGGTCGTGTTCTTCAGGATCGTGATCGCAACCATTGCTCTGATCACTTTTTATATAATGAGTCACAAACAATTTCCGTGGAAGTTTTGGCGTTTATACTTATTCCTTGGATTCTTTAACATAGCTTTTTCATTAATTCTTGTCTCGTGGAGTGAAAAATTCATATCCTCTGGCATGGCTTCGATCTTGAATTCCACACAACCACTCGTTACCGCATTACTGGCCGCAGTACTCATGAAAGATGAACCCCTTACACTTCAGCGGATCATTGGTATCTTCATCGGTTTTGGTGGTGTGCTCGTTCTAATGTCGAACCGGATCAATGAGGGGACCTCCAATCAAATCATGGGGGTCGCGGCCATGATGGTTGCTGTTTTTTGTTATGGGCTTAGCTCCATATATGCCCGAACCCACAATGACGGCGTCAGACCTGAAGACCAATCCCTGGGGCAGATGATCTTCAGCCTCATCTTCATTATTCCATCCATGTTAATTATGGAACCTTCTTTCTCCATCCCGATTAAACCTCTTTCGTGGGTGGCTTTTACATTCCTGGGCCTGTTTGGATCATTTTTTGCCAGTATTACCTGGTATTCATTGTTGAACGAGATTGGTCCCTCAAGAGTAAGCATGATCACTTATATGTTCCCGCTCGTTGGTGTGGCATTGGGTGCAATCGCATTAAACGAAACGGTTGACTGGCGGTTGCTGGTAGGTGGTTTGCTTGTTTTGGGAGGAATTATCGTAGTCAATAGTAAAATAAAGTCATCACCACAATTGATTGCGATTGAAAATAAGCACCTCGAAGGATGAGTGAATGGACGAACATAAGGTTACACGTGCAGGATATGTAGCGGTTATCGGCCGTCCTAATGTTGGCAAATCAACATTGGTTAACACCTTGCTAGACCAAAAGATCGCCGCGGTTTCATCAAAACCCCAAACCACCCGGCGACGACAATTAGGTATCCTGACTCTTCCTGAAGCACAGGTAATCTTTGTCGATACTCCCGGGTTGCACATTCCGCAGCATAAACTGGGTGATTTTATGAACCAGAATGCCACAGATGCCCTTCTGGATGCTGACATCATTCTCTGGTTATTGGATGCGAGCGTGCCATTCACCGATGAAGATAAACTCATCGCTGAAAAACTAAAATCAATCAAGAAGCTTCCTGCCGTGTGGATGGCACTGACCAAGTGTGATCTGGTGACCGCTGACACGATTATGGAACGCAAGCGTCAGGCGCTTGAACTTTTTTCTGCGAAAGATATTCTGGAACTTTCCGTTGAGAATAAACAGGCTTTGGACTCTCTGTTGACGTTGATCATAGACAACCTGCCAGAAGGTGACTTTTATTTTGATCCAGATACCATCACCGACGCTTATGAACGAGATATTGCCGGAGAATTGATCCGCGAATCTGTACTCATGTTCGTCAAAGATGAGGTTCCTCATTGCGTCGCTGTTAAAGTTGATGCTTATGAAGAACGGCCAGATGACAAGGCTTATATCGAGGCAACGCTTTTTGTGGAACGCGAGTCGCAGAAAGGCATTCTCATTGGAAAAGGCGGTGAAATGATCAAAAAAATCGGAACCCGAAGCCGCCAGGAGATCGAGTCAATGAGTGGACGAAAAGTTTTCCTCAATTTGAAAGTTCAAGTGAACAAGAACTGGCGTAATAGCGCTGATGCACTCAGCCTATTAGGCTACGAATCCAACAAGGAATAGAATTTGTTTACGTGGGCTTTCTTCATCGCAGCCGGTTTTGCTTTCCTCGATTGGGCATCCACGTGGAAGGGGTGGAAGAAACGCCTCTACGTTGCCAAACCGGCCACAATGATATTCCTCATCCTGTGGACGATCCAGGTAACAGCCTGGCGTGGAGATATGATGTGGTTCGGGTTGGCATTGGTTTTTTCGTTGATCGGAGACGTGGCCTTGATGTTGAATCCGCGTTATTTCATGGCGGGGGTCGGGGCTTTTTTTCTGGCGCACATTGCTTACCTCATCGGGTTTAACCAGACCCCCATTCCGTTTACTCTTGGAGTATTCCTCTCAGCCGGGTTGGTGATCATCGCCGCAATTCGCGTTTTCCAGTTGATCAAACCAGGTGTGATGAAGGTTCCACGAGGGAAACGATTTCTGGCAGCCGTAACGGGATACGGCGCTACTCTATCGCTGATGCTGTTTTCTGCTCTGATCACCCTTTTTAAGGCAGACTGGAGTTTACTCCCAGGCGTGCTCGCCGCTATTGGCGGCACATTGTTCTTTTCTTCTGATACGATACTGGCGTATGACCGCTTCGTTCGAAAACTAAAGCACGGACAGAGCTACGTGCACCTTACCTACCACCTGGCACAGGGCTGCATCGTTTCAGGTGCGATCCTGCATTTCTTGCGTATCATCATTTAAGGGGTTTAAACCCCTCGCCCAATGCTTCATGGGTCTCACCAATGACCATGAACGCGTTTGGATCGATATCCTTCACCAATTCTTTTAACTGATTTACCTCAGAACGCGTGATCACCACATACAGCACAGGACGTTCAGCCCCTGTATACGCGCCCTTGCCCGATAAAATTGTCACCCCGCGCTCCATTTCTTCCATAATTTCACGAGTGACTTCTTCGGATTTTTCAGAAATAATGATCGCAGTGCGAAATATACTTGAGCCCTCCGAAACCATTTCCGCTGCCAGACCGCTGACATAGATCACAACCATACCATAAAGCGCTTTTTCCCACGAAAAAGCGAAACCACCTGCCAGAACGACAATGGTATCGGTGATCAGGTAAGCCTGGGAAATGGAGATTCCCATCCTGTGGTTGAGAATACGTCCAAGAATATCAGACCCGCCGCTGGTACCACCACCGCGGTAGACCAATCCAAGACCAACACCCAGCAGTACTCCTCCGAAAAGCGCGTTGAGCACGTTATCCTGGGTCATCCCGCTGGCAGGGATAAAAAGCACAAGCAAGTCAGTGAAGAGCGAGAACGCAGCAACAGAAATCGCTGTCCGTAACGCAAATCGCGGCCCGCCGAGAAAACGCCACCCGAGGATGAAGAGGGGAATGTTACCAATAAACACCATCACACCAATCGGGAATTTTACAAAATGATTGATGATCTGGGATAAACCACTAATACCACCGCTGACCAATTGCCCGGGTACGAGGAAAAGACGCATCGCGAACGCTTGAATAAGAGCACCAGCCAGCAAGATGATAATATCTTGAAAGGTTTTCTTTGTGAATTCTAGATTTTTGAACTCTAATAGAAATTTTTTCCAGGGTGATTGACTAACATGATTTCGCGCAGACATAAGGAACCTCGAAAAAAGAATAGCCCTATTGTAATCGAAAGGGGAAAAATGGATGGTCAGTAAACGAGAAATAGGATTTTCCTTGACGTGGTTAGGATGGCATGGTATGATTTGTACTCGCGATGCGGGGTAGAGCAGTGGCAGCTCGTCGGGCTCATAACCCGGAGGTCAGTGGTTCGAATCCACTCCCCGCTACTAAAGTCAAACCAGAGTCCGTCGGGCTCTGGTTTTTCGTTAGCCCGGCACACAGCGGTAGACATTTTTCCAAAAATGGAGGAATTTCTTATGAACCGCAGTTCGCCGGGTACGTCAAAATCCAAAGTTTCACTTTCTTTAGCCAAAGCCATCGACGGCTTCCTAAAATTCAAAACAGCAGAGGGATTAAGCCAACGCACAATTACCTCCTATGAGTTCACTCTTGGTCATTGGTTGAAATACATCGGAGATCGAGAGGTATCGGATATTCAATCTTCCGACCTGACCGGCTACATGGCCTGGTTGAGAACCGAATATAAACCGAGACGTTGGAACGGAAGCTCTGAGCCGCTGTCCGCTAAATCCATCCGAAATGTGTGGGTAACGTTCCGATCCTTTTTCGGATGGCTGCAAATTGAATTTAAGTTCCCCAATCCTGCAAAAGAAATCACAGCACCCAAGTTTCAAAAACATCCCGTTGAAACATTTACGAAAGAGGATGTAGAAAAACTTCTCAAAGCCTGCGGTTATTCGCGCGAATCGCAGACTGAGGAAAGGAAGAAGTTTGTAATGCGCCGGCCGAGTTCCAACCGTGACCAGGCGATTGTGTTGATGTTGCTGGACACTGGATTGCGAGCAACTGAGTTGTGTTCTCTGATCATCAACGATGTGGATCTCAAGACCGGAAAGGTCACCATTCGTCACGGAGTGGCAGGTGGC
>JAJUGU010000003.1 GCA_029265815.1 Anaerolineaceae bacterium | reverse complement strand
CGCACGGTATTCCGCTTTTCCAAAAAATCCGCAGTATTTCGTGATCGCTGCAGTTAATGTCGTCTTGCCGTGGTCAATGTGACCCATCGTGCCCACATTCAAATGCGGTTTACTTCTGTCAAATTTCTGCTTGGCCATGATCCTCTCCTCTTGTTTCCATTTCTTTTATAAGCATCGGACTTGTAGAGCCCTCAATGGGAATTGAACCCATGACCTCGCCCTTACCAAGGGCGCGCTCTACCAACTGAGCTATGAGGGCTTGCCGATGAAGGGGTTAGATTGGTAGAACCTCTACCCCTTTCGAGTGGACGGTGAAGGATTCGAACCTCCGAAGGCGTGTCGCCAACTGATTTACAGTCAGTCCCCGTTGGCCACTTGGGTAACCGTCCGTGAAAAAAGCTGTTACCGGCTTGCAAGTGAGACCATCAACCAGGATGAAACTCACTCGCCAACCTGTAACTGAGCCGACAATGGGAATCGAACCCATAACCTGCCGCTTACAAGGCGGCTGCTCTGCCGATTGAGCTATGTCGGCGGAAAATTGTTAAGATTCAATAAAGCGTGCTAGATTATACCAAAGCCCCAGAACTAAGGCAAGGTTTTTAAAAAATCGCCTGCCGGCGAACTCGCTATTTATATCAAACTCCCTCTCAACCGTCAAGGAGCATCTGTTCTATAAATTGCAGCAGTTTCAGAAATTGATCAAATTAAGTTCTCGTTGCCGTTATCTCCATTTGAAAATAATGCTGAATGTTAATCAATCTAAGCAATAATTTTGCCGGCCAGTCGAAAGCGTTTCTGCCCGCTCTAACCCCCAATGAACTTGGATTTACCAGGTGTATCCACTGCCCTCTCCATAACAATTCCGCACTGGCGTTTGCCAGAATATTGCGGTACCAATCGACTTCCTTTCCATACGTCAGGGCAAAGATGAAACAACCGTCTCCTTTAGCCGTGATGATTGGCGTTTCGTATTGCCTGCCGCTCTTTCTTCCGGTATGCCTGATCAATGCAATTGGGCTGCCGCGTCTACCTGCAATTATCTTCATCACCCGATTGGTGTACTTCTTATTGAAATACCGAATTTCTGATGGAATTTTCATCTCAAATCATCCAAATTTCAGAGTCTGCCCGCTTGTTTGAGTATTCCCAGAGCTCTAACACTCACATATTCATTTGCCTTAGTCTTGCTCACAGTTCCCCAACTTACCGGTGAAACACCGCTGGCTTCTGTTTCAGTAACCCGGTAGTATTTAACATCAGCCGCAAAACCGCCATTCGACAACTGTTTGGATTCCAACCAATCCAACGCCTCAGCACAGCGTGGGTCTCTAAGGCTGCCGATTTCGTTCATCACCATCAATCCAATAAGAATATCGTAATGCCAGTATGCTGGAAAAGCCAGTTGGGTAAAATAACTTGAGATGATCTCCCCATTACTTAATCGTTTAAATAAACGCCTTGAGAGAAATACCTCAGCTGCGCGTTCCGCGCATTGCGCCGCACGCGGGTCACCTGATAACCGGGCATATGCATTCATTGCACGCAAAGGAAGCCAGGTTTCATGGAAAGAGGAATGTGATACTAACAGTTTTCTGTCGCAATTCCACCCTCCATCGGGCCACTGCCATTTAATCAACAGGTTTACGAGCTTTTCGACCCGAGGATCGATGATTCCTAATTTAATCATTGTAAGCACTGCCGTCCCTTCCTGGCATGCGCAGCGTCTATAACGCCCGTTGATCAAGGGCACCCTGTTTAACCGTTCGTCATCAAGCAGCCAGTCCAGTACCTGATCTCGCAATGGAATCAACTGCTCATCTCCAGGCGGGTAATTAAGATCTGTCAATTGCAGCAATACCCAGAAAGACCCCCTCCACTTAGAATAAGCATGCCGCAGTGGTTTTCCGGTCTCTGTATCAATGCATGAAGAGAGAAGACTTCGCACTTTTTCACTTTCTTTAATCTCGGTCTGCAGTGCAATCAATTCTGGTTTTTGCGGATCAATCCCCAGCACATCCCGCTGATACAGAAAGCGCACAGCAGGATCAACTGATTCAGCCAGTATCTTAGAAATGGGTTCTTCCATTTTTTCCTCTCTCACATTCGCCATATACACAATTCGTTGCGAGATCAAATTGAAACCATTCGAACGATCAGCGCTTAAAGGTTAACAGGTCAACTCGCCTATAAGAACGGTCACCGCCTTACCACCAATGAACACTCGTTCACCGCTCAGCCGCACATGCAGCACCCCTCCACGCGATGAAACCTGGTGAGCGATCAAATTTGACTTACCAAGTTTTTTACCCCAATATGGCCCCAAAATGCAGTGTGCAGATCCGGTAACGGGATCTTCATTGACCCCGATCCAAGGAGCAAAATAGCGTGAAACAAAATCAACGTTTGATTTTTCTGAAACGCTGGTAGCAATCAGCCCTCTCCCCGGAACCTGCTTTAGCCTCAAAAAATCGGGTTTCAGGTTAAGAATTTCTTGCTCATTCTGATATTCAAGCAGCCACTTTTTTCCACTTATAGAAATTGATTTTGGAATTGCTCCCATTGCCGAGATGATTTCAGCTGGTAAATCTCCTGGTTCACAGGGTGCTGCTGGAAAATCAAGTTCAACAAAACCGTCAGATTTAAGTCTAGCTCCCAACTGGCCTGAAAGAGTGGAAAAAAGAATGGGGGTTTCGACAGATTCCCTTCCCGACTCCCACAGCACGTGGGCTGTTGAGAGGGTGGCATGCCCACACAATTCGACCTCAGCTTCAGGTGTGAACCATTGAAGGTGGTATCCGTCTGGTTGAGGGTAGACAAAGGCCGTTTCTGAGAGATTCATCTCGCGTGCAACCAGTTGCATCCATTGAGGAGTCTGCGCCTGTTCCAGAATCACTACCGCAGCCGGGTTGCCCTGAAATGGTTTTTCTGTGAAAGCATCAACTTGATAAATTCGAATACTCATTTAATTTCCTCCATGGCAGGTTTTCGGATCAATCGCTTACATCACCGCCGTGAAACAGCAACTGGTATACAGAATTACCCTTCAGTGTAATCTTTTCCTGCCCCCAGAAATAATCCAATGCCCCGCTCCAAAAGCAAGTGTAAGTGTACTCACCTTGAACGAAGTGTTCGGGACCACGGAAAGGTGCTTCGGCAGGAATCTGCATCAAAGCTGTTTGCAGAAATTTTAAAAACCCCTCGGGAAGATGATCAACAAGCATTTTTCCATAGTAGTTCATTCCCCAAATGTATTTCTTATTTTCCCAAACCGCTTCTTCGCCGATGAAATTGAATTCACCCAGGTAAGAATCGATGTAAAGATATGGTTCCTCTTCATACTGCATACCCCTTGATCCCGGCCTGGAAGACTGTGGATAGACCAATCCTGACGCATAAGTCGCTTTTTTTGCTTTGATTAAGAATGAAACAAAATCGGAGGAAAATGGCATCTTAATCTCCTTAATTAATTGTATAAGGTTTGAATGATTGATTATATCGGATATTTGTTCTAATTAACGGTTTTGTGCTACAATCTCCTTATGGACTTATTTGACCACGCCATGCAGGAACGCATGAAAAACGAAGCCCCTCTGGCTGCCCGCCTGCGGCCTCGCACACTCGATGAATTCGTCGGGCAGGATCACATCATTGGAGAAGGTAGGCTCTTGCGCCGGGCTATCATTGCCGACCGCCTTTTCTCTTCCATCATCTTCACCGGTCCGCCCGGTACAGGCAAAACAACACTCGCCCGCTTGATCGCCTTACATACCCAGGCTCATTTTGAAAATATTTCAGCTGTACTGGCTGGAGTGGCTGATCTGCGCCGCGTGATCGCCGAAGCCACCGACCGCCGCAGACTTTACCACAAACGCACGATCCTCTTTGTTGATGAGGTGCACCGCTGGAATAAGGCACAGCAAGATGCACTACTGCCACATGTGGAAAGCGGCATGATCACCCTGATCGGAGCTACCACTGAAAATCCATATTTCGATGTCATTCCAGCACTCGTTTCGCGTTCACGTATTTTCCAATTGGAACCACTCAACCAGCAGCAACTTGAGATCATCTTTCAGCGCGCACTTACAGACAAAGAAAATGGGTATGGGAATCGTAACATCATCGTGGACGACAAAGCCAGAGAGCACTTGACCCATCTGGCTGGAGGTGATGCACGCAATCTGCTGAATGCCATCGAACTGGCAGTTGAGACCACCCTGCCAGACAGTGACGGCTGTATTCACATTACCCTTGATGTTGCTCAGGAATCCATTCAGAAACGCGCATTGCTCTACGACCGTATGGGTGACGAACATTATGACACCATCTCGGCTTTTATTAAATCCGTCCGTGGTTCCGACCCTGACGCAGCGTTGTACTGGCTGGCAAAAATGATCCTTGCCGGCGAAGATCCGCGGTTCATCTTGCGGCGCTTGATCGTTCTGGCTGGAGAGGACATCGGTCTGGCTGATCCGCATGGTATTCAGGTGGCCGCTTCAGCGGCTTATGCTTTCGAATACATCGGCATGCCTGAAGGTATCTACCCCATCATTGAGGCCACCCTCTACCTTGCCACGGCTCCCAAATCCAATTCGGCGGGAGCTTACTTTTGTGTCCGTGAAGAAATTGAGAAGAACGGTGCAGGATCAGTCCCAGTCCATTTAATGGATGACAACCGCGATTCAAAAGGGTTTGGCCACGGCAAGGGATATCAGTACCCACACCTCTTTCCAGGGCATTTCACCCCGCAACAGTACCTGCCAACATCAGTTATGGGTAAGTATTTCTATCAGCCGTCAGACCAGGGATACGAACAGCAGGCCGCTGAACGGCTGAAAAAATGGCGCGACGCACAGGCAAAAGCCCTGGGAATATCTAAAACAGAAAATTCTAATAAATGACCATCAGCCACCTTTTCAGGCATGGAAAAACCAGCTTCAGCGGAACCCGCATCGCAGGTTACCTTCCGGGTATCCACCTTACGGATGATGGGAAAACTCAGGTCGAGAGAGCTGCACGCTACCTTGAAAACTCACCAATCACTGCCGTGAATGTCAGCCGCTGGAACGGGCTATGGAAACCGCTGCACTTATCGCTGAGAAATTTAGCCTTGATCTTCGCAAGGTTGATTTCTTTAAGGAAATCAATTTTTGCACGCTGCGGGGAATGGCAGAAGAGTTGGGTAATGAACTCTCCAGGCAAGTTTTACGACATGTACCTTCTAGAGCTTAGTTTCCAGAGGGTGAATCAATGGTCGCTGCCAAAATGCGAGTTGTCACCGGATTAAACTGACTTTTGCAAATTCAAGTGTCTTCTGAAGAGATTGTGTGTTTTACACTGCGAAGCCATCCGGCTTGCGTTGGCTTACGCGCTTCAAAAACCACTCGACACCTATATGGAAATTACTGTGGATACTGCGAGTATTTCGAAAGTTAACTGGGAATCTGGTCACCAGCTGGTGAATTCCATGAATTTCGTCCCCCTGTAGAACATTATTCGCTCAATATTTTTAGAATGTATGGGATGGCTTTTTTAACCGCCACTGCGCGATGGCTGAAGGTATTCTTTTCTTCAAGCGTCAGGTCTGCCATCGTTTTACCGGCTTCCGGGATCCAAAACAGCCGATCATAGCCAAAACCGTGATCTCCACTTTCTCGGTTAATAATTACACCTTCAACCGTACCTCTAAATAATTGGATCTCTCGCCCCGGAGCTGCCACTGCGACTGTACAGCGAAAGCGTGCCGTCCAGGGTTGAGGTATTCCCTTAAGCGCATCCAGCAATTTCGCTCGCCGGTCTACATCTGTTGCAAATGGCAGGTTTGAATACCTCGCAGAATGCAGTCCTGGCGCACCATTTAAAGCATCCACTTCAAGGCCAGTATCATCAGAAACAACGGCAATCCCGCTGGCGTCAAGAAAGGCCTGAGCTTTGATGGATGCGTTCTCATCATATGAAAAACCAGTTTCTGGTACTTCAATTGCTATTCCCAGGTCAGAAGGAACAACTATCTGGATCGGGCAATTTTTTAATAGAGAACGTAATTCGCGTTGTTTCCCTGCGTTTGTCGTCGCAAGGAGCAATCTTGGAAGTTTTTTATTGTTAATATTTATAATATTATTCATAATAAATTGACTTCAAATAGTCACTATGCTATAATTTTTGTTGTTAAGATTATATCTCGAATACCTTTTTAAACCGTGGCCAATCA
Source organism: Anaerolineaceae bacterium (assembly GCA_029265815.1). Lineage (GTDB taxonomy): Bacteria > Chloroflexota > Anaerolineae > Anaerolineales > Anaerolineaceae > UBA6107. Next base: position 313,459 of record JAJUGU010000003.1, on the reverse strand, counting down.
ACGCTTTCCTTTAAAGATCAATGTTGGATTCTTTCACAACCTGCCGATCGGGAGTTATCGAGATATCCACTTTGACTTTCCAGAACTCAAGCTTTCCCCTGATCTTGATTTAAAAGATTTTACAGGACAGGTTCATATTTCGCGCACTCCCCAGGGATTACTATTCGAGGGACAATTTAAAGCTACTACGCCTTCAGAGTGTGTTCGTTGCCTTGATCCATTCGATCAGTATCTGGAGATCAAATTTGATGAAGTCTATGCTTACAAGTCGATAAATTTCACAGAATCAGGTTTGTATGTTCCAGAAGATGGCAATATCGATTTGAGCCCGGTTATTCGTGAATACTTCTTACTTGCCGGTCCGATCAAACCTTTATGCAGGCCAGACTGCAAAGGATTATGCATCGTCTGTGGTGAAAACTTGAACACCAGCACTTGTGAACACCAGGCGCGAATTAAGATTGATTAACTTGCCACAACCGAAGCCTTGATTGTGGCGAAAAATAAAGGTTCGATAAGGAGACCTTTACGTGGCAAATCCAGGCAGAAGAACCAGGAGTACAGAGATCTTGAATATGCTGCTTGAAAAAGCAGATGTTCAAGGATACCTGACCACAGAGGACTTGATGGAGTTTTATCCAGATGTGTCGAAAGACGCTGAAAGGATAGAATCCGTGTTGGTTGCTTTGCGCCGCCAGGGGGTGGAGATATTAGACAGCGAATCTGATGTTGAACTGGTGGAACAGGATCCGATCACAGATATGGATTGTTATTCCAATCTTGACAACATTTCTTCGGATGACACCATTGGTTTGTACCTCAAAGAAATGTCTCGTGTTCCATTGTTGAAAATGGATGAAGAGATGGAAATCGCGCGCCGCATTGAGAATGGTCGTAATTGCAAGCGTGAATTAGACCGTTTTAACGGAAGCTGCCCGCCTGAAAAGAAATTGGAATTACAGGCGGCAGTTGAAGATGGAATTCAGGCACGAGAACATTTAATCAAAGCCAATACCCGTCTTGTGGTGAGTGTCGCGAAAAAATACATCGGCCGTGGCGTTCCGTTTCTCGATCTCATCCAGGAGGGCAATCTTGGGTTAATGAAGGCTGTAGAAAAATTTGATTACCACCGCGGTTTTAGATTTTCAACGTATGCCACCTGGTGGATTCGCCAGACGATCACACGCTCGATCGCTGATCAAGGTAGAACGATTCGTGTTCCAGTACACATGGTTGACCGTATCCGCCAGTTATACAAACTGACTCATGAGATGGAACAGCAGTTGGGCAGGCTTCCTAATAACGATGAACTTGCCGAAAGGATGGACACCACGACATCCAAAGTGGAGTGGATGTTGCGCGTAAGCTGGCTTCCACTCTCATTAGAAAGTCCAATCAATGATGATGAAGAAGACTCTGAATTAGGTCAATTTGTTGAAGATCAACTTACTCCCACACCCATTCAGAGCGCATATACCAAACTACTGCGCGAAAAAATCGAAGAAGTCCTCGATACGCTGCCACCACGCGAAGCGCGGATTCTACGGTTACGTTTTGGCCTTGAAAATGGTCACAATTACACCCTTGAGGAAGTTGGTGAGAAATTTGGCCTTACCCGCGAACGGATTCGACAAATCGAAAGCAAAGCCCTGCGCCGCCTGCGCCACCCGCGCCGCTCCAGACAGTTAAGAGAGTATTTATAAACCAAAAAACCGCCTGAAAGGGCGGTCTTCATTTTTATTCGTACTGACCTCACTCTTGAGGGCGTCGTAAAGTGTCGTTTTGCTCTTCCCAACGGATCACTGCCCGGCGTATCATCTCTTTCACCGCCGGGTCAGGAACTGCATCGATACCGCTGTACTTGTCGAGGCCGATCCATACATCTACCCCAGATTGTGGGTTTTCCATTAATCTGACACCCTTTTCCTTTAGCGGTGTCCCCTCCAGCATTTCCTCCAGTATCAGACTAATCTGTTCAGTAATGGAAAGCGCTTTCTTCGGTTGTTCGATTGCAGGTTCTTCCTCAATATTAAATGAATTCTGTAATTCTGAAATCAGATCGGGGTTATCTGTTTGGATTTTAAACGGTTGAACGGGTACAGCTTCCTGTGCTTCAGGCTGAACTGCTTGCGAGGGGATGTATGTAAAGGGTGCCGCTTCGACCATTGGCTGGGTTGACTCCTGGGCAGCGGTTTGAAATGGTTTTCCTTGCTGCGTCCACTCCTGCCAGAGGGATAAAATTTTTAATACCCTTGTCTTTTGATCGGTAGTCAGAGCATCTGTGGTGTGATAAAAAGCGCCATCCATCTGGGTGACAATCCTTTTGCCCGCCGGACTGTACCACAGATTCACCGCCTCAATAAAGCCTTCCTTTTGTAAATCTTTTGGGAGTTGATCAACCTTCTGAGAACGAGACTCTTTGCCTGAAAAAATGTTGGCAATTAGCAATCCGATCAACAATCCAATAACTCCAGCCAGTACGAGGTACAAAGGAGTAATTTCAATTGTTCCCATGTAGCGCCTCTTCCAACATAATTATTTCATTTATTACTACTTCATTATTTTATTATTATCCAATTAAATCAATTGAAAATCAACCACTTGTAGATATTGAAAACTAGCGTTTCTTCTGGCAATTAGGGCAAAAATGAGTGCCCCGCTGACCGTGGACGATACGCTCGATCGGACTCCCACAAGTATAACAGGGTTGACCTGTACGTTGATAAACCTTAAAATAGTTTTGAAAATCCCCACCACGATACACCCAGTCAATACTGGCTCCATTGCGTGTGATTCCCTCCATCAATACTTCATGGATGGATTTCAACAACCTTTCAGCCTCTTCCATGCTTAAGGTGTCAGAACGCTGTAATGGATGTATACGGGCACGATGCAGCGCCTCATCTGTATAAATATTTCCTAACCCCGCAAGGAACGATTGATCCAATAATATGGTTTTTATCGTGCGTTTTCGGTTGTGAAGCATTTCCAGCAAACGCACAGGAGTCACCTCACTTGAAAATGGATCTGGTCCAAGGCCACCAAAGACAGTCTGAGGGTCATCCACCAGCCAGACACGACCGAATTTTCGTGGATCATTGAACACTAGCCTTGATCCATTCTCAAAATGCAGCAATATCCGATCATGTTTCTGGATCGTTTCTGGCTGATCAGGTTCCACCCGAATATCCCCGCTCATGCGCAGGTGGCAAACCATAAAACCATGATCGAGTTTAAATTGAATAAACTTCCCGCGCCTGGTTATCTCTCTTATACTCTGGTTAATTAATCGCACGCAAAAAGATTTCGCATCCGGTTTGGCTATCGTCCGTTCCCAGAGCACATCACAACTGCAAATATTACATCCAATTACTCCTGGACGTGAGCAGGTTGGATGAGAATAATTAAATACCCTGTCCGCTGGATGGTTCAGTAACCGGGTAATTGTTTCAACTTCAGGCAGTTCGGGCATCAGTTGTTAGATGTTTACTCATTATTCGTTAAACAACTCACCCACGCTGCGGCCTTCATTCGCGCGCTGAATGACCTCTCCGAGTAATGGTGCAACTGAAAGCTGGGTCAGCCTTCCACCAAAAAACGCCATCTTCTCCGGTGGAATGGGAACGGTATCAGTGGTAATGAACTCAGCCACAGGTAAAGCAGCAAGTCGTTCTGCAGCATTTCCAGAAAACACTGGATGTACAAATACCACGTATACATTTCGTGCACCGTTATCTTTCGCTAAATTCACCGCCTGGATCATGGAACCACCGGTATCAATCTCATCATCAACGATCACTGCATCACGGTCGCGCACATCGCCGATCATGGTTAACGCCTGTGCTTTCGAATCATTGCTGATACGGCGTTTTTCAATAAATGCCAGTGGAACGTCCATTGAAACCGCAAAGTTGCGGGCTTTTTTAGCAAAACCCAGGTCAGCCGTAACGACCACAGGGTTTTTCATGGTCGGCTTTTTCGCTTTCAGATAATCGATCAGAATGTAAAAGGCAGTCAGCACATCACCTGGAATGGAGAAGAACCCCTGGATCTGTCCCGCATGCAAATCAAGAAAGAGGTAACGGTCAGCGCCGGCTACTTCGATCATATCTGCGACCAGGCGGGCGGTGATAGGGATACGCGGTTGATCTTTCTTGTCTGAACGAGCATAGCACAGGTAAGGAACCACCGCAGTCACACGAGCGGCGGAATCCAACCTGAGGGTCTGCATGAGAATGAGTAATTCCATTAAATTGCGATGTACGGGTGCTGAGGTGGTCTGAATGGCATAGCAATCTTGACCGCGAACACTGGATTGCAGCTGAATAAACAAATTCTCGTTCGGAAATTGGATAATTTGACGCTCGCACAATGGGAGACCCATATGGGCGGCGATTCGGGTGGCTAATTCAGGGCATGATGTACCAGTATAAAGTTTAATGTCACCATATTTCATACGATCATGACGAGCAGAGTGCAGCACAGGCATAGTACCTCTCTTTATTAATTTTCCTTCCATTCAGAGCGAAGGATGCTCATTAAAACCACATCCAGATAACGGCCGTTCTTATAAACGGCATCTCTCAAGACGCCTTCTTTTGTAAAACCAACGCCTTCGTAAGCTTTCATTGCACGTTGATTATTCACGAACACATATAGATAGATTCGGTGTAAATTGAGGTCGCCAAAGCCGTGCTGCAGCATTAACCGAGTAGCTTTCTTCCCATATCCTTTGTTCCAGTAAGCCTTTTCGCCTATGACAATTCCAAACTCGGCATTCAAATCAACCGGTTCGACATCATGCAGGCCGGCATTTCCAATATGGATCCACTCGTTGTTTTCCAGAACCTCGATGGCAAGAATTTGTCCAAGGTGTGGCGGAGTTGAAAGCTGGCGCTCAAACCATTGTTCCTCCATTGCACTGGAAAGCGGCGAGTTCATCAAGAGGAATTGGATCACCTCAGGATCATTCATCCAGCGTAAAAACCGCGGGATGTCCTCCCTCTCGATGGCTCTCAACCTGATATTCTCGCCTAAAATCATTTTAAATTTCCTTTATTACCCTTATGGGGTTAACCGTGTTGGGCCTCTAAAGAGGTAAACAGCCTCGCGGATATTGCTCAGGTTCAACATGACCATCATCAAACGAGAAAGGCCCAGACCAAACCCACCATGCGGAGGACACCCGTAGCGGAAGAAATCCAGATAATACTGGATTGGTCCCAAACCAAGACCTTTCTCTATCGCCTGCTTCGCTAATATATCAGGCCGATGTTCACGTTGAGCTCCGGTTGTGATTTCAAGCCCGTTGGCGATTAAATCAAAGCTGCGGGTCAAGGTGGGGTCATTCTCAAGGCGCATGTGATAGAAGGGACGCACGGAAACCGGCCAATCGGTCAAAAATACGAAATCGTGATTGAATTTTTCTTTAACATAAGCCGCAATCTCGCGCTCACCACCCGGGTCGATATCACCCTTCTTGTCAGCCGGCAAAGTATAGCCGCGGGATTTTAAGATTTCTACTGCTTCCCGCATGGGAATGCGTGGGAAGGGAACGGTGGGAACCGTCAGCTCAAAACCAAAATGTTCCTTGATCTGTTCTCCATGAACTTCTTTTACCCGTGAATAAATGTACTGGAGCCAGTTTTCTTCCACCTTCATCACGTCATCGTGTGAATCAATCCAAGAGATCTCCATATCGACGCCAGTAAATTCTGTCATATGCCTTGAAGTAAAGGAGGGATCTGCCCTAAAAACTGGCCCAATCTCAAAGATCCGTTCGAACCCGGCCGCCATAGCCATCTGTTTATAGAACTGAGGAGATTGAGCCAGGTAAGCTTTTTGTTCAAAATAATCCAAGGAAAACAGTTCCGCACCGCTTTCGCTTGGGCTGCCGGTAAGTTTGGGAGAATGAATCTCAATAAAATTATTTTTCGTCCAATATTCGCGCATGGCCATTTCAACTGTGGTTTCGATCTGAAACAGCGCATAATTCACTGGCCGGCGTAGATCCATATAGCGCCAATCTTGACGATAATCGAGCGTGGGAAGCGTTTCTGCGAATGGATCGAACGGCAGCGGGCTTTCAGCAGCGTTTTCCACAACCAGAGATTCCAATTGAATTTCAAGCTGGTTTAGTTTCACCACCGGGTTATCAATCACCTTGCCAATTACGGACACCGCAGATTCTGCACCCAGGGTTGAGATTTTTTCAGCCAGCGATTCATCATTCGGTTTCCAATGCGCAACCTGCACCAGGCCGGTCGTATCGCGAAGGATTAAGAACTGGATCTTTTTTTGATCTCTCAGGGTTTGCAGCCATCCTGATATTTTCACAGTCTGGTCGATCTTGCTGCGCAGGTCTTTAATCAACGTTCTTTCCATAATATAATGCCTCTTTTACTGATATTAGATGATCACCCTAATTATAAAGAGTAATCGCCCATTAATGTGAGAATCGCTGTTCCCGGTGAAAGCTTCCTTGCATACACTTTTTTCAGGACCTCTTCGTACTTTTCGGCTGGAACGGTCTTGCGCCACCTTTCGACCAATTCTTCGCGAAGTTGGTGTTCCACTTCAGTGCGTAGTCGTTCCTGATCACGCACCGCCCAAAGCCCTGATTCTTCAAGAAATCTTCTATGGTCAAGAATTGAAGAGACAACTTCAGTAATCCCGCTGTTTTGAGTCGCAATCGTGCGCAATACGGGTGGAATCCAATCCTTTCGTTGCGATTCGATTTCCGATATTACCGTCGCATGTCCGGCATTGTGATTCATCATCACAGTGTGCCCCAGGTCAAGATTAGCGCGCAGCGCTCGTTCAGTATTTTCTACTCCGGGTCGATCCGCTTTGTTGATCACCAGAATGTCTGCAATTTCTAATATTCCAGCCTTAATGGCCTGAATATCATCTCCCATGCCCGGCGAATCAACCACGATGGTGGTGTGCGCCAGCCTGGCAATATCAACTTCGTTTTGTCCCGCGCCCACCGTTTCGATCATGATCACATCAAAGCCTGCTGCATCCAGTATCTGCACCACTCCTGCAGTGGCATTGGCGAGGCCGCCAAGCGCTCCACGCGAAGCCATCGAACGGATGAAAATTCCCGGATCGCCAGCCAGATCGCGCATTCGCACCCGATCACCAAGGATTGCGCCCCCGGTAAAGGGACTGGATGGGTCGATGGCTACGATCGCCACCGACATGGAATACTGCTGCCGAAAGACCCGTGTGAGGCAGCTCACCAGTGAAGATTTTCCTGTTCCCGGCGCACCGGTTATTCCAACCAGATGCGCACGGCCTGATTTAATGAAAAAGTCGTCCAGTGCTTTCCGGCCTGATTGAGTCCCATTTTCCACTTCAGTGAGAAGTCGAGATAATGCCAGCTGGTTTCCCTGGGCAACTAAATCATAATCGATCATTTACTTCCTCAAACTCAATCCACAGATACTTTCGCGAGAATATCCTGAGCAATCGTACTGGTTGATGTTCCAGGACCATACACAGCAGAAACGCCTGCTTTAAGCAAAGCTTCAACATCTTCATCAGGAATGATTCCGCCTACAAAAACTTGCACATCATTTTGCCCATTTGCCCGTACCAGTTCAATCACTTTTGGAACTAAAACAAGGTGTGCGCCAGAGAGGATCGATAGCCCAATGACATCAACATCTTCCTGCAGGGCAGCTTCAGCAATCATCTCGGGCGACTGCCGTAATCCAGTGTAGATCACTTCCATACCAGCATCCCGTAAAGCTCGTGCCACAACTTTTGCACCACGGTCATGACCATCCAGCCCGGGTTTCGCGATCAAGACTCTGACTTTCTTTTCTGCCATATACTGCTCCTTTCTGTTGATCCTCTTGTAGTAATTTGTCCCATCCATAATTCTACTATCGATTACTTATTGGCATAGTGGATTTTAAACCTCCTTCTACCTGTTATTCATCAGGTAATTCAGACAAGGTTAAATGATATTTATCTAATATTTAATGGTTATAATGAAAAAAAGCTTAGGAGGAAAATATGACAGAAGATCTTCGCTCGAGTCTCTTGGAAGAAGAACCCAAACCAAAAGCTACCCTTTCCATTTCAGCAATCATCAGTTTCATCAGCGGCATCATCACTTATTTGATGCTATTTTTCCATTCTCTCATCGATATCGGCTTTGTGGTGGCAATGATCCTGTCACCGGTATTCGCAATGCTGGCTGTTTTCACTGGTCATAAAGCAAAGAAACAAATCCGCAACGCCACTGGCATTATGCGCGGAAAGAAACTGGCAAACATCGGCTTGTTTCTTGGCTATCTCTTCCTCATCCTTGGAATCCTGGCGTTGATCCTTGCATTTCTTGGCCTCGGAGGTTTGATCAAAGCGCTTGGAAACCTTTTTGGAGCTTAACCATAAGGCTCTGTTTAGTCTAGATAGATCGATTTTCAATGGATTATAGGAGGAAAAATGTCAATTCCAACTCCACCGAATTTCTCTCAAGATCTACGCGCATCGCTTTCTGAAACGCAGCCCAAAGAGAGCAGCCTGGCCGTTGCCAGCCTGATCACTGGCATCTTAAGCTGGTTCTTGATTCCCATTTTTGGTGCATTGGCAGCTATTATTACCGGACATCTGGCCTTCAATGAGATACGTGAAAGCCGCGGCATGCTCACCGGAAAGGGTATGGCCACTGCTGGATTAATTCTTGGCTATACCCAACTGGGTTTCATTGTACTGATCCTTATTGCAATCATCGTTGCTCTTGCTTTCGTTCCGGGAATCATACAAAATTTGAACATCAATTAATCAAAATATCGCCAGGTCATTTCCTATCACAATGTGTGGCAGTGATTGATTTGCTACTTTTCACCAACCCTGTCGTATATCAATTAAGTAATTGACATAGGGAATTGATAGGAGAATAAAAATGACTACACCTGTATCTTCTGAACCGGCTGGATATCCTCAGATTCCACCTGCCAAGCGCGACAGCACACTGGCGATTATCAGTCTTGTAACCGGCATCGTTGGGTGGACGATCTTTCCATTCATCGGTTCCATCGTCGCAGTAATTACCGGTCATCTGGCGAAAAAAGAAATCCGAGAAAGCGGCGGCCTCTTGGGCGGAGATGGAATGGCTTTGGCTGGATTGATTCTTGGCTACACAATGATCGGATTAACCGTTCTGGCCATTATCATTTTCATTACAGTGATCGTGCTCATGGTGCCAGCCACCAGCAATTTTTTGGAATTTACCAGCCTTTTTCCTAGTACGATGTAACTCAGAAATACCAATCGTATAGGATAGCCTTACTCTCCCTGCTTTGAGATAAATCAAGCGGGGAGATAGTTTATTAACGGAAATATCCGTAGTATGATAAATAACCAGAGAAGAAAGAGTAAGAAATAGTATTATGGTACACTTAGTCCACAATTGATTAAATTAATTTGATAAGGAACTATACCCTTATGCCAGCTATCTATCCATTCACTGCTATTGTTGGTCAAGAAAGGATGCGCCGTGCACTTGTATTAAACGCAGTTGATCCGCGTATTGGAGGTGTTTTAATTCGTGGAGAACGCGGAACAGCTAAATCCACAGCTGCGAGAGCCCTGGCTGCCCTTCTGCCAAATGTAAAGGTTGTGAACGAATGCCGCTTCGGCTGCGATCCTGACAGGCCTACCACCTGGTGTACCGAATGCCGTGAACGCGCAGAACGAAGCGAAAAGCTTGAATCAATTAACAGGCCGACACCTTTCGTTAACCTGCCAGTTTCTGCCACTGAAGATCGTGTTGTAGGAACCCTCGATATCGAAAAGGCAATCCAAAAAGGCGTGCGTAGTTTTGAACCCGGAGTATTAGCTGCCGCTAATCGAGGTTTGCTTTACATTGATGAAGTCAACCTGTTGGATGACCATGTTGTTGACGTGCTATTGGATGCAGCAGCAATGGGTGTGAATATCGTTGAACGCGAAGGTATCTCCTTTACACACCCCGCACGTTTCATTCTTGTGGGAACGATGAACCCCGAGGAAGGTGACCTGCGCCCACAGCTGCTGGACCGCTTTGCGCTCTCTGTAGAAATCCGCGGCATTCGTGATGCGCGTGAAAGAGTGGAGATTATGGAACGGAATATCGCCTTCGAGGCTGATTCCGTCCGTTTCCGCGAAGAATGGATGCCCAAAGAGAAAGAACTTTCACAGCAGATCGAAAAGGCACGAATGCTGGTAGATAGTGTGAGCTACAACAGACAAAACCTGTTGTCAATTGCTGCGCTGACTGCTTCATTAAATGTTGATGGTCATCGCTCTGATCTCGTGATCCTAAAAACCGCGCGTGCCCAGGCTGCTTTTGACGGTCGTACTGAGATCAATGATCGTGACATCGCTCTTGCTGCAGAGCTTGCTCTTCCACACCGCTTAAAGAGCGGTCCGTTCCAACGAGAAGAAATGGGAATGGAAGAACTCCAGGAACGAATTGAACAACTCCAGGGAGGGACTTCAAGCGGTACAAAACAGGAGTCACTCTCTGAACTGGGTGATGAGGAGAGCTCTTCCCCAAAAAAAGTTTAACGCCGGAGGAAACCGGCGAAAACACACCGGAGCAGGGGCAACCCAAGCCATCACAGCAGGATTTATTCAATCAAAATGACGCCTTCTGGTGGGCAGGTGGACAAAAGATGCCCAATGGGGAGGAATTTAATCCCCGCAAACTGGACACACCGCTTGACAAGATGATGCGATCTTATGCCGGCCGCCGTTCCATTACCCACACTGAACGTAAACGCGGCCGGTATATACAATCGCGTCCGGCAAATGGAAAGGCAAACGATCTGGCTTTCGACGCCACGGTGCGTGCCGCAGCTCCTTTCCAATCTCAGCGTGAAGAAATAAAGGAACGCAACAAAATCGCCTTTGCTATCCGTCCGGCAGATTATATGAAAAAGGTTCGGGTCAGGCGGGCGGCAAATCTAATCCTTTTTCTCGTCGATGCCTCTTGGTCGATGGCAGTAGCTGAACGGATGACCGCAACAAAAGGTGCAATCATGTCGCTGCTGACCGATGCCTATCAAAGGCGTGATCGTGTGGGTCTGATCGTGTTCCAGAAGAATCTGGCCACCCTGGTTTTACCGCCCACAAATTCTGTTATGCTGGCCGAGGCTGCTTTATCAGATATCCCGGTTGGTGGAAAAACCCCGTTGAGTGCTGGATTAATGATGGCATACGAGGTGCTGCGCAAGGAAAAACTCATCCACCCGGAGGTCATGCCACTGCTGATTGTTCTTACTGATGGTGCTGGAAATGTATCTATGGGATATAGTTCTCCTCAGGAAGAGGCGTACAATATTGCTGAATTAATCAGTATGGAAAAAATTCATAGTGTGGTAATCAACATGGAACATGCAGCGTTTGACCAGGGATTGGCGCAAGCCCTGGCTGATCACCTGAATGCCCCCTGTTACACAATCACTGATTTGAAGGCTGAAAGTCTTTTCGTAACCGTACAACAGGAAATTCGACTGGTGAAAACCATCTCAAACCTGGATTTCAAAAAATAATTTTTTCTATGTGATAAAATCATCCGCTTGCCCAGTTCTTAGGCACGTGATATCATGAACCCTAGGAAACCCTCATGATACAGGATCCAGTCCGCCGTACACGCTTACGATCTACTTTGATCATTGTGATCCTTTCTACCATCCCCTGTTATCTGTTGGGATTAATTATTCTTTGGATCAGCAGTAATGCAAGAGGCGACGTTACCCCTACACCCACGATTACCTTAGAATATGTGTCACCAACCGCAGTAATGAGCGCCACCCTCCCCCAGCCCACAGCAGTATTTGACACGCCAACCATAACGCTCACTCCCACTATCAGTGTTACCCCAAGTATCACACCCACATATTTCATACCCTCGCCCACACCCAGTATGACCTTCACTGCTACAGAGACACCTATCATCACCGATACTCCTCCTGTAGTTGTGACCGATACTCCAGCCGTCAATCCGGTAAATTCGCAAGTGCCATAAAATTGGAGCCATAAATGACCGTTATCGAACCATTTCTGCTTTCCTTGTTATCCGCTCCTGGGCTTTCAGGTTCTGAAGGACCGGTCAGCAAGATCATCGCCGAAAAGTGGCGCCCGCTAGTAGATGAAATATCCTCCAGTCGCCTTGGCAGCCTGCACGCATTGAGAAGGTCAGCAGTGGAGGGAAAAAGGCCCAGCCTGATGATCGCCGCTCACATGGATGCTGTAGGTCTTGTAGTAACAAAAATTGAGAATGGCTTTCTATTGATCACAGCAGTCGGCGGCGTCGATGACCGTATTCTGCCGGGTCAGGCTGTGATCGTTCATGGCAAAAGAGAAATTCCCGGGATCGTACAAATGATTCCGGATCGATTGATGCCATCTAATTTAACGAACGAACCTCTCAGGTTTTCACGTTTGTTCGTGGATACCGGATTCGATCAGAAGGAACTTGAAAAGTTCGTGCAAATTGGCGACGTCATCTCCTTCGCGCAGCCTCCGATTTTGTTTAAAGACGATTACATCGCCGGGCACAGTCTTGATAACCGTGCATCGATTGCGGCATTAACCGTCTGCCTGGAGGAATTAAAGAATTACAACTTACAATGGGATGTTTGGGCAGTCGCAACTGTGCAAGAAGAGGGAACCCTGCGTGGGGCAGCCACATCTTCGTATGAAATTCGCCCAGATATCGCCATCGCCCTGGATGTAACCTTCGCCAAAGGACCTGGCTCAAACAATCACATGACATTCCCAATGGGCAAAGGAATTACCATCGGTATTGGTTCAAATGTACATCCTGCGTTGACCGGTATTTTCAAAAAAATCGCCGAAGAGATCGATATGCCGTATGCAATGGAGCCAATGCCCCGCAGTTCAGGAACGGATTCGATGGCCATGCAAATCACAGCAGATGGAATTCCCAATATGGTCATTGGCATCCCCATCCGCTATATGCACACCCCGGTTGAGATGGCTTCAATCAATGATATTATGAGAGCAGGACGCTTGCTTGCCAGGTTTATTACCAGCCTTGAAACCAATGCTCTCGAAACAATATTTTCAGGAAAATCGTCATGACATCCGAAAAGATATTAACATCCAGGCTAAAGATTAATAAAGCCAAACTCGCTCTGCTCGAAAAGCTCAGCAACGCAGTTGGTGTATCTGGCTGTGAGGACGAAGTGCGTGAAATCGTCATTGAAGAGATCAAACCTTACGTGGATGAATACAATGTTGACGCGATGGGCAATGTGCTGGCTGTAAAACATGCATCTATCAAGAATGCCCTGCGCGTGATGTTTGCCGCCCACATGGATGAAGTTGGCTTCATGCTGGTGGGAGAGGATGATAAGGGAATCTTTGCTTTTGAACCTGTCGGTGGGATAGATGAAAGACAACTGGTTGCCAAACCTGTCGTCGCTGGTAAAGATCACATCGCTGGTGTGATTGGAGCAAAACCAATTCATCTGGCAAGTGCCGAAGAAAAATGCCATCCGGTTCCAATGGATAGCCTGCGCATTGATGTCAGCCCTGCCAATTCAGGCAGGTTGAAAATTGGAGATTTCGCCACCTTTGCCACCAGGTTTCAATTAAGTGGTGACAGTCTTTTCGGAAAGGCTCTTGATGACCGGCTTGGTGTCGCATCTTTAATCGAACTGACGAAAAAAAAGGCTGATCATTTGGAAATCCTTTTTGCCTTTACCGTTCAGGAAGAGATCGGGCTGCGCGGCGCACGTGTGGCCGCTTATAATTTCAATCCGGATCTGGCTTTTGTGGTTGATTCGACCCCCGCCTTTGATTTTCCAGCATATGAACCCGGTGTTGAAAATTCGCGTTACAACTGCAGGCTGGGATTTGGCCCGGCCATTTATATTGCTGATGCTGGAACACTATCCGATCCGCGTTTGATTCGGTTTCTTACAAAAATCGCCGAAGAAAATCACATCCCATTCCAGTTCAGACAGCCTGGTGGTGGTGGAACGGATGCTGGAGCCATTCATTTAACTCGCACCGGGGTTCCAGCAGTATCGATTTCTGTTCCTGGAAGATACGCTCATTCGTCAATCCTACATGCTAAAGTCAAAGACTGGGAAAATACCCTTGCGTTGCTAGAAGCAATTCTTAACAATGTCGATCGATCGATCCTGGCTGAAGAAAGATGAAACCCTTCATTATAGAGGAATCATTATGAAAGAATTAATCAGAAAATTCACACAAACCGCTGGGCCTTCCGGATATGAATCTGCTGTACGAAATGTGATCCGCGAAGAGTTGAAATCTTATGCTTCTAACATCCAGGTTGACACACTGGGCAACCTCATCGTTCGAGTGGGTGAAAAAAACAGGAACGGATTGAGCATCCTGGTAGCTGCCCACATGGATGAAATTGGAGTCATTGTTAGTCATGTCGAGAAGAATGGCCTCGTTCGTTTTAGCAATATCGGTACTGTTTTTCCCCGTTTTCTGCCAGGCAGCCGGGTAGTGTTTCTGAACGGTACACGCGGTGTGGTTAACAATGAAAAACCTGAAGACATTACGAAAATTCCAAAGTTCGAGAAGTTCTTTATTGATGTTGGAGCGGCAAGCGATAAAGACTGCCCTGTAAAGATCGGTGATCTTGCAGTTTTTGAAGGAGAATTTGCTGATTACGGCTTAAACATCGTTTCAAAAGCACTTGATAATCGTGCAGCCTGTGCATTGTTAATTGAAACCATCAAGCAGATCAAGACTACTCCACATGAATTGATTTTCGTGTTTAGTACACAGGAAGAAGTTGGATCTAGAGGCGCACTGACTGCCGCGTTTGGGATTGAAGCAGATCTTGGATTCGCATTAGATGTTACCCCAGCCAGCCACATCCTTGGCACAAAAATGCAATGCGATCTCGGTAAAGGTCCAGCGATCAAGGTGCGCGACGTCAATTTTATATCTGATCCGGGTGTTGTGAATTGGATGATCGATGGTGCCAAAAAGATAAGAGTGCCATATCAACTTGAAATCCTGGATGTGGGTTCAACAGACGCTCGTTCCATTCAAATGACAAGGAGCGGTATCGCTTCTGGAGCTCTATCTATCCCATGTCGCTATGTTCATTCTCCTTCAGAGATGATTAATATGAACGATTATCAAAATATGATTGCTTTGATGGTCAGATTGTTAACCAACCCTGTTTCGCTTGGCTGAATATGATCAAGAAATATGCACTTCTGGCAGTTTTATCGATGAGCCTGATCGTTATGTCAATATCTGGCTGCCAGAAAGTTTTAACACAATTTTCATTCTTAAATCCCAACATAGAACCAACATCCTCACTTAAGGCGACAACGACACCAACGATGGTTCTTTCGACCACACCAGTACCATCTCAAGTTCCGAATTCAGAGGATGTACTTTCGATATGGCTTCCTCCACAATTCGACCCAAACAATGGAACCCCCGCAGGTGATTTACTCAAGGCACAGCTTGAAAAATTTAGCTCTGATAACCCGGGTATTTCGGTGAACGTAAGAGTCAAAATGGAAACCGGCTCTGGAGGAATGCTGGACTCATTAACCACAGCAAGCGCAGCTGCTCCTTCCATTCTGCCCGGTATTGTTATTTTATCGCGGTCAGATCTTGAGAGCGCGGCACAGAATGGATTGCTCTTTCCGCTTGAACCAGCAGATCTGGAAATTGATTTTGAAGATTTATTTCCTTACGCCAGAGACATGGGAAAGACCAGAGAAGCCAATTATGGGGTGCCATTTGCAGGAAATGCACTGGTTTTAGAATTCAAACCTTTACAAATTGGGTATCCGCCGATGAACTGGCGTGATATTTTTCAGCAGCAAGCGATTCTTGCCTTTCCAGTAGCCGATCCAAAGGCATTAATCCCCCTCCTGCTCTATCAGCAGGTTGGAGGTGTGATTTCAGGAGAGGAAGAAGACGTTATGCTCGATGAAATCTCCCTGCAGCGCAGTTTTCAAATCATTGCAGATGGAACAACCGCTAACGTCTTCCCATATTGGCTGACCGAATTTACAACATTTGAGCAATCGCAACAAGCCCTTATTGATTCAAGCGCGGCCTACGCCATCGTTTGGTCTTCTCAATACCTGCTTGAAAAACCGGATAACCTGACCATCGCCTCACTACCAGTAGTGGAAAACCAGACCATGACCTTTGCTGACGGTTGGGTACTGGCATTCCCTCAAACATCATCTGAAAGATACACCGCACATCTAAAACTAGCTGAGTATCTTATCGACCCTGAGTTTAATAAAGAATGGAGTGAAGCAGCTGGTGTCTTGCCAGTGAGCAAGACTGTACTTTCTAGCTGGAGCGATCAGCGATTGACAAATATCTTAAACCCGATTGCAGAATCAGCTCACCTGATTCCATCCAATAATATTATCAATGCTCTGGGGACGTTATTGAGCGATGCATCAAAGGGTTTAATCCGTAAACAGATCAGTTATATTCAGGCCTCGAACGCAATCATTAAGGAACTTACTGAATAAGCAGAGGAAACCAATGAAAGCATTTCTTAAGAACATCTGGGCAGCCTTAACCAAGGATCCTAACTGGGGAGGACGCATATTTCTCATCTTGCTGGTTATTGCTGTGTTGATCCTTGCTATCTATCTTAGCGGACCTAAACCTGATGCATCTGTATATCTTATAACACCCACTCCAGTGGTTAGCGAACAGGTTAATCCCCTCGCATCACCAATCGCGGTTTCATCCCCTGAATATGTACAGGCAACAGGCGTGATTATTGCTGTATCATCAGTCGTAGTGATTATTTTAGTGGGTACAGCAATTGAATTATTACGTGACAGAAAACAAAACAAGACCTAAAGTTCTGCTTTTGTTATACCCCATCGTGTAACTCAAATTATTCTCCAAGCAGAACATCAAGATAACGATCTGCTACCTTTTGTTCATCATGAGCTTTTTCTGCCTGCTGTCGAGCCCCAACACTTAGTTTATCTCTAACCAGCAGAACTTCACTTGCTGCATCAGCGAGTGCGTAAATATCAGGCTGATCAAGATTCCAGACGTTCCCGCCATAACTGGCAATCCGGCCTGCCTGCAGAGGGACCAGTTCTTTCATTGCTCCCGTATCAAAGGCAATTACTGGCAAGCCACAGGCCATGGCTTCGATCACCGAATTTGGACAGGCAGCGTTCAGGTCAGATGAAAAAAATAAATGCGCCGAGCGGTCAATTTCAGGGATCATCTCACGCTTCACCACCCCGCACCAGCTAACCTTCTCTCCGAAAGAATCAACCTGATTACGCAGGCTCTGTGGAACATCTCCAACGACCATTAATTCCACCCGCCTGTCCATACGTTGATTAAGTAAGCGCACAAGTTGGACGCCGGTAATTAATCCCTGTTCATAACCGCCGCCAAGATGTCCTTCTACCATTAAAACTCTGTAATGATCGATTGGTGGATGTGAATTTTCAGGTGAAAATCGATCAAGATCAACTCCGTTATGAATCACGGTCTGAGGAACGGCTAATTTACCATAGACCCGTTCCCACCAGCTGCGTGAAAATTCACTCTGGTAAATGATTCGGTCAGCTTTTTTTCTGATACTCGACAATAAAAAATTGCCATATTCAGCCTTGATGAAATGGCGGATCCCGGTGAACTTTTTTCTATGGACCCAATTCATACCATTCAGGCGTTGTACTACCCTAACGCCTAAACGTTGAGCGCGGAATACACACTGCGGATGCTGCGCGCCGCCGATCAACAGAATGGCCGATACCGCAGGGTCAAGCGGATCATGGGTAATGGTAATGCCCCTTGTGATAAGGATGCGGATTAGGGATGACTTGAAAGATGCTGGACCGCCTAAACCCAGTTTATGAGGTAAGATGCAGATACGATTGTTTTCTACGGTCATTCCAGTCCTAGAACAGGTCTATCAACTTGCAATTTCATGCTGGTAATCGAGAATGGCACGAACGATCCTGACTGCCGCATGACCATCTCCAAACGGATTTACAACATGAGCCATATCAGCATAAGCCTTTTCATCATCCAACAGGCGTGAAGCCTCATAAAGAATGAGATCAGGATCGGATCCTACCAATTTCAAGACTCCAGCTTCTACACCTTCTGGCCTTTCAGTCTTTTTCCGCAACACCAGTGTTGGTTTGCCTAAACCAGTAGCCTCTTCCTGAATGCCACCCGAATCTGTTAACACGATCATTGAAGCTTTCATCAGGTGAACCAAAGAGAGATAATCCACTGGTGCGGTCAATATCACCTGATCAATATTTTTTAATAGATCATACACGGGTTCCTGGATGTTAGGATTAAGGTGAACCGGGTAAAGGATACGAATGGAATCACCATATCGCTTGGCCAGCAATCGCAGCCCGTGACAGATATTTCGGATTGGTTCGCCAAAATTTTCACGCCGGTGAGCAGTGACCAGAATCAGGCGTCTCTCACCTGATTGAACACCCCATCTATCCAACCACTCCGCAACCTGCGACGGAGGAGGAAACTGAGAGATCTGCTGCAGGGCATCGATTACGGTATTGCCAGTCACTTTGATGCACTCGTCACGAATTCCTTCACGCAGCAGGTTTTGACGGTTGAATTCAGTTGGAGCAAAATGTAGATCAGCGATCACCCCGGTAATCCGGCGGTTGATTTCTTCTGGAAAAGGCTGCCGTTTATCCCCAGTCCGCAATCCTGCCTCGACATGCCCAACTTTTATGCCACGGTAAAAAGCTGCAAGAGATGCTGTCATCACCGTGGTGGTATCACCCTGCACAAGTACCCAATCTGGGTGCTCTGAAGCCAACACTGGTTCAAGATGGGTCAAAATTTCTGCGGTCAGACCTGACAGAGATTGGTCAGGTCTCATCAGATTTAAATCGTGATGAGGCTTGATTTTAAATTGTGTCAGAACCTGATCGAGCATTTCTCGATGTTGTGCTGTAACGCATACCCGCGACTCAATGCCTGTGGTTTCCTGTAATGTCTTTACCACCGGGGCCATTTTTACAGCCTCGGGACGCGTTCCAAAAATGGAAAGAACTCGGATCGGTTTTTTCATAGGGCTCGATTTTTTCTGTCACCCAGTCTTACAATATTAAACCCTGCTTTTTTCCAGGATTCGATATTCCAAACATTCACGGCATCGATTACGATTCTTGCTGTTGTGTAGCCCGAAATCACAATTGGATCAAGATTCTTGAATTGAGTGTGCGCGACCAGCAGGAGAACAGCGTCTGCATTTTCTAGACCCTCTTCAAGTGTCTTGGCCATCCGTACATTCTCAATTTTAAAATCTGTCTTAAATGGTTCGAACGCCGTTACCAGAGCACCTTCTTCGACTAGATGCCGGGCAATTTCTACAGCCGGACTTTCACGCAGGTCATCTACGTCTGGCTTGTAAGCCAACCCTAAAATCGATACTCGTTTTCCTTTTAAACTGCCCACTACTTCTGTGAATAGTGTAACTACAAAATCCGGTTGCGAATCATTTACTTTGCGCGCTGTATGAATAAGCGGTGTAAGATCGGGAGCAGACTCGACAAAAAACCAGGGGTCGACGCTGATGCAATGCCCGCCAACACCTGGGCCAGGATTCAGAATTTTTACCCTTGGGTGCCGGTTCGCAATCGAAATTGCCTCCCATACATCTACACCAAAACGTTCAGCCAGTCGTGAGAACTCGTTAGCGATGGCGATATTCACATCACGATACGTATTCTCCATCAGTTTGACCATTTCTGACGTGGTGGCGTCAGTCAGTACGATCTCGCCTTTGACAAAAATGGAATATAGATCGCGCCCGGCTTCGGCAGACGCTTGATCAATACCTCCGATTACGCGCGCATTTTCTACAAGTTCTTTTAGAATCTGACCGGGCAAAACGCGTTCTGGAGAATAAACCAGTTTAAAATCTTCACCTGCCTTTAGCCCTGACCTTTCAAGGATTGGTTTGACGACATCGCGGGTGGTCAGTGGTGGCGAGGTAGATTCAAGCACGACCAGGTTGCCTTTTCGCAGCACGGGAACCACAGATTCTGCAGCGGAACGCACATAGCTCAAATCGGCTTTCTTATCATCATAAAAAGGAGTGGGAACGGCAATGATAAAGGCATCTGCCTCAACTGGTTTTTCAGAAACTTGAAGATTCCCTTCACGGAGAACCTTTTCAACAATTTCTCCCAATCCCGGTTCATAGATATGTGCTTTTCCATTCCGTAAGCTCTTGATGACTTCTTGATTACGGTCAACACCAATGACTTTCAAACCGTGGCTAGCGAAGGTGCTTGCCGTTGGCAATCCGATATAACCAAGTCCGATAATGCAAATCTGATTGAATTCCATGATTACCTCGATTCAAGTTGAAAATGATTATGCCACACCTTCTCATGCTTGTGGAGTATTTTTGATGATTAAAATCGATTCGCTTGCGTGTGATTTAAGCACGTGATACACTTTTTATATGCAAAAAACGATCTTACTCATTTCATCTGACCAGGATCTTATCAGGCAGCTCACAGCTCATATCGAAATGAGAGGTGATTTTCGAATTTACGCTGCCGAAACTGAAGATGATGCTCTCAGTACAGCCGCAGGGAGAAAAGTAGATGTCGTGATCCTCGACGAAGAAAGCCTCGAAATCCAACTTCCCTCCTTTCTGGGCGACCTGGTTGATATTCTCCCGGATGCCCGCATCATTCGATTTTGCACGCAAAGCAATGCTGAGACAACCGAAGGAGATTTTAACCACACTTCACAACTGATTTTACAAAAACCATTTTCACAAAATGAATTAGACATTGTTCTGGATGAAATCATCAATGTGCAAGCATCTCTGGATGAAAATCAAGGTTTACCTTTCGATGAGGATTTCTCGCAGGATGATTTTGAGCCTGAAGAATTATCTGATTTTTTGAGCGAATCGGAATTAAACAATCTCAACAACTTACTGGATAATATGCCGCCGCCTGACCCCGAAGAAGCGATTAGCTTGGATACTAAAGACAAGGTCAACAGCGTAGTACCACCTCCGCTTCAACCTTCCAGTGCTGAAGATTGGATCCCGATTACGCTTGTGGGTGATGAATTGGACGAAGTATCAATACCTGGCGATTTAGAACCCACGGAATCGAATGCTGATATCCTTCCTCCGCCATTGCCGCCCTTACCCACTTCTGAAGAAGTAAACGAAGAAGGATCAGAAATCAT
The DNA here is from genome assembly GCA_029265815.1 of Anaerolineaceae bacterium. GTDB lineage: Bacteria > Chloroflexota > Anaerolineae > Anaerolineales > Anaerolineaceae > UBA6107. Next base: position 292,219 of record JAJUGU010000003.1, on the reverse strand, counting down.
CACCAGCGAGCCCCCTTTCACAGAGGAATCTACCCCTGAATTGGGCGAATCTCTCCCTGGAACGGCTCCGTTGGGAGTGAGGAGTGTGAGGTTTGACTATTTTTGTGTGATGATCCCAAATAACCCGAACCAATTCTTAGCGCGAGACATCTCAGACCGCCTGGGATTTATTCTCCCACAACTTCACATTGCCAATGGATGGCGGGTTACCAGCCTTTCCATACGCCCGTTGTTCATGATGTGGCAGGTTTCTTTGCCTGCCGATACCAGCCCAGTAGAGGCTGTTAACGAAATTCGACGCAGGACAACTTCTCATCTCTACACAAATTTCACAGAATTATTAAACAATAACGACCAGAATGATTTCTGGGCTCCGGGTTATTTGATCATGAGCGGTTCATTAGCTCCCTCAAATTCACTGATTAATGATTTCATTAAGCGCACCCGCTCTGCTCAACAAGGTCCATCAGCTTAAGTAACTACCAACAGGAAAAATCAAATGCCTCCTACACTGTATTTAATCGACGGACATGCACTGGCATACCGCACCTATTTTGCCATCACTGCCGGGATGAACGATCGCATGCAGAGTCGTTCTGGGGAACCAACGGCTGGAATTTTTGGTTTTGCCAACGTATTGATGCGTCTTCTAGAACAGGAAAAACCGGAATATCTGGCAGTGGCTTTCGACACTGGCAAGACCTTCCGCAATGAACTCTACCCCGAATACAAAGCCACACGCGCTAAAATGCCAGATGATCTGCGACCACAAATTGAACGCATCAGACAAATGATTGATGCCTTCCATCTGCCACGTCTTGAAAAAGAGGGTGTAGAAGCAGACGATGTGTTGGGTACGATCGCCTGTCAGGCTGTCGAACAGGGATTGGGAGTTAAAATTATCACCGGCGACCGCGACCTGTTACAGCTTGTGAATGACCGCATCCTGGTCAGCCTGCCCGGTTCAAAACTATCTGAATCTAAGAATTACAGCCCAAGTGATGTTAAAGCATACCTTGGGGTTGAACCCGGTCAGGTCGTTGATTACAAGGCATTGGTTGGCGATACATCTGATAATATACCTGGTGTTGCAGGCATCGGCCCCAAAACAGCAATCAACTTACTGGAAAAATACCCGACACTGGATGAAATCTATGCTCACATAAGTGAAATACCGGGCAAAGTAGGTGAAAAGCTGGTTGCCGGTAAGAATTCAGCCTATATGAGCCGTGACCTGGCACGGATCAGGACAGATGTCGGTATCAGGCTTACTTTAAGTGAGGCGCGTACAGACCATATCAATATTCCCGCTGTAGAAGCCTTATTCAGAGAACTGGATTTTCGCTCGCTGATACCACGCCTGAGAATGATCTCGGCACCTCTTATCACTCAAACGACACCACAGCTTTCTCTCTTTGGCGAGGAAATTAAGGATATAGGCTTACCCTCGACGTACTCGCTAGATGTAAAAATCATTGACACCCATGAGAAACTGGCCGACCTGCAAAAAACTCTCGAATCCTGCCCGCGTATCGCTCTGGATACTGAAACCACAGCGGTTGATCCGCTGCGCGCAGAGCTGGTGGGGATTTCTCTTGCTATCAAGGAAGGCGAGGGGTATTACATACCAGTAGGACATCAGAACAACCCCAACCAGCTTCCCGTCAGAATGGTGATCGATGCGCTTACCCCCGCAATGACCAATCCAAAGATTAAAAAAATTGGCCACAATATTAAATATGATGCACTGGTTCTAGGTAATTACGGACTCAATATTTTCCCAATATCCTTCGACACAATGATCGCAGGCTGGCTGATTGACCCGGCATCGCATAACCTGGGTCTTAAAGACATGGCAGATTCACTGCTCAACATCAGCATGACCCATATCGAGGAATTGATTGGCAGGGGAAAGAATCAGATCAGCATGAATCAGGTACCTATCTCTTCGGCTGCACCATATGCTACAGCAGATGCCGAAGTGACATTGAGGCTTGTCCCTGTACTTGAAAAAAAGATGGCCGAATTTAACTGCACTCGAATCTTTGAAGAGATCGAGATGCCGCTTCTGCCGGTATTAATGAGCATGGAAAGAGAAGGAATTTCCCTCGATAAAGAGTTCTTTAAGAAATTCAGCAATGAGATCGGCAGCAGGTTAAATCAAATTGAAGCAGAAGTTTGCCAATCAGTGGGTTATTCTTTTAACTTGAATTCTACACAACAGCTTTCACGCGTATTGTTTGAAACGCTCAAGCTCGAGCCACCAGATAGAAACAAGAAAACTTCCAGCGGTCACTTCTCCACCTCCGCTGCGGTTTTGGATGAGCTTTCTGGCAAACACCCGGTGGTTGATAAATTATTGGAATACCGCGAACTTTCTAAATTAAAATCTACCTACCTGGATGCCCTTCCGCTTCAGATCAATCCCCGCACACAGCGCGTGCATACCAACTTCAGCCAAACCGGGTCAGTGACCGGCAGATTGGCTTCTTCAGACCCCAATTTGCAGAACATTCCGACCCGTACCGAAACTGGCCGGCAGGTACGTCTTGGCTTCGTGGCTTCACCAGGACACACCCTGTTATCGGTTGATTACTCTCAGATCGAATTACGCATTGTTGCACATATGGCCCAGGATGCTGCTATGCTCCAGGCTTTTCGCGAGGGACAGGATATTCACGCCGCCACTGCAGCAGCCATCTATGACGTCCCCCTTGCGGAGGTAACCAAGGAACAGCGCCGGCATGCCAAAGCAATCAACTTTGGGTTGATCTATGGCATGAGCGCTTTCGGCCTCAGCCGGTCCACCGACCTGACCCTGGCGGAAGCTGAGAATTTTGTTAAAGACTATTTCGAGCACTTCCCTGGCGTAAAGAAATATCTTGATAACATCCGCGTATTAGCAGCCAGGCAGGGTTACGTAGAAACAATGTTGGGTAGACGCAGATATTTTCCAAATTTAGCCCATCCTGCAAACATCCAGGTTCGTAACCGCGAGGAACGTGAAGCGATTAACGCCCCTATTCAGGGAACTGCCGCTGATATCATGAAAATTGCTATGATTGAGCTTCATGCTGCTTTAGCAAAAAGCAAATTAAATGCTAAAATGCTGTTACAGGTTCACGATGAGCTGGTGCTTGAAGTTCCTGTTGCTGAATTGAAACCAACTGTACAGCTTGTCAGCAGCGTCATGGCAAATGCTTACAAACTTGATATTCCTCTCCTTACTGAAGCCAGAAGTGGTGTAAACTGGGGGAGTATGCAGGTAATTACAGAATAATCAAATGTCTGGATTTATGACCAACGACACGGCTAATTTTCAATCACTCATGGAAAAGGGTCATTCCGCTATCTGGGACCAGGACTGGTCTGCAGCGGTGGAAGCATATACACAAGCGCTTACCACAAACCCAGATGATCCACTGGGATTGGCCGGCCTCGGATTGGCGTTTTTCCAGTTAAAAAAATACGAAGAGGCTTTACGCATTTATCAAAGGTTGACGATACTAGACCCCAACGATCCCATGCCCTTCGAACGCATTGGACGGATTTATGAACGAGTAGGGATGTTGCAAGACGCAATTACCTGTTATATGCAATCCGCTGAACTGCAATTGAAATCACATGACATCGACCGCGCAGTTAACAGTTATTATGAAGCCATCCGCCTTGATCCGTTATCCCAGACGGCACATACTCGCCTGGCGAAGATCTTTGACAAACTTGGTAAAAAAGATGATGCAGTGGCAGAATTTATTGCCCTTGCCGCCATCATTCAAAATTCAGGAGATCCCGTCAGAGCAATGCAGGTAGCATCCTACGCTCAACAGTTGAATCCACAATCTTCCACTGCACGAGATGCGATTACTAAATTAAAAGCAGGAGAGAGATTGCCTCTCCCTGAACGAAAAAAGGGGAGTACCGGAGCGGTACGCATGGCTCAGGTACGCGAAATGGAAATGACACCGGCCAGTACAGAGCCAGTGGTGAATTATGACCCGTTTGTTGAAGCAAAACTAACCGCATTGAAAGAATTAGCTGGTTTGTTGTTTGAACAATCAGATGAATCTGGATCTAGTGTAAAGAACCAGCGGCGTGGTCTGCATGTTCTTACCCGCGGCACCGGGGAGCTTTCTGCCGAGCAAGCAGACCGTAAACGCATTCAGCTTCATTTAAGTCAGGCTATTGATTTTCAGACATCCGGTCAGGACGATCGTTCAGCAGAAGAATTGCAGCGAGCCGTTGATCTGGGGCTTAACCAATCAGCCGCCTATTATCTCATCGCCCTGCTGATTCGTGAATATGATCCACAAAAAGCCTTGAAATACTTACAGCGTTCGGTGAGAAACCCTGCATACGCGCTGGCTTCTTACTTGCTAATTGGTAGAATTTACCAGCAAACAGGTCAACTCAAAGAAGCCTCCATTAATTTCCTTCAGGCACTTAAGCTGGCGGACGCGACGACCGTTCCATTTCAAGAATCTGAAGAGCTAATGCAGCTCTACGATCCAATTTTCGAATCCAGTATGCAAGTGACTCAGGAAAAGGATCTGCTCAATTTATGCAATGTGATCAACAGCCAGCTCACGCGAACAGACTGGCACGCTTATCTTAAAGCGGCGCGTTCCCAACTTCCACCACAGCCTGCCGGGAACCCGCCGATACCCCTGGCAGAAATGTTAATGGAATCATCCAGCAGTCAAATTATTGAATCTCTGGCTGAAATTAAAAAGTTGGCCGCGGAAGGAAAACTCCGCACCGCCATGGAAGAAGCCTATCGGGCACTCGTGTACGCCCCAACTTACCTGCCTCTTCATATACAAATCGGTGAAATTTTGATTACAGAAGGTCGCATAACCGAAGCTGTTGAAAAATTCCTCCAGGTTTCACGGTTGTACACGATCCGTGGAGAAACTGCGCAGGCCATCCGACTGTTATCGCGGGTGACAAAACTGGCGTCAATGGATATTACCGTCCGTCATAGTTTAATCAATTTGCTAAAATCGATTGGACGAAACGACGATGCCATCCAACAGTATATGGATTTGGCAAACGTTTACTACTTGCTGGGTGAACTCGATCAAGCCCGGCAAACGTACACCTCGGCGTTATCTCTCTCTCACCAGTCAAACACAGCCCGCGACTGGTCGGTGAAAATCCTCAATAAACTGGCAGACATCGAATTGCAGAGCCTGGATTGGAAAGAAGCCATAAAGGTATTTGAACAATTGCGCAGTTTACAGCCAATGGAACCTTCTCCGCGCATGATGCTGGTTGATCTTTATATACGGCTGGGTTTAAATGCTGCAGCGATGAACGAATTGGATGCCTATCTCAAACTTTTAGATGCCGAAGATCAATCACAGGCAGCTGTAAAGTTTCTCGATGATTTGTTAAAAGAACGGCCAGATAATATAGATATACAAAAACGAATGACTGGTTATTTCATCGCGCGTGATCAACTGCCAATTGCGATTGAAAAACTGGATTCTCTCGCGGAAAAAATGCTCAATGAAGAAAACCTTGAAGGTGCTCTCTCAACAATCAACCAAATCATAGTGCTTAACCCACCTAACAAGGCAGATTACCAAAAATTATATACGGAATTAAAAAGCCGCAGTTTAAATTAGAACTGCTCCATAATTCAACCGCCCTGTAATGGATGACATATTAATCTTCTTAAAAAGATTTATCTTAATAAACCGTAAAAAAATCCCGGTTCATTCTTGGGGAAATAATTCTTGACCTTTATTCAGACTTTTACCACCACAATCTAAACCAGGACTTTCCAACAGCGAATTCCCCGCGAATGGCAATTTCAGCTTTGATATTAATGACCGATTGCACCACAAGCTGCGGTGTGGTGAATGAGAACTGGCTGATACCATATTCATTCGTCTCGGGAAGCCGGTAGAACTCCTTTGAGCCATCAGGGAAGTAGAGGGTTACACCCACTTCAGCGTTTTCCACAGGCCGTAGATATTGATCCTGCACGACCACGTAGACCGTCTGCTGCTCACCAGCGCCAATTAAAGCTTTCAGAACAAACACTCGAACTTGAGGATTCAAGAGGTTCCCCGCGATATTTGCCGGGGGACTTGATTTAAGCAGCTCGGGATTGGCGACAACCTTGTCAAAGTAAATACGCCCAAGATCGGTTAACACCACTCGTTCGCCTGAAGGTCGCTCAGGCCACCATTCCATGCGCGCGTAATCAAAGTATTGAATATAACGTCCGTCAATAATCTCGACATTTGAGATCGGATCTCCGAAGCGGTTCTCGCCATCATGGGTATCGTAGAACTGGAGGAATGCATAGCAAACCGAAAAGCCGCTGTCGAACATCCGGCAGGTTGGTCCATCTGTGGGAATGTCAGCCAAAGCTGCTCCAGATTCGTGCAGTAATCGACCCAGAGGTGCAACTTGAATTTGCGGTCCTTGATCGGTATCTACCAGATCAAAGCGAGCTTTTTGAAAATACTGTACACGCTGCCCTGTAATTGGATCGGTAAAATCATCTGTAATCGGATAACCAAAATAAAGCAACGGATCAGAAACGCTGTTGTACATGCGCAAAAATTCACCCCAGATCCAATGTCCAGTTTCAGAAATATAAATCGAATCTGAAGATTGCGCTCTGGTGTCATGTGTGATCGCCAGCAGCGCACCTGCAATCATGAGAATAATCACGATTAATCGCAGCGTTTTCATCGTATCTTATATTATACAAATTCCGATGGCTATTCGCAACCCAAACCCATCTTACAGAGAGAGGGGTTTCTTTGATTCAATTTCAGGTAATGCCTCATTGTGACTATACTGATGCGAAAGGTACATAAACACGAGAATACTGATCACGCCGATCATCCCGCCCCCAATCCAGATCCAACGCGGTCCTAGATAATCATTCAGTGCTCCACCAAAGACAGGTGCAATTCCGCTTGCAATACTCCAGGTAAGGCCGTAAATACTCATATAGCGCCCGCGCATATCCGCCGGCGCAAGATTGGCAGTATATGTCGTTGCAGTAGGACTGATGATCAATTCTCCGATAGTCATCACCACCATACAGAACCAGAACCCCAAAATCCTGAAAAGCACGCCACCAATGCTGTTGAAAGCGCATAGAAGGCTGTGCCCACAACCATTACCGGCAGAGATTTATATCTTCTGGTGATCATAGTAACGAGAACCTGCAGCGCGACGACCATGATTGCGTTCGTAGTGGGAATGAAACCATATTGGTTTTCAGGAATTCCAAAATTTTTATTGGTGTAGACCGAGAGCAGCGTCCATACCATAGAAGCGAGCATCGAGGTCAATGTGAATCCAAGGGTGAAACCAATGAATTCTCGATGCTTGAATATCTGACCATATCCATCAAACAGGCTTTTCTTGATGGTAGTGGTCTCAAATTTCGGTAATGTTTCTTTGGCCTTAATCCCGATCAAAAGGCCATAAAACGCCAGCCCTGCAGCTGCACAATAAAATGCCAGGGTGTAGGATTGTGAAGCAACAAATCCTCCAATCGTTGGCCCAATCGCAACACCAGCGTTGTTGCTCATGCGCATGATCGAATAAGCTCCCGCCCGTTTTTCCTGCGGAATCAGATCAGCCATCATAGCATCCGCCCCCACCCGGTAAAGTGGATTCAGAGCTCCCATCAACCCCTGAGCAACCGCAAATTCAGCGTATGTCTGTGCGTGGCTCAACAATAAATACATCAACCCGTTGCCAACCAGACTGATGACCATGACCCATTTTCGACCCACCCGGTCAATGATTGGTCCAGCGATGAATGAAAAAATCAACCCCATGATGGCATTGATCGTCATCAACGTGGCTGCACGAGTCAACGCAATATCGAGTGTCTTAGAAACATACAGCATCAGGAACGGCCAGATCATCGAAGAACCGATCGTGCTGATCAACATGCCAATGAAGAGCAGCCAGAACTGTAGAGGATATTCTCTGATCACACGAGTAAGGTGAGTGATCAGTCGTCTCAATTTACACCTGATAAATCTGCAGTTGTATTCACCGACACCTGGCGGTTTAACCTGATGGCAAGCAGGAATACCAGGAACCCGGCAAAGCCAACTGCACCGGCGGCATACCACATTGATTGCGAATTAAAGGTCTTTTCCATAAATCCCCCCAACCAGGGTCCAACGCCTGTGCCGATCCCAGTTGAGAGAGTATAGATGCTCATATACCGGGCACGCATGTCGGCTGGCGCGAGGCGGGATGTATACGTTGTGGTAGTGGGTACCAGGATCATCTCACCCACAGTCGCTGCCACCATACACATCCAGAACCCCCAGAAACCTTCGGCAAAAGCCACGCTGAAAATGGAAACTGCATAGATCAATGCGCCTAATGCCATTGCGGACACTGGTTTGCTGCGGTTTACCTGCCGGGTAACCAGCATCTGCAAGAAAATTACCATAAGTGCATTGGTCGCCGGTATGTAACCGTACATGCTCTCAGAAAGACCAAAATTTTGTTTGGAGTAAGCCGCCAACATCAACCAGAGTGTAGAGGTGCAGATTCGGCTAAAAGTAAATGCTACGATGATGGCTATAAAGATTTTATCTTTGAATATCCTGGAGTATCCTCCACTTTTTTTCTCTTGCATCTGATTACTGAGCAAAACTTGGGGCCGGGTTTCAGAAGCCAGAAAGGCAACCAGCAGCCCAATCACCGCCAGACCCACACCAATCACGGTAAACGCAGTATCATACGAGACTGAAGCCAGGTACCCGCCAATCGCTGGTCCCACAGCCACACCGATATTGTTCCCCATGCGCAACTGTGAATAGGCATCCAGACGCTTCTCAGGCGGGATCAGGTCGGAGATCATCGAATCGGCTGCAAGTCGATAAAGCGGGGTCGTTGCGCCGGTGATGGCCATCAGCAGGGCAAATACGGGCAGCGTTCCGGCTATCTGGAAGAAGAACCACCCAACCCCACAAAACAGGAGTGAGAATAACATCACTCCCTTGCGCCCAAATCTATCAGCGATAGCTCCGCCAAGGAAAGTGGTAATCATTCCGGTGGCGGCGTTGACCATCATTAAACCTGAAACATCAGAAAGCGGCAATTCCAATCGCTGGCTAATGAATAACATCAGATATGACCACATTAAACTGTGGAAGAGCCAGGCCAACATCATGATGATGTTGATGAACCAGAATTGCTGAGGATAATACTGGAAAAATTTGCGAATCCGAAAAATCATCGGGTAATTCTATCACGCAGTACTACAGTGGCAATAGAATAAGGAATTGACTTCGTGTCTGATATTCAGTACATTGATTTATATGCAGAAGAAAACAAGTGAAAGGAGAAAAAATGTTGGAGGAATTTAAGAAATTCGCACTTCGTGGAAGCGTCATCGACCTGGCTGTAGGTGTTATTATCGGCGGTGCGTTCGGTAAAATCGTATCCTCACTTGTCAATGATATCATCATGCCTCCGCTGGGATTGTTACTGGGCAGGGTAAATTTCAGCAACCTGTTTATAAGCCTGACCGGTGAAAAATACACCAGTCTGATTGACGCGCAAAACGCAGGAGCCCCTACATTAAACTATGGGGTGTTCATTAACAACATTCTTGATTTCATCATCCTGGCATTTGTGATCTTCATCATGATCCGGGCAATCAACCGCCTGACAAAAAAGCAGAAAGCTGCAGAGGAAGTTACCACGCGAGAATGTCCGCATTGCCTGTCTTCAATAGCTAAAAAAGCTACCCGCTGCCCCTTCTGTACTTCAGAGGTATCTCCAGTGGAATAAACTTAAGGCTGCACAGAAAACTAGGTTCTGGTGAATTATTTAATTACGTATGCCTGTCTACCGCTTGCCTTTGCGGAAGGGTTTAACCGACCCACTACGGTAAGACGGAGCCAGAATTTCAAAAATGGTGCACAGCCGAGAATCAAGCATGCGGCTGCGGATGCGCGCATCGAGATCTTCGATGTTTGACGACATGGTGATGACTGTGGGCAGCTTGGCATTGTATCGCTCATTGAAGATCTGGTAAAGTTTTTCACGCGCCCATGGAGTGGCACTTTGTGTTCCAAGATCGTCGAGAATAAGGATTGGAGCGGATCTCACACGGTTGAAAAGGTCGTCATAAGATGTAGTACTGGAAGGGCTGAAGGTAGCCCGTAAGTGATCCAGCAAATCAGGCACAACTACGAAGATGGGGTCGTCGCCCATCCCTTTGCGGTAATTGCCAATGGCTGCTGCCAGGTGTGTTTTCCCACAACCATAAGTTCCAGTCATTACCAACCAGCCGCGTGGATGTTCAGCGAATTCCTGCGCTAACCTGAATACTTTCTCAAGGTTAAGCTGGATCTCAGGAGACAGCCCTTCTGGTTCACGCAGACTGAAATTTCCAAACGAACGATCACTGAGCAGCTGAAGCTGGTAAAGTAGCGGATCGCGCTTATCTTTGACCGGTGAACGATAATCAGGGGCTGTAATGCGAACACGCGTTACAAGGTCAGGATCCTGCAGGCGGGAACGGATGCGGTCATCAAGATCTTCGAGATCGAGGTTGGTGGTCACTACCGTAGGCAATTTACGGGCATATCGATAATCGACGATCTGGAAAAGTTTCTCACCAGCCCACTTAGTGGAGTTTTGTGCACCAAGATCGTCTAACACCAACAAACCGGCATTGCGCAGTTCATCAAAACGTTCCTCAAAGGTAGTGTCAGGCGCATCATAAGAAAAACGCAGCCAGTCAAGCAAGTCTGGAACAGTAAGGAAGATCGTATTCATTCCAAATTCAACACAGGTGTTCGCAACAGCCGCTGCCAAATGCGTCTTGCCACAGCCGTATGAGCCCATCAATACCAGCCATCCTCGAGGTGACCCTGCAAATTGCTGTGCCTGACTCAGTGCATATTGTAGTGAACGGATCTGCTCATCGGCCAGACCCAGCCTTCCCTGCACTGAAAAGGAATTGAAGGTCATTTCTTTGAACGCTTCCAGATTGCTCATGCGGTAGAGCTTTTCTCTGGCTGCCCGGTTTGTTTCATTCTGTTTACAAATGCAAGGTGTGAGTTTTCCAAAATCAGGGTGACCCACCGGCAGATCACGGCGTAAATATCCCACACCGCCACAGATCGGACACACCTCGTTTGAATCCGTTTCTGATCTAGTGTTTGATGAAGTCGGCATATTTTCCTTCACTATCCCGCTTGCGATCTTCCTTACCGGCTCTCCGATCGGTTTCATTGCGACCTTTCTCTTTCCATGACTTTAGAATTGCTTCTACGTAATTCCAATTACGCGCGTTTCGTGTGACCGCGATTTTGAGTGCCTCTTCGATCCAATCAGCTGGATAACTATCTTCAGCCTCTTGAAGCATTTGCGAAAGGATCGGGGTTAAAGGCCCAATGTTTTGTTCATAAAGCAGAAAAATATTGGGGCGCTGTGCCACCAGGCGCACCGGTACAAGATCATTCTGGTCAGGTTTCCATACGCCAGTGGTCAGGCCATCTCTAGCCGCCTTGCCGCGTGGTGTATTCAAGAAGTAAATTATTTCACCGTCTACCTGGGCATTCACAAGGGTTCCACGCAAGCATGCACGATCGAGCGCTTCACGTAAATGATTTTCCTGCTCAATGCGGGTACTACCAAACATCTGCACCAGATTGGAATCTCGAAGTATATCTGAAAGGACTAAATACTTTGGTTCTTTTACCTGTGCGTTTAAATTCCAGAACGCGTATAAAGATATGCGTAATTCTCCAAGATCCTCGATCTGCGGCAGTAAATCGGTAAAGAAAGCAGTCGGAACTGGAACCGAATCCTTTGCTTTGGCTGAAAACCCTTTGAACGTTGACATCATCATTAATTACTTTTTCTTTCGGGCAGGTTCGTCTTCTAACTTTAAGGCATTTTCAAATTTAGCCAGATTTTCAAGGAACACGAGTTCGATTCCTGAATGGGTCGGACCATTTCTGTGCTTGGCCACAATCAGTTCAGCAATATTTCTACGCGGGTTATCTTTGTCATCAGCGTTCGGCCGATGAATGAACATGACAATGTCTGCATCCTGCTCAAGACTGCCTGATTCTCGCAGATCAGAGAGAATTGGTTTCTTTCCCTCACGCTGCTCAACCGCACGAGAAAGCTGAGCCGCAGCCAGAACGGGAACTTTTAAATCACGGGCGAGTACCTTGAGGCTTCTAGAAATTGCAGATACTTCTTGAACACGGTTCTCTGTGCGCGAATCACTACCCATGAGCTGCAAGTAATCAACGATGATCAGATCGAGCTGGTGTTCCATTGCCAGGCGGCGGCACTTCGTGCTGAGGGCCAGGGGTGTGATCGCCGGAGTGTCATCCAGCCAGATATGAGCATCACTGAGTACCTCAGTAGCCTGGGTGAACACTGACCATTCTTCATCTCGCAGTTTGCCCGTGCGTAGGCGCTGGGTATCAATCCGCGTCTCTTGGGCGATTAAACGTTGAACCAATTGTTCGTTGGACATTTCCAGTGAAAAGATTGCCACGTTCTTTTTGTGCTTCTGGGCAGCATTTTTTGCCACTGATAGCAAGAAGCCTGTTTTACCAGAACCGGGTCGGCCGGCGATGATTAACAGGTCAGATGGCTGTAAACCTCCCAGTAAATGATCAAGATCTGTCAACCCAGTGGGAACACCAAAGATCTCATCATCGCGCTTGGATAGTTCATCCACATGATCATAGTATTCACTGACCACCACTTGAATCGGTTCCAGATCATGGCGTACCCGGCGCGAACTGAGGCTGAAAACTGATTTTTCAGCATCACTTAAGATCGTATCGATCGATTTTTCCTGGTTGTAAGCCAGTTTAGCCATTTCGTTTGCTGAAGCCAGCATGCGGCGGCGGATGGCATTTTGTTCCACGATACGCGCATAAGCTTCGGCATGTAACGAAGTCGGTGTCTGATTCACCAGAGATAACAGATATGCCTGTCCGCCAATTTCATCCAGCCGGTTTTGTTCTTGAAGCATCTCGCTAACCGTCAGGATATCGATGGGCATGCGCTTTTCAAACAATCGGATGTAAACTTCAAAGATCCATTGGTTTCGAATGATATAAAAATCATCTGGACGCAGGATCTCCGAAATCTCATGATACGATTCCGGGTTGATCAAGACCGATCCCAGCACCGCTTCTTCAGCTTCACGGCTGTTGGGCTGCGATTGGATCACAGTAGATGATTCTTCTTCGTATGGTGCAAAATTACCCATTTGAAATCCTCTATAACTTCATTACTTAATCTTCGGGTTTTTGAAATTCATCTAATCCATGATCATTATCTTCGTCAGGTTGATCATTTTCGCCATCTCTTTTAGTCAGGTCATCTAATTTTACATTCTGGAGAAAATCCTCAAATACTGAAAGACGCTTTTTGGTTTCTTCCGCTTCTTCTTCAGCCCTCTTTTGCAGGTCAGGTTCAGATTCATTCAATACCTCGGCCTGGATATCCAGTTCTGGAGTTATCCCGGCTTCGTTAAGAATTTCTGAGGCAACCAGAATTGGAACATGAGCCCTGACTGCAAGCGCTATAGAATCGGATGGACGGGCATCTACATTGTAGATTTGATGATTCATCTCCACAACCAGATTACCATAAAAAACATCACCTTTAAGAGCAACAACCTCAACGCGCAACAGCCTGCCGTTCAATTTATTAAGCAATTGAATCATAAGATCATGAGTCTGTGGTCGCGCAACCTCAATTTCCTGCAGGGAAATCGTGATCGCTTCAGCTTCGTATGGTCCAATCCATATAGGTAAAAAGCGCTCTTGACCCACTTCCCGCAGCATAACAATCCGCTGCTGATTGGTCAGGCTCACCCGCACGCTATCGATTGTGACCTCAACCATTTGAGTCATTTCGACCTCCATAATTTTTCATCACAATCCCCTGTGTAATTCTAACACGCGGAATAATGAGGCGCAACGAGAAGTCATTCTAAAAAAAGATTTCTTAAGAAATGTTGACTTTTTATCTTTCTTTTTTTAAGTTTAGTGTATAATTGCTCTAACAAAAGGCGGGTATAAAATTACGGTACGTTTCACATTGCCGCCTGCCCATCGTACCACCAGGTGTGCAATTAAGAAAGTATCAGAAAATTGAATAATATACAGGTTCATTTATTGTTGAATTCAATATTCTAAGAAGTATTCGATTCAAACTGACATCTTATAAAAACGGGTCGTAAACTTTGTTGAAGTCAAGAATTTTATTAATTGAAGGAAAACGCACAGATCACCCCTCTTTTGCCGCAGGGCTGACCAAGAAGGGCTATCTTGTTGAAAGTGTGCCCAGTGGCAGTGCGGCATTAAATCATCTCGAGTCTGTAATCCCTGACCTGGTGGTGGTTGATGCCTCTTCAATGCGCACCAGCGGCAAACGCATCTGCCAGGCGTTGCATGAAAAGAAATCCTCTCTGCCGGTCATTCTCGTTATTGATCCAAATAGCGATCCCAATGATAACTATGGCGCTGATACGGTGCTTGTCCTTCCCTTTACGATGCAGAAGTTGATTAACAGAATCAAACATCTACTCCCGATCCAGAATGACGGTGGTATTACTGCGGGACCGATTACCCTTGATGTAACCCAAAAGCGTGCGATTTGCGACACAAAACAGGTGCAGTTGACCCCGCGCCTGGTCACTTTATTGCGGATCTTAATGGAACATCCGGGTGAGGTGGTAGAGCGTGAAGCACTGTTCCGCGAAGCCTGGGAAACCGATTACACTGCCGATACGCGGTCGCTCGACGTCCACATGAGCTGGCTTCGTCAGGCCATTGAAGACAACCCGCGTCATCCCAGGTATATTAAAACTATCCGCGGAGTAGGCTACCGCCTGGATGTTGAACCAGCCATAAAGAACAAACCACGAAAATAAATTCGAATAAAAAAATCCCTGAAGATCAAACGTTCAGGGATTTTTTCACTATTTGTTTACTTATTCGATCAAGTCAATTGATGAATCGTCCCAGTACATTTCGGCACCATTAAGATTCATCTTCAACATACTACTGCCCGAAATGTAGATGTAGCTGCCAATGATCTGGGTTTTAAAGGAATCGGTTGCTGAATTACCATTGATTTTGAAAGTTGTGTTCGGTCCGTAGATCGTCCCTTCGAACAGGTTGGTAGAACCACCGTTTAAAGTAACGCTGTGCGGTTTTGCAGGGTCAAGGTACATCAATAAACCTCTCACAGCAGGGGGCACATCACAGGTGGCATCCTTTGTTTCGCAATCGGGAGCCGTTAACCAGGTCAGTCCTTTGTCATTTTGATTAATGGATACATCTCCCTCAAGAATAGAAAAGGTAACCCGTTCAGCCTTCAAAATAGACTGCGAACCGTTATTTAAGTCACCTTTAAGACAATATAGCCCGGGCTTAAGGACTACGGTTTTTTTTGCTGGAATGGATAAGCCATAGTAGTTCCCTGGTTCAAGAACACCGGTAGAATAATCAGCGTTCTTAAATGGTGAAGCCGAGCATACCGGGATATCATCGGAATTCAAGATTTCTTTTGGCAGCGGTTCCGATGCCTGAGTGGCGTCTGGTTCCATATCAGCAGTGGCACAGCCTGTACAGGTGGTCAAGTATTGGATGTTGCCATTGATCACGATCACGCTGGTTGCACTGCTCTGGGCTTTAATGCATGAATTTGAGAAAATTCCAGCGTCGGTGACATCTACATCCGAACCACCTGCAAATTCAATACCACCCACGTTTGTTCCGCAACTGTTAGAAAGCGAAACCAGCGCGTTACCGTTCGCGAAGGGTTGCTTTGGATACACTCTGGCAACCGACTTGACCTTGGTCGTGAGCGATTCTCGTGAGATTATCCTGGCAAAGGTGGTTTCCACCGTAGAAGTGACCACCACCTCGACATCCAGGTATTTTTTCCCAGAATTGCCCGGATTACATGTGATATGAACATAATTCTCCGCGCTGGTATCCTGAAGCGTGAGCGTTACATCATCTGCGAGTGCTGAATCATAAGCTGCCTGAAGCGCAGCCAACGTGGCCTGATACGCAAGTGGTTTGGCTTCACCTCCGCCGCATACAAAATCGGTCGGATGATGATCTTTGAGAATCTGGGCTGCCGCTCCTGCACCAGCAAGCGCTGCAGAATCTGCGGTGCTCTGATCAGTACGCCGGTCGTTATAAACCATGCTGCCATCGATTGCCAGAGCAGTAATCGAAAGCAACGCCACCATGGCGATCGCCAGGATGATCAGAATTTGTCCTTTTTCTTTTCTTTCCATCATCTTACACCTCATCTTAATAGTCAGGCGGCTGCGGTCTGAGTATGATACCGTTCGCTGTTGCTTTCAAAGGAATTGTTTGCCCCACAAACGCGCCAATAAGCGGCATGGTGATATTGAACGTTTGCGTTACCTCAATTTGCATTTCCTTGCCCGCATAAACGTTATTCACCGGGATTGAATCGCAGGATTGCTGCACACCTTCGTTGTTTTCAATAGTTACCCACACAGTTATGTCATCGGGAAGAATCTCGTTGGCAAGATTGTACTGGATTCGTTCACGAATTTGATCACAGTGAGTTGGAAAACTGGTCCCAAAAACGATGCCCTCCTCTGCGGCATCCTGCATGGCAAAAAGGGTAAATATGGCTCTTCCAAGATCTACCACTCCCGCCAGGATGATCACCAGAACCACCAGAGCTCCAGCAAATTCGACCAGACTTTGTGCTTTCTCCTGTTTCATGCCCTGTTTTGTTTTCATATCCACAATCCGTTACTATTGCCAGTATTGCACATAGCAGCCATTGCTCAGATAAACCTTGATAAAGAAGATACTGAAATAATCATCCAAAAATGCCAGTTGAAGATTACTGGTTCCCGGATAGACAATCAAATCGGCGGGCGCAGTATCAATAAAGGTAGTCGTTAAAGGCGAGTAAACACCCTCGATGCTTCCCCAGATGATCTTTTCGCGCAGTAAAATCTTTTCGAGCTTGGAGTAATTCCACCACCAGGCTTCCAGTTTTTGAACGCTCACATTTCCCCCGGATGTGTTTGTAATCGAGATTGTCCAACTTTGAATACCACGCACGACAGACTCCTCAGGCATATCAAAGTACCCGCAAATGCTTGGCTGGGTAGGGGTAGGAGTCCTTGTACTGGTTGGTGTTTTTGTGGGCCTCGGTGTATTGGTAACCGTCGGAGTCGGTGTGACTGATGGCGTTAAGGTTTCGGTCGGCGTCGGTGTGATTGAAGGGGTTAATGTCTCGGATGGAGTTAGCGTAATCGAAGGTGTTAGCGTGATCGTTGGTGTATCGGTAATTGTCGGTGTGTTGGTAATCGTTGGTGTATTGGTAATCGTTGGTGTATTGCTCGGCGTAAAAGTGAACGTGGGTGTCGCCGTCTCGGTTGGGGTATTGCTGGCTGTCGGCGTCATCGTAGATGTTGGTGATGCTGTTGGGGTATAGGTTGGTTTCGGTGTGTTGGTATTTGGCGGAGTACCCATGATTTCAAGCTTGGTGACAACTGTTCGAGCTGAGACCGATGTAATTGGAATGTCTCCGATCAAATTCAACAACCTGACGGTTGGATGATAAGTTGCCGTAACCGTCACAATCACCCGGTCACCAACTTCCAATTCTTCATCTGCAGCCAACGGACATACCGCAAACACTTCCGAAGCACCATTGCTGTCAGGTCCGTGGTCATATTCAACTAATATTTCATCAATGTCAACGAAAGAACTAACGTCACCTGCCCGTTGAATAATGCCGGCACAATCTCGATAGAACACTTCTCCCGAGGCATTTTTCCCAGCCGCGGCTCCATACCTGGCTGCGTCACGGCTGGCGGTGAAGATCGCGCTGTAAATAAAGACGAGCCTTGAGATTTCAAAAATTCCAAAAACCAAAATTAAAAAGATCGGCAAAGTTAATGCAAGCTCAACCATTGCCTGAGCTTTTGTCTTCTTACAGTGGAATTTTTGCTGTGGTAAAAACATCCCCTCGATCCTTCAAATAGATTTCGAAAACGGGGAATTAAAACATTTCCTGGGTTTTAATCCAATACTATTATACGCCTTTGAATATTGTTACAACCAGTAATTGCATATTTGTAAAGTTGATCGAATCTTGGTATTTTTACATTATTTTTGATATTAACAAAGTACCGATGATCGCCAACACTGCGGCACTTCCTGTGCACATGAGGTTCACCCAGTCATTTGTGATCCATCTTTTCCCCCTGAGCAATGTCGTTGCATTGCCGCATGCGTGAAGCGGGAATTTTTCGGTTTCTTTATTGCATACAGGACACCAATAAATACCCTGTATTGTGGCACCGATCAAGGAGTCAACAATACTACCCAAGAAACCCACAACCACGATCAATAACGACAACATCAACCGGTCTGAACCCGCCAGACCAGTCAGCGGCCAGGAAAAATATGTTATCGCAGCCACGATCAGTGACCCAGCAGCCGCTGCCAGCATCCCTGCCAAACTTACCCCTCCGGATGTCCCTGCAGACACTATCCGCCCCGTATGAATCAAACGCGGTGAAGTCCGATTTAACACTCCCAGTTCTGTAGCCCAGGTATCAGCATTGGCGGCTGCAAAGGCAGCAGAGAAAGCCACCCAGGGCAGGATGGATGCTGGTAATAATACATGAGCAATAACTGCTGCTCCTGCGAGACCGCCATTTGCAAGTACCTGACGCTCATCACGCCGTGATCCTTTGGCATACTTCTCTTCAGCTGCCATTTTGCGTTTCTTAAATAGAATCGATAACCCGCTGGAAGTAAGGAAGAAGACCATCAATACCAGAGCCCATGCAAACCCGCCCAGACCAAAAACGACCGTACCTAATATGAACGCAGCCCAACCGCCACCCTGGTTCAGGGCATTCAATCGAAAAGCTGTGTAAGCAATGAAAGCCGCCAGAGCCAGCCCGATCATTATTTTCGAAATATCCACTTCCTTAACCCTTCAATGCTGAGTTCAACACTAGAAGTGTAACTGCCAAGATTAAAATCAGTGACATGAGAATCCCAGTACTCCAGATAAAATACGAAATTATCCGGGTGTTAAGACGTTTGTACAAAAAAGCGCCAAAAATAACGTCACAAAATGAAAATATTGTAGCGATCACCGGCAGGAGTAATAAACGGTTGGAATCGACTTGAGGCAATAACATTCCGCTGATATCGTAACCAAGCGAAACTGTTTGATTTACTGGTATCAATATACTGGTAACGATAATCAACAGGATGGTCATACCCAGCAAGGCCAGAATTAATCTGCGTGAAAGTCTGTCCTTTAGTATTTGTTGAATAAACACTGCTGGGATAGCAGTATGTGGAGGGATTGGGTAAAGGCTGCCCATTTCAATTATCCGCTGAAACCGATAAATAAATTCTTCGGGGTCTTCCGGAGAGATGACAAGCGTCTTATTAACTGAAGAGACAATTACCAGGTGATGCATACTGCTGGCAATGAATTCTAGAGGACCCAAATCCTCGTGTTCAATATTCCCCAATACCGCACCTGGCATGGAAAATACTGGCCGATGCAGCGGTGGTTCCAGTTCCGAAGCAAGCCTGACCCAGATCACTTCCGTCAGGGGAATGTCTTCAGAGCGCAAGCCCCATCTCACCCGCAGTCCATCTCGCTCCACGGAATAGGTGGCATGCAATAGTGCATAAGCTCGATAAGCAACAATTGGTAAAATCGCCACAAAAAGGATGGCACCTAAAAGGAATAGAATTAACGACCAGCTAGTCGAAAGGGAAAACGCCAGATACACCAGCACACCGCTGCCGCCCAGAATCACAAGGATCAAGAATCCATGCAGAATGATTCCGGCTGACCTGGGTGGGTAATATACCTGTGCGTCTTTCATAATCTGTGCCGGTAGATCAGTTTTCCAGGCATTCAACGAGGGTTCTGCATACGAGATCAACCTCCGCTTCAGTCATCTTTCCTGAAAAAGGCAAAGCTAAACCGCGTTTTCCAAGATCCTCTGTAACCGGAAAGTCACCTTCTCGATATCCAAAAGCATCCATCATGTAAGGCTGAAGATGGATCGGCAGGAAATACGGACGAACCGGAATGCCGCGATCGATCAGTTTTCTGGCAATCGCATCTCGATCAATGCCCTTGATAAAACGGATCACATACACGAACCACGAGACCCGCGTTGTGTCTGGAACGATTACTGGGGGTTCAACCTGTAAAATCTCTTTTAAGCGTGAGTTGTACCAGTCTGCCACCTGCTGACGATTGTTAAGCAGTTCCTCAATACGCGTCATCTGCACTCTTCCCAGAGCTGCACTCATCTCGTCCATGCGGTAGTTGTAGCCCAGGTAAGTATGCTGCAGCCAGTTATCGCCGGGTGCCCTTCCCTGGTTGCGCAGGGCGCGCATGAAGTCGGCAGCTTCGTCATCATTGGTCACGATCATTCCGCCTTCGCCAGTTGTAATTTGCTTGTTAGGGTAAAAGGCAAAAACCGCGAAGCGCCCCAGCGTGCCGGTCATCCGGCCTTTGTACTGTGCTCCAAGGGATTCGCAGGAGTCTTCGATCAGGGTCAAACCGAATTGATCTGCAACTGGCTGCAGTCGGTCGTAATCAGCTGGTTGACCAAATACATCTACCGCCAGGATGGATTTTAATTTCCCGGCGTGTTCCGCTCCTTTGCGCGGAAGCCAGCGCCTGGCAGCTTCACCGCCCCGCTCAAGATCAGCAACCGCCTCTGCAACCTGGCAGACATCAATATTACCCGTTTGGGGGTCAACATCCACAAACACGGGAATGGCTTTCTCAAATAGAAGTACATTGGTAGAAGCAACAAAAGAGAACGGTGTTGTGATCACCACATCATTGACACCAATACCCGCCGCCCGCACGCAAAGATGCAGCCCGGTAGTACCAGAGGTAACGCCAATGGCATGTTTTATACCAACGAATTTCGCGATGGCTCTTTCGAACCCGTCAATTTCATTTCCCATACTGAGATTGGGGGTGTGTAATAAATCTATCACGGCCTGACGCTCAGCATCGGTCAGGTCGGGTAAAGACATTGGAACTAGCGGTTTTGAATTTTTCATGTGATAAATTTTACTCTTTTCTAACGCCAGAGACGGCTCTCGTTTATTTAGCTTCACAGTTCTTAAGAAATTTTTCCACTTCAGTGATCACTTCTGATTCAGGTACGATCCAGCTCTCTCCGCTGCAGCGTGACTTAAATTCTACGCCACCCTGTTTCAGTGCACGTTCGCTGACGGTGATGCGCAACGGCAGCCCGATGAGATCAGCATCATTAAATTTTACTCCTGCCGATTCCATACGGTCATCCACCAGGGGTTCGTATCCAGCCGCAGTCAATTCGGCATCAATTCTTTCAGCAATTGAGAGAGTATCTAATTCCTTACCGGGTAGAACAATGAGATGAACCGGGTATGGTGCGATGCTCACCGGCCAGATCAAACCATGTTCGTCGTGATGTTCTTCTGCAACACAGGCCAGCAGCCGCCCCACCCCGATCCCGTATGAACCCATGATCACCGGTTTATGGTTACCATTCTCATCAAGAAAGGTGCAGTTTAGCGCATCCGTGTACCGCGTTCCGAGTTTGAAGATATTGCCCACTTCCACACCACGCGCGAGCCGCATCGGTGAGCCGCATTTCGGGCAAGCATCTCCTTCACGCGCTGCGGTGATGTCAGCAATAATCGCAGCCGAATAGTCCCTGCCGTAATTCACATTTCGAAAATGGTACCCTTCTTCATTGGCACCCGCCACCAAATTCGGCGAGCGGGGAATCAACTCGTCAACGATCACCAGGATATCTTTCAATCCTACCGGTGAAGCATAACCTGCTGTAGCTCCAGAGGCTTTGATCTCGTCCGCAGCCGCCGGACGCAGATCTCTGGCTTTGAGCAGATTGGAAATCTTCGTTTCGTTCACATCCATGTCTCCGCGGACCACAGCAAAGACAAATTGATCGTGCTGATTTCCATCTTGATCTTCAACCCTTGCCATAAAGAAAACAGCCTTGGCAGTTCTTGAAGCAGGAACCTGCAGGAATGCTGATAGTTCTTCAATTGAAGAGGCGTTGGGTGTGGCAACTTTTTCCAGTAGAAGCTGTTCTTCAGGATCAGGTTCTGGTTTGCGAACTGCGGCTACCTGCCGGTTTGCCGAATATCCGCAAGAATCACAAAATAAAAGACTATCCTCTCCGATCGGGGTGAGGTACATATATTCATGTGCCATCTTTCCACCCATCATCCCCGTATCCGATTGAACCGCCACCGTGGATAGACCACAGCGCTTGAAGATCTTGAAGTAAGCATCGTAATGCGCCTGGTATTGCGCATCTAATCCTTCCCAGTCTGAATCCAGGCTGTACGAATCCAGCATGATAAACTCTCGCACGCGGATTAAACCCGCTCGCGGGCGAGGATCGTCGCGCCACTTGGTCTGCAGGTGATACACCAGAGCTGGAAGCTGCCGGTAAGAGCGAATGACACCGCGCACCAGATCGGCCACAATTTCTTCATGGGTCATCGCCAGCACCATATCATGATCAGTTTTGTCTTTGAAGCGGCCCATCTCACTTCCAATCTGATAATACCGACCCGTTTCTTTCCATATATCCGCAGGGTGCACAACCGGCATGAGGATTTCTTGCCCGCCGATGGCGTTCATTTCCTCACGCATGATATTCATGATCTTCGTCAGTGTACGGTATGCCAGCGGCAGGTAAGTAAAAATACCAGATCCCAGCTGGCGGATAAATCCTGCCCGCACCAGCAATTGGTGGCTGGTAACCTCTGCATCTGATGGAATTTCACGCAGAGTCTGACTGAACAGATGAGAAAGACGCATTAATTTCTCCGTTGAAAAATTAAAGGAATTGAATCCAGGCTGCCGCTGCTCTGAAAAGGATGGTGGAAGTGACATGACCGGTCTTGCGCATGATCCATCCAAACAGCAGACCCTGCACGGCTACGATCACCAGATCCACCCAGATCTCACTAAACGGGTGCAACCACAGACGCCCGGGAAGCTGCCAGAGGATAAACAATCCGGCGGTCGTCAGCCAGCCCCATGTATTTCCTAAAAATGACATGAGCCGCAGCTGAATGTAGCCACGAAAGATGGTTTCTTCAGCCACACAAAGCGCCAGTATAACCAGTAAAAGACTGGCTTCATCAGCGGTGATCCCATTCAATACGGTTATGAACTTGCCGCGCAGAAAAATAGTCAGAATCACCAGCAGCAATCCTACGATAACCCCCGCGCGTGTATTCGCCCGGCCCCAGCCGATGCTTTTAAACGGCTGCCCGCGTAACACAAGTGCAAGTAAGAACAGAACAAGCGAAATCACAGCCAGAAGCATGCGTTCGGCGATAACACCCCCAGTGAAAATCCCCGCGAATTTTTTTAGAAAATGAAAAAACTCATTGGAAAAATATTGAAATGCCAGGAAGTACACCAAAACAAACAGGGAGAGCGCAAAAGTTGCCTCTCGCCTCGGAAATCTAAAGTCAATTCGGCGAATTTTTTTAAGCAATGGGCTGATGGCTGCGATCATCACAACAGCCACTGCACCCAGCCACTCACTGACATATCCCAGCCAAAAATTCATATTCATCATGCTTATTCACCCACAACTTTGCGGCCTTTCACCGGTTTCTCAGGTTTTGATTCACTGTTCTCATTTTCAGTTTTTTCAGCTGCGGGTGCCTCTTCAAGTTGGAGCTCGATTTTTTCTTCCATCCTCACCTGCCCTCGCAGAAATGCACCCTCTTCAGTGGAAAATGCCGTGGTGACCACATCGCCCCACACCCGACCCGTGGATCGAATCTCGAGTTTTTCCGCGATAATATTGCCCTTGACAGCTCCGGCGACAATCACATTATTGGCTTTGAGATTCTTACAGGTCAACCGCCCTGTCTCGCCAATTACAACCAAACCGCGAATCGCAACCTCGCCCTCAAAGGTTCCTTCAATGCGGATGCCACCTTTTCCACCAAGGTTTCCCGACCAGTTGATACCAGGTCCCAACACAGAGGTAACCCTTTCCACCGGTGTGGTGGGAGTTGATACAGGTGTGGTTGATTTCTTGAACATAGATTTCCTCCAGTAATCGTAACCGATTGAAGGCTTTTTAAATAAATCAAAATATAGATCTGATTCTTTTAAAATGATTGAGTGAGCTGTTTTTATACAGTTTTATTGATTTTACCATCAGCGATAATGGAATTATTCGTGACTCGTTAATGACTTCACGAAGCCTGCGGCCATACTGCGCCTGCTCTGACGATACCGTTCTCTGGTACATCTGCCTTGATTACTGCACTGTTGCCGATACGTGACCCGGCTCCGATCTTGACACCCAGGTTAATCGTAACGCCCATCCCTACCAGGGTTCGTTCACCAATCGTTACCGCACCAGCCAGGATCGCCCCAGGAGAAATATTTACATAATCACCCAGCACACAGTCATGCGAGATGATCGCCCCTGTATTGATGACGCTGCCGAATCCCACTTTCACATCACTTCCAATATATGCATTGAAGAATACCTGGCAGCCTTCTGCAACTTCAGCGGATGGTTCGATGAATGCACGCGGGTGGACGACGGTGACACAGACAATGCCTGCCAGGTTGATCTTGTTATAAACGGCCAGCCGTGGTTGGATGCTGCCTATGCCACCCACAGCATTCACCGCCTTGCCGATCCCCCGCCTGCGTAAATCTAACAGCTGTTCTCCGCCTCCCAGCACTGGCACATCCAGAATCTTTGTCCCAGCGGAAATACTGTCATCGATTATCCCGTAAATTTGGAATTTTCCCTCAGCCCTGATCAAATCGATCAGCGATTTGGCGTGCCCTCCTCCACCATAGATCACGATCAGTTTTGGATCAACTTCAACAGAAGTTCTACCTGCCTGCTCGCGGATATACTTTTCAGTGATCAGTACTTCTCGTGGTAAAGCTGAAAGGTCAATGTTCATCGACCGTGCCAGATCGAGCGCAGGCCGGGTAATGCGCAATCCGCGCGGAATTTCCGATCTTTCCTGTGCTTCAGCACTTTTTTCTATGAATTCTTCCGCCGGAATCCGCTGGTCAGCGGATTCTGCCAGGTAACATAAACGTTCACCAGCCTTGACTGTTTCGCCCTCGCTAAAGCGCAACCCAATAATAAAACCATCTTTTTCTGCGGTCAGATCGAATGTGGATTTGGTGGTTTCAAAACTAGCCAGTACATCACCGGCAATAACCTTCTGCCCCTCGCGAACTTTCAGCTCTGCCAGCAGAGATTCAGTTTCATTGGGATTGACCAGGGGAACAAGTACAGAAAAAAGATCATTCATGGATTGTTGCTACCTTTCTTACCGCAGCCATGATATCTTCCACCTGCGGTAAAACTTGTTTTTCAAGTGTTGGTGCAGCAGGCACGGGTAAATCAAGCGCTGCCACACGGACGACGGGTACTCTTAACTGCATATCGCCTTCCAGAAGCCCGGCGATCACTTCTGCCCCCCAGCCCAGTGTTTTCGCTCCTTCTTCAATGGTAACAAGCCTGCCGGTACGAGAAACCGAGGCTTTCAGTGTATCGAATTTAAATGGGGTTAGCATGGTAGGTATGACCAATTCAGTAAAGATTTCTTCTTCGAAAGCCAACCTCTCCTGCGCCTGGCGGGCAATTTCAGCCATGTACCCGTAGGCAGTCAGCGTGACCACGGGAGCAGGGGCGCCTTTCAAATTGAGTATGAAGGTTGGAAAGGGAGAAACCCCATTAACATGCATATCAAAATCGGATAAATCTGAAGATCCCAGAACAGGCATCAAATATTGCAGTTTGTTTTCAACAAAAAATACAGGTGAATCTGTACTCAAGATTATGTTTTCCAGCATGCTGCCCGGGGTGTAACCGGATGAAATGTCAAGCAGGTTAACCGGTGCTGCGACGGTTAACCCCGGAATGCCCAAAAAGTGTTTTTCGAGCGTTTGCGAGTGAGTGGGGCCATATCCACGACGACCGCCCATCGGAGTGCGAATAACCAGCGGCAGACTGACCGTATCGTTGTACATCCACCTGAACTTTGAAATGTGATTCACCAGTTGATCGGCTAACAATGTGGTGAAATCGCCGAACATAATCTCCAGTACCGGCCGCATTCCACGCAAGGCAAGGCCCGCAACCACGCCACCCAAACCTGCTTCTGATATCGGTGTGGTGATCACCCGTTCTGGATAATGCGTTGAACAACCCCGTGTCACTTTGAAAGCTCCACCGTACGGATCAAGGATATCTTCTCCAAGCAGAAGCACCCTCTCATCATGCTCCAATGCTGAAAGCAAACCCTGGTTGAGCGAATCCAGCACAGTGTTTTTCATCGACGCACCTCATCAAATGTGGCGACGGGATCACTCAGAGCCTTCTGAAACGCAGCATTAATTTCCGCTTTTACTTCAACTTCTACAGATTCAGCCTCTACGGGATCAAGTTTCTTACGCAGTATCATGATTGGATCACGTTTCTCTCTTAGCAACTGTATTTCAGACTCAGGACGGGTGTCATCGCCTTTGGAGTGGGGGCCGAAGCGGGCGGTATTCAAAATCAACGCGCAAGGTGAGCACAAATTCCGCACCTGCACGATTGACTCCCTGGCAGCAGCGGCGATCTCGAGCACATCACTTGTGTCCAATTCTGTGCATGGGATATTAAAGGCTTTAAAACGGTCAGTAATACTACCCGCGATCGTCAACGCAGCCGGGGTGGTTTGAGCGATATGGTTATTTTCTACCACCACCATCAGCGGAAGTTGCCAGATGCGGGCCATATTAAACGCCTCGTAAATCGCGCCCTCCCCCATCGTTCCGTCACCAATGAAAACCGTCACTACCACTCCACTTTTAAGGCGTTTCTCAGCCAGCGCCATGCCTGCTGCAATCGGAACGATGCCACCCTGTACACCGTTGGAATACAGATTTCGCCAGTGAATGTGCTGCGACCCACCCCTTCCACCGCACACGCCGGTTGCTTTGCCCATCAGTTCTGCAAAAAGTGCCCGCATATCTCCACCGTAGGCAATAAAATGACCATGACAACGGTGATTGGTTACGATCACATCATTTTGGTTAAGAGACTGGATGACCCCTACCGCATTGGCTTCTTGCCCCAGTGAAGTATGCGTGGTTCCGGAGAATATTCCGCGTTTAAATTCCTCGAGCAGTGTCTCTTCGAAAATGCGGATTTTTAACATTGACCGGTAGTATTGAATTGGATCAGGAATCACTAATATTCTCCATCGAATGGACCACAAAACGCCAGGGTTTTGAGCGCCAGGGTTCAGGTGTGTTGTGAATGCCGATGCGCGGGGTGATTTTAATATTCGTTTCTACAAGGGGAGTACCTTCTTCTATCCACAATGGGCTTTCATCTTCGCAGAGAGATGCTCCATTCAATGCCTTATCGATTGCCAATGCTTTGCACAACCTCGCCGGACCGCTGCACCAGTCGGCGGGTTTAACCCCTTCCCGTCTTGCAGCAATGACTTTTTTCCCTTCCACAGGATAGATTGCCCGAATTAGTACTGCTGCTGGAAAACCTTCTGGTCCACAGACTGCATTTAAACACCAGTGCATGCCATAAGTGAAGTAGATGTAAGCCCGCCCTGGCCTTCCATACATAACCGCGTTGCGCTGCGTTTTTCCGTTGCGCGCGTGACAGGCCAGGTCTTCTTCTCCACGATACGCTTCGGTTTCTGTGATGATTCCAGAAATCCGCTCGCCTTCCAGATATCGCACCAACCGCATACCCAGCAAGTTTCTGGCAATATCAATCACTTCGCCAGCGTAAAACGATTCTGGAAGGCATTTCATAAGGGTATTATACCTAAAAGGGGATTAGAAAATTGCAGCCCGATGTTTATCGCTTAAATAATTTTGATGAAAGATGAGAATCACTCCACAGATGGTGTTAAGGGTTGAATTTCGTGTTCAAGAGTCTTCTTAAGGCCATCGATGAGTTGTGTTTTAGGCTCATATCCAAGGGTTTCACGCGCCAGTGTCAGATCAGCACAAAGCCGGCTCAATCCTCCCTCGTTTCGCGGATTGTAAACGATCTCAGGGTGACCGCCGGTTACCTCCACTGCCAGCCGTGCCAGATCCTTCACAGATGTCTCTGTTCCGCTTCCCACGTTGATTGTTAATGTATTGATCTCTGGGGCAGTGGATGCCGCATGCATTGCAGCAACAACATCATCCACATATACATAATCGCGCGTCTGGTTTCCATCGCCATGGATCACAATGGTACCGTTCTCCCACGCCTGTCGCAGGAAACTCGGGATCACCGGCGTGTGGACTGGCGGAATACGCTGACCAGGGCCATACGCATTGAACACCCGCAGACATACTGTCTCAATTCCCCATAGAGCACCAATTGATTTTACATAATATTCAGCAGCGAGTTTTGAAACGGCGTATGGAGCCCGCGGATTTGGTACGGCTGATTCAGATACCGGTTGAACGGGTTGATTGCCATATACAGTTCCTGAAGACACAAACACCACACGTCTCACACCCACATCACGCATGGCTTCCATCAGCGTAACCGTCCCACCTACATTTACATGGTTATATTCGCGGGGATAAAGCACTGACTCAGGCACGCTCACCTTGGCAGCCAGGTGATAAACACAATCTACATCGTGTAAGAGAGACCAAAGCTTCGGACGATCGTTCACATCACCGCGGATGAACTGTATTTCCTTAGACAGGGTGCGTTCATCACCAGTGGAAAGATCATCAACCCCCAGCACCACATGACCTTCCGCCGCAAGGCGGTTGGCTAACGCGGACCCTAAAAATCCGGCTGCACCAGTTATCAGATATCTCATCACATTTTCTGCTTATGCCAAGGTGCTTGCATTATAGCACATCGATAAAAATGCTCGTTTATTTCTGGTTTATTTTTTTCTCAAGCAATGCCTGTTTTTCTTTATCAGAAAGGAAAGCAACGGTAAGTGCATTTTTCTGCGCCTTATGAATCAATTCCTGTGTCAGCCCTGCCCGTGGAGCAGCCACTTCGTATTCGTAATGCAGATCAATGGCGCTGATCCCCGGATCATCAGTGTTGAGGGTGGCTAAAAGCCCTTTTTCTAAGAACTGATGTATAGGGTGCGATCCATAATCTGCCACTGTGCTCGTTTGTACATTGCTGGTCAGATTACATTCAATACCAATACCATTATCCCTCATATAATCAATAAGGGTAGGATCTTCAACTGCATGTACGGCATGCCCGATGCGTTCTGCTCCTAAACCGCGGATTGCCTGCCAAACGGATTCAGGTCCAACAATTTCACCCGCATGCACAGTGATATGCCATCCGGCGTCTCTTGCTTTCTTGAAATGACTGACAAACCATTCTCCAGGAAAATTGGCTTCATCTCCCGCCAGGTCTAGGGCACAGAATTCAGAGGCATAGCGCAGTTGAGCATCAAGCTCCTTCATAGCAATCTCGGGGCCGTAGTGGCGTGATAAAATGGCAATCTGGTTGGCGCGCACCCCTGTATCACGTTCTGCTGCCTTCACGCCATCTGTGACCGCTTCTACCACACCCTCTGGATGAAGATGATGGGATTCTGCCATGAACCACGGGCTATAACGTAATTCGATGTAATCAATTCCTTCCCGTTGCGCGTCTTCGACGTTTTCATAGGCAACGCGACGGCAGGCATCATAGTCGACCAGTACCCCAGTCATCCATTTGAATTTTTCGATAAATTTCATCACCCCTGGCTGTGGGGTAGAAACTTGAACGTAAGGACGTAATCCTTCCAGCGTTTTTGCCGGCAGGGGAAGATTAAATTTCAGGCCAAGTTCAAGGATCGTTTCCAGGCGGATACTGCCATCCAGATGATGGTGCAAATCAATTAAGGGAAGATTTGGGTCGATTGTTTCCACTTTTTATTCCGACTCCTGCAAGGTGTAAAGATCAAATCCATTTTCTTTCGCGACTGCCATTAACTCATCCATGATCTCTTGCTGCGGGTAAGCGAAGTAAATTGTTCCGCTGGGAACCTGTCCAGACAGATTCATGCCACCCCAGGCAACAGATTCACCGGCAGGAACCCGTTCGAGAACTTGCTTTATGCTTTCTACACCCTTAACCGTGATTTTCACATAACCCTCTTTTGTTACGAAACTCTCAGGAGAAACCAATTCTTCAAAGGTTTTCTGTCGGTTCGTGCCTGAAACGAGCGTAAAATTCCATTCATTTCCACTCTGCCAGGATACCAGTTCGTAGCCTTTCAAAAGGTGCGGTAAGGTATCTGGCAGATCATCGATGTCGATGGTTGGGATTGGCGATGCTGTTCCACCGATCATCATTGGAGTAGAAAAGGTGGGTGTGTCAACCTCAGTCTCGGAGATCATGGTTGACAAATCTTCTGTCGGAGAGGTCTGCATGTTTGCAAGAGGCGACCAATTGGAAACAGTGGCTGGCCGCTCACAAGCCGACAATAAAAGACAGGTGATGATCAGTGAAATGATCTTTTTTCGACTCAAGAGTTTATCCATTTATTCCAAAAATCAGATCCTTTTCCCAGATAGAACGACCCGAAAGTTCGGTTACCTTCTTGAATCCGGCTTTATAATACAGGGCTTCTGGTCCAGTCCAAACGTCATTTGCCCCCAGATTACCTTCCGAACGGGGATAGGCCTGGACCTTTTTAACACCCCGCTCTTTTAAATCTTTTAGCACCGCTGCCAGAAAGATATGACTAAGCCCTCTTCCGCGCGCGCAGGGATTCATCATCAAGCAACTGACACACCAGATATCTGGGTCGGGTGAAAAATGAAACTTGTTGACAAGATGAATGAGCGGGTCACGCTGATAGGCCTGGCACCAACCAATCGGTTCATCCTTTTCATAGAAAAGATAACCGTCTTCGATACCCCGGTCAAAAAGTTCTTCACGCTGGGCACGGCTCTCTTCATCGGTGCGCTGATCCCACCCCTCAATGGATTCCATCCACCAGAACCCGCACAGACACCCATCACCATATTCGCCAGACCGGTGTACCTTATAAATAAAAGTCATCTTTGATTGCATGGGTCAGTCTTCTGATTTTAAAATCGCCTGTTAACATGGCGAACTCAGTTGAGGGGGTGTGACATTATAAGACATGACTGCAATTTCTGTGCGCAAGGTCCATCCGGTGGATTTCCAAAACTTCAATCCCAGCTCGTTATTGTTGAACACCATAATGTGACACTTATGGATATCCTGTTCTTTCAACGCCACGAATACCCGATCAACCAGTGTTTTACCTATGCCCATGCGCCGCGCTGAGGGATCCACCGCCAGGTGATACAAATATCCACGTCTGCCATCGCTTCCGCACAGGCAGGTACCGACCAATTTTCCATTCAAATAGGCGGTGAAGCACAACCCTGGATTTTTACTAAGGAAGCGCGTTAATGGTTCGCGTTCGTCTGCATCACTCAAGCCAATGCCTTCGCAGCGCTTCCACAGGGCAATTGCCCCGCAGATATCGTCAGTGGTCATTTCCTGTATTTTCAGATCCATTGCTTTCAATGTCCTCCTCGATAATCAATTCCTGGCGCTTGCGAAACTTCTTAAATAATTTTCTACGCGTATCTTTCGGAAAAGGCCCCCAATGCACCCGTTCCGGATCGTACTTCGTGCGCGGTTCTTTTACTTCATCCGGATAACCCAGGTAAATCAAGTTGAGCGGCGTTACCCTTTCTGGAAGATTGAGAATGGCCGATACTGTCTGTTGAAAGATAAAAATAGGGTAAACGCCAACCCAAACAGCGCCCAATCCAAGCGAAGTGGCTGCGAGGAGTATATTTTGGGTGGCAGCGCTGCAATCCTGCACCCAGAATAAATCTCCTGCTTTGTTTTTCTGTTTACGTCGGCTGCCCAATACACATATCACCGCTGTGGCATTCATTTTACCGAACATCATGTGTTTTCGTAAACGTTCGATCACAGGCTTTTCAGTGATCACCACAAATTCCCAAGGCTGGGCATTCATGGCAGTAGGTGCCGCCATCGCAGCTTTCATTAACAAAGTCAGGGTTTCTTGATCCACCGGTTGGTCGGTGAATTTTCGGATGCTCCTGCGGCTTTCGATCATTCTCAACACTTCGTTCATGACAAACCTCGTCTTCTCGTTTTTTTTCGCCCAGCTTGATGAATGGGTATCTTTTACTACTGGAAATTTGTATGGTCTTTTTCTTAAATCTCTTTTTTTATTATAAATGATAGCCATTGAACCATCACAGGTGTAAAAGTATCTATTGGATTTCTTTGTGTCTACCACGAGAAAATTTATGAGCCCGGGTTATCCGGGCTCTTGAGTCCAATCACTTCCGATGTGTCACCCACAATCGCCGGTCTTCTTCTTTGTCAGCATCCAGATAAGCAGGATCAATTTCAGGAGTCACTCTTCTTCCTCTTTCAACCCATAACTGTCTGGCCAATTTTTCCGAATTGACGTTCAGACCCATGGCATCGAAGTACTCACACACCCGTGATATATCTCTCTGAAAGATACGAAACGCGTTATGATTTTCTTCAGGGTTGATGGCCTGCGGAAAGTCGATGAGGCGGATTTCACCATCCCAATAGAGGATGTTATAGGCAGAAAGATCAGCGTGCACACGGTTATATTGCAGCATAAGCCGGACGTTATGAATCACGCGCTCAAAGATCACCCGTGCTTCGGTTGTTGAAAGGGATACCGAACTCAGGGTCGGTGCAGCGCAGTCATCATCACCAACATAATCCATCAGGATTGCGTTATCACTGCTGACATAAGGCCGAGGCATATCCACCCCGGCCTCCGCCAGGATGCACATGGTGCGGTATTCATGCCCCACCCATGAAGAGTGCAGCAGCGACAGGCCATATTTGGTTCGTTTTTTCATGGCATGATGAGAGCGGTCATCAAGAATGATTTTACCGGTTGCATCCAACTGATCCCTTCCTTCGCGGTAGATGTGATCCTTTTTGAGATTGCGAAACCGGCGCGGACGGTAGACCTTTGCTGCCAGTAATCGCTGCTTCATGTTGGCCGGAGCAGTGCACAAATACACCGAGGCTTCCTTGCCACCTTTCACCATCTTGAGAATATCTTCGAACCACTTCTGATCATAGATCTCGTTCAGTGAATCCAGCAGCCATTGACTCTCATGGCGAGATGCCAGGTATGTAAAGTTGTATCCACTCTGTTCCAGCGCTTCCTGTGAAAGCTTCTGTTCCTCTGGCGTGAAGGATCTATGCTTCACACTGTGATGAATCGCTTCTTGTTTTTTATGCTTTCGTTCACCGTTGCGCACTCGCGGTAAATAAGCTGAAAGGCTATCATCATACTCGTTAACTGAATTCTTACTCTGGTAACTCATTGTGTTTTCATCTCTTCCTTAGTGCAAATTACTTTTTAGATCGACCGGCTTAAACAAAAAGCCACAGATGCGGCGCACCTGTGGCTCGTGTTTATGAAGAGAATGCTATGTATAACAGCCGTCAGGAGGCACGCAATATATTCGTTGTGCTAAAACGATGACCCTTGCCATATTGTTGGTACCTCCTTTCAGTTAGTGTATGTGTTAAGTTTACTGATATATGAGTAAACGTCAAGAGCAAATTCGTGTTTTGTAACCCACTTTATGGAACTTCAGTGGGAACCACGCTTGGCTCCAGGGTAGGAACAGCCGTGGGAAGGACACAACCCAGTACTGGAGTCGGTTCAGTGGTTGGCTCTCCTGTTGGTTCGCCAGTGGGCTCACCCGTTGGTTCGCCGGTAGGTTCTTCAGTTGGTTCGCCGGTCGGTTCAACATCTGCACCCTTTGATGGATGGATCACGATACCAGCCGCAGTCAATGGGGCCCCAGTCACATCACGCGGTGCAATGATGGTCACCAGGCTGCCTACGGCAAGCCCAGCAACGCGTTCGGCTGGCTGATACTTTGTCGATGCTGTTAACAGGTAGGTGCTGAACTCGCATTTCTTGTTCGCGATGGTGATTGATACCCCAGGAGTGTAGGCGTAGACAACACCCACGTGATAGGCTTTCACCGGTTTACCCGGGACAACCTGGATCCTGATCGCAAGGTAAGTGCCATCGGTCAATACGTATGCCTTCACTTTGACCTGAACACCAGGATAGAGCCCTCCTACTACCTCAACAGGGGGTTCTTCGGTTGGTTCCAGAGAGGGCACCACAGAGGGCTCTAAGGATGGCTCTACCGACGGTTCAACGGTCGGTTCAAGTGTGGGTTCATCAGTGGCAGCGGCGCTGGATTTTCCAGTCGGAATATGGATCCGGGTATCAGCAGAGGTGAAAACGGTCACTAGAGATTCGTCACCGAGGTTCATCACCAGTTGAGAGCCGTCATACGAGACGAGCGTTCCGCGCAGGTTCACTTTTTTGCCAGTCATGACATCAGCAAAATCATCTTTGTTCTTCTTGTTGTTACCCTTGTCGGTCTGACTGGAATTTTGTCGGTCTTGCTTTTTGATCGCGTTCGCGGTAGCCTGGGCGCCGGGGGTTTTCTTTTTGGCATCCACAGAAGATTGAACAGGTGAAGCGATTACTTCGGTGACCACCATCGCAGTGACCAGTGCCACAAGAATTAAGATCGTGGAAAAAGTTTTTTTCATGCTTATAATCCTTTCCAATTATTTATTCCTTGCTGATCTCAACTTCTGCGAGGTGATGAAAATGAAGAAAAGAAGGGGTAGGCAGAAATTTTAGAGATAAGCCATTAAATTCCCGTAAAATTATTATAACAATTCATTAAGGTCGTGGAGTATACAATTTTGTCAAGGAATACCTTACATCTTTGAATGTGATATAGTTCAATCAGTTTATGTCATCATCAACCTTCACCAGATCGCAAACCTTTGCTGCGCTGCGCCATCGCAACTTTCGCCTGTGGTTCACAGGTCAGATCATCTCTCTAGTCGGCACCTGGATGCAGTCTACCGCACAGGGTTACCTGGTCTATGAACTGACAGATTCGCCCTTTCTGCTGGGAATCGTCGGCTTTACATCTGGTATACCGGTTTGGCTGTTTTCTCTCTACGGCGGAGTCATCGCTGATCGCATCTCACGCCGCAAGATGATCATCATCACGCAAAGTTCAATGATGCTGCTGGCATTCATCCTTGCTCTGCTTACCTTTACTGACCTGATCCAGGCGTGGCATATCGTCATCCTGGCCTTTCTGTTGGGTACAGCCAACGCCTTCGATGGTCCCGCCCGCCAGTCGTTTGTGGTCGATATGGTATCGCGAGAAGACCTCACCAACGCGATTGCGCTCAACAGTTCTGTTTTTAATCTCGGCACGGTGATCGGCCCGGCGATAGCCGGTCTGGTCTACGCATGGCTGGGCCCGGCCTGGTGCTTTACAATCAACGGAATCTCATTCCTGGGCGTATTAATTGCCCTTTTCTTGATGCGCGTTCCGGTTCATCAGTCTAACCTACAGGGAAAGTCACCCATGTCAGATCTACTGGCGGGGGTTAGATTTGCTATTGGCGATTTGAACATACGCGTGCTGCTCATCGTCCTTGGTACAATCTCGGTTTTTGGATTCAGTCTCATGAACCTGATGCCCGCCTGGGCCACCAACGTGCTGGGTGGAGATGTAAAAACCAACGGGCTGCTCCTCTCCGCCCGCGGTGTGGGTTCCCTGGCTGGCGCGTTGATGATTGCTTATCTTGGATCGCGTGTGGTTAGGGGCAAGATATGGACGATAGGCAGTGCGGTGATGCCCGTTTCACTGCTCATTTTTGGCCTGTTCCGCAACTTGCCTGTTTCTCTGATCATGCTGACCATCATGGGCTGGAGCCTGATGTCGGCGGTCAATATCACCAATGCCCTGATTCAAACTCATGTGCCCGATGAATTACGCGGCCGGGTGATGAGCGTCTACACGCTCATTTTCCAGGGCGGCCTTCCGATAGGAGCGCTGCTTACTGGCTGGCTGGCTGAAAAATTCAGTGAACCAGCAGCGGTACTTTCCAGCGCGGTTGTAATGCTGGTCGTGGTCGGCCTGAGCCAACTCCTCAGACCCACCATGAGATCCTATAATTAATTTTTCATTTGTAAAGATAAATTCCCTTTCGTTCCATTTTTTTTGCTTGATTTGAATCATATTTTATGATAAATTTTATCTATTTAGGGTAATTTATATGGAGAGACCGATATGACTCAGAAATCTGGCACGCCACTCAATGATCACATCACGCCTGAGCAATTGTTCTTCGCCCGGCGCAAGTTCATTCGTCTGGCTGCGATATTCGGCACGGCTTACGCCCTGGCCGCCTGCGAAATCGAGCCAAAAACCGGGCTATCTCTCACACCCACCGCAACACCCGCGAACCTGCAAGACACGCTAACCCCCGAAGAATCGATCAACCATTTCAACAACTATTATGAATTTTCTTTTAGCAAAAATGACGTCGCAGACCTGGCCAAAAACCTGAAGACATCTCCATGGCAAGTGGAGATCAGCGGTCTGGTCGGCAACCCGATGACGATCGACGCCAAGGAGCTGATCACACGATATCCGGCGGAGGAACGCATCTACCGTCTGCGCTGCGTGGAAGGCTGGTCAATGGTCATTCCCTGGTATGGCTTCCCTTTAAACCGGATGCTGAAGGATCTTGATATTCAGAAAGACGCCCGCTACGTGCGCTTCACCACGCTTTACGACCCCGACCAGATGCCCGGGCAGAAATCATCTTCCTTTGAATGGCCTTATGTTGAAGGGCTGCGCCTGGATGAAGCGCAACACGACCTTACCCTTCTGGTCTGGGGAGTGTACCAGAAACCACTGCCACCGCAGGAGGGAGCCCCCCTGCGACTGGTGGTCCCATGGAAGTATGGTTTCAAAAGCATTAAATCGATCGTGAAGATCGAGCTGGTGGCAGAGCAGCCGGCGACTTTCTGGTCGTCCTACAATCAGGCAGAATACGGTTTCTATGCCAACGTCAACCCTAACGTTGCCCATCCGCGCTGGTCACAGGCGAATGAGTACCGGGTGGGTGAAACCGGCCAGCGCCCTACCCTGATGTTTAACGGCTATGAAAATGAAGTTGCCTTTCTGTATGAAGGCATGGACCTGAAAGAGAATTTCTAGCCCGGAGCGTTTGACCTGACCCGTTCGACTCAAGTTTTTTCTACCTTTAATTCTCTTGAGGGTTTATTGACAGAGCGTTTTTTTGGGTTATAATAACCCACGCAATCCGGTCCACTAGCTCAATGGCAGAGCAACTGACTCTTAATCAGTGGGTTCGGGGTTCAAGTCCCCGGTGGATCACTTTTTTTATTTAATTTGGTATTCCAAAACGTTTTTCCGGCCAAAGCAATTCCCTAAAAAGTAAGCTGGCTGAATCTAACGGTCCATGATTCCCCATCAAGGGACTTCACAAGCCACCGGTAAATTTGAGCTCACATTCAATGATGATTAATGCTCGAAATTCGTGGGACAGTTTTTACGCGATCCTACTTGATTGTGTAAATAACAATATATCCTCTCCAATGGCTCTTAAGGAAGGTGATTTCTGTTGCATAGATTAGTTCATTTACACCCTTCAGTTGACCAAGAAGGAATCATCCATAAAATCATAAACCCATCATAAAACTAAAACATTTGTCATTAAAACCAGGCAACGATTCGTGAGAAAAATCCGGATAGATCTCCATTGATTTATTGGATCGGATCTTATTATAGACCGCGAACTGCGATGACGGAGGACAGATGGTATCCATCAGACCGATTCCCCAGAGAATTTCCGCTTTGACGCGAGAAGCCAAATACTGGATATCAATGTAACCTAATGTCTTGAAAATTAAATCTTCGCTCTTATGCAGAGGATCAAATAAACGGAAATACTCCTGTAACTCCAGGTATGCATCCTTAGCCTGATCGATTGACCACACCCGCTTGTAATCACTTAAAAACGGGTAAACGGGAGCTGCCCTTTTTATTCTCGGTTCTAAGGCAGCGCAGGCAATCGTTAAAGCTCCTCCCTGACTGGCACCCATTGCCCCGACCCGATCAGGATCTACGGATGGCAATTCCATGACAATTTTCGCGAGCTGGGCTGTATCCAGGAAAACCTGCCGATACAAAAGTTTTTGAGGTGAGCCGTTTACTGCCTCATTAAGTCCCCTGATGATATGACCATGCAGGGTATTCCCATGAACCCCACCGATATCCTCTGATAAACCTCCCTGACCACGGCAATCAAGAGCTGCAACAGTATAACCCTGTGAAACATAACTGAGCTTATCCTGCCAGTCTCCTGAATTCCCTGTGTACCCATGAAACATTAAAACCGCAGGATGCCGTGATTTTCCATCTTTCGGGCACAACAATTTTGCATGCACACGTGCGCCCTGAACTCCGGTAAAGTAGAGGTGAAAACACTCACACCCAGATGCCTGGAAATCAGATGGGATTAACTCCACCTTTGCATCGATAGAGTTCATTTCTTGCAAACTTTTTTCCCAAAAGACATCAAAATCCTCTGGCTTAGGATTGATACCGTTGTAACTCTGCAGTTCCTCAAATGGCAAATCAAAAGTTAATGGCATTTATTTTCCTTTCTGATAAATCTGGTTGAAATCAGATCTCCGGATCAGGTCATCCATGATGAAATTGGATCAGTTAAAGACAACTTCTTTGCCAGAAATATCTGAATAAGTAATCGTAGAACACCCTCTCATCAAATCAACATACAGAGAGGCATGATGATATTTATTGGTCCAGGTTAAGGATAATTCTTGGTCACTGACTGGTTTAACAGAAAACTCGCCATTAAATGCCGGATGATGGTTTCGAAGCTGAATCATTTTAATCAGCTTTTTTACCACAGGTCTTTTTAGATTCTTTTCGATTTCTTCCATCGTGAAATTGTGCCGGTTAATGTCTCTTCCCTCTCCGGTTTTTGCGGCCAGATCAGCGTCATTTTCTCCTGCAAGTAATCCTACATAATACACCTGAGGAACACCAGGCGTAAAGAACTGGAGAGCTCTTGCGGAAAGGTACACATCATCATCCGCCCCCAACAATGAATAGATCGTCCCGCGGATCTGATGAATATCGAACCCGCCCGGATCGATATGTTCAGGAGATAAAACCCTACTAAAATTCGCTCCTCTTTCCTGGCAAACATTAACAATTTTTTGAGCATCTTCTTTTGTATAAATTCCATTTAGGTCGGGTTTGACCGGTATGCCGTCATGACAATCCAGCATAGTAAATTGATTATGAGGTCGAATCTTCAAATAATTAACGAATTTATCACTGGTTTTATTGATGAACGCATCCAAAATGAGGTAGGGCAGGATGAAATCGTAGATCCAGTATCCTTTTTCGGCCAGTTTGAATTGAGTCTTGTAATCTCCATGAATTTCAGGCAATAAATCGATATTGAAGGATTTAGCCAGGCCAGAAATCCACTCTAAAAACATAAAAATATCTGGTTCAACAAAAAAGCAAGTGGTGCCAAGCTTCTTAATGACATATCCGACAGCATCAAGACGAACCATACTCACGCCATTCTTGCTAAAGTTCTTCATAAAATCGGAAATTAATTCTTTAGCGCCCGCGGAATGAATATCCAGATCAATCTGCTCAGACGGATCCGTTTTTCCGAAGGTTGTCCATACTTTTTCAGTTTTTCCGGTTTTCTTTATGAGAAATTCAGAAAATGGTTCTTGACGTCGCAAGAAAATCTTATCGATGTCTTCTTTAACTGGTTTGCCGTCAGGCCAAATTTTATCCAGAGTGATAAATAGATCTGCGTACTTTGAATCACGTCCATTTTCGATAAAATCCTGAAAATAGACGGATTTTGCAGAAATGTGATTAACCATCAGATCTAATAAAACTGGATGTTTCTGGCTGATGCGGACGATATCATCCCAAGATCCGAATTGTGGCTCAATTTCGAAGTATGTCAGTGGAGCAAATCCACGATCCCCCGATGACGGATAAGGCGGTAATATGTGAATTCCACCTGTGAATAGATCGGGGAAATATTGC
Organism: Anaerolineaceae bacterium; assembly: GCA_029265815.1. Taxonomy (GTDB): domain Bacteria; phylum Chloroflexota; class Anaerolineae; order Anaerolineales; family Anaerolineaceae; genus UBA6107. The sequence continues at coordinate 252,082 of JAJUGU010000003.1, read as the reverse complement.
TCGAGGACAAGATTGAGTTTTTTTAAATCCCCCCCCAATGAGTCTGGGTAAGTAATAAGTTGAACCTGATTTTTTACAACCATTTATAAGCCCGTATTCACATTGATAACTTCGAAGTCATCGTTAATAATAAAATCCGCTAACTGTTTATGACCGGCAATGATCTTATGTTCGATAGCCAAGATATTCTCAGTAAATTCGTCATTAACTTCATTTCCCCTGTTTCGTTTCCGTCGATCTTCTAATGTGCGTTGCCAGTTTCGTGAAATAAAGATTCGAATATCTACATGTTTTAGTAATGAGGTATAAGTCCCTTCAGCAATGATCACTTTCACCCCTTCCAGGTTGATTTTTTCTGAAGATACTGAATCTGCGTTGTAATCGATTAATGGCTTAACGATCATAGAAGAACCACGAATGGCATCGATGAGATTCTGCTCGAACACCTCAAAATTTACTTCCTTGTGAGGTCCAAGCCAATCTGCGTCAGCTCGCCGCTTCTCGCTATTTGATTTGGGAGGGAGATAAAAATAATCATCCTGTCCTAAAACCACAGATTTAATCCCAAGTTTTTCTAACTCGTTAGAAATGGCGAATCCAGTTTCAGATTTTCCACTACCAGATTCTCCTGCAACTGAGATTACAAACATTGATGGTTTTGATTTGATTCGATCAACAATTTGTGAAACGATACTTTTTGCTGCCTTAATATGGTGCTCGTTTATTAAAACAATATCACCTTTCATGAGGTCCTCGAAAAAATTGAAAAAATCAAAATGATGTCTCTTAAAATTTCTTACAGCTTGAAGCTTACTGATCAGCTTGATACAGTGAACTTTTATAGATCTTTTTACTTAAAGATCGACGAGTCAGATTATCAGAAAGCAAGAATAAATTCGACTCGCAACAGCTTATCCCTTTACAGCGCCTTGAATCAAGGCATTGATAATTTGGCGCTGGAATATCACAAAAATAACTAAGGTGGGAACCAAAATCATGATTGTCCCTGCACAAAGTAAGGGCACATTGGTGGCATAGTGACCTTGAAAGGCTCCAAGCGCACCAGCCATCGTTCGCTGTGTTGGATCTTCCACGAGCACCAGGGCAAGAAGGAACTGGTTCCATGTCCAGACGGACAAAAGTATTCCCAGTGAAACAATAGGGGGTGCAGCAAGCGGAACATGGATGTGCCTAAAAAGATCCCAGGATGTCGCACCGTCAACTCGAGCAGCCTCTGAAATCTCTGGCGGCATATTAACAAAATGAGAGCGCATCCAATAAACAGCAAAAGGCATATATAGACCAATTAACGGTAAAACGATTGCTAAACGTGTGTTGTAGATTCCTATTGCCCGTTCGAGAAAATATAATGGGATGATGATTCCGCCAAAAGGAAGGGTCAATCCAAAAATAAAAAGTGTCAAAATAACGCCTGAACCTTTGAAACGCAGAATGCCAATGGCAAAAGCGGCCATTGTTGAGATTACAAGCGACACAGGCACGACTGCAAGCACGATGAAAGTGCTGGACCCGAGAAGTGCAGCCATATTTGCCACTTTAAATGCTTCTATAAAATTACCCCACTGGGGATCGGAAGGCCATTCTAAACCATTCGGTATGGTATTCGAAGGGTACAGCGCAGTTATGAATATACTGATAAATGGCAATACCGTAAACGCCATTAACGTAAACAAGAAAAGTCTTCCGACCAACAGTTCGCTCTTTGATGGTTTCATTTCGCTGTCTCCCGGGTTAACCGCTGAATTGGCAGAATAACAATCAACACTAAAATCATTAGCATGACTGCCAAGGCAGAAGCCAAACCCACGGATCGTTGGGAAAAACCAAGAATATAAATCTGAATTCCAGGCACCGAAGTAGCGTTTCCTGGTCCGCCAGCCGTTGAGACCCAAACGATGTCAAAAGCAGAAAGCGCATTGATGACAGTCACGGTGAGACAGACACCGATCTCATGTTTTAAAAGGGGAATGGTAATATTGAAAAATTCGGTAAACCAGTTCGCTCCATCAATCCTTGCAGATTCATAGAGGGCTGGGTCAACCTTCGTCATTCCTGTAACCAGGAGAACGGTGCAAAATCCAAGTAAGACCCAAACACCAATCACACCGACTGAGGGTAATGCCCAATTAAAATCTCCGAGCCAGGCACGAGTGATACTACCCAGTCCAACTAATCGAAGTAGTTCGTTGACCAATCCGGGTAAAGCTAAAAGCCATCCCCAAATAATTCCAGCGGCAACAAGCGGAATAACCTGAGGAAGAAATATCACTGTTCTAGCGATTGACCCTAATCGACCGGTTGCCATTCGGTTGATCACACTGGCCACCACTAGGCCTAGCCCCACAGGGATAAAACTAAAAAATATAATTAACTTAAATGCATTGAAGATTGAACCAAATAAATTCGGGAATTGAACGATGGTAAAGTAATTCTTGAGCCCTACCCAGGTCATTGGCCCCACACCGTTCCAACGGAAAAAAGAATAAAAGACACTTAGAACTAAAGGAACCAAGACGAATAGAGCATACATAAATAAAGCAGGCAACACAAAAGACCAGCTGATTAAGTGCTCCCGACGGATCTTCCCATGCGGGAAGATCCGTCGATTTTGAGTAAGGGCCGGTGTGTCGTTACTTATTTCAGACATAGTTTTTTCAGTTGATGAAATCGATTCAAATTTATCCACACGGCCCATTTCCTTATTGACCAAGTTCTCGCAGGTATTCAGCCTGGACAGCTTTCAGCAAACCAGCAGCATCCTGCTGACCAGCAACCATCTTCTGAAGCTCGGGGGTCCACCCTTGAGCAAAAATCGCACTTGTTGCATTGGCAATGAAGTCCATTGAATTTCCTGCCGCACCAACCACTGGACCTGCAGCAAGGGTTTCATTGGTAACTGAACCTTCAGCAGCAGCAGGCATCACAGCCCCTAAAGGACCTCCAGGGTTTGACCCACCAATGTTTACATTGATTTTACGAGCTTCATCATTCGTGGCAACCCAATTCAAGAAGAAAGCAGCACAATCTGCGTTCTTTGCTTTTGCTGCAATTCCAAAGGTTAATGGAGCAGACATTGCGGCAGGTGCGCCACCAGCCTCAAGAGGAGGCATCAAGAAGAACCCTACGTTTCCGGGCATGGTTGTATCGTAACCTGCGTTCTGCCAATCACCATTGAAGGTGAAAACACCTTCTCCAGCGCCAAAACGAGCAGCTGCATCCGTATACTCGATTGCATTAATGTCAGCTGGGAAGTAACCCGCTTTGATCCATCGTTCAAGATGTTGAGCAGCAAGGAGGTTCGACGGAGTATCAATCGTCGCACCAGGTTTATTGAAAATCCAGTCGTTGATAGGACCTACCGGACCGTAGGCAGCCATCAGCTGCTGAAGCGGGAACGCAAGCCCCATACCACTTTTTGCGCTGCCCCACATCATGATTGGCTGCAATCCAGCTTCCTTAGCCGCAGCAAGCAGAGCATCGAATTCGGCCAGAGTCTTGGGTGGCTCGGTCATGCCGATCTGAGCTGCCAATTCTTTGTTGTAGAAGACACCGGTTAGGCTGTAATTCAAACCCATAGCATAGAGAGAACCGGAACCTCTCGTTCCATCCGCTGCGACACGGTTTTGATTGAGCTGTGGCACTGGCCAGTCGTTCCAGCCAAATACTTCTGCATAATGATCGAGATTCATGAGCAAGCCATCTTTTGCAAAAGTAACCATGGTGGGCAAACGGAGCAAATCAGGTGCATTTTCACCAGATAGCAAGAGCGGCGTTGTGGTAATCAGGTTCGCGAATTGGTCCTGTTTGATATCCCAAGTTACATTTGGATATTGTCTGGTAAACTCCTCAGCCAATTTAAAGGGAATATCAAAACCTGTTTCGAAGTAGGCATTAAGCACCACAGGTTCTGTTCCACAATTCGGAACAGCAGCCTCAGCGGGTGCTTCAGTTGTCGAAGCAACAGGGGCTTCGGTCGCAACTTCTGTTGGTGCTTGTGTCGGAGCTGCCGTTGGTTTTGGTGCACATGCAGCGAAAACCATTGTCAACAAGACGATTACCCCAAGGATTTTTAAGAAATCTTTTTTCATATTCTCCTCCGTTTTTTAGGTTTTTCTGAAACACCTCGAGCGATTTGAATCTATTACGTGATTTTCACCTCCTCTAATTCAAATAGTTTTATTTAAACCAGCGAGTATGATATCGACATTAATAAAATGTTTACATGAAAACACTTTCATACCCAAGTATAGCACACAACTTTTAATAAACAAGTAAATTAAGCTGTCAATCGTTTGATTAATGTCAATGGAAGCGTAATGTGTTGTACTGGCCGTGTGTTATCTGAAATGTGTGAAAGCAAAATCTCAATCGCAATTCGCCCAGATTCATCAAGGTGTTGGCGCACGGTTGTAAGATCGGCATATTCAGCCATATCCAGATCGTCAAACCCAATCACGGCGAGTTGGTCAGGGATTTTAACATTGAGCTGGCGTGCAGCTTTTAGCACTCCTAACGCCTGAAGATCAGTTGCAGCAAAAATTGCGGTTGGTGGATTTGGATTGTCAAGCAACTCTTTAGCGACAATTCTGGCTTGTTCCTGATTATATGGAGCCAAACGAACAAAATCTTTTGGAACCTCCAGATTTGCATTTTTTATTGCCTGACGAAAGCCTTTCAACCGTAGGCTGACTGGATGAATGGAATACTCTGGTAAATCAGAATCTCCAAGAAATGCAATTCGTTTATGTCCCTGGTTGATCAGATACTCCGTAGCCATCCTGCCACCTGCAACATCATCGATCTCAACACCATTAAGCAGGTGGTGCGGAAATTCAATTAAAACAGTTGGAAGGTTGTGCTCAAGTAGGCGGTTAACATCATTATCCGCAACTGGAAGGGAAACGATCACCAGACCATCAAGGTTTCCAGTAAGCGGTAAAGAAGACAAGTAAGATTGTAAACGGTTGTTTGAATCAACCGTATAAATGATCAAATCAAAGTTTTCTTTTGAAAGGGCTGCTGCGATCCCTCGCAACCGCTGAACAAACGATGGTGCTGTAAAAAAGGGGGTGATGACGCCTATTCGTCCATTAAATCGCAAGGCGCGGGCGCGGGCTTCAGCCTGAGGGACAAAACCCAATTTGTCAATTGCCTCATATATTTTTTGCCGGGTATTGATGTTTACCTTCTCGGGTGAATTGATAACGCGCGAAACCGTAGAGATGCTTACTCCGGCGAGCTCAGCAACATCAAATATTGTGTATGCTTTCTTTCCATTATTCATATTTCATTCCGTTTAATTATGAAAGCTCTTTCATAATAGCATATAGGATTTTTGGCGTCAACAACATTACCAAATCAAGATTTGGATGTAATTTACATTTATGGAAATGACACTGAAAAGCCCCTGGTGAAAATATGCGTAATTTGATTCATCAGAGAGCGTAGACATTACAACGATTTACCAATGACCTCAGTCCATTTCAAGAAAATTTTCAAACAATTTATTATTCTATTGACAAAATCATGTCCCAAATGGATTAACAATCGAAATACCTAATAATAATGGAGAAAGGAGCACCGCCTCTCAAATCAATGAGAGGAACTTTAAATACATCTGCATGTTTTTTACCTTATCAAATTTCTCAGTAAACGTGGGGTTTACTGATGAAATTTGTTCAGAAAGAACTCTCGCATATACCCACAACGGCATCTAACAAGGATGCACCACACCTAACATTCTTTTATTTGCCAGATTCAGGAGCGACTTCGCCAGATACTGTATTCCTGGGCAATTTGAACTTGAACCATACTGGAATGCAGGTGAGCAGGGCCACCACAGCGGTGATGGCAAAGGGCAGCTGTGGTGAAACATTCTTCCAGAGGATGCCGCCGATAAAAGGGGCTGGCAAAGAGATAAGGCCAAGGCTGGTGCTAAACAGGCCAAATGCCGTTCCACGCAGGTGGGCAGGGACTGCCTTGCTAATCAGGGATTGGTATGCCGGAGCGATGAGACCAATTCCGGTTCCGGCAACCGCAAACGCGACAAAATAGACCCAGAGCGGACTGGTAGCGGGTAATACCGCAATCGCACCCAGCGACAGGAAATGCAGCGAAAAACCAATGATGATTCCCAGGCGTTCACCTTTTTTATCTGAAAGCCAGCCGCCCGGGATCATGAACAGCATCGAGAACAGCCCAAAAACACCGGTGAGTACGCCAATGGTCTGAATATCAATGTGCGCTACCTGCTCCATGAACAGGCTGAGGAAGTTCATGGAGATACCATAAGCAATATCGCGCACTCCATCGGTGATTAAGATCCAGGTGATGATACCTCCGGCAAAGAGCAACCCAAACATCGCACCCAGGTTCTTCTTAAGCCCGGTCAAGGTAAAAGCAGTGCGTTCATACGAGACAGTGTCGTGCTTGCCTGAGCGCGCCATTAAAATGCGAATGACCATCGCAGTAACGTAAAGCGCAAGCGATGTGATCAGCATCGTCTTAAAATCGTAACGCTGAACGATCCAGCCGCCGATAGGCGGACCGATAACCGCGACGATGCTGTAAAGTGTCTGAGAAACACCAAACACGCGTGCCCGGTTTTCTTCAGAAGATTTTTCAGCAATGAACGCATCAAAGCTGGGTCCAACCAGGGCGCTTGCACCAGATCCCACCATACTGGAAAGCAGCACCCATCCCCATGACGTAGAGCAGACCAGGATAATCTGCCCGATCGTTCCGAAAATACTGCCGATCGCGATCGCGCGCAGGCGTCCCAGTGAATCTGAAATCCAACCTCCAAGGATCTGCAGGATCAACGGGACGATCTGCGCCAGAGTATAGAAAAGCCCAATCTGGGTAACAGTCGCGCCCAGATCTTCGAGGTAGAGGGATTGCAGCGGGCCGTACATATTCCCACCCAGGTTGGCCAGGATCATGGCGATCATGAACACAATCAATACGGGACTCAACAGCGGGATTTTTTTGGCAGCGGTATCTGATGTCATAATAAGCATCCGGTAATAGGGTAAGATTGAATTTTAGCAGAGAAATCGTCTCAATAAACGGGGAAAATGTACGTAACAAAGTCGAAACAAATACGATTTTAGATACAAAATGATGCATGAAAACTTATTGAATCACTCGCATTTCAATATTGCTATAATCTATTTGTCAATTGTGTATCCCCTTTTTTCCAATCGAATAGAAATGGAGGAGACGTATGGATAAGATCAGCAGAAGATCCTTTCTTAAGAAAGCGGCTATAGGATCTGCGGGTATCGCCAGTGCTGGCATTCTTGGCTCCTGCAATCCACAAGTGGCCACTGAAGCACCGGCCCAAACCGGTGCAACCGCCGCGCCTGGCGCTGCGTGTACACCAAGTTTCTTAATTCCTCCCGACCCCATCCCCGATTCAAAAATCTCTGAAACCGTGACTGCGGATGTGGTGATCGTTGGCTGTGGTCTGGCCGGTCTTTCAGCCGCGCGTTCTGCTGCTGAAGCCGGGGCCACAGTTGCAGTTATTGAAAAAGCCAAAACCTATCAGTATCGCTCTGGACAATTTGGCACGTACAACAGCAGCGTTCACAAGGCGCACGGCATGGACTTCGACGCCACTGCTGCCGTTGGTGCCTTGATGAAAGAAATGGGCTACCGCCCTGACCAGCGGGTATGGAACCTGTGGCGTGATCACTCGGGAGAGGCATTTGACTGGTATTTGAAACCAGCTGTGGATAAGGGGTTGCTGGATTATATCGACTGTTTCGCCACCACTTATGATAAGACCCGCATCACCCTTGTCTCACTCCACTATCCGTATCCAGAGCAATTTGATTCATCCAAAGAATTTAGCCCGGTCTATCCTGAAGCCACGCTTTCTTTCATGCCTGATCAGGGTGCTATTCTGGATATGAGCTACCAGATCTGTGTAGAAAAGGGTGTGGACTTCCATTTTTCCACCTGGGCAAAGCAGCTGATCCGCCCCAATAAAGAAGGGCGTGTGCAGGGCGTCATCGCACAGGATATTGACGATAAATATATCAAGTTCATAGCCAAAAAGGGTGTCATCATGGCAGCCGGCGATTACGGCAGCAATCCTGAGATGGTTCAATACTACTGCGGTGGACGCACTTACTTTGGTTTCTTCCCCAATGTAGATGCCAAAGGCAATGTCACCAACGTGGGCGAGGGTCAGCAAATGGGTATCTGGGTGGGAGCCAAGATCGACGACGGTCCACACGCCCCTATGACTCACACTCTGGGTGCTGCACTGGGCTGTGACCCATTCCTGCTGATCAATACCAACGGAGATCGTTTCTGCAACGAGGATGTTGCCGGTCAACAACTTTCTTCACAATTGTTCCGCCAGAAAGACAACTTTGGTTGGTACATTTTTGATGACAAATACCCCGAACAACTTGCATACATGCCGGTTGGCCACGGTTCTGTCAATTACGTCGTGGATGAGAGCGTCAATCCGCATCTTGAAAACATCATGTCGATCGGTAAGAGTGGCATTACCAGCCGAGAAGAAGTTGACAGCCAGTGCACAAAAGCCAACACACTCGAAGAGTTGCTCGCTGCGATTGAACTCACACCTGAAGCACAACAGCGTGCGCTGGCTACCATTGCCCGTTACAATGAACTTTGCGACAAGGGTATAGATGAAGACTTCAATAAAACCCCCAGTCGTCTTTTCCCGATCAAGACACCCCCATTCTATGCCAGCAAAGTATCAGCAGGCGCCATGCTGGTCTGTATTGGCGGCTTAAAGATCGATCCTGTCAGTATGAAAGTCGTCGATGAAAACATGGTGCCTATCGACGGCCTGTATGCAGCGGGCAATAACATGGGTGGACGTATCATCCAGGACTACCCTGTAACCGTTCCGGGGGTCTCTCACGGCACAGCACTCACTTTTGGTTATCTAGCAGGCAAAGCAGCCGCTGCTGCACCTTCCGCCTGAGTATGATTTCATTGTTAGAGAAAGAGGTAGATTCAAAATTGAATCTATCTCTTTTTATTGTTTTACATTCTTTTAGTACAGTCTTCTCATAACCACCTGTTCGAATGCACATTCATAGAAAATCCGGGGTGCTAACTGCCTGAATAGAGTTCTTCCAGCGACCGGCCGGTGGTTTCTAGTTTTACTCCACCTACAATGAATATCGTAATTATTAATACACATGAAAACATCAGAAAGACATGGAAGATACTTCCGCCAGCCAGGGTCACCCAAGAAACCATCAGTGGAGCCGCTACACCGCCTAGTCTGCCAATCCCGGTTGCCCAGCCAGTTGCCGTGCCCCGCATGCGTGTTGGAAACAGCTCTGAAGAAAACGGGTAAGCCATTCCCCACGCCATACCATTAAATACCATCAACAAGAATCCAAGGATTAACACCCAGGCATCTTTTTGAGATAACCCAAATAGCAGTGACCCGGCGGTTAACAGTGCCAGTGAGATGAAGAGTAATTTTCTGCGACTCATGCGGTCAGCCAGGAAGGCGGCGATCAAGGTTCCGGGGATCTGCCCCAGACTGATTAAGATTGTCAGCAAGAATGAACGCCCTTCTGAAAATTGTGTGCCGGTCAACAGGGTCGGAAGCCAGACAAAAGCGCCCTGATAGAAAAAGTTAAGGGCAATCCAGAGAACCCAGAGCGCGAAGGTAATGCGGGCAAAAGACCGCGACCATATTCCTCTATTTTTTCCAATAACGATATCTACTGGCTGGTAACACTCTAAACATATAGCCTGGCTCTCACCGGTTAATTGCCGGTGCACACGCAAAAATTCACCTTCGGCTTCTTTCCACTTCCCCTTTCCCAGCAGAAAACGCATGGATTCGGGAAGCAACAACCTCACCAGTGGACTGATGATGAGCGCAGTTCCTCCAATCAGCAGAGCAGGCCGCCAACCCTGGTTCAGCACCAGTGAATATCCTGCCAGTGCAGCAAACGTTCCACCCACCCCCCAACAGGCATTCATCGTTACCGACATCGCACCGCGGTTTTTCGACGGCGAGAATTCAGCGATCAGCGTGGATGAAACCGGCAGGATAGCGCCCAGCCCCAACCCTGTGAGAAACCGCAGCACCAGTAGCGATGGATAATTCCAGGCAAAGGATGATGTAATGAAAGCCACTCCCAGAAAGACCAGGGTCAAGGCTAACATGTTACGCCGGCCGAATTTGTCAGACAGAATTCCAATGATGACGGCCCCCATAAACATACCCAGCATACCGATACTGGCCAGCCAACCGATGGCGCTGGCTGATACCTGCCATTCTTCGCGTAAAGATGTTGAGAGAAAACCAATAATAGTTACGCCGTATGCCACCAGCATCCAGCAGAGACCAGCAAGAACCATTAAAATGACATGGAATTTTCCAAAGCGGGCATTGTCAAACGAATGCAGTATCGTATTCTGGTTCATCAACCAATATCACCTTATTTTGGACGATAAAATGCAATTTTAAAGATCACTGAGAATGAAAATTAATCGTCTACTTGACAATCATAAGCAATCCACTCGAATGTACTTTTTGAGAGTCAATTTGACATAATCACAGTAATCTTTGATTCTCTCAGACCTCACTCAATTCCCAGGTTTCCTGCCAATTCACCTTCCCGCCTGCCGGTACAAAGCTGAAGGGGCCAAGACTCTCCAGTTCGACAAAATCAGGTCCACTGAAACTTTCAGCGTTACAACCAAAGTCGGCATGCTCCTCACCGCAGCGAACGTCAAAGGTCTTGCGGAACAGGATCCCATCGATCTGGTAGCTGATCCAGCCGCAAGGGTTGAACATGCCGATCTTGATCGGTTCACCCGGCTGGGCATCAATTTGAATAAAATCATCTGACAACTTCAAACGCCTGTCATGGATTTTTGTGTAGGGCCAGAAAACCAGCGGCCGATCAGGGAGCAGACCGGTTTTCGCGGCATTTTCAGCTCGGATGGGAAGTGTAACCAACCCTCCAAGCCGGAACATCGTGATCGCCCAGGGGGCCAGTTTCACATCCCACAGCCCTTCATTTGCCAGTGTGTGCAAGAGATGAACTCGTGGCCTGATTGGATCAACACGAATCTCGATGGATTTTCGAATCGCGCTGCCTTCCTCCAACTTACCCTCGAGCAAAACCCCATCAGGAATAAGTGAACTGGTGCAGCCGTCATTATCGGGCACATAGGTGCGCGGCATGTGTTCTGGTGAATGCCAGAGACGGTGTCCACCCATGAAAAAATATTCACCCCAGGGTGTTTCTCTTTTTTGGTCAGGAACCCGTGCCAGCAAGTTCGCGCCTCCCCGGTATCGTAGACCCACAACGCGCGGCCCGGCAGATTCGAGGTACTCCACTTCTAGAAAATCGTTGGAGATGGTGCGAGTAGGCTTACCGTAAAAGTCTCCCATTTCTACCTTTCAGTTCCAAAGAATCCATATCACTTAAATATAGTAATTAAGCCTGCTTCAATCAAAAAGCTCGGTGAAACCTTTTGATTATATACGAATCTCAATCAGCCTTTTTACCAGCCATTGCCTTAAACCCATACTGAACGGGAGATCGGCCTGCCCATCGATGGCTTGATACAAGCCTTCATGCCTGATCGTCACCAGTGAATCAACACTCGCCGGGCGCCCGGAGGTTTCATCCTGATCATACAGATGAATAGGGTAATTGTAAGCCGCAGGCAGCTCGATCATTTCCTGGTGTTCGAACATTCTCAAAATCGTTGCTGATAGCACCGCCTGGTGCATGAAAATTGAGTAACGCTTGTCTGACTTGTAGAATGATTGAAAATCAGGTACCGCCATAAGACGAGTTAAATCTTGCCTCCATTGCCGCAGCAGCCCTCTTTCGGGTCTAACGACCAGCAGCCCGGCGTTGAAGTATGCGCGCATTTGAACCGTCTGAACCACCGGCCGCATCGCGAAAATTCGATCAGGCTTTACCTGGCAATTCTCATAGATCAACCTCCAAAAATCATCGGGCGGTTCATCAAATCGAGAACCAATTAATAAATGGTGCACAGGACGGTAACCCAGCATCTTTCCTTCAGGTAAGAGCATGTCTATTGGCTCATTAAGTAAAATTGTGTTTGTGTCCATCCAGGCAAGACACTCACATTGTTTGTCTGCGGCGGTTTCAAGAACTTCTAGACCCATCAGTTCATCTGAGAAAAAGAGTTTACCGGGCTTCTGCGTGATTTTGAAAGGAACGAATCGCACATCGAGATCGAGCAATCTTTTTCTTATGCCTTCATCTAAATATTCACTGTTTCCGGCTACGCCTAACCAGACTTGGTGGTGTGAATACTTACCGCCAAAGGCGCGGATGCTTTCGACCAGCATCAAGGCATTCACCTCAGATGCTTTTTTAGGAAAAACCACCGAGCAAAAGATCAAATCAGATTTCATCATTCCTCAACCCAAGATCATTTAACCCTAAATCATCTGATTTCACAACCAAAAAGCTGTAAGATTTCTCACAGCCAGACAGTCGCACATGCTAGAATTAAAGGAAATGACGAGGATGATATGAAAAAGATCATCATTGCTCCTGATTCCTTCAAAGGTTCATTAAGTTCGATCGAAATTTGTAAGATCGTGAAAGATGCCGCGCTGTCCATCTTCCCCGATCTAAAAGTGATCGAAATGCCCATGGCTGATGGAGGGGAGGGGTTTGTTGATGCCATGCTGTACCCCGGGCGGGGAAAGAAATTCACAGTAATGGTCAAAGATCCTTTGTGGCGAGACGTTCAAGCCACTTACGGGATCCTCGATGATCACACAGCCGTCATCGAGATGGCCGCTGCTTCAGGACTGCCCCTGCTGAAGGATTACGAGAGAAACGCTATGAAGACCACTACCTTCGGCACAGGGCAATTGATTCTGGATGCACTCGGGCGTGGCTGCAGGAAATTCATTCTGGGTGTAGGAGGCAGTGCCACCAACGACGGTGGAGCAGGCGCTGCCGCCGCCCTTGGGATCCGCTACCTAGATGCCAACCGACAGGTTATAACCTGTGGAGAGGATCTTGTCGCGCTGGCTAAGATCGACCCGTCTGAAATGGCTCAAGGTCTGAATGAATCGACCATCACCATTGCCTGCGACGTGAATAACCCGTTGTACGGTCCGAATGGAGCAGCCCGTATCTATGGGCCGCAAAAAGGGGCTTCACCGGCTGACATCGAGGTGCTGGATAAAGGATTAAGAAATCTGGCTGATGTGATCCTGCAGGACTGCAATATTGACCTGCAGCAAATTCCAGGCACCGGAGCTGCTGGAGGTATCACAGTGCCATTCATTTCGTATGTCAACGCACAGTTGAAAAGCGGAGTGGATATCGTGCTGGACTCTGGCAAATTCGATCAAAAATTACACGATTGTGATCTGGTGATCACCGGTGAGGGCTGCACCGATCAACAAAGCAGCATGGGTAAGGCGCTATCAGGTATCGCCAGGCGCGCTAAATATTATGGCGTGCCAGTCGTGGCACTCTCGGGGTCACTCAAAGCAGGATACGATGTGCTGTACGAAGAGGGCATCACAGCCTTCTTTTCCACCTGCCGCGAAACCAGCTCTCTCGAAGATGCGCTGACCAACGCCAGGCCGAACCTGTTGCACACGGCAGAAGATGTGTTCAGACTCATTAAAACCGGCATTTGTTGAAATTACCACCGAAAAAGTGGGGAGAGGTGGTTAACTTCACCGCATCCTTTACATTATTTTAGACGTCTGATAATAGCGTGTTTCAATTCCCAATTCTCAATAGATTCGCAATCCAGCACACCTAGAACACCAGGATATTCAAGGGCAGGCTTCACTACATCATCAGGTAATACAGTCACAATTTCAGCGAAATTGCGGTGAGTTTCTCGATTGATCTCCGTCAGCAGCAGCCGCGATTGCTGCTGCGATTCGCGCCGGTGCGGCGGGAACCCTCCACCTTTCTCAACGCTGAATAATTTTTCAAAGAGAAATTTCAGGTTGATTTCACCTGCCCATCCATAGCCCTGATTAAGCGCCAGCGAAATGCAGTTTCCGGCGTTAATCTGGTTAAACAACCAGGCATCCAGCGGACTCATCAGATGGCCGCAGAACACTCCAGGATATTGCATGACCGAATTCAGAAATCCCTGTCCTGTTCCACATCCTCCCACCACAAAATCCACGCGGCCGGCGTTCAATAACAATGCACCCAAAAAACCGGTATGAATGTAGGTCAGTTCCGGCTTTTCTCCAGTGCGTTTCATTCCAACATTTAAAATTTCATGTCCTAAACCATCCAATGCAGCCAGAATGTCTGCGTTGCGGTCTGCAGCGCTGGTTTCATTAATTACTGCGATTTTCATCAGTTGATCCTCCACGTTCTATTTTCGCTGGATGACTTCCGTTGCGGCTTTCACGATATCATCTACGCTCAAGCCCATATAATCCATCAGCAACTCTGCATCCTTGGCAGTCACAGGGAACCGATCCATGATGCCAACACGCTGCAACGGCACAGGATAATGCTCCGCGATCGCTTCAGCGACTGCGCTTCCCAGCCCGCCAATGATGGTATGTTCTTCGGCGGTCACGATGGCGCCAGTTAATGCGGCAGCCTCACAGATTGCATCAACATCCAGCGGTTTGAGGGTGTGCACCTCAACAACTCTGGATTGGATCCCCATCTGAGCCAGTCGGTCAGCCGCCAGAAGCGTACGGCCCAGCATAGCGCCGTTGGCAATCAGGGCAACATCGCTGCCCTCGCGCAGAGTTACAGCTTTGCCGATCACCGGTTTTACATCCACCGGATGCACCAGCAAAGATTTATCACGGCTCATTCGAAAATACACCGGCCCTTCATACTCGGCAATAACCGGAATCCACTGTACGATCTGATGATTATCAGCTGGAACAATCACCGTCATATTCGGCAGGCTTCGCATCACCGCCAGATCGACCACACAATTATGCGTTGGGCCGTCCTTATAATCCGAAACTCCAGCGTAATGCCCTACCAGTTTAACATTGGTCTCAGCGTACGCCACACAGGTTCGCACCTGTTCGACAGCCCTCAAAGAAAGGAATGCTGCAAAAGCATTCACGAACGGAACAAATCCCCCGAGCGAGAGCCCTACACCAAAGTCAACCATGCAGGGTTCCGCAATACCCACATTGTAGAAACGATCAGGAAATTTACTCCCAAAGAAATGGGTCAGAGTGGATGACGAAGTATCTGCGTCAAGCACTACCACCTTTGGATTGACCTCTCCGTAAGCAGCCAGAGCGTGACCGTATGCCTCGCGTTGTGGAATATCACTCATCATAATTCCCTCCACGTTTCAATTCCACCAACGCCTGTTCGTACTGGTCTGGCTTAGGGACTGCTCCATGCCATCTGGCGTCGTTTTCCATATAAGAAATACCTTTCCCTTTAGTGGTATGAGCGATGATAATCGTTGGCTGGTTGTGAATTTCTCCTGCCGTATCCAACGCTTCACGGATCTGACGGATGTTGTGACCGTTGATCTCGATGACATGCCAGTTGAAAGCGCGCCATTTATCGGCCAGTGGGTCAAGGGGCATGATATCATGCACGGCGCCGTCCAATTGCACATCGTTGTAATCGAGGATGGCGGTGAGGTTGTTAAGATGATACTTGGCTGCCACGTTAGCCCCCTCCCACACAATCCCGGCCTGGATTTCGCCATCGCCTAACAAAACATAAGTGCGATATTTTTTACCGGTCTTTCGTGCCGCCATGGCATTCCCTGCGCCAACAGCCAGACCGTGCCCCAGCGGGCCAGCGCTCATTTCGATGCCAGGAGTTTTCACCCGATCTGGGTGGCCTTGCAGATGGCAATCCAATTCACCCCAATGGGTCAGGTCTTCTTCAGGGAAAAAACCGCGTTTTGACATGGCCGCATAAAGAACAGCAGAGGCATGCCCCTTGCTAAGGAAGAAACGGTCACGGTCCTCCCACTTCGGATTCTTTGGGTCGAGGTTCAGTGTGTCAAAGAATAACACCGCGATGATCTCGGCTGCCGAAAGTGCACCACCAGGGTGACCAGAACCACGTTTGTAGATCATTTTGATACTTTCAATACGTAACTGTCTGGCGATCTCTTCAAGCTCTAAAATGCGCGATTCGCACAAATAACTCATGATATTTCCTCTTTTCAAACCACCGGTTTTTGATCGATCACCACTTCATGATTTCGTTTTGACGATTCATGCGCGGCGATGGAAAACTCAAGCACATTTTTTGCCGTCCGGCCATCAAGGCGTGGATTGCCCCCGTGGTTGAGCACGTTGATCAGGTGTGCCGTGCAATCGATGAAACTGTCGTGCCATTCATACCTTTCGACCGGTACTTCACGGGTGACGCCATCTTTGAACAACACCAGTGGCGGGTAATCGAGAGTTTTCGCTGTGCAGCGATTGATGATGATCACCCCACGTTCACCAATGATCTCCACCCGGTCGTCATCGGAATAATAGATACTATCCATCACCAGGTTCGGCGTGTAAGCGAAGTCAAGTGTGCCATATTTATTCTTGCCCTGAAATTGGAACATGATGACGGCGGGGGCATCGATATAGATGCCGGGAGCGTACATACTTTTATCGATCCAGGCGTTGACCCGTTTCACCGGCCCCATCAGATCGTACGCCAGTGAGAAAAGATGATATCCATGGTCGAATACCAGAGGACCTCCGCCGCCAGTCTTCTCGTTGATGCGCCATGCCCAGGCCGAAAGCGGTACTTTCCATTGTGTCTTACTCTTTCCATTGCTAACATGCATGCGTAAGATCTGAGGTTCGCCGATCTCGCCATTTTTCAACAGTTCCTTCGCTTTAACATTGGGCGGGTAGAACACAAAATTTTCGTAGATGCGCAGAACCTTACCGCTTGCGTTTGCAGCAGCGATCATGCGGTCAGCTTCCTCCAGGTTCATTGCCATTGGCTTCTGCACCGACACGTGTTTACCCGCTTTCAACGCCTGAATGGTCATCTCACAGTGCAGGTAATGCGGCACCAGCAGTTCCACCAGGTCGATTTCGGGATTCTTCAACATTTCGTTAAAGTCCCTGTATACCTGTGAGACACCCCATAATTTTGCCTTGGCTCGG
This sequence comes from Anaerolineaceae bacterium, assembly GCA_029265815.1. Classification (GTDB taxonomy): domain Bacteria; phylum Chloroflexota; class Anaerolineae; order Anaerolineales; family Anaerolineaceae; genus UBA6107. Next base: position 234,939 of record JAJUGU010000003.1, on the reverse strand, counting down.
GCATTTTTCTCATTCACATCACACAAGGCAACAATTTGGGCATCTTCTCTGTCTTGATATCCTATCTGGTGCAGATCAGATATTCGGCCACAGCCAACAAAAGCCACTTTCAATATTTTCATCGCATCTCCTGTTTACATCGACCCTGAGACCTGGTCAGTTCCAAACTTCTCGATCAACTGTTGTCGAACACTGGCATGAGTCGCCCGTTTGATGGGGTACCAGATCAACAACGGGAGCGATACCAGGATAAACAAAGCCGGAATTGGGCCAAAGAAGAGACGGATGCCAAACAGCGTCTGGCTGGTCTGTGCAACATTCGGCACGTAGTGATAGAGCGCAAGGATCCAACCCGAAACGGCAATGGCCAAAGCTTCTGAGATTTTGGTCGCCAATCCCCATACTCCAAAGTACATACCGCTGCGGTATTCGCCCGTCTCAAGCCGGTCATATTCCACAACATCCGGGATCATTGACCATGGGAAGACCCAGTTGGAGGCGAAGCCAAAACCTGCAATCACGGCAACGATGTAAATCAAAAAGGTGGTGTGATTTGGCAGGAAGAAACAGGCGCCGATGGCAAGTGCGCCGATCCCCATTCCCAGCGCATAAGTAGGACCCTTTTCCCATTTTTCCGAAATTTTCTTCCACAGAAAAATGGTGGCTGCCACCACAATCAGGAGCAATCCCATGACAATCGATACCTGATCTTCCATGTTGAGTTGATAGGTTACAAAATACGCCATCAACGTCTTGACCAGGGCAAAAGAGACATTCATTAACAGGTACGCGACGATGAGCCGGACAAACATTTTGTTTTTAAAGGTGTATTTGATCGCCAGCCATGGCGAAATTTCTGCCTTGTTCTGAACAATCTGCGGCTTTTCTTTTAACCCTGAAGCGGAAATCAGTAAGGCAGCTGCGGCAATAATGCCGTATGCAATGCCAATGAAGCCATAACCGGTTGATTTGACAGCAAAAAGCCCAACCACGAACGGAGTCAACGCCGCACCCACTAAATAGGCTGGAACAGCCAGGATCATGCGGTAGGATGTCAGACTCGATCGCTCGTCATAGTCTTCAGTGAGTTCTGAAGAAAGCGAGTAATATGGGACGTTGGTTCCCGTCCAGATCGTGTCAAAGAGGATAAAGGTCATCATAATCCAGATGAAGACCCCCACCTGTCCTAACCCGCTGGGGACGAACCACAATAACATGATGCTGATGGCAAGCGGTACCGCTCCAAAGATCATGAATACCCGCCGCTTGCCAAATCGTTTTGAACTGACGCGGTCTGAGAACCATCCGAACAATGGATCATTGATCGCGTCCCAGATCTTGCCCACCAGCAGCGCGCTGCTCACCAGGGCAGGAGGAAGGAGAGCTGCATCTGTATAGAAGATCAGCAAGAAAAATTGAACAGCAGAATTGACAATGGCATTCCCAATATCACCGATGCCGTAGAAAAGTTTTGTTTTCAAGGATAATTTTTCGCTTGCAAGACCTACACTCATATGCACCTCCTCCACTTCATAATCCAATCTTATGACGCAGGGCCTGGACATCCTTCGACCAGTTCCCCACATTCCATCTTCCGTATACACCCAGGCTGCCGTGTGGATCACTGCCAAAATAAACCGGCACATGGATCAATGTCAGGCCCGGATATGCGAGTGCTTGATCTAAAGCTGAGAGCAAATCTTCCAGAGAATCACCGGCCGGCAGTGCATTGATTCCCTTGACCGCTTTCGCCCACGCCAGGTAATCCACCTCAACCGAATCATGCGTCGCAAATTCCTGGCCGTACTGGTCAAGCTGCAATCCGCTGATTGCCCCCATCCTGCGGTTATCTAAGAGGAGGACGCATCCGCGGGCATTATGTTCCACACCATCGATCAGAATTTGCGGGTTCATTGTGAATGAACCATCTCCTGTCACAGCAATAGCATAGAAAGGTTCATCGGCAATACCCGTTGCCAGTAAAGCAGATACGGCGAATCCCATATAGGAGGCTCCGGTTTCCGTGAAGGTCTGATCTGTTGATTGATCCTGAACCAGTTGAAACCCGTTTGCCTGTACATCCCCCGCATCGAAGATTGTTTTTACCTTTTTTCTTTGTGCCCAATCCAACGCTGCCCGAATGACCGCGGGTTGCGTGAACACTAGCTTACCCCACACCGGGTCAAAGATCATGGGAACCGCTGTCCGTTCTTCAATCAGAGCCAACCATTCCCGCCTCTTTCTTTGACAAGATTTAAGCCATTCAGAAGGTTTACCGCCATTCTTCCTGGGCATCTTGCGCAGGATCTCATTCAACCGTTCCAGTGACAAAGCCGCATCTCCGATAAAAGCGATCGTTTTGTTGTAATGGATTGCCAGATCAGGATCGTTAATAAAATTGATCACCCGCTGCACCCGGGGGTAACCGGTTCGAGAGCAATCCGATTGACAGACAAAACGTGTACCCACCGCCACCAGCAGGTCGGCGTTCTCCATTGCATAGTTGCCGCAGATTGACCCCTTAGACCCACCCACGAACATGCAGCGTTCGTTGGATGCCGGAACTGCACCTGACGCGATAGGAGTGGTCACCGCAACCCCATCCACCAGATCGAGAAAATCCATCAGCAGTTTCCCGATCTTTCTTCCTCCACCTCCTATTTTCACCACTACTTTAGAAGCCTCAAGCAATTCTTTGGCAGCCTGTTCATATAATCCATCATCTCTTGCCGCACCCATACGAGAAATCTCACCCTGTGGAATTTCGTCAAGATTGAATTGAACAAGGTCTGCGCTTTGAATATTCATCGGCAGCAGCAGGAAAAATGGACCTGCGCGGTAAGGGTCGGAAGTCGTTTGGTATCCTCTGCTTAAGACGGTTGGTAGTGCCAGCGGCGTATGCAGCGAATAAGCATTACCCATGCTGGAAAATAGTTTCAGGAACAGTTCCTGTTCACCACGGGGAATTTGCTGCATGTTAAACCCTTCATCCTCACTGGTTTCATCACCCAGCAGGTACCAAACACCAAGGCCATCTGAAGCTGCAACCAGAGAAGCCGCCATAGCCTGTAGAGCACCTGGCCCAATGGAAGTAACAACAGCCGCTTTTTCACCTGTGATCCAGTTCAAAGCCGCAGCGGCATGAGAAGCTTCGATTTCATTCCGCAAGCCGTATACTTCGCACAGCCCGTTTTCCTGGTAGATCCTCAGCACTTCTGCAATTTCGGTTGAACCATGCCCAAAAACTGTAAAAAATTTCTTGACAGATTGGGATAAAAGACCCATAACCAGCACTTCGGAGACAGTTGTGTCAATGAACTTCGGTAAACTCCCACGGTCAATTGCGTTTCTCATTCCCCCGGCTGCTTTTATCGCCCTGGCATGACTCGCACGATCGGCAGCACGACTGGTGCGCTCAACTTTCCATTGTTCGTCATCTGGCATGTGTTCCCTCCAAGACCTGAAATCTTCATTGCACAGCGGTGACCGGTTATAGAGTAGTAAATCACCGGCAGAGTTGCCCGATATCAACTGTGTTGGATGGCAAAAATTGATTCTTTTGTTAATGACGAATAAAATGGATACCAATAGAACTTACTAAACCACACACAGCAGGAACTGGGCAAATTTTTGTAATTCGCCCCGATCAAAGAAAACTGCTATTTAAAACTCATCTTATCTGACAAAGCTTTTGCAATGGCCACTACCCTGTCAGATAACTCACCGATCCTGTCTAATCTGACCCTTGCTGCAGGCCCAGAAATTCCCAGTGCTCCGACCACCTTTCCGCGGTAATCAAATACCGGGGAGGCAATGCAGCGCACACCATAATCAAATTCCTCGTCATCGAGTGCATAACCGCGCCGCCGGGTCTTTTCCAGGTCCATCTGCAACACTTCTGGATCGAAAATGGTCCGGGCGGTGTAACCAGACAATTCCTCTGGTATCGAAGCAGCCCCCCATGCAAGAAGCACTTTGCCAAGTGCCGTGCAATGCAGCGGTGCAGTAAAACCCACTTCTGCATTCACGCGCAGTGTTTCTGGTGATTCCACCTGGTCGATATATAACACTTTGCCTTGAGCCAGCACCCCCAGATGAGCACATTCGCTTGTCTCGCGCACCAGCTGGTGAAGAAACGGCTTGGCGGTTTCACGCAGGGGCATCTTGGTGAGCAGGCTCCGGCTCAATCTCACCACAGCGGGACCCAGACGGTATTGCCGGGTAGCCATATCTTTTTCGGCAAACCCGTAGTTTGAAAGAGTTTGCAACAAAAGAGAAGCGCTGCCCTTGTCGATTTGTAATTCGGTCGCAACAGCTGTGATACTGATACTGTCGTGCGCATTCGCCAGCATATCCAGAATTTTTAATCCCCGCGCTAATGATTGAATTTGCCTCACCCTTGCCCTCCATTAAATCGTTGTACTATATACAACAATAAGTTTTATATTTAGTAATAATACAATACATAAAACAGTATAAGTCTTTTGAAATTAAAGTGGTTGAATAATATACAACTTATCTTAATATTTTTCAGCGCAGCGTACCTTCATCGAGTCGCGGGTTTAAGTTTGAAATTCCCTCCTATTCTGACCAGGTAACTAACCATACCGCCATAAAAAATCTACATCAAAGCAATTAACCAGCTTGCGTATCAGACCATTTCAAAGTTACCCTCGGCGTTTTTGCTTACCCCCCAACTTTTGCTGCTATTTTTTTTATTTCGTCATGGGAGAATATCAAACCGGCCATGAACTGGTCAGCGTATTCGGAATTTTGATCTTGATACTCGATATGCAGGTGATCCTCCGCAGTCCTTTCGTTAACTGGATTTGCGTGGGTGTTGTCCATTTCTGCATTCATTCTGATCATCCATTCTGTTTTGCTGAAATTACAAAATTTCCATGTCTTAATATCTCTGACCGAAGGGTTGTTACATTTTTACGCGGCTGGAAGTATGATCGCTTAGATGTTGGCTGATCGAAAGGTAACCCCTGACTAATTGTTTTCAGCTGGGACCCACCTTTACATTGCTGAGCTGGGGCTTTGCTCATTTTTATCTGGTGTGTCTAATTTGGCTGCCAGAAAGTTATCTTTACAAAATAAATCCCGGCTAAACGATCATTATTGTTGAGTTTTTCTCCTTGAATTTTTCCAATCTCGCGGCTACCGGGTTGAGTGATATTCTGCCCATTACACCTGCCTCACAAGTGCTGGTTATGCTGGAACAGTTTTGCAGGATTGGTTACCTTGCCATGGCAGCTTCAAGGTTGATCGGTCATGCCACCGTTCAACAAAATCTTACCCAATACAAATAACTCTAGGCATTTATCTATAATAAAAACCTGTCCACAAAGGACAGGTTTTACTTTTGTTCTAAGCAATCCAATTTTTTTCGGGATCAGCAGCAACCGATCGACGGATTGATCATCGCAAAATTTCGAAAAGCCCTGGCAAGAAACTTACGCAGCAGTATTACTGTGTTTTTCCTGCTTTACTTTTCTTTTTTCTTTAATGGTCATCTTTGGTTTTTTCCTTTGTTCCTTTTTACCCTTATCTTTTTTACCCACTTCTCCCATATTCATCTCTCCTGTCTATATATCTCAGTCCAGTTAATTAAGATTATCATAAAATGAGATTTTTGGCTAAAAAATGATTTTTTCAAGATAGATCTTTTAATTGCCCTGTTCTTCAAGAATCACTGCAGCCTATACTCGTTCGCTGATTTTTTTCTCTGGATCTTTCATCTGTGAGATTAAGAGCAAACTCACCAGAATTAAACCTACTGCCAGCAGCAGTGCAGGTGTGAACGCACCATTTTCGGCTTGCAGCGCTTCCATCACATAGACGAAAACCACAGAAGCCTGCCCAAAAAGCTGGATCAACCCATTGGATGTACCCTCGGGTGTAGGGTTGGTGATCTCAGCGCAATACTGCATACCAATCGGATTGGCGCTGACCAGGAAAAAGCCCATTGAAAATGCAGAGGCGTACAACAACCACGCCGATTGTGCGAAGGTAAGCCCAATCAATCCGGGGATGGCCATCAAAAAGCCGAAGAAGATATATTTTTGCCGCTTTTGCTGTTTATCAGAGAATGGTGGAATGATCACCGCTCCGAGCACACCTCCCGCCAGCATTAACGCACCAAGCGTGCCCGCGTCTGAAGGAGTAAATCCTCGCGGTCGGATGATATTTTCCACCCAGGTAGTTACGCCATTGAAAATTCCTAACCCAATAAAGGCAACCACCAGATAGTACCAGAATTCCTTGACCTTGAGCGCGTGTTTTAATCCATCCAACATTAAAGCACGCACTTCCATCCCTTCGGGGCATGGCGGGGTTGCTGGTTTTTCCCTTGCAAGGATCACAAAGAGAATCGCTGAAAACGCTGCTATCGCGCCATAAAGCAGCTGTGATTGAGGAATGGTCATTTTGCCGATCAACATCGGTGGAAGTAACATACCCAGCGCAGTTCCAACCAGGTTGGCAAGAGTTACCAGTCCAACCGCGGTCGCGCGTTCCTCAATACTAAACCACTGCGCCGGCACCTTTGTCCAGGCGTTAAGCAAGAAAGGCTGTGCGACGGCTATTCCAACGGTACTGATGACCACCAGCGTATAATCTGTTCCAGCCAGCCCGCGTAAAACACCGAAAACACCCATCATCACCGCGCCGATACTTACAGTAAGCCTGAACCCCCAGGTATCAATTGCCCATGAGACCGGGATGGAAAGCGGGATGAAAGCGATCATAAAAAGCATTGCCAGAAACCCTATCTGTAAATCAGTCACACCATAATAAGAAGCAGCTAACCCGGTGATAGGCGCATACGAAATCCACAGAATTTGGATGGTGAGGTTGATCAACATAAACACACCCAGCACCACCCAGCGGTATGGATACAAACGGAAGGTTTTTTCTGTCATATCATTATCCTCATACACAGCTAAGGTCGGTTCACTGGCCATTCATCTGCCGGTAAACATCTCTCATATTTTTGTAGATCTGTAAGAACTGGCTGAAACGCTGATCATAAAGGCTGAGGTTTTTTTCATTGGGTAAATAGTCTTTTTTGAACTTTACCATGCGTTTAATATCTGAAATAGTGATCTCGCCGATACCGGCAGCACCAATCCAGGCCGCACCGCGCGCATTGGCATATACAGGGTCTTCAACCTGCCTGATGCATACTCCCATGACATCGGCAAAGATCTGACACCAGATTCCCGATTGAGCCCCGCCCCCCACAATGTGAATCTGATCGATTTTTCGCTTTAAGAATCGTTCGACCGGCTGCAACAGCCACCGTGTGTTGAGGGCAACGCCCTCAAGAAAGGCACGGATGATATCCTCGCGTGAATTATGCAGCGAGAGATTGTACAATCCCGCGCGCAGTGTCTTATCCTCTACCGGTGCCCTTTCTCCCCAAATCCAGGGGGTATAGATGACACCATTGGACCCTGCCGGTACACGTTCGGCAATTTGATCGAGAACTTTATAAATATCAGGGAGCGCAGCTTCTTGAAGTAATTCATCCTTGTTATAGAGGATCTTTTCTTTGAGAAAGGTCAGGTTTCCGCCAGCCGTTGCCTGGAGCGCGGTCATCAGATAACGCCCCGGAACCGCGCAAGGAACGGATGCCAGTGAAGAGGCAATATCCGTTTTCTTGTAAGGCACATGCGCCGACATCCATGAGGACGTACCAATATAGAGATGAGGAAGGTAATCTTCCACTGCTCCAGCGCCGATTGCTGCTGCGGTGTTGTCAATTGCGCCGGCGACCACACGCACATCGGCGCTCAACCCCAATTCACGCGCAACCTCTTCCCTTAAATTGCCCAGAACCGCTGTACAGGGAACAATCTCGGGGAACTTGTCGCCGTCAATGCCACTGGAATGAATCAACCCTTTATCGTAATGAATACCATCTGGATTACGATTATCGGTCACCCATGAGGTCAGAATGGAATCATACGTGGCGGTGTAGCGTCCCGTCAGGCGTAAATTGAGAAAATCGAGCACATTGAGAAATTTATAGGTTTTTGCATAAATTTCAGGATAGTTGTTGCGGATGTAAAGCATGTGGGCTGCAGGATCTTTTCCGGTTGCCGAAGGCATTCCACCGGTCATCTTGATCCATGAAAAAACTTTGAGGGCACTCATCCCATTAATATTGATGATTCCTTTGAACTCGTTGAGCAGATCGCGCTGCCCGCGCATATCCATCCAGAGAATGCAGCCAAGAATTACTTTTCCATCACAGTCAACAGCGATCGTACCCTCACCCTGCGTTGAACAGCAAACCGCGGCCACAGACGACCGCGGTATTAAATCCTTTTCCAATAACACTTTCGAACACTGAATAAATGCCTGCCACCATTCTTCAGGATCCTGCTCCACCCCGCCATCAGGGGTAAGATGAAGCCGGATAGGTTGCGATTCCCAGCCGAGCACCTGCCCGCTGATTGTAATTAATGCAACCTTCATGGAAGATGTGCCCAGGTCTGCTGCGAGGATTACCGATTCATGGATTTGAGTCATAACATCTGCCTCTTGATGTAGATTTTGCACTGCTGGTTATGAAGCTGGTTCTACCCCCGTTAGCACATCTTCGAACCGCGATAGAGCTTCATCAATGATCTCATCGGTATCAGCCATGCTGGTGTACATGCGGCTTCCCGCAAGGGTGACGATGCCCGCCGCCATGTATGCCGCGCCCATCTCTTCCATCATGTGTTTTCGCGGCTTCAATTCCTTTGCAAGGCGCAACGGATGGCGCAGGTCGAGGAGCATGGTTCCTGAAGTCTCTAGATGGACGATGCTGCCCTGGTTGTAAGCCACAAAAGGCAGCCCGTGTTTTTCAATGATGGTCTGTAAGCCCTTTGTCAACCTGTCTCCGGCACGACCAGCTATGACAGGCGCGTTGGTACGTTCCATTTCGAGCAGGGCATAATATCCAGCAACGCAAGAAAGCGGATTGGCCGATAACGTACCACCGACATAAGCGCGCTCTCCGGTTCCACCAATCCCCGCAGCAAAACGCATGATCACATCGGCGCGCCCGCCAACGCCGCCAGCCATCGGGTACCCACCTGTGATGCACTTGCCAAATATGGTCAGATCGGGTTTTACACCAAAGTATCCCTGGGCTCCGCCCATTCCCAGGCGAAAACCTGTAACCACTTCATCGAAAATGAGTAATGCGCCAAATTCATCGCAAAGTTCACGAACTTTCTGGTTGAAATCAAATGGAACTGGACGTGTACCACTTTCAGGGCCAACCGGTTCAACGATCACTGCGGCTGTGCCACCTGCAAGCCTGTTCATGATTAAATGCCGTTTCAACGCAGCGATGGAGTTGGGATAAAATTCCTGCGTGTTTGCAGAGGCTCCAGCCGGTATGCCTTTTGCTTCCAATCTTCCGGTACCGGGTATATGAAGCCCGTAGACCATTTGATCACTCCACCCGTGATAAGCACCTCCAACTTTGATGACCTTGGAGTGCCCGGTGTATGCCCGAGCGGCACGGATCGCAGCCATCACCGATTCAGTTCCTGAACCCAGCATTCGGAACATTTCGTTGGCAGGCATAAACCGCTTCACAAGCTGCGCAAGTTTTAACTCATACTCATGAAATAAACCGGTCACCGGTCCACATGTTTGCAGCATCTCGATTACTTTATCGCGTACCGGCTTGTAATTGCTGCCCAAAACGGTTGGACCACCAGCCTGAAGGAAGTCAATGTACTGGTTGCCATCTGCGTCCCACAGGTAAGCGCCTTCAGCGCGTTCAACTGCAATTGGAAAGGGGTAATTAAAAGCAAGGTTGTGCTGCACCCCGCCAGGAATGATCTGTTTTGCCTCTTGGTTCAGCGCTTTGGATCGCGCACATTTTTTCTCGAAATAATTAAGAACATCCTGCATCTTTTCGCGGCGCAAAGGACGCATTGGTTGTGAAATAAGCACATCTAACCTTCGATATATATCTTCAACATCTGGGTACACGGAAATAGCAAAACGGTTCGTTTCCATGAAAAATAATTCCTCCAATAATGATTCTTAACCTGTTGTCAGAACAGCCAGATCTACTATTTGTTCTCTGCTTCAAATTTCTTTTGATCTTTACGCAGCTTGGAAAAAGCAATTTCACGGACAAACACGGGAATACGATTTGGTTTCTTACCTGTGCATAGTGCCAGTAAATATGCCAGCGCGCATTTTTCTAAAACCAAAACATTATGGACGGCGCGCTCCATATCACCAGCAAGCAGCAGCGCTCCGTGATTGGCCATGATGTAGGCATTGTTGTGATCTGCCATGTTCCTGGCAACTGCTTTGACCAGTGACCCCGTGCCCGATGGCGCATAAGGAATGATGTTCACTGACCGACCCAAAAAACGCACCTGTTCGTCAAACAAAGCAGGAATCGGCTCGCCAATCAGTGCCAGAGTGCTCGGATAAACCTGATGGGTATGGATGATAGCGTTCACATCTGGCCGCACTTGATAAATAGCTGCGTGCATGGCACTTTCAACCGAAGGCTTCCGGTCACCAGCAAGGGGCTTCAAGTCATATCCCAGAACGCAGATATCCTCCGGGATCATTTTTAAATAATCGTAATTCGATGGAGTAATGGCAAAGGCTTTTTCACCCGTTATCCTTACAGAAAGATTGCCACCCGTAGCGCTTAAGAACCCCCTATGGGTTAAATCTTTCGCCGTGTCAACGATTAATTGGCGGCAAGCATCACGCTCACTCATTTTTCCTCCTCAGACCGGATTCTTTCAATAGTATAGAAAATAATCTTGACAATGTCAAGTTTATTCTATATGATTATTCTATGAAAAAGGAAAAGTACCATCATGGAGATTTGAAAAAAGCGCTGATCGATTCGGGGCGCAATATCTTACGCAAGGAAGGCATCACTGCCCTCACCCTGCGCAGTGCAGCCCGGGCGGCAGGCGTAAGCCATTCTGCGCCATACGCGCATTTCGCCGATAAACAGGATCTGCTGGCGGCCATATCGACCCAGGGATTTCTCGATCTGCAAGGACGCTTAACCCTCAGCATTGAAAAATATCAAAATTCTCCCCGCGATCTGCTCATTGAAACTGGTTGGAGTTACATCCAGTTTGCCATGTCGGAACCTGCGTGTTTTAAACTAATGTTCTCTGGCATCCTCGAAGACGAACATGCTCACCCCGAATTTATGTCAGCGGTGCGTAAAACCTACCAGATGCTGGTCAATGTCGTTGCCACCTGCCAGAAAACGAATGTTCTACCCGCAGGATCAGCTGATGAAACCGCTGTGGCCGTCTGGAGTCTCGTGCATGGATTTGTGGCCCTGCACCTTGAACGTCAATTTCCGGGCACGATTCTTGAAAAGCACAAACTCAAAGAATTGTTCGCGAATTCACTTGGATTGTTAATGACAGCGTAAATTCTTTTAAACGATCTCCATTTTCGACCGGAATCGGGTTATCTGCATTGCATCAACCTCTCACAATTTGAATATCCAGAGAATTTTGTCATATTCTTAAAAATGTAGAAGGATGAATTTCATCCTTCTACAATGGTTTTTTCCTTAGATATTTCACCGATCGATCAAAATCCAAATACCTGCCAGGGGTTGATGAATGAATTGTAATAACGGATCTCGAAATGCAGATGTGCACCAGTGGACTTGCCGGTACTACCAGCCGCTCCGATTACTGTACCCTGGGCAACACCCTCACCACAATAAACATAAATCTGCGAAAGGTGAGCGTAAAGGGTTTCATATCCATTGTTATGGTCGATCACAATCAGGTTACCATAACCAGATGTGTTCCAGCCAGCATAGAGCACTGTACCGTTGTCAGACGCATAGATTGGAGATCCTTCGTATGCTGTGAGATCAACACCTAGATGATAACTGGTGAAATCAAACCCTGAAACCTCGAAACCACCAGTGGGTGTGATAAATCCGCCTGTACCAACAGGGCCTGTGGCAGGAGCCTGACAACCGCCTTCACCTGCAATGACCCGGGTTGCACCTGACCTTGCGGTATATTCCAAGGGCGTGATCCAGGATTGAATTTCGCGGTACCCGCCGGGAATCATTACGTATTCCAGTCCGGTTGTATCGGGGTTTTGCACATCCAATTTATTCGAAGGCCAGCTGGTGATATCAGCCACATCAACATAATATTTTTCAGCTACCTTTTCGAGTGTATCACCTTCCTTCCACTTGTAATACACACCATCTGTGGGTGGAATGGTCAATCTCCAGCCAGGTAAAAGGAAGGTTGGATCATCGTTTAACAGATCAAAATTTGCATATAAGATGGACTCTGGTTGGAGGGAAAACTTCTTTGCAATGGCAAAGATCGAGTCGCCTTCCTCAACCGTGTACTTTATGGCATACTGCCGAACACCTTCAGGGATGGCCGTATCCATTTCTGCATACCGCGCAAGGGCAAAATCCACACCTGAACTTTTAATTTCTGGCAATTTTACATCCGAAATTGGGGTACTGACCACTGCCTCATTCGATTTCAATGCATTAAGTGGGTTGAATTGAAACAGCACGGCAAGCATGATTGCTACCAATAAGATTGTTCCACCCCAGGACAGGATCAATGCCCAATTGACTGCAGGCTTTTTGCCATTTTCGGCTTTGAGCTGCTGTTCTGGGGTTGATTTTTTTACAGTCACTATTCCTCCGTAAGATTTTCCAGGAATTCCTGGTTACTCTTCGTACGGCTTATGCGCTGCAAGATTGCCTCAGTTGCCACAGCAGGATCCATGCCTGCACCCTGTGGAGGCGTACCGATCATCTGCAGATACATACGACGCATTAACCACACCCGCGGTAAGATGTCAGGTCCGAGAAGCAGATCTTCGCGTCGGGTTGAGGAGCGCTCGATATCGATCGCCGGGAAGATACGGCGTTCCTGCAAACGGCGCGAGAGGTGCAGCTCCATATTTCCGGTGCCTTTAAACTCTTCATAGACCACATCATCCAACCGTGAACCCGTTTCAACAAGGGCAGTGGCAATGATCGTTAGCGAACCGCCTTCTTCGATATTGCGCGCTGCGCCAAAGAATTTTTTCGGCGGGTAAAGCGCTGATGGATCCATACCGCCCGAAAGGGTTCGGCCAGACGGGTTCACAACTAGATTATAAGCCCTTGCAAGGCGAGTGAGAGAATCTAAAAGAATGACCACATCGCGGCCAATTTCAACCAGGCGCTTGGCGCGTTCTAGAGTAATCTCGGCCGTACGCACGTGCGCGCTAACCGGTTCATCAAATGTTGACGCTACCACTTCAGCATCAACTGAACGATCAATATCGGTGACTTCTTCAGGCCGTTCACCAATGAGAGCAATGATGAGATGAATTTCTGGATTATTAGCGGTGATGGAGTTGGCAAGCTGCTTGAGGATGGTGGTTTTTCCAGCCTTGGGAGGAGAGACAATCATACCACGTTGCCCGCGGCCAATAGGTGCAATGAGATTGATCAAGCGTGAGGATAAGATACTGCGGTCAGTTTCAAGATCAAAGCGTTTATCAGGAAAGATAGGGGTCAGACTTTCAAATGTTTTCCTGCCGCGCATCTCTTCGGGAGCGATGCCGTTTACACTTTCCACCTTAAGCAGTCCATAGTGCCGTTCGGCATCACGTGGTGGACGGACGACACCGATCACCAGATCACCCATGCGCAGGTCATATCGCCTGAGTTGAGCCTGAGAAACATATACATCTTCAGGCCCAATGGAATAATTTGTGCGAAGAAAGCCTACACCCTCCGGAGTGATTTCAAGCACTCCTCCACGAACCTCTATTCCTTCCTTCTCGGCTTCAGCGCGGCGGATATTGATGATGAGATTCTCTTTTTTTAATCGATTTGCGTTTGGCACATTAAGTTCCGCTGCGATTTGACGCAAAGAGGCGAGGGAGGCATTTTCCATTTCAAGAATTTTCATATGATTTTCTTTCGTGAATTTGAAGTTGAATATTTCCATTCATGCCTGCAGAACAGGGAATGGGTGGGTGTTCAATTTTTTCTCGATAGGGGTATTGGAAATAGCGGTTCCGATGTTCAGGACGTACCTTTTCGATGTGTTTGATTATCTGTAGAGTCAGTATAACATGGATAAAACTCAGATGCAAGGTGCTTATAAAACCATTTAGTTGAGGTCAATTCTGACCATGATCGTCACTTTTCATTGTAATATGGTTGTTTTTGTTCTCTTTGGTACCGGAATAAGCAAAAATTTGGTTGCTGTAAAAATTCTATCCTCTCTGGTAAAATTGTTCAGCGAGGTTTTATGCGAAAATTTTTTGTCTTATTAGCCATAACACTCCTGAGTGGAATGCTTTTTACAGCCTGTGCAACCAATGTTATTAGCGCCACACAGCCAACCCTTGTTTTTGAGACCACATCCGAACCCTCAGATGTTGTTACAATCGATCCGCCGGCAACGACCAACTCGCCTTCTGTCGAACCATCTGCAACAGAAGAGATCGAAGTTTGCAGTGTAAACCGCATTCAGGCTGAACCGGTTTATGACGGTGAACTCCTTCAGAGATTTGATACGAACGATTCATTTGTTGTGCTTACCATTGATGATGGATATTGGGATGACGTGATGAATCAGATGCTCGATCTTCTCAAAGAGCATAATGCCACTGCAACATTTTTCCTACTCGGTAAACCATTTGCTGAAAATTTTAGCGACCAAACCGTTCAGCGAATTATTAACGAGGGTCATGACCTCGCTTATCACGCGTATGTTCACCCGGCGGTAGAAGCCGCAGAAAAGATGACCAAAGAAGAATGGCAGGAAGATTACCGCTTATGGGAGGATGCGCTGCGCTCCAAGTTAGGTGATGCCCTTTTTGAAAAAGGATTTGCGCCCTACGCGCGTGTTCCTTACGGACCCTGGACTTATGACTACCTGACTTTTGCCAGTGACAACGGATTAGTTCCAGTGTACTGGAGCGCAGATAATCATGCCTTCGAAGAGAATCGCACACCATTAAAAAACGGTGGGATCATCATTCTACATGCCACTCCTGAGGATGTCTCTGTTCTAAAAACATTGCTGGAGCAAGATTGGAAAGTAATCAGCCTGAGCGAAGCAATGGCCGATTCTTGTAACTAAAAAATTCGGGCTCTTAGCCCGAATTTTTTTATCCTAAATATTCTCTTAAGTAACGACTGCGGGTGGGGTGACGCAGCTTGCGCAGTGCTTTGGCTTCGATCTGGCGGATGCGTTCGCGCGTGACATTGAAATAACGACTGACTTCTTCCAGTGTGTGATCTTTACCATCGATCAATCCAAAGCGCAATTCAAGCACCTGGCGTTCACGCTCTGAAAGAGCGGCCAGTGCGTTTTGAACTTGCTCGCGCAGCATTTCTCTGGCAGCAGCATCCATCGGTTCAAGTGCTTCATCATCCTCAATAAAATCTCCCAACTGGCTGCTTTCTTCATCACCGACAGGCCTTTCGAGTGAAATCGGCTCTTCGGCTGATTGCAGGATGCGCTGTACTTTTACAGTGGCCCAAGTCCAACGGCGCTGCAATTCAGCATCAATGGGCTGGTTGGTCAATCTTGCTGCTTTGATCGCCTGAGAGTCTTCTGCGGAAATCAAATCTGATTCGAGAGCAAGTTCTTCAAGAGAGGGTTCTCTGCCAAGTTCCTGCACCAGAGAGCGTTGGATGCGTAAGATGCGGGTAATGGCTTCGAACAGATGAACCGGTATACGAATGGTGCGTGCATGTTCAGCAATATACCGGCTGATTGATTGCCGAATCCACCAGGTGGCGTAGGTGCTAAATTTAAACCCGCGGGTGGAATCGAATTTAGAAACCGCTCTTAACAATCCAAGATTGCCTTCCTGGATCAAGTCGAGAAACGAGATACCCCTCCCAAGGTAGCGTTTGGCAATACTCACCACCAGCCGTAGATTAGCACGAATCAACGTCTGGTTAGACTCTTCAGCTCGCTTGCGAACGCCTTCTACCTCCGCCTTTAAAGTGGCTTCGTCAGGCAGTCTGCGTTTGAACCAAACCGCTTCTGGCATTTCATCGGTGCTCTGTAGATACTGTAACAGGGATGTTGCAGTCTTTTCAGGCAGCAGATACATACTGACAAATACAGTAAAAGCATGCCTCACCAGCTCTTCCCAGATAGCATCCTTTCCCCAAAGCCCATTATCAAGATATGTGCGTAGATACGATGGGTCATCAGATTGCCAGCTGCGGCGCAGTGAAATAGCCTCCGCCAGGGTCAATGCCAGATCTGGACACTCTTTATGATTGATACGTTGTGCATCTTCCTGTAAACGTTTCCAGGAAGTAATCAATTCAACAATAATTGCGTGATAAAGCGCCCGGTAGTGACCTTCGCTGTCATTTTCAAGTCTGCAGTGGTTCTTAAAAGCATCCATTCTTACACTGGCTTCAATTCGTACCGCCAGTCTGAATTCCGCATCAGCATCCAGTAGATTGATTTGTCCGATTTCTTTGAGATAAAGGCGTACGGGGTCTTCGGTTAATTCAAGGGCAATGGATGGATCTTCAAGAATCTCCAACGGGTCTTCGGTGGCGATCTCACCCCATTCTGAGTTCACCTGCACCAGTGAAGAATCATCTGGTTCCTGTTTGGTTAAGACATCATCTTCGAGATGATTATTCTCGTCGTGGTTTATGCTTTTCGTCCGGGCTACCTTTTTCGTTCCCAAGGTTGATGGAACGGATTTCTTTTTCTTTACTTGTTGTCCGCTCCTGGCAGGTGATTGAGTGACAGTCTTTGGCAGAGCTGCTGTTGCGGATACAGCGCTTCTTTGTTGAATATTCACCTCTACTTGTCTTTTCTGCTTTTTTGTTGGATTTTCAGGCATGGGTTAACTATACCATAAAGTCAAGTTTTATCTTTTTAGGGGTAATTTTGCCAGGGCAAGATCTAGTTTTCCTCTCGCCACCGTATTCTGCAGTATCATGGATTGAATGGTAGTTTTCTCATCTTCTGTCGCTTCATCACTCTCCAAAAAACGCAGGTGATTTAATAAAAGGTTTGTGCGAATTAATCGCAGGTTCACAACAGTTCGATAGAGATCTTCTAACAGTTTTTCTTCATTCTTTTCTTCAATTGGCATTCCCTTCGTGAGAAGGGTCATTCGTTCAATGATTTCCTCTTCAGCATGCTCTTTCACATAATCGATCGCATCCATTTCATCCTGCTTTAATCCCTGTAACAAGAGTCGTGCCAAGGCATGATTTTGCGAGTCATCAAAATCACTGGCAGAGAATCTTTCCAATCCAGCCTGTTTCAAGGCACGTTCGAGATCATAGAGATAATCTATGCGGTGAAAGAGAAGTGACAGGCAGTGATTTTCCATTTGCAGTGAACGTTGATCTATTCCAGGCTGGGTGGCACTCAGTGGAGGCTTTTTTCCAGAATCTTGAGCGCTCAGTCTTCGCCTGCGCACAGACTCCCGCATTTTCTGGCTGCCCAGAAGTGAACGCTCGTCCACCTTCAACAACCTTGCTAACTGCTGTCGATAAGTATCGCGTTCAATTGCTGAAGGCACATCTTCGATGAGAGGAAGCACCTGAGCAGCTATGGATGACCTTACCTTGGCATCATCAAGGTTTTGACCTGCAGCGAGCATTTCCATCACATGCACCACGATTGGTCTGGCATTTTCCAGGATCCTACGCCATTCCTGAGGGTCTTTGAGAACTACATCGTCGGGATCCTTTCCGGCAGGCAATGCAGTCACCCTCACATCCGCCTGCAGGCGGGCTTCGTGATGCAGCAATCCACGGGCATCGAACACCAGTTCCGTCTCATGGTCTAACGCCTGACGGGCGATGTCCAATCCGCGCAAAGTGGCTTTCTCACCAGCAGTATCCGCATCCAGCGCTAAGACAATTCGCCGGGTGAATTTTTTTAAATACCTGATCTGATCCTCATTTAAGGCTGTACCCATAGGTGAGACAGTGTTCTCAAATCCACATTGATGTAGGGCAATTACATCCAGGTAACCTTCAACGATTACCACCTGATCAGCATCGCGAATAGATTTGCGAGCCAGATTCAGTCCATAAAGCAGTCGGCTTTTATTGAAGAGCGCTGTCTGTGGGGAATTGAGGAATTTGGGTACATCATTCGGATCCAGGATGCGAGCACCAAAACCGGTCATTTTCCCTGAACCGTCGCGGATGGGAAACAAGATGCGGTTACGGAACTTGTCGTAGTATCCACCCTCGTCCCTTTCCACAACCATTCCAGCCGCTTGCAGCTGCTCGAAAGGATGCCCTTTACCGTTTAGGTGATTAATGAGTGCTTCGTAAGCGTCAGGCGCGTACCCAAGTTCAAAACGCGCGATACTATCCAGTGAGATTCCCCGGTTAGTGAGGTAATGTAATGCCGATTTTCCGGCCGGAGTTTTCATCAATTGATATTGATAAAATTTGACACTTTCTTCCAGAATGTTTCGCAGGTTTTCGTACTCATCTTCTTCTGCCTTGCGTTCTGGAGTGAGCGGGGTCAATGTAACACCCGCCCGTTCTGCTAGATACTTCAAGGCTTCCGAGAAATCCCAGCCCTCTTTTTTCATAACGAACTTAAAGATGTCACCGCCTTCATTACATTGACCAAAACAGCGCCAGGTGCCAGAATCTGGAAAAACTGCAAATGCTGGTGTTTTAGAATTGGGGTGAAAGGGGCAAAAACCGGTATAACTCTTTCCGGAACGGCGCAATTTCACCGTTTCGGAAACAAGATCGACAATATCTATCCGGGCTTTAATTTCATCTACTGCTGTCATCGGATTGTAAATATTTTAACCCAGAAATTCGATGAGATGTGCGCATCAAAAACCGGGAGGTTTTACCCTCCCGGTATGTGCTTTTAGAATCCCTCAAGTAATGAAAGATCGGCTACACCGCGGGTCAGCGCGGCAATGCGCTGCAGCAGCCCCAGACGGTTGGCACGAATTCTGAGGTCTTCATCCATAACCATGACATCTTCAAAAAACTGATTCACATCTGGAATCATAGGCAGGAACGCATTTAGCAAATCGTCAACCGACCCTTTTCTCAGGTTGACATTTTCCACTCTCTTAAGCGCATTGAACAGAGCCGTCTCTGCGGAATCAACAAACGCGGTTTCATCAACATTAAACTTCGCTTTTTGATCACGGGTGATCCGCACACAACGCGCGTATGCAGGCAGTATCGTATTCCAATCCGGACGGGCAACCCAATTCCCAAGTTCTTTCACCCCACGCAGCACACCAGCAGGGTTGTTTTGCTGCTCAGCCAGCACGGCATCTACCACATCATACCGATATCCCTGGTCGGTCAGATTGTTCTTTAACCTTCCCACAATAAAATCAAAACAAGCCTGGCGGTTTTCATCACTCATAGGGAGTGGTAATTGCTTCTCGGCAACCGCCATCCACTTCTTAAGATCAAAATCAATATCAAAAGCAGAAAGGAGCTGAACCAGGCCAAGTGCCGCACGGCGCTGCGCAAAAGGATCCTTTGTTCCTGTGGGGGCAAGGCCTGCAGCAAAAAGACCCACCAGCGAATCAAGGCGGTCAGCGATGCCGATTGCCAGGCCTGCTTTAGACTGTGGAACAACATCGCCAGTGAAACGCGGTAGATAATGCTCGAAAATTGCTTCGGCCACACCGGGGGTCTCACCAGAATGCTGCGCGTAATACTTCCCCATAATTCCTTGAAGCGAGGTCATTTCCACAACCATGTGGGTTACCAGGTCAGCTTTGCATAGGCGTGCCGCGCGAAGAGCATCTGTTTTCTCCACCGCAGACAACCCAAGTTCGTCGGCAAGCGGATCAACAATTGCTTCAATGCGGCGTGACTTGTCAAGCATTGACCCCAATTTGTGTTGGAAGGTTAATGTTCCGAGGCGTTCCAGCATGTCTTCCAGTTTGTGTTTGAGATCTTCAGCGATGAAAAAGTTGGCATCAGCAAACCTGGCCTTGATCACCTGTTCATTGCCATCAGTGACTGCTTCCAATCCACGATGATCACCATTACGAACAGCAACGAAATATGGCAACAGCTTCCCTTCTGGCGAAAGCACCGGGAAGTAGCGCTGGTGTTTTTTCATCACCGAAATCAAAACTTCAGAGGGCAAGTTGAGATGAACTGGATCGAACTTGCCAAGCAGTGCAGTTGGTGCTTCAACCAGTTGATTCACCTCATCTAGCAAACTCTCATCGATTCCATCACTGCCACCTGCTTCAATGCACAAGCGTCGTACCTGCCCAGAGATGATCGCTTTGCGTTGATCCGGATCGATCACAATTCCCTGGCTGTCGAGATATTCCCGGTATTCCTTGAGAGAAGTAACTGCCTTTTGCTCTGGTTCATAGAACCGCAGCCCGTGGGTAACATTATCGGCGGTTAAGCCCGCAAATTCAAACGGCACAGGAACCCCTCCAAGCATGGCAAGCAGCCAGCGCACGGGACGAGAGAAAGCAACGTTAGTATGATTCCAGCGCATGGTTTTGTCGAACTTGATGCCTGCGGCCAGCCCAGAGAGGGCTTCTTTTAACACTTCGTAAGCTGTGCGGCTGGGTTCTTTAACAACCGCCACCAGGTACATTCCGCCATCGATCTCGCGTGTTTGCAGATCACTCAGGCTGACGCCTTTGCTCTGGGCGAACCCTTCAGCGGCTTTCGTCGGCTGCCCGGCGGAATCGAAACCGCGGCTGGCGGGAGGACCTTTTACGATAGACTCTTTTGAGGTTTGGCGTTCAGCCAGATCTTCAACAATCACCACTAATCGCCGGGGTGTGCCCTGTACAGATATCTTTCCGTAGGGCAGACGCAGTTCTTTTAGAAGTTCAGGCACTCTGGCTTTTAATTGGTCCAGAGCATTCTGCAGATCTGCGGCAGGCAATTCTTCCGTTCCAATTTCGAGCAAGAAATCTGCCGGCCCGCTGGGAAGAGCAGGGATAGATGAAGAAGGTTTCACCACCGGGATAACTTTTGCGGTTTCTTCCAGAAATGGGAAACCCAGTTTTTCACGCTGTGCAACATAGGTTTCTGAAATCCGGTGTGCCATTTCACGCATTTTACCGAAAAGAGCCTGGCGCTCCGTGACACCTACCGCGCCGCGCGTATCAAGAATATTGAACGTATGAGAACACTTTAAGAGATAATCATGAGCCGGTAAAACCAGACCGTGCTTAATGGCTTCTTCAGCTTCAAGTTCATACAACCTGTAAAGCTGGCGCATCCTTTCTACGTCGGCGATTTCAAAATAATACTTACTATGCTCAACTTCACCCTGGTAATTGACTTCACCATAAGTTCGCTTGTCATTCCAATGCATGGTGCGGAAGTGGTGTTCGCGCTGTAATGGCATGGTAATACGCTCAAGCCCGTAGGTGATTTCCACCGCCACCGGGTCAAGGAACAAACCACCGGCCTGCTGGAAGTATGTAAATTGGGTGATTTCCTGACCATCCAGCCAGACTTCCCATCCTAGCCCCCAGGCACCCAGCGCTGGCTGCTGCCAGTTATCTTCCACAAAGCGGATGTCATGTTCGCGGGGATCGATGCCAAGGGCTTCGAGAGATTTCAAATACAACTGTTGGGGGTTCCCTGGATCTGGTTTGAGAATTACCTGGAATTGATAATGCTGTTGAAAACGGTTCGGGTTTTCTCCATACCGACCATCATCCGGTCGAATAGAAGGTTCCACATAAGCTACGTTCCAGGGTTCGGGACCAAGCACGCGCAAAAATGTGGCCGGGTTCATCGTACCGGCTCCGATCTGGCTGTAATATGGCTGCCAGATCAGGCAGCCCTGCTCAGCCCAATATTTTTGCAAGGTCATGATCACGGATTGAAAATCAAGCGGTTTGTTCATAAAATCTCCTGGATGGTACTGGCTTAAGAGTGAACCCATTATACCCCCAGTGATGGGGCATAAGGTAAAAATCAGATTTAGAGTTGTTTATGGATCTGTTTTAGAAACTCTGGCGAGTTCAGGCTTCTCTCGAGAAGATAAGTCAGATAATAATTGACAAGGGCTTCCATTTCCTGCCGTACGGCCGTGGTGGGATTGGATCGCAAAGCCTCTTTGAATGAACTGCGCTGGATGTGCCTCAGAAATCGCAGCGCATCAACCGATACCGGGCGCCGGGATTGACCGCGAAAGGCGCATTTCGGGCATAGAACCCCCCCAAGATCAGCCGAAAAGTATTGATCCTGGGCTGTGATCTCCTCTCCACAGGATGCACATTCGAATAGTAGAGGGCGAAAACCCAGCAAGTCCAGCAGACGCATTTCATAATATCGCAGGGTGACAAACGAATCTTGATGTGCTGCAAGACGTTCGAGGGTTTCTGTTAACAGTTTATACAACTGCCAGTTTTCGCCTTCTTCATATAAAAAACGGTCAAGCAATTCAACTACATATGATGCCTGACCTAACAGTTGCAAATCCTCTTTAATAGGAGAATATAAATCAATGGAATCAGTCTGGGTAATGATCCACAGGTCATGCCCTCTGGCAAGCATGATCTTCGAGCGGGTGAATGGTTCGAGGTGTCCGGCTTTTCGCGACTGGATTTTTCGCACACCCTTGGCAATAGCCCGCAGTTTCCCCTGCTCACGCGAATACAGGGTCAATAGCCGATCGGCTTCTCCCCAATCTGCATGGCGCAGGATCACCGCTTCAACCCGTAAGCTGTGCTCAGATTTTGCCATGAGCCTCTTAGATTAAATCTGATGGACTAAACGCATTCGGCAACAGCCCGGCAACGTCGGTATCGGCATGAATATGACCAGCGGTATCCACAATGATGACCCGCGTGGAAAGTCCAAATTCCGCCATTACCTGGCGGCAGGAACCACAGGGCATTCCGCCATTTTCGGTGGCTATCGCGATCGCAGTGAACTCACGTTCACCTTCTGAAACAGCTTTGAAAATCGCCACCCTCTCTGCGCAGAGACAAAGCGGGTATACCGCATTTTCAATGTTGACCCCCTCGTAGATTTTACCGCCCGCCGTGAGTAATGCCGCACCTACAGAGTAATGAGAATAGGGGGAATAAGCCCATTGACGCACGTTAATAGCACATTCGATCAGTTTATTTAGGGTTTCATCATCCATTGATATCTATCCTTATTCCGTTTCATCATTTGGATCGATGCGGCTGGCGCGAATCCTGCCGACCCGTCGACCACGAACTTCTTCCACGGTCAATAGCCATTCATCGAACTGCAAATGATCACCTTCGACCGGAACCCGGCCTAATTCACTGTAAAAATATCCGCCAAGCGTATCTGATTGCTCCGATTCAAGTTCCGTGGAAAGCGCATCATTGAAGTCTGCCAGTGACACCCTTCCCATGAACACAAATTCATCATCCGTCACCTTTTGCACCAGGATTTCTTCGCTCTGGTCATATTCATCGCGGATTTCACCTACAATTTCTTCCACGATGTCTTCCAGCGACACCAGGCCCGCCATTCCACCAAATTCATCCACCACAACTGCAATATGGATACCCTTCGATTGCATCTCCGCCAGCAGTTCGTCCACTTTCTTGGATTCGGGGATGAAATAAGCGGGCCGCAGAAACTTGCGTATGGATTGTTTCTCATTGGGAGAGAGCTGGATTTTAAGCAGGTCTTTGGCATAAAGCATTCCAACCACGTTGTCGATGACATCTTCGTAAACCGGCACACGGGAGTGTCCGGATTCGATCAGCATATTGATGGCCGTATTCAGAGGTGTTTTGATATCCAGAGCCAGCACCTCGATCCGTGGCACCATAATTTCACGGCACAGCGTATCTCCAAACTGGAAGATAGAGTAGATCATCTTGCGCTCATCTGGTTCAAGCCCACCTTCAGGCTGCCCGACCTCGACCCAGGTCTTCAATTCATCCTCGGTAACCGAACCCAGATTGCGTTGAACTTCAGTGCCAGTTCCCTGGAAGATGATTAAAAGCGAAGTCAGAGGCGTAAAAACAATATCCAGAAGATTGCCGACCGGAGCCAGCCGAATCGCCCATTTTTCGGCATTTTTCAGCGGGAACCTCTCGAACAGGTATTCGAACCCCATGAGGATCAAAATCACTAGAGCAAAGAAACCCAACGCTCCCGCAAAGGTAAATGGAACCCCCGTCTCTAGGAAGATCATCCAGGAACAAACCAGCACGAATGCGTGGCTTAATCCCATTACCAGGCGTAATGTGGCTCTCAATCGCGGTTTCTCTAGAATTTTGATGGTACGCTCGAAATCCTGTTCATCGTGTGATCCAAGTTCGATCAACTGCGGCAAGCGGGCATTCAAGAGCGCAGCACGCAGCATTGCGAGAAACAAATCTATGAGGAGAAAAAAAACAAAAAATAGCCAGACAAGCGGCATCTTTACGATTCCTTCTTTTTCAACGGCCGGGCGGGAACACCCACCACAACTTCATGATCAGCGACATCATGTGTGACCACCGATCCTGCACCGGTCTTGGCTCCTTTGCCAATCTTGAGAGGTGCCACCAGCATGGTGTCTGATCCGATGAAGGTATCCGCTCCAATTTCGGTCGGGTGTTTATGCACACCATCATAGTTGCAGGTGATCGTTCCGGCTCCAATGTTGACGTTTTCACCGATCGTGGCATTGCCAATGTATGAAAAATGACCCATCTTGACGCCCGCAGCCAGATGAGAATCTTTTACCTCGCCAAAATTTCCCATATGCACACCGCGTCCAAGGTGTGCACCCTTGCGCAGGTGGCAGAAAGGCCCCATGCCAACTTCGTCTTCCACAATTGCTCCTTCGATCACTGACGCCAGCAGATGACAGTGATTTCCGATGGTTGAATCACGGATGATCGTATTCGGACCGATCTCGCATTTTTCACCAATCACAGTCTTTCCGCTAAGGAATGTGTTCGGCAGCAGAACAGTATCGCGTCCGATTTTAACTCCCTCTTCAATATATACTGTGTCGGGGTTAATCATGGTCACACCGGCGAGCATGTAAGCTTGGTTGGTTCGACGGCGGATAATTTCTTCAGCCTGCGCCAGTTGGACGCGATTGTTGATTCCAATCGTTTCTTCTTCATCATCCAGTACCAACGCGGACACATGTTTGCCCTCATTCACAGCTATTTCTACAACATCCGTCAGGTAGTATTCCCCTTTTGGAGAAACCTTAACCTTTTTTATAGCCTGCCATAACCATTCTGCATTGAAACAGTAGGCAGAGACATTTAGTTCGTTTATCTTGAGTTGTTCGGGGTTTGCCTGGGCTTCTTCCACTATGGCTAATACCCCACCGTCTTCTCCACGGATGATGCGGCCAAATCCACGCGGGTCGCGAGAATATACTGTGGTCATGGTCATGGGACCATTATTTTCAAGCTGTTTATTAACTAGAGATTTGAGGGTTCCAGCGGTCAATAGCGGCATATCTCCCGTGATCACCAGGATCAATCCATCTTGACCTGAAAAAGTAGATGCTGCGGTCAAAACCGCGTGTCCTGTTCCTAATCGCTTTTCTTGCACCACAAACTCCACTGAATTTCCAATTACTTCGCGCACTTTTTCGGCTCCGTTGCCGATCACCACAACCGTGCGTTGGGATCCAGCGGCACAAGCCGCATCAATGGCATAACGCAGCATAGGTTTGCCATTGACCGCGTGCAACACCTTAGGAAGATCAGATTTCATGCGGGTTCCTTCACCCGCTGCAAGAATGATAGTTGAAAGTTTCATTTATGGAGTAACTCCTGATATAACTGGTTCGCTGTCTATTAATTGTACACCGAAAGAAATACGAGCCCTGTGCATGCCCAGCACGCAACAGCGCCCGTATCAGAAAGATAACAAATGATGATTAGATTTTGATTTTTTCTTCATCAAAACTTGCCAGGCTGGGGCGCCTGGATTCGAACCAAGATCCACAGATCCAAAGTCTGGTGTGCTGCCGTTGCACCACGCCCCAACGGGGTAGATTCTATCACAGAAATTGTAGTTTTCCAGGTTGAGTCTCAAAAATGTTTACGTGTATTCAGAATTTAATTATTTCGAGAAATAATTATCCAACAAAGACAATCTTGCTTCAAGATCAGAGCACCCTCGTTGGGTCAATAGTAATATCCACTGTCATCCCTGTAGAAATCCAGGTTTTCAATGGGTGCTGTTTCAGTATTATTCGCGGATCAGGGCTTCTGACCAGAATTTGCCAGCGGTAATATCCAGCCCGTCGCTGATAGAAACAGGGTACAGGGCCAATTATTGAGGTGGCGGCTATCTTCTCAGATTCGATCCAATAGTTCAACTGCTCACCAGCAGCCAGTGCAGCCTGCTGTGTCTGTATAGGGTTGGTATGACTAAATTCAATCTTCATCAGACGAGAATAGGGAGGATATCCAGTTTGTTCACGATAAGACAATTCTTTCAAGTAAAACCCTTCAGCATCATAAGTTGCGGCACACCTGATCGCGTAATGCTCTGGGTGATAAGTTTGAAAGATCACTTTTCCACCGCGTGCACTGCGACCCGCTCTGCCAGCCACCTGTGTTAAGAGCTGGTAGGTGCGTTCTGCTGCCCTGAAATCAGGCAGGTTTAGGCTGGTATCCGCAAGTACAGCTCCCACCAGGGTCACAAACGGCAGATCATGTCCCTTAGCAATCATCTGAGTGCCAATCAGAATATCAGCCCTGTGATGAAGGAAATGATCGAGAATAAGATCGTGCGCACCTTTAAGACGGGATGTGTCCGCATCCCAACGTAGCACTCTTGCGCCAGGAAATAGCTCACATGTCAACCGCTCCAGGCTTTCCGTTCCCATACCATATTGTCTAATCCGTGTTCCTTCGCAATCTGGGCATTTCTTGGGCATTAATCTACGGTAATTACATATATGGCATAGCAATGAAATTTCATCCGCATGATAAGTAAGTTGAGTATCACATCGCGGGCATCGCAAGACATAACCACAATCCCGGCAAAATACATATGAGGCGCTTCCGCGACGGTTAAGAAAGAGGATTGCCTGTTCTCCACGCTCAAGCACATTCTTAATCTCTCTCTGCAAACTGTTACTTAGTGGTGAGCGATTTCCGGCAGCGAGTTCCTTGCGCATGTCAATAACTTCGATTTCCGGCATAGGAGAATATTTGGGAGCAAGCTCAGCATTTGAAGATGGTTCTTGATGCGCCAGAATTCGATTCGGCAGCCGCAGGATATTCCATCCACGCTGGTTGAATTGAAACATCGTTTCTATGTCAGGTGTAGCACTACCAAGCAGTAAAGTTGCACCAGTGATGCGGCTCAGTGCATACGCGGTTTCCAGTGTGTGATAATGGGGATGAAAATCCTCCTGGTGATAGGAAGAATCGTGACATTCGTCGATAACGATCAATCCAATCTCGGGCAACGGCGAAAATAACGCACTGCGCGCACCTACTACAACAGGTAGCTGTCCACTGCGGATACGCCGCCAGGTATCATAACGTTCTCCTGTTGAAAGCTGTGAATGGACCAATCCCACTTTACCCGGGAAACGACTAAAAAATCGTTTAACGGTCTGAGGCGTCAGCGAAATTTCTGGAACCAGGATGATCACCCCTTTACCTGTTTTTAAGGTTTCGGCAGCAGCTCTTAGATAGATTTCCGTCTTCCCGGAACCGGTTACACCAACAAGCAGGCTCGGCTTTCGCAGAGAAATATCAGCGATCTGTCTTTCAATCTGTTCATAAACCTTTTGTTGATCAGAGGTTAAAACAGGAGGTTCATTCAACACTGGCGTCATTTGCTCCAGCGGATCGCGCCAGCCCTCATTTTCTCCTAGAATCACCAGACCTTTTTTAGCCAGAACAGTCAGATCGGCAGCAGTTGCACCCGTCTCGGTGTAGATCAAGGCAACCTCTACCGGCATGGATTGCGTTTCGAGTAACTCCAGGACCGCTTTTCTACGAAAAAACGCAACTGACTCGCGGCCCAATGTTTTTTCAGGATTCTCCCGCCAGTCGCTGGGAGCGGAAAATTGCGCGGTTCGAATGTATCTGGGTTTTACCTGTATGGGTGATAGAATTGGTTTTGACTTCACCAGACCGCGCTTCACAAGACCAGGTATTGCCTCGCGCCAGGCCATTCGCGAGAGCGCGCGATCGAGCTGCCTGCCGTGCAGGTCACCGCGCTTTTGAAGAATTTTCAAGATTTTTTGCTGTGCAACCGATAATCCCTCTGGAATGTCGGTTGAACATAGTTGCAGCAAGATATCCGTATGCTGGCTCAGCCCTACCGGCAACATCATATCCAGGCACTCAGACAGGGTTGAATAGTTCTCTTGCGCAAGCCATTCTGCAAGTTCCATTTGATAGGGTGTGATTACCCGATCGCTCTCCACTACAGCTTCGATTGATTTCGTTTCTGCCACCGCTGGTTCATCAATCAGCTGCACAACGATCCCCTGAGCAATTTGCCTGCCAAAAGGAACATTCACCAGACTGCCAGCATGAATCAAGCCATCGAATTCTTCTGGAATGGAATAATCAAAAAGCCCCGTCAGTTGGGGGATGTTTATGGAAATGCGGGCATAACGGGGCATCTATTTATTCCTGTCAATTTTATCGGGTAACCACCAGCGCTCCGTACCCTACCACGCGGCTAGAGTCACCTGAAGCATCGGCTGAAGTGCTGTGATGCAGCAGGGTAACTCTTTCAGCGCCCAGAAAACGTGCGGTCCAGAGCATAAGCGCAACAGCGCCAGCGCCACAGGCGAAACCCGTCCCGCTTCGTTCAGCCTTCAATACGCCTTCAGGAGAAAAAGACATCATCTGCTTGAGCATTACGGCATCAAGTTCATTTGCTTCGGATTCTGTGTAAAAATGAGACAGGTCAGTACTGGCGATCAGCAAAACCTTCCTGCTCTTCAACCCATCGGAGATTGCCTCGGCAGTACTCTTTAATGTAAAAGGATCGTGGGTACGCACCATGACAGGTAACAGCCAGAATGGATTCATCAGAGCCTTCTGGAGAAAAGGAAGTTGAATCTCAAGAGAATGCTCCCGGTCGTTGGCGATGTGCTGCAAGCTGACACCAGCCCTCTCCTCGATCTTTTTAGAAATCAGATCGATCAACTCATGATCGATCTTGACCTGACCCAAAGGTGTGCCATACGCTTCGTGCGCGCTGGTCATCAGGTCATAAGGCAGGTAATCATGCAACGGAGAAAAGACAGCGCATACATCAAATTTATTTCCTTGCACGCAACGGTATGCATACCCGGCGGTAGTTCCCGAGTAGAAATAACCAGCGTGTGGAGCAATCAAGCCGATCACATCACCAGTCACTTTTGGAAGGGTTGCCCCTTCGATATATTTGCTGATTTCCGCAGCCAGCACTTCCGCATTCGCCGGATACCAGGAACCGGCGATTGGAGACGGACGAATTGAGTGAATCGTGTTCATTTTTCCCTCACAGGTATTTCTATTATACAGTTGCGCAGGCCCGGAAAAAACAAATTCCCGGGTCATCTAACCTGACACCGGGAATCAACTTAATATTAGGTACTAGTAAATCAGATAATCCCAGGGATTAACTGCACCGTAGTTTTCGTGCCTCAATTCAAAGTGCAAGTGTGGACCGGTTGAGTTACCAGTGGTACCCATAGTACCAATTATTTCACCCTGATCAACATTTTCGCCACAATATTTGGCAAAGGTATCCAAGTGAGCGTACACTGACTGCCAGCCATTTCCGTGGTCGATCACGATCAAATTGCCATAGCCATTCTCATTCCAGTTGGAATAGACAATCACACCCGCATCTGCGGCATAGATCGGGTTACCAATGGCACCGGCAATATCAATTGCCCGGTGATTGGTGGATGGATCATAATCATAACCTGAGAGATAGGTTTCAGTCGTCGGCCAGATAAACGAGCCATAGCCGATATAACCCGACGTGATCACACCACAGGCACTGCCTGAGATAGATGAAGTCGCAGGTTCCTCGCGTGTATACTTTGGCAGCCAATCGGTAAACTCGCCCACACCGCCGGGTATGAAAACAAATGTTCCAGCCGGGATGTTGGGTAACGAAAGGTCACCGATCGTATTGCGGTCTAGATTGTTAGACGGCCAGTCGAGAATAACGTCAGGGGTCACATTGTAAAACTTCGAAACGCCATTCAGCCCGTCACCAGTGTTCCATTGATAGATCGCGCCATCTATTGGTGGAATCAATATCTCAACGCCGGGAAATATGTTCTCAGGATTATCACCAAGAATATGGCGGTTACTCCACAGGAGCGATTGGGGTTGAAGACCAAACTTTTCCGCAATCCCGAACAATGTGTCACCAGAAACGATGGTATATGTAGTAATCTCTGTACGCGGTTCAGCCGGCCGGTCAGTATGTGGTTGAGCCAGGCGGCCAATTCCAAAACTACTGGTAAGAGCTGGAACATTTTCAAGATTCACAACGGTAATTGGGGCAATTTGGGTAGGTGTGGGAGTATTCTCGTATGCCCCACCTTTCCCCTGAGCCTGAAGATAAAACTTGCTCATCACCCAAATCACAAATAAAACCAGAATAACCGACACTACTGCAGTTGCCGCTCGCAGGGAAACTTCTCCCAGCCCTAGATGTAAGATGCGGTTCCAAAGTTTCTCTGCTGGTGATCTTTGGTCAACGATCTCGTTATCATATTCAGTTTTTATAGTCCCTTCTTCGGGATCCTTCTGAAGAGGAGACTGCGAATTCTCTATCATTTTATAAATACCTCGAAAAAAATCTTATCATGTAGACCGGAGTCGGTCAAGTTCTCAATTTTCCGATTAAAACAGGCTAAATGACACACGGAATACATGAAACCGCGCTGAAGGTGGAGCGAGTAAATATGTTAAAATACAGCCATCCCTTTTACCTGCGAGGTGCTTATGTCTGAGCCCATTCTTGTTGCTGCTGCCTGGCCTTACGCAAACGCCGAGATCCATGTTGGAAACATGACCGGATCGTATCTTCCTGCAGATATTTTTGCAAGATATCAAAGGCTGCGCGGTAGAGATGTGCTCATGGTCTCTGGTTCCGATAGTCATGGAACACCAATCACTGTACGCGCTGATGTCGAAAATAGCACCCCTTATGATGTTTATCAAAGATATCATGCAGGCTTTTTGGAAATTTTCCAAAAACTCGGGTTGTCTTATGACCTTTTTACCAGCACCCATACCGTAAATCACAAGCAAGTTGCCAGCAGTATGTTCATGGCGCTAAAAGAAAATGGTTTCCTCTATAAGGAAAAACAATTGCAATGGTACTCCAACAGCCAGAATCGTTTTTTGCCTGACCGGTATGTGGAGGGAACCTGTTATATCTGTGGTTACGAAGGCGCTCGCAGTGACCAATGCGACAAATGCGGCAACATGCTTGAAGCAGAAAAGTTGATCAACCCCAAGTCTAAGATCGACGGATCAACGCCAGAGTTGCGCAGCACAGAACATTATTTCCTCGATCTTAGCCGTCTTCAAGATCTTGTTATCCATTTCTTGAAAATGCGCGAGTCATACTGGCGCCCCAGTGTATTGAGACAATCGCTCGGTCAGATCCTTACGGAAGGTTTACGGGGCAGACCCATCACCCGCGACCTCGACTGGGGCATTCACCTGCCACAAGAAATCCAGCAGGAAGGGAAAGAATGGGAAAACAAATGCCTGTATGTTTGGTTCGAAGCGGTTGTAGGGTATCTTTCCGCCTCATTGGAGTGGAGTCAGCTCACAGGCGATAAAGATGCCTGGCGTCGATGGTGGCAGGATCCAAACGCACGCTCATATTATTTCATTGGCAAGGATAATATTCCCTTCCACGCGATTATTTGGCCAGCTGAACTGATTGGTGCCGGTGAACAACTGGATAAAAACCTTGGTAGTAAAAAACCTCTTACGATGGTCTTGCCTTACGACGTACCTGCAAACGAATTCATGAACCTTGAAGGACAAAAAATATCGGGCAGCCGAAATTGGGCAGTTTGGGTTTCTGATTTCTTGTCTCGATATGATCCTGACCCTCTGCGCTATTACCTGACAGTAAACATGCCAGAAAGTAAGGATACTGACTGGGATTGGGACGATTTCTACCACCGCAACAATGACGAACTGGTGGCCACCTGGGGAAACCTGGCTAACCGCATTCTGGCGTTTGCTTACAAACATTGGGAGGGTATCATTCCAGATCCGGGTGAATTGACAAGAATCGACCTTGATTTATTGCGCGAGGTGGAAGCTGGGTTCGATACGGTTGGTCAGGAGCTCGAAGCGGTCAGGCTGCGTGCAGCGCTGGCAGAAGCCATGCGCATTGCATCCGAAGTCAACAAATACCTCGATATCACAGCTCCATGGCAGACAGTGAAAACAGATAAAACTGCTGCTGGCAGGGCAATTTTTACTGCTATGAAAGCTATTGACTCCCTAAAAACTCTTCTCGCGCCATTTTTACCTTTCACCAGTCAGCGTTTGAATGAATTTTTGGGATATTCAGGAAATCTATTCGGCACTCAGTCAACTGAGACTATTAAGGATGAGCTTGGCGAACACACAGTCCTACGTTATGACCCCTCTTCTGCTACTGGGAAATGGGAACCCAGCCAGCTCAAACCGGGTCAGCGTTTCTTACAGCCGCAACCGCTTTTTAAGAAACTGGAAGCCAAGATCGTCGAAGAAGAACGCAGTAAACTTGGAAAGCCAAAAGAATAACAATAAAATTCCGGAGAATATCTCCGGAATTTTATTGTTGGACACTTCCCCAGAATGCACACCGCACCCAATTAGGAAGGGCTTTCAGGAGAGGCAACATGATTCTTTCAGCCCGCTGCGTGAATCCTTCGTTGTTATTATAAATTTCCCCTCCTACCTCACTGACCAGGTCGCTTACACCCCGGAGGATCAATAGCCGCATGCGATTTCGCTGCGCTGTCCATGAAATGGCACCCGATTCCCAATCTGCCGCAATAGCATTGTATTCCTCACGTAATCTAAAAACCAGATCCGGGTCGATATCCTGATCTGCTGAGACAATGCGCCCCAGCTGAACCTTTTGTGGGTATGGTTCACACAGGTAAGATAGATCAATATGAGTAGTGTAATCACGAATTGCCTGGATTGGATCACCCATACGTTCGTAGATATCGTAGATGATGGTTTCATCTACAAGGATGATATCTCCGCATCTGATCCTCCCTGATAAACCACCACATGTGCCGATATTGATTAGCAATTTTGGATGCCAGTTATCGATCACATACTGGGTACTTGCAGCAGCTGATACTTTCCCCCATCCGCCAAAAAACATGACACTTTGTCTACCGGCCAGAGTGGTAAAAAAGTATGCACCAAAAGGTGACACCTGTACCGTGGGATCACGATAGTAGGTTAAGACCGTTCTCCATTCTGCAATTGCAGAAATTAAGACAACAATTTCTACTGAGAATTCTCCTGTATGTGACTCCTTCATTTTGATTCCCACCTTATGAATGTTAAATCAATTCTCATGGAGTAAACTTCAATTTCAGTCATTTTTCCTTAAATTGTCTATAGTATAGAACTTACCTGACTATTGTACTTTTTTAATTTTGTCATTGTTATACATTAGAAAAAATGGCGAAGATATTATCTTTTTTTTGCAATTTCATTGACAATTATTGTTAAGTTTTCTAAATCCCCATTTGTAGACCAAACCAAATACCATCAACATTATATTACGATTAATTGACAATATTTTGATATTTTTCCAATATTTTTATTTTATGATTATTTTCAGCAAACACAGACTATAAATGGATTACAGGTAATCATCAATTCGGTTTACGCACCAATCAATACACCCTACAGTTTATTGTGTTATATTGAATCGAATTTTAATGTTATTTAGTAGGATTACTTATTTAGAGAAGTTTTTATGATGAGAATCGCTCAGTGTTCTGAAAGTTTTTTACCAGTGGTCGATGGTGTTGGACGAGTCGTTTTTCAGTATGCCAATTCACTTTCACTCTCTGGAAATGAGTGTTATGTTATCACACCGCTGAACAATACCGGCTACCGTGGTCAATATCCCTTTGAAATTGTGGATTTTCTCAGTGTCAAACTGCCAACTGCTCCACAATATCATACCGGTATTGCTCCTCTTGATCTTCATTACACTGAACGCATATCGCATATTTCACTCGATCTTGTTCACGCTCACGCTCCTGGTTTCGCAGGCATTGAAGCATTCCGGCTGGCAGAAAAATTAAACATCCCCCTGGTAGGAACCTTCCACTCAAAATATTACGATGATTTCTTACGTGTGACACACAGCGATGTCTTGGCTTCACTGGGTTCGCGTTACGTGGCTGAATTCTATGAACTTTGTGATGAAGTCTGGACGGTCAGTGAAGACGCAGTTGAGACCCTCTATTCCTACGGCTATAAAGGCGAAATTACTGTAGTTCAAAATGGCACTGAAATTCGTACTCCCAATCCAGAATTTGAAGCTGCTGCAAGGAAAGAATTCAATCTAGGAAATGATCCAATCCTGCTTTATGTGGGCCAAATAGATTTTAAAAAGAATTTGCGTCGAACTATTGAAGCGGCTGCATTGTTAAAAAATCGTGGATATACTTTCCAACTGGTGCTGGCCGGACAGGGACGAGACCTTAAAGCACTCCAAAAAATCGCGAATGAACTCAAATTGGATAATGTGATTTTTACTGGTCACATCACTGAGCGTGACTTGCTTGATGGTCTTTACATGGCTTCATCTTTGTTTGTTTTTCCATCACTCTATGACACGGCAGGGTTGGTGGTACGTGAAGCCTCGGTGATGGGCACACCTTCTGTTGTAGTCAAAGGAACTGCACCGGCTGAAGTTATCCAAGATGGTGTGAATGGTTTGCTCTGCGAGGACAATACAGAAAGTCTTAGCAATACCATTGAACATTACTTCTTCCGTCTAAGCGATCAAGAACGCTTGAGCATTCGTTCTCAAGCGCAGACGAGTATTCCGTTACCCTGGGAGACGGTAATGAGAGAAGTGGAAGATCGATACCAGGCGCTCATTGCCCGGGGAAAAACAAAGCGAAAACGAAGGCTCAAAGACCTCATCCTGTAATTTTTTTCCTGGCAGGGCTAATGAGGTTATTAATTGGCATACTTGAGAATGGTCAGAGCGCTACACAGGCAAGAATATAGAAATTGAACAAAAAGACAACTCCTTTTTACCCGGGAGTCGTCTTTTATAATCAAAATTATTACTTTCCTAAATTTCGCATTGTTAGCACGAAGGTATTTACTTCATCACTATACTGTTTCAGGTGGAAGTTTCTCCAGAAGATACTTCTTCACCAAAGTCAAAGCCATGCGGGCAGCAGAGCGTTTAACCTG
This sequence comes from Anaerolineaceae bacterium, assembly GCA_029265815.1. Taxonomy (GTDB): domain Bacteria; phylum Chloroflexota; class Anaerolineae; order Anaerolineales; family Anaerolineaceae; genus UBA6107. The sequence continues at coordinate 199,527 of JAJUGU010000003.1, read as the reverse complement.
AATTCGGTCTCCATCCCAGATAAATCGCCACGCCCAATTGCCATTCTTGGTGCTCATGCCGAACCAAACCGTACCAACTGGTTTCTCTGGTAAACCACCGCCCGGCCCCGCAATCCCGCTGATAGAAACTCCAATGATCGAATCTAGAGGGAACCCACCCGCAAGTGATTGCCGTACGCCGCTAGCCATTTCGAGCACAGTTTCACGGCTTACTGCACCGTGCCTCATCAGCGTTTCATGCTTCACACCAAGGAGTGCCTCTTTGGCTTCATACGCATATGCTGTCACGCTTCCCAGATAATAATCGGATGAACCGGGGATATTGGTGATCATGTTCCCCACTAAACCACCAGTACACGATTCAGCCAGAACCAGTTTCATCCCGCGCTCTTTTAAGATATCGCCAACCTGTTTTTCAAGAGGTATTCTCTTCAAAGGTCCTCCAATGTTGATTTAAGATAACTTCACCATCAGTACCCTATGGATCTACCAATAGTCTTTATAGAACGAAAATTCCGATAAAGAGAAAGACTGCAGAAGCGTAAGATCAACCTTTTTATTTGTCACATGCTGTCGAAATCTGATATTCTTCGATATCTTTCAATGCGCTGCGCGATGAAACATCGAATTGTAAACCGCACAGGTCTGGTCGTGACACAACCACTTTCACATGATAGAACAAAGGAAGGACAGGCACCTCATCAGCCAAAATATCTTGAACCCTTTGTGCACTGGCAATAAATAAATCTTTATCAAGTCCGGCTGTAAGGGATTGCGTGCAAACAGCATCGTATTCTTCATTTGAAAAACCTGTAAGGTTTACGCCGCCGTATTTCGTTCCAAGCCAATCATTTTTCTCGGTTGGAATTTCAGAAGACGAGTAAAGAAAACACGGGGGCTGCCGACCGGTAGACCAGGCTAATTCCACCAGATCATAATTGCGGCCAAAAACAATGCTGTTTGCCCCTGAAGCATACATATCATCTACGTTCAGGTAGGTACGATTCACTTTAACACCACATTCTGCTAGAGAATCGATTACGATATTTGACACACTTGAATGTAGTTGACTTTCAGTCAAATAGTAGTTGAGTATGAACTCTGTTCCCCAGGTAACATTCGCCACATTTTCAGCAACTCGCGGAGTGGAAGGATTACCGTCAGAATCTACCCAACCTGCTTCTTCAAGCAGCTGATTTCCCAGTATGGGGTCATGCACATACGAAGTCAAGTTTTGGCCTGCGTATGGATGAGTCGGTGGTAGATACGAATCAGGAATTGTTGATTGGCTAAACAGAACCTCGCTGGCGATTTTTTCGCGGTCGATACAATAGGCAAAGGCCTGTCTTACCCTGACATCTCCAAAGAAATCTTGCCGATCTTCGTATGGATTATAAACATCGTCATATGAAGCAGGTTTAATACCAAAATTTAATCCTTCCCATTCAGGCCCCATACCAAAATAGGCTTTTATATTGCCCGAAAGTTCAAGTTCTCTAATGGAGTGTATCTGAGTTTCAAGTGCGACAGAGGTATCGATGATATCGCATTCGCCAGTTACTACTGATGACAGGTCAGCCTCAGGTACCGCACTGATAAATCGATAAACGACAACATCAAAGTACGGCAACCCTTCATTACTGCGGAAGTAAAACGGATTTTTTGTTAAACGAATATGATCTCCTGTCACCCATTCATCGATTTGATATGGTCCCCAGCCGATTGGCATTCTGTTAGCAAGTTCATTTGTGTTAAGCTGTTCAGCGGTTAAATTTCCAAGAATATGTTTTGGAAGGGGTACCCAGAAGAAAGCAGAAGGATTTAATGTGAGGTAACCGGGTTTTCCCACCCACTCAATCGTGTGATCATCAAGTGCTGTGTAAGATAAGGTGCGTTTGATATTTGTTTTTGTAACATCCGTGTCGGGATCGGCGCTGATGTTAAAGGAAAAAACGGAATCTTCAGCAGTTAATGGCTGTCCATCTGACCATTTGATCGAATCAAGGATTTGAAATTTGACTACCATCTGGGTCAGATTAAGTGGTGATACTCCATCCCATTCAGTGGCACACTCAGCCGATGTACAACCATCCGCGAATACTTTCACTCCCTTTTCAAGCGCTACGATATCCCCTTCGATATTCGCCACAGCATCACCCGCGGTAACGGGTACAGATTGCAACGAAACACCCCCCCCATCCAGCGAGGGTAGTTCTTTTAGAATAACGGCGGAGGGTTCAAAATTTTCTGTGTCGATTGGACCATCGTAGATGGCTTCAAGCACACTCCACATGGCAATTGATGAATGATTATAGAGATATAGACTTTCTGGTTCTTCACCCAAACAAACCACAAGCGTCTTTTGCGGTTCCACGGTCGGTGTAAGAGTCACTTCGGAAGTTTGTGTTACACTGGCAGACGGAAAAGGTTTGGCTTCACCGCAAGCTGTTAAGAAGAATGCTGTAATAATAATACTGACAGCTGCCATTCGGATGGTATGATTTCGAATTCCCATTGTTTTTCCTTTGGTTTAACAACTCCTGTATTTTGGTAATTATAAAGCATTGTGATGATAATAAAAAAACCGACCCCATTAAGGGGTCGGCGTAATCGATTTCCAGGTAGATTAAGATTTTCCGCGCATTCTTGGATCCAGCACATCGCGCATGGCATCGCCGACCAGGTTCCAACCCATGACAAAGAACATAAGAGTAAGACCAGGCCAGACAACGATGTACCAGTAATCGCCAAGGCTGGTAATCCAGTTACGGGCAAAGCTCAACACCTGTCCCCAGTCAGCGTAACCGATTTCGGTACCTATTCCAAGGAAGGAAAGAGCGGCAAAACTGAGCACGACATCACCAATGCCGAGCGAAGCCAACACCAGCGTGGGGAAGATTGCGTTGGGGATAATATGTTTGAACAAAATACGACCATCCTTCACGCCTGCAACACGGGCAGCCAAGACAAAATCGCGTTGTTTGACCGAAAGGATATCTGCACGGATCACGCGAGAATATCCCATCCAGCCGAATGTAATCAATGCCAGCGTGGCAGGTATCAAGCTCCTTCCAATCATTGGCGTCAATACGGCGGCCATGATCAAGGCCATCATAATAAATGGGATGGTCATGAAGATATCCACTATGCGCATAAGAATATTATCAACGATACCGCCATAATACGCTGAAATCGATCCAATGATGACGCCGATCAGGAAAGTAGCCACAACCACGATAAAACCGGTCTTAAAGGCAGTGCGCGTTCCCCAGATAATGCCGTAGAAAATGTCGTACTGTCCCTGAGCGGTCCCCAGCAAATGAACCCATTCGTCTTTTCCAGTAACGGCTTTATACCAGAAGGGAATATCAGGAACATTCTTTTTCCATTCAGTTCCCATTGGTTTCGGTTCACCACCAAACCCATCTCTTGGAATTTTATACGGATCATTCCCTACCGGTGGGGCAATGAGAGGAGCAAAGATCGCAATCAGTACAAAAATTCCAATCAAGATAAAGCCTAGAATGGAGGCTGGTGTTTTTAAAAGGCCTTTTACAATGCGGTAGTTCTCTGGACCCAAGATTCGTTCAACGCGGCCAATTTTCCGGTCCGGAAGCACCTCTTTTAGTAATGAATTATCAGCACTGGGTGTTGTAAGAGTTGTCATTCTTTTTCTCCTTAATCCAGGCGTACTCGAGGATCAATCACTCCGTAGAGGATATCAACGATCAGGTTTGCCACAATCAAAATAAAACCATTGAAAACTGCAAAACCCAACACGGTAACAACATCCAGTTGTTGGGCTGCATTTGCGGCTGCCTGCCCAATACCCGGGTAGTTGAACACTGTCTCAGTGATGACTACACCGCCTAACAAACCAACAACCTGCATACCCGCCAGAGTAACGATAGTAAGCATTGCGTTCGGCCGGGCATGTTTATTGATCACGGTCTTCTCGGATAATCCTTTTGCACGTGCGGTAACCACATATTCCATACGCAGCGTTTCGAGCATGGAAGAGCGGGTAACACGCACAAATGTAGCCCAGTTGATGTATGAGAGTGTCAGAATAGGCAGGATCATGTGCTTAAGAGCATCCCAGAACACATCGAACCTTCCGTTCAATAATGCATCAATGGTTAACAGATGTGTGTATTGTTTCAATTGACCTGAGAAGATCAGTTGACTGACCCAATCCGACATTTTTCCCGGTGGGAACCACCCGAGTTTGGCATAGAATAAGATTAAAACCAACAAGCCAAACACGAAAGTAGGAAATGAGGTACCGACGATGCTAAAAATACGGGCGGCCTGGTCAACAAATCCATTCTGGTGAACAGCAGCCTTAACTCCCAGCCAGATGCCTACCGAAAGCATCGGGAACACAGTCCACAACGCCAGATCAAGTGTATTAGGGAATCGGTTTTTAATCATATCGATCACAGGTTGAGAACCAGTGCGCGAGTAGCCGAAATCACCATAAATGATGCCACCTGTGCGGATGCCTGTTGCAGGATCCACATGTCCAACAAGCCAGCGGTAATACTGTTCGTAGATCGGCTGATCTAATCCGTATTTCTTAATAATGCCTTCGATCTGTTTCTCGTTCTTGGGAAAATCTTTCACATATAAAGCAGACCGCTCAACCGGTTCCAAAAATTGGAGCATAGCGAAGATGATCACTGTTACTCCAAAAAGCAGGACTGGTACAAGAAGCAAGCGGCGAATAATGTAATTGGTCATCTGAACACCTCATTTTAGTTTCACCAACCGGCATATCGCGAAATATTTTCGAGATATGCCGCCGAGTAAAACCTCGGGGGTTTCATGCGGGAGCCCTTTCAGGCCCCCGCATGATCAAATCAAAGAATCAGGCTTATCCTACTCAATCAAGAAGTTGAAGAGGATAACATCCTGCTGCAAGCCAGGGCGTCCGTAGTACAGGCGCAGAGGCTGATCGCTGGGGGTATCGCAAAGAGTGAATCTTTCGAGACCCAGTTTATCGGTATCAACTTCGCAAACAGGCTGTGCGGCTTTGTAGGTATTGGCTTCTGCATCATAGATCATGGCCTCACCCACAAGCGGGTCGACCTGGGCGCGGTATTCAGCGGGGACAACAATGGCATCAGCTTCGCCGGCCTGCAGCATCGCAAAGCGGGTACCAAACTCGCCGACTTCGACGATCTTTACATACTGCAGTTTAGCAGGTTCGCGCCAGTAATTGTCGTTGCGAACCAAGACAACTTCCTGTCCGTTTGTCCAGTGATCCAGTTTGAAGGGACCGGTGCCGTTCATGATGGCGGTGAAAGGATCCTCGGCAGAGGTCATACCATAGTAATTCTGCCAGGTATCGCAGGAACCATCCCAGCCACCATTCTCGATTACCCATTCCTTATCCATGATGGAACCCCAACCATTGGCAATGGTCGCCAGGAAGGGACCCCAGGCCTGTGCAAGGGTCATGGTCACGGTGCCAGCGGCGTCGTCAGCCACGATTGCGGCCTGAACTTTTTCGCAGGCAGCCTTGAGGACGGCGGGGTCGTTCTTCAACAGGGTTTCTTTGTCATCAGCAGAAGCACCACCATCAACAATCATGGTGATGTCATCATTGCCAACGCCGAGGAAAGGTTCGGCAAGTAACCACTGCGGGGAGGAATATCCACCCTGCAGCAAACCGCGCTGGAAGGAATAAGCCACATCAGACGGGGTCAGATCGCCACCTTCATGGAACTTGACACCCTGGCGGATGTTGAAGGTCCAGACAGTGCCGTCATCTGAAACGGTCCAGGATTCTGCCAACTGTGGTACGAATTTATCGGTGGCTTCACCATCATAGAACACCAGGGTTTCATAGACGTTCTGGATGATTTCGCCAGAGGCGGTATCGTAGGCAAGGGCAGGATCGAAGGTATCAGGTCCACCAGTGATGGTTACATAGGTGAAGGTGGTGTCATCAGGTGAGCCGCTCTTCGTGATTGGATAGTAGTAGATATTTGAGAAGATCGGGTTCATGACACGGCCAGAAACCCACTTCTGCTCGTAACCATGAGAAGTAGCGAGAACAACAGGAAGACCAGGAACCTGATCATAGTACAACTGGTTGAACTGCTGATAAACAGCATGGCGGGCATCCTGGTCAACCAGGGTTACACCCTGATCCAACAAAGCCTTGAATTGGGCTTTCAGGTCATCAGGCATATTCTGGCGGGCGCCGTATGTGCCTGTGGTGTAAGGCTGATACCAGTTATGAGCGTCATGGATATCTTCCAACCATCCACCGGTCATGATGGGGATTTTATGGGCGCGCTGAGCGGCCAGGTAGGAAGGCCAGGGCAAACCAAGGATTTCAACCGAGAACTTTTCGTTGACGGCTGCAAGGTTCTGCTGCAGGATCTCTGCATAGATCTGGCGGGTGGTGTTGCCCGAGTTATAGAGCATCTGAACGCGGAAACCCATTTCCCAAACATCGTCAGGATCCTCACCGGCTGGGACACCGTCTTTGTCAACATCGGCCAGTTTGAATTCCTCGGCGCATTTGTCAAGGTCAGTGGAATAGAACGGGGCTTCGGGATCGTAACCCGGCATACCAGGCAGGGACAAAACTTTGGATTGAATAGCTTCGCCCATGTATACATCATCGATGACAGTCTGCCAGTCAAAGCAGTATGCAAAGGCTTTGCGGATATGAACATCATCGAAGAATGTAGGCGGAATACCATTTCCATCCAGTTTGTTCGAGCCCAAGTATGGGTTCAAAGAAACCTCTTCAACGGCTTCGGTGGGTGCAGCTGTTGCTTCGGCGGTGGGGGCTTCGGTAGCAACCGGAGTCTGTGCACAGGCGCTTAAAACAAGGCTGACGACCATCAATACAGCAAGTAAAACATAAAACTTACGCATTGTTTCTCCTCCTTATGAGAAATTCGTTTTATTCGAACGCGTACTTTCACTTGATATTCATTTTCCCTTTATTGAAATACACATCACCTCCTTGTACTGCACCATTGGTTAAATTTTATGACAGGCGGCAAAATGGTTTGGCCGCACTTCACGCCATTCAGGTTTCTGTTCCTTGCAGATCGTATCAGCAAGCGGACAGCGTGTGCGGAATCGACACCCTGAAGGCGGATTGGCTGGAGAGGGCACATCACCCTCCAGAATAATTCGGCGGCGGGTTTCGCTGTACACAGGATCAGCCACCGGAATTGCTGAAAGCAAAGCCTGGGTATAAGGATGCAAGGGGTTGTTGTATAGCTCGTTACGGTCTGCAAGTTCTACAATAATACCTAAGTACATCACCGCCACACGATTGCTGATATGACGCACCATCGAGAGGTCATGGGCGATGAAGAGGTAAGTAAGATTAAACTCTTCCTGAAGTTCTTCCAACAGGTTAACCACCTGCGCCTGGATGGACACATCCAGAGCCGAGATAGGTTCATCACAAATGATAAAGGACGGGTTCAAAGCCAGAGCACGGGCAACACCGATACGCTGGCGTTGACCTCCAGAGAATTCATGTGGATAGCGGCTGGCAAAATCTTTGTTCAGTTTGACCAAATCTAACAGGGAGGCAACACGGTCATCAATTTCCTTGCTGGTGCCTTCACCAAACGCCATCAAAGGTTCGCCGATAATATCACGAACGGTCATACGCGGATTGAGGCTCGCATAAGGATCCTGGAAGATCATTTGCATTTCTCGTCGCATCAAGCGCATGGCCTCAGGTTTTAATTTGACCAAATTCTTGCCTTTGAAATAAACGTTTCCACCTGTGGGTTTATATAACTGAAGGATGGTTCGCCCAGTGGTGGACTTACCACAACCTGATTCACCTACCAGGCCAAGTGTCTCACCCTGGTATACCTCGAACGAAATCCCGTCCACAGCGTGAACCGCACCCACCTGGCGACGAATAACACCGCGATAGATGGGGAAGTGCATTACGAGATCTTCAACTTTGATCAAAACATTCTTTTCAGAGGTCATTATCGCTTACTCCCGGATTTAGTATCAACCCAGCAAGCCACTCGATGACCAGGAGCAACTGGTTCAAGCAGCGGATTTTCTTTCCAGCATTTCTCTGTTACCCACGTGCAGCGAGGAGCAAACGGGCAGGCGGTTGGCTTTTGGTAGAGGACTGGGGGCATTCCTTCAATGGAGAACAATTTCGTGTGAGCTTGCTCATGGATCTGGGGAAGGCTTCCGAGTAGTCCAAGTGTGTACGGATGTCTTGGATTGGCATAAAGTTCCTTTACTTCAGCCTCTTCAATGATATAACCACCATACATGACCATGACGCGGTGGGCAATTGACGCTACCACGCCCAGATCATGAGTAATCCATATAATTGCCATGCCGAGCTCATCGCGCAACCGTTTGACCAGATCAACGATCTGAGCCTGGATGGTCACATCCAATGCCGTAGTTGGTTCATCAGCGATCAGAATCTGAGGATTGCAGGAAAGAGCCATCGCAATCATAACGCGCTGGCGCATACCACCTGAATACTGGTGAGGATAATCTTTTAGCCGATCTGCGGCGTTCGGGATTCCTACCAAGCTCAGCAGCTCAATGGAACGATTGCGGGCTTGTTCGCTAGTCATGTTCAGGTGAAGCATTAGTGGTTCAGCCAGCTGCTTTCCGATGGTCATTACGGGATTCAGCGACGTCATTGGGTCCTGAAAGACCATGCTGATCTGGCCACCGCGAACATGGCGAATTTCCTCGGAGCTCATTTTCAACAGATCCTTACCCCTGAAGATCGCTTCTCCGGCTACGATCTTTCCCGGTGGACAGGCAATCAACCTCAGGCAGGAAAGCATCGTAACGCTTTTGCCACAGCCGCTCTCGCCTACCACACCAAGAGTTTCGCCTTCAGTTAATGTAAATGAAACACCATTAACCGCATGGACGATCCCTTCAGGTGTCTTAAAGTGAGTCTCAAGATTCTGTACGTTTAACAATTGTTCGACCATCTACGAGTCCTCTTTGAAGTAGTATGGATATTCTGATTTTGAAATTCTCGGCATAGCCAAGTTTACCATAATTTAGACAAATATCTTGTAGGTACACATTACAATAAAAATACAACAGTCCGGTTTTATTTCCATTATTGGTAATTCGGTGATTCTCCCGGGGTCATCACCTCAACAAATTTTTTAATGCTGGTTAATCGAATTGAAGGGATTTCAAAAGCCGGTCTGCAATTGGTTACCTGATTGTAAATGGTAACGCATTTGATCCATTTACCCTCAAAATCCACCAGCACCTCAACCTGTCCCAGATACTGATCATAATTGCTTAATACCAGTTTTCTATCAAGTGGAACGTACTGCATTACTGGATTTAAAGCACCAAGATGCATAGCCTTGGCAACATCAGATGGAACCTCTTTTTCATAATTGTCTTGGGCAAACTGGATCAGTTCATCAACAATTTGAATCGGTTCGCGTAAGTTTTTATTTAACAACGAATCACCAATCGAACCAGCCAACCCAAAGCTCAGAGCACAAACAAGCAACGGAATGATTACTGCTGCCGATCCTGCTGAAAAAAGTGCCTGGTCAATGAGGATGTTTTCAATCAACCCGTTAATGATGGCGATAATCGCGAATACCGCAAACCCAAACCAGAGGTTTTGATTGAGTTCAGAATAATAGGGATACTGCAGGTAATTTCCGAGGGCTCCATTGAAAAGTTTGATCAGGAAAGGTGCCACTCGTATTGGTAACCAGATGATCAATTGAGAATAAACGATCATCAACGCAAACCATAAAACAACGCCTAGAAGGCTATTCTCAAATTTTGCCACCAGCCAGCCAACCAGACCACTGCAGATAACGCATATCAGAAGACCTGGAACGAATTTCACCCATGAAAAAGCACCGTGCGCACGAGCTAACTGTATTCCATCAATCCCCCAAGCTAAAACTGCGAACGTTAAACCTGCTACAAGGCCATAAAGCAGCCCCGTAATTTGCTTCTGTTTACTCACCTTAGGCTTCACGATAGAAAACCTCTAGTTTTTAACTTTGGTTTATTTTATTGCGGTCTTAAATTTCGGCGTGAACAATAAAGGTAAGAAATAATACCCCAAATAACGTAAAAGTCAATAGGGGGATTAATGCTTACATTCTTGCATATCATATCACAAAACGGATCGATTAATCATCCCCTGCGCGCATTCTTAGGTAGGATTCATAACGTTCAGGGCTAACTTTACCATTCTCCACGGCTCGAATAACCGCGCAGCCAGGCTCTTCGTAGTGTGTGCAATCATTGAATTGGCAGTGTTTTACAAGGTCGCGCAATTCCGGAAAATATCCATCTAATTCTTCTGGCTGAGTATCCCATAATGACAAACGCCTCAAACCTGGAAGGTCAGCGACAAATCCTCCATCATCGAGAGGGAACAACTCTCTGACAACTGTGGTATGGCGTCCGCGTTCATTTCGGCTGCTGATCTCTCGTACGGCCAATCCTAAACCCGGCTGCACTTGATTCATCAGGCTTGACTTACCTACCCCTGAAGGTCCTGCCAGAGCGGAAATTTTACCCTTAAGTGCATTTTTCAATTCCTTGATGCCTTCGCCCGTAACAGCTGATGTATAAATAACTGGGTACCCAAGCGGAGGATAAACCTCAAAAATCTTTTTCGCCTCGCGATGACCAACAAGATCTACTTTGTTGGCAATGATCAATGCCTGTAAGCCCTGTTTTTCAGCAATCACAAGAAAACGGTCGAGCATACGCAAATGAGGTTCAGGAGATGCACAAGCAAACACTGCCACGATTTGATCTGGATTGGCAAGCAAGATTTGCCGAAATTCACCGCGGGGTGTGGGATCCATTCGTACCAGTTCTTTCTCTCTGGGCTCAATGACTTCAACCACCCCAGTTCCTTCTGGCAGCAGGCTGATTTGCACTTTGTCTCCGATACTGATGACATCACCTTGAATGGTTCGGCGCTTCAATCGTCCACGCAGTACACAGGTAAGCACACCGTTTTCTGTCAGTACATTGTAAAAGCCTGACTGGTAGCGGATGACCCTGCCGGGAATGGTTTGCTGTTTCACGATACCCGATTATTCTCCTTCGGTTGTTGGAGTTTTTGTAAGATAGAAAGTTTGCTCCCACGGGTAGGTGGTGTAAATATCACCAGTAAAATAAGCTTCGATCACGCGGCGGAAGATAGGAGCGGCAATTGCAGAACCATCACCGGCGTACTCGGCAATGACCGCCACAGCAATATCGGGCTTTTCTGGATTATTGGAATCAGTGAAACCAGCGAACCATGAATGTGGATCTTCAACAGAAGTGGTTGCTGTTCCTGTTTTGGCATAAATCGTGGTCTGCATGCCTATAAACCTTCGATATGCCGTTCCACGTTCATCTCTCACAACTTTATACATCCCTTGCCAGATGGCATCGAGAGTCTCTTGGCTGACCGGCAGTTGATTTCGCACCTCAGGAGTGAACTCTTCAATAATTTCGCCATCGATCGTGGTAATTTTCTCAATAATTTGCGGTCGGTATAATGTACCGCCATTTCCAATCGCTGCAACGAAGCTTGCCACCTGAAGAGGTGTAACCAGCATATCACCCTGGCCGATTCCCATCTGCACAGCCGCTCCTTCAGTGGTTGGGTCGTTAATACTTCCCACTTCTTCTGCTACGGCTTCAATGCCGGTAGCCTCTCCCAGACCAAATTCACGGGCAAAGTCGGAAAGGTATGTGGCACCCTTCTGGCGGTATAGATCCAGACCCAGGTGGTAGAACCAGGGATTGCACGAACGCATCAATCCATCAACAAGGGTCAGTGTGCCTGACGGAGGTAATTCCTTGTCATACGTCCAATCGTTACCCACAAATCCAGGCAGCTCGGTATACTGGCTTGTGCATTCATAAATCGAATCAGGTGTATATAAACCCGATTCTAACGCGGCGGCCATGGTAATGAGTTTAAATACAGACCCAAGCGGATATGCGGACTGCGTCGCGCGGTTCCACATGGGCGTGTCTTCATCATTCAACAGATCATTTAACACGTATTGACTGTTGTAATTCTCTGATTGAAAAGCGTTCGGGTCATACCCCGGTGATGAGGCCATTGCCAGTACGCGTCCGGTATCCCGTTCTAGCACCACAATCGCGCCAGTAAATCCGTAAAGAGCTTTTTGAACAAGAAGCTGAAAATCCTTGTCGAAGGTGGTGTAGATTATATCGGCTGCCTGAGGATCGGAATTTTCGAGGCGTGTGGAATAAGTTCCATCTGGATTCACCACATACAATTCAGCAGCTGGTTTTCCTTTTAGATAATCCTCGCCCCATTTTTCCAGACCAGAGGCACCAATCTTTTCATCACCTGCGTATCCCATTCGACGGTATTCGTCATATTCTTCCGGGAAGATGTAGCGCAGATACCCCGTTACCTGCGGCGCGATCCCGCCATTATAGTAGTAACGGGAAGAGTATTCGTTTACGACCAGTCCTGAAAATTGTTCCAGTGTGGCAGCACGTTTGTCATACCCTTCTTTTGAGACTTCGCCAATAGCTGTGTAGGCTTCAGCATCCGAGTTTTCATACAGGTCAATAATCATATTTCGCGGAATGCCGGTCATTTCACTCAATTGCACGACGAGCGATTCTTCCTGGCTATCTGAAATCTGTCCACGGACAACGCCCAACGAGACGGCGTCGGTGTTTGTCGCAATGATATTTCCATTGCGGTCATAGATCTCCCCTCGAGCGGGTTGGGTAACCTGCAGCGCTAGCTTTTTTCCGCCGCTAAGTTCAGGTAAAATCATTCCACTTTCCCATTGGACTTGCCACGAACCATTAACAGCCACCAGGTTCATTTCCATTTGACGCTGGAGATCTCCAAACAATCTGGTTTTAAAATTAACCTGGTAGCCGATCTTCGCTGATGTTGGATTGATCAGCGCAGTTAATACACCATATTCAATTTCGGTCAGCGTCAGGTTTATGGCGGCATCGGAATAGGTTTTTATGAAGTCTTCTTCAGTTATCGCGTCTCGGCTGGTTGGAGCAAGCATTTGATACATGCCTGCGTAATCAGCGGAATTCCACTTTTCGAGAAACTCCAGTGCTGTTGCCGAAGCATCTGGTAGACTGGTGGTTTGTATCACCGGTGTAGGCAGGCTTTCGCTGGGTTTCTCAGTCGGACTTATACCGTTCGAACATGCAGTTAATAACACAATTGCAACAAGGATTACTCGCCAAATTTTATTCATCATTTTCCTCCCGGTTATTTTCCCGGGTTACCCAACATTTTCACCAGAGAGAACTTTCCGATAGATAGGGCAAGTATAAGCCAATTCACGCTGGCAGCGAAAGGGAACTGAGTTGCGGCTGCCGAAGCCTAATTTTCGCAATGAACGCTCGAGATGGCAGAGTGGCAGCCCCATCACGCTGGCATAGCAGCCAGAAATTTTGCTCACCGGATGAAAGTCCTCATTTTGAATGGCATACGCTCCTGCTTTATCGAGCGGGTCGCCAGTGGCAATGTAGGCCGTGATTTCTTCCTGAGTGTAGGCGCGCATTTTCACCGCAGTTGAGCACAATTCGGTCACACTGATTCCACGCGACGGTATCGTAAGGACAATCGCTGTGTGAACCATGTGCGTTCGATTACGCAATTTATTTAAGATTTTTCTCGCATCATCTAAATCCAACGGCTTTCCAATGATCTGGTCACCATCGGTAACAGTAGTGTCTGCAGCCAGTACAATCCCGCCAAAGGGGGCGAAACGTGCGCAGACCCTTGATTTTTCTACTGCTAGACGCAAAACGTAATCAACCGGTTTTTCACCCGCAGCAGGGGTTTCATCAATATCAGCCGAGGTGGTGCTAAACGGTAGACCGAGCCAACCCAAAAGCTGCCGGCGGCGCGGAGAATTGGAAGCAAGGACAAGCAAAGGTGTATCCATAATATGAAATATTCTAACATAACCGAAACCTTGATTCAGTTGTTCGTACAATAGAGTAAAATGGTTTACAGAATAAATCGGTCAGGAGTCTGATATATGCAGTCATTCAAAGAAAAGATCCTCAAAGAAGGTAAGAATCTGGGCGGGGGAATATTGAAAGTAGACAGTTTGATCAACCATCAGGTTGACCCCATCCTGATGGATGAATGCGGCGCTGAATTTGCCAGGCGCTTTGCCAATGTCGGCGCCACTCGTATTCTCACTGCAGAGATTTCAGGCATCGCCCCGGCATTAATGACAGCCCGGCACATGAATCTTCCAGTTGTTTATGCTCGAAAAACCCGTCCTGTCACCATGCCAGATACGGTCTATCTGACGGTTGCCCCGTCTCATACCAAGGGTCATATGGTGGAATTGATCGTCTCTCCTGAATACCTTAAACCTGGTGAACGGGTGCTGATTATTGACGATTTCCTCGCAACAGGTGCCACAATCCTTGGGCTCGTTCAACTTACCAAAGCTGCTGGCGCGACCCTTTGCGGTGTGGGTGCTTTGATTGAAAAGACATTCGAAGGCGGCCGCGAAGCGCTGCAATCTTACAATGTACCGATCGAAGCGCTGGTAAAAATATCCAGCCTTGACGGCAATCAAATCGTGTTTGAAGATTAGGCAGTTGCTTGAATATGTCTCAATCTGTTGCCATTCTTGATTACGGATCACAATACACGCAGTTGATCGCAAGACGTGTGCGTGAATTGAACGTTTATTGCGAAATTTTTCCCTGGGACGTAAACCCGGAACTTCTTAAGCAATTTGATCCTGCAGCCTATATTCTTTCCGGTGGGCCTTCATCTGTCTATGAAACCGGCGCGCCCAGACTTCTTCCGTATATCCTGGAGAGCGGTCTTCCGGTGCTGGGTATTTGTTATGGTATGCAGCTCCTTGGGTTAGCGCTGGGGGGGAGTGTGACTGCATCAGAAAACCGGGAATATGGACTGGCTGAAATTGACTGCTCATTTTCAAATCCCTTGCTACCCTGCGGCAGCCAATCTGTATGGATGTCACATGGCGACCAGGTTAGCGCGGTTCCGTCAGAATTTGAAGTTTTGGCACGCTCTGCGAACACGCCTATCGCTGCTATGGGTAACATTCAGAAACGGATTTACGGCGTGCAATTCCACCCTGAAGTGCATCACACGCCGCGCGGTCTGGAAATTTTGCAGAATTTTCTTTTTAATATTTGCGGATTGAATCCAAATTGGACTGCGAAAAACATTATCGCTTCGGCAATCGCGAACATTCGCGAACAGGTTGGTGACCAGAAAGTGATCAGCGCGGTCAGCGGCGGAGTGGATTCCAGCGTGGCGACCGTCTTGGTGCATCGCGCAATCGGCAGCCAGTTGAGCGCAGTTTTTGTAGATACCGGTATGCTGCGGCTGGGAGAAGCCGACCAGGTCGAGGCTACCCTCAAGCACAATCTGGGAATCCAGTTCAGCAGGGTGAACGCCCAGGAACAATACTTTGCTGCCCTCAAAGGGATTTCAGACCCAGAAACCAAGCGTCGGATCATCGGCGCAAAATTCATCGAGTTCTTTGAACAAGAAGCTGCCCGCGCCGGTAATCCTCCTTTCCTGGTGCAGGGGACAATTTACCCTGACGTCGTCGAGTCATCTGCACCTGACCGGAGCAAGGCTCAGAAGATTAAATCTCACCACAATGTTGGCGGTCTGCCTGAAAAGATGAATTTCAAACTGATCGAACCACTGCGCTACCTTTTCAAGGATGAGGTACGCAAGATCGGCGAAGCCCTCGGTATACCTTCTGAAATGGTATGGCGGCAGCCTTTCCCCGGACCAGGTCTGGCGGTGCGCTGCCTGGGTGAGATCACACCTGAACGAATTCGCTGCCTGCAGCAGGCTGATGCCATTTTTATTGCCGAATTGGAACGTGAAGGTCTGATCAACCAACAACCAGTCGAAGGCCAATATAGACTGGCGCAGGCTTTTGTGGCTCTTCTTCCTGTGCGCTCGGTGGGTGTCATGGGAGACCAGCGTACCTACCAGGAAACCGCAGTTTTACGAGCTGTGACTTCTGAAGATTTTATGACCGCAGATTGGGCACATCTGCCACATGCACTGCTCGGAAAAGTCGCCAATCGTATCGTTAACGAGGTGTCGGGGATTAATCGCGTGGTTTATGATATCACCTCAAAACCCCCGGCCACGATCGAGTGGGAATAATGGAGAAATGAATAACGGGGTTGAAACTCCTGCGTTTTGACTTACAATTGCGATAAATGATGATTGTGAAGAAACTCAAACCTGGCGGCACCCGGATTCTGCGAATTCTATTAACGGCAATTATTCTATTGTCGGTGTCTACGAACACGGGGAACGCACAATCTGCCGGGAGTGTTGAACTATCCAAACCTGACCTCAGTCAGTATCCACAGATCAATCTCAATTTTCGGCCTGTGAATGCTTCAGGAGAATTCCTCAAAGATCTACAGGCGATCAATGTCGAGGTAATCGAAAACGATCTAAAGTTATCTGCGAGCAACCTCGAACTGGTCAATTCGGGTGTGCAACTTACAGTGGCAGTTAATGAAGGGCCGACGCTTGCCAACCGCTATTCAGGTGTGTCGCGCTTCGAACGCATTAAGACAGCCCTCTACACCTGGATATCTGGTCATGACAGCCAGACAATGGACGAATTCCGTCTTGTTACCAACCAGGGCAGTGTAAATTTTTCGCCTACAGATCCTGCAGATTGGTCAAAAGCAATTGAAGCGTATCAGCCCGATTTGCGTAATCTTCAGCCAGGTCTTGCCAGTCTCACCAGCGCGGTGGATGGAATAGTAAACGAAGTTAACCTTGCAGGAAAACCCAGCGCTATTCTATATATCACACCGTTACCCACTGTTGACCAGTTTGACGAATTAGAAACTATTTTTACCCGGGCCAGTGAAAAGGGCATTCATATTTTCGTCTGGCTCATAGGGCCTAAGGAATACGCAGCCGCAGAGAACGCTCTCAAATTACAAGGATTTTCTGAACAGACGGGCGGTAAGTTTTTCCTCTTTTCCGGATCAGAAGAACTGCCAAAATTAACTGATCTACTTGATCCTTATGCCTATTACTACCGTCTATCCTATAAAACCTTTCTTAACACCAGCGGCGATTATTCGCTGGGGATAAAGATCGAAAAAGACCAACTGATACTCGAATCAGAAGTGGTGGCTTTTTCATTAAATGTGGCTCCTCCAAATCCCATATTTCTTTCGCCGCCCGCTGAGATCACTCGCAGCTGGTCTGAGACGAAAAGAAAACGAGATTCTGTTCTCATCCCAGATAATGCCATGATCCAGATTATGGTTGAGTTCCCTGACGGGATGGAGCGCGATCTCACTTACAGCCGCCTGTTTGTTGACAACATGCTGGTGAGCGAAAACACCGCTGAACCATTCAACACTTTCACCTGGAACATATCCAAGATCACAGAATCAGGAAGTCACAAATTGCAGGTGACTGTTGAAGATGTCGCCGGTTTACAGGGTGAAACCATCATTATCCCTGTCGATGTCATCGTTCTGGAACAACCCAAAACCCTGCTGGAACGGATCTTTGCCCGTATCAATATTGTTAATGGAATTATTGGCGGCACGCTTATTCTGCTATTAGTGGGAGGGATTGCAGCTCTATTCCGAATGCTTAAAAAGAGACCCCGAAAATCGATTCGCAAAGTTTCGATCGATCCTTTAACTCAGCCGGTGGAAATCAACGGTGAATACAGTTTATCACCCGTAAAAGTTGAGGAAACCAGCGAATGGCCGGTGATCCGCGGAACTGGCCTGGCCGCTGCACGACTCTTAAGAAAAGGAAGCACACCCCAGGATGCACTTCAGCCGCAGGAGATCGCCCTAAGCGGCGAAGAGGTCAGTTTCGGTTCTGAACGAAAGAAGGTTGACATTGTTCTGACCCATAATACTGTCAGCGCCGTACATGCACGCATTTTCAAGGATTCTGAAGGGAATTTCAGGGTAGCCGACCTGGGATCGAACGCCGGAACATGGGTCAATTATGCGCCTGTCTCCTCGCACGGGGCACGGCTCGAACACGGCGACCTCGTTCAGTTTGGGCGGGTGTCTTATATATTCGAAGTACACGGTGCGGTTCCCAAACGGGTTCAGGTTCTGCCTTACCGCGAAGATTGATTTTCCATTTCGAAATGCCTTCAATTGACCTATTCGATTGCACCTGCCGCACGTGCTCGCGCAAGGATCTTTTCAGCCCGCTTGATCACAGGTGTATCCACCATCTGACCGTCGAGTGAGAATGCACCTTTCCCTTCCTTCATGGCTTCCCGGGCTGCTTCCATCACTCTGCGCGCATATTCGATCAATTTTGCACTGGGCGTAAACGCTGCCTGTACGATCTCTACCTGCGCGGGGTGGATCACCTGCTTACCGGTGAACCCCAGTTCGGAACCTTCGCGGCATTCTCTTTCGAGCAGCGCAAGATCTGAATAGTTGGTCTGCACCATGTCAATCGCGTTAAATCCGAAGGCGGCGGCGTGCATGACCAGCTGGCTGCGGGCGTAAAGTAATTCGCGCGCGTCGAGCGTGCGGGTGATACCAGTATCGGCGGTGAAGTCCTCTGCCCCAAATACGAGACCCTCAACTCTCTGGCTTGAACGGCAGATTTCCTGCAGATCAAGAAATGCCCTGGCGCTTTCAATGGTGAGGATGATGGCCGTGCGGCCAGATTCGATATCGAGATCCCGCTCCATTTCGGTGATCAGACTGTCGATCTCCTGCACAATCGCTGCAGAATCAGCCTTGGGAACCAGAATCGCATCTGGTTTACCGGGCATTACCGCCAGCAGGTCGCCCGTCGCCCGGCCGCTGGCGAGCGAGTTGATTCTCACCAGGCGCTCTGACCGGCCAAAATTGACCTCTTGCAGAGCTTTTAGAATCCCTTCTCTCGCTTCGTCTTTGCGGTTGGCAGATACCCCGTCTTCGAGGTCAAGGATGATGCCATCGGCATTCAGCCCGGCAGCTTTGGTAATCTTGCGCTCATCGTTCCCCGGTACATACATCAATGCCCGTCTTGCTCTTGAAATCAGTCCTGCCATGGACTTCTCCTTTTAAGTCGTGGTGTTATGCGATAAAATGATTATACATTCAGGAGGAAATCATTGATTCAGCCAACGAAGACTCTACCGCCCAATTATGTGCACCGCGGAACTGTGAATATCCACAATCGTTCGGATGTACTCCAGATGCTGGTCTGGAGCGTGATTTTGTTCATTCTTCCCATACCGCTGATCTATCTGGCCGCACGCAACGACGGGGGCAGCCCGATCATGTTTTCGGTCAGTTCTCTCACAGACTTACTCGTCGTACTTGGCGGGATTGCAGCAGTAACCATTGGGATGATCGTAATCCACGAAGGACTGCATGGATTGGTGTTTTGGCTCGCGACCCACGAACGGCCCAAATTTGCCTTCAAATGGTATTACGCTTCTGCCTGTGCAGAGGGCTGGTACCTGCCGCGGGGGCCGTTTCTCACTGCCACGCTGCTTCCACTGGCGGCGATCACCACCGCGGGTTTACTGCTGCTGCCTGCGCTCCATCAGCCGGTCAGGTTTTTTGTTTCTCTGCTCATCCTGTTCAATGCTTCAGGCTGTGCGGGTGATGTGATCGTGGCGCTACGCCTGGCGCGTTTGCCAAAAGGAACGCTGACTCTGGATAAGGGTGACGAGGTCAATTTTTATTCACCAAAAACAGAGGGGTAGATTTTTATGTCTTGCCCGCCGGTGTCAGTCGTGATAAAATGACTCCGCCCTGTATAAGAAACGGAAGGGTGGCCGAGCGGTTTAAGGCGCCTGTCTTGAAAACAGGTTTGGTGAAAGCCAACGTGGGTTCGAATCCCTCCCCTTCCGCCAGATCTTTCTGCAGGACAACAATTGAATACTCGGGGAGGTGCCGGAGTGGCTGAACGGGATCGCCTGCTAAGTGATTGTCGGGCTTTAAACTCGACCGAGGGTTCGAATCCCTCCCTCCCCGCCAGAAAATTGAAACAACCCCAACGGGTTGTTTTTAATTCTATTTTTCCTTTTCTGGATGCTCTGCGCGATACCTTTCAAAAAACCAGAAGGGGGGTACAGAAGATGTCATAACCGGATGAACGGGTGCTGTATCAATAAAGAAAGATCGAACACAAGAAATGTCACAAACCTCTTATATCTACGGTGAATGATTGATTTTCATCGTCACCCAACCAATTGGAGGGGTTATTGGCGATGTAAGCCTCGATCCGTTCATATTCGCGATCAGAGGAGATGATGTGTTCAAAGTAATTCCGTTGCCAAACTCTGGAAATATTCAATTCTTGAGACGCTTTTCTTGTAACTGCAGCCTTGAAGGCGCGGATGATGGTTGGTATTGATCCTGCCACAGGTTGCCCAAACCGCTCCATCGCCGGGGCATGTTTTTCCAACGCAGGGGCATGTTTTTCCAACGCAGGGGCACGATGTATCATGCCCCTACGATGATCATCAAATATGTTGATGATTCCATGGATATGGTTGGGCATGACCACAAATTCTCCCAAATCTACATGCATAAAATGATCAGGTATCGCAGACCAACAATCCCACACGATCCTGCCCAATGGATTTAAGATCACTCCGCAATGGTTGATTACACCAAAAAGGTGCTCACGGTTACAGGTAACAATGGTGATGAAATATCCGCCTGGTTGGGAGTAATCAAATCCTTTGAGCCTGATCGAACGGCGATGATGAGAATGGTTGTTGGTTATCATGGATCTCGTGGTTACCCGTTTACAAAGGGGTGGTAAAGGGTGAGGCTCTAAAGTTCATCATCAGGGTGTCAATCTGCTGTTCTGTGGAGGTGATTCCAGTTCTGATGACAATGCGATTCGTGATGTGTGCGATCAGCAACAGATGGACTTGAAGCCTGAATTAGGGATTGCTTCGCATAAAACGCTCGCAATGACAATCAGGCACCTTCAACAATGGCGATCTCTTCATCAGTTAGACCGTACAGCTCATACACCAGTTGATCGATCTGGCGGTCGGTGGACTCGATCTCGCGTTTGATTCGCTCGGCTTCCTGCGGGGTGGCGGGGACGCGTTTGTGCAGGTCAAGCATGCGTTGGACGAGACTAACCATGAGGTCGTGGCGTTTAACGTCACCAGGGCTATTGAAGTCGATAGGGCGGATAGGTAATCCTCTCGTCTCTTTTAAAACAATTTTTGGAAAGTCATCCCTTTGACCGATATTGGATTTTTTTAGGAAATACCAAGACAAAAATTTGCTATTAAGAATTCCTAGAATATAAGCAAGGTTTGGTGATTCTTGTAAATTAAGGATACTTTGCATTGATTTGTTCGTTATAAAATTTTCCTCAACAATTACAGCTTGTAAGCGAAATTGCCGACTTATTAATTCTCGTAATAAAATCCTATTGCCTTCAAAATATCTTTTTGGTTTATATTCTGCAAGCGATTCATCATACTTTATATATTTAATATTTGCCTTTTCGCAGATATATCTTCTTACAGATCCATCAAAAGCAAATTGACTAGTTTTGTATATCGGTTCATCGTCAAGGTGGAAGGGTGTCACACCTCTTTGAACATCTGCAATCGCTGACAAAGGGACAGTTGTTTTTTCTATTTTCCTTAAAATCCCTAGTGAATCGCTATCTGCATATGTAATAAACTCGTTTGCATTGTTTTTAAACCATAACGAAACGTCGATATTTCTTGAAATGTTATTAAAATCGTTCAATGACTGAATTTTAAACTTTTTTGGAAAAGTAATAAGTAGAGTTGTGCTCTTACCAAAACTGGGCCAAACAATAATATTTGCACGTTTACTTGTGATAAATATTGTTGTATCAACCCAAGCATGGAAAATATCATAAGGAAGATTAACAAATACTTTTGGATTAGTTGTAACCATAAAGTGTTTTCGTAATTTACTGTAGCTCGCTCCAGAATACCACCCTGTTGGAACGATCATTGAAATCAAACCCCCGGATTTGCAAGAACCAATTGCTTTTTCAATGAACAAAGCGTATGTATCTTTGTCTTTTGAAATAAATTTTTTTTGGTAATAGTTATTTTCATTATCGCTTACCATTGCACCGTAAGGCGGATTGCCAATCACTGCATCAAACCCGCCACTCGCTCCTCTCGCGAACACCTGCGGGAAAGCTACCTGCCAATCAAACGGGTTGACACGCCGGCGCTCCTGCTCATCCACCGCCAACCGCCCTTCGAAGTAATCCCACCCGATCAGCGAGTTGCCGCACTGGATGTTCCTGCCCAGGTCGGGCAGGGTGCGCTCGAACCCCAGGCTCAACTGCCCGCTTTCCTCCTCCAGCACCTTTAAGAGCAGGCTCAGCTTGGTCACCTCGACCGCCTGAGCATCAATATCCACCCCGTGGATGTTGTTCAGTAAAATTTCCTTTTTCTTCTGGGTTGTCAACCTGTAACCACCGGTCACCTGCACCAGGGCGGGGGTTTTACCTTTGATCCACTTTTCGGGGTCGTTCTGCGTGTACCACTTGAGGTGCCAATCGAGCAGGTGCTGGTAAGCCCCCAGCAAGAAGGAACCGCTGCCGCAGGCCGGGTCAACGATCTTCAGCTCCGCCGCCTGATCAGGGGTTTTGTCCTTCAGCAGTTCACCAACCGTGTTCTGCACGATGTAATCCACGATGTATTTGGGGGTGTAATACACCCCGCCCGCCTTGCGCACCTCGGGTTTTTCTTCGACCTTCGCCTGGTGCGAGGGGGTAAGGCGGATGACCTTGCCCAAAAACTGCTCATAGACCTGCCCCAAAATTTCCACCGGGATCTCTTTGAATATGTAGGGACAGGGGTAGTAGATGCTGGCGATGATTTCTTTAAGGACCTTATCATCGATCTTGAGGGTAGGGGTGAAAGTGTCAGCGGAAATGTCGCTGCCCTTCTCGTGGTTGAAGTGGAACAGCCCCGAGTTGTACTTCACGTCAGCGCGCCTGAAAAGCTCAAGCAAACGGGGATAGATGGCGGGCTTACAGGCAATGGTTTTCAGCTGCTCTTCAGGCTCAATGCCGCGGTCTTCACAAATGCGCAGGAAGAGGATGCGGTCAATGGTCATCTGCACTGCATAATTGAGTTGGGCTTCATCAGTCACCTGGGGATTGCGCAGGGCGATGTTGCGCGCCAGGTTCATGCGCCACTCGCTCATTTCCTTCAGGAATTCATCGTCAACCTCGGTGGTACCCTTCTTGCCTTTGGATGTCTCTGCAAAGCGGTCAAACGAACCTTTCCAGACAGCGTCGCGCGAGAAAACAGCGGCGATCTCGTCCCACTTTTCGATGTAATCTGTGTAACGATAGAACCTGTCGCGCGCGGTGGCGGCGCTATCCGAGGGGCTGGGCTTGCTCTTGCAGTTGTAAACAGCGAACTCTTCAAAATCGGTCAGAATGCTCAGGGGTAAATGAGCGTTCCATGCGTAGCGCCTGAGCTGGTAGGCGGGGTGGATATCGTACTGAATATCCACCTTTGGCTTCTTTGCTTCAACATAAAATTTGCGTTCTCTGCCGATCTTAAAGGCGTAATCTGGCGCTTTTGAAGTGCCTTCAATATCAAGCGAATCCTCGACAATCACATCGCAGTATTCAGGCGCAACGCCCTTCTCGTTGTACACGTCCCAGCCGAGGGCGATAAAAAATTTGTCGAGAAATTCCTGGCGCAGGCGGGCTTCGTTGTACTTACCGGAGCGGTAGGCTTCGCGATTTTCTTCGAATTTAGCAACAAGTTGATGGATGATCTCAGGTGCAGGCATCGGTGAGTTCCCCTTTATAAGAATTACGATACTATTCTATACCCAGCACGGAAAAATACGAAATCCAGAAGCAGCTTTTGAGGAAATGTTTTTTAGAAAGCAACTGAAAAAACGACCAACCTAACTTGTAATCGATTCATTCCAGTTCAGGGCACACATCAATGCCCGTAGTTTCTCTAGTCATTTTTCGTTGACGCTGTTTGTTTCTCCTCTATAATCAATTTATGTTGCCACGCGCAAAAGCTGAAACTGTGACCTCTCTGGATGTGAGCCGCCTGCCTTACACGGAACGCCTGTGCGCGGCAGCGCTGCAGGGATTAATCAACCGCAGCGGACCAAAAATTTATCTTGACTATGGAATCTATGACGACCCTGACGCCCGGCGCACAAACGAAGTCTTTTTCGATGATGAACTGTGGTTTGGCAAGTACCGCTCCCTTTTAGGCAACCAGGATCAGCGCAACCTCGAGGAATATCGCCAGAGATATCAACTGACCATCACGAAAGAGACCGATCTGATCGGATTCATCAGTAAACATCGCGAGTCAATTTCAGGGCTTGTGATCTGGGATGAGGATCTGCCTGACACAGCCAACATTGCCGTGATGCTCGCCGGCCTCGAGGGGTTGCTGCCGGTAACCTTCTCTCTGGCTCAGCAAGTGGGCTCTCTCGGGCTCATGGTTAAGGAAGACCTGCGCGGACGCTGGTCAGACCGGGTCGGCCTGTATCAATGGGCGTTTGACAACCTCTTTCGACGCTGCAAATCTGGTGTTGTTGCCTGTGTTGAACCTGAGTGGCAGCGGCCAGAATTCATTGACTACCTCGTTCAAAATCAAATCTTTACTTACAGTCTTGCCAGCGGCGCAAAGGGGGCCGGACATACCCTCTTGATGCTGCTGGCGTTTGGGCCTCCAATTATCCGCGAATTGATCTTTGGGCTGCGCCTCGACGGCTGCCTGCGGAGATATGCATTAAGGCAAATGGGAAAGATATCTGGCGAAACCGCGCTGGCAAACCGCATTCAAAAGGCGGTGAAAGGCGAACCATACCCCACCATTTTTGGCTGGCACACGCGCCGCGATGATGAACTCTCGTTCATGTTCCAGCTTTCTGCCAACGGGCTGCGGCTGGTTCCTTCACACCTGGGAGGAAACTACTCCTTCCACAGTAA
The DNA here is from genome assembly GCA_029265815.1 of Anaerolineaceae bacterium. Taxonomy (GTDB): domain Bacteria; phylum Chloroflexota; class Anaerolineae; order Anaerolineales; family Anaerolineaceae; genus UBA6107. Next base: position 174,542 of record JAJUGU010000003.1, on the reverse strand, counting down.
GTTGAAAGCCAGTGGCATCCGGCAAAAATCGAGAAGGCAAGCTGCAGAACTTGACCCCGAAGGAATTTATCTGACCTTCACCCTCTCAGATGGAGACCAGTTGATGATGATGCACACCGGCGAGCTGGGCAACTGGTATCACCCTGCCCGCGGGAAGGTGCCGTTCAACTGGGAAGTTCAACCCTTGCTGGCAGAACTGGCCCCCGGGCTGCTTGAAAAATACATCAGCTCCGCGACCGAAAACGACTGCCTGGTCGCCGGCCCGTCGGGCGCCGGGTATATCGTCCCTCCGCTGGCACCTCACCTTGCGAAGTATATGGATGAGACTGACAAAATCTGTCATCAGTCGGGCATTCAGGTCGTCACTTCTTATGTTGCCGATCCGCCACGGCACACGCTGCGCACGCTGGCGCGTCACCGCGGCAACCTGCTGGGGTATCTCTGCGGGTACGCTGTGGTCACGCGTGCACCCATGCATCTCATCGACGGCGTGCCGGTCATTGCCAATCGTTCTCCACTGGTCAACGAAATTGTCCTGCAATCAAACGAACTGCTTGAAACCGTCAGACAGAAAATAACCGAATCAAACGAGAGACCATGCTTTATTGGTGTACATCTTTTTGCATACCGCACAACGATCGAGGATGTGGTCAATTTTGTCAACGTATTGGATATTCCTCATCTCCATGTGGTACGTGGAGATGAATTTCTACTGCTCGCCAGCCAGGCCATGAGGAGAAGAAAAAATGGAAAAGAATAATCAATCTGGCAAGTTAAGCCTCGGCACAAAATTTGCCTACGGTACCGCCGACCTTGGAATCGCTCTGGTCACTGCCTCGATTCAGTTTTTTCTGTTGTTCTATTACACCGACATTCTGGGAATTGACCCCGGCTTGGCCGGCACCGCTTTGCTGGTGGCCAAACTGACCTGGGATGCCATTAACGACCCTCTCTTTGGCTATTTCTCTGACCGCACGCGCAGCCGCTGGGGAAGGCGCAAACCCTATATTCTTTTCGGAGCAATTCCATTCGGGCTCACGATCTGGCTGATGTTTTCTCTTCCCGCGGGGATGACCGGCGTCACCGCATTCCTAGCCGTGCTCGGCACTTTCCTTCTGGTAGATACAGCCCAGACGCTGGTGAGTGTTCCTTACTACGCTCTTTCGGCTGAACTCACGTATGACTACGATGAGCGCACTTCACTCATCTCCATTCGGATGATCTTCACCGTGGTTGGCTACATTCTGGGGGCGGCATCCACGACCCTTCTGGCCGGGATTTTTGAAGGGATGGGGCTGGCGAAAACCGCGGCTTACAGCGCCACGGGCGCCGTTTTTGGCGCGGTTGCCATCGCCACCGTTCTGGTCACCGCGCTGTGTGTGAAGGAAAAACCGAATCCAGACCTTCAGCCGGCAAAGATGCCGCCATTCTCTCAGATCGCTCAGGTTTTCAAGAACAAACCCTTTGTTCAATACATGATCATGAGCACCATCATCAGCATCAGTTTCACGCTGCTCACCAGCCTGCTGCCCTATTTCTTAACCTATCAGCTGGAAATGGCAGACCAAATTTCTCCCATCATGCTGGTGATGCTGGGCACGATTGGAATTTTTCTCATTCCCTGGCGGTTGCTGGCAAAGAGAATGAGCAAAGGGCCAGCTTACGCTTTAGGGCTGGGCATCGCTTCGGCAGCCATCGTCGGCGCATTTCTGCTGCCAAAAGGCCCCACGCCCTTGATCTACGTAATCGCCTTCGTCGCCGGTTTGGGATTTTCAGCGCAATACGTGTTCCCGTGGAGCATGATCCCAGACGTGATTGAAGTGGATCAGGCACAGACCGGTGAACGGCACGAGGGCATCTATTTTGGGGTAAATTCTCTTTTGGGCAAGCTCACCGGTGCGCTGGGCGTGGCTGCCAGCGGTTGGGCGCTGAAACTTTATGGGTATGTTCCCAATGTGGCACAGACTGAGCATGCGCTGTTCGGCATCCGGTTCTTTTTTGCGATCGTACCGGTGATCGCTTTCATGGTTGCCCTGCCGCTCTTGATCTGGTATCCGATCACGCGCCAGAAACACGCTGAACTTGTGGCTCGCAACACCCAACCAGCGGAGTAAACACCCACGCTTTCAGGTGATCATTTCACATTGATCGTAACCGTGAACTCCTGTTCAGGAGGGATATCCTTTTCCCAAGAGCGGTGATAGACCAACTTAAGGGTACTGGTGCCCTCTTCTACGGCTTCAAAGGTGAAGGTTCTGACTCCGCCCGCCCCAAGCAGGTCCGATTCGGATTTGAATTCTGATTCACCCGACTGTTTAATGACCGCTTCGTCGATTTCACTGACCTCCCAATCGAACCCTGTGGTGGGATTGCTTTCAAGAGACAGAACCAGTTTTTGACCAGAAGTCAATTCGATGGTCTGGCCATTGTCATCAGCGCTAATTTTTACTGCGTTTGAACTGCATGCGGCCATGGCCAAGGTAAGCACAATGATTGTCAGGACGATCATCATCTTCTTTTTCATTTTTACCTCCATCCGGCTTTGTTCTTAAGACGCTGCGTCACATGGATTGTTCCTTGTAATCAGCCAGCGATAGCCACAGCCAGGAACCACAATAACGTGGTGAGAAAGACAAGCCATTCAAGGAAGGGGATGAGCCAAAATTTTTGACGCGTGATGACTTCGCCGGTATCCAGAACTGTCTCGTCTGAATTCTTTTGCTTTTCGGCTCGATCTACGAGAATGATAAACAAAGCATACGAGAGGAACGCGAGCAGGCTAAAGATATTCACATACAAAGGCAATACGCGGCTGTCACCAGGTTGAGTAAAAACCGCAATGGTATAGAACAGAACAGTCAACAGGCCGGCTCTGAAATAAGTCATCGCAACAAAGGAGTGCTGCTTCATCTGGTTCATTGGGAATATACCGACCAGGGCACAGAAAACACCGGCGATCACTCCCATACTCGAGGCAACCAATCCCCACACGGATGCCATCCTGAGCCCAAGGCCAATCATCATCAACACAAAGAGAACCCCGCCGAAAATCAGGCCAAAATTAAATACCCACGCCAGTCTTGAAACCTCAAATTCACCCAGTTCAGAAATGTAATGATTGAACACCGAGTAACGTTCGCCGTCTTTCCCGCGGTAAGCCAGCGCGGCGATAAACGAAGCCGAGAAAATAAGCAGGCACCCCAGCCAGCCAAAAAGGGGGTAAATCTTCTGCAAAGTTAAGAGAATTCCATCATGTGCCATATACCCTCCCGCGTGAATAATTCCAGGAATTCTTCAGGCGTTCGTTATCAAAAAGTTTTGCCTTTTAAGGAAGTTATTGCCGGGCATTGATCAATTCGACCTTATTCTACGGCAAATATTCTTTTTTTGTTGTACACTGTTGGATAGAAAAGGCTTCTGGTGAACCTATGTTGTGGATTAAAACGATCCTATTGACTCTTCTTGTTCCAGGGATTGCCTGTTTTTTGATCCCCTACTTTATTCTGAAACCCGCCGGGTTGGAGATGGTTCACAGCCCAGTGATCCGCGTGGTGGGCATTCTGCTCATAGCGTTGGGAATTTGCGGGTTTTCATGGGTCAGTCAGGCTTTTGCCAGGTTTGGCAAAGGCACACCTGCCCCCTTTGATCCACCCAAAAAGTTTGTTGCAATCGGGTTGTACCGTTTTGTGCGCAACCCAATGTACCTCGGAGCGGTCACGGTTATCCTTGGCGAAGCCCTCCTTTTTGGATCATGGAAACTGCTGGCTTATGCTGCGGCCGTACTGACTGCATTACATCTTTTCGTCGTACTTTATGAAGAACCCTCATTGTACAGGCGTTTTGGTGAGCCTTATCGCCATTATGTAAACGAAGTGCCACGCTGGCTGCCAGGCTTTTATAAAATTATTGGCAAGAGAAATTAAATGTATTCTTCATTTTCTGTTGATTACGATAAATTTAATAACTGGGATAGCCGCCTGGCCTACGAGATGCCTTTCATTGAGAAACAAACTGCCGCCCTGCAGCAATTCAGCGGTCAGCCGCTGCATATCCTTGATGCCGCCTGCGGCACGGGCATGCACGCTGTGGCTTTAGCACAGCACGGCCACCACGTTTGCGCGGCCGATTTGATTCCTGAAATGGTAGAAGGTGCCAGGTTCAACGCGCAGACGGCAAAGGTCAGCATCAACTTTAAAATCGCCGGTTTTGGTCAACTCAAGTCCGCTTTTGTCAGCGAAAACTTTGATCTCGTGCTTTGCCTGGGTAATTCACTCCCGCATCTTCTAACCAGTTCCGCGTTATCGAAAGCCCTGGATGATTTTGGTGCTGTCCTCCGCCCTGGCGGAATGCTGCTCATCCAGAATCGTAATTTTGATGCGGTGATGGCAAAGAAAGACCGCTGGATGGAACCACAGGCCATCCAGCAAGGAGATGAGGAGTGGGTTTTCCAACGCTTCTATGATTTCGAACCTGATGGGCTGATCCGCTTCAATATCATTACCCTTAAACGACAAGATCATGGTGATTGGATCAGCAGCGTGAGCAGCACATACCTCTATCCGCAGCTGGCTAATGAATTAAATCAAGCGTTAACCGCTTCTGGCTTCGGCAACATCTGTTCTTTTGGAAGTATGAGTGGAGAGGAATTTGATCCTCTTGCCAGCGGTAACCTCGTCATCACGGCAATAAAACGATAAGTTATTCATCGCCAACGGAGGATCGATGGAGATCAAAACGGTACACACAAAGAAGGATTTACGCGAATTCATGGAATTGCCCTATACCCTCTACCGCGATGATCCGCTGTGGGTGGCGCCGCTGCGCAGTGAACAAAAAGCGCAGTTCGTTCCAAGCAAGAATCCGATGCTGGATCACTGCGAACATATCCTTTTCACTGCACACAAAAATGGCCGAACCGTCGGGAGGATCTCCGCTTTTCTCGATCATCTGGCACTGGCGCACTGGAAACAACCTATCGGTTTATTTGGTTCGTTTGAGAGCATCCATGATCCAGAAGTGGCAAACGCGCTGCTGGCCACAGCCAGAGAGTGGCTGCGCTCCAAAGGGATGAGCGTCATGCGCGGTCCGTGGAGTTTCGCTTCGCAGGAATGGGGGCTGGTGGTTGAAGGGTATGAGCCGCAGCCTGTGATTATGGCCCCTTATAACCCGCCATACTACAACGATTTGCTCACGGGCTTTGGTTTCGTTAAGGCAAAGGATCTGCTGGTTTACGTCATCGACGCCTCGCAGGGTTATCAGATCCCCGAACGAATTTTGCGGCTCACCGACCGGATACAGGCACGGTATGGGGTTCACGTCAGGCAAGTAGATATGAACCACCTTGAGGAAGACGTGATCACCATCACCGATCTAGCCAATGTATCGATCGCCGACAACTGGGGGTTTTATCCGGTTACTCGAGACGAAGCAAAAGCCATGGCACGCGACCTGAAGCAGGTCATCAATCCGGCGGCGGTTCTTATCGCCGAGACCAGTGACGGGCGCCCGGTGGGGTTCGCCATGAGCCTGCCGGATATCAACCAGATTATTAAGGGATTAAATGGGCACCTGTTTCCGACAGGATTATTGAGAATGATCTTTAAACTTCCCAGATTGGAACAGTACCGCATGTGGGCGCTCGGAGTCATCCCTGAATACCAGGGAAAAGCCATTGACACCCTGCTTTATCGAGCAACTTACGAGGCCATCTATTCAGACCGCATTCGACTCGAGATCAATTATGTTCTCGAAGACAACGACCGGATGAATAACGCCCTATTAAAACTTGGAGTAAAAAACCTGCGCCGCTACCGGGTGTATGAAATGGCTATTTAGAGAGCGTCAATACTTGACTTGAAGGATTCAACTTTCTATACTGAATATAGAGAACATTGCTGACGGCTCATATCTAATAATCCAATCCGTCATTACAGGGCTGTCCAAAAATGGACAGCCTTTTTTGACCCTTTGAAAGGAGGTTGGCATGATTCGCCTGCAATTGGATGAAAACGAACGACAGGTTTTACATCAACTTCTAGAGAGCTGTATCAACGATCTGCACGATGAAATTTCAGCAACAGACAACCCCGATTACAAGACGATGCTCAAGGGACGAAAAGCCGTGGTCTCAAAGCTGCTTGAAGCCCTCCAAATTGCAGAAGCCAGCAAACCACGCGTGTAGGTCTGGGGAAATTTTTAAAATAAACCGGAGAGGGATCCTCTCCGGTCAAAAGTATTGTTTTTCAAATTATTTAGCTGAAATATAGTACCCCTGCGATTGGGGGCCTATTTCTGTTAAGGGGAAAACGTCCACCAGATTGTATTTCATACTACCAAGCCCCAGTTTTTCGCCATAGCGTACCACCATATAGGGGTCTTTGAATTTTCCGTGCAGCTGTGCAAAGGGATGCCCACCGTTTGGTTGGGCTTCCATGCAGGTTGGCAGGTTTTCAAGAAACAGGCTGCTGTTTGCCGTTTGATCGAGCACCGCTGTATCGACGGCCACGATATCATCTGACCCAAAGATGCCGGCATCCTGCATGATCGGCATACTGGTGAAACCAAAGCAGTCACAAACAGGCGTCATCTGGGTCGCCAATGCCAGGTGGGTAACCTTGGATTTATCGAAAGTCGATAGAACGATATCAGTCGATATGGCACAGGCTTCCATGAAAGAGTGAAAATTGACCGGATCGATCTTCAGACTGCCTGGAGGTGCAACTTTCAGGCATCGCCCACACTGATTGCACGGCTCGAAATGGATGTGAAGTTCATCTGGATCGTACTTGTCAAACACAATCCCGCCAAACGGGCAGGAATCCACAATTTGCTGCATTACCGCGCGATCGGGGCAATTTTCTTTGAACCAGTATTTGTCGTAATGGTTAACATCATGCATCTGTGACCGCGTCTCGCCAACCATACAACCAAGGGCAATATTTTTGAACGCACCGCCAAAACCAGTGGCTGGATGCCCTTTAATATGCGCAAAATTGACCAGGAAAGTGGCTTCCTCTACCATGCCCGCGACTTTCCAGGTTTTCAGGTTTTTATAATCGCGTTCATGAGCGAAGAAGTAATTCTCACGCGGACCGGCGGCAGGATAAACCGGGCAGCCCAGCACTTCGCTGGTATAACCGCGTTGTTCGCAGCCAGCCACATCCCAATCTACATCAGCAATGAACGGTTTTCCACCGCCATCTTTAATCGCCTGCACAACCTTGCGCACGAAGACCGGATGAATGGTGGAATAACCAATGTTATTACCGACGTGCAATTTCAAGCATACCATTTCATTTTTAACCCGGTCTCGCAAATGCAGCGCTTCAAGAATCAAATCTAATTTTGCCGGAAGGGTCTCTTTTGCGTTAAGTCTTGCCTGTCTGGGTGACCCATAATACACAGTTGAAGTCATTAGCAGCTCCTCTATATATGAAACACAAGAAAATTATATCAAATTGCTCTAGATGGTTGACTTTGGCTTTGGTGTGATTTAGACTATTTTTAATTGAATAAAGCGGGAGGAGAAATGATCAAGACCGAACGATTGACCTTGATTCCGCTGACGCCCCAGCAACTGGAATCAGGATTGGAATCTATTAAGTCGCTGGCAACCGATCTCAATATCCCAATCGTCGAAGATCTGATGTCAGGAGTTGCCGAACGGGCAGTGCGCATGAAGATCGAAAAAATGCGTTCGGTTTCAGCCTCCCTTCACCCGTGGTTCACTTATTGGCTGGTAGTGATTGATTGTGAGCATATTGGTGCCGGAATGGTGGGGTTCAAAGGAAATCCGGATGAAAACGGCGAGGTCGAAATCGGTTACGGCATCAATTCAATCTACCAGAGCCGCGGCTACATGAGTGAAGCTGTAAAAGCGCTCATCCATTGGGCGTTCTCTCACCCGGAATGCAAAGCCATCAACGCGACAGACGTACGGCCAGATAATTATCCATCTCAGAAAGTCCTGGTGAAGTGCGGGTTTACTGAAGTAAAAGCTGACGGCACCGGAATCAGTTATCAACTTCGCAAGGAATAATTACATTACCAAACTGTGCAGTTTTCACTATTGACATCCTCCTCAGGCTTTACTAAAATCGATATACTCGTAGTCAGCTTAATGGATAATAAATTTAAGCAGAAAGGGTCTCAAATGCAGTTGGAAGAAACGGATAGTGCCAACGATGTCCCTCCTCTTAGTTGCAGAGGAATCTTAACGCTATCCAGGTACGTTGAAAAGAATACGGCGCTTCACACTCAAAGCGAGTTTCTCGACATCGATGATTGCTGTCGATTCTCTGCTTTATATCGGTCAGGCGCCAACCAGGGAGTACTGGTCTGATCAGTGATTCGCTGATCATCTCGGCATGTTAACACTGCCGGCTGGTACTTCCGCTACCAGCCGGTTTTTTTTCCCGGCTAACGGTAACAAGTGAAAAATTTATCCCTTTGATCAACAAGGGATATTGAACATTCTTAATGGAGGCCGGTATGCGCTACTTCGTGATCAAAGCAGAAAACGTTTCAAAAAAATACAGTCACCGACAGGGAATTGATAATGTCTCTTTTGAGGTTGAACCAGGAGAGATCTTCGGCCTGCTCGGAACAGATCATGCCGGCAAAAGTACCATCGTGAGCATGCTCGCGGGATACTTCCGGCCGAGCAGCGGAGACCTCAAGGTTTTTGGACTGGACTGCCAGCGGGATTCACGTGCCATCCGTGAAAGGATCGGCCTTTATCCCGGCAACTATCCCTCACCCAGCCGCCATACAGTAGCGGAACTGCTGCGCTACGAGGGCCACCAGCCCGGGGGCATGCTGTGGACGGAAATTCAGAATTTAGCCGGCCAGCTTGATCTGGATCTTTCGCAACCAGCGGCCACCCTTTCCACTCACGACCGCCAGGTATTCGACTTGCTGCAGGCTTTTATCCCACGTCCAGAACTACTGATCCTGGATGAGCCAACTTACGAACTGAAACCCGCCATTCAGGATGTATTTTATCGTTTGATCATGGAAGCACGTCAGGAGGGCCGCACGGTTTTCATCACCTCTCGCTCGCTGGCAGAGATGGAAAGGATCTGTGACCGGGTCGCGATTTTGCACCGTGGCAGACTCATCGCCGTCGAACGTGGTGTTCAGCTGCGTTCACGCGCGCTGCGTATCGTTGAAATGCGTTTTGCCAACTCAATTTCCAAAGAAGTTTTTGCAGGAATCCCCAATATTCGCAACCTGTCGATCGAAGACAATAAAATGCGCTGCATCGTGCAGGGTGAACCTGACCGCCTGCTCAAGATCGCCTGCCAGCAGCATGTTACCGACCTTCTGAGCACCCAGCCCAGCCTTGAGCAGGTGCTGGCTGACACCTATGGAATCAAGACGGTGTGATCAAACTGTTCAGATCTGTGTAAATTTGAGAGCATTTTTACTTATACCCTCCTCCCTTTACAGAGGAGGGTTGAATTTTTACATACGCGCGTGTAAATAGCCAGGGTGCATAAATCGTTTGAAAGGACCAACACATACATGATGTCATTTCAAGAGAATGTTTTTATGAGTGAAGTAATCACCAGGTAACCTAACCACAATTTTAATTGGGGATTGTTTTAACTTAATTAAAAACCAGGCTTCGTTATGATAAAAGAACCTGCATATCCGCATGATATTGTTTTTTTGCTATAATCTTATTCCACTAAACGAACTACCGAGGTCAAACATGAAAAACGAAGAAGGGCTGGCTTTTCACCTGCATATCAAGGACGGTGATATCGGTCGTTACGTCCTCCTGCCTGGCGACCCCGGCCGCTGCGAGAAGATCGCGCGTTACTTCGATAATCCTCATTTTGTAGCCCAGAACCGCGAATACGTCACCTGGACAGGAACACTCCTGGGTGAGAAGGTTTCTGTGGTATCTACCGGAATTGGCTGCCCATCGGCAGCCATCGCGGTTGAAGAATTGATCGAACATGGCGCGGATACCCTGATACGAGTGGGATCGTCTGGTTCGATGCAGCCTTACATACACACCGGTGACGTGGTAGTGGTGACCGGTTCCATTCGCGATGAAGGAACCACACCTCACTACCTTCCCATTGAATTCCCGGCTGTGGCAGATTTCGAAGTGGTCAATGCCTTACGTGAAGGCGCGCAAAAACTGGGGCTCAGAGTTCATACGGGCATTTCACAATCCAAAGATTCCTTTTACGGCGAGGTGGAACGCACGCGCATGCCCCTGGCTCAGCAACTCGAAGAACACTGGAACGCGTTGATCGCAGGCGGTGCCATGTGCTCTGAAATGGAATCAGCGGCCATCTTTATCCTTTCTTCCATTTACCGCAAGCGTGCCGGTGGCGTGATGCTCGTTATTAATGAGTTTGACCTTTCGGAAATTTCCGAGGAGGACGCGAAGAAACACATGGCGGAGTTCGATGCCGACCGCGTCATTAAGGTAGCCATCGAGGGGTTAGAAATTTTGATCACCAACGATAAAAAATAGAAGCCTCTCCAATGCAGACCTCGTCATTGAAATCACGCCTTTCCAACATCTCACGTGAACTTCTCCTGTTCATTCTGGCTTCGTTTGCAGTGGGTATGGCGGGCAGCCTGGTAGATTCCACTCTCAACAATTTTCTCAACGATACCTTTTCTCTCAACGGTTTCCAGCGCTCCTTCCTTGAATTTCCGCGTGAGTTTCCGGGTTTTATCGTCCTGTTCGTTTCGGCCGCGTTTGGATTCCTCAGCAGCCGCCGCCTGGGTGCACTTGCCATGCTGATGGCGGCCGCCGGCATATTCCTGCTCGGTTTTTCAAGTTCAAGCTACGCCGTTATGGTTGTTTTTCTGTTCATCTTCAGCATGGGAAACCACCTCTTCATGCCAGTCTCCACGACGATCGGCATGGAACTGGCAGCAGACGGCCGGACGGGCAGGCGCCTGGGGCAGCTCAACGCCATCCGCAACCTGGCGGTGATCGTTGGGAGCTTCATTGTTTTCATTGGTTTCAAATACCTACATTTCACTTATCAGCACAGTTTCACCATTGCCGCGCTCATTTTTGCCATTGCTGCGGTGATGATGTTTTTGATGCAGCGCGTTCCTTCTGCTCCACCCAGAAAGTTCCTGCAGCTGCGCAAGGAATACACCCGCTTTTACGCGCTGGCGGTGTTATATGGATCACGAAAGCAGATCTTCATGACCTTTGCACCCTGGGTGATCGTGACCATCTTCCACAAACCCACTCAAACCCTCGCCACCCTGATGACCATTGGTGGTGTGATTGGCATCCTTTTCCAACCCATCCTGGGTAGAGCCATCGACCGATTCGGAGAAAGGATGATCCTCTGCGCCGAAGCAGTGCTGCTGGTTCTGGTTTGTTTTGCATACGGCTTTTCAAGGTCGATCTTCCCGGAAAACATCGCGTTCATCATCACCTGCGTTTGCTACCTGCTCGACCAGGTGTTGATGTCGGTCAGCATGGCTCGTTCAACCTACATGAAGAAGATCGCTCTGCAGCCCGAAGACATTCAACCCGCGCTCTCGGCTTCGATCAGCATCGATCATTTCTTTTCCATTGGCATCGCTCTGCTGGGAGGTGTGATCTGGAACCATTTCGGCTTCCAGTATGTTTTCCTCGTGGGGGTAGTCATTGCAACCATCAACTTCTTCGTGGCAAGGAAGATCAAACTCCCGACTGATCGCCCGACCTGTGTTGTTCCAGGTCTTTCCTCAGCCAGCAAGTAAACTCACTGGTTTTGCGCTTCAGGTTCATGTATATAATCTATTTAACTTCAAATAGATAATGAGAATCCTGAACATCCATTAACAAGCGAAAGGAGGATAGTTCATGAAGATCAACTTCTCCATGTGGCGTAAGGCTCTTTCTGAACTTGTAAAGATGGACAGCAAAGAGGAATGGGACAGGCTGGATATCGTTTCAAAATGGCTGGTGGCAACCCGATCCGCAGTTACCATCGTTACGCTATATTCGTGTGCCATTGGCGGGCTGCTCGCGATCCGCGACGGATACTTTAGAGAGAATTGGGGCATGTCGATCGTCGCCTGGTTAATTGTGACCATCGGTCTTTTCATCGCACACGGAACAAACAATTTTCTGAATGATTACACCGATTTCTCGCGCGGTGTCGACACCGACAATTATTTCCGCACCCAATACGGCGTTCACCCCCTGGTTCAAAAATTTTGGAGCAAGGAACAGCACTTCAGGTGGTTTGCCGTCAGTGGAACCCTGGCGGTGCTCACGGGAGTCTTTGCTCTTTTTTATACCCATTTTTCGATGTCGGTCATCGTGCTTTTCTTCATCGGCGCAGCTGTGCTGCTGCTCTACACCTGGCCGCTGAAACATATTGCCCTGGGGGAAATTTCCATCTTCCTCATCTGGGGCCCGATCATGATCTCGGCTGTTTACCTCGTGCTCTCAAAAGGCACGGCTGACGATATTTGGAAAGTGGTTCTGGCGGCGATTCCCTGGGGGCTGAGTGTGGTGAGCATTAACCTGGGTAAACACATTGACAAACTTGAGGAAGACAAAAAGCGAAAGGTGATCACGCTGCCAGTTCTGATCGGAGAGAAAGCCGCGCGCATTCTGAATATGGTGGTGCTCTCGCTCATCTATATCCTGATCCTCTATATGGTATTCATCACCCGTTACTTTTCTCCTATCATGCTCATCGTGTTCTTTGCCGGCCAGCGTGTGGCTTATGCGGTAGGGGTGCATGCCAAACCGCGCCCGCAGGAACCACCCAAGGACTGGGCATACTGGCCAACGTGGTTTTCAGGGTTCACCTTTTATCATAATCGGCTGTTCAGCAACCTGCTGTTGATCGCCCTCGTTTTAGATATTCTGGTACGTACTTTTATGCCGGGTTTCTGGCCTGCCCGGTGAGTTTTTTTTCAAGGAGCCTGCTATGGACCTCGTTGCACTCTCCCGGTGGCAGTTCGCGCTCACCACGATCTATCATTTTTTCTTCGTTCCGCTCACACTCGGGTTGGGCATTTTCGTCGCTGTGCTCGAGACGCTGTACGTGCGCAGCGGCAACCCGGTTTACAAACGCCTGACCAAATTTTGGGGCAAGTTGTTCCTGATCAACTATGCCATGGGCGTGGTGACCGGCATCGTCATGGAATTCCAGTTCGGTATGAACTGGTCTTCTTACTCACGCTTTGTGGGAGACATCTTCGGCGCCCCACTGGCGATCGAAGGTTTGTTGGCGTTCTTCCTTGAATCCACCCTGCTCGGGGTCTGGATTTTCGGGTGGGAACGCATTTCAAAGAAACTGCACGCCACAGTCATGTGGCTGGTGGCCATAGGTGGCAACCTGAGCGCATACTGGATCCTGGTTGCTAATGGCTTCATGCAGCACCCGGTCGGATTCGAGATCGTCAACGACCGCGCTCAAATGATCAACTTTGGCGCGCTGCTGGGCAACCCAAGGGCAATTTACCTCTTTCTGCATACCTTCACCTCCGGTCTGGTCACCGGCGCGTTCTTTGTTCTCGGGTTCAGCCTTTATCATCTGGTGCGCAAACATGAGGTAGAAGCCTTCCAGAAGACTTTCCGCCTTTCAGCCATCATCGGGCTCATTGCCACCATCAGCGCGGTTGGCACAGGCCATGCCCAGGCGGTTTACCTGCGCCAGGTGCAGCCCATGGCAGCCGCAGCGGCCGAAGCGCATTACCAGACCTCAGACCCGGCAGATTGGTCGGTGATCGCTTTCTTTGATAAAACCGGTAAAAAGGTCATCTGGGATATTAAAATTCCCAAGGCACAGAGTTTCCTGTATTATTTCAAATTCAGCGGCGAAGTGGAGGGCATTGACAATCTGCAGGCAAAATACGAAGAGCAGTACGGCCCAGGCGATTACATTCCCCTCGTGGCACTGGACTATTGGACTTTCCGTATCATGGTGGCTGTCGGTATGCTGATGGTATTGCTGGCTCTCGGCGCACTCTTTGTCACCTGGAAAAAATACCCCGAAAAGTGGTTGGCGCGTTCAGGGTGGCTGGTGTGGATGATCGTTTTGCCGTACATCGCCAACACTACCGGCTGGATTTTGACCGAAACCGCCCGCCAGCCCTGGGTGGTGCACGGTCTGATGCAGACTCAAAGTGCGATCAGCCCCAATCTCACGGCTGGCACTGTGCTCATCAGCCTGATCGGTTTCGTTCTGATCTATGCCGTGCTGATGGGGGTCGATCTCTTCTTGCTCTTAAAGTTTGCCAAAGCCGGCCTGCCTGCCGCAGATACAGACTCGGTGCTCATGCAAGGTGACAGGCCAGAAACCAAGAAGGGAGGCAAATAATGGACCTCAACACCCTGTGGTTTGTCTTAATCGCTGTGCTTTATGCCGGTTTCTTCTTTCTTGAAGGATTCGATTTTGGGGTGGGCATGCTTCTGCCCATGATCGGGAAGAAGGATGTGGAACGCCGCGCCATTATCAACACCATCGGACCTCACTGGGACGGCAACGAGGTCTGGTTGATCGTGGCCGGCGGGGCGACCTTTGCCGCCTTCCCGCACTGGTACGCCACCCTATTCAGCGGTTTTTACCTGGGCATGTTCCTGCTGCTGCTGGCGTTGATCGTACGTGGCGTGGCATTCGAATTTCGCAGCAAAATCTCCAGCCCCGGCTGGCGCTTCGGCTGGGATTGGGCGATCGCGGTGGCCAGTTTCGTGGCTTCCTTTTTGCTGGGAGTGGTGTTCACCAACCTGGTGAGAGGGGTGCCCATCGATGCCGACATGCAGTACACCGGCACCTTCCTCACCCTGCTCAACCCCGTCAGCCTGCTGGGCGGGCTGGCAGTGGTGTTCGTGTTCATCTTCCACGGCGCCAATTTTCTCAGCCTCAAACTCACTGAAGGCCCGCGGGTGAAAGCGCACAACGCTGCTGTACGGAACTTTCCGGCAGCGTTGATCTTCGCTGTGGGATTATTTGCTGCGCTCTACTTCACCGGTTCCGCTTTCAGTGAAAAAGGCGCGCTGACGCTGGTCTTGCCGTTGCTGGCGGCCGCTGCGCTGGTGCTCTCGCGCGTGCTTGGCGGTCAAAAGAAAGAGGGGTGGGCGTTCATCCTTTCCAGCGCGGCGGTGGTCTTTACGGTGGCCGCGATCTTCATCGCGCTCTTCCCTAACGTGATGATCTCTTCCACTGACGCTGCCTATAACCTGACCATCCATAACGCGTCGTCTTCGCCGTACACACTGAAGGTGATGTCGATTGTGGCAGCGATCATGGTGCCCATCGTGCTGGCTTACCAGGTTTGGACGTACTGGGTGTTCCGCAAACGGGTGAAGGCTGACCCGAAGTCATTGACCTACTGACAACCCAACTCCCCGCGCAAAATGCGGGGATTATTTTTATCAACTCAAGTAAGAAATTCTTTGCTTTCGTTTGTACCAAAGTGAAGCATTGCTATAAAATGAGTGAACATCAAACGACCTACCAGGGAGGAAATCACGAACGATTTCGTTTCGCCGTCAGTTGACAATGCTCAGGTCAAAGAGATCAAACACCGGTTGGAGACCGACCACCGCTACCAGGGCAGTATCAGCTGGTTTTTCTGGATTGCTGCGTGATCCATCATTACACCATCGATGCATATCATTTGTTTTCATTCGGAGCTTGTATGACCATAATCGACTTAACTAACCAGACTTTTGAACCCGAACACCTGGCAACCATGGCTCTCGGTGATCCGGACCTGCTGCGCGAGCTACTGGAGGGCGTGGTGCCCGGTCCGCAGCCCGAAACGCGGCGGCAGAATTGCTCACAGGCGCTGTTGTGGCTGGCGGAAAAGGAACCCCAAGTGCTGCTGCCACACTGGGAGCATTTCGTCACCTGCCTGCGGTCAAACAACGGCTTTTCAATCTATGTGGCGATGTATGTGATTGCCGCACTGGCCGCCATTGACACGGAAGACCGCTTCGCCGCGGTGTGCCGCGATTACCTAGACCTGTTTGCTACAGAGAAAACAATGGTCGCGGGGCATGCCATCCGCTGCGCCGCACGCATTGCGCTGGCCTGCCCCAAGTATCGCGAGGCGATCCTGCAAGATCTGCTGGCCATCGAATCCATCCACCGCGGCAAGAACATGGGGCTGATGGTGGGGTACGTCATTGAAGCCCTCGACCTGCTCTTTGACACGGCGCAGAACAAAGGCGAGATCTTCACCTTTGTGGAGCGCCACGCCCAGAGTGACAGCCCGCGCACGCGCAAGCAGGCCAAGGCGTTTTTAGAAAAGGTAGGGGGTTAACTACGGCTACTCACTAATATTTAACAGGTTAAAAGTTAAATTTTTATTAATCATTATTCGTTATGAAAGGAACCACATTGAAGCATTCCAATGAAGCAAGAAAAGACGCCGAGCGAAGGTTTCAACTTGCAGTTAAGGGTCTATATCGAATTGCCATTCTCGCTTACAGGGAAATATTGGATTTTGATCCAAAAATTGTAATCTTTTTGGCTCATGGAGGCTGGGGGCCTTTATGGGCACTCCAGGCGCTCTGGAAAGAATTACAAAAAACATCATTTCCACCTTTGCTGGTGACAAATATTGGAAATGAAAAATTGGATCGATATGAAAAGCAGCGCTATCGAATCTATAGGTGCTACGAATGTTACCCTTATGATGCGTTGTATGCCAATGCGATAGAAAATGGGTTCTTCCTGGCCTGGGTATCCCAACAAACAGACTGGCAGTACTCCCTCCGGAAACAGATCATCCACCTGCTTGATGGACGAATACCGGAACGAATCCTCGTCATGGACGATACAACCTGGCTGGGTGGAACTTACCGCATTGCGCTTACCCTGCTCAACTCGATCTACCCAGATAGTGAAGTCAGAATGGTCGCAGGAGATTTTTTTGAATGGCGTTCTGATATTGTGAAGCCATGGCTTCTTGATCATGGAATAAACGAGAATCCAGACAATTGCTATGATCGAGACATAAACATCGATTACCTGGTTCCAGGGACAGAAGATGATGGCAATAGCGACTCATTTGACTGGCGTTTGATTTCAAAAGAAAACAAACACCTTCAAGAATTATCTTCATTGTTACCCATCGAGAAATGGATGAGAATGTCCGTTTGGGCCAAGAAAGCCATTCAAAATCAGTCCGCGAAATATGCCAGAGAGGTGAACAAGAAAACTTTCCCCACGTATGGAACATGCAAGCCAACCCTGGATGCAGTTGAACTCATTCTGAAGTACGTATGGCTGAATAGAAGAATTAACCTTGAAAAGATCCAGGAAATCTTAAAAATATCAAAAGATGAAAGCATGTCTTTGGTTCAATCCATGATCAAGGAAAAACAACTGGTACCGAGATGGAATTTCAGAGGAGTTGATTATGTCATTCCACGGGCCATAACAAGGAAAGTCATTCAACT
Source organism: Anaerolineaceae bacterium (assembly GCA_029265815.1). Taxonomy (GTDB): domain Bacteria; phylum Chloroflexota; class Anaerolineae; order Anaerolineales; family Anaerolineaceae; genus UBA6107. The sequence goes on along the minus strand of JAJUGU010000003.1, from coordinate 157,138 downwards.
GTAAGTGTTCTATCCATTTTGCCAAAGGTTCGAGCCACAAGACTCGCGACGTGTTGATTTCACAATGAAAAGGTCAAGGGTGTGATTTTCAGCCATTGTTGAACGCCCCGACCAGAGTGAAAGCCCACGCACGCGGAATTAAACCTTTCCGTTGAAAGAGAAAGCGGGGGAATAATCAAAGTCGCCGATTTTCACTGCAAATCGATCTATACACATCATGATTGCACTTAACCAATTGCATTTTTTCAGAATATCTCTATACTATTAATTGGCTGGTGGTTTTACCAGATTTCTACGAGGTGAGCTTTGGTCATCCCTGTTGAACCGCTGCAAGTCAGCAGCCTCAAGCAAGCCTGCATCGAACGCCTGGAGGGCATGATCCTCTCCGGCGGGTTGAAGCCCGGCGAGAAGCTACCTTCTGAGCGCGATTTCGCGGCCGCGCTGGGCGTCAGCCGCCCTGTGCTGCATGAAGCGCTGGTGGACCTGGAAGCCAAGGGGCTGGTATCCATTTTGCCGCGCCGCGGGGTGGTGATCAACGATTTTCGTCAATCGGGTTCGCTGGCAGTGTTGTCTTCACTGCTCAACTACAATAACGGCGCGCTTGCCCCCGAGTTCCAGAACAGCCTGTTGGCGATGCGCATACTCGTCGAGCGCGAGACCGCCCGCCTGGCCGCGGTCAACGCCACACCGGAACAAATCGAAAGCCTGCGCCGAATTCTGCAGGAAGAGATCAAGACCTCGAGGGCAGACGCCACACGCCTGACCGATCTCGATTTCACCTTTCACAGCCAGCTCGCGCTGGCATCCGCCAACCTTGTGTACCCGCTCATCCTCAATTCTTTCAAGAAAATCTACATCCACTTCACCGCAGCTTTTTTCCGCCAGAGGGCGGATACTGACGTAATTGATGAAGTGATCCAGTACCACCGGCGCCTGATCGATGCCCTCGCCAACCGGCAGCCTGATGAGGCCGCCGCCGTGATGGAGGAGATGCTTGTCAGGGGCGAACAACAGCTTTTGGAAGGGATTTATAAGGAGAGATCATGACCACAATGACTACTGAAAAACCGCGTTTCACTATCAAGGAACCCAAGTTCCTATCCGATCGCATCCGCTGGCTGCGCGATTACTACTTCCAGGGCGTCAACCGTAAATGGAACAACGAGTACAGCGCCTGGACCACGGGTACACCCTGGGATTTCCAGTACAACGAGCTTTCCTTTTACATCGTGCCCGAAACCTACTTCTACATTCCCACCTTCCGCTCGTCGTTTAAACAGGTAGCCAAACCGGTGAAGCTCCATCCAGATTTTTGGAGCTGGAGCCTGCCGGAGCGGCGCGCCTGGTTCGTCAGAGAAACCATGGTGCACTACGTACCCAAGGAGATCCTGCCCGGCGATCTGCTGGCAGGGGCGCGGTTTAATATTATGACCTCCCACTGCCTCACCGAAGCCCAGACAAAGGAATATGACCGCCTGGTGAAAGGGAAGAACGGAGCGCGCGCTGCTATGCTCTGGTTCCACAATCATGGTTACGGCAACACCGGCGCAACCAGCGGTCACCTCGTGCCCGGCTATGACCGCGTGATCACCCAGGGCTGGAAGGGCATTCACGCAAACCTGCAACAGCGCTACGATGCGCTTTCTCCTGCCGAACGGAAGGGCAAGAAAGGCGCTCAATTGCGCGCCATGCTCACTTCTTCCACCATGCCCCGCGATCTGGCGCAGGAATATCGCGTGATCTTAGAAGAAATGGCAAAAAACGAGCCCGATGCCACCCGCAAAGCCGAACTGGCGCAAATGGCTGATAACCTCACCCGTGTGCCATGGGAGCCCGCCCAGACCTTCTGGGAAGCGGTGCAATCCCTGTGGCTGACACACATGCTGGTCATGTCTGATGAAAATTATCCCGGCCCAGGTGTCTCCTTCGGGCGCATCGATCAGTATCTCAACCCGTTATGGGAAAAATCGCTCGCAGAGGGCATGGACCGCGAATTTGGCAAGGAAATCCTCAAATGCTTCTGGGTGCACTGCAATACCGCCTACGACGGCATGATCCAGACCGGAGGAAACCAGGGCATCACCGCCGGTTACGGCCAGCTGTTGACCATCGGCGGGATGGGCCAGGGTGGAACCGATCTTACCAACGATCTCACTTATGCCATCCTGGAGGTCGTTGACGAGATGAGCCCCATCCTTGAACCCAAACCCAATGTGCGCCTGCACCGCGGAACGCCTGACAGGCTGCTCGACAAGGTGGTCGATATGATCTCCAGCAGTCAGGGTGCGCCCTTCCTGTTGAATTTTGATGAGCGTTCGCTGGCGGGCATGATGCTCGAAAGCCGTAAAACCGGCATCGAGAAGCTCATCAACAAAGACAACGTGTTCAATTATGCCCCGGTCGGCTGCCTTGAAAACACCATGGCTGGCAATGACCGTTCTGGCACGGTGGACGATAACTTGAATTTGCTTAAGGCGGTTGAACTGGCGCTCACCGGCGGGTATGATCTCAACCCGGTGACGGATGCGTTGACCGGTCACGTTGAAAAGATCCATCGCGACGGCGAAGACACCGGCGACCCGTCGAAATTCACTTCCTGGGAGCAGTTCTGGCAAGCATATGCTGCGCAGACCCGCTGCATCGTCAAACGCAGCGTTGAGACCTATGAAAAATCCGAAGCGGTGCGAGCCAAATTCTTCCAGACGCCGTACCTCTCCTGTCTGGTGAAAGGCTGCGCAGAAAGCGGCAAAGATATCAACGAAGGCGGTGCCGAAATCGGTTTCGTCACGGTTGAGGGTGTCACCTACGCCACCACCGTGGATTCGCTGCTCGCTATTAAGTATCTGGTATTCGATAAGAAGATTTGCACCATGCAGGAACTGGTGCAGGCACTGCTCGACAACTGGGTTGGCCACGAGAAACTGCAGGCGATCGCGCTGCACAAAGCGCCCAAATACGGCCGGGATGACGACGAAGCCGACACAATGGCAAAGCAGGTGATGGAACTGTGGACAGGAGAAACCTGGAAGTACAAAACGATCTCCACTGGTCGTCAATTCCGTCCTGGAATGTTGAGCTGGAATTACTGGATCGCCTATTCTGATATTCTGCCCGCCAGCCCCGACGGGCGGGCAAAAGGGAAGTTTCTCTCGAATGCGCTTTGCCCCTCCAACGGCGCAGACACCAACGGCCCAACCGCCAACGCCAACTCGGTGGGCAAAGCCCTGGGCGGCAAGGCAGCAGATGGGCAGGGCGACTGGGAAGAGTATTTCAACCTGCTGCCCAATGGCGGCAGCCACACGATTACCTTCAACCCATCGCTGCTGCGCGACCCCGAACACAAGCAAAAATTCAAGGCGTACCTGCGCGGTTACATCGAAAACGGCGGCAGCGCGCTGCAGATCAACATGATCAACGCCGATATGCTGCGCGATGCCCAGAAGCACCCCGAGGAATACCGCCATCTGCTGGTGCGCGTGACAGGTTACAACGCATACTTCACCGCCATCGGCAAAGAACTGCAAGACGAAATCATCGCGCGCGAAAGTCACAACATGTAATGATGACACAAACGAAAACCACCACAGGCACCATCCTTCATTTGCAGCGCCTTTCCACTGAAGACGGCCCGGGCATCCGCACCACGGTTTTCTTTAAGGGCTGCCCCCTGCGCTGCCAGTGGTGCCACAACCCTGAAAGCATTTCACCCAAAAAGCAGGTGCAGTGGATCGGCAACCGCTGTATCGGCTGCGATTCGTGCATCGAAGCCTGTGATCAGAACGCTCTGACACACACCCGAAATGGTATTCAGCGCGACCGCACCCTGTGTACGGTCTGCGGGAAATGTGTGGAAGCCTGTCCATCTGGAGCCATGGAGATGCTGGGTAGAGAGATCACGGTCGATGAACTGGCGGCTGAATTACTGAAAGACCGCGCCTACTATCAAAAATCAGACGGCGGGGTCACGCTTTCAGGAGGTGAACCCACCCTGCAGCCAAACTTCTGTGGTGATCTGATAGACGCACTAAAGCAGGAGGGCGTGCACGTGGCGCTAGACACCTGCGGATTATGCACACCCGAGACCTTCAACTCGCTGGCCGAGAAAGCTGACCTGATCCTCTTTGATGTGAAATTGATCAAAGGTGAAGAGCATCAAAAATGGACCGGCGTTGACAACAAGCGCATCCTGCATAACCTTGAATCAGCGCGCGATCTTGTCACACAGGCAGGCGGCCGCAAGCAAATGTGGATTCGCACCCCTCTAATTCCCGGGGCGACCGTCACGGAAGAGAATCTTAAAGCCATTGGTTTTCATCTGCGCATGGCGCTGGGAAGCAGTGTTGAGCGCTGGGAGCTTTGCGCATTTAACAACCTCTGTCGTGACAAATACACACGTCTGGATATGGATTGGAATTTTTCTGATACCGGTCTGATGACAACCGCTGCTCTTGAACAGGCGCGCTCCTGGGCAACCAGCGGTGGTTTTGATCCGCAGCGCACGTTCATCACCGGGGCTGCCAGAGCCGAAAATGAATTCGAGAAATAAAGAATCAGGAGTGAACCATGAACACCACCCGCTATCCGCACACCCAGTTTTCTGACCAGGATATGATCGATCTTTCAGCATCGATGAAAATCGGCATCCTCGGTACGGTCAACCCGCAGGGATTGCCGCATCTCACCCTCATTACAACGCTGATGGCCAGCACACCAGAAAAGGTCGTGTGGGGTCAATTCATGGAAGGGGTGAGCAAGAAACACGTCCTGCAGAATCCAAAAACGGGGTTTCTGGTGATGGGCCTCGATAAGAGCTACCGGCGCGGCTTTGCTAATTATGACCACGCCACAAACGCTGGCAAGGATTATGACTTCTATAACAACACACCGCTCTTCAGGTACAACTCGTATTTCGGTGTGCACAGGGTGCACTACATGGATCTGGTCGCGCACTCCGGAAAATATCCGTTGCCAATGAATAAGATCGTGCTCGCAGCCATTCAAACCATGATTGGCAAGGCGCTGAACGGCAAGAAAGAAAAAAATGTGGTGCTCAACCCGTGGACACAGGCTTTCTTTGACAAGATTGACAATCTCAAGTTTTTATCGTATATCAATGCCGACGGCTACCCTGAGATCATTCCGGTTATTCAGGCGCAGTCACTTGACCGTGAGCACCTGATCTTCTCGCTCGGCGCGTATGGCAGAGAACTGGAAGAGATCACCGCGAATACAACCGTGGCGTTTTTTGGTATGGCGCTGAGTATGGAGGATGTGCTCGTGCGCGGCACCTTCGAGGGGATCAAAAACCTGGCAGGGATGAAATTCGGCGTGGTCAAACTGGACTGGGTTTACAACTCCATGCCGCCCAAACCGGTGCAGATCTACCCCGAGGTGCCAATGGAGGCGGTGAGGGAGTTCTAGCTGCCCGCAATGAAAAAAAGCGAAATAACCAAAGGTCTTTTCTGACCCATAAAGTCAAAGAAGTGGGTGCCAGGAGGACGTAAATTCGGAAAAATTCAGGGTTTTCCTTCATTTTCCGGGTAAAATTACCTCCTATGAAGAGAACCATTGTATTCGACTTCGGTGCAGTCCTCATCGACTGGAACCCTTACTACCTGTACCGCAAACTGCTTCCAAATGATGAAGCTATTAAATCCTTCCTCGAAGAGATCGATTTTGCGCATATCAACCCCCGGATCGATGCCGGCATGCCCCTGACGGACTGGGTAGCAGAATATTCGCAGAAATACCCCCACCGCAGGAATTTGATCGCCGCGTATCATGAGCGCTTTCCTGAATCTGTTGGTGACTGCGTGCAGGGCACAGTGGAAATCTTGTACGAATTAAAGTCGAAAGGTTACCCCCTCTATGGGTTGAGCAACTGGTCTGATGAAACCTTTGTGCGGATCAAAGACCGCTTTGGTTTTATCGACGAACTCGATGGTTACCTGCTTTCAGGTATGGTGGGGCAGATCAAACCCGGCGAAGAGATCTTTCATTCGTTTCTCGCGCACTTTGACAAGGCTGCAGAAGATTGCATCTTTATCGACGATAATCCTGCGAATATCGCGACTGCTGAACGTGTGGGTTTCACGGGGATCCTGTTTCAATCACCTGATGCCTTGCGGGTTGAGTTGAAAACACTGGGGATTCTTGGAACGAACGGCCATCAACCATAACCCGGGAAATGAAACTTTTCTCGCGTGATCGATTTCGGTTGACATCGGTAATCATTCCAAAAAGATGCTCTGGCGCTCAACGAATTCGTTATCAGGTAATGTTTACCAATTATCGAAACCAAAACCAGTTGTAAAAAGGGAAAAATGTACCCGGATTACTCAAATTGCCTGGTGAACCTGGCCTGTTCCATCCTGAAAGAATTTGGCGCTCCTCATTCGCACTCTACTCTGCCGCATATGGACCGCCTGCTGGAAAGAAAATATCGCAATGTGGTCATCCTTTTGCTGGATGGAATGGGAGTTGATGCCATTCAGCACCATCTGGCCCCGGACGGATTTTTTGCGCGACACCTGCTCTGTGGTTATTCTTCCGTATTTCCACCCACCACAACCTCGGCCACAGTTTCGTTCATGACCGGGCTCACGCCAGCCGAACACGGCTGGCTCGGTTGGAAGCAATATTTCAGTGAAATTGACAGGATCGTCATCCCTTTCAGGAATACCGACTTCTATTCGGGAGAGAACGCAGCCAGTTTTAACGTGGCGTCGCGGTATTTGCCGTATCAATCCATATTCAACAGGATCAATGAAGCCGGTATGGGTAAGGCATATTATGTATCAATGTTCGGAACCACGCACATTGATACCTTTGAAGAACTGACCGTGACGGTTTCAGATCTTTGCCGAACCAATGAAAAGAAATTGATTTATGCCTACTGGCATCAGCCAGACACGATGATGCACATGAATGGCTGTTATGACGAATCCATCACCCACGAACTCCGAGGTCTTGAACGCGAAGTTGAAAAACTGGCTGAAAAACTATCAGACACACTGATGGTTGTGACTGCTGACCACGGTCATAAAAACTTAACCTATTACACGTTAACCGATTATCCAGAGATCATCAATATGATGAAAAGGCCGACCTCGATCGAAAGCCGCGCTTCTGTTTTTTATGTTCGGGATGAGTATTTAGAACAATTCCCAGGTGTATTCAAGAATACCTTTGGGGATGATTTCATTTTATTCTCAAAGGAAGACGTGAAACGAGAAAAGTTGTTTGGTGATGGTATCGCGCACGCGAAGTTTGACGATTTTATCGGGGATTTTCTCGCGGTCTCAGTTTCCGATAAGGGCATCGTCTATTCTGACGCGGTGATCAAATTCCAGTCAGATCATGCCGGAATGACCGGGCAGGAGATGATGATCCCTTTGATTGCAATTCCCATCAAGTAGTTTATTTCTAGAAATAATTGCGCCGGGATTTACTCCCGGCGGTTTATTGTTCTCACAGACGACCTGATCTCAGACCAATCTCGATCATTTCGGCTGCTGCTGGGTAATGCAGTGGATATTCCCACCGCCAAGCAGAATCTCGCGCGCGTACACGCCCATGATCTTGCGCTCGGGCATCAGGTTCTGCAGTGCCACCAGCGCCAGATTATCATTGGCATCGCCAAAGGTCGGCACAACCGCCCCGCCGTTGCAGAAAACAAAATTGATATACGAGGCAGCCAAACGGTCTCCCTCTCTGCGTGGAAGAGTCCCTTCGACTGATAAAACCCCCTCGCTTTCTTCTCTGGTGATATAGACTGGAGACGGCAGTGGGATTTTATGCACTTTCAAACGTCTTCCTCTGGCATCCACTGCAGAGCAAAGAATGTCGTAATTTTCCTGTGAAATCTCGTATTGCGGGTCAGATCGGTCATCCGTCCAGGCCAGAGCAACTTCGCCGGGGCGGATGAAACAGCAAATGTTATCCACATGCCCGCTGGTTTCATCATTGTATATTCCACGGTTCAACCAGATAAAACTCTCCACATTGAGATATTCTGTGAGCAAGCCCTCAATATCCGATTGAGACTTTCCTGGATTACGGTTGGGATTTAACAGACATTCCCGCGTGGTGAGCAGCGTTCCCTGCCCGTCTACATGGATCGAACCGCCTTCTAAAACCAGCGGAGCCTTATAACGCGCCACGCGTTCGATCTCGGCTACTTTTTGTGCCACTAGATCATCCAGATCCCACGGAGCGTACAACCCGCCAGATTCGCCACCCCAGGCGTTGAAGATCCAATCCACAACGCGCAGCTCAGTGCCATTGGTTACAAATGTGGGTCCACAATCGCGCATCCACGAGTCGTTGTATGATATTTCCACAACGCGCACGGTTTCGGGCAGCATCGCGCGCGCATTTTTATACTGACTCTGCAGAACACCCATCGTCACCGGTTCGAAGCGGTTGATCGCCCTGGCCACTTCTGTAAAAGCCTTTTGAGCCGGAACTGCCTTATTCCGCCAGTTATCGGGGCGCTCTGGCCACAGCATCCAGATACCCGCGTGGGGCTCAAATTCTCCAGGCATACGGTAACCATCTGCCCTGGGTGTTGAATGAATCAAGCGGGACATATTTCCTCCCTTTCTTACTCTGGATTGCTTAGCCCATCTTTTCTAAAAACTTCAAAATTTCATCCGCTTTTTGCTTTTTGAATCCTTCATCTGTTTTTTTCAGCCGGGGGTATACCAGCCACACCAGCAATCCCTTTTCGGTGTGCAGACGGTTCTCAGCCTGGTCAAAGATCACCGATTGTGGAGAGTCCATGACTTCATCAGTGGCTTCCACACCGCGTGAAGCGGGCAGGCAGTGCATGAATTTACAGTGAGCCGGCGCTTTCTTGAGCAATTCCATGTTGACCTGGTATCTGGGCATAAACGCAGCCCGCCTCTCGGGTATTTCGGCTTCCTGTCCAACCCACCACCACAAGTCTGTGTAAATGAAATCGGCTTCCTTTACCGCCTCAACAGGGTCATCTGTGACACAAACCGTACCGCCTGATTCACGGCAGTTTTCATTTGCCCAGTCCAGCCACTGCTGTGGCGCCTGATATTTTTTTGGCGCCGCGTGTGTAAAATGCATTCCCAGCCGGGTGCAGATCAACATCAAAGAACTCAGGACATTTGTGGCGTCTCCAATGAAGGTGACATTGAAATCTTCCAGTTTTTTCCCGGGTTGGGCGTGTTCGATCATGGTTAAAACATCGCATACAACCTGTGTGGGATGGTTATAGTCGGTCAGGCCATTGATCACAGGAACCGTGGCGTGTTCAGCCAGCCCAAGCATGGTTTCATGTTTAAGCGTGCGCGCCATGATCACATCCACATAACGCGAAATCACCTTTGCGGTATCAGAAAGCGATTCACGCACCCCCAGATGAATCTCACCTGGCTTGAGATACAGCGCATGCCCTCCGAGTTCGGTGATGCCGACCTCGAAAGAGATGCGCGTGCGCGTTGATGGTTCTTCAAAGAGCATCGCCAGCGACACATCCTGCAGTAATTTGGGGGTAGCGCCTTCTTTATCCGCCATCTTAATCATGCGGATCAATTCGATCAGGTCGAGCAGCTCAGCCTTTGAAAAATCCTGCGTGTCAATGAAATGTCTGAGTTCCATATTGTCTCCTCGAAATTAACGAAAGAATAATTATTTCTTCCAATAATGAAGACCGGTAATGATGGAACGCTTTTACTTAAGCTGTGGCCAATTCTTTCTTCTGAAAAATCACCGGGAAGAACGGCAGCACCAGCAACATCAACGCACCAAAGATGAGGAAAGCCGTCGGGAAGCCTGCCGCGTCGGAGATTCCACCACCGACACCCAACCCGATCCCCTGGCCGATATTGGTGACCGCCATCAGGATTGAATACATGGAAGCAGCGATATCCGGCCGGGTGTATTTCATGGCCAACGCAAAGTAGATGGCCTGAGAAAGACCGTAGGCGATGCCGAAGAATACTGTCACAACCCACATCATAGGAAGCGACTTTACCAATGCCAGCAAGACCATAGCTGGCACCACCAGCAACACTGAAAGGGCAAGTGCTTTCTGGTTGCCAAGTTTATCCATCACCCCACCGCCAACGAGAGCACCCGCCACACAGCCGATCCCCCAAACGGTGGTGATCAACCCGGCAGTGCTTAGATCAATTTCAAGTTTGGCAGCATAGGAGGGATTGACCAATTGGTTGGAGCCAACGATAACCAAAAACACGATCAAACCCACAGCTGCCACGGCCAAAACCTGACGATTTTTGAATGCACCAAAGGCTGCCCAGTTGAAGCGCATGTCAGCGCTGCGTTTCATTTCTTTGACAAAGAAGAGCAGCGGAACAGGAACAAGGGTTAATACCGCTAGGAAATAAAAGACCGCCTGCCATGAAACGTGCTGCGCGATAAAACCTGCCAGCGAAGCCGCAACAATCACGCCTACCGACCTGCCGCCAACCATAAAGCCCTGAAGGAGTCCTTTTTCATTTTCAGGGGTTATATCGAGAGCCAGACCATCTGTGCAGGTATCATAAAACGCCATGCCGAGCTGTAAAAGGAAAGCCAGCGCTACATATCCCCAGTACATTTCACCCGGATTGATATTGGCCACAACGACCAGGCAGATGATTTGCACGAATAAACCAATCAGGATGTATGGCTTACGATGGCCCAGCCCCAGCAGGTTATATCGGTCGCTGATGATTCCAAAAAGGATCTTGATTACAAATGGGATCAGTGCGATCGTGGAAAAGATCCCCACCTGTGACATATCAAGCCCGTTGGCAAGCATGTAGAGCGCATTCAGTGAGGCAAAATAACCCAGGATGGTACCCTGGGTGAAGTATAGGAGCCCGAACATTGAAAACCGTAGCGTTTTGCTTTGGATAATCATCTTATTGTTGTACCTTTCGTGGATAATATAGATTATTATACATAAGCAATCCAAAATAACCTTGCAGGAGTATGTTTAATGAATATCCTCCAAGAAAAAAATATTCTGGTTACCGGTGCAACCTCCGGAATCGGGTTCCGCGCGGCGCTAGACCTGGCAGGCAAAGGGGCAAACGTGATCGGTGCTGGCCGCGACGCAGCGCGCTGCGAATCTGCCCGGCAGCGCATCCTCTCGCATTACCCGCGGGCTAAAATTATCTATCTGGTGGCAGATCTTTCAGAACAAAATCAGGTGATATTTCTGGCTGAGAATGTGCAGAATCTCATTCAAAAGAACTCAACTGCGTGCCTGGATATCCTCATCAATAACGCAGGACTCGTTTCCGAAAAGAAGCGCTTTACAGAAGACGGCATTGAGCTGACCTTTGCTGTGAATCACCTGGCTCCGTTCTTGCTTACTCACCGTCTGCTGCCGGTATTAACACTATCACCTGATGCGCGCATCATCACGGTGAGTTCCAATTCCCACTACAACACCTGGTTTAACCCGAAACGCGCCAGTAACCCGGTGCTCTACAATCTCTTGTGGGCATATAAAGTATCGAAGTTGTCTAACGTTCTTTTTACAGCTGAATTTAACCGGCGCAACCCTGATCTCAACATCCATGCTTACGCGGTCGACCCGGGGCTGGTAAACACGGATATCGGTCTCAAGAGCAACGGCATCCTGGCAAAATGGATCTGGAGCCTCCGTCAGAAAGGCGGCACCGATGCAGAGGTGCCCGTACGTACCATCCTGCACCTCACATCAGAGAGCCATGAAAACCTCAATGGATATTTATATTGGAAGGACAGCCAGCCTAAACAACCCAGCCGCGCAGCAATTAACACTGAGCTTGCAAAGAGGTTATGGGAGGAATCCTGCAGATTGTGCAAAATAGTGGATTATTTCGCGAAATAATTCAATTCGATGATGGGTGCTTTCGTTTGACCCTCAGCACTGCGATCTTGGTGGAATGATTGAAGGGCGCGGGATCGGCTGGAAGAGCTCCCTTTTGCGTATTCGCATACCCTGTAAAGTCCTGCGGGATATCAATGCATTCCTCCAGCCTCAGGTAGCCGTCTTTCGCCAGTTCGTCTAGAGCAGCCATGAAATCTCTCCCGCTCAGAAACAGAGCGTTATTGACCACCACCAGTTTTCCTCCATCCCTCAGCAGCGGGCGCGCTTTATTGATCAGCCGTCCGCTTTCAACCGCGAGGTCCACCTTTCCTTTTTCTGTAATCGAAAAATATGGTGGATCGAGAATAACGATATCAAACTCTTCTTTGTTCTTTTTCATTTGCCCCACACCCACGAAAAAGTCGACTGCCCGGCACTTCATGCGCCCCAGGTCGAGATGATTCGCAGCTGCGGAACGCGCTGCCAGCTCAAGAAACCTGCTGTTACGGTCAATCTGCACCACGCGCTTTGCCCCACCGGCAAGGGCGGCCACCCCAAGGCTGCCCGTATAAGCAAAAGTGTTCAGAACATCCATACCGCGTGTATTTTGCACCAGCCAGGCACGCAGGTTGCGTGTGTCGATATAAAAACTGGCATCTTGATTCATCAGGAGGTCAATGGAATACTTGATGCCATTCTCGATAATATGCTGCGCCGGGTTATTGCCAAAGATGATTACTCCACGTTTAAGCGCTGTGGTCTCGGCGGAGCGCTGCTTGCCAATCACACACTGCACCCAAGGAAGCAATCTGGTGTATTGCTCGCAAGCCAAACGCAGTAATTTTTCTGATTCAATACCAGTAACCTTATGCGTGAATAAGACAAGCGTTTGACCGTAGACGTCAGCCGCCAGTGCTGGCAGACCCTCGGTAAAACCATTCAACAGTCGAAAAGCACCCTGGTGGGGTTCATCGAGCAGCGGCAGCCGCTGCCAAAGGGTAGATTCGATCAAATCGGTTAAGGAGAATTCCCAATCGAAAGTCATCAATCAATTTTATCTCAACCCGGTCACGCAGGACGATGAAAATGTTCTACAATGAATATATGAACCTTCGGGGTTTGATTCTGCTGTTCATGATGACGATCCTCCTGACCGGATGCAAATATCCGGCCAGCACAAGAGAGCAATCAACGCCGTCTCCCAGCCCTACTCACATTGAACCAACTTTCACACCTTTCATCACAGCAACAGCATCCACCATTCCCTCAACCTCCACACCTGGCCTGCCTCTTGACCTAAAAAAAGGCCCTTATCTCATCTTTACCGGTACCCCCGACGGGATGGCCGTAATCTGGCAGGGTGAGTCGAATGAGAGTTATCTTTTTGAATGGGGGCTGGATAATTCATTCTCATTGGGTTCATCCACTCCCGGTGCTGATCCTGCCACATCTTTATTCCAGGTAAGATTATCAGGGCTGATCCCGGCGACACGGTATCTGTATCGCATATCAACTCTCACGGCAGAGGTTCACGGATCGTTCGTGATGCCGCCAGCAAACTCAGATTCGCTAATATTTTTTGCATTTGGCGATACCCGTTCTGGTCCAGAAACAATGAACGAAATCACTGCCAGCATCATGCAATCTATCGCAGCAAACCCTTCAGCGCAAACCTTCGTAATAGACACCGGCGATTTGATGAATATCGCTACTGAAGAGAGCCTGCAGGAGAATTTTTTTGCTCACGATCAATATGACATCCGGGCGCTGCTGGCGGTCATGCCGGTTGTGAACGTCATGGGCAATCACGACGGTACGGCGCTGTTTAAACAGTATTTTCCATACCCCTATACGCGAACTTATGACTGGTCTTTCGACTACGGCCCGGCACATTTTGTGATCATCGACCAGTACATCGACCTGGTGCAGGGGTCAGAACGCTGGTTCTGGTTAAAGAATGATCTTTCCACTTCGCAAAAACCCTGGAAGTTCATTTTGCTGCATGAACCAGGATGGTCAGCCGGACCGCATGAAAACAACGAAACTGTACAAACGGTCATCCAGCCAATGGCTGTTGCGTATGGCGTGCAGATGATCATTGCGGGGCATAATCATTACTATGCCAGGGCCGAAGTGGAAGGGGTTACACATGTCACAACAGGCGGAGGTGGTGCACCGCTCTACGATCCTGAAAACGGCTGGCCGTTCATAAAGGCCAGAATAAAGGCCTTTCACTACATCAAGTTTATAATCGAAAAAGAGGTGCTTACCGCACAGGTCCTTTCACCGCAGGGCGATCTGCTCGATGAATTTACCATGTCTCTTCAGGAGATCCCATGAACCCCACTCTTATGCTGATCCATAACCGCCGTTCCATTCGTAATTACGCTGAAACGCCCATCACGCGCGAAGAAAAAGACACCATCCTCGCCGCAGCGATGCGGGCACCAACTGCTGGAAATATGATGTTGTATTCGATTATTGAAATTGAGGATCAGGCCTTGAAAGAAAAGCTGGCAGAAAGTTGCGATCATCAGCCATTCATCGCAAAGGCGCCGTTTGTGCTGGTTTTCGTTGCCGACTATCAACGCTGGATGGATTTCTTTCAATGGAGTGAAGCCTCCCAGGCGTGCCTTAAGAAAGACCTGCAGCCTAGACTACCACAGGAGGGCGATCTGATGCTGGCCTGCTGTGATGCGCTGATCGCTGCGCAGACGGCGGTCATCGCAGCAGAATCCATGGGAATCGGTTCGTGTTACATCGGTGACATTCTTGAAAACTGTGAAATTCATCAAGAATTGCTCAACCTCCCGCAATATACCTTTCCGGTCACCCTTTTATGTTTCGGCCGACCTGCGGTTGTGCGTGAAGAAACACGACCCACGCGCCGCTTTGACCGCAAATACATCATCCATCGCAACCGTTATGAACAGATCAATCCCGCTGATTTTCCAGATATGATGAAGGATGCCCTTTACCAGTTTCCGAATATTCAGCCCGGAGAAGCTGCAAAGAAGATCGCCCAGAACATGTACAACCGCAAATTCGTTTCAGATTTCTCGGTGGAAATGTCGCGTTCTGTGCGAAAATGGATCGATCTTTGGACCGGGAACCAAGATCGTAATTACCAAAAGGAGAAATAATTGACCATTCCAGGAAGCCGCGTCAGCGGCACAGCTGAGATATTGATTGACTACACCAAATGCTCTGCCTGCGGAGCGTGTGTTGAGGTGTGCTCTGGATATCCACTCTTTATGGAGAACGGTCACCTGGGGGTGGATCAGACCCGCGGCTTTGGCTGCATCGCCTGCGGCGCGTGCGTCGCCGTTTGTCCTGCAGATGCCATCCGAATTTCTGGCAGAGACCTCTCACCAGAAGATGTTTTAAACATTCCTCCCATTGCTTCACGCGCAGATTATTCACAATTGAATTCGCTGATGGTCGCACGCCGCAGTACGCGGGTGTTCAAATCACAGGAAGTGGATGCCGAGATCATACAGAAGATCGTTGCAGCAGCATCCACTGCACCGGTTGGGATTCCTCCCACGGAAGTAGGGGTATGCGTGTTTCAAACCCGCAAGGCGGTTGAGGAATTGAGAGACTGTTTGATCAATGAAATGCGCACATGGCGCTGGATGTTCTCACCGCTCATGCTGGCGCTGCTGCGCCCATTCATCGGAAAAGAAAACACCGCCATGATCAGAGATTTCATGGCGCTTGCCATAGAAATGTTTACAGCAAGCCGACAGGATGGCAAGGACTGGTTCTTATATCATGCGCCACTTGCTATGTATTTTTATGGTACCTCGTATTCCGATCCGGCAGATCCGATCATCCCGGCAACGTATGCCATGCTGGCCGGTGAGTCGCTGGGGCTTGGTACCTGTATGCTCGGCTTTCCGGGGTATGTTTTTCGATACAGCCGTAAAGCCCGGCAGAAATATCACCTGCCTGAAAAGATTCAGCCGGGTTTGATGGTGATTTTTGGCTACCCTGCATTGCGTAATCGCAGATCAATCAAGCGCACGTTTCGTGAGGTCAACACATTTTCATAAACCCTGGCTGCCTCACAAGAGACGCGAAACGAGTATAATAGCGTTTTGCAGGTGTAGAGATGAGTGACGAGAATATCCCTATAGTTGAATATCCCATTCCCTTTCCGCTCAAGGTAATCGGCCGCGATGAATCTGATTTCGAAGAATTTGTAATCGAGATCGTTCGACGCCACATACCGGAATTATTGGAAGAAAATATTACCAGCCGACTTTCGAGCGGAGATAAGTACCGTTCGGTATCCTTTAAATTTATTGCTGACAGCCGTGAACAGGTGGATGCGCTGTATGCCGAATTGAGCAGCCACAAACGGGTCTTGATGATCCTCTAGGTAAACCAATTACGTCAAAAAAATAGCCCCGGAACAATTCTTGTTCAGGGGCAGATTGGTTTCACATTAATGGCTGTCAGGAAGGACTGTCTTTTTTCCTAATGAAATCTTGTTTTCTACACCATTTAGAATGCGCTTGATATTCGAACTGTGCCTGGCGAAGGCAAAAATTGCGACCGCCACGGCCAGGATAACCAAAGCTGCAGGTTGGCCGGTAACCACAGTGTAGATCGTCATGGCGAGAACAAAAACCAGTGAACCAACGGATACCATGCGGGTGATGAGAACCGCTGCTATAAAGATCAGTATAGCGATCAATGTAGGAACTGGAAATAGATGCAGGAAAATTCCCGTGGTCGAGGCGATACCCTTTCCGCCGCGGAAGTTTAACACCGCTGGAAAGTCATGCCCGAGAATGACGCCAAGAGAAGCCACTGCCAGACCAACCTCCTGGCCTAGCCAGTAACCAAGTGCAGATGCCAGCAATCCTTTGAGCATATCGAGGATAAACACCAGTGCGCCATAACGCCACCCGATCAGGCGCATCACATTAGTCGCACCGGCGTTGCCACTGCCCTGCTCACGAATATCGAATTTTCCCACAAGCTGCCCAAAAATGTAAGCTGGCGAGAAGTTGCCAATGGCATAACCCAGTAATGCGATTACGATTAATTGAATGATAGTCATAAAGTAAAACAACACCAGATATAACATTAAAGTTACGGTTAAAACCAGAATTCGGGAAAAATTACAAACCTGTAATGTATACGCTCCTTGGCCTGGATCTAACCGTTACCATCAGAAGAATCCAAAAAACTATCTGCAATATTATCTTAAAATTCACAAAATTCTAATCTGCCATGAAAGATATTCCTGATGGGAGTGTGTCTTCGAACGTAACGTTCCAGCACCTCAGGAAATATGACCGAAGCATCGTTATTGACCTTCTCGTCTGAGATAGGCAGGTAGTTCAACCCTTCTGAGAGTACCAGCTCAGAGGTGGCAACGATCAAACGATCCTCTACATCCACCCGCTTACCGTTGACAGTCATAATGAAACAAACCACTATTTGACGATTCCGCACACGTTGAGAAATTCTGTGCGCATGGATGGATCGTCAGCATATACTCCACGGAAAACGGTTGTACGCGTGGCGGGTGAAATCTCACGCACCCCGCGCATCTCGACACACATGTGTTTTGCACGTAAAAAGACTGCCACACCGTGGGGGTTCATCACAGCCTCAAGAGTATCGGCGATCTGATATCCGATGCGCTCCTGAACTGCAAATCGCTTGGCATAAAGCCGTACCAGACGGGTAAGTTTAGAAATCCCCAGGATGCGCTCGTTCGCTACATAACCCACATATGCTTCTCCGTAGAAAGGAAACACATGATGCTCGCACAGTGAATGAAAATAAATTGGGCCTTCAATGACCTGGCTCAAGCGGCAATCCGGCTCACCACGGCATTCTTTGGGGAAGGCTTTGATCAGTTTCGGGTCGCCGTCGTATCCGCTCGTCGATTCGATCAAGGCATCCAAGAAACGCCGCGGCGTCTCGTGTGTGGAAGGAGTATCCAGATCCATCCCCAACGCGGTGAATATTTCAGCCATATAACTTTCGTATTTTTTCAGGTTTTCGGGGCTAATCTTGCGTCTGTTAAGCTGCAGGATCTCGTCTACAGAAAAATCGTCTACTGAACCTTCGGTCATCGCATCGTTCTCCTTTTTCTCGGATCTTGCAATCGTCTGATAATTATAACCGTTGTTCAAGACAGACCTGAAATGTTATAAAATTATGAGATGATCGAAATAGGTGATGATGAAATTCAATTTGATTACATTCGTTCTGCAGGCCCCGGCGGACAAAACGTTAACAAAGTGGCCACCGCGGTGCAATTGCGCTTCGATGTGTTTCATTCGCCATCTCTCGAGCCTGAAATCAAAGAACGTCTGGCAAAGATCGCTGGCAGCCGTATGACGGATGCGGGTGTGCTGGTGATCGAGGCCAAACGCTACCGCACACAGGAACAAAACCGCACCGATGCGATCCGCCGGCTGCAAACCTTGATCGAGAAAGCAGCCACACCACCACAAGAACGTAAGGCCACTCACCCGAGCGCAAGGTCGCAGGCTGCGCGCGTGGCGAAGAAAAAGCAGCACGGTGAGATCAAACGCCAACGGCACTTGACCCCTGAAGATTTCGAGTAATCCTCTCGTTCCGGTTTCAAAGGTTTTTACAGGAATATCATTTCGATATGAGTGAATCAGATTCTCTCATTTCCAGGGGTCGTTCGATTGAGATTCCGGCTTCATGGGTACTGCTTGTTTGCAGCATATCTCTGGTGATAGCCAGCTTTGTCATCCATGCAGATGTCAGGCAGGAATTCCGGACAATCCCGCTGATTTTGTTCTTCTTTGGCCTTGTTGCGCTCTGGTTTGGAATCTATTCAGTTCTTAAAAGACGCCTGTTCAGATGGATGGAACATCTTCTACAGAAGGCAGCCGGCTGGCTGGGAACTTCACCCGGGCAGATCCTTAGCCTGGCGTTCAGCCTGCCCTTCAGCCTGCTGACGGTAATTGCTGCCGGATTTGAACGGCACATGTACAGCCCGGCAGCGGCTGCAATATGCTGGCTGATATCCATCCTTCTGGCAGTGTACGGGGGGTATCCCGTTTTCAATAAGCGCCAGAAGCTACCGAAATCAGCACTGGCAATAGGAGTGTTATTATTCACTGCAGCCCTTCTGCTGCGGGCAATCAACACGGCTACGATCCCCGTGGTGCTGACTGGCGATGAGGGCTCTTCTGGCCTTTTTGCTGTCGAATTTCTACAGGGAAAAATTGACAACCTCTTTATTTCCGGATGGTTTTCGTTCCCTACTCTGCACAGTTTCATACAATCTCAGTTTATCGTGCTTTTTGGCCAAACCACCCAGGCCCTGCGTTTGATGTCGGCATTTGCTGGCGCACTGACGGTGGTTCTGGTGTTTTTCATCGGGCGCTCAATGTTCGGTGTTGTCGGCGGACTCGCAGCAGCGATCTTTCTGGCGGGGATGCATTACCACATCCATTTTAGCCGGATCGGATTGAACAATATTTGGGATGGGGTTTTCATTGTATTCACGCTCGGCTTTCTCTGGCTGGGATGGCAGCAAAACAGACGCACGGCTTTTCTGGTGGCAGGTATCGGGTTGGGGTTGGCGCAGTATTTTTATGCCACAGGACGCAGTATCTTGCTCATCATTCTGGCCTGGCTGGCGGCTGCCGGGATCAGCAACCACTCACGATTACGCAAGGCGCTTCCGTCGATCATCCTCATGTTTTGGGCCGCGCTGATCATCTCTCTGCCATTGAACTGGTTTTACGCCAATCATCCCGACGAGTTTATGGCCCCCTATAACCGGGTCACCATCATGGGCGAGTGGCTTGCCAACACCGCCCTTGAAACCGGAAAAGCATCTTTTTTGATCATCATTGAACAGATGTGGAAAGCCATTCAGGGGTATGTTTATCTCCCTCTGATCCACTGGTACATGCCAGGCGTACCCATGTTATTTGCGTTCCCTGCGTTCATCTTCTTGCTGGGACTGGTATTTCTGATCCTAAAACCAACCGAAAGCCGCAGCCAGTTGCTTTTCTTCTGGCTGGCAGCCATTACCGCAGCTGTTGGATTAAGCGAAAGCGCACCCGCTGCCCAGCGCTACACAGCAGCAGCCCCGGCTGTTGCGTTAATCATTGGGTTCAGCCTGCAGCAGATCAGTGATTTTCTGGTTAAAAAATGGCCTTCGCGTGCCAGAGAAATACCCGCTATATTGATATTGATCTCATTGCTCATGTCCATCCATGATGCCCGGTTCTACTTTGAGGAATACACGCCCAATAACTATTTTGGAGGATTTAACGGCCGCGTGGCTCAGGTATTGGCAGAACGCCTGAAAGGTGAGCCCAAAGGGCAGGAATTAGTTTTCTGCGGGTATCCACACATGGGATACCATTCGATTTCCAGCCTTCCCTACCTTGCGCCGCAGATCATCTATTACGATATTACCGAACCGTTGGGATCATCTGCCGATCCACAACCCTCAGGTAAGCGCATCCTCTTTGTATTTCTTCCCAACCATGAGAGCGACGAGGCTGCAGTAGAAAAACAGTACCCCGGCGGCTTCTGGAGCGATCATTATTCAGATGCCGGGGAATTTCTCTTTCACCTTTACGAATACCAGGAATCAAATCCTTAACCATACCCAGAGAAATTCAAGAAATGGCATCTCTTTTTATTTGTTTTTAAGATTCCATTTATTTAAAATAACCTATAATGATTTAAGTTTCGTAATCATAAATAGGATTAACCAAGGAGAAGAATATGTGGTATTACACGATTAATAACCAGCAAATCGGCCCCGTAGATGAAGCAGAGATCAAGAAACTGGTAGCCGCTGGAACCATCACGCACAGCACCTTAGTCTGGACCAATGGTATGCCCAACTGGCAGCCTATCGGACAGACTGCTCTCGCTTCTCTGCTCGGTTCTGTCCCTCCTCCAGTGATGGCATACGCAGGGGTTCCTGACGATCCAGAAGTTGCCTGCATAAAGAAACTCTTTATGTGGTTCTGGATCAGCCTCATCGCTGCAATCCCAACCTTTGGGGCAACGATTATCGCGTCAAGTGTCCTGTTCTTCATCATCATCTGGAAGGCCTGGAAACTCGTCCAGCATGAAGGTATCCGCGCCACACCGGATCAGGCAGTTGCATACTGCTTCATCCCGGGCTGGAACTTCTACTGGTATTTCCCGGCGTTCAGAGGATTGGCCAAGGAGATCAATGCCAAATTTGATGCGGATGGGATTGCCGCTGAACGCATTAACCTCGATCTGCCAACCTGGATGAACATCTGCCTGTATGCCAGCGGAACTGGAATTGGGTTCATCGCCTACATCGTGCTGTGGATCATCTATACGATCAAAGTCAAGAATGCAGCCATAGCGTTAATCCAGGCAAAGAAATAGTTCGCTATCACATACGCAAACCCCGCCCGAAGTCAGGGCGGGGTTTTGATTTAAGAATTTTATTGATTAACCGATTATTAAACTGCTTGCAGCGAATTTATAGAGCAATTCAGGTATGAAAGCCAATCCAAGCACGATCAAAGCAGCAACAACCGCAACCACAAGCGACCAGCCCTTCTGATTGACTTTGACATCCCCTTCCTGGAAATACATCTTCACGACCACTCTCAGGTAGTAGTATGCAGACACAAGTGAAGTCAGCAAACCAATAACCGCAAGGATGATGTTTCCGCCCTGGATCGCAGTGCGGAAGAGATAGAATTTTCCCCAGAACCCAAGGGTTACAGGAATGCCGGTAAATGAGAGCATAAAAACGGTCATAGCCGCTGCCAGCAGAGGAGCGGCCTTACCTAACCCGGCCAGGTGTTCGATCTCATTCCTTGAAGCGTCTTCTCTTTCGACCGCAATTAAAACTGCCCAGGCACCGATGGAGGTGGCTGCGTAGGCCGCCAGGTAGAACAACGCTGAAGCAATGGAATCTACGCGCACGGCCTCGTTGCCAAATGCTACGAAAGCCATCAGAATATAACCCGCGTGAGCAATACTGGAGTAGGCCAGCATGCGCTTGAGATTCTTCTGAGCCAGAGCAGTGAAATTTCCTACGATCATGGTCAAAACAGCCAGCGCCCAGAAGACAGCGGTGAGATTCTCAGAAAGAATGGTGAAATCCAGCGAAAATACACGGATAAGAGCCGCAAAACCGGCTGCCTTTGCACCCACAGCCATGAATGCGGTAACTGAAGAGGGCGCGCCGTGGTATACATCAGGAGTCCATGTGTGGAATGGCACTGCGGCTACTTTAAACCCAAAACCTACGACCAGCAGCGCAGCGCCGATGATGAACAGGGTCCAATTGATCTCAGCCAGGCTGACAGCCAGAGCAATTTCATACAGGTTGGTGGTTTGCGCGGCGCCGTAGATGAAAGCAGTGCCAAACAGTACGATAGCCGAAGCAAAAGTTCCCAGCAAGAGATACTTCAGTGATGCTTCCTTCGACTCCAACCGGTTGAAGTCCATACCAGCCATGATATACAGCGGGATAGAAAGCAATTCAAGAGCCAGGAAGATGACGATCAAATCACCAGCCGCGCCCATCAACATCATCCCGCTCAGGCTGAACAGCAGCAGCACATAATACTCACCACGCTGAATCTTGAGGTTCTTGAACGATTCATAAGCCAGAGCGACCGCGGCAATGCCGGTGATGGCAAACAGAATGTTCAGAAAGACGCTGAACCCATCCACATGGATCATTCCACCAAAGGAAGATTGAGGTTTGCCCACCTGAACAATCGATACCACCAGTGAACATACCAGTCCAACCACAGCCAGGATGGGAGTCAACCCCGGCAACTTACGCGAAGCCCACAAATCTGCCAACAGCAGGAATAGCGCCCACACCACAAGAACGAGTACCGGAAGAATGGAGAAAAGATCAATTATTGTCATGTTTTCACCTTCCGTTAATGAGCTGCAAGCGCCAGGGTTTGAAAGACCGCAGTCAATTTTTCAACCGCGGGCGACATCAACAGGAAGAACGGCTTGGGGTAAAGACCGATCCAGAAGATGACCACCAGAATGGGTGCCAGGGTAAGGATCTCGCGCAGGGAAAGATCCTTTAATTTCAGATTCTCCTCTTTCGTGACCGGACCCAGGAAGACCTTCTGGAACATGTGCAGCAGGTACACCGCCGCCAGAATCACGCCAATGGTCGCGACACCTGCAAACCAGGGAGAAGCAAGGAAATCTGAGTTGAAAGCGCCGAGGAGAATGGAAAATTCACCCACAAAGCCGTTCAAACCAGGCAGGCCAAGGGATGATAGCATCACAACCAGTGAAAGCCCACCCAACACCGGCATCACCTTCCACAAGCCGCCAAATTCTTCCAACTCGCGGGTGTGGCGTCTTTCATAGATCAGCCCCACGATAAGGAAGAGGGCACCGGTCGAAAGACCATGGTTGACCATCTGTAAAATTGCGCCTTCGATCCCTTGCTGGTTGAGCGCGAAGATACCCAGAACAACAAAGCCAAGATGGCTGATGGAAGAGTAAGCGACCAGCCGCTTGACATCCTTTTGCCTGAAGGCAACCATCGCGCCGTAGATGATTCCGATCACTGACAGCGCTGCCATCCATGGAACCAGTTTGAGGGTGGCTTCAGGGAAGAGCGGCAGGTTGAAGCGTAAGAAGCCATAGGCACCCATTTTCAAAAGCACACCTGCCAGGATGACAGAGCCCGCAGTGGGAGCTTCGGTGTGCGCATCAGGCAGCCAGGAGTGAAGCGGCCACATCGGAACCTTGATAGCAAAAGCCAAACCAAAGGCGGCGAACAACCAGAGCTGCGCTGACTGTGGAATCAGACTGGCATCCATTTTCGTCAGATCAAATCCGCCATACTGCAACCCCACCCACAGGATGCCGGCAAGCATGAGCAGTGATCCGGCCATGGTATAGAGAACGAATTTGATCGCAGCGTAAACCCGGCGTTTGCTGCCCCAGAGCCCGATCAGGAAATACATCGGGATAAGGGTGAATTCCCAAAAGATGTAGAAAAGCGCCATATCCAGTGAGAGGAAGACGCCCATCATACCGGTTTCGAGCATCAAGAAGAACGCCATGAAGCCCGCGAGACGATCCTCCACAGCCTTCCAGGTGGACAGGAGGGCAATGGGGGTGAGGAATCCTGTCAGCAGAACCATCAGGATGCTGATGCCATCTACACCCAGATGAAAGCCAATCTGGTTTCCGCCCAGATTGAACCACGGAAGGTTGATCTCCATTTGAATGTTGGGGTCTGCAGGATCGAACATGGAAAGCATCCACAACGATAGACCAAAGGTGACCAGTGATATGATCAATGCCGTCCAACGGATGGCAGATTTCCAGGTCTTTTTGTAGAGAAGGATCAACAATACCCCTACAAGGGGGAAGAAAGTGACCAAGAGAAGGGGATTCATGCCTGAATTCATCGCCCATCCTTTTATTTCAAGATTAAGTACGTCATGATTGCGACCAGACCAATGAGCATCCAGAGCGCATAAGAGCGAACAAAGCCATTTTGAATCTTGCTCAGCCCTTCTGATGCAGATCGAGCACCAGCTGCCAGACCTCCACCAATGCGGTCGATCACACCCAGGTCAACCGGGTTTGCCATGAATTCTGAAAAAGCCTTGTACGGGTTCAGGATCAAGGTCTGGTAGAACTCGTCGACCCACCATTTATGTTCCATTCCAGTGAAAACCGGGCCCAACTTGCTTTTCATGGGATCCGGGGCATCTGCCTTGCTTAATTTACCGGCGTAGACCAGCCACCCCAACCCCAGACCCGCCAGCGCCAGAATCAGCGACAACCCGGCCACCAGCCAGATGAATTCGGCCGGTTCACCTTCACCCAGGGTATGCGACAGCCAATGCTCCAGTGTGTGAACGCCGGGCAGGTTGAGCACACCGCCAATGATCGATAATCCAGCCAGGATGATCAGCGGAATGGTCATCACCTTTGGGCTCTCGCTGGCACCCTCTGCGGCTGCGGAACGCGGCTTGCCAAAGAAGACCATCACCAGCTGCCGCCCCATATAAAATGCCGTCATGAAAGCAGAGATCACCAGGAGAATGAACAACGCAGGCTGTCCGTGATAGGCGGCGGCGAGAATTTCGTCTTTGGAGAAGAAACCAGCCAGCGGGACGATACCTGAAAGCGCCAGGCCGCCGATCAGATAAACCCAGAACGTAACGGGCATCACCTTGCGCAGGCCGCCCATATTGCGCATGTCCTGCGGGTCCAATTCCCCGGCTCCGTGCGCATGATGCAGCCCGCGTTCCACTCCCTGGATGACCGAACCGGCAGCCAGGAAAAGCAGCCCTTTAAAGAAGGCATGCGTGACCAGGTGAAACATACCAGCCACCGTTGCGCCCATGCCCACGGCTGCCACCATAAAACCAAGCTGGCTGATGGTGGAGTAGGCCAGAACTTTCTTGATGTCATACTGCCCGATAGCGATCGTGGCAGCGAAGAATGCCGTCAACCCGCCGATCCACATCACAACGGTTTGTGCGGTAGGAACAAGAGCGTAGAAAGCAGAGCTGCGAGCCACCAGATAAACACCAGCGGTAACCATTGTTGCAGCATGGATGAGGGCAGAAACCGGTGTCGGGCCTGCCATGGCATCTGGAAGCCAGACAAAGAGCGGAATCTGCGCAGATTTACCGGTCACACCAAGAAGCATGAATAATGTGATAGCCAGCATCGCCCCGGGGTGCGCTTGAGCAACCTGCGCGGCCTGTCCGAAAACGGTATCGAATTGGAAGCTGCCAAAATACTTGAAAATCATGAACATGGCAATCAGCAAACCAAAATCACCGATGCGGTTGGTGATGAAAGCTTTTTTGGCCGCCTCTGCATTGCCCGTTCCATTCTTACCTTTCTCAAACCAGAATCCAATGAGCAAGTAGGAACAGAGGCCCACACCTTCCCAGCCAACGAACATCATCAAGAAGTTGTCAGCACTGACCAGGGTCATCATCGAGGCGATGAAAAGATTCAGATAGACAAAGAAGCGGGTAAAACGTTCAGGGTCTCCATTGTGGCGCACATCGCTGTGCATATACCCGATGGAATAGATATGAATCAACGTGCCGACCCCGCTGACCACCAGCATCATCACTACTGAAAGGGTATCAACACGAAACGCCCAATGTACCTGAAGGGCACCAATCGTGATCCATTCACCGAGCGTCACAATCGCGGCCTCTGGGTGAGCAGCCAGCCCCATTGCCACCAGCACGGAGACAATGAAAGAAAGCCCCGAAGCCAGGCTTCCCACCACTCCACTAAATGTTTCCCCGAACCGTTTGCCGAAGAGCAGGTTGATCACCAGCCCGATCACCGGCATGAAGACGACCCAGGGTACAAGGTTCAAATATTGACCAGATTCCATAAATGATTCATCCTTTCCCGGATCGTTTAGCCTTTAAGTTTGTTCAAATCATCAACGCTGATGCTGTGTCTGGAACGGAAGATGCTGACGATCAAAGCCAGCCCCACCGCCACTTCAGCCGCAGCCGTGGTCATGATAAAAATGACAATCACCTGCCCATTCACATTCTGAAAATAATTGGCGAAGGTAATGAAAACCAGGTTTGCAGCGTTGAACATTAACTCAAGCGACATAAAGACAATGATGGCGTTTTTGCGGATCAGAAAGCCAACCACGCCAATGCTGAAGAGAATTCCTGCCAGAGCCAGAGGAAATATGAGGGGATACATTAATTACCTCCAGGTTTTGAATCATGCCGCGAAAGCACCACCGCGCCAATCGCCGCGACCAGCAGAATTACCGATACAATCTCGAATGGCAGAGCATATTTTTGGAACAGAACCATGCCAAGCGTTTTTGGATCTGCCAGCTCAGAAGTGGCGGCTGTGGCAAGTGCATGAGAGCCGATACGGGTGACCAACACGTATGCCCCCTCAATGACGAGGGCCGCACTGAGAATGATGGCCAACGGCCGCTGCCATTTTAGAGGTTCTTCTGAATCCAGTTTCTTTGTGCCAAGCAGCATGATCACGAAAATGAACAGGATCATGATCGCCCCGGCGTAAACCGTAATCTGCGCCAGCGAGACGAAAGGCGCACCCAACATCAGGTAGATGACGGCTACCGCCAAAAAATTGAGTACAAGGAAGAGCGCTGAGTAGATCGCACTGCGGCTGGCGATCATTGCCACAGCGGAGGCAATGGCGAGGATCGCAAGCAAGATAAAAAAGATCATTGAAGTTGTCATCGCGTCCTCCTTAATCCACGGGGTCTTTCATTTCGGGCACTGAACGAGTGTAGACCCCGGGTTCAGTCTTCTGTGGGGTAGGCTTTCCGCCTTCAGGAACCTTAACAAGAAGCATATCCTTGGTATAGATAGCTGATCTGCGGTCAGTGAACGACAGTTCATAATCGTGTTCCAGGACGATCGCTTCAGTCGGACAGGCATCTTCGCAAAACCCGCAAAAGATGCAGCGCAACATATTGATCTCGTAAGTTTTAGCGTAACGTTCACCCGGAGAATACCGTTCTTCATCGGTGTTCTCCCCGGCCTCCACAAAAATTGCGCCTGGCGGGCAGGCTGCTGCGCACAGGGCACAGCCAATGCATTTTTCCAATCCGTTATCATAACGCTTCAGTTCATGCCTTCCACGGAAGCGCTCTCGCACCGGTCTTTTCACTTCGGGATACTGGATGGTAATCTTTTTTTCAAATAGCGACTTAAGGGTAATGTATAATCCGCGAAGCATTTCAACCTCCGATCAGCAAGAGCACAAGCGCGGTCACGAATACATTTAAAAGCGCCAGTGGGAAGAGGATCTTCCAGCCGAATTTCATTAAGCGGTCATAGCGGAAGCGCGGCCAGGTCCAACGGCTCCAAACCAGCCAGAAGAGAATGATCACTACTTTAATTGTTAGGTAGATCGGTCCAAGCCAGGGATGTTCATGCACTCCCGGACCCAGATATCCACCCAGGAAGAGTGATGCGCCGATCATCGAAATCGTGATCATCTTGATGTATTCTGCCATGTAGAAAAGGGCGAACTTCATGCCAGAGTATTCGGTGTTATAGCCGCCTGTTAGTTCATGCTCAGCCTCAGGCATATCAAAAGGTCCACGGTTGATTTCGGCGGTGGAAGCGAGGATGAAGATGATGAAACCCAGGGGTTGGAATACGACAAACCACACGCCTTTTTGGGCGTTGATGATGTCATTGATGCTCATGGAATTCGCGAGCAGGATCGGTCCGATATACGACAACCCCAGCGCAAGCTCATAGCTGATCATCGAAGCCGCTGCACGCAACCCACCCATCATCGAATATTTGTTGTTCGAAGACCATCCCGCGAGTACGATACCATAGATGGAGATAGCGGTAACGGTCAGCAGATAGAGCGCACCGACGTTGATATCGGCGATCTGCATGGTGAATTCTTTACCAAAAAGCGTGATGGGGGGGCCAATGGGAATCACACCGGTGATGATTAACGCAGGGATTACCGTAATTACCGGCGCCATGACAAACAAGAATTTGTCAGCTTTTTCGGGAATAAGTTCTTCCTTGAAAATCAATTTCACGGCGTCTGCAACCGGTTGAAAAATACCCCAGGGACCAGCCCGGTTCGGGCCAATGCGCACTTGAATCCATGCGGCAAGTTTACGCT
This sequence comes from Anaerolineaceae bacterium, assembly GCA_029265815.1. Lineage (GTDB taxonomy): Bacteria > Chloroflexota > Anaerolineae > Anaerolineales > Anaerolineaceae > UBA6107. The sequence continues at coordinate 128,643 of JAJUGU010000003.1, read as the reverse complement.
CGAAAAGCGTTACATAGGCGAATCCTATAGTCAAACCGAGGATCAAAATGAGCGATTTGATGAACCATTCAAGAAATAATCCAAATGTCATAGCTATCCTCGCCTATGATTTTTGAGTTGCGGGTTCAATTACAGAAACCGCGGCAAGAGCCGGGGTAGAGAGCAGCGCACCCATACTGCGTGTCACTAAAACCACACCTTCAGGCTGACCATTATCAAGACCAAGGAGTCCTTCAATGTCTCTGCCTGCCAGATGCAGCAGAATTCTATCGCCGGCTGCTGCCTTGATCTTGTCTGCATCCTTCGGATTCAGGCTGATCAGGTTACGGGTGATGCGCTCCTTGACCATATCGGAGGTGATCACCGTGCCTCCGCGGTCGTAAAGACGGGTGACGGGCACTGCCAGGAATTGACCCTGAGGAACAGTAACCGCTTCAGGGATCGCGGCCGGTAGAGGTTTCTCTTGATCTTGATTCAACGGCAAGATTACACCCAGGCCGTCTTTGTTATCGAAAGCGGTACCCGCGTAATAAACCTCGTTGCGACCGATCCTCGGCCATTGTTCGCATGTTTCGCGTAACTGGTTGAGCGTGATATTGTGAAATACCCCGGGGGCAGCCGTCATTTGCTCGAAAATTTCAGCGGTAGTGGCAACGGTCAGGCTCATACCAGCCGCTTGGGCAATGGCACAGGTGATGGAATGATCTGGGCGGGTACCTTCTGGCTCACACACTGCGGGGGCGTAGTATTGCATACGGCGCTCACCCGTTACTGCTGTTCCTTCGCGCTCCATGACCGCTTGAGCCGGGAAGACGACATCTGCTAACCGGGCTGTATCGGTCAGGAACAAATCCTGAACAATGATAAATCCCGCCCGCTGCAACGCGATCTTTAACCCGGGATCTTCACTGACGGGATCGGCCCCGGCGATATAAACTCCCATTGCAGCGCTGATCGTATCTTCAAGATGTTGGTCTGTCTTGTAACCCAGTTCCCACGCGCCCTGGTCGTTTCCTTTTTGCCAGACCGCGATCAGTCCGTTGTTAGGTTTACCAGTGTGGCCGGTGCTGGTGAGCAATCCGGCCAATTTTTCGGCCACATAAGCGGATTGTGCCAGACCGAGGCCATCGGAACCGTAGAAGACCACCAGATTTTCAGCTTCCTTAACCGCCATTGAGATTTCTGACTTACCAGAAATAATCTCGTCCAGAGCCTTTGCTTCTTCTCCATACCGGTAGCGCAAGGTATGAGTCGCGAACTTATCCAGGCGGGTCTTGCGCGCATTGGCAACAATCAGGGTCGCCCCGCGTTCAGCCGCTCCTTTAACTCGAAGCCACCAGAGAGGCGCTTCTTCGTGCAGATCAGAGGCAAACACCAGAATAGTGGAACCTTTTTCCAGTTTGCTCAAATCAGAACCAGGAGCCATTCCCACCCGAGAAACCCAGTCGCCGCCGCTGATGGTCGTATGCAGGATAGCCTTACCCTCAATCTCAGTAGAAAATTTCTTCAAGGTATAGAGATCTTCGTTGCTTAACCGCCCGCTGGCAATGACCGCCAGTTTTGACCCGGCCGCCTTTACTTTCTGCGCAGCAAATTCGATTGCTTCTTCCCAGCTAACCCGAACCAGTTCGCCGTTGCGCCTGATCAGGGGGGTTGTCAGACGTTCTGGACTGTTCGCATAATGATAAGTGAAGCGTCCTTTGTCGCAGATCCAGATTTCATTTACTTCTTCATTCTGGCGCGGCATGACACGTTTGATCACGATCTTTCCAGACTTTACTTCGCGGCGGGTGTTGTAAATAATGTTGCAGCCCACCGAGCACTGGGTACAGATGGAAGCCTTGTTTTCCATTTCCCAGGTTCGTGCGCCAAAGCGGAAATCTGCCGTGGTGAGAGCTCCAACCGGACAAATATCAGTGGTGTTGCCAGAAAAGATGGAGTCGAAGCCGGGTTCTGAGAAGCTTACGATCTGGATCGAACGCCCGCGCTCGGAAAACCCGATTACCGGGTCATCTGCAATTTGATCTTGGAAGCGAACACAGCGCCCGCACTGGATGCAGCGTTCGCGGTCAAGGTAAATCAATTCACCCAGTGGAACATGTTTACTCAGATGCTTCTTTTCGTCGAATTCAAAGCGGCTCTCGGTCGGTCCAAATTTAAGTGTCAGGTTTTGCAGCGGGCATTCTCCGCCTTTATCGCATACCGGGCAGTCAAGGGGATGAGAGGTCAGCAGGAATTCGAGGATTTCCTTACGCGCTTCCATCACTTTTTCAGTAGCGCCCCATACCACCATTCCCTCTGATACCGGCGTGGTGCATGCGGTTTCAAGTTTGGGGCCGAAAACGATCTTTGGTGTTCCATCCTCGTTAAGAACAGGTTGATTGGTTGCACGGTCGATCTGAGGTCTACCAACATCCACCAGGCAAACCCTGCACATGCCGGCGGGTTTCAACTTGGGATGGTAGCAGAATGTGGGGATAATAATGTCGAGCTTTTTCGCCGCATCCACGATCATCGTTCCTGCCGGAACGGTGACGCTGCGGCCATCTATTTGTAAGGTGACTAGTTTTTCCATGCGCTCAACTCTCCAAACGGGCTTCGAAGTCTGCCCGGAATTTGTCGATTGCTGAAACCACCGCCGTTGTGGAAAACTCACCAAGAGCACAGAAGCATTTGTTCTGCATGTTCCTGGCAACGGTCAACAAGAGATCGATATCCTCTTTCTTGCTCTTGCCCGATACGATGCGGTCAATGATGCAGCTCATCCAATATGTGCCCTCACGGCACGGTGTGCATTTGCCGCAAGACTCATGCTTAAAGAAATGCACCGTATCTTTCACCAGGTCACTGATGTTGACCGTTTCATCCAAAATGATCACAGAAGCTGAACCGAGCTGCCCACCCAGGGCAGGTACAGATTCGTAATCCATGGGAGTATCCAGCGCAACATCGGTGGCAGGGATCAATGCCGATGAAGCACCAGCGGGCATGATCGCCTTGATCTTTGCGTCATTGATGATGCCTTCGCCATGGGTAAAAATCAGCTCACGGAATGTCGTTCCAAGTGGAAGTTCATAGTTACCCGGTTTTTTCACCCTGCCCGAGAGGCTGAAGATTTTGGTACCGGGACTTTTTTCAGTGCCCACACTGCGGAAACGAGCCGCTCCTTCGCCTATGATCACGGGAAGGTTAGTAAGCGTTTCTACGTTATTGATCACAGTCGGCAGTCCAAACAGACCTTCAACGGCAGGGAAAGGCGGGCGCAGGCGCGGCTGACCAAGCCTGCCCTCGATCGATTCCAACAGAGCAGTTTCTTCGCCGCAGATATAAGCGCCTGCTCCAAGATGAGTATGGATGCGCAGCGAGTAATCTGTTCCGAACAGGTGATCACCCAGGTAACCTGAAGCTGTCAGTTCGGCGATCCGTTCATCGAACCTGCGCGCGATCTGCCAGAATTCTCCACGGAAGTAAATATAAGCATCCTTTGCCTGCACCGCGTAAGAGGCAAGCATCAATCCTTCAAGGAATTGATACGGGTTGTATTCAAGGATCTCGCGGTCTTTAAAAGTGCCGGGCTCAGATTCATCAGAATTGGCCACCACATAATGCGGCCAGATATTATTGGGCAGGAAAGACCATTTCACTCCGGTCGGAAACCCTGCACCGCCACGCCCGCGCAATCCTGAAGCCTTGACTTCGTTGATCAGGTCTTCGGGCTTCTGCGCTGTGACTGCTTTTTTCCAGGTTTTAAATCCACCATTTTCAAGGTAAATGGAAAGTTGGTTCAGTCCCGCAATAGTTCGGTGACGCAACAGGAACAGATCACTCATGGCTGCCTCCATCATCAGTCGTTTTCTTTTCAACTGCCGATGCAGGTGATTTCATTGATGCAATCATGGATTTAAGCCAGTCCAATGTACGTTCGACCGTTTGATTTTCGTGATATTCGAGCGCATCACCAATGTGTGCCTGAAACATAGGCGCATGGTCACAAGCCGCCAGACATTTCACCTCTTCGATGGAAACCAGACCATCCTCAGTTGTTTCGCCGGGGTTGATGCCCAATTGAGAGCATAATCCATTGAGGTACTCTCGGGCGCCACGCAGATCGCAGGCGACATCGGTACACACCTGAATTTTGATCCGGGCGCCGGGTGCATCGTGAAACAGAGTATAAAAACCGACAACCGATGCCACCTCGGTGGTGGTGATTCCAGCGATTTCAGCAATTTCCTGCATACGCTCGCGCGAAATGAATCCATCTTCCTGCTGTACCAGGTGTAACAATGGCATGACAACTGCGCGTTTTTGATCTGGCGGGTATTTCGCCAGAATCTTTTCGACCTCTAGTGAGTGTTTACGAAGGAGTTGGTTCACCGGTCACAGTCTCCTAGAACAATATCTATGCTGCCAATGATACCGATTAGATCCGCGACAAGATGCCCTTTGGCCATCAGAGGTAATGCCTGCAGCAACGGCAAAGAGGGGGTGCGGTAATGAATGCGGTACGGCTTGGGGGTTCCATTTGATTCGAGGAACACCCCCATTTCACCCCTCGGGCTCTCGATGGTGGCATACACTGATCCAACGGGCGGGGTGAAGCCTTCCGTCCATAGTTTGAAGTGATGGATCAACGCTTCCATGCTTACTCCAATTTCAGAGCGCGGCGGGGGCACAATTTTATAATTGTTGTCGCGGATGGGTCCGTAAGGAAGTTTGTTAAGCGCCTGCTCAATGATCCGCATGGACTGACGCATTTCTTCCAACCGCACCAGGTAACGAGCATAAATATCACCATCCGTATGGGTAGGGATATCGAAATCATATTGTTCGATGCCACAATACGGATTCGCTTTTCGAACATCATGAGCCATACCGGTGGCACGCAGCGTCGGTCCGGTTACATTCCAGGCGAGGCAGGTCTTGGTATCGATTTTGCCGATGCCCTTCGTTCGATCCAGATACAACGGGTTTTTCGTGAGCAGTGCTTCGTATTCTAGCATTCGTCTTGGGAGGACTTTGAGGATTTCTCGAACCAATCCTTCAAATTCGGCGGGTACATCACGCCATAATCCACCAGGGCGAATGTAAGTGGTCATCATGCGGGCACCCGAGACGAGTTCAAACACGTCCAGGATCATCTCGCGTTCGCGCATCGTGTAGAGGAAGGTAGACACCGCGCCGAGATCCATTGGGGAAGTGCCCAGCCAAAGAAGATGCGATTGGATACGCGACAACTCTGTGAGAATGACGCGGATGGCATCTGCCCGTGGAGGCGGCTTTAAACCGGTCAACTTTTCCACTGCCAGGCAATATACCAGAATGTTGCCCATGGCATACATATAATCCATACGGTCGGTAAGCACTTCGGCTTTCTGGTAGGTCTTGGCTTCCATGTTTTTCTCAATGCCCGTATGCAAGAAGCCCACATCAGGTATGCAATTTACGATCACTTCTCCATCGAGTTCGAGAATAACTCGCAGCACGCCGTGGGTGCTGGGGTGCTGAGGACCCATGTTCAATACGACCGTCTCGCCAGTAAATGCCCGCGGGCTTAAATGCGTACGAAGATCTTCAAGTGTAAATTCCTGGATTTCTCGCATGGTTAAATTTCTCCCTTGGGTTTTCGAGCATCGATCTCATCAAAGTTGAAGGTAAATTGCACTTCTTCCCAACCCAACGGATAATCCTTTCGCAAGGGATGCCCCACCCAATCTGGCGGCATCATAATGCGCCGCAGATCTGAATGACTCTCGAACTTGATACCGAAAAGGTCCCAAACCTCGCGCTCGCGCCAGTTAGCGCTGGGATAGACGGTCTCCATCGTTTTTATTGAGGGCTCATTTCCATTAAGCGGGGCTCTGACGTTCAGGTAAACCTTATTCTTTGTGGAATAAAAAATATACACCATGTGAAAACGCGGGGTTGTCTGCGGATAATAATCCACCGCAGTTAGTGCCGAGAGCATGTCAAAGTCAAATTCGTCGCGCAGGATGGCAGCAACCGCTGTATTTTCTTCTGGGGGAATCAGCAGGGTAACTTCATCGCGAAATTCACTAACTTTGGCATTAAACTTTTTGGAAATTTTCTCTACTGCCGGTTTTAGAAGTTCGTTCATGCCAGCCTCTATTTCCAGTGAGCGAGTTTTTCGCCACGAACTTTTTCATAAAGGGTGAGAATTCCATGGATTAAACCTTCAGGACGTGGAGGACAGCCAGAAATATATACATCCACCGGAACAATTTCATCCACTCCCTGATAAACCGCATAGTTATTGTAAATACCACCACACGAGGCACAATCTCCAAGAGCAATCACCCATTTTGGATCTGGCATCTGGTCATACAGATTCCGCAAAACGGGTCCCATTTTCTGAGAAACGCGCCCCGCAACAATCATCAAATCCGATTGTCTTGGGCTGGCGCGCATCAACTCCATTCCAAAACGGCTCATATCATAACTGGACGCCTGCATTGCCATCATCTCGATCGCACAGCAGGAAAGCCCGAATAACAACGGCCACATCGATTTGGTTCGTGACCAATTGATAGCACTCTCAAGCGAAGTGGTGATGAACCCCGAATTGCCGGCTTTTTGTTCTATGCCCATTCAAATGCTCCTTTCTTCCACAGGTAAATGAACCCTACCATTATGATCACCACAAAAACAAGCATTTCAATAAAAGCAAATAACCCCAGCTGTTTAAAGGTTACAGCCCATGGCAGGAAGAAGATCACTTCAACATCGAAAAGGATGAACAAGACAGCCACCAGATAGAAGTGAACGGGCATTTGGCGCGTTCCCTCGCCGTATGGAATCATTCCTGATTCGTATGGTTTACCTTTTTTCGGGGTGGGCCGATGCGGACCAAAGTAACGACCCAAGAAGAGAACAAAAACACCAACAATAAGGGAAAGACCGAGGAGAATAAACAGAGGAAGATACTCAAGGATCATAGGGGGCCTTCTCCGTCCGGAAAATAATATATCGCGTGGGATTTATGTATCCCCCCGCGCGGGTTAATTGTACACGAATTTCAAATAGATGCAAAAAAAATCCCCACTCGAAAAGGTGGGGATTTTTTTGAATTGAGGTTTCCCTTCGTCTGCCAAGAAGCATGTTCTTGAGTACCTGCCCTGGCTCACCTGCTTCCCCCTTTTGGGGTGCTGCCGACCTTTCAAGAAAACCAATACCTCATTGACCAGACTTAAAGGTTCTCAAGGTATTACCGGGCTTTTTCATATTCCTTTTGGACGAAGCTCCAATTTACAAGAGACCAGAAAGCTTTGATGTAATCTGGTCGGCGGTTCTGGTAATTTAGGTAGTAAGCATGCTCCCATACGTCCAGACCAAGGATAGGGGTGTGGTTATCCATCAAAGGGCTGTCTTGATTGGCGGTGGAATAAACCTGAAGTTTTTTGTTTTGATCCAAGACCAGCCATGCCCAACCGGAACCAAAACGGGCGGCGGCCGCCGTGCTAAATTTCTCCATGAAGGCATCCAAAGAGCCAAAACTATTTTCAATGTCGGTCAGCAGCGCTCCGGTTGGAGCTTTCAAACCGCCAGGAGCCAGCACTTCCCAGAAAAGAGTATGATTGGCATGCCCGCCGCCGTTGTTGCGCACTGCAACACGGATCGGCTCAGGAACAGCGTTGATATCGCGTAAAATGGCTTCGATCGATTGCTCAAAAAAATCAGGTGCTGATTCGAGGGCTTTGTTTAGATTATTGACATAAGTGGCATGATGTTTGTCATGATGGATTTCCATCGTGCGCGCATCGATAATCGGTTCGAGGGCATCGAAAGCAAATTTTAGCGGTGGGAGTTCAAAAATTTTGTTCATAGGTTCCTTTTCTGTCTTAATTGTATAATTAAGATAATATTACTCCAATTATAATCTTTTTTCAAGCCTTTATTATTAGAAACGTATTAGAAAGTCGACAAACTTGACAAGCCCGGTGTGTCTGAATACTATAAAGTTGTTTACCATCTCATTTTTTTATTGTTAAACCGTTTTAGCATCACCCTGGAGATATTTTCATGAAGCGTGCCTTTCGCTGGGTTGAGTTGGTCACTCTTAACGGGTACCAGCTTGGTTTAAGCATGGCATCCAACGTTTTAAGCCCGCTGCTATTGCCTGCCATGGTATTTGCTTTTATGCCCCCTGAAAAGAAAAATACTTACACAGCCCTGGTATACACCGCTGGTCTGACCATGGCGATGTTTATTCAACCTGTGATGGGAATGCTCAGCGACCGCTGCACTTCAAAGCTTGGTCGCCGCAGGCCTTTCATCATAACCGGCGCGCTGCTAAATGTTCTCTTCATAGGGATAATGGGGACGTCAATCTGGTTTATTCATTCGCCGCTCAATGGTTTCTTTCAATCATCGTTTGGAGTCAGCACATCGCTGGTGATCCTGCTGGCAGGCTTTGTTCTTCAACAATTCTCTTCAAATATTTCTCAAGCCGGTCAACAGGGATTAATCCCCGACCTGGTTGCTGAAAATCAACACGGTCTTGCTTCGGGAATCAAATCATTCATGGAAATGCTTCCTGCTGTACTGGTGTTGTTGATTGCTCCGCTGGTAGATCAGAGACAATTCTGGTTTGTGATCGCGATTTTGATGGCTTTCTATGTAACAACGATGCTGGTAACCGTCCTTTTTACCCGAGAAGAGGCTAAAATAAAAAAAGTCCCCTATCCATCCGGCAAGCCCATCCTGCGCATGCTGTTGCTGACTGTGATCTTTGTAGGTATCACTCAGCTTTCGCTCCTGCTTGTTAAAGGGATTAGCAGATGGCTGCCCGAGGAGACAACCAGCCTGATACTGCGTGTCACCCTTGTTGGACTCGCAGGATTAATCGGGATGACAGGATCGATCTTCTTCGGCGTTTATTTTGGTGCTCGCGTTGGAATCGGAAAAGAATCCGGAAAGCAGAAATCTTTTATCTGGTGGGTGGTCACCCGTCTGCTTTTCATGGCGGCAGCAAATTCGGTGCGCAACTTCGCCATGTTTTTCATCAGTGACATCCTGCATGTGCCCAATCCTGCCCAAATAACTACATATCTCATTGCAGTTGTTTTTATTTTTATGCTGGTATCTTCACTTGCGGGGGGGATCCTTTCAGACCGCTTCGGACGAAAGAATTTGCTGGCCATTGCCGGTATTCTCGCGCTGATCGGCACCATCCTGCTGGTGTTTTCCCGCAACATACCGACGTTGCTCATCTCCGGTTGCTTTTTAGGGCTCGGTACCGGTATTTTCATGGCCACCAACTGGGCGCTGGGTACCGACCTTGTCCCAAAATTGGATGCGGGGCGCTATCTGGGAATCTCTAACCTGGCGGGGGCAGGAGCTGGAATCATCGGCTCCAGTATCGGTGGTCCGTTGGCAGACTATTTCAATACCATCCAAACCGGGCTGGGTTATTCCGTCATTTTTGCCCTTTACAGCGGGTTGTTCCTGCTTTCAGTGCTGCTGCTGCCTCAAATTAAAACTTCACCCCTCGTTTCTGATGAAACATAAGACAAAGGGAATCTTAATATGGACAAATTTTAAGTTAACGAACCTTTGGAAATCCAAATTTCTAGATCAGATCAAAGATGAATATCTTTCTGGTTGTTTACCAAACGATTTAGGAGGATTGTGGAATGAATACCCTTGCTCTGCCAGGACGCACCAAACCTTACATCATGGCACATCGCGGGAACCGTGTATTATGCCCTGAAAACACCCTGTCGGCCTTCCAGAAAGCGTTCGATGAAGGTGCCGATATCCTCGAAACGGACCTGCACCTTAGCGCGGATGACGTTTTCATGTGCATTCACGACGCGACCGTTGACCGCACAACAGACGGAAAAGGCGCGGTGCGCAATAAGACACTCGCAGAACTCAAGCAATTGAGCGCATTCAATGGATTCAACGAGTTCAAAAGGGAACGCATCCCAACCCTGGCAGAAACGGCCGCCATCCTGCCCAAAGATGTTGGCCTGGCCCTCGAGTTGAAAACAGACCGCTTTTTAGAACCCGCTGTGTGCCAGAAACTGGTAGATGAATTACGAAATTTTGACATCCTCGAACGTTGTATCGTCCTTTCGTTTTCCATCTCCCGCCTCGAAACGGTGAAGTCAGTTGAACCCGGTCTGCCTATCGGCTGGATCACCATGGCGAAATTTATGCCAGATCCGATGCCTGAAGTTCTGGGGCCTTTTTGGCCAACCGTATTTGTCAATCCATTCTTTGTTGCGCGGGCGCATCGCCGTGGACAACTGGTCTGCCCTCTCGATCCAACCCCCGATAACCGCCTTTGGTATTACAAATTTTTGAAGTGTGATGCGATTGTTACCGACAACACCGGTGCAACCATCGAACGAATGAAACGTATATCTTTTAAATAGACGGAATGAACCACAAAGGCGAGGTGTTTTATGGAATATAAACGAAAAAGTGCAAGTTTCTTTTGGCCGATTGTTTTGATCGGCGTTGGCGTTATCTTACTGCTGCGAAATCTGGAAATCATCCCCGCATTTAATCTGAGTATGCTGCTGCGTCTCTGGCCGTTGATCCTCGTGGTGATCGGTCTTGATATCCTTTTCGGACATCGGGCATCCTGGGTGGGTGGAGTGATTGGCCTTGTGGCAATCGGCGGCATTATCGCTTTCTTAATGCTGAGCCCTTCGCTGGGGATCAAAGAAACGGGTGGAACAAAAACGGATACCATATCTGAACCAATCGGCGCGGCGAATTCCGCCAAATATTACTTTGAATTTTCTTCCGACCCGGTGGAGGTGAATACACTGGCCGATAATTACCATCTGATCAGTGGAACAATCACCCACAGCGGAACATTAAATTTTGATGTCAACGGAACCACCGACAAGGTCGTTCACCTCAGCCAGACCACAACTTCGAATGACTGGCTGCAATGGAATTTCGTGTTCACCGAACAAAAGTGGGATATCGCGCTTAACCCCAATGTTCCAAGTGAATTGATTGTGGATGGCGGTTCAGGAACGGTCAATTTGGATCTGAGCGGGATGAAACTGACCTCTCTGCAGGCAGCAATGGGCTCCGGGTCATCGAATTTCGATCTGCCGGTATCTGATACGCCCTACAGTGCAATCATCGAAAGCGGTTCAGGATCGGTCGAGGTAACACTACCCGCAGAAACCGATCTTGAGTTGACCCTCGACAGCGGCAGTGGTTCGGTCAATATCTCCGTTCCCTCTACATCCGGACTGCGCATCGAGGTAATGGACAGTGGTTCTGGCAGCCTGAACATCCCCGGTGGAATGGAACAAATCGGGGGCGGCGCAGATATGGAAACCGGTGCATGGCAGACTGCGGGGTTTGATACCGCCGCCAATAAGATTACGATTAAGATTTTCAATCGCGGATCTGGAAGCATCAACATTCAATAGAGGCCAATCCCTTATCGGTTCATCCCCTGCCAGGCAGGGGATGTTTTTTATGATAAAATGATAATGATAATCATTTTCATTTAGAAGGGTAAAAATGGAACAATTGCAACATTGGATTGAAATACTCGAAGAAAACGGCTGCCGCATCACCTCCCCGCGGCGCGTGATCATCGAAATTCTTCTGAACAGTCCCCGCGCGCTTGAGCCAACTGAAATTTACGACCTCGGAAGAGAGATGAACCCCGGTATTGGATTGGTAACGGTGTATCGCACCCTGGAAAAACTTGAGGAACTGGGCTTAATCCAGCGTATTCATCAGGAGGACGGCTGCCACATGGTCATGCCTGCCGTGGAAGGCCACCAGCATTACCTGGTTTGCACCGCCTGTGGAAAGACCACCGTATTTAGAGGTGATGATCTTGGCGCGTTGTTCTCAAGAGTGGAAACCAACACAGGTTACCAGGTCAACGACCATTGGCTGCAACTTTTTGGTACCTGCCCGGATTGTAAAAATGATCATAAGAATGGCTAAAGCAATGCGAAAGCGTATTCTTTCTCTCACGATCGTGTTCATTTTATTTTCATTAGCCCTCACGGCCTGTTCTGGTATTGAAACCGCCAGCCATGGAAAACTCAAGGTTGTTGCAACCACATCCATCCTGGCAGATGTTGTCAAACAAGTAGCCGGTGAATATGCCGCGGTCTCCTCTATCGTTCCTGTTGGGTCAAATGAACATGAGTATCAACCGGCACCGCGCGATATAGCAGCCGTTTCTGACGCTGACCTGGTATTCGAGGTTGGGTTGGGATTGGAAGAATTCATGTCGACGATTATCGAAAACGCCAGTGAAGGCACAAAGATCGTCACGGTATCTGACGGCATTTCCCCGCGCGAGTTCCACGCTGTCAGTGGAGACACTCACGCAGACGAACACGCCACCGGTGATCCGCACGTCTGGCTTGACCCCACAAATGTGGTCATATGGGTGCAGAACATTCAGACAGCGCTCAGCGAGGCTGATCCTGCTCACGCTTCACAGTACCAGACCAACGCCGAGGCTTATATCGCCGCGCTCACGCAGCTTGACACCTGGATAACCAATCAGGTTTCAGCTATTCCGGTTTCTGAACGCAAGATTGTCACCGACCATCTGCTTTTTGGTTATTTTGCCGAAAAGTATGGTTTCGAGGTAATCGGTGCGGTAATCCCCTCCTATAGTTCATCTGCCCAACCATCCGCTCAGGAAATGGCAGTTCTCGAAGATGCCATCCGTAGCTACGGCGTGAAAGTCATTCTGGTCGGTAATAATGTGAACCCAGCGCTTGCCAGCCGTATTGCTCAGGATACCGGCATAAAACTCATTTCCTTCTACACGGGTTCACTTTCCGAGTCCGACGGTCCAGCGGGTACCTATATTGATTACATGAAGTACAACGTTATGACCATCATGAATGCCCTGAAAGAGTGAAGTATGACAGCACCCCACCCTCAAATCAATCACACGCAACCACCCTTAAAAGCTGACCATGGACACATCCCCGGTACCGCCATTCTCAAAGTCACAAATTTGACAGTCAGGTATGAAAGCGGTACCGCTCTGGAGCAGATTTCGTTTGAATTAAACACCGGTGAACGCATGGCCGTGGTCGGCCCAAACGGCGCCGGCAAGAGCACCCTGTTCAAGATCATTGCCGGGGTCATGAAATCTGAAGGCAGTTCCGTAAAGGTGTTCGGGGCGGAACCCCGCGGCCATATCTGCATTGCTTACCTGCCGCAGCGCAGCCAGGTGGATTGGAACTTCCCGGCATCTGTAAGCGATGTAGTAATGATGGGACGCACCCGGCGTGTGGGATATCTGCGCTGGCCTTCAAACGCTGACCGCGAGATTGTGAAGAACGCCCTGGAAACGGTGGGCATGCAGGACCTTGCCGCGCGGCAGATCAACCAGCTTTCAGGTGGTCAGCAGCAACGCATGTTCATTGCGCGAGCGCTGGCTCAAGAGGCAGAACTGATGCTCATGGATGAACCCTTTACCGGGTTAGACACACCTTCACAGGACGAGTTATTCTCTGTGTTGGATACGCTGAGATCCCGCAAGGTGACCGTAATGGTTGCTCTACACGATTTGAAACTCGCTGCAGAACGCTTCGACCGAGTGATGCTGCTGAATCATCGCCTTGTTGGACTGGGCACCCCTGCCGATGTTTTCCGCGAGGAGACTTTAAATCAGGCTTACGGTGACCACATTCAGGTACTGGTGCATGAACAACAGGTATCGGTCATCGACGATACCTGCTGCGGAGAGGATGGCCATTCTCATGCTTAACTGGCTGACCGAACCACTGCAATACGGCTTTATGGTGCGCGGAATGATCGCGGCGATCATTGTTGGCATCGTTTGTGCCATTCTGGGTACTTATGTCGTCTTACGCGGAATGGCATTCTTTGGAGACGCGCTGGCGCATGCTGTGCTTCCAGGTGTGGCGGTTGGGTATTTGGTGGGCGGAGGGGCACGCGAACCGGTGTTTTGGTGGGCAATGGCCGCCGCGCTGCTCAGCGCGCTGGGTATCGGCACCGTAAGCCGTTCAGGTAAGATCAAGGAAGACACCGCCATTGGCATTATTTTTGCGGGAATGTTTGCGCTGGGGGTTGCTCTGATTTCAATGGTTCGCAACTATACCGCCGACCTGAGCCATTTTCTCTTCGGCGATGTATTGGGAGTTAGCCGCAGTGGCTTGATGCTCACCGCGGTCTTCGGTGTCTTGATTCTGCTGGTCATCGTTGCCTTCTATAAAGAATTTCTATTGATCTCTTTCGATCCGATCCTGGCTGCAACCCTGCGCTTGCCCATCCGCTGGCTGGATTACATGCTCATCACCCTGATCGCCATGAGCATCGTCGTTTCGCTGCAGACGGTGGGTGTGACAATGATGGTAGCCATGCTGGTGACCCCGGCGGCAGCGGCATCTCTGATTACTCGACGTCTTTCACGCATGATGGTCATTGCTGCATTGATTGCAGTTTTTTCTGGAATTGTAGGGTTGTACCTCTCGTATTATCTCAATATCGCCAGCGGTGCTGCCATCGTGCTAACCTGCACAGCGGTTTTTGCTGTTGTGTGGATCGTTCACACTTTTTCGGGCGCTCGAAAACTCAAAGCTAATCCCCGGTAGTATGTTACAATTTTGTATCTTATCGATATGGAAAGGAAACTTATGACAGAAAAAATCAAACAGTGGTCTACCGCTCCGCAGATGACCATCGATCCCTCAAAAACCTATACCGCCACGTTTAAAACAGACAAAGGCGATATTGTGTGCAGTCTGCACGCCGATAAAACCCCGCGCACGGTGAACAACTTCGTTTTCCTCGCCCGTGAAGGATTCTATGACAACACCATCTTCCATCGGGTGATCACCGATTTTATGGCACAGGGTGGCGATCCAACCGGCACCGGCATGGGCGGCCCGGGATATAAGTTCCACGACGAATTCCACCCCAAGCTGCGCCACAATGCCCCCGGTGTGCTCTCGATGGCCAACGCCGGCCCTAACACCAACGGTTCGCAATTCTTCATCACCCACGTTCCCACCCCATGGCTCGATAATAAACATTCCGTGTTTGGACAGGTGATCAAAGGCCTGGATGTATTGCTATCCATTCCCGCCCGCGACCCGTCTCGCCGAGACAGCCCAGCGGTAAAACTGATCACCGTGGAGATCGAGGAAGCTTGAAATTTGTAAAGGTTTACCGCATGGATTGGATACCATGGGGTATTTTTACTGAAGATTTAATTCACTAAATAAGACATGATTTGTAATATATAGTGAATGTGAAAAATTCGTAGAAATACTAACAAAATTCTTAACCACTTTTTAATAGATTGTGCTAAAATAACAAAGTCAGATGCTTGGGTGCCCCCCTCACCCAGGCATTTGACTTTTAATTACACAAAATTCTATCTTGCGGGTATACTTTTTTTATCTTTTTTGGGAGAACGCCTGTTTGGAAAAACGCTTTAACTCATTGCATGTGATCGGCCGCCTGCTGCGCATCATCGGAGCAGCGGAAATGGTCATCGCAGCGCTCAGTCTGATCCTGATTCCACTGGTAATGTCGGGCAGCGATGCCATGCTTCATGAGATCTTTCCGCAGATCGCCGTTCCGGGCAGCGGGATGGTAACCGGAACTGTACTGGGAATCGTTGTTTTCATTTTGGGGGTTGCGGCAGGGTTGCTCACCTACGCCGCGGGCGAACTTTTCAAGCTGCTGCTCGCGATCGAAGAGAACACCCGCGCACTCCGCAGGCAGCAAGAAAACCAGAAATAGGCTGTCAATACCAATTTTGCAGAAAATTTTTTCCTTGACGTTTCACAAGGGATGGAGTATATTTTATTTGCTCAATGGAGCACGCCCCCGTAGCGCAATTGGATAGAGCGTTTGCTTGCGGAGCAAAAGGTTGAGTATTCGAATTACTCCGGGGGCACACAAAAGAGCGGTTAACCGCTCTTTTTGATTATGTCCAGTTTATGAATTGAAATACAATGAACCCTAATAAAAAACAAATCCTTTTATCTAACGACGACGGCATCCTCTCCCCCGGCCTTTGGGCGATGGCAGCCGAGCTTTCACGCCTGGGTTTCGTTACCGTAGCAGCGCCACGCGAACAGCATTCCGGCGCCGGCCGCAGTGTGCCCCCCTGGGCTGACGGCGAAATCAAGCCCACCATCCTGCAGATTGGTGACCAGGAATGGACCTGCTACGCCGTCGGCGGGTCTCCTGCTCAGGCTGTACAGTATGGCGTCTTTGCCATCATGCAGCAAAAACCAGACCTGGTGGTTTCTGGAATCAATTACGGTGAAAATCCCGGTACAGACGTCACCATGTCGGGCACGGTGGGCGCAGCGATTGAAGCCGCTTCTTACGGAATTCCTGCTCTGTGTGTATCACTGGAACTTGATAATGACGATTACCTTGGGTATTCACGCAAAACAGATTTCTCAACCGCTGCAATCTTTGGCCGGCGCTTCGCCCGCATCTTGCTCGAAAAACAACTTCCGGCAGATGTTAACGTACTCAACGTAAATGTTCCGCATGACGCCACGCCTGAAACGCCCTGGCGTGTCACGCACCTCGGCAGGCACGGATATTTTATACCTTATGCCAAGAAGAGTGATCAACCAGGCGACGCACCGCGCATCGATGCCGCACGCGCCCCGCACCCCGATGATCTCAACGACCCGACATCGGATATTGGCACATTCTTAAAACAACGCATGGTCTCCGTCACACCCCTCAGCCTGGACCTGACTTCTCGGGTCGACCTATCTGACCTGCAGCGTTCGTTCGGTACCCTGGATTAACCACAAAACAACCTCTAATAAGAGGTTGTTTTCATTTCCGCAGTCTATTTTACGGCTGCGGATGATTGTGCTTCAACTCCTCACGTTCGTAGGCTTCACGTAACAGGATATCGCGCACGTCACGCAGGTTGCGCCGCATCTCAAAAAATCCCATCATGTATTCCGCCCACAGGCGCGCTGCCAACGGTGCCAGTATCAGAATCAGAATGCCTGAGATGCCCTCGGACCAAAAAGAATATCGATAGCTGACCCCGTTGATAATCATCACCAGACCGCCAATGACCGCCGCCGCCGTGATCGCCCAGTAAATGATCTGGATCAATACCGGCGCGATGAATTTGCGGAATGAAAAGAAGTCCTTCATAAAATACTCCTGTAAAAAATCGATTGGCTGCTGCAATCAAAACGTCCGCTGCTGGTAAAAAGTTCCTGCCGGGTCTCGGCAGGAACTGGTGTTTTAGATGTTGAAACGGATGTTGAGGATGTCGCCATCCTGGACAACGTATTCCTTGCCTTCGAGGCGCAGTTTGCCTTTGGCCTTGGCCTCGTTCATGCCCCCCAGTTCCATCAGGTCGTCATAGGCCACCACCTCGGCGCGGATGAAACCCTTCTGCAGATCAGTGTGGATCTCGCCCGCGGCTTCGGGGGCTGTGGCTCCGCGCCGCACCGTCCACGCGCGGCATTCATCCTGACCGGCGGTGAAAAAGGACATTAAGCCAAGCAGATCGTAGGAAAGACGGATCATGCGGTTCAGGCTGGGTTCCTCGATGCCGTACTCTTCAAGGAAGAGTTGCGCTTCTTCAGGAGAAAGCTGGGCAATATCCATCTCCAGTTTGCCCTGCAGCGCAACCACCTTGCTGCGCTGGTGTGGATAGTCAATGTCAGGCGCGGTCTGCCCTTCGGAGAGATTGAGCACGATCAGCATTGGCTTACGGCTGAGGAAGCCGAACCCGGAGAAAAGCTTTTCTTCTTCGGTAGAGATCTCAACGTCTCGCAGGGGGATTTCCATGATCAATGCTTCATGCAGGCGCTCGAAGAGCACATGTTCACGCTCGATCAGCGTTTTATCTCTACCGGCGCCTTTTTTCTTTTCCTCGGCCAGGTGCTCCAGCTTGCGCTCGACCGCGATCAGGTCGTTAAGCACCAGTTCGCTATCCATTGCCTGAATATCGCGCAGCGGATCGATCGTTTCGCGCACGTGGGGCACATTCTCGTCTTCGAAGACCCGCACAACGTGGATGAATCCGTCCATCTGAGCCAGCTGGTTGAGCAGAGCTCCCGAGATGCCGTTCTTGCCAGCACTGCCATCCAGCCCGGCGATATCGACGTAGGTGACCTTGGCGTAAATGGTCTTCTTCGGCTTGAACATCTCAGCGAGGCGGTCGACGCGCTTATCTGGAACATCGACCACGGCGGTGTGGATCTCGATCTTGCCGGTGGTACCGGTGGGCTGTGTGGCGCGGGTGAGCGCATTGAAAAGAGTGGTTTTTCCAGATTGTGGTAAGCCAATAATTCCTAGACGCATGAGCAGTTCCCTTGACCCTTGTGAATTTGTCAGATAAAATCTAATTGTTGTTGCCGGAGTGGCGGAATTGGCAGACGCGCACGACTCAAAATCGTGTTCCCTCGGGAATGTGGGTTCGATTCCCACCTTCGGCACCTTCATTATAACATTTCTCTCCAGGCAGCTGCCTGGAGAGTTTTTTCTTCCGGTAATCAGGGGTTGGGGGGTTATTTCAAGAAATAAATCTCGTGCAAAAGCGCAAAGGAATATCGACTAGAAACCAGTATAGGTTCGTCCAGAAAAGTATTCCACATGCCATTTTCTTAAACAGATTTCGCTATAATTATTAAACTACAGGGAGGTGAGAGATGAGATTTCTCAAGGATTTACTCCGAAATCTGGCAATACTCATAGGCATACTCATCGTGATTTACCTGATATCTCCGGATATTATGGGTCAGGTTTTTGAGCTTTATGGTTCACTTTTTGGTCCGCTGGCAATTTTGATACTCATCATCTTTGCCTTGCCCCGAAGAAGAAGATCAAGATAAGTGGCGCGTAGGGTGCGTGATAACGCACCATCACTAAACCGTGAGCGTAAGTCCTAGTCGGTGCGTCCAGGGACGCACCCTACATTTTTTTGCCGCCCACCCAACCGCGGGCAACCTGCGCGCACTTCGCGAACAGCAGCCAGTGCGCGGCCAGCAAGGCGGAACCTCCCACCGCGATTAACCCCCAGATCATCGGCAGAGTCACCTCAAAGGACAGCCTGAGCATCCCCTCCAGGTCAGCCGCGGTGGAGGGATTTTTCAGAGCGAAATACGCTGCCCGTTGTCCATTGAAGTCCTTTTTATGTAAATTAAGGCTGGTTTACGATCTTTTTCTTCAATTCAAGACAGTCTTTGCGTGTGGGTAGAATATCGATAGTAGATTTCGAAATTCTGCATAAGGTACATGTTATGGCCGGAAAGATCGTCAGAACGGTAAGAGTTTGAGGGTTTAAACTTTAACGAAATCATCCAAAACGAGACATCAAAAAAACTTTTTCTTGAAATAACTCTTTTTCTAGTCACAATCTGTAATTTCAATTTGATTGGACTCGAAAGGATCATTGCTGATGCAAAAAGATCAGATTAATCCATAATTTATTATATAATGTTAAAAATCACACAAATACTTTTAGAGTCAATTTTAACCACCATCCTTGTGGGGCAAAAATATTGGTAGATAAATCAGGAATAAAATTTTAGTTCATCTGTTAATACCATGGCTTCGGCCATTAATTCTTAGCCTGGATCCTTCCTTCTACACTCATAAAAAATATGGCAGAAATGAAATTTCTGACTGTATTGTTATTAAGACTTTATCAGAAAAAGGAGAGTTGCTATGGATTCGCTGAACGATCGGAAAAAAATCAGTCGAAGGTCTTTTTTGAAAGGTTCGGCAATTACCATTGCCGCGGGTGGAGTTCTTACCGCCTGTAAACCTAAAACCGTTCTCCCAGAAGAAACTGTTGTGCCATCTACTGGGACAAGTAAGCCGGTTTTGGAAGATTTGGAGCTCATTCCTCAGGCCTATCTCAATCCGCAGGATTACGACTACCGGCAAAACACAACCGATTTAAAGACGCTGTTTTCGCCTCTGAAAATTGGCCCGCTCACGCTCAATCACCGTATGGTTAAATCCGCTGCAGGTTCGGCTACTTACCTTGCCGGACTAACCGATGAGCTACTCCAGTATTATGTCAACTTCGCTAAAGGCGGTGTTGAGCTTATCTGGGTAGAAATGGTAGGCGCGCTGGAACCGCCCATAGATGGCAGCCCAATGCCTGCTGAAACCCTTGCATTTGGACGAAAACTCGTTGAAGAGTGTGGAAAATATGGCGCAAAGTTAGGGTATCAGCATTATGGCTTCTCCATGAAGTCATCCAACGACTTTACAAAAGAAGATATTATTGCTGAACAGGCCCGTTGGGTAGCTATCGCCCAGTCATTAAAGGAAATGGGGTTTGTTGGAATTGAAATCAATGCGGCTGGTTTTAATCTCGGGGAGCATTTCCTTTCACGGTTCCACAACACCCGCACAGATGAATATGGCATAGGGAGCCTTGAAAACCGCGCGCGCTTCGTGACCGAACTGATCGGGCAAATCAAAGAGGCCTGCGGTAGCGACTTTGTTGTTCAAGTCTTGATCGACTGCATTGAAGAAAACGATAACCTCGCAAATGATGCCTCATTGGCAACGCCGGATAATGCTGTTACTATTCCACACAACAGAGTAACAACGATTGAAGAGGGAATTGAATTTGCCAAGTTATTCGAAGCTGCAGGATGTGATTCAATGCATCTTCGCCTGGGCCCGCTGGGTTACCATCCATGTCAATTTGGTAGCGATCTTTACTTTATCTTAAATGGGGTTGAAGGTGCAACCGGTTACGGCACGCAGTGGGATTTCTCAAAGCACTGGCAAGGCCAGTTGATCGGAAATCACAGCGGCGCTGGTATGTTGATCGACATTGTTGCACGCTACAAACAAGCACTCCACATTCCATGCGGCACCGTTACTTATATGGATCCAGCTCACGCGCCAGACTTCTTCGAGAAAGCCCTTGCCGATGGTAAAGTCGATTTCTACCTCATGAACCGCCCGCTAACTGTTGACACCGAATATGTGAACAAGCTGAAAGCGAGACGCTTTGATGAAATCGCTCCTTGCACGCGCTGTTTTCATTGCCACATCGGCGGAAACCAGCAAAACCGCGATTTTGGTTACTGCCGTGTGAATGCTCTGACACAGCGTGTCATGACTGACAAAGGCCCCAAGACCTACGAACTCGAACCGGCGGCAGTATCGAAGAAAGTCATGGTCATTGGAGGTGGTCCTGCTGGTATGGAAGCTGCCCGCATCGCTGCCGCGCGTGGTCACAAAGTAACCCTCTATGAAAAAAGTGGCTCACTTGGCGGTAAGCTCACCTTTGCAAGCATGGTCAAGGGACCTCACGAAAATCTTGACGACCTTAAGGCATACCTGGCCAGGCAGCTGGAATTGAATGGAGTGACTGTTGTATTGAATAAAGAAGTCGACGCTGCGTTTGTCAACAGCGAAGCTCCAGATGCGGTAATCCTTGCCACGGGCGCTCTGCCGGGCGAGGTGGAAGCAAGCGGTGGCACTGTGCCGATCATTGACTTTATCAACTTCATGGGTGAAGGAACTGGCAAAAATGTCATCGTTTATGGCTCAAATGCTCAGGCCTTTGATTGTGCGCTTTGGTTGACGGTTCACAAGAAGAAGGTCACCATTGTGACACCGAATCCTAATGAAGAACTTGACAAGCAACAATCACAGCATGCCCATCGCTTCATGACGACTGCCCTGTATTCTCTTGGTGTAAAAGCTTATCCAAGCTCAAGGATTCGTGAAATTGGAGACGGCCAGGTGACCATTACAACCGAAGGTGGTTGGGATACCGTTATTCCCGCAGATTCGATCATCAATGCAGCCGATTTGTTACCCAACAAGTCTTTGCTTGACGGTGTCACGGTTAAAGAAACCTACGCAATTGGTGACTGCAATGAGCCTTTCAATATTGCACTGGCCATCCGCGCCGGTAACGATGTTGGCCGTCAGATTTAATTTTGAGCCAACATTGAACCCTGCCTCACCTGGTTAGTTCTTGTTGATCTAAGAATGGACAACCAGGATAATTGGAAAGTCTGAGAACCCAAAACCGCCAGGTTAATCCATTTTTGGAACCTGGCGGTTCTTTTTTTTGCACCAGAAGTGGTTTTTTATCAGTAGCCACGGCTACTTTTCCAATAATTGAGAATGATGACTGGGCATTCTTGTGATTAGCGGATAGATCTTGACCATGAATCAAGGCTCAGTCGCAAGGGATTAGAAGCGCCTTTCATCACCATGGTCTCATGTTGCGATGACCCGGGAATATCATGAATGCCCCCAAGACTCAAATGGTTAGTGAATCGTTAATTGTTGACAAATCATAGAATATCGAAGAATCGACAAGGTGAAGAGGATAGGAACACACCCCGCAAAGGAAATGCATCATTCTTTCCGTTCGACTTTCACGAAGGTTAATAATGGAGTGGGAGGTGCCAACCAACGGAGAAAGCTAATCAGACATACCCTTTTTCTAATGCACACGGGCGACCTGCGCGCACTTCGTAAACAGCAGCCAGTGCGCGGCCAGCAGTAGAACGCCGCCCACCGCGATCAGCCCCCAGATCATTGGAAGGGTCACCTCAAAGGGCAGCCTGAGCATCCCCTCCAGGTCAGCCGCGGTGGAGGGTGAATTGAGCGCGAACCACGCCGAAGCCGCGCAGATCAAGACCAGAACACCTGTGGTGAACCACCGGGTGCGCGAGATTACCCTCTGCCCGCTGGCGGCATCCATGCGCTGCACGGCGGCTTTCCTTCCGATGAACAGTCCGGCAGGTACGGCCAGCGCCAGGTTGAAGACCGGCACGCCCATGAAGAACCCGAAAATGCACACGGAATAAAAGAGGTAGATCGCGGCCAAAATCTTCAGGTCGATCTCGTAGGCCTTCGCTGTCCATTTCTTGAGACAGAAAGCATCCACCGCGAGCCCCGCGGCCATGCCAGCCGCGGCAGTGATGATCACCCAGGTTGTTGAAAGAAACGCGTAACTCCCCCACCAGCCTGCCAGCAAACCCATAAGCGGCAAAATGCTTCCCAGGATGATGGTAATAGTCCAGCGTTCGATCCTGCTCATATTCAAACCCTCTCTATCCATATTAAGATAGCGGTAAAGATACCCCGCAGGGCCTGTCAAAACCTATCATCGAGCGTGAAAAACCTATCATAACAAACAGGGGATTGATTCACTCGAGCGTGGCATGAAAACAGAACGCCATTTTAAAGGGCTGGTTTTCTTCAATTTATTTGCGCTTGTTCAAGATAATTATTTCTAGAAATAATTACAAATACTTCCTCACAATCGGACGGCCAACGCGCAACGCAGCCTGTTTGAACCCCAGTTTGTAGAACACCGAAGACTTGCCGGTATACATTTGCGTCGAGTTCATCTTCCCCTCCACTTCCAGCGGGTAGGCTTCAACAATTTTCGCCCCCTTGCTGCGTGCGTGCTCGACGGCAGCGTGCACCAGTTTTTCCATCATCCCTGACCGGCGATAATTACGGTGGATGAAGAAACAGGTGATCGACCAGACCGGTTGATCATCGACCGCTGCCAGCTGTTTGGAGGTTTTCAGGCGTTCGTACCACTCGCGCGGTGCCAGAGCCACCCAACCTGCCGGTATTCCATCGGCGTAAGCCAGAACGCCAGGCTCAAAACCCGACTGAACGATCGTTCGCAAGGCTTCTTTGTGCTCTTCCTTGCGCGTTTTCGAAAATTCTCTGTGCGAAAACCGGAACCACATACACCAGCAACCCGCGCAGGCTCCGTTTGGGCCAAAGAGCTGTTCAAAATCATCCCAACGCTCGGGAGTAAGCGGATGGAACTCGTAATCTTTCACTTCGATTGGTTTACGCGCCATTCATCCTCCTCAACGATGTAATACAAAATCCAGTGCACGCTGAAAGACTTCAGGAAAATTATCTGGAAACCCGTGGTGTAACCCAGGAATCACATCTACCGCGCACTTAAAACCGCGCTTCTCAAATTCCTGCTGCAGCTGAAGGGCGCCCGGCGTGCAGGATGGGTCTTCCTCACCCAGCAGCAAATAACCGCGCAAATCATGGTTCTGGCAGGCATCCAGCAGTGCTGTCATCTGTTCCAGATCCGGCACGTAGGGACAGTTAACAATGAAATGATTAACCGGAATGATCTGTTTGAGCGCCGCCTGGATGGCAACCTGCCCGCCCTGTGAAAATCCGCTCATGACGGTCTGCTCTGGCCTGAACTTACCACGTTTACCGAGTGTCTGATAATGTTCCAACAGCTCCCGTTCCGCTGTATTCAGGTCATTCCACACAAAGACGTCCCTGCCACCTAACTGCGAAGACTGCGGCAGTGCTACCAGCCATTCAGAGCCAACCAGGAACTGCCAGTTCGAGCGGTACTGCCGGAGGTTCATATTGGCGCCGTGCAGGCTGATCAGCAGCGGGGTGAATCCGTTCTGTTCGATGCCCGCGTTGATGATTTCCAATTGAGGACAGGCGTAAACCTGCGCCTCGGCGAGCATGCGGTCATTGCGTGCTGCCAGAGCCATAAAGAACGGTCTGCCTTGCAAAGCTGCGATATCTTTGGCATCGATCACGGCAAAATTGCGGTAAAAATAACCGCTGTCGAGGGCATCTTCGATGATCTCCTCCGCCAGGTCAAGGTTCCCAGCCTGGCGGCCAGGTTGAAACGCCAGGCATACAGGCGCTGTTCACGTTCAGGGTAGCGCGGAGCCGCCTCAGTTAACAGATCATACGCCTGCTGGAACTCGCCGGCTCTATAAAGAAAAAACGCCCTGTCGATTAAATCCTGACCATGATCCTGTGTCATCTCGGCCTCTTGCCGAACAATTTGATTGTACAACACTCCACTCTGCTGGTACATCTGGTGTACTGGAATTTTTAAACGTCTCGTTGTATACTCAATCATACAAAATTTTATGTGAGAGGGCGCCCATGAAAGTCACTGTCACCCAACAACATCTGGCGCACGGTCTGAGCATCGTCAGCCGTGCGGTATCTCCGCGCAGCACCCTGCCAGTTCTGGCAAACGTGCTGATGGCAACCGATGAGGGGCGTCTGCGCCTGTCAGCCACCAACCTGGAGCTGGGGATCACCTGCTGGATCCCTGCTCAGATCAGCGAGGAAGGTTCCATTACCATCCCGGCACGCACCATCGTTGACCTGGTGAGTACCTTCTCGCCGGATCATGTGAATATGACCCTTGATGAGCGCACTCAAACCCTCAACCTGGTATGTAACAGCTCGGTACATGATATCAAGGGCATCGACGCGCAGGATTTCCCGCCTATGCCTGTTACGGATCCAGCGGACGGTATCGAACTTAACCTGGCGGATTTCAAAGATATGATCCAACAGGTGGCCTTCGCCGCGTCAACCGATGAAGCCCGCCCCGTGCTGCAAGGGGTGAAAATGGACGTGGTTGAAAACGTCATCACACTGGCCGCAACGGATGGTTTTCGCATTTCGGTGCGCAGAGAATCCTTCTCCAGCCCGATCAGGCAGAATGTATCCATAATCATCCCTGCCCGTGCTATGAACGAACTGGCACGCATTTTCAGCGAAGACGATAAGGCGGTGACGATGATCGTTCCTCAGGGTCGCGGACAGGTCATCTTCCGCCTTAAGGATGCCGAACTGGTCTCTCAGTTGATTGATGGTAACTTCCCCGATTACCAGGCGATCATCCCCAAGAGCGCCAAAACCAAGACCATCATTTCCACACCGGCTTTCCTCAAAGCCTGCAAACAGGCCGAGATCATCGCCCGCGAGGGGAACAATGTCATCCGCCTTGATATCCTTCCAGAGGAAGGCGGCCCGGGTAAGGTGGAGATCAGCGCACAAACCGAAGAAACCGGCAAGAGCGACATTTCCGTCGAAGCCAACATCGAGGGCAGCCCACTGCTGATCGCCTTCAATGTAAAATTCCTGCGCGAAGTGCTGGATGTGATCCACTCGCCAAATGTATCTCTTGAGACCAACGCCAATAACAGCCCCGGCGTGATCCGTCCGGTGGGCGACGAAAACTTCGTGCATGTGATCATGCCCATGCACCTCGGCTAAAATCTGGCACGCGAAACTTACATTCCCCTCTCGCCCGAGAGGGGAAATCGTATCCGCAGGAATAATTTTTTCTAGAAATAATTAACCGGGACAAGATGGACTTTCTTCCTGATACCACAGAAAAATTGCTCAGAACCACCCTGACCCTCATGCAGTACCCGGTGCTCGCATCCAGAATCCGCGCGCACATGCGTGAAGAACTCTTCAAGCGTGGCATCATCGATCCCAAGTCCTTCGAGAGCCGGGTACGCGATAACGCCATTCAATCACAAAAACTGGAAGGTATCAACAACCCCTATGGTCAGGAGACTTCTGATCTCTGGGAAACGCGCAAATCTATCCTGCGAGACCATCTCACTGACCTGCTTTTCAGCCGCCACCTGCCTTTTGATCTGCTTGAAAAGATGATCAAAGACACCCTCGCAGAACGCGGCGTTTCATCACTCGATATGCTTCTGGCGATCAACCCTGAGCTGGCACCCATTGACCTGGTGTTCGAACAGGCAATGACCATCGAAAAGATGCCAGAAAAGGAACGTGCAAAATACATGGCACGGCTTGAAGAATCCAAGGTGGTGCTCATCCGCGCCCTGATTAGTGATCAGCTTCGTTACATTAACATTGCAAAAGAATGGTTAACCATCAAAGAGTTATCAGAAGTCCGGCGGCGCAAGATCGGCGCTGGCCGCATTGGCGGCAAATCCGCCGGTATGATCCTGGCCCAGCACATCCTTGAGAGCAACCGCGAGTTAAGTGACCTTCCCTGCCTCTCGATGCCCGAATCTTTCTATATCGGCTCGGATGAGTTCTACACCTTCATGTCCATCAATAATCTGTTTGGCTGGAACGACCAGAAATACAAAACCGAAGCCGAGATGCGCGCAGAGTACCCAAAAATTGAAGAAGACTTTCGCAACGGGTCATTTCCACCCGACATCCTCGATCAACTGCAGACGATGCTGATCAAGATCGGAAAGCAGCCACTCATCGTGCGCTCCTCTAGCCTGCTGGAAGATAATTTCGGGACCGCGTTCGCCGGTAAATATGAAAGTATCTTCTGCCCCAACCAGGGCACGCTTGAAGAGAACCTGAAGCAGCTCACCCAGGCCATTGCCCAGATCTACGCTTCTGTTCTCAACCCTAACGCACTGCTCTACCGCCGCAGCAAAGGCCTGCTGGATTACGATGAGCGCATGGCGCTGCTGATTCAGCTGGTGGAAGGAGAACGATATAAAGATTATATGATGCCCCATGCTGCCGGGGTGGCGTTCAGCCGCAATATTTTCCGCTGGGCACCGCAGATCCGCAGCGAAGATGGCTTCGTACGCCTGGTGTGGGGGCTGGGTACTCGTGCCGTAGACCGCGTTGGAAACGACTACCCGCGCCTGATCGCCCTCAGCCATCCCCTGCTTCGCCCCTCCAATGACCCGCGTTCCGTAAGGCGCTACTCGCAGCAATACGTAGACTTGCTCGATTTGCGACACAATACGTTTACCAGTCTGCCGATCCACGACGTGCTGCAGGCAGATTATCCACCGCTGCGTTATATTGCCCAGCTTGACGAAGATGGATATTTTGAAACCATGCGCTCAAGTATCATCAGTGATCCACAAAAACTGGTGCTTACTTTTGACGTGTTATTACAGCGCACACCATTCGCCGAACGCATGAAGACCATCTTGAAATCGCTTGAACAGGCTTACCATTCCCCGGTAGATGTGGAATTTACCCTGCGCATCGAAGAGGATGCTCACGGTAAACCACAATTGTGCATTACTATCCTGCAGTGCCGCCCGCAGGGACACCTGGCTCAAACCGAGGTGGAAAAACCGCCTGTCAACCTCAGCCCAGATGCAGTGATCTTCTCCACAGATTTCATGGTGCCGCAGGGCAGGATCGGCTCTGTGGAATGGATCATTTACGTCCAGCCTCAGGCGTATTTTGCCCTATCTTCAACAACTGAAAGAGCAGCCCTGGCGCGAGCCGTAGGCAGATTGAACGAAGTGCTGCATGACGAAGCCTTCATCTGCGTTGGCCCCGGGCGCTGGGGCAGTTCGAATTCAGATCTGGGGGTACCAATCGGATACGGCGACATCTATTATGCCAAAGCTCTGGTAGAACTGGCCGGCGAAAACTGCAGCCTGCCGCCAGAACCTTCGCTGGGAACGCATTTCTTCCAGGACCTGCTCGAAGCACAAATCTTTCCACTGGCACTACACCTGGATAACCCCGGCACAGATTTTAACAGCGACTTCTTTGAGAATTTACCCAATCATTTGACTGAACGGCTGCCTGAAGCCAGGAAGTTCGAAAAAGTATTGCGTCTGATCCGCATCGAGGATGCCAAACCTGGCCACACTATGCGAGTATTGATGAACGAAGAAGCCGGTAAGGCGGTGGCTTTCCTGATAAAAAAAGATCCCGGCACCGTTTAGGTACCGGGATCATAATCATTAGATCAAATCAGTCCAGCGGACTTTCACCATTCACGCGGTCATGCTCAGGATGATCGATCTCCAGATCATCGCCGGTTACTTCCTGGGATTCTTCTTCGTCTTCATCGTCGAGAATTTCTTCTTCGGCTTCTTCAAGAACTGCGAGTTCTTCATCGCTGATCTCATCCATTTCCTTCTCAATCTGCGACTCCTCCCTGTAAAAGGTGTAGAGCATAATCAGGTTAAGCAGCATGAAGACCGCCAGAACACCTTCAATCGGCCAATAACTCCACCCAATCTGCTGCAGAAACACTGCCACAGCGTCTACAACCATGTGATAGAGAATGGCCAGCAACAACCAGAGAACATTACGGTCAACGACAGCCTTCCAGACCAGGGCCGACAGGAAGAGATGAGTGGTAAGCGTGATCACCCTTTCAACACCTGAAAGGAGCCCGAAATACCAGGGAGTGCTCCAGAAGGCTTCAATTTGCGCCAGCATGTACTGGACCTGGCTGGTGGAAACCCCTGCGGCGATCTGCGAACCAGGATTGTAGAAAAGAACGGTCACCAGCGTGGCACCAAGCCCCATAACGCATACATAGATGCTCTCAATACCACCATGACCAATCCCTGCGGCGAGCGCAGACCCAAACCGTTCGGCTTTTTCGCGCAGCATCTTGAAGCCCACCCAGCGGGCGATTTCTTCAAATACGCCAGCGAGCAAACCGACCATAATGGAGTAAACGATGGGGAACCATGAATCGGAGGTAACCGTGAGAATCCCCTTGGTAAACAGGGAGTTGACCCCGATAAGTGCAGGGATGTGCAGCGCCTGCGACACGATAAAAGTTAATACGCCTGTGAGGACCACCCACCAGGAAATCTTGAAACGGCGGGTAAAAAACACTGCCAAAAAGACCGGCAAACCGATCATCACAAGCACAGACAGAATGTAGGCTAAAAACAGTGGAATATTACTTGTCATTGACAGCACCTGCTCTCGTGATTACGCGGAGAACAGGCCGCGCGAGAGAGATTTTTAAGTATATTCGGATTATCAGAAACGCGCCAGAGGATTCTCATCCCCCAGCGCGTTCGCAAAAATATTGACCTGAATAAAAATGTTTCACATGAAACAATTTTTAAGCAGCTGAAGCCAGTAATTTGTCACGATTGAAAGTACGAACCGCGTAATACATTAATATGGCATCAACGACAAAGATTCCTGCTCCGATAAGGAGGCTGACCGCCACGCTCAGGTAAACCACACCTGTCGCCTGCCCTGCCAGCAATACCAGCACCAGCAGAACGAGAGACGCGCTTGATTGATAGGCACCCATGAAGGTTTGCACCCGGGCGGAAATCAGAACTGTCACAGCTATTCCCAAGAGGGAGATCGCCGGTGAAACCCACAGGATGAGCGCGTACCAGCTGGGTAGTGGAAACCAGATACGTCCCATGACGGGATAAGCCGCGCCATTCACGACCAGAATGTATGCGACGAAGCTGCCCAGGGTGATCAATACAGCAGGGATAAATCCCGCCATTATCTTGCCCAGGAGTAATTCGGTATCCGTTGCCGGGGTATAGAGCAGGGCTTCAATGGTTTTTCGTTCGCGTTCTCCGGCAAATGACTCAGACGCGATCACAGTGGAGAACATCAGCGGCAGGATCAGAAAGAATGGGGCAAAGAGATAGCCAAGGAGCAATACGATGCTCGACTGCACCGAATCCATGCCATTGATCATTTTCGACATAAATTCTGGCATTTTTTCAAGGAAGACCGCGAAATCTGGATCATTCATCGGGTTTCCCGCAGCCCCTGTGGCGCTGGAGACGCCAAGGATCAACCCCACGGGCATAATCACCACAAAGATCAGCGGTACGATCAGAACCGGCAGCCAGACGGATTTATTCTGTCGTGCTTCCTTGATATCCTTTTTTGCAATGGTAAACACCGCTTTCCAGTTCATTTTTGACCTTCCTTTACTTCTGTTTGCAGCCTGAAATAGATATCTTCAAGTGAGACCTTCTCCTGATGTACGCTGGTGATCTGAGCATCGTTTCTGACCAGCTCGCTGATCAGTGCAGGGATTGCTCCCTCCTCAACTACCTGAAAGCGTGCCTTTTGTCCTTCCACAGTGCCCTCTACAACGCCCCGCACCATGCGGAAATCAACCACCTTGGTCAGGGGATGAAGCAGATCAATATCCACCCACAAACCGGGGTTAAATTGGCCCCGCAACTCTGCGAGGCTGCCCAAAGCCAGCAATTTTCCGCTGTTTAATATTGCCACGCGGTCTGCCAGCCGTTCGGCTTCTTCGAGTCTATGGGTACAGAGAAATACGGTACGGTCATCCTGCTTACTGATGGATTCGATTAATTCGTGCACCTGCTGCGTTGATTCAGGATCAAGGCTTGCAGTAGGTTCATCCAGGTAAAGGATGCGCGGATCGTTCAGGAACGCTCTGGCCAGTGCCAGGCGCTGTTTCATCCCTTTGCTGAACGTGCTTACACGATCGTCCGCACGTTTTTCAAGTGTAAAAAATTGTAGAATTTCTTCGGTTCTTTTTAACAGAACCGATTCTACGATTCCGTACATGCGGCCAAAAAACATCAGGTTTTCTCGTGCCGTGAGCCGTTCATAAAGGGCGCTTGTTTCAGTCAGCACTCCGGTCTGCCTGCGGATTTCGCTGCCATGTATTACAGGATCATTGCCAAATACGCGGATCGTTCCGCCAGAAGGTTTATAAAGCCCATTCAACAGGCGAATGGTGGTTGTCTTTCCGGCTCCGTTCGGGCCCAGTAAGGCAAACACCTCCCCCTTCCTGACCTCATAGGAGAGATCCTGCAGGGCGTACCGCCCATCGAAACGATGAGAGAGATGATCGATGATAATTGTGTTTTCCATATTTTCCTTGTAATGTTTCACATGAAACATTTTTTTGCGATGTTTCAGATAATTTTTTAATGTGTGAATATTTATTTCTTTTCATTCTCCAATTGCTGCTGTGCCATTGAAGTGATTCCTGCAATGCCGCCAAGGTTCATAGTATCGACAGCGCTTGAAGGGACGATGACCAATGCGCCTTTTTCTTTCAACCCTTCAAAGAGCATGTTCATGGCGCGTAGATGAAGAGCAGTCGGGTTATTCTGATAAGCCAGCGAAGCTTCAGAGAAGCTAGCAGCGATCTGTTTTTCAGATTCACCCAGAATTACACGCGCCTGGCGTTCACGTTCTGCCTGCGCCTGGCGAGACATGGTATCCTCAAGATCTGGCGGAATAACCACGTCGCGAATTTCAACTGATTGAACGGTAATGCCCCAGGGGGTGGTGCGCTCATCAATAATGCGTTGCAGGTCTGCGTCCATCTTTGCTCGTCCGACCAGGATATCTGCAAGGGTCATTTGACCGATCACTTCGCGCAGTGCGGTCTGCGATGCCCAGGCGATGGCATTGCGGTAATTTTCAACTTCCAGCGCTGCCTTTTCAGCATCCCACACCACCCAGAAGAGCACTGCATCCACATTGACTGGAACCGTGTCGCGCGTCAGCGTCTTTTCAGCTGAAAAAGGGGTCACCATCACACGGTGGTCGATCCAGGTGGTCACAGAATCGATAATGGGAATGATCCAGAATAATCCGGGCCCCTTCAGGCCTCTGAACTTGCCAAAGCGCAGCACCACAGCTTTTTCCCACTGCTTGGCCACCTGGATGGCGAACAACAAGTAAAACGCCAGCACCATGATCGGGATCACCACAGCAAAAATCACCCCATCGGAGTACCCTTTGGTATCCATGATAATGGCGGCTGCCACTGCGACTGCCATCAGGATGAAAAAGAGGGTTAAAGCGATGCCATTCATGTGTGCATCTTGACCACGCTTGTCAAATCCCATCTGCAGGCGAAACGGTGAAAATCCCTGTGCCGAATCGCTTCCTGTATTTTCTGATTTCTTTTGTGTAGTCATTTTTCTCCTTTATTGTTATTCAAATTGTCTGCTCACTTGTCCCAGCTTCCAGGACTCGATGACTTTGTTGATCGCAGAAGCTGCCTCATCGGGCTGATAACCCTGCTGCCTGAGCGACTCGATGAAACCAACGATTTGATCTTCAAGCGATCGGGTTTTCAGGAATTTTGAACGTTCTCCGTTGAGTGATTCCATGATGTAAGTGCCCCGACCTTGCTGGGTGGAAATAAGCCCCGCCTCGTCGAGCATTCGATAAGCCCGGGCAATCGTGTTAAAGTTAACTCGCAGTTCCGAAGCCAGCTGTCTCACCGTTGGCAGCTGGTCACCCGGAAGCAGCTCGCCTCGCGCAATCAACGCCTGTACCTGTTCCACAATTTGTATATACACCGGTATTCCTGATCGAAAATCGATGCTGAAGGATTGTGTATTCACATTTTTACCTCCTTCTTAATTGTATCATTGTATTATTGTATTATTGTATCACTTCAATATATTTTGTCAATCCTTTTATCATCTGTCAAAACTTTTTTTGAATTTATTGATGAATCGGTTAAACTATCTACAATAGAGGTGGTATGGTTCCAGTTTGAATAAATTGAGAGGAGAATAATGAACATGAGTAAATCTTATGACGATCTGATGGCAGCTTTTGCGGGTGAAAGCCAGGCTAACCGTAAGTATTTAGCTTATGCTAAAAAGGCTGACGAAGAAGGTTATGCACAAGTGGCACGCCTGTTCCGTGCTGTTGCCCATGCTGAGACGATCCATGCTCTTAATCATTTTCGCCGCGCGGGAGAAGTGCGTACAACAGAGGAAAATATCAAAGCTGCGATGGCCGGTGAGCATTACGAAAACACGGAAATGTATCCCACCTTTATGAAAGATGCAGAAGCTGAAGGAGATACTCAGGCTTTTAAGAGTTTTTACTGGGCGAATGAAGCCGAAAAGGTACACGAGATGCTCTACAAGGAAGCTCTCGAGACCCTTGATCAACCTGGCGAAACCTATGACTACTATATCTGCCCTGTCTGCGGTTACACACACAAACGGTCTGCACCCGAGAAATGCCCTGTTTGTGGCGTTCCGGGCAGCAGGTTTGAAAAGGTCAGCTAGTTAACGCGATCAAAAAAACTGGTAGTTGTTAAAGTATTGAACTTATAGGGGAGTGAACGCTCGTTCATTCTTCTGTTTCGGTTATTGAGCCCGTGCCGGTTTATTTCGCGTTGTCGCGATATGCTGTAAGTGGTAAAATCACCTTAGACCGCAAAGAAATCTCGCAATGCGAGTCAGCGAGTCAATGTCAAGGAGGTGTTTTTCTATGGAACAGAAGGTAGGTTCCTTCGAGGTCAAAAAAGGGCTGGCACAAATGCTCAAAGGGGGTGTGATCATGGATGTGGTGAATGTTGAACACGCCAAGATCGCAGAAGATGCTGGCGCATGCGCAGTGATGGCGCTTGAACGCGTTCCTGCTGATATTCGAGCTGACGGCGGCGTAGCGCGCATGAGCGACCCCGATATGATCCAAAAAATCATGGAAGCAGTCACCATCCCGGTGATGGCGAAATGCCGTATTGGTCATTTTGTTGAAGCGCAAATTCTTGAATCTATCGGCGTCGATTTCATTGATGAATCCGAGGTTCTCACCCCCGCCGACGAATCTAACCATATTTACAAACATAATTTCAAGGTGCCGTTTGTCTGCGGCTGCCGCAATCTTGGTGAAGCCCTGCGCCGAATTGGTGAAGGCGCTGCTATGATCCGCACCAAAGGTGAAGCGGGTACGGGTGATGTTGTAGAAGCTGTTCGCCATGCACGCACCGTGCTTGGAGAGATCCGTAAACTGCAAAATCTCCCCGAAGAAGAAGTGATGGCATTTTCCAAGGAAATTGGCGCACCTTTTGAATTAGTGATGGAAGTGCGCAAACTTGGTCGTCTGCCAGTGGTGAATTTTGCCGCAGGTGGTATCGCCACGCCAGCTGATGCCGCTTTAATGATGCAACTAGGTGTCGACGGGGTCTTCGTTGGTTCCGGTATTTTTAAATCTGGTGATCCTGCCAAGCGTGCTGCCGCAATCGTGAAAGCCACCACCCACTACAACGATCCCAAGATTCTGGCAGAAGTCAGCCGTAACCTTGGCGAAGCCATGGTTGGCCGGCAGATTTCGGTCATGCCTGAAACTGAAAAGATTGCAACACGCGGCTGGTAATAAATTTATGAAGATTGGCGTCTTAGCATTACAGGGTGCGTTTGCAGAGCATCAAACAGTACTTGAATCTCTCGGTGTTGAGGTTGTACAGGTTCGCCTTCCTCAACATCTCGCGGGGTTGAATGGTTTGATCATTCCCGGCGGTGAGTCAACTACCATCGGCAAGTTAGCAGACGCCTTTGATCTCACCCAGCCGCTGCGCCTGTTTGGGCGCGAACATGCCATTTGGGGAACCTGCGCTGGGGCAATTTACCTTTCGCAGAACGTTGGGCGCGCTCAACCCCTACTTGGATTAATGGATATTACGATTGAACGCAATGCTTTTGGCCGGCAGGTGGACAGTTTTGAGGTCGATCTATCTGTCCCATGCCTGTTGAATATCGATCCGGAGGATAAGCCCTTCCATGCGGTTTTTATCCGCGCCCCACTGATCGAATCCGTTGGAAAGGGCGTTGAGGTTCTAGCCAGTCTGGATGATGGTCGTATTGTCGCCGCCCAGCAGGGGCACCTCCTGGCAACCTCCTTTCATCCGGAGTTGACCGGTGATGATCGTTTTCATCGGTATTTTATGGAGATGGCAAAATAAACGTCCGACCGTTTGCGTGGTACGATCTACCTACCATACTCCGTCACCGTAAACAGGTGATCTGCCTGAACAAAGCTCTTTTCCTGACCCGGGGGAATCCTGTTGGCATCACCTCTCTACTTCCACGCCTTAATCCCTCGACTTCGAGTTATACAGCCGTTCTAGAACCCCCTGCGAGTGGAAAATCGTATTACAGTCAGATACTTCATCAACCTGGCAGCCGTTCGGCTCATTTCAGTTTCTTCACCCCAAATATTCAATTCGAAGACAAGGATGTCTCATCTCTGATCGATTTTTTATGCTTTCAGGCAGGAGAAATGGGTGCATTAAATATCCTGGCAGAGATTGAGGAATCACACGAATTATTCGAAATGTTGCGGCAGTCAGGTTTTTGCGTTTTTAGCTGGGAATCTATCTGGAGATTACCCAATCATAAAAATAAAGTCCAACAGATTTCTGATTGGCTGGTACCAACGCCAGTGGATGAGAACACGATCCGAACTCTCTTTCAGACTCTCGTTCCGCCTCTGGTGCAGAATGCCGAACCCTTCACAAATGGCGATTCAATAAGGCTAGTGTATAAAAAGAACAATGAAGTGCTAGCTTACGTAGAAATTATCACCGGTGTCGAAGGCATTTACCTGATCCCGGTAATTCATCCCTCTGTTGAAGATATTGGCCAGCTTCTGGCCGACCTGATCGATCAATTTTCTGGTTTAGGAAAACCGGTTTTTCTGCAGGTACGCTCTTATCAGGCATGGCTTGCTGAATCGCTTCTGACCATCCAGGCAGAACCTTCACCGCGCTTTGCGCTGCTGGTAAAACACCTGACCTCCTCACAAACAAGCAAAGTGTTGAACATGCAGCACGTCCACAACGGTTCGCGGCAGACTGAACCAACAGCACCAATCTTGCAGCACTACTCTGACAATAATCCCTCCACTGAAACCTCAAAATGACCGGGAATGATCAAATAGGATACACTTTTATTTTATGAGACAGATTCGTATTACTGATGACCTTCAAATCTTGATGTCGGTGCTCCCGCAGCGCATCATTTCAGCAGTGGAGAAAGCCAACAATAGCGACAATCTCCTGGAAATTGTCCTCGATCTTGGACGTCTTCCGATGGCACGTTATGTAGACAGCGAGTTAATCCTCAGTCAGGAAGAAGTCGGGCACGCGGATATTGATCACGTCGTATCGCGAATTGGTGAATTTGATGCCGACAACCGTGCTGGTCTTGAAAGGACGCTGCACCGCATCTCAGCCATCCGTAACCGACATGGTGTGATAGTCGGCCTGACATGCCGCGTAGGCAGGGCTGTTTATGGTACGATCGAAATCATCCAGGATCTGGTCGAATCGGGCAAGAGCATTTTACTGCTTGGAAAACCCGGTATTGGCAAGACAACCATGCTGCGCGAATCAGCCCGAATTTTAGCCGAATCAAAACGCGTGATCATCGTTGATACATCAAACGAAATCGGTGGAGATGGGGATGTGCCCCATCCGGCGGTAGGAAAAGCAAGGCGCATGCAGGTCGCAACCCCTTCTTTGCAACATGAGGTAATGATCGAAGCGGTAGAAAATCACAATCCTGAAGTGGTCATTATTGACGAAATTGGCCGTGAATTGGAAGCCATGGCAGCCCGCACCATTGCTGAGCGTGGGGTTCAGCTTGTAGCCACTGCGCATGGGCGCACGCTTGAAAACCTCTTGCTCAACCCTACTCTTTCTGACCTGGTGGGAGGTATCGAATCGGTAACGCTTTCGGATGAAGAGGCGCGCCGCAGAGGAACGCAAAAGACCGTGCTTGAACGCCGTTCTCCGCCCACTTTTGATGTACTGGTAGAGCTGCAGGAGCGTGACCGTCTTGCTGTTCATCCAGATGTTGCTCAGGCTGTGGATACCCTGGTGCGCGGCTATCCACTTCAACCCGAGATTCGCTGGCGCGATGCTGAAAACGAGGTACATATCGAGAAAGCCCCCGCTCCGCGGCCCACCCATGGTCTCGCTCAGGGTACCCGGCGTACGTATTCCGCGAACGGTGAATCCAGGCTCACTGAATCGAGTGTTCCACCATCTGGTAGTAAATACCAGCGTACTTTTGAACAGGAGGCGTATCCAGCTGTTGCGTCTGAAGAAGCGGGCGAACGAAAGCCGTTGAAAAAGATTCGCATCTATCCCTACGGTGTGGCTCGCAACCGCTTACAGCAGGCAGCTCACCGTCTTGGAGTTCCAGCTATTGTAGCCAAGGATCTTAATGACGCGGATATCGTGATGACCCTGCGGGCATATTACCGTTCTCACCAGCAGCCTATTACCGAGGCAGAAGCCCGTGGAATACCCATTTTTGTGTTGCGCGCTAATACAGTGAACCAGATGGAGCAATCGCTGGCTGAAATGTTCAATCTACCAGAAGATCCATCGGGCGGCAATTATGAAGAAATCACCAGCCAGACTGAATCTGCAATCCAGGCCGTGCTCAACGGACAGCGCTGGGTAGATCTTCCACCTGCCTCTTCATCCATCCGGCGTATTCAGCACGAGATGGCCCGGCAGGCGCAGCTTGTGTCACATTCATACGGCAAAGATCCCAACCGCCGGGTTAGGATCTTCCGGGAATAACAAAGGATCCGTTCATGTTCATCACTCTCGAAGGGCCAGACGGCAGCGGAAAATCCATGCAAATAGGTGGGTTGGCAGAGTTCATCCGAAGCCAGGGGTATGAGGTTATTACTACCCGTGAACCAGGGGGAACGGCTATTGGCGATCAAATCCGCGAAGTGATCATGCGCATGGATAACAAGGCGATGCATCCACGCACCGAGATTCTGTTATTCTGTGCAGCCCGGGCTCAAATTGTGTCTGAGGTCATAAAGCCCAACCTGGAAAAAGGGGTTGTTGTTCTCAGCGATCGATACGCTGATTCAACGCTCGCATATCAAGGGTATGGACACAGAATTGATCTCGACATCCTGCGCCGCATCCTGGCTTTTGTTACCGATGGATTGACCCCGGATCTGACGCTGTTATTGGATGTGGATGTGGAGAAAGGACTTTCCCGTCGTCATTCCAGTGGCGGCGAGTGGAATCGCCTGGATGATTATGAACTGGCTTTTCATCAAAGAGTGCGCAATGGGTACCTTGAACTTGCTGCAGCTGACCCAAAACGCTGGAAAGTGATCGATGCTGGAAATTCTCCTCAGCAAGTCCAGTTAGCGCTGCAAGAGGCTGTACGCACAATCTTAAAACCAAAACCCAGAGGGTAAATAAATGAAAAGATACATTGCGCTTGGCTTAATTTTGTTATTCCTTCTGGTTTCGTGCGCCCCTGCGGGTGTAGTTCCCACTCAGGCTGAACTAAAAAATACGCCTACCGTCCTCTTACCCGTCACAATTGAGACTGAAGCCGTAGACGCTGCGTCTGGAACAGCCACTCCATCTGGAACCATCATCCCAACCATTGAGTTCACTGCCAGTGCGCCGGCAGAATGTACTGTAAAGTCGGTGGTACCTGAAGGAAGCACGCTTAAAGAAAACAATATCCCTGATGTTTCAGATAGCGATTGGTCATACGGTACAGACAATGCCAGAATTACCATTCTGGCTTACTGTAGCTATCAGCGTTCAGCATGTAAGACTTTGGTCCTCGCCCTGGCTCAACTTCAAGACAAATATAAAGATATCCTACGCGTGGCGCTCAGGCATTTTCCTCAGCCTGATGTAGATGATAAATCTCTTCTGGCTGCCCAGGCTGCTGAAGCAGCAGGGATTCAGAATCGGTTTTGGCAGATGAACTCGGTATTGTATACCCAGCAATCTACGTGGTCGCTGCTGACTGTTGATGAGTTTCGAACCTGGGTAACTGATCAGGCAGTGGAACTTGGCTTATCGAGGTCGCAATTCGAAGCTGACATGGCAGGCGAGTTGGTCAACGCTCGAATTAATCAAATGATTGAGGATGCTGCTCCACTGCAAATCATCGATACACCGGTTTTGTTTTATAACGGTATTCTGGTAAAAACTGGAATTAATCTGGAATCGCTTGAAGTTCTCATCAGGTACTTTCTCTTGTCAGATCAAGCTTATGATAGCTGCCCTGAAATGACCATCGACCCTGATAAGACCTATCACGCCGTCTTTAAAACCGAAAAAGGAGAGATCGTTTTTGAACTCTTTCCTGATCAAGCGCCCTGGGCGGTAAACAGTTTTGTTTTCCTGGCCAGAGAAGGATGGTACGACAACACAGATTTCTTCAGGGTCATACCGGGGTTGGTCGTCCAGGGTGGCGATCCTTCCAGTTCAGGTCTTGGGGGACCTGGATATATCTTCTCTGATGAAGTTGACCCTTCTCTGCGCTTTGATAAAGCCGGCGTACTGGCGATGACAAACCCGACTCCTAATCAAAACGGTTCTCAATTCTTCATAACCTATACTGCATTACCTGAATTGGACGGGCAGTATACGATCTTCGGGCAGGTTATCGAAGGCATGGAAGTACTTAACTCGCTGCGTCCGCGCAACCCTGAAACGGATGAAATTCTTCTCCCGGCTGATAAACTAATCACTGTGACTATCGAGGAACTCTAATTGATTCCACCACCCCTTCCCGATCGCTCGCGTGGTCTCACTACCGCGCAACTAATCCTTGGCATTCTGGGTATCACCTTTTCAATGATGGGGTTATTTGTGCTGACTTTATTGATTGTTGCCGGCCCGATGATCCCCAGTTTTGACTCCTCTCAAACAAACCAGCTAATCTTTCTGGGCTGGATTGTTGGGTTATTGATTGTTCTAACGATCCCATCACTGGTGCTTTCAATCAGACACTTGAGAGGCTTACCACCCCGCCGTCCGTTGCGTAAAACATTCTTAATAGCAAGTGCGGCATTATTGCTGATTCCTCTAATCCTTCTGGTGGTAAATCAGGCAAATGAACTGTCAGGTTCTACCTGGTGGACAGCACCCTTAAATATATTGCTGGTATTGATTCCCATCTGGTGGTTCTTTGAACTGGGAAGGTTGAGATTGAATGGCGGCAGCACACAGCGTCTGTGGGGATTGTCCAATTTCAGCATGTACCTGACGCTTTCGCTGGTCATCGTGGTGGAGATCATCCTGTTAGGCATTGGTCTGCTGGCCGTTTCGATGTGGCTGATCCAGCAGCCAGACTTTCTTTCGGTTATTCAGCAGTTCCAACATCAATTACAGGTCAATCCCCTCGACATTCCCGATATTTCAATCGAGTCTTTACCGATTCTCCAAAGTCCTGAACTGATCATTGCTCTCATCGTCGGTGTATCTGTGATCATCCCGCTCACCGAAGAAGCGCTCAAGCCGCTGGCTCTCTGGGTATTGTCAAAAAGGACCCTCACGCCTGCAGAAGGTTTTGTTGCCGGGATGGTGTGTGGTGCTACTTTTGCCTTGATTGAAAGTGCCTTTTCGATCGGATCCGTACCTTCAGAAATATGGGGGCTCTCTATCGCTTCACGTGCAGGAACTGGGCTTTTACATATTGTCACCGCGGGAGTAAACGGGTGGGCACTGGTCACCACATGGAAAGACAGCAAATGGCTGCGTATCGCTCTGACCTACGTTTTGACTGTCCTCGTCCATGGTCTGTGGAATTTCTTCGCTATTCTTATGGGGCTTTCTCATGTAGGAACTCAGTTTTCTTTGCCGATTAATCCAGGCCTTGTGGATTTTTCCATCTGGGGGCTGGCCGGCATAAGTCTTCTGTTGATTGTCACGCTGATCCTCATGAATCTGATGTTACGGAATAAGGCAAGTCCTCAATTTATAGTACCTCCGCCTATTCCTGTTGTGGATGATCCTGGCGTGCCACCTTCACTCGATGGAAAATCAGAAAGATAGGAATCCGTTATAATGATTCGATCGTCGGATCCCTTCTTGAAAATTACTTATTGTGATGAAGAAAAAATCGTATGTAGTAAGGATCGCAAGTATGAACCCATTTACTGAACAGCCCAGCCTAATCTCAAGAGAAGCTGAAGCAAAAAAAGTGATTGCCAATAATAAAACAAGTTCCGTCAATGCTGTATTTGATTGGATTGTCCGTCTGGTAAAAGGCGCACTGATTGGTATTGGCGCGATTGTGCCAGGGTTGTCGGGTGGAGTGCTGATGGTCGTTTTTGGTATTTATGAACCACTGTTACGCTTTCTGGCAAACCTTCATCATAAGTTCATAAAAAATATCGCGTTTTTTCTACCGGTGGGTATTGGCGGTGCGCTGGGTATCCTTGGGTTCTCTGCTGTCGTTGATTTTGCATTCACGCATTACGCTGCACAATTTACATGGCTTTTCATCGGTTTTATCTGCGGAACCTTCCCTTCATTGGTAAAGACCTCTGGTAAGGAAGGCCGTAAGCCGTGGCACTGGGTGCTTCTGCTCTTCGTGTCGGTGGGTACATTCCTGTTGATGAACTGGCTGGAAACCATTCGCAGCGTCACGATGGCCCAAAATTTTTGGACATGGATCTTAAGTGGTGCGCTCACCGGGCTGGGGTTGGTTGTTCCTGGAATGAGCCCTTCAAACTTTTTGATCTACCTGGGCCTTTACCAGCCAATGGCAAGCGGTATTAAACAACTTGATTTTGGTGTGATCATACCTCTAATCCTCGGTGTCATTCTGGTGGTGCTGTTGTTCGCCAAACTGGTCAACTGGCTTTTCAAAAAACACTATACATTCATGTACCACTTAATCCTGGGGATTGTGGTGGGATCTACCGCTGCAATAATCCCCAGCGGGGTAAGTGGATGGACCATTGCTGTCTGCGCTTTATTGTTTTTCGCTGGCGCAGCCGCATCGTATGGTCTGGCAATTGTGGATGAAAAACATCCACACCAATCATTATTTGAATAGATTATCAATTGCTTTATGCTTAGAATCATTTCGTTATTTGTTTTGTTGGTTAATGTGATTGATTAAGGAAATATTAGTATGAATAAACACAAACTACGCAGTATCATCGGTTGGCTTATGAAGCGGTTAACGCGAACAGAATTTATTGGAACGGAAAATATTCCACCCGAGGGTGGTGTGTTAATCGCCTGTAATCACATGAGCCGAATGGATATTCCGGTGCTCTTTTTAACCCCCAACCGTCCGGATATGACTGCTCTGGTAACCACAAAGTATCTCAAGTATCCCCTCATCCGCTGGTTCATCGTCACAGCCGAAGGTATCTGGCTGGACAGGGAAACTGCAGATTTTTCTGCTTTTCGCAAGGCCGTTGAAGCGTTGAAAATGGGCAGGGCGGTTGGAATTGCTCCTGAAGGTACACGCAGCAACACCAGAGCTTTGATTGAAGGAAAGCCTGGAACGGCTTTACTCGCCCTGCGAACCGGGGTACCCATCATACCTACAGCCATTACCGGAACTGAAATTGCTGTTGAGGAAATGCTGCATTTTAAACGCCCGCATCTACTCACTCAATATGGCAAACCGATTTATCCTCCCGTTTTAGATCGGAAAAATCGCGAAGGACAGCTTCAACACCTCACAGATGAAATCATGTGCCAGATTGCTGCCATGATGCCAGAAAAATATCACGGAGTTTATGCCGGTCATCCACGGTTGAAACAGCTACTCGCTGAAAAATAAGGTTTTACAATATTTTTTCAAGATTGATTCACTAAATAAGCCAGATTCCTGAGCATTCAGTGGCGACTAAAATGCAGCCTCAAGAAGAAAATTTGACGAAATCAACCAAAACTCATTCTCTGCTTGTTTCGATCATCATCGGAGTGGCTCTGTTTGCTTTTCTTTTATTAGCACTGGAAACGATTTCTCGCACGGACTGGTTTGCCCGCAAAGTGTCAACTCGATCTTTCGGTATCTATCACAGCCAGTTTGAAATCAAGTGGTTTAAGCTTGAAGATTATGTAAAAGAAAATGGAGGGGTGGATGTCCTCCTTCTTGGCAATTCGATGGTGAATACCGGCATCGACCCTAATGTGCTGTCAGCCGAATATGAAAAATTGACCGGCGAACATCTGCGCATTTTCAACTTTGGCGTTGAAGGGTTAACCGTTTCGCCAACATCGGTTATTGCCAAAATTCTTGTAGAAAAATATCAACCATCAGCCGTTCTCTTTGTCACCGAGATGCGCGATTATGTGGCAGAAAATGGGCTGACCGTCGAGAATCAGTTGCTCTCTGATGAGTGGTTCCTGGCACAGAAAACCGCACCTTTCACATTAAGGGGCTGGTTGAAAATAAATTCATCAGCGGTGAAATACCTGCTTCCCTTTCGCAACTGGAGTAGAGCTGACTTTCCTGATACTTTTCTGATGTACCTGCGCCGCTGGGGAGATACCTCGGCATCTGGTTACGAGGGCGATCTCAATATTGGCAAAGACATCGATAAACATCCCGATCCAAACGATCCTGAAGAAGCAGAAAATTTCGCTTTGTTCCAAAACTTTTCGATCGATTCGGGCAGGTTAGATGACCTTAATGTCATTCTCAATTCCGGTGGCAGCGTGCAGATGGTAATCGTCACCGAAATGCCCTTGTACCCTACCTATTTTGACTATTTTGGAGGTGAAGAGGTGCATGAGCAGTACCTCGACACTCTCAAAGCATTTGTTGAACAAAATGGCGGAGTATATCTTCCTTCTCTAGGATGGGAATTAATCCCGCTGGAATATCGTGTTGACAACCATCATCTAAATATAAAAGGTGCTCCACTTTTTTCATCCCTGCTGGCTGAACAACTTGCATCATTATGCAACACTGAAGGATTGTGCATGCGATCATCGCTCGTTGCCGGGGTGGAACAGTGACGGTAACCTCATTACTCTTCTTTCTTTGTTCTGCGGCTTCAGCAGTGATTTACAGGCGACTGCCTACCAGATGGCGTAATCTCTGGCTCGTTGCGGTTTCTACTGCGTTCGTTATGACCTGGTCATGGAAATTCGTAATCGTGCTGCTAATTTTCGCCTGGATTAACTTTATCATTGGGAAAAAGTCATCTCCAACGCTGGCCTCTTTCAAAGGGTGGGAGAGAGCCGGAATTGTTTTCAACGTGCTATTTCTTTTTGTTTTTAAATACAATGGCTTCTTCCTGCCTGAATTTTCTGTTTTTCTTCAATCCATTGGAATTCTCGAGCCTGGCAGTGTTATACAGATACTGCTGCCAGTAGGTTTATCCTTTCTCGTCGTGCAAAATATCTCTTACCTGCTGGATATTTCTAACAAGCGACTCAAACCCGAAACGGATTTTATTCGATTTTTAGTCTACATCCTCTATTTTCCCAAGCTCCTTTCAGGCCCTGTGGAACGCGCGCGTGTTTTCCTTCCGCGCCTCGATAGTCCCATTGTTTTTGATCGCTCGCTGGCAGAACGCAGTGCCGCTTTGGTGCTCACTGGCCTGTTACGCAAGATCGTTTTCGCCAATCCGCTGTTTAATATGATCCCCGCAGCTGCCTTCACCTCCCCACAGGATTACGC
Source organism: Anaerolineaceae bacterium (assembly GCA_029265815.1). Taxonomy (GTDB): domain Bacteria; phylum Chloroflexota; class Anaerolineae; order Anaerolineales; family Anaerolineaceae; genus UBA6107. The sequence continues at coordinate 83,926 of JAJUGU010000003.1, read as the reverse complement.
CGGTCAGCAACTTGTATTCTGGCTGCTGGCGTACGCATTTGCGCTTTATAACGACTTTGCTGGCTACACCGCCATCATACGCGGGGTCAGTCTGTGGTTTGGCATTGAACTGTCACCCAACTTTAACCTGCCATATTACTCGCGCAACTTCACCGAGTTTTGGACGCGCTGGCATATCAGCCTTTCTAACTGGCTGCGGGACTATATTTTCTTTCCGCTTTCGCGTTCAACCATGAAACACTTTCCGGGGCGCAATCACATTCTGAACTTTGTTCTGCCACCTGTGGTGACCTTGTTTGTGAGCGGGTTGTGGCATGGGCTATCGTGGAACATGCTCGTTTGGGGCGGTCTGCACGGGTTGTATCTTGTGCTTGAACGCGTCCCCAGCCTGTGGCGTCCATCGGTTCCTCTTGACGAGCTGCCGCGCTGGAAACAGAACACAGGCAAGATTACGACATTTATCTTCGCCGCCCTGGCATGGGTGCCATTCAGGATGGAGCTTCCTGCTGCATTGACATACTGGAAAAGCATGTTTGTCTGGAAATCACCTCAACTGATCGCCCTGGCTCAGACCATTACGGGGTCACGTCTGTTATCAGATTGGACTGGCTTCAACATACCCAACCCTATCTTGCTGGTCATGCTGGCAGCCGCGATGATCTTCGATCACTTCCAGCACCGCGCTGGCAGAGAGGATTTTTTGCTAGGGTCACCGCGTTGGGTACAGGTCCTGCTGGTGATCGTGCTGCTTGGGGCTTCACTTCTGGCGTTTTTCTCTGATACAACCGCTCCCTTCGTTTACCAGGCCTTCTGATTTGATTCCTTTGCTATACTGATATTCAGGGATCGTTTGATATTCATCCTTGTCGATCGCAAGGTATTTCATCATGCCACTGCTCTGGCTCTCGAGTGCCTTCCTTTTGGGAATTATTTCATCAAATCAATGGTCTTTGTCATGGCAAACCTGGACGGTTTTGTCTGGAGGGACAATTTTCTTTCTCTATCTTGAGCAAAAATATCTTAATAAGACGACTGGGTGGAAACGTGTGAGGTCACTGGTTCCACTGCCTGTTGCGGTTCTTGTGTTGTTCTTTTTTCTGGGTGGTTTAAGGTTTTCTATTGAGACCCCACATTTTTCGGCATCAGACCTGGCATTTTATAACGACAGCGGGACCTATACGATGACCGGAGTGATCTCTGCTCCTCCTGACCGCCGTGAGAATGCGATGTATCTCGAAATCAAGATGCTAGAGATTGAGGATGTTGATGAAGCCGATCCACAACAGCGTGTGAAGCGGGTTTCTGGTTCGGCACGTGTAGCGTTCCCCGCTTCAACCGGCTGGAGTTACGGCGACATATTGCAATTCACCGGCAAACCTCAGACCCCTTCAGAAGACCAAAATTTTTCATACAAAGAATACCTTGCCCGACAAAGAATTCATACTGTGCTCTATTACCCGCAGGATGTTGAACTTATTGGGCAGGGAGAAATGAGTTCCTTCAGACTAAAACTTGAAGACATCCGCCGCAAAGCCTGGCTTACCATTTTCAGGCAAATGCCCCAGCCGGAATCTGGCCTGCTGGCAGGCATCCTGTTAGGGTTGGATAACGACCTTCCTGAAAATCTTAAAACCGCTTACCAAAAAACCGGAGCAGCACACATCATTGCCATATCCGGTTTTAATATGGCCATTCTCGCCGGAATTTTTACAGGCGTGTTCACGCGTATTTCAAATCGATATTGGGCAGCAACTTTGACTTTGTGCGCTGTATCCGTTTACACGCTGTTTGTTGGCGGTTCGCCAGCAGTTGTCAGGGCAGCAATCATGTCGGTGATGGCACTAGGTGCACACCTCATTGGCCGCCATCAGGCTGGGTTGAACGCCCTGGGATTTACAGCAGGTTTGATGTGCCTGATCAATCCAATGTTGATCGAGGATGTGAGTTTTCAGCTTTCTTTTGCAGCCACCCTTGGACTGGTGGTCTTTGGCAACCCGATGTCAGAATGGGTGAAGCAATGGTTGGAAAAACGTCTGCCAGAAGAAAAAGTTGAGCCTGTATCAAAACCCATTCTCGACTACTTACTGCTGACATTGGCCGCTCAGGTGACCACCTTGCCAGTGATTGCTTATCACTTTGGACGAATCTCAATCAATTCATTACTTGCCAATCTGCTCATCCTACCAGTTCAACCTCCGATTCTGGTTCTTGGCGGAATTTCGGTAATTATCGGAGCTTACGTATCTGAGATCGGAAGGGTTATTGCGCTAATACCCTGGATGTTGATGCGCTACACAAATTGGGTTGTTGAAGGGTTCTCAAGGATGAAAATCGCAAACATCTCCATTCACCCACAAATGTCAATATGGATTATTGTTGTTCTCTTACTATTTTTGCTACTGTTCTTGAACCGTAATTATTTCAAGAAAATATTTGGCAAATGGTTTGTCTGGATCGTATTTCTACTGGCAGTGTGCGCCGCGGCGGTCTGGTCAGTCATTCAACATCTACCAGATGGCAACCTGCACCTGGATATTGTCCCTGCAGGCAGCGAATCTGTTCTGATGGTGCGCGACCCAGATGGTAAAGTGTTCGTATTGAACCCGGGTGAAAATGTAAATGAGCTGTGTGCTGAGATTGGACGGAACCTTTCACCGTGGGATTACGGAATCGACCAGGTTTGGATCACCCATAGATACTCGGCTTCACGTCTCAAGATGCTGGCTGAGAGAATTCCCATTTCCAGTGCTTTAATTACGTCCAATGTTTACCTTTCAGGGGCAGATCAGCAACCTGTGCAAATCCCAGATGAGATCACCAGTGTAAGTATGCAGCCTGGTGGAATCATTCGTTATCCTTCGGGTCTGAAAATTTTTGCTGCAACATCATCAATCGATGACACAGCCCTGCATCTGACTTATGGAGAAATACGTATCCTGATTCCAAATGGTGTTGATTTCGCAAGGATCAGAGACGCTGCACCAGAAATCTTAGAAAACCCAACCATTTTAATTTTGCAAGAAGAGGATGTCCATTACATTCCTCCGCGCGTCTGGCAAAACCTCGAACCGCAGACCATCCTCTGGTACAGTCGCACCATGCCCCCTGAAAACGATTGGCAGCGGATCGCTTCAGGAGAACGAATTTCGGTCTTATCCGATGGAAAAGTGCTTATCAGCCAATAGTTCACATTAGTAATAATGGTAAACGGTTTATGTATATAATTTTGACACACCTGTTAATTTGCTGGAGGATGTACACATGAAAGCACTGGTCATTTATGATTCTGTGTTCGGTAACACCGAAAGGATTGCCCGTGAAATCGGTAAGGCGCTTGGCCCCGAAGTCCCTGTCATTCTGGTTGGTAAGGTCACTCCTTCCGATCTCGCAGGTCTAGATGTTCTGCTCGTAGGTTCTCCAACACGCGGGTTCAAGCCCACCCCAGCGATCACCGGGTTCCTGGAAGCCCTGCCAGCAGATTCTCTCAAAGGGGTCAAAGTATCCGCTTTTGATACCCGCATTCCACTCGAAAGCATCAAATCAAGGTTCTTTCGCGCCATCGTTAAACGCGGCGGTTATGCAGATAAACCCATAGCCGAGATCCTGGTTCGCAAGGGCGGAGAACTGGTCATCCCTACCGGTGGATTTTTCGTGGTCGCCTCCGAAGGCCCTCTTCAGAAAGGTGAACTGGAGCGTGCAGGCGAATGGGCTAGAGGAATTTTATCCGTATAAATCAAGTCAATGAAACATAATTCATTTCTTGAATCGTATAAACGGCGTGCAGAGCTGTTAAAGCGCGATATACATGCTGTCTGGTATGCAGCCATTGATTCACGTACCCCCTGGTATGCAAAGGCGATAGCTGGTCTGGTAACCGCTTATGCATTCAGCCCCATCGACCTGGTTCCTGATTTTATCCCCATCCTGGGTTATCTTGATGACTTTATCCTCATCCCAGCAGGAATTGCGCTGATGCTCAAACTCATTCCGGCAGAGGTTATGAGTGATGCACGCGTCAAGGCCGCTGAACAGGAAAAGAGGCCAGTTAACTGGTGGGGTGGACTATTGATCATCCTTGTTTGGGCAGTGATCCTTTTTTTTGTCATCCGTGGGATAGTGCGAATGGTTATCGAATATAATTAGCATAATTGATTATTTTAAGGAGATAGATATGCCTATCAAGATTTTGATCATCGCAGTGCTGCTCCTTATAGGTGCAATATTCATGTATAAAGCGCTCAAGTTTCGTGCCATGTCTAAAAAAGCGAAACAGTGGCCGACTACTAAGGGAAATATCACTTCTTGTGAGGTTAAAGAAGATATTTTGCGCAGTTCCACTGGCAGTATTGTGAATGTGTATTATGTAGAAATCTCTTATGATTATCGGGTAAACGGGATTTCATTTACAGGAAATCGAATTACTTTTGGCTCACCTCACTACGATTACCAGACTGCCTCGCTAATTAAAGAGCGTTTCGATGCAGGAAAAGCGATCGATGTTTACTATGATCAAAAGAATCCTGCTGAATCGGTGCTGGTACCTTATTCCAAACATGCCATGCGATCTTTAGTTCCAGGAATATTCTTTCTTGCCACCGGGATTGTCTCTCTGGTATTCATGCTGGTTTTCAGATAAGAGTTGAACGTTCACAACAAGGAGGTAATAGATGAGCAGTTTGTTGCTTGGCGGATTTCTTGTTTTAATTGGAGCAATTCTTTTCATCATAGGGTTTGTTGCCACGAGGCGCTCAAAAACAGCTCAATCATGGCCGACAGCCAGCGGTACTGTGCTTAATTCCGATGTACAGGTCCATGTGGATTATGACAGCGACCATGGATCAAGCACCACTTATGAGCCGGTGGTTACTTACCAATATTCCATTATGGGGCAAAATTACACCGCCACGCGCATTGCTTTTGGGGCTAACCGCTTTGGTAGGAAAAAAGCGTATGAGATTGCTTCAAAATATCCTGCCGGTTCACAGGTCATCGTCCATTACAACCCAGATAAGGTTTCGGATGCCACGCTGGAAGTCGTCGCACGTGGCGGTACAACATTTATCATCGTTGGTATTATCGGGGCCGTGATCGGACTGGTCGTCGCTGTTTTTACTCCGGTAGGGTAAATCAAAAATCAGCATATCCAAATATTTATTTCTAGAATTTATTCGCCACAATCCTCCTGACTTGGGTATACTTATAGGAGTGATAGAAAACATATCAATCATCCTGACTAAGTATCAAGGAGGGTTATGAAATACCTGATCACCGGTGGAGCCGGTTATATAGGCAGTACCATTTGTTCAGCGCTTGAAGACGCCGGACATACCCCTATCATTCTGGATTCGCTCATTACCGGGCGCGAAGAATTCACCCGCGGGCGCATTTTTTATCATGCTGATATCTGCGATGAAGAAGCTGTTACGCGTCTTTTCAAGGACCATCCGGATATTCAAGCCACTGTACATTGTGCTGCGCTGATCGTTGTTCCAGAATCCGTATCATCGCCGTACGAGTATTACAAGGATAACGTATCCAAGTCGATCGAATTCTTTTACCTGTTGAACAAGCTTGGATATGGCCGTGTGGTTTTCAGCTCATCCGCTTCGCTTTATGATGTCGTCCCAGGTTTTATGGTCACCGAGGAAGCCCCGATCAACGCCAGCAGCCCATACGCACGTACCAAATTGATGATGGAAATGGTACTGAAAGATTTTTGTGCCGCTTACGGCATGAAGGGAATTGCTCTGCGTTACTTTAATCCCATCGGCGCTGATCCTAAAATGCGCAGCGGGATTCATGTGAAAGCTCCCACGCATGTGCTCGGTAAGCTGGTAGACACCGCGCAGGGCCGCCAGCCGGAATTCCTCATTACTGGCACCAATTACTCTACCCGCGATGGTACGGGTATTCGTGATTACATCCATGTGTGGGATCTGGCACAGGCGCACATTAATGCGGTCACCGATTTTGACAAGGTTTTTGAGCGTGCTGGAAACCCGAAAGACAATTACCTGGTCATCAACCTCGGCACTGGCCGTGGTGTGACAGTGCGCGAACTGGTTACTGCATTTGAAAAGGTCTACGGGCAAAAGATCAATAAGCGTGAAACAGGACCTCGTCCGGGTGATGTTGCCGGTTCCTACACCAATGCAGATAAAGCGCTGCGTTTGCTGCATTGGAAAGCAGAACTCTCCATTGAACAGGGCATCTCCGACGCTCTGAAATGGGGAGAAATGCGCGAAAAGATTCTTAAATTTGATTAGAACTGGAGAAATGAAATGATCATGAACAGTGGCTTCAACATGTTCGGCTATATCGCCACATCGATTTTCAGCATCCTGGTTGTTCTTGGCTGGATCGTATTATCCATCGTCTGTATGTGCCGGTTACGTGATCGAAAACTTTCGGCCATTCCCAAAGCGATCTGGACGCTGGTCATCGCAGCCGTTCCCTGGCTTGGAGCGATTGCGTTTCTCATTGTCAAACCTGAAGAAATAGAGTAGATCAAAAGGCTGGAGCGAAAAACTCCAGCCTTTTCGTTTATTTCTAGAAATAATTCTTAAAACGCCCGCAGGTATTGTGGTGCAACAGGCAGCGGCCGCCCCAATTCCCTGGCTGCCTGAATTGCCCAGTAAGGATTTCGCAGCATTTCACGGCCCAGAAGGACAAGATCGGCTTTTTCACTGGCAATAATTTCTTCGGCATGTTGCGCGCGGGTAATTAATCCAACAGCCGCAGTTCGGATTTCTGCCTTGGAACGCACTGCTTCGGCAATGTGCACCTGATAGCCTTCATCGGTTGGAACCCTGGCATTGACAGCGTTACCTCCAGAGGAACAGTCGATCAAATCAACGCCTTCCCCCTTCAGCAGTCTGGCCAACTCGACAGAATCTTCTACATCCCAGCCGCCATCCACCCATTCCGTTCCAGAGATCCTTACAGTCAAAGGCAGGCGTTCAGGCCAGACCCGCCGCACGGATTGGACAGTCTCAATGAGAAAACGTGTGCGGTTTTCAAACGATCCGCCGTAGGCGTCAGTGCGTTGATTGGAAAGAGGTGAGAGAAAAGATTGCAGCAGATAGCCATGAGCAGCATGAACTTCCAACCACTCAAATCCTGAGGCAAGTGCCCGAATCGCCGCTTTTTCAAACAACCCTTGAATTTTTTGGATCTCGTTTACCTTCAAAGGAGTGGGTACCTGATGTGTATCACTGTAAGGAATTGGACTGGCACCTACAACCGGCCACCAGAGAGGGTCGTCTGACGGCAAGGGTTTTCCCCCTTCCCAGGGTTTGCCGGTGCAGGCTTTGCGACCGGCGTGCGCGATCTGAATTCCGGGTACTGCACCGTTAGTTTTGATAACACTCGCCACAAGCGAAAGCGGTTCGATATGATCATCATCCCAAATACCAACGTCAAAGGGGGTGATACGTCCACGCGATTCAACCGCAGTTGCTTCTGTGATGATCAATCCTGCACCGCCGACAGCCCGCGAGCCCAGGTGTACCAGCTGCCAGTCATTGGAAAAACCATTGGTATAGGAATACTGGCACATTGGTGAAACACCAATGCGGTTGCGCAGAGTAATATCCTTGATCTTCAGCGGATCGAATAGACTGGTCATGATTTCACCTCAACCGTTCTAAATAAGGATTTAAACTTCCATTATCAGCATTTCCAAATTTGTGGCCAGATCTACCTGTGAGGTTTTGGCTTGAACATCCATCTGCAGTAGGCGCTTGTAGATCTCCTCCAGACGCTGCATGCTAAAACGTCGCGCAGCTTTAGAATAATCGTTCACCTGGTTGAAGAAGATGACGCGCTTACTTACCAGTTCTTTAAGGTCGTCACCATCATCCAGTGCCTCTCGCACCTGAATTAACTGTCTGAAGCGGTGAATCACTGCTCCCAGGATCACCTCAGGCTGAGAATCACCCAGTAAACCGTGCATCATAGATTGAGCGGTACGTGTATCTCCCAGCATCAGGTGGTCGAGCATTTTAAACACATCGGTAGATCCCTCATCTGAAACCAGCTCTAGCACATCCTCACGGGTCACCGGCCGCTTGAAGTTTACGTACATCAGTAGCTTTGCGATCTCTTGACTGGCAATGCTGGTATCATTGCCAATGTGACGGCTCAGTTCTTGTGCTGCATCCGCGTCGATTTCTCCGCCTTGCATTTTGGCCTCAGCTGTAATCCAGGCCCCCATAGTCTTCTCATCGGGCAATGCAAAGTCGATGATCTCGGTTGACGGATGTTCACTCAACCCTTTTATGAGCCAGTGAGTGGGAGTCAGTGTTTCCCAAATTCGGGTCCAATGATTGCCATCTTTCTTCCATTTCTGATGATCTTCAGCAATCAGTACCAGATGAGTGGTGGGTGGCACAGAAGTCAATGTGACAACATACTTTTCCTGCCGTGCTTTGTCGATCTTGTTCGCCGCTGAATCGATAATCACCAGACGACTACCGCCGAAAAATGGCAGAGTGGATATTGCGGTCTGGATTTCCTCAAGAGTGGCTGTTTTTGCATCGAGACGCACCAGGTTCATCGACGGATTAAAATCAGAGCCGAGAGTCGCGGCTATCTTTTTAATGTGCTGCGCGATCGAGTAAGCATCGTCTCCTCGCAGCAAGTGGATATTTGCCTTAGTCAAAATAGATTTCTCCCAATCACAACCATGAAAAGCATTGTTGAATAATGATTAGAACGCAGCGGTTAAAATGATTCACTCTTCGGTCAATCCTTTTTCAATCTCTCTTTTCTTCAGCAGTTGGTATTTCGTCCATCGTTAAGATTCGGTGAATTGCAGGACCTTTGCGTTCATAACGAACAATCTGTTTGACGACAAGGTTTCCAGGCTGCCCCGATGTGGAGATATGCGCCTGCACCTTCGGACCCAATGGTTGGGCTGCGATCAATGCTCCGGTGATGATCATTACCAGCAGCGGCCAGCGGTCTAATTTTTTTGATAATTTATTGGTATTCTTTAATGTTGCCAGCCAGGCGATAGATCCAGCGATCAATCCAGCAGTGACATAATTAGTGCCGCAGTTAGCATGAATGGCCAAAGATTTCTCACCTGATTTCATACGCCGCAACGCGTTTTGAACAACCTCCAGAAGTTTATCGGTGGAGACATCGCCAACGATCCAAAATCCCTTGCTGTCGGAGTGCCCGGCAAAAGATCCATGTGGATACTCAGCGGTCAGCAGGTTCATGGTTGCGTGCTCAAGCCCGTGATTCCGACGGATCATGGAAAGCGGTCCCCAGTTGAGAAGTCCATTAAATTCCCTCACCTTAATCCTCCTGAATGTTAATCCTCCTGAATGAACCAAAGATTTATTTCTCTGGCATCAGCGCAAAATTCAACGCTTCGCGCAACGAGCGAGCCTCACGCAGTTCTATACCCTGCGGCAGCGGCTCACCGCTGCGGATGCGGCGCGGGATAATTGCGGTTTTGAATCCCAGTTTAGCCGCTTCGCGCAGGCGGGCGTTCATTTGCCCTACCCAGCGCAGCTCACCCGAAAGCCCCACTTCACCGATTAAAACAGTATCGGCTTTTACCGGGATGTCTTTCATCGAAGAAGCGATGGCAGCGGCGACGGCAAGATCGGCGGCAGGTTCACCCACCTGCAGGCCGCCAACAACATTCACAAAGATGTCTTGTTCAGCCAACCGCAACCCCAGGCGTCGAGTTAACACAGCGGTGATCATCATCAGGCGGTTAAATTCCACTCCATTTGGTGTGCGGCGTGGATTGCCCAGATTACTCGGACTGGCGAGCCCCTGGATTTCTACCAGCAATGGCCGCGTACCTTCCATGGTCACCGCAATCGCTGACCCAGGAGCGTTGACCATTCTTTCAGCCAGGAACGCTTCTGATGGGTTATTTACTTCCACCATACCGCGGTCGCGCATTTCAAATACACCCACTTCTGCTGTGGCCCCAAAACGATTTTTCACCGACCGCAGCAGGCGGTAAGATTGAAAGCGGTCACCTTCAACATAGAGCACCGTATCCACGATATGCTCCAGCACCCGTGGACCGGCAATCACGCCTTCTTTGGTTACATGACCTACCAGAAAAACTGCTATGCCGCTGGACTTTGCCAGTTCGCGCAGCCGGTTGGCACACTCGCGTACCTGGCTCACCGATCCGGCCGTTGAGTTCATTTCTGGTAGATAAACGGTTTGAATGGAATCAACCACCAGCAGGTCGGGTTTGACATCTTTTACATGTTCAAGGATGACATCGAGATTGGTTTCAGTGAGCAGCAGCAAATCATCACTGAACGCATTTGCTTCAGTCTCTCCTGCCAGGCGTGACAGGCGCAGAGCTCGCATTTTGATCTGGCGTTCAGACTCTTCACCTGAAACATAGAGCACTTTTTGACGAAATCTGGATATGATAGCCCGTTCATCGGTGCTAGCCATCTCCATCGCCATTTGCAAAAGCAGCGTGGATTTGCCAATGCCCGGATCTCCACCAACCAGGACGATCGAGCCTGGAACCACCCCTCCGCCAAGTACCCTGGCAAACTCGCCAATCGGAAGCGGGATGCGTTGCTCGACATTTCCTTCGATATCACCCATGCGGTGAGGCTGTGAACGCGTGTTCAATCCTCGGAGATGCGGCCTGGAGGGCGGAGTCTGTTCAACAAGCACTTCCTCCACCATCGTATCCCACCCGCCGCACTGCGGACACTTTCCCAGCGGGCGCGGCGCAACCTTTCCACATTGCTGGCAAACATACTGGCTGATCGCTTTTGACATGAAATTATTATACCTTCAAGGAGATATAAGAAGATTTTTCAGGATCAATTCCTCTGGTGTCTTTTCCTTGACATCCTTTATTCTTGTGTGATAATTCAAAAGATATTAACTATTGGAGAGGGTTTTTTGGTTAACAGAGTCACGGTCGTTGTCATTCCATTCTCAGCTCGAGCGCACCTTCAGGATTAAAGAAACCTCTTTTTTGTTTGAAGTTTATTTTCCACGGGTGCGGTCTCGCCCGTGGTTTGCATTTAATGGAATGCAACGGCTATGATATTGTGTTGACAATTGATAGGGTCATCATGTAGATCTAGCCATTTGGTAATTAATTCTATTAATCTGTCACATCCAGCCGCGGGTAAAACTGCGGCTGGTTTGTTTTTAAGGAATCAATGAAAAATAACGATCAACAGATACGCCATTGGGATTATGACATTGATGAGCCTTTCGAAAAAAAGCGATCATCCGAACAAAGACAGCGGTCAAAAAACAAAAAATCTGAGAATCATCACAAACGTGTGATGTTCGATACAAATCACTTCAGATGCCTTCACTGTGGGGCTTTTATTACTGCTGACCGTGAGCGTTCAGGTGTCAATAACCGCAATCACTGTCCAAACTGTCTCTGGTCAAGGCATGTGGACCATTTAAAACCTGGCGATAGAAGATGCAAGTGCAAGAGCAGAATGGAACCCGTTGGGCTTTCGATCAAACGCAGTATCAAGAAATATGGAAATGAGAAACAGGGCGAGTTAATGATCATTCACCGCTGCTGCGGATGTGGAAATTTCTCGATCAACAGGATTGCAGCGGATGATGACACAATGATGATATACGACCTTTTCTTGAAATCTGGGCAGAACCTGGAATTAAGAGAAGAACTGGAAACACAAAAGATATTCATGCTTACCCCACGCGATTTGACAACGGTGCATGCTCAGTTATTTGGGAACCAATCTTTATTAAACGAATTTGTCGAAAGAGAAACCCTGCAAATGAATCAGGACTGTCTGGAAAAACAAGAATCATCTGACCTTTATGATTGACGGTTAAGAAAACAAAACACAATACACTCCCTGGCAAATGCTGTGGGAGTGTATTGTGCTGGCAGATATGAAACATCAGGAAGCAGGTTTAAATGCCGTGATCTTGGCACTGAAAATCATTTTCTTAATTGTCTCTCGTGATAATCCTGCGAATTTTTTCTTATCTAATGACTTTTCAGCCTCTTTGACCATATCATCATCGAAATAAACCGGCCTGACCTCCACCTTGATGAAGCCTGCCTTTTCGATGATGGAAACATATTCGTTAATATCCAGTGCACCTGAAATGCAGCCAGCCCAGGCAGTCAAATCTTCCATCAAAATTTCTGGAAGGGATCCCTGGGTGACAATATCACTGACAGCAAGCTTTCCACCAGGTTTCAACACCCGGTAGACTTCATTGAGCACCTGTTGTTTATCTACACTAAGGTTGATGACACAATTCGAAATGACCACGTCTATCGATTGGTCAGCAATGGGCAAATGCTCGATCTCTCCGAGCCTGAATTCAACATTATCGGCTTTCAACCTGGTTTTATTCTCACGCGCCCTTTCGATCATTTCCGGTGTCATATCCACGCCGATCACATGACCTTCAGGACCAACCTTTTTGGCAGCGAGGAAACAATCGATGCCCCCGCCTGAACCGAGATCTAAAACGGTTTGACCGGGCTGAAGAGACGCCAGTGTCACCGGGTCACCGCAGCCAAAGGAAATATCGGTAACTTCAGCGGGAAGTTCAAATACGGTCGGGTCGTCGTATAGTTGAGTGCTTTTATTGCAGCATGAATGGTTACTTGATTCGCTGCAACAGCCTCCAGAAGAGGGCGTGTTTTTTTTCACTATGGCAGAGGCGTAATGCTCTCTTACTTTCTTTTTGATCGTGATTGATTCTTTTTGGATATTTACATCTGACATTATGCGGCTCCTCATTGTATCAAAATTATTTATAGATATATTTAGATTTATCTATATGTATGTATAAAAAAATTATTCTTTTTTCGTAATCTGTACTTCTACATTTGGCGCGAATGTACCCGCGACATGGCAGCAAGCCTGGGCAAGTTTGGCTTGATTCAAGGTATAGTAAATCTCTTTTCCTCTACGCACCACGATAACAAGCCCAGCTTCGCGCAGGATTTTGAGGTGATGAGATACGGTGGGCTGGGTTACTCCAGCCAAAGCCTCAACAATCTCGTTCACGCTCAAGGATTTGCAGCAGCAAAGCGCCATGATCTTCTGGCGCGTCTCATCTGCGAGTGCTTTGGCAAAATCTACTGTATCCATGAATTTTATTATATAGATAATCTTCTATATGTCAAGATCAATCTGCCACAGAGTTATTTCTAGAAAAAACGCCCTCGCGGGCGTCTCGAAATGTCAGTTCAGGTGCTTGATATAACAGCGTCTGCGCTTGTGCTGACGGGTGGTGAAATGCTTCCACTGCCCCTGAACCAGATGGTTGGTCTCGAGCTCTGGATTGGATTCAGCTTTCGTAATGCCATATCGGGCAAATACTTTTGACACCTGGTTGATCAGAATGGCATTGATGCCTTTCCCCTGGTATTCTGGTTTAACCGTGATCAAGTACAGATCAGCGCGGTCATTCTTTTTCAAGGCACGTAAGACGTGAATAAACCCGAACGGAAACAGACGCCCGTTCGCTTTCTGCAATGCCCGTGTGAGCGATGGCATCGTGATGCCAAAGGCGACCATCTCGCCTTTGGCGTTGAGAACCACTGGAACAAATTCTGGTTTGATAAATCCAAAATATTGCTGTGTATAGAGTTTCACCTGCTCATCATTCAACGGCACATAACCGTAAAGGTTTCGGTATCCCTCATTAACCAATGCGAATATCTGGGGAGCATAGGGGAGAATTTCTTTTCGATCATTGAATTCAATGAGTTTAAGATTCTCGCGGCGTAAGACAATTTCTGCCAGTTTAGCAATCTTTGGATCTGGGGTCGGAGGAACCGTAATTTCGTACTCGACCCAATCCACATCTTTTTCGTATCCCAAAGCCTCAAGCTGCCGGGGATAATACTCGTAATTGTAGATCGTCGCCAGTGTACCGGGTTCGTTAAAGCCTTCCACCAGCATCCCTGCATGATCCATGTCGGTGAACCCCAGCGGGCCGTGAACTGCAGAAAGTTTTTTCTCTCGCGCCCACCGCTCTACCTGTGACATCAGAGCAGCCACAACCTCGATGTCGTCAATGAAGTCAATCCACCCAAAACGCATGTATGCCTGGTTCCACTTCTGGCGGTGGCCTTCACTGACAATCGCCGCTACCCGTCCAACGATCTTCCCTTCCCGATATGCCAGCCAGTAACGAGCCTGACTGTAGGCAAAAGCCGGGTTTGTTTCTGGGGTGAGCGTCTTCAGCTCATCAGAGATTAAACTGGGAACTCTAAAACGGTTACCACGATAAAGTTTATTGGGAAATTGAACAAATTTTTTGAGATCTTGCTTCGTGGTGACTTCGCTAACTTCAACGCTCATGGATCTATCTCCAGTAATGATTTTAATCTGCTAACCGGGTGAATCAAAGCGTTAATAATAACACTACATTTCCTGGATAGTTTCCAATTGTTTACCTTCGAGGGTAATTAAATACAATAGATAAACTTCCAGTACTGCCGAAAATCCAATCTGAAAACAGGTCTCAGTTCGTCGATTCTACAGGACATGACGGATTGTGTTCAGGGTCAATTTCCATATTAAACCAGTTCGGATACACTGAGTACCAGGATTCATCGGGCAATAACTCATAGGTTGTACCAAATAAGCCATTAAGCAGGATTCTGAAGGTATTGACTGGTGTGATACTGGAATAGAGTTGGTCTTTAATGGATTCTGGAACATAATAAGCATTGAGAATATCCAGTCTGTTTTCATACCTTATTCCATGATCGCCCTGGATGATGATGATCGGCTCGTCCTGGGATTTTTCAATGATTTCACTTACCACCTCGGTGAGTCGGTTTTCTACATACCGGGTTTGCATCAGGTAACCTTCGAGATAAAGTTCTTCGCTCACTGGCTGGCCCAACGACTCACGGTAATACTTCGAATCTGTCTCAATTGTTCCGTCTTCACGGATGAGATACGGCGGATGAGGCATCATTATATGCACAAAAACAAATTTTGGTTCGTCCCTTCCCGCCACATCTGGCAGAGTGTCGAAGATGTATTTCTGAGTATTCACATGGTTCCAGTAAGGGAAAAAGAACAAGTCATACAGTCTTGAAAGCTTACCAAGATTAACATCATAGAGCAATCTCAGAAATGAGTGTTTAACGACCAGATTCTCGAATGGGGTAAAGGTTCCGAAGAGAAAAAAGCCAGAGGGCCTTGTGAGTGTCTCGTCTGCATCGGTCATTTCCGATAATCCAAAGCCGTTATCAAAAACAATGGTCTTATAACCAAGTTGTTCGAGCGTCGTTCTTAATAAGGAATGGTTCATCGGTTCAGAGATCATAGAACGGTTGATGATCCCTGTCTGAATTTGATCCAGGTAATTGAGATTCAGTGATGAGGTGATCGAAAGCTGGGTCGAGGCATAATTACTGCGGCTGCAATCGGCAACATAAAAGCCCAATGCTCTTAATTCCTCGATAAAAGCGGAATTATCGTAACCTGTCTCCTGTTCAATTGCATCGCTGCGGGCGAACATATCGGGGATGATGTAATAAATATCAGGCAGAACCGTGTTTTCAGAGATGGCAACTGCACTTTGCACCTCTTTAATCCAAGCATCCTGTGCTCGACGGGCTGTGTTGGATGGAGAAGAGGCTGAAGTCGAGAGATATTGCAGACCGGAGATAACAGCGTTAACTAACGTGAAGAGAAACAGAATCCCAATAGACAGGTTCAGGAAAAACCTGAGATTCTTACGAATCTTCATTTTTCCGGAAAGCACAAGAAAGGATAAAACCACAACTAGAAGCAAGACAAATGGACCCAGGATGATATGATGACCGAGATTGAATCCGAGTACCGGGTGCTCTCTTAAAAATGAATAAACGATTCCATAATTGAAAAAACTGAACATGACGAGAAAGGAAAGAAACCCTGCGATATGTGACTTCCGGCGAATGAGCAGAATGAACCCAAAAATCACTCCCTCCAGGATAAGTAAAACTAACAGGGGGCGAAGAATTGCAGTAATTTCGATTTCACTTACATTGCGAGAATAAAGGTATATGACGTGAAATGCAGGGTATAGAAAAGCATATAAAGATGAATACAAAAAGCGCTTTTTCATGTTTAAAAATTCGTGGTCTGCGAACAGAATCCGACCTTAATAAAACAATATACTACTTAATTGACCAGTTTTCGGATTTCTCCATACTTCTGCAAAAAATCATGAGCGAGCGTTTTTTATTGGTGAAAATTTACTGCTTATCGAATCTACCTTGTAAATAAAAGATGAATCAATAAATTCTCATGATAGAATCTCGATAGAAATCCTTTTGTTGATTGAAAATCCATTGTCAATGTCCTTCGCTTTTAATGTCCCTTTTCGTTGCTGATGAGAGAAATCCGGGAGGCATTAACCATGTCAGGTGAACCTTTTCACACTATCAGGTACCCATCCAGCCGGCAGTTAACTTTTGATGTGGGGAAGATCGCACGCAGCAAGCATTATGTTACAGCGCTGCTTGAGGTAGATGTTACAGATGCGTGGACTGCGGTCAGGCAGAGCAGGCGCTCTGGCAGGCCGGTCTCGTTCACCGCCTGGTTGATTAAGATCATCTCAGACTGCGTAGCGCTCCACCCGCAGACAGCCGGTATTAACTGCCAGCGGCGCAACAGGGTGATTATCTTCGATGATGTGGATATTTCACTCGTAGTGGAGAAAGAAGTGAACGGCTCGCGTGTTCCACTCCCGTATACCATCCGAAACGCAAACTATAAGACCTTAGAACAGATTCAAATGGAGATCGAGACTGCGAAAGCGCAATCAGTTATAGACGAAAGCGGATATGTGCTGGGGAGAAATTCCCGTGCGTTTTGGATGAAACTCTACTCCGGTCTGCCGCAACGGCTGCGCTTGATCTTTTTTCGTGCATTTGTACTTAACGATCCCCGCCGCGTCAAGAAGGCAATGGGCACGGTAATGGTCACAACCACAGGCATGGTGGGTCACACGCACGGATGGATCATTCCGACCAGTATGCATTCGCTGTGCCTTGCGCTGGGGTCGCTCAACGAGCAGCCACTGGTACGCAAAGGTATGATTGAAAAAAGAATGGTGCTGCATCTGACTGTTTTGGTCGATCATGACGTAATCGATGGCATGGCTGCAGCCCGATTCGTGGATGACCTTGTGGTCAGAATGGAATCAGGATTTGGATTTTAATTATTGAAAAGTGATCATTCTCAACTCTATTTCATTAGATTTTACAGCAACAAGGGGTTGATTGTTGCGTTTATATGCTGACATCAGATCGAACAATTCCCGAGATTAGAATGAAGGGATGATTCCACCCCGAAGAGGTAACCAATTCTTGATTTTTTACCGTGGTAATCAGCGAAAGCACATCAAGCGCATCACCTTTATACCCCCCTGATATCAAAAAACACCCTAAAAGACCAGGGTGTCTTTTGATTTTTATGTCAAACGACCTTATTCGTTTTGCTTCCAGACCGGGTCGCGCAGGATCAGCCAAACCACCATCCCCATCAGGATCAGCCCTGGAATGCCGATGCCGAACGAGAAAGCGACATCATTTGGAGTGTAGATCATACCCATGAAGTAGCTGGCACCTTGATTGACCAGCGCGTGCAGAAAAGCGGCAATCCACACGCCTTTGGCCTTCAACACAGCGTAACCCAGGATGTAAGCCAGCGCGATGCAAAAGAAAACCATCAGCAGAGAGCCAAGATAAGGCCGACCAGGGTAGTTGTATCCCATCCATATCACCGGCCAGTGCCAGATGCCCCAGATGATGCCCACCAGCGCCACACCACGGGCGCGCCCAAGACCGTAGAGCGCGGGCTGCAGGTAACCGCGCCAGCCATATTCCTCTCCAAACGTGATCAGCAGCCCAAAAAATGGCCCCAGGATGACCGTCTGCAGGGTGACCACAAGCATGAACATGGTTTCGGTCATCCCCGTGGCAGCCGCCTGGGCGAGCAGCGGGCTTAAATCTGGCGGCTGACCCATTTTGAACAGCCAGTTCAGCGCGGTCTGCAACCCCATGAACAGCAGAATGGCCAGACCGTAAAGCAGCCAGAGTCTGGGCTTGCCGCCACCCATGCCGACCCCGGAAAACGAATCTTTGCCACCGGTGACGCGCAGCACGATGACCAGGATCATGCCCACCACGCTGGGGATGAGCAAAAAGGAACTGAGTGTGATCACCAGGTCAGGGCGAAGGAAGCACGCCACCACCGCAGCCAGGTAGATCAGGGTGAAGAATAGATAATACCAGTTGAACCAGCGAGACCTTGAAGTGTTGGTTTTGATGAAAATCGGGCTGTCCTTGAAGAAAAACATCCCCAGCAGCATGGCTGAGAAGGCCGGCAGCAGCATCTGGAACTGCAGCACGATCGTGACCGCCGGGCTGGTCAGGCCGCCGGTGTAATACAGCGCCAGATCGAGCAGCCAGGTGAGGCTGAAGGTGAGGCCGATGAAGGTCGCGACCTGCTTCCAGTTGACCTTTTTTGCGGGTGTATTGGCCGGAAGGGGAGAGGTTTGGGTGGAATTTTCGATACTCATGTGAAATCCTCGTGGTTCAGAGCTGTGGTGCATGGTTTATTATATGGTATTTTGGCTGGTTCATAGAACCTCTGAGGGTGGAAGGTATGCAGGATGGCGTTTTTTTTCATACTGCTCTACCTCCTCACAAAGATCACTCCAGGGTGCCTCGCCGCAGAGTAAACTTAAAAAACAAAAGAGCATCCTAATGGGTGCTCTTTTGTTTATGGCTCCTCGTCGAGGACTCGAACCTCGAACCTAGCGGTTAACAGCCGCCCGCTCTGCCGATTGAGCTAACGAGGAACGCGTTCACTATTATAATTCATGCCCGAAAGTTGTCAAGTTTAAAAACAGCCGCGGAGAATTCCGCGGCTGTTCGTTCCAATAATTTGTTAATTATTAGGGCTGATTCAAGCAGGCGCCACTTCCGCGCATCGCCCCACCCATCCCTCTGACAGCTCCGGCTGCCCCACGGGCATGACCGCCTGCACGCACCTGGATGGACTGCTGGATCAGGCTAGCCTGTTCCTGGGTGATCGATCCGTCTGCCAGGGCTTGTTCAGCCGCGTCAGTTCGAATGGAATCGCTCAGCGCCCAGAATTCATCGAACGACAATCCTGCAGCAAGCGCGATCTGTGACAGGGTTTCGCCGCCATCGAGGCGAGCGTTCAATTCATCCACTGAAATGCCCAACTCGGCAGACCAGGCTTCCATCATCAGATCATGCAGCACTTCGTCCTGTTCGTAAAGGTCAGAGTTGACCCGGTATCCATACCTGCCGCCGCCGTTCTGTCCAAAATACGGCTGAGGAGTTTCAGACTGGGCACTCACAACGGTAGCGGTACCAAGAGCAGCAACGATCACACCTGCAACGATAAGACTTACCAATAATTTTTTCATTTTTATTCTCCTATTTGTTCCGCGGAGGATTTTTTCTCCGCTTGATTGACCTCATGATAGAAGAAAGATGTGAAGATGTTGTGAAGAAAATATGTGCTTTTTGTGAATTTCAAATATTACATTTCGAATCCAATTTCGTGACATTTCACAATCAAATGTCATTGACTTTTTTGAGTCAAAGTAGTATCCTTCTGTGCGGAAAAAATTGGTCAATCAAAAGGAAAGGATAAAACTCATGCCTTACAAAATTACTTCTGACTGTATCAGCTGCGGCGCCTGTGAAGCCGAATGCCCCGAAAATGCAATTTCAGAAGGCGACGGCCAGTACGTAATTGATCCGGCCAAATGCCAAGATTGTGGATCCTGCGCGGAAGTTTGTCCAACCGGTTCCTGCGTTCCGGCATAATCTCCTCCTTTTTTTAAACAAAAAGACAACCAAGTACCAATCACTTGGTTGTCTTTTTGTAATCAATTTTTACAAATGATATAATTTTTTTGAAATAAACTATTCCCCCGAGGATGCCATGAAAAAGTTTATAGCGGTTGCAGGAAACATCGGCGTCGGTAAGTCCACACTGGTGGAGATGATCTGCGAGAGGCTTTCCTGTCAGCCCTTTTACGAGCCCGTGACTGAGAATCCATACCTGGCGGATTTCTATAAGGACATGCACACCTGGAGCTTTCATTCGCAGATCTTTTTTCTCACCCACCGTCTGCGTATCCACCAGCAGCTCGTGCGTGCGCCAGGTTCGGTGATCCAGGACCGCAGCATCTATGAAGACGCCGAAGTCTTTGCCTATAACCTTTTTTTGCAGGGTAACCTCAGCGAACGCGATTACGCCACCTATCGCTCTCTCTACCGCACGCTTGTTGAATACCTCCCGCCTCCCGATCTGATGATCTACCTGCGCGCCTCGGTGCCCACGCTGCTCAAACGCATCGAGCTGCGCAACCGTGATTACGAACGCAGCATCGCACCGGAATACCTGGAGAGACTAAATCAACTTTACGAGAACTGGATTCACCACTTCACGTTGTGCCCGGTATTGACCGTTCCGGCGGATGACCTCGATTACGTAGCTCATCCGCGTCACCTGAACCTGATTATTACTAAGATCGAGGAAAAATTAACGGGTAAAGAAGAGGTCATCTTTACCCGTGAAGAAGCAGAGCGCGTTTAACTAGAGAGGAAGTATGTTGAACCTTCTCTTGTTAAATTTTTAAAGCCGCGTGGTCATGACCTGGGATCGACAACAAGTTTGATCGCCGTACGTACTTTTCCATCAATTTCTACGTCGACAAACTCTGGAATACAGATGATTTCGATCCCGTCTTCAGCAAGATATCCTTTAGCCAAAACCAGTGCCTTAATGGCCTGATTCACAGCTCCAGCACCAATTGCTTGAATATCTGCATGCTTGTGTTCGCGCATGACTCCAGCAATGGCTCCCGCTACTGCGGCAGTACGAGAATTGGCTTTTACCTTTATGACGTCCACAACCACATCTCCCACCTGGATAATGATGCCAGGATTTGTGAAGCCATGGGGGTACTTTTATGTAATTAAAATATACATGTTTCGCATACCAAAATCAATCATAGTTTAATATTATTAACTGGTAATTTTTATGTATATCAATATAGTAGTCGCCGTAGGGGTTGGGGATATGTGGAGAAAAAGTGAAGGACTTGATTTTTAGCATATATATGAGGGTATTATTAAGATAATACCCTGTATATAGGGGGTATTAATTACCACTCAGAGTCTTTCATTACTGTGAATAGTTTGTGGAAAAAAGGTTTGGAAATTTCAAATCTTAAATTTTCCTTAATCCTGTAAATTTCGGGAATAAATTGGGATAAAACCTGGTTTTATCCACAGAGTTATTCCATAAAAATCAATGAATTGAAGGTAAATTTATTCCCATTTATCCACAGAAAACCAGGATTTATCCACAGATTTTGACTAAATTGTGCAGAAAATGACCAGGGAGGAATGTTTACTTCTGAAGGCGTTCGACGGTTTCTTCAACCGTGTCTAGCAGGTTATCGAGTGCCTCAAGGCGAGCGGGCATGTGGCGGCTATCCAGTTCGAGCTCACGGCATAAAGCCTGCCAGTTCTTATAGGATAAACCGCTCTTGGGCAGAGCAGATGCAGCCCATGTGAATGTGTCTAACAGGATCCAGATTGCCGCTGCCGGGTGGTCAGGGTAGAGAGCGCGGATTGCCTTTTCATAATAACCGAGGCGGAAGAACTGCAGGCTGACAGGTGCGGTGCCCGCTGCTTTCAATTCTTCAAAAATCGCAGGGTAACCTTGAATCCATTGATCAAACATCTCGTCTGTGATCGCGCTGCTGGTGAAGAGCTGCACGAAATCACCGGCAAAATCAGGAAGACTGGCTTTAAGCGCTCTCAACGGCAGATCAACCAGAAAGCGGCGCACGGTCAGTGGAGCGCCGCTCAGCACAGCCACGCTGTTGGCGACGTTGCGGAGCGCGCCGAGGTAAGCGGTGGTGCGCTTGAGCCCTTGTGGAATCGTTTCGTCACGCAGTTCAGACCAGGCCTGGCGTGCCGGAACAAGAAAACTGCGCGCGCGGGCGGCGATATTTTCGGGTCTCCAGAACTGTGCGGTGGCGCTGGCGCGGGTGAAGTCGTACCAGTGCAGCGAATCATGCAGCACGATGGGAACGTTTTCCATCTCTCCGCCGATCCAGGCACTGGTGCGCAGCTTTCGGGCGGGTTCGTATTCTTCCTGTTCGTAATGTGCCAGATCAAGGCTGACATCTGCGCTCAGGCGGAGCACCTCGCGGCGTACGTTCACCGGGCGGTCGTGGACGCAAATGAGATCAATGTCAGTGATTCCCCCAATTAAGGGATCTTCCTGCAGCAGGGACCCGGCGATATAAATACAGATCAGACCGCGGTCTTTTGCTGCCAATTTTGCGGCGTTCTCACGTGCCTGATTAAGCAAGATGTCTCGCGTGATGCGCATGCTTTCCTCGCCTTACGAGATGGGTAATTTCGGCTGGTAAGGAGCCATTCTCAGTTCCTCACGGATGCGGTTATTGATGAGATCGAGATCCTGTGGCCGGTTGACGAAGTCAAGGCCGTCGGTCTCGATAGATAAAACCGGGGTGTTATGCGGTGAGTAAATATAATAATCATCATAAGTCCGGTTGAGTAGATCGATATAATCGCGATCCATCTGGCGCTCGTATGGGCGGTCGCGCATGGCGATACGCTTCATCAGCGTGTCGGTGTTGGCACGCAGGTATACCACGAGGTCAGGAGGAGCGATTTTCTCGGCCAGCGCTTCCTGTACCTTGTAGTACATATCCAGTTCGTCACCGGTCAGGTTGATACGGGCGAAAAGAGAATCTTTTTCAAAAGTGTAGTCGCTGATGATCGCTTTGACCAATCCAAGGCGGTCGCTGATGTTGCGGCGCTGCTGGTGATAACGGCTGAGCAGAAAAAAGATCTGGGTCTGGAAGGCATAACGCGCCCGATCGGAATAGAAATTGCTCAGGAAGGGATTTTCTTCAAAGACCTCGAGCACCAGCTCTGCTTCGAATTGTGATTGTAGCAGGCGGGCGAGGGTGGTCTTGCCAACACCTATGACGCCTTCAATGGCAAAATACATGAGTCATACTCCAGAAGATAAGGGGCTCTCCGCAGCGGCACGGAGGAATGACTAACTGAATTTAAAATATACCATAAAATTTTTTTCGAGGTTCAGAACCGGTGCTTATCTTCAGAAAATCTTAATCTTAAGGCCAAACCTGTCCGCTATCATTTACATACTTCAGGATGGGGTCGAGTGTTGGTAAGGGGTAACCGAGCCCAGTCATTACAATCGAGAGTTCACCGCGGTGATGAATGGAGTGGATCAGCGATTGAGCCAGGAGCTGCCAGCGGGGGAGTGTGAATTCTCCCGGTCCAATTTGCACGGTGATCTCTGCTGTTAATTCATACTCGTTCACAGCCTTGAGATACCCGGCACGCCTTTCGGCCAGAGCGGAAAAATACTCTCGCAGTGTGGAGAGAGGGGGCAATTCGGTTCCGGGATCTTCTGGTTCTAACCCCATGCAGAGGATTAGAAAGTAGTATTCACAGCCAAAAATATGCCGTAAAAGGTTGATGACCGAACCATGGCTGGGACTGGATGTCTGTGAGAGTTCATCTTCAGACATCTTTGAAGCTGTTTCGAGCACGAGGTTATTGGCGTATACATTGTAGGTGTGCAGCGCGGTCAAGCCAGAGCGATTGAGAGTTTCCAATTTTCATCCCCATGAAATTAAAATGAGTGAAATAGAAAATGCGCGGCAAAAGGCGTATCCAAAAACAACGGAATATCTGGTCTTTTGTCAGTTAATTGTTTTCGTTTCTTCGACGCGATGATTCATCTGTTGATATGGTGTTTTTCACATCAGCATTGAATAATGCAGGCTATTCTCCATACCCGCGGCCGAGGATGTATTTTTCCATATTTTCTATGAGCAGGTCTTTGTCTTCCACCAGGTTCTTGACAACATCACCGATGGATATCAGACCAACCAGTTTTCTGTTTTCATAAACTGGTAGATGACGCAGGCGTTTTGTTGTCATCAGAGCCATGCATTCATCGATCGTTTCGTCCAGTGAAACGCTGTAAATATCATGAGTCATGAAGTCATCCACAGGGGAGTTGAGGTCAACCGCTTTATTCCTGGCTGTCAGGCGGGCAAAATCACGCTCTGAAAAGATACCAGCGACATTTCCCTTATCCATGACCAGTAATGCTCCGATATCTTTTTCAGCCATGAGTTCAAGTGCCTTGAGGACGGACGCACCCGCCTCTATGGAATAAACGGAGTGGCCTTTTGCGCGCAACAGGTCATTTACTGTTATCATTTTCACTCCTTTTCTGGTTTTGATCACTTTTAATCAGTATAGACAGATTTTAAGAAGGGTTCAATACTTCGAAAGGCATTTATAAAAATAGACGGGTTCTATAAGAACCCGTCCAAATGGCTGATGGATCGAAAGATTACGCCACCACTTGCTCTGGTTTCTGTTCCTCCGGTTGTTCGCCTTCGGTTTTGGTTGCTTTTACTAAAACCGTGCGTTTCTTATCACGCTTGAGCACAATCTCTTTATCTTTATTGATATCGACCAGCACGGCATCTCCCTCGCTGAAATCGTGCGCCAGAACGGCGTCAGAAAGCCGGTCTTCGACTTTATCCTGGATCACACGCCGCAGGGGGCGGGCGCCCATTTCGGGGTTGTAGCCCTCGCTGGCGAGGAATTCTTGGGCTGCTTCTGATACGCGCAGGGAAATATTGTGCTCACGCATACGCTCCGCGACCTTTTCCAATTCAACATTGACGATGCTGCGTATATGCTCGCGGTTGAGCGGACGGAACACGATCACACCATCCAGGCGGTTAATAAACTCTGGCCTGAAGACCTTGTGAAGTGAATCCAGCAATTTTTTACGCATATCTTCGTAGGTTTTGGTTTCGGTGGCTTTTTCGTCACGGTTCAGAACAAACCCCATTGATCCCTGGCGCCGAATGTCTTCAGCGCCGATATTGGAGGTCATGACGATGATGGAATTGCGGAAGTCAACCTTATGACCACGCGCATCGGTGAGTTGACCTTCTTCCATGATCTGCAAGAGAATGTTATGCGCATCGGGATGGGCTTTTTCCATCTCGTCGAAGACAACGATCGAATAGGGGCGGCGGCGGATAGCCTCGGTGAGCTGACCGGCTTCGTCAAACCCCACATATCCAGGAGGTGCTCCTACCAGGCGGCTGACATTGTGGCGTTCCATAAACTCTGACATATCGATCTGAATCAGGGCGTCTTCGCTGCCGAAGAGGAACGAAGCCAGAGCTTTTGTGAGGGCGGTTTTGCCCACACCGGTGGGACCCAGGAACATGAACGAGCCGATCGGACGGCGGGGATCTTTCAGCCCTGCCCGGCCGCGGCGCACGGCCTTGGCGATGGTATTGATGGCTTCTTCCTGGCCGATGATTGATTTGGATAATTCCTCTTCCATGTGCAGCAGGCGCTCTGATTCTTCGGTGGCCAGCTGCATGATGGGTACACCGGTCCACATAGAAACGAGTTCAGCGATGTCATCTGCTGTAACAACCGGGCTGGTGGTACGATCCCAGCCGGTGCGCAATTTTTCAATCTTGGCTTTGAGTTCTGTCTCACGGTCTGAGAGAGCCTGAGCATCGTCATTGCGTCCGCTCTGAACGGCTTCAGTGCGGTGGGCTTTAACGTCCTTCAACTCGACCATGAGTTCTTTAAAGGTCTGGGCTGCGGGGCTTTTATACATACGCACCCGTGATGAGGCTTCATCGATCAGATCGATGGCCTTGTCAGGCAAGAAGCGTTCGGTGACGTAGCGTGAAGAAAGATGCGCTGCAGCCTCAATGGCCTCATCAGAAATCACCAGACGATGATGCTCTTCATAGGCTTTGCGGATGCCCTTCAAAATCTGAATAGTTTCATCAACTGTCGGTTCGAGAACGATGATCGGCTGAAAGCGGCGTTCGAGAGCCGCGTCGGTCTCAATATGCTTGCGGTATTCATCCAGTGTGGTGGCGCCAACCACCTGCAGTTCACCACGGGAGAGCGCGGGCTTGAGAATGTTGGCCGCGTCTACAGACGATCCGGCGGAACCGGCACCTACGAGCATATGCAGTTCGTCGATGAAGAGGATAGACTTGGATGCCTTGAGTTCGTCGATCACCCGTTTTAGACGCTCTTCAAACTGCCCGCGGTACATCGTGCCAGCAACCAGTGAGCCCACGTCGAGCTGCAAGACGCGTTTACCGATGAGGGGGGCGGGCACATCGCCATCAATAATGCGCTGAGCCAGACCCTCTACTATGGCAGTTTTACCTACACCGGGTTCACCGATGAGAGCGGGATTGTTTTTGTTGCGCCGGGCGAGGATCTGAATGACGCGTTCGATCTCCTTTTGTCTACCAATAACCGGGTCAAGTTTTCCTTCTTCCGCAAGGGTGGTGAGGTCAACCGCCAGTTGATCTACCAGCGGGGTCTTTGCTTCCTTTTTTTCCTCGCGGCGTGCCAGGGGGGCCGCTCCAGCGCTTGCCGGAGTATTGGTGCTCTCATCCATCACGCGCCGGGTCTGGCGGCGTACCTGTTCAGGTGTGACACCAAGTTTCTTGAGTACGTCCAGTGCAAGGCCTTCTGTGGAACGGGTAAGAGCCAGCAACAGGTGTTCAGTACCGATGAACTGGTGTCCGAGCTGCCGGGCTTCTTCAATTGAAAATTCCAGCACCTGCTGGGCGCCGTAAGAAAGCTCCAGAGCCGGTGTTTCAGTTACTCCCATTGGAGCCAGGCGTTCGACCATTTCTTGAACCCGGCTGGTTTCCAGCCCAAGCTCGCGTAAAGCGTGTCCTGCGATACCGCTGTCTTCTTCGATCAAGCCCAGCAATATATGTTCTGTATTAATTGATGTATGGCGCATGCGTTCAGCTTCTTGGTGTGCCAGAGAAAGCACGTGCCGCGCTCGTTGTGTAAAACGTTCCATGCCAGCCAAAGGATAATCCTCCTGAAAAATCCGCTGTTCACCAGTAAGTTGGTAGAGAAACGGCCGGTATATAAAACCGGAATATTGGTATATTTATATCCATCCGACATGATTGTACCAGTTAAATGTCGGAATTTTGCTGCACCCAAAAGTGTAGCGCATAAATATTAATATCGAATAAGAAAAAAACTAACTCAATAGATATGCCAGTACCCAGTTTGTTGTGGAAGCCAGTGCTTCAGTGTGAGTACGTTCATAGTTGTGCGAAGCGTCCACGCCCGGACCAATCAGAGCCACGGCCACATCGCCGCCCGCACGCCAGTAAGCACTGCCGTCAGAACCATAGTAGGGGTAGATATCTACCCTGTACGGAATATTGTTGGCATCAGCCAGGCGCCGTAAATGGCTGCTCAATCCGTGATGGTAGGGACCGCTGGAATCTTTAACGCAAATTGTCGCATGGTATTCATCCGAAGTTTGACCATCGCCTACTGCAGCCATGTCGACTACCACCAGTTCGGCTGCATCCTGTGGGATGCCCGCTGAAGCGCCATGTCCGACCTCTTCGTAGTTACTGATGAAGAGATAGGTGGTTTGGGCGGGTTTTAACCCGGCAGAGTGCATCGCACGTGCCGCCTCCAGAAGGCAAGCCACCCCCGCCTTGTCATCCAGATGGCGAGAACGCACAAAGCCGTTGGTGATTTCTATGCGCGGATCAAAACTGATAAAATCGCCGATTTCGATGCCCAGGGCTTTCGTTTCATCAGCGGTCTTTACTTTTTCATCCAGGCGGATCTCCATTGTATCTTGATCGCGTTTGGATTCAGCTGTCTTTGCGCCGTATACGTGGGAAGATGCGGTGTTGATGAGGATGGAACCGCGGATTCGTTTGCCTTCACGGGTGAAAACGGTGCAGCCCTCGCCCTCGATGGTATTCCAGGCATATCCGCCGATCATCGACATGGTCAGACGACCATTCGGTTTAATTGTCTTCACCATGGCTCCCAGCGTATCGACATGAGCTGCTAATGCGCGCGGAGCGTCGTTTTTCTCTCCCTCCATCGTGACCACCAGGCCCCCTTTGCGGGTGCGGCAAGTTTTTACTCCAGGAATGGCACGGAAAGCACGCTCGGTGAACAAAATTGCCTCTTCAGCATAGCCCGTTGGGCTGGGAGTTCTTAACAGGTCGCAAAGGAATTTAATCAGCAGGTTTTCATCGATTGATGGAAGTGTCATCGCGCACCTTATTTTTTGGTGAAGTCTTTACCTTCGTATTCAGAGATTCGTTTTCGCATTTCATCGCTGATTGGAGCAGATTTTTTATTTTTGTAGTCATATCCAACCATGATGGATTCACATTTCGCGTACAGGATGCTGCCATCTGGACTGGTCAACTCGCTGCTGATCACCAGGCTCTTGTTTCCAATTTCTGTGACACCCAGCCACACTTCAACGATATCACCTGGCTCGATTGGCGTGAAGTATCGGCAGTGCATATCGCCAACGATCAGGGGAAGATCATTAAAAGATCTTCCATCAAAAAGGCCCAGCTTGATCAGGTAATGGAAGCGGGCGTGTTCGACAAATGAAAGGAAACGTGCGTTGTTTACGTGCCACTGGGGGTCAAGGTCAGCGTAGCGGACTTCAATAGAGTGATGGAATTTAAATTGATTCATAACAAAATTATACCCTTTCAAATGCAATGGAACCCCAAATTGGTGATGGTCACGACAATTGGATTATGATTGTCACTATATCACAGCGCGTTGAGAGTAGTAAAATATACTGTGGAAGTAGACTATTTTGACCAAAATTGCCAAAGAGGAATAATTTTATGCAGATTACCAGGCAAGCCGATTATGCCCTAAGGGCGATGGTATTCCTTGCCCGACAGGAACCCAACCAGCGGGCATCAACCAAACAGATCGCTGAGACGCAGAAGATTCCGCCTTCGTTTTTAGCCAAGATTGTATCGCAGCTTTCAATCGCCGGGCTAATTCATACTTCACGCGGAGCAAGGGGAGGAGTCATCCTTTCAAAGCCCGCGGATAAGATTTCTCTTCTCGACGTTGTTGAAGCCATCGATGGACCGATCGCATTAAATGATTGTACGATTTCACCTGCCAGTTGTGATAATTATTCCGATTGTCCCCTCCATGATATCTGGGCTGAAACTCAAAAGATTCTTGTAGATAAACTTCGCAATACCACCTTCGATAAATATGTGCGATAATGGGTAAACTGATTATTGACCGATTATTTTATCTGGGTAACCTGGTAGAAAGGAAGAAGTCATAATGCCAGTTGGCACCCCCGTAGACCGTCATTGGGTCATCGTTTTAAAAGATGGAACGATTGCAATCGATTGGGGCGATGGGTTGTTTCAGGATGTGCGTTCCGGTGAATTCATCCCTGTTGCCGAGAAGGATATCAGCCATCATGTACTAAACGAAGAACTTGACTGGCTGATTAAAATCGGACGAGTGGGATCTTACAGCGCCAGTACCGTGAATTTTCACAGTTTGCCGGAGCGTCCACAGCGTACGATTGATTGAAAGAAGTCTGATGGATTTCCCTCCCGCAATTTTCGGGAGGGATTTTTATTTTTGGTGATAATTAACCTGTGATCTCGACGAAGACCTTAAATTTACGAGTCAGCCTCTTTGCTATATCGCGCCTGGTGATTAACACCTCTTCTCGCATGGTCTATCCATTTCTGGCAGTGTTTGCAGCCGGCCTCGTGGTTGGGATCACTCAAGTTTCGCTGGCGATCGCAGCCTCCATGGCAACCAGCGCTGTGGGGCCTTTTATTGCTCCAATTGCAGACCGCCGTGGAAGAAAGATCGGTATGCTGATCGGTATGTTTATCTTCCTGGCCGGATCGATGGCCGCATGGATATTTCCATGCTATCTCACATTTTTCATGGCAATTATGCTGGGCAACCTCGGGAATAATATCTTTCTTCCGGCGATGCAGGCTTATGTAGGCGATCACACACCCTATCAAAAACGCGGTTTTTACCTGGCGCTTTCTGAACTTTCATGGGCGCTTTCATTTATCCTTTTTGTACCTCTAGCGGGATTGATCATTGAAAAAACCACCTGGTCAGGTCCTTACGCTGTTTTGTCCATTTTGGGGGTATTGCTAACCGCGTTGCTCTGGAAATTGATTCCTCCTGACCGACCAGTTGAGCCTGAACCTTTGATGATCTTGAGCGACATTAAGAAAGTCCTTTCATTCACACCAGCAATATTCGGTATTCTCATGGGAGCCTTGTTTATTACAGGGAATGAGATCATCAACGTCGTCTTTGGGGTTTGGATGCAGGATTCTTTCGGTCTTCAGGTGGCTGCACTGGGCGTGGCATCGTCTGTGATCGGATTATCTGAACTTTCAGGAGAAGGCGTCGCGGCATTCCTGGCAGACCGGCTAGGCAAGGAAAGGACAATTGGTGCCAGCCTGCTCTTCAGTGCTGCGTGGATGCTTACTCTTCCCTTGTTTGAAAAATCACTGATGGGTGCTTTCATCTGGTTGTTCTTTTTCTATATTACCTTTGAGGTTGGCATTGTCAGCTCTCTTCCGTTAATGACAGAAGTGGCACCAACGACGAGAGCAACGACGATGTCACTGTATATTGCTGCGCTCAGCCTTGGCAGGGCAATTGGCGACCTTATCGCACCACATTTATACACGAAGGGTTTCATGGCCAATGTTATGGTCTGCATGGTTTTATACTTATTGGCCGTCGCGGCATTATTTTTTATCCGTCTTCCCAAGGAAAAAGAATGTACAGCCAAATAGATCAACTGAATCCAACGCCGCGCGATAGGCTTCCGATACGCTTTCAGGTCATCCTTTTTGCGCTGGTGCGCTTTTTTATTAATGTTAATACGCGCATGGTCTATCCATTTCTCAATACATTTGCTTCTGGGTTAGGGGTAGATCTCACCGCCATAGGGCTGGCCATGACCGGGCGGTCGATCAGCGGGGCGTTAAGCCTCTTTCTCACTCCTATTGCCGATCGGCGTTCTCGAAAAACTGGAATGCTCATGGGTATGGCGATCTTTATTGTGGGTTCTGGTGTTGTCGCCATTTGGCCGAGTTTTTTCGCTTTTTCTATTTCCATCAGTCTGACCTTTTTAGGGATGTTTGTCTATCTTTCTTCTACCCAGGCGTATATCGGTGATCATGTACGGTTTGAGCGCCGCGGGACAGCTCTTGGATTTGTGGAAATCGGCTGGGGAACGAGTTTTATTCTTGGAATGCCGGTCTTAGGATGGATCATCGATCGCTATGGCTGGCAGGCGCCTTTCCCCTTCACAGCTGCCCTAGGTACCCTGGCATTTTTGTTGATCCTGGTTTTTATCCCGAATCGTAAACCACCACAGGCTTCTGATCAAAATGTTTTAAAAGCGCTTGGAAATTTGCTCAAACTGCCAGCTGCGCGTTATGGATTATTGATGAGCTTAATGCTGATTTCTGCCAATGAGGTGATCAATCTGGTTTTCGGGGTATGGCTGGAAGACTCGTTTGGGCTAAAGCTGGCGGCGCTGGGGGCTGCCTCAGCTGTGATTGGCATTTCAGAGATCAGCGGTGAATCGCTGGGGGGGATCGTTTCAGATAAATTCGGACGCAAACGTACCATCATCATCGGCATGGCGATGATGTTTACTATATCGGCCGCCCTGCCATTCATTGGCGGTACCGAGTTTGGTGCCCTTGCGGGATTGTTCATTTTCTATCTTTCTTACGAATTCACTTTTGTTTCCACCTTGCCGCTAATCACAGACCTGGTGCCTGAAGCCAGGGGAACGATGCTGGGGGCAAATGTGGCCTGTCTGTCACTGGGCAGGATGATTGGAAACCTTGTTGCACCGTTTGTTTTTCAGGTGGGCTTCTGGCTTAACTCGCTTTCGGCTGTTACATTTATCCTGTTGGCATTCTTGGCACTGATGCGTGTTAAAACAGAAAAGACGCCAGTTCCACTGGCACAAAATACTACCCAATAACGGTATACTAAAACTGATAAAGAAAGGTTGGGTTTGTCATGCTCGTTCATTCAGCATCTCAATTACTGACCCTGGCAGGCGGAGCACAACGGGGGAAGGATCTGGGTCGTCTCGGAATCATTGAGAATGGGGCTGTGATGATCTGCGGTGAGAAGATTGCCGCAGTGGGGCGAACCGAAGATTTATTGATGCGCTTTCCAAACGAAGAGCGGCTGGATGCCTGTGGGAAAGTGGTGATGCCCGGCTTGATTGACCCGCATACCCATTTGGTTTGGGCAGGAGACAGAGCTGCAGAATTCGAGATGCGCCTGCAGGGTAAAACCTATATGGAGATCATGGCAGCCGGCGGGGGCATCGCCTCCACCATGCGCGCCACTCGTCAGGCAACGGTTGAAGAGTTACTGGCTCAAACACGTGCGCGCGCCCGCAAAATGTTCCGCTATGGAACCACCACGGCTGAAGCAAAAACTGGTTACGGGCTGGAACTTCAATCGGAACTCACACAACTCGGTGTGCTGCTGCGACTCGACGCTGAAGGGCCGCTCGAACTCGTTCCTACTTTTTTACCGGCACACGCCATTCCTCCGGAATATGCAGAACGCGAAGATGAATATACCCGCTTGATCTGCGACATTATGCTGCCCGCTGCGGTTGAATTCTGGCACAACCGTGGACTTAACCAGCCGCTGCCTTTTATAGATGTGTTCTGTGAAAAGGGCGCTTTTTCACTGGAGCAAACACGCTCAATCATGGCCGCCGCCAAACGATTGGGATTTCCACTCAAGGTTCATGTGGATGAATTTGAAAATCTGGGCGGGGCGGCGCTGGCGGTCGAAATGGGTGCGGTTTCGATTGATCACGTGGTGAGAACCTCTCGTGAGGAAATTCTCAAACTTGGCGGCTCGCAAACGGTTGCCGTCTCGCTGCCATGCACGCCTTTTGGGCTGGCTCAGCCGGAATACACGCCAGCCAGAGAGATCATTGCTGCTGATGGCTACCTGGCGGTGGCTACTGACATTAACCCGGGCACGGCGTGGTGTGAAAACATGCAGTTTGTCATTGCTTTGGCCTGCCGTTATCTTAAATTGACCCCGGCGCAGGCTGTGGCTGCGGCAACGGTAAACGCTGCTAAGGCTATACGCAAAGAAGATTCTTTAGGATCGCTGGAGGAGGGTAAGCAGGCCGACCTGCTGATCCTTTCGGTGAGCGATTACCGCCACCTGGGTTACCGCTTCGGCGGCAATCTGGTGGAAACTGTTATAAAGAAAGGATCAGTTGTAAAAGAGTAAAACAAAACAAGGAATGAAAGATTTATAAAAAAGTTTTTTCGGGACTTTTGTAAATTTAAGTCTTTCTTTTTACTCTTTTCGATGATCAGAAAAAACGATGCTTACACTTGAGCAAGCAAGAGAGTGGTATATCAATACCGACGCGGTACACGACTTTTCACACATAGAACGCGTTTACCGCATGGCGGAGCGCCTCGCCCGGGCGGAGGGGGCGGACCTGGAGATCGTGCGCGCTGCCGCCCTGCTGCATGACGCCGATGGCACCACCCCGGGCAGCGATGTGCGTAAAGAGCACCACCTGCGTTCAGCAGAATTCGCTGAAAGCGTATTAATCACAGAAGGCTGGCCAGTAGAGAGGATTAAGGCAGTGCAGCACTGCATCCGCGCCCACCGCTACCGTGATGACCGCGAGCCGCCGCAGACCATCGAAGCCAAGTGTCTATTTGATGCCGATAAATTAGACGTACTTGGTGCTATCGGTGCGGTGCGTGTGGTGGTCTATGCCGCCCTGGCGGGCACGCCGTTCTATGCTGAACCTTCAAGGCAGTTCCTCGAGACTGGTCAAGAACTACCAGGAGAATTACATAGCGCATATCACGAGTACCTGTTCAAGCTGCGCAAGATTGAGAAAAAACTGTTCACCCCTTCAGCCCGCGAGCTGGCCCGCGCACGCAGTCGTTTTCTGGATGATTTCTTTATACAACTCATTGCTGAAATCAACGGAGATCGTTAATGACAGAAATAACTAAGCCAGAATTGGCCCAGGTGATCGAATGGGCAAAATTTGCCGGGGCAATTGCCAGGCAACGTTTTCATAGTGCTCACGACCTTGGATATAAGGGTTCTACTGACCTGGTCACTGAAGTTGACCATCAATGCGAAGAATACCTGGTTGGAGAGATCCGCAGGTGGTTTCCATCTCATTCGATCCTTACCGAAGAGTCAGGTTCTCTTAATGGCGGCAGTGGTGACTGCTGGTACATCGATCCACTGGATGGTACGATCAATTATGCCCATCGGATTCCCATTTATGTGATTTCCATCGCCTGGCAGCATGCTGGAAAAATTCAGTTAGGTGTGGTTTATGACCCCAGCAGCGATGAATGTTATTTTGCTGAACGCGGAAAGGGGGCTTACCTCAATAGCAAGCCCATCCACCCATCCACAGTAACCGAACTTGAGAAAAGTTTGCATGCCACAGCTTTTACTCGCCGCGACTCGAACCTCTACGAACGCAATTTACACGTGTTCAACTTTCTCAATCGTTCCACCCAGGGTGTGCGCCGCATGGGGTGCGCTGCGCTGGAAACCTGCTATGTGGCGTGTGGTAAACTCGACGCCTACTGGTTTCAGAATATGAATGCGTGGGATATCGCTGCTGCAATGCTGATTGTTGAGGAAGCCGGAGGTAAGGTAACTTCATTGACAGGAAGCCGTGATTACTTTAAACCACCATACTCAGTGCTGGCTTGCGCGCCCGGTATCCAGGCACAAATGCTGGAATTATTTCGTGAATTGAAATGACTTCATTCAGGCAAATTATTGAGTTTTCTTATCAACTGCTCATACAATGTAAATGAATAATTGATGGTCAACGGTTTATTATAGAGTAATGGAATAGGAACTAAATAATTTCAATAAGGAGAGGGTTTTATGACTGGATATTTTGGACCGATTGAAAAAGAAACTGAAGATAACGGCTATTTTCGAAAAGTGCTTTATACAGGCAAACACATGCAATTGGTGGTGATGTGCTTGCAGGGTGGGGAAGAGATCGGCAAAGAAATCCATGACAATGTCGATCAGTTCTTCAGGATTGAAGAAGGCCAGGCGACTTTTATTCTGAATGATACTGAAACACACACCATTGGTGTTGGCGAAGCAGCGATCATCCCTGCTGGTACCTGGCACAATGTGATCAACGCTTCAAAGACCGAGCCCGTGAAGTTATATACCATATATACACCCCCCAATCACCCAGACGGTACCATTCATAAAGATAAAACAGAAGCTGATGCTGCTGAAGAAGCCGGGCATCATCATTAAGTGAATTTTCCTCACTATTTCGGTAAAGGCTGCGGAAAAAATTCGCAGCCTTAGTAATTTGAGAACAATATTGATGCTTAATTCTGAAAATTGAAAAAAGGTATAATCTTTGATACACGCACCACTGCAATGTAAGAGAACGGAAATCTCAACGAACACGAGAGGAATCGATGACAAAAACATATACCCAAAAACGATGGAGCCTGGCGGATTTGTTTCCGGCTGCAGATTCACCTGAAATGAAAGCCGCTTTTGAAAAACTGGAAACAGAAACAGCTGCTTTTGAAAAAATGCGCCCATTGCTCACTGACAAAATCAGCCCGAAAGAGTTCATGTCAGCGGTGAAGTCTTTAGAGAGTATCTACCGCATCGCCATGCGCCTGGGAAGTTATGCGGAGCTGTGGTTTAGCGAAGACACACAAAACCAGGCAGCGCTTGGGCTGGTGGCCCGCACAGAACAGCTGAACTCAGAGATCAACAATCGCACCTTATTCTTCAGTTTGTGGTGGAAAGATCTGGCGGATGAGGTCGCAAAACCATTGATGGAACAGGCTGGCGATTACCGTTACTGGCTCGAGGAAATGCGCCATTTTAAACCGCATACCCTCTCTGAACCTGAAGAGAAGATTATTAATACCAAGAATGTTACCGGAGTCAGCGCTCTGGTTACCCTGTATGATTCGATCACCAACCGCTACACATACAAAGTGGAAGTTGACGGTGAAGTGAAGGAAATGACGCGTGGAGAACTGATGAGCCTAGTGCGCAGTAGTGATCCAGATTTGCGTGCGCGCGCTTATCAGGAGTTGTATCGGGTTTTTGGCAACGACGCTCCTATTCTTGGGCAAATGTACCAGACGATTGTTAGAGACTGGCGCAATGAAGAAATCAATCTGCGCCATTACAAAACTCCCATTTCGGCCCGCAATCTGGCTAACGACCTGCCAGATGAGGTAATCGAGACCCTGCTCAAAGTTTGCGAGAAAAACACAGCTGTATTCAAACGCTTTTTCAAGCTCAAAGCTCGTATGCTTGGGATGAAAAAGCTGCGCCGCTATGACATTTATGCTCCTGTTGCAAAAGCTGAAAAACCTTATCCTTACGAAAAAGCAGCTCAAAAGGTGCTGCAGTCCTTCAAGCAATTTGATCCGCGCTTTGCCAAACTGGCTGAACGCGTATTCGTAGAGGATCACCTCGATGCCGAGGTACGTAAGGGCAAGCGCACAGGAGCTTTCTGTGCCACCGTATCACCTGATCTCACCCCCTGGGTGATGCTCAATTACCAGGGTAAGGCTGATGATGTGGCAACCATGGCACATGAACTCGGTCATTCAATTCACTCTATGCTGGCTGAGAAGCACACGTTGTTCACCCAGCATGCCAACCTGCCCCTGGCAGAAACCGCATCTACGTTTGGTGAAATGATGCTGGTGGACCAGTTACTTTCTGAAGAAACCGATGATGCGGTACGCCGCGACCTGCTCTTCCGTCAGGTAGACGATGCGTATGCCACCATCCAACGCCAGGCTTTCTTTGCACTGTTCGAGAAGCAGGCGCATCAGTTGATCGCTGACGGTGCTTCGGTGGACGAACTTTCAGAAGCATACTTCAAGAACCTTAAGAAACAGTTCGGTGACGCAGTGGAAGTCTCAGATGAATTTAAATACGAATGGGTTTCTATTCCACACATCTACCAGGTGCCGTTCTATGTGTATGCCTATGCCTTTGGGCAGCTGCTGGTGCTCTCACTCTACCGGCAATACAAAGCGGAAGGCGACTCATTCAAACCTAAATATATTAAGATCCTTTCAACGGGTGGATCAGAAGCCCCAATGAAGATCCTCGCCGATGCCGGGTTCGATGTACGCAAGGCTGAATTCTGGCAGGGCGGGTTCGATGTTCTTTCTGGAATGGTGGACGAACTCGAAAAACTGGCATAAAGCAGATGGGTTCTCTTTGTTGATTTATTAAGCGTCACCCACATGCCGGGTGACGCTTTTTTTTTCATATATTCGATGCAAGCGTTGCAAGGCAATCCCATGGAAGGCATAGTGGAGATTGCTTCGACCTGTTAAGGGCGTAAGTTCTGCAATGACTGTAAATTAATCTCAATTTTTGTATCCTATTGCATCGTGACCCAAAACCATCTATACTAATCTGCAATATCGAGTGCCGAGGAGCCTGAATGATTCCGATAGGCGATGATAATACCCAGCGCAGGCTTGTTCCAGTATGGACATGGATCTTCGTGATCATCAATGTTCTGGTCTTCCTGCTTGAATTGACCGCAGGTGAAGATTTCATTATTTCCTGGTCATTCATTCCCCTGCGCTTCCTTTCAGATCCTGCAGGCGATTTCATCACCGTTTTTACTTCTATGTTCATGCACGGTGGATGGCTGCACCTGGGCGGCAACATGCTCTATCTCATCATTTTTGGCGATAACGTGGAAGACCGTTTCGGGCATTTTAAGTTCCTAATATTCTATTTCTTATGCGGTATCGCCGCCATATTTTCTCAAATGGCAGTTGATCCCTATTCTGATGTTCCCAATCTGGGTGCGTCGGGTGCCATTGCCGGCGTGCTTGGAGCTTATCTCGTTCTCTATCCGCAACGCCGCGTGCGTGTACTGCTGGTTCGCTGGATCGTTTACATGCCTGCATTAATCGTGATCGGTGGATGGATCTTACTTCAGCTCCTCAGCAGCGTGGGAACAGCAGGAGCCACCAGTGGCGTGGCTTACATGGCGCATATTGGCGGTTTCGCTGCTGGCATCGTTTTAACCTTCATCTTTCGCGGCAGGCAGCGGCAGTTCCCGTCGTTGTATTGATTGTTTGTAGAAAGGAAAAAGATAACTGCCAGTGATTTTGAATCTTCCGAAAACCTGATGAATTCCATCAGGTTCATTGACGCCCTCATTTTTTCCAAGTATGCTTGTTACAATGGATATTTGAGAACAAGCGCTCTGCAAATACTTGAAGGGAGGTGTTTGTATGGGTTCGATGGATGACATTCTTGGTGTGATCCTGGGGGGTGGTCGTGGAACGCGTCTGTATCCCCTTACACAAGAGAGATCAAAACCTGCGGTACCAATGGCGGGCAAGTACCGCCTGATCGATATTCCAATCAGTAATTGCATTAATTCCGGGATCTATCGTATTGCTGTTTTAACTCAATTTAACTCTGTCT
Source organism: Anaerolineaceae bacterium (assembly GCA_029265815.1). Lineage (GTDB taxonomy): Bacteria > Chloroflexota > Anaerolineae > Anaerolineales > Anaerolineaceae > UBA6107. The sequence continues at coordinate 45,402 of JAJUGU010000003.1, read as the reverse complement.
CGCTTCACCGGCACATTTCCCGTACCTACAACTTTGATGCGTTTCATGTTGGCTGGGTTCAAATCTGGGCTGCTGAACAGACTGTGGAGAATACAAATTGGTACCAGGGGACTGCGGATGCTGTGCGTAAACAGCTGCTTGAAATTCGTTCTACACGTATGAAATATGTTTTGATCCTGGCGGGCGATCATCTTTATCGTATGGACTTTGCCAAAATGGCAGATTTCCATATGCAAAACAAAGCGGATATTACGGTTGCCGTTCAGCCTGTAGCGGCCTCAGACGCTGGACGTTTTGGGATTCTTAAGCGAAATCCCGACGGCCGGATCATTGATTTTGTCGAAAAACCCACTGATCCGCTGGTGCTGAAACAGGTTGTCAGCCGCGAGGATCCTCTAAAACCATACCTCGGATCAATGGGAATTTATCTATTCAATGTTGATGTCTTAACTGAACTATTAAGCAATCCATCGCTCGATGATTTTGGCGCTCATGTTATTCCCAATTCTATAAAAACGCATACCGTTTTTGGGTATGATTTCGATGGATTCTGGGAAGATATAGGTACCATAAGGTCTTTCTATGAAACAAACTTGATGCTCACCGAGAAGAATCCGCCGTTTAATTTCTTTGATCAGAAATTTCCCATCTACACCCACCCACGCTTTTTACCCGGATCAACGATAGAAGACAGTATTTTAAAAGATGTATTACTGGCTGAAGGCTGCTGTATTGAGAAAGCCACTATTACACATTCAGTGATTGGTTTACGCAGCCAGATCCGCTGTAACACAATCATCGCTGATAGCGTGCTGATGGGCAATGATTACTACGAAAAACCTGGCTCTCTCGAAGCGGTTTGTGGAGCGCTTGAGATTGGTGAGGGGTGTGAGATCAGGGGAGCGATTATTGACAAGAACGCCCGTATTAATAAAGGTGTAGTCATCCAACCTTTCCCTAAAGGAACAAATCTTGATGGAGATGGTTGGGTGGTGCGAGATGGGATTGTTGTAATTCCCAAGTCGGGGGTGATCAAACCAGGGACAAGAATTACTCCCTGACCCAATCCCCCCTATCTTTGATATCGGAGATTGATTAATGAAAAACAACACAGATGACCCTTCACCATCCAAAAATCATGATCTTTCGGTCACCTGGCACGCATTGAGCGCTGAAGAGGTTCTCGAACGTCTGGAAACCCCTGCTCAGCAGGGACTCTCGACAGAAGAAGCTGAAAGGCGTCTTGCTCAATACGGCCCCAATCAACTGGAAGAAAAGCCCCGACCATCATTTCTTCAACTGGTGTTTGATCAGTTGAAGAGTTTTGTAATTATTCTCCTGATCGTGGCATCGGTGATCTCTGCCATATTGGGTGAGTATGTAGATGCATCAGCGATCATCGCTATTGTTATTCTCAATGCAGTTTTAGGAGTGATCCAGGAATCCAAAGCACAAGAAGCACTGGAAGCACTAAAAAAGATGTCAGCACCCGAGAGTCATGTGCTGCGCAACGGAAAACGTCTTACCATCCCGGCTCCTCAACTGGTTCCCGGCGATATTGTTTTCCTCGAAGCGGGTTATTTTATTCCGGCAGATCTGCGCCTTTTAGAAGCGGTCAATTTACGCGTGGAAGAAGCTGCTTTAACTGGTGAATCTGTGCCAGTGCAAAAGAATGCCACACTAACCCTCACGGCTGACTCATCATTGGGAGATCGGAAAAACTCAGCGTTCATGGGTACTGTTGTTTCATACGGCCGCGGCAAGGGAGTGGTCACCAGCACCGGTATGCATACCCAGTTGGGTTTGATCGCTACCATGCTGCAGGCTGTGGCCGCTGAAGAGACCCCATTGCAGAAGAAACTTGACCAGCTCGGTAAAACTCTGGGATGGGCGTGTCTGATTGTCTGCGCTATCGTATTCGGTGTGGGCCTTTTGGAAGGTGGTGTGCCGCTAGAGTTGTTCATGATCGCGGTCAGCCTGGCGATTGCCGCAGTACCTGAAGGCTTACCGGCAATTGTTACCGTCAGCCTGGCACTGGGAATGCGTGAGATGATCAAGCGCCATGCTCTCATTCGCCGTCTGTCGTCTGTTGAGACTCTTGGGTCAGCCACCGTTATTTGTTCTGATAAAACTGGTACCCTCACGCAAAATGAAATGACCGTTACCCAGATCTGGGTGGATGGAAAATTACTCCATATTTCAGGGCAAGGCTATACCCCCGTTGGAAAATTTTCCATTGATAACCAGGAGGTCGACCTCAATGACTATCCTGCGGTACGAACGGCTCTCTGGGTTGGCGCGCTAAATAATGATGCTTTGATCGAAGAGACGGTTCGTGAAGATAACTCTATCGAATACCGTATGGTAGGAGATCCTACCGAGGGATCTCTCCTTGTGGCCGCGATCAAGGCTGGTGCAGTAACCTCGCAATTGAATCGGTCTTATCCGCGAAAAAATGAGATTCCATTTGATTCCGAATTCAAACGCATGGTCACCATTCATGCCGTGCAGGATCCGCGCGTTGAGGATATTTCTCCATTTATCGATACCGACCATAAAAACTGGCATGTGATTGCTGTAAAGGGAGCTCCTGATCTGGTAATGAACCTGTGTACAAGTTATCAGCCCCTGCATGACCATGAACCTCAGTTGCTCAATGAAGAAATTCGCAATCGAATTCTGGCCGCCAATGATGATATGACCCGTGATGCACTGCGGGTTTTGGGGGTAGCATACCGCCTTGTGGAACAGGAACCAGATTCATTAGAACGCAGCGAATTGGAAAAAGACCTTGTCTTTGTAGGTCTGATCGGCATGATCGACCCTGCTCGACCCGAGGTAAAACCTGCTCTTCAAACAGCAACCAACGCCGGCATTCGTACGATCATGATCACTGGTGACTACCCCAATACTGCTCGTGCCATTGCAGAGAGTATTGGATTGATGAGGGCGGGGCATAATGTGCTCACAGGCGCTCAGTTGGAACAGTTGAGCGACGAAGAATTACGCGAAGAGGTGAAAAAGACGGATGTATACGCGCGTGTTTCCCCTGAGCACAAGCTGCGGATTGTAAACGCACTTCAGGCAAACGGTGATGTTGTGGCAATGACAGGAGACGGGGTGAATGATGCGCCTGCCATCAAACAGGCGGATATCGGGGTTTCGATGGGCATTACAGGAACCGATGTGGCCAAGGATACAGCAGACATGGTGCTAACTGACGACAACTACGTCAGCATTGTATCGGCCGTGGAACAGGGGCGCATCATTTATTCGAATATCCGTAAGTTTGTCTATTACCTGATTTCCTGCAATCTTGCGGAAATTTTAATTATCTTCTTGCCCACTGCGTTAGGGCGGTTTATCATCCCAGGTTTATCTTCATCTGAACTCTCTCCGCTTGCACCGGTTCAGCTATTGTGGTTGAATCTGATCACGGATGGAGCACCTGCCCTGGCATTGGGGACCGAAAAAGGTGACCCGGATATCATGGATCAGCCACCGCGTCCGACCAACGAACCGATTATCAATAAGACCATGCGTACCGGTGTCGTGGTCCAGACGATAGCGATTGCTGCGGTAACCCTTTTTGCTTTCTGGCGCGGGTTAAACTTTGAAGGTAGATCGTTTGCAGATAACCTCGCGATCGCCGAAACGATGGCATTTGTGACACTCTCGGCATCTGAATTACTGCGCGCATTTACTGCCCGTTCTGAACGCTATCCGCTCTTGAAAATCGGGTTATTCTCCAACAAATGGATGAATATAGCTGTGTTGACTTCTCTGGTGTTGATGTTGGCTGTTGTTTATGTGCCTTTCCTTAATCCAGTGTTCCAGACGACGCCACTTCACCTGGCGCAGTGGGAATTGATCGTTCCGCTGCTTCTGATTCCATCGGTTGTTGCTGAGCTGACAAAAATCGTATTGAACCGCCGGGCAAAACGCAAAGCTGTCCAACAATAATATATATGGAGTGATAATGATAAGCGGAAGGAGGTTTATACTTCTTCCGCTCTTTTGTTCATCAGTGATTTGACGGGGGCGTAATAGCGCCTGTGCTGCGGGCACGGCCCGCAGCGTTCCAGCGCAGCCAGGTGTGTGCGGGTTCCGTAACCTTTGTTGTGCTCGAAGTCATAAGCGCCAGCCTGCGTAGAATACTCCACCATCCACCGGTCACGTGCTGTTTTAGCGAGGATGGAAGCTGCCGCTATGCTTAAACTACGCTGATCGCCTTTAATGAGCGAGGTCTGAGGGATTTCAATTTCTGGAAGAAATAATGCGTCAATCAGCAAATGTGAGGGGGGCATCTTGAGGTTATCCAGAGCACGCATCATTGCCAGCCGAGTGGCGGGGAGGATGCCCAGTTCATCGATCTCATGGCAGGTGGCAAACCCGACCCCCCAGGAAAGAACAGATTGTTTGATCAGTGGTTCAAGTTTTGACCGCTGGTCAGGCCGAAGCTGTTTTGAGTCGCGGGCACCGGCGAGTTTAACAGAGGTGGATGGATCCCGGGGTAAGATCACTGCTGCAGCAACAACCGGCCCAGCCCAGGCTCCGCGACCGGCTTCATCAAGGCCTGCGATCAGTTCGACCTGGCTTTTCCATAAATCATTTTCAAGACTCAGATCGGGAGTAGGCGGGATCAGTGCAGGGTCAAACCGGCTGGTCATAATCTCCGTGGCGTAATTTCCGCCGGATCAAAAATAAATCACGAGCCATTCTCAACGAATCCCGCAGCACATTGACTTTGCTGCGCGGTTGAAAGTACCACGGAATGGGTATCTCTTCAACACGATACCCGCGGTGGTAAGCAATCGCCAGGATTTCAACATCGAAGGTCCATCCCATGATGGTTTGCAGTGGAAAAAGGGCTTCAGCGGCTGAAGCGCTAAAACACTTGAATCCACACTGAGTATCCTGTAGACAAGGGAGAACCATCCATCTAACGAGATTATTGAACACGCGTCCCACCAGGTGGCGGTAGGCAGGTTCGTTGTAGCGTATAGAACCCGGTGCCTCGCGTGAAGCGATAACAATATCTGCCCCCTCCACTTGTGGAGGGAGAAAGCGGGAAATCTCGGTAATAGGCATCGATAGGTCGACGTCGCAGATAAAGCGATATGCTCCCCTGGCAGTCAACATCCCTGCCTGAACCGCGCGGCCCTTTCCTGGTGAATCCAGGTGAATCACGTGAAGATAAGGATGTTTTTCAATCGCAGACTGGGCAATTTCGAGCGTGCGATCTGTGCTCCCGTTTTCTACGATGATTACTTCACAGGGATATGACTGAGAAGCAATGAACCTGTATACCTTTTCTAAAGTATCGGGCAGGCGCTCTTCCTCGTTATGCGCAGGAAAGATAATCGACAGGTAAGGAATCGGGGGTGTCATCTAAGGTCTCTATAACTAAAAATGGTTGATACGATTATAGACCACAATAGAAAAATTCGTAGGAAGGGAAATTAAAACGAAAGTCGGGGTGGGCGGACTTGAACCGCCGGCCCCCGCGTCCCAAACGCGGTGCGCTTCCAACTGCGCTACACCCCGAACTCATAGAGTATAATCCGAAGAGTCGAATCCCGTCAAGGAATCTGATTCAGGATCTTGGAATTAATAATAACGATGACAAAACGACTTATTTTCACACTCAGCTTCATTCTCATTTTCTTTGTTGCGGCCTGCCAGGGTATTGCTTCTGGGAACGCATCTGCAATCGATTCCACTCCTCAGACAACTGTCGTGAAAACACCAACTCTTATGCCGTCACCTACGGCAACGGATGCGCCTGTACCTACGGGTACCCCTACGCAACCCACATGCACGATGACAACAGGGATACTTGCGAATATCGATATCCCCTCGGAATTACTGGGTAAGCCGGTGAATGCCAATATTTACCTGCCTCCATGCTATGATGCTCAGCCAGATCGAACCTACCCGATTCTTTATATGTTGCATGGTCAGGCGGCAGACGATAAGCAATGGATCGATCTAGGGCTCATAGACAATATTGACCTTTTAATTGAAGCAAAAGTGATACAGCCGATGATTATTGTGATGCCTTATGAGGTCAGCTGGCGCACAGGTCCTGAAGAATCGAATTTCGGATCGGCATTGGTTAATGAGGTGATTCCTTTTATGGAGGAAAACTACCGGGTTTGCGCGGAACGAGTCTGCCGGGCAATTGGTGGGCTTTCGCGGGGTGGAAACTGGGCTGTATACCTCGGCTTTCAGTACCCTGATGTATTCGCGGCAATTGGAGCGCACAGTGCTCCGCTATTCTATGGCGAACTGGGGCGCATCGATGTTGCCCTTACCCACAATACTACGGTGGAGGAATTGCCTGCTCTATATATCGACATGGGAAAAAAGGATGAGAACAGAGACAGCATCCTTGAGTTTGTCAACACCCTCAAAGAATTTAACGTTCCATACGAGTTTTATGAAAATGACGGCAGACATGAAGCGGCGTATTGGAGCGCTCATGTTACCGATTATTTGCTCTGGTATTCTAGAAAATTGACTAAAACCAATCCGGATGCCTGAAGGGGATCAGTGCAAAAATGACGGCCGGAATATAGAGATTCTTACGGTCAATCGCATCATCCGTCAGGATCCCAACCGCTCCGTTGCCTTGTTTTGAATTAATTCGAGAAAAAAACACGTCGTCTGCTTCGCCCAGTTCCATTCCCTGTCTCACCATTTCGGATACTTTTTTTGGAAGAAAAAATTCCCCGCTTCTGCCGTGTCCGGTCTGATCTTTTGAAAGGATCACAACCCAGGCAAAAGTACCCATTCCCTGCTGACGTTCTGCGGTGCCTCCTTCAATTCCAACCCAGTAATCGCTCTGCGGATAAAGCTCTCTCAATGCAAGGGCACGGCGCTCGGCTCCATCGAGGGTTTCTGCGTCGCTCATCGGTTGTGGGGAGATCCCCGGGTTCACTTTGCACGCAATGACCTCAAAGGTTTCGTTTGGAAACATCTTCTGAAATCCCTCAGCGGCGGCCTGGATTTTTACCGGGTTGATCGAAGCGACGTGTACTGTTTTCATGATTCGCATTGTTCCTATGTTTAGGGATGATGGTTAATTTTAATATCAAAATAGGGTGAGAGAGCCTCTCACCCTATCTAGTTAACAATGAACTAATACTTTACCACACGGGGCAGCTTCTTTGCCTGCTCCACCCAGTCTGCAACCTGGTCTTCGGTCGGCATCTTACGAACAAGTTTCTTGGCATTGTTGATTTCCATCATCTTTGCGTGAAGGTTTTTCGGAACACGCTTAGCCAATTCAACCACCGTATCGACCCCGGCTTCTTCGATCAGGTCTGAGTATTCGCTGCCGATGCCCTTGATCCGGAAAAGATCAGCCAGGTTTACCCATTCAAGGATTAAGGTCTCGCTTATTCCGGTTTTTTCGGCTAATTCTTTACGACCCTTGGGAGTGTCTGCCACCTCAAGCAGTTTTTCGGTGGTGGCAACACCGGCATCTTTTAGTTTCTTTTTATAGGCAGCACCAATTCCTTCAATATCGATAATGCTCGGCATCTCTAACCTCCTTTATTCTCTTATGATTTGATTTTTAGTATAGAACTTTTTCATGTCAGATGCAAATCTGCAAATCCATTAATCCATTCTGGCGTGCAGCAACCCACGCCATACTCTCAGGTATAATTGGGGCATGAAATTGACCCTGGCTGAAGTTGAACATATCGCATCTCTTGCCCGCCTGTCATTAACCGACGAAGAGAAAGAACAATACCGTAACCAGTTGTCGGCAATCCTCGAGTATGCTGCCAGCCTGCAAACCGTAGATACGAGCGGCATTCCTCCAACATCAAGTGTTCTTCCGGAACATGCGGCCCTGCGTGAAGATGTCATCGGTAAAAGCCTTTCTGTGGATGAAATCCTCGCTAATGCTCCGGCAAAAGAAAAAGATCAATTTCGTGTTCCGCCGGTGCTCGAATGACTTCTCCACTGACTTCGCTTACTGTAACCGAGATGCTCGCGGCCTTACGTGCAGGTGATTTTTCGTGCCGTGAGTTAATGATGGCACATCTGGACCGCATTCAGGAACTTGAACCCAAACTACATGCATTTATTTCATTGTACCCAGAACGCGCGCTAGTCGAGGCTGATGCTGCTGATGCGCGTTACATAACTGCAAGGAAGAATGGCAGGAGCGACCTGCCGGCTTTGCTTGGGCTGCCACTCGCGGTCAAAGATCTGATCACGGTTGCCGGAATGCGTTGCACCTGCGGCTCGAAAATCCTTGAAAACTTTGTTTCACCTTTCACGGCCACGGCCGTGCAGCGCCTGATCGATGCGGGTGCGATCGTTGTAGGAAAGACCAATACCGATGAATTTGCCATGGGGTCTTCCACTGAAAGTTCTGCTTATGGCCCCACCTTCAATCCCTGGGACACCTCCCGCGTTCCCGGGGGATCTTCTGGCGGCAGTGCTGCTGCTGTGGCGGCCCGCATGGTTCCAGCTGCCATCGGCTCTGATACCGGTGGTTCGATCCGCCAGCCAGCTTCTTTTTGCGGTGTTACCGGCATTAAACCCACTTATGGGAGAATTTCGCGTTACGGGCTGGTGGCATATGGCTCATCCTTAGACTCAATGGGGGTTTTCAACCGCACGGCTGCAGAGTCGGCATTGTTGTTCGGTATCATGGCCGGTCATGATCCTCTGGACGCCACCACGATGGATGTGCCTGTACCGGATATCAGTCTTTCTGAGCCGCATGATCTTAAAGGATTGCGGGTTGGAGTGCCCAGGGAATATTTCATTAAGGGTATTCAGCCGGATGTGGCAGACAGGGTGAAGGAAGCCGTGGAGACTCTCCGTTTGCTGGGTGCAGTGGTTTCGGATATTTCCCTGCCACATACAGAATACGCCCTTCCTGTTTATTACCTTATCGCCCCTGCTGAAGCATCAGCCAATCTGGCTCGCTACGACAGCGTGCGCTTTGGGTTGCGCGAACCAGAAGAGCAGTTATGGGAAATGTTCCGGCAGACACGCGGTAAGGGGTTTGGGCCTGAAGTAAAGCGTCGTATTATGCTGGGAACTTATGCTCTTTCAGCAGGATACTACGACGCTTATTACGGACAGGCGCAGAAAGTGCGCACTTTGATCAAACGTGATTTTGAGGAAGCCTTCAAGAGCGTGGATGTGATTGCCTGCCCGGTTGCGCCTTCCACGGCTTTCAAACTGGGCGAACATACCGGCGACCCTCTCGCCATGTATCTGGAAGATGTGTTTACCCTGCCCATCAACCTGGCCGGGGTTCCAGGGCTGGCGTTCCCGGTCGGATTCGATCGAAATCACCTTCCAGTTGGCATCCAACTCCTCGGGTCACACTTTAAGGAAGATATCCTTTTTAAGGCAGCTTTCGCTTACCAGCAAATTACCAGCTGGCACCAAGAAATCCCCACTCTTCACTAAATACTGATCTGGCATTAATTTATGGTAGAAAAAACCGCAACAATCAGCGGGTTTTTACGTATATGATTTTGAAAAGGAGAGAGAATGTCGAATCAACCCATTCCTGTAAAAACTGTTGATCCCGGGCCGGGATGCCTGGTGAGAGGTTTGTATTTCATTTTTATTGGCTTGTGGCTGGGCCTGATCTGGGTGCTGGCTGCCTGGTTCTTTAACCTTACCATTCTGGGGCTGCCCATCGGGTTGGCAATGATTAACCGCATTCCTCAGATCATGACACTGCGCCCGGTTCGGGTTCAAACAACCGTAGAGGTGAAGGATGGCGCGCCGGTCATCAGGCAAACACCATTGAAACAGCGCCCATTCCTGCTGCGCGCGTTGTATTTTTTGGTCATTGGTTTCTGGTTCAGCCTGCTCTGGATGGTGCTGGCATGGCTGTTGACTGGTGTCACCCTCGGGCTTGGGCTACCGCTCGCCTTCTGGATGTTCGATCGAGTTCCTTCAGTGACCACTCTGGCAAGGATTTAGTTATCTGATTACATCGTCAGACAGGAGTTTCCATTTGGAAACTCCTGTCTTTGTTCGAAATCATCAAGATTGGCATTGATTTTGTATGCTTCATCCATCGACCAAAACGCCCGGTCAGGGTACAATGGGGATGGTTTGACTATAAACTTTTTTTGCGAGATAATAACTCAGCGAGGTGTCAATGAGTCAGGCCTTTAAGATTGTCATTCCGATGGCGGGGTTGGGCTCACGGATGCGGCCGCATACCTGGGTTCGACCTAAACCCCTTCTGCCGTTGGCAGGAAAAACTGTTTTAGATCACGCACTCGATCAATTTTCCACCCTCCCAAACCTGGATCAAGCTGAATATGTATTTATTATCAGTCCCAATCAGGGAGACCTGATCCAACGCCACATGCGTGAAAAGCACCCTGAAAAACGGGTGCACTTTGTCCTTCAAGGGGAGATGCGGGGGCAGTCTGACGCGCTCTGGCTGGCGCGGGAGTATTTGGATGGACCGATGCTGATGGCGTTTTCTGATACGCTGCTTGAAACTGATCTATCTTTTCTTTCTAATGAAAATGCAGATGTGGTGGCCTGGGTAAAACCGGTGGAAGATCCGCGTAGATTTGGCGTGATCGAGATCAATCAGCAGGGCTGGGCAACACGGTTGATCGAGAAACCAACCGACATGGCCAACAACCTGGTGCTGGTGGGTTTTTATTACTTCCAAGATGGAAAATCGCTGATCAAAGCCATCGAAACACAAATGGAACGCGGGAAGAGTTTAAAAGGCGAATATTTTCTGGCGGATGCGATCAATATTATGATCGAGACTGGCTCGAAAATTCGCAAGCAGCAGGTCGATATCTGGCTTGACGCTGGCATCCCAGAGGCACTCCTTGAGACCAATCGCTACCTGCTCGATCATCACCGCAGCGGAAGTGAAACTCCCTCTGCATGGGAGGGTGTGACTTTCATTCCTCCGGTGTTTGTGGCTGCGGATGTCCACCTCGAATCAGCGGTGGTTGGCCCGCATGTGTCGATTGCCAGTGGTTGTTCATTATCTCACGTAGTCGTGCGTAACTCCATTCTGGATGAAGGTTCGCATATCCAGGATATGATCATTGAAGATTCGCTCATAGGCCGCAACGTCACCTTACATGGTACACCCGAGCGATTAAATATTGGTGATAATTCGCAGGTGAAACATTGAAAGATCCAGTTCGCTGCCGCGCAGAACATTCCTATCCTGGGCGTCCTCTTGAGGTATGGTACTCTGGACGCTGGCAGAATGTCATCGAAATCCTGGAAGAATCTCTGGTGCCGAACGGGAAGAGGTTTCGCGTCATCTGCGAAGATGAAAATGAATTTTGCCTGGAGTATGACCCGGTTCTCGACAGGTGGCAGGTTACTGCTGCCGGTGAGTCCGGCATCTAAATTATCAAGGAGTGTCAATGAGTGATCGTTATCTTTCCCGCCGGGTAGCTGGATTGAAGCCGTCAGGTATCCGCAAATTCTTCGATATTGCTGCAACAATGAAGGATGTCATTTCTCTGGGTATTGGTGAGCCAGATTTCACAACCCCGGAACCCATTCTTCAGGCGGGCATCCGATCGCTGCAGCGTGGAGAAACGCATTACACCTCGAATTTTGGCATCATCGAATTGCGCCGTGCCCTGGCGAAGCATCTGGAAAAGATGTACGGTGTGAGTTATGACCCCGAAACAGAGATCGTTATCACGGTTGGTGGGTCAGAAGCGCTCAATCTTGCCGCCATTGCATTACTCAACCCTGGTGATGAGGTGATCATCCCCACCCCATGTTTTGTTTCTTACCAGGCGGCAGTCATCCTGGCCGGTGGTGTTGCGGTGGAAGTGCCCAGCCGAATGGAAAACAATTTTGATTTTGATCCAGATGAATTGCGGGCAGCCATTACACCCCGCACCAAAGCCATTCTGATCGGGTTCCCCAATAATCCAACCGGAGCGGTTGCCAGCCGCGAGAACCTTCTTGAAGTAGCCAAAATGGCTGAAGAACATGATCTGATGGTCATTTCAGACGAGATCTATGATCAACTTGTTTACGGTATCAAACATGTTTGTTTCCCATCTCTGGATGGCATGCGACCCCGCAGTTTGCTGCTGGGAGGATTTTCAAAAGATTACGCCATGACTGGCTGGCGCATTGGCTATGCCGCTGGTCCTCAGGATGTGATCAAAGGACTATTGCGGGTTCACCAATATATGGTCATGTCAGCCCCCACCATGTCACAATATGCCGCACTCGAGGCATTAACCAGTGGAGCCCCTCACGTCAGTCAAATGGTCGCAGAATATGACAGACGCCGAAAATTGATCGTAAGTGGTTTAAATCAGATCGGCCTGCCGACCTTTGAGCCAAAGGGAGCGTTCTACGCATTTCCAAAGGTGGGCGTAACCGGATTGGATGACGAGACTTTCTGCAACCGCCTGCTTCAAGAGCAGCATGTGGCGGTGGTGCCCGGTAATTCGTTTGGTAAAGGCGGCGAAGGTTTTGCCCGCTGCTCTTATGCCACCAGTTATGACCAGTTGGAAGAGGCACTCGACCGGATCGAAAAGTTTGTGCGAAAGATATAAAAAGAAAACTTTAATCGAAAAATCCGGGATTCACAATCTGAATCCCGGATTTTTATCATTGGTTCAATCAGCTTTTGTTCTTTTCGTAGATGATTCTGACGCCAAGAAGCGTGAGTTCTGGTTCGACGGCATCGATGCAGTCCACTTCACAGGCGATTAAATTGGCTAACCCGCCAGTGGCAACAACTTTCGCTTCACCACCAAGTTCTGTTTTCATGCGCCTGACCAGACCTTCGACCAAGCCCGCAAAGCCATAGATCAACCCTGATTGCAGCGCAAGAATAGTATTCTTGCCAATCACGTGTTCAGGTTTATGCAGGTCAACTTTTGGGAGCATTGCGCCGGCATTGAAGAGAGATTCACCGGCAGTGTTAATACCCGGGGCAATGGCGACGCCCTGGAACTGGCCATCGGCTGATACTGCCGAGAAAGTTGTCGCGGTTCCAAAACCGATCACAATGCAAGGGGCTCCGTAGCGTGAAACAGCACCCACGGCATTGGCGATCAGGTCTGGTCCAACCTCTTTTGGGTTGTTAGCGTTGATATGGATCACGGGTTTTTTTACCTCACCGACGATCACCGGTTTGAGTTTCAGGTGACGTTTCACCAGGTCGCGAAAGGCAATAGTCAGATCAGGTACGACCGATGAAATTGCGCACCCGTCAATATCGTTCTTGTCGATATTTTCAGTCTCGAAAAGTGAAAGCAATAGCACGGCATATTCATCCGCGAGTTTACTGGGATCGGTAAAGATGCGCCAATGGGTGACTAGTTGTTCACCACGGTAAAGACCGAGCTTGATATTGGTATTGCCAATATCCACGCAAAGAAGCATTTCTCACCTCACATTTAGGATAAATGATTTTAGCATGAACTAAGCACATAATAAAAGCACCGCTAAACATACATACCCGTGACAGATGTAATCATATTCTATAGTTTTGGCTATTCATCCATGATAAAATCTTTCCATTATGAAATACGAACCAGTCATCGGACTCGAAGTCCACGCAGAACTGGCAACAGCGACGAAAATGTTCTGTGCCTGCCGCGTGGTAGACACCACGGTTGCCGCTCCTAATACAAGCGTCTGCCCGGTGTGTGCGGGCATGCCCGGAACGCTACCAGTGCTCAACCGCCGCGCCGTTGAATATGGAATCAAAGTGGGATTAGCGCTTGGTTGTGAAATCAGGCGTACCAGTATCTTTGCCCGTAAAAATTATTTCTACCCCGATCTGCCAAAGGGATATCAGATCTCTCAATACGAACATCCGCTGGCTGTGAATGGAAAAATGATCATTGATACTTCTGAAGGAGAGCGTGTCATTCGGATCAGGCGCGCTCACCTCGAAGAGGATGCTGGAAAACTTACCCATGTAACGGAAAAAGGTAAAGATTATTCGCTCGTTGATCTTAATCGAGCGGGTGTTCCATTGTTAGAAATTGTTTCTGAACCGGATATGCACTCTGTTGAAGACGTGCGTGCCTATGCCACCGGTCTGCGGGCAATATTGCGCGAGCTGGGGGTCAATTCTGGTGATATGGAAAAGGGCGTTATTCGCTTTGAAGCAAATATTTCCATCAGGCCGGCAGGTTCTGAGGATTTTGGCACCCGGGTGGAGATTAAGAACCTGAATTCTTTCCGTGCCATGGAACGTGCAATTGCCTACGAACTTGAGCGTCAGGCTGCCCTTTTGGATAAGGGTGAGCAAGTTCAGCAGGAGACGCGCGGTTGGGATGAGGGCGCTCAGGCAACGTATCTGCAAAGGTCGAAAGAAGAAGCTCACGATTACCGATACTTTCCTGAACCGGACCTCCCGCCCCTCATTGTGGAAAATGACTGGGTGGAGGCTATCAGAGCGAGTTTACCAGAATTACCGCGGCTAAAGGCGCAGCGCCTTCAGCGAGATTACGGGCTTACACCAAATGAATCGGCAATGATCGCAAGTGAGCGCGAGATTGCGGAGTTTTTCGAAGCGTGTGCACAGGCTTTGAAATTTGCCCAACCACGCGCGGTTGGTGTGTGGATCACCGGCGAACTCTTCGCCTGGTTGAATCAAACGGGAACGACATTTTCTACAATCAAAGTTACGCCAGAAATGTTTGCTGAGTTGCTGGATCTTCTGCATCAGGGTCGAATCAACCAAAATACTGCGAAAAGCGTGTTGATAAAAATGCTCCAAAACGACGAACCCGCATCCGTGATTATTGAGCGTGATGGGTTGATTCAATTATCTGATAGCGCTTTTATTTCAGAGCTGGTGGCCGATGTCATTGCATCACACCCTAAAGAGAAGGAAAGCTACCTGGCGGGAAAGGAAACCCTTTCCAATTGGTTTTTTGGGCAGGCAATGCGAGCGGCAGGGGGCAAAGCAAACCCGTCCATACTAAAAGAAGAACTGGAAAAACAATTACTCCGCTTGAAAGAAAATCAATAATCTATTGTCTGATCACCTCTTGACATTGATGCGCATTTGTTGTATTATATCGTTATACGATATAACGAACAACGATATAACGATATGCGTAGTAAAGGATGAACAATAGAGTGAATGTTGATGAAGTGATCAAAAAAGTAACCCCTCTTACGGAAGCCTCGTTCTATATCCTGGCTGCGTTATCTGAACCCTTGCATGGATATGGGATCATGCAAAAGGTGATGGAACTCACTCGAGGAAGAGTTCAACTGGGGCCAGGAACGTTATATGGAGCCTTAACGAATTTACAATCAATGGGTCTAATCGAATCGCTGGATAATACCGGGACGGAGCGCAAGAAACTTTACTGCACAACTTCCCTTGGCCGTCAGGTGGTAGAGTATGAGATTGATCGATTGGAAGAGGTTGTAAAGCATGGGCGTATGCTTTTGAGAATGGAAGTGAAGAATGGATCAAAATCACGAGAAACAGACGAAGTGGGTCCTTAAAGTAATTTGGCCCTGGCAAGATGAAAAAGAAGAAAAGTGGCTTGAACAGCAGGCGCTCGAGGGGTGGCACCTCATCTCAGTGGCTCCATTTTTCTATCAATTTCAAAAGGGCGATCCGAGACTGGTGACCTATCGTTTAGACTATAAAGTAATGAGCGACAAAGATTTCAAGGAATATCAGGAGCTGTTTCACGATTCTGGCTGGGAACTGGCAACAACCCTGTCGAATTGGCATTATTACCGCATCGAACCGGGGAATGATCAGGCCCCCGAAATTTATAACAGTAATCGTGCCAAGGCGCAAAAATACAGGCGTCTGCTTGCGGGATTATTCCCAATCCTTTTCATCTTCATCACTATCTTTATCCCGAGAATTACTGACCTCGTTGATGGAAAGGAAGGAGTCAGCGTCTTCTACCGGATCGCTTATCTGTTTGCAATAGCGATCATGTTATTCATGGCTTATGCAACCATTCGGATTGTTGTCAAAATTCGTCGGCTTGAATCTGAAAGTAAAGAATAAAGAAAGCGCGGGTAGATTCTGTATCCATTCACAAATCATCTGTTTAATCAGATTTATTAAGCGATTTTCTGACAAAATTTCCGAATTTCCCGCGTTTTATCACCTTGACTCGAGTTTGTTTCGAGTATAATCTATAGGTGTAGGAGATAGTGGAGGAATTTGTGTGGATCGCATTATTTTCCACTGAGCATGGCGGCGGGCACAGGACCGATGTGCCCGCTTTTCTTTTGCCAGAACGATTCCCCCGATTATGAATCCTTTAATCCATCTCATGTAAGGAGTGAACTGAATGGCTACTGCGATCAATGCTTTTGAAATGGCCCAGCGGCAGTTTGACAACGTTGCAGAATTGCTCAAACTGGACCCGCAAGTTCGGGAGATCCTGCGCTGGCCGCTGCGGGAGTATTCCTTCCGCATCCCTGTACGTATGGATGACGGTACCCTGCGTATCTTTCAGGGTTTCCGCGTCCAGCACAACGATGCCCGCGGCCCAAACAAAGGCGGGATCCGTTTTCATCCGGCTGAGACTATTGACACCGTGCGTGCGCTGGCAACCTGGATGACCTGGAAATGCGCTGTGGCGGATATCCCCCTCGGCGGCGGCAAGGGTGGAGTTGTGGTTGACCCGGCTACCCTGTCAACTGGCGAAAAAGAGCGTCTTGTTCGCGGCTGGGTGCAGGCAATGTGGCGCAATATTGGTCCGCGCCAGGATATTCCTGCACCAGATGTAGGTACAACCCCGCAGATGATGTGCTGGATGATGGATGAGTACTCCAAGTTATCCGGGGAATACACCCCGGGCGTGATCACCGGTAAACCTCTCGGCGGCGGTGGTTCACTTGGCCGCACTGAAGCAACGGGGTATGGCGTGATTTTCAACGTCCGCGAAGCCATGAAGCACCTCAAACTCGATCCAGCTTCCTGCAAGGCTGCCATCCAGGGATTTGGAAATGTGGCACAGTATGCCGCTATCGGATTTATTGAAATCCTCAAGGGTAAGGTGATCTGTGTTTCTTATTACGACCGCGAGGATAAGGTGTCGTATACGGTCAGCAAAGAAGATGGCATTGATCCACGTTTCTTGATGACCATCACCGACCAGTATGGAACGATCGACAAAGCCAAAGCACGCGCAGCCGGTTATTCCATCGAAGATGGCGGCGCCTGGATCACCAAGGACGTGGATGTGCTCATTCCGGCAGCATTGGAAGGCCAGATTAACGCCGATTCGGTGAAGCTGATCAAACCGTCAGTCAAGATTCTGGCTGAAGGCGCAAACGGCCCGACCACCCCAGAAGCAGATGAGGTTCTCAAAGCGAGAGGCGTCTTTGTCATCCCAGATTTCCTGTGCAACGCTGGCGGCGTTACCGTTTCTTACTTTGAAGGCGTTCAGAATGATATGAATTATTACTGGACGAGAGAAGAAGTCATCGAAAAACTTGATACCAAGATGACCATCGCTTTTGAGGGCGTTCTGGATATGAGCCTGAAGAGCAAGGTTTACATGCGCGACGCGGCGTACATGGTTGCCATCGACCGCGTGGTCAAAGCCATGCAGCTGCGCGGCTGGGTTTAATTTAGTTTTTGGAAGAAAAAACAACAACCCCGGATTATTCCGGGGTTGTTGTTTACCACCTGGCGTTATGTTCTTCAGCCCAACCGATCAGGTCGACAATCTCCAGTTTCTTCCCGTCGTCGGTGATCACATACCCGTTATAACGCCCGAACATCTGGTGCACTTCACTGCGCAAAATGACCGCATCAGTTTTTGCCACGCGTTCGAAGAAAGGAGTGAACACCAATTCCAGCCTTCTATCAGGAGAGACCATCTTCCACGGGGCTTTAAAATTTTTGTTGTCGTAGGTGAATTTTACTTCTCCCAGTTTATGGATTTTACCTTCAAGAATGAAACAATTCTCACTGGCGGCGCTGGTATCGCCAAACCCGTAACCGAGGTTCAATCCGATGGTGCGGCGATCGCCCAGGAACCCAGACGCGCTTGCCCACACCCAGAAGGAGTTGTATTCCCACACGCCGCGTCCCCAATCAAGATTCGCCAGGCAGGTTTCAGGGGTGATTTCAAAACGTTTTCCCTGGTAATCGACCCAGCCAGAAGCAGGCATACAGTTGATTTTACGGTTGTAATAGAAACGTTTTTTGGGAATCGGGATGACAATATTCAATGATTCATGTTCTGGCGGACAGGCGAATGATAATTCAGCGTTTAATGCGCTTCCTCCAAAACCAGGCCAGCGCACTGAAAGGGTGCGGGCGTTTTCCACGACATTGAAGCGCATATAGAGATCGCCCTTTTGGTATTCGCTCACACCGGATGTGCTGTTGCGTGGTAGTTTCACGCCACTGGCAAACGGAACTGATATGGTCTGCTCTTGATAATCTCCGGTATTGAAGTCAATCACATAGGCAAACATCATTCCCAGATAACCGATATTACTGATGGTAAAAGAGAAGAAATGCGTGGGAGTCGTGACTGCGTAATAATCCCAGATCTTGACGCGCAACTTTTGCAAAACCTTAAGTTTGTAGAAATAGCAATTTTCGAGGTTGCAGTCTAACACCTGCTGTGTGGCCCAGCCAGCCTGGGTAAGATTGCCGTCAATATCCAATAATTTTCCATTTCCTGATAACATCGTCTGCGCTTTCATGTTTGTCTCCCTGTTTGATAGATGATCCTCAATAAATAAATATTTTATATAAAAACATAAAAGACTGCATCCATGATGCAGTCTTAATAAATAATGCTGTTTTTTTGGTTAAACGGTTTCGAGTGTACCAGGTAGTGACTTTGTCGTTCGATACCAGCGCTGTTCGCTTTCGTAGGCAAGACGCATGATCTTGAGCATGATCTGTCGTGAAACATTCTGCACGAGTTCATGATCTTCCACATCTCCCGAAAACCGCATTGGTTTACCGATCGTAACATTGTATGGACCGCGGGGATACCAGTAGCCCATTTCTCTTTTGCCGTTGACCGTGGAGGGGATGGAAAGGATACGATCTTTGCAAAGGTGGATGCCAACCGGAAAGACCGGAGCACCACTGGCGAGTGCCAGCCTGGCAACACCTGACCGTGGACGGTTGTATCCACCACTGAGGGGGCTGATCAATCCTTCAGGGAAGATCATGATCGTGTGTCCGGCTTTCAGATGTTCCAGTGCCTGATCAATGGCTTCCTGGCCGCGGCCGGCTGCCACTTCAATGTGGCCTGACCGCCTGAGATACTCTCCCAGTATGGGTACCTTAAAGAGCACATCTTTGATCATGATGAAAGATTGTTGATTGAGCGCACCTGCGATAAAGAAGGGATCAGTGGTGCTGGGGTGATTGGGGGCGATGATCTTTGCGCCAGCGGGAAAGGGCGATTTCTTGTGTACGTCCATGTCGAGCATCGCGCCGGTATAGGTTTTTACAATCGGTTTGGAAATCCCAAACAATAATTTTTCGCTAAATTTACCCATAAGTTCTCTTTTCGAATCAGTATTTTCTTTCAACCATACGGCAGAGGATACACTACCAATGAAAATATTGCATTGCACCTTAGGCATATTTCTGCCGGTGTATCAGGACATATTTTTCATTGATGTAACAGGGAAAGGAAATATGACCAGAACAGACACTAAATTTAACACAGGTTTTGATGAAAAGATACCCTGGCAACCTTACACGTTTGTCAGGTGCAGGAGGTGTCGAGGTATTATTTTGATTGGGAAATCAGTGAATTGATATACGGCTGTAAGATCTTGACCCAGCGAGCATATCCTTCAGCCATCAAATGCAGATTGTCGTTGGTCAATTCTTTTTTTAATTCACCATGCTCTCCTGCAAAGGTGGAGTAGAGATCGATATACGTGTAATCGAACTGGCGTGCAAGTTCCTGCAGGCGGGAGTTCAACCCTATGATTCGTTTGGCGTAGCGTTTATGGCGGGGGAGTAGAGATTGTACAAAAACCTGCGTCGATGGCGATTCCTTTTTACAACGCGTAAGAATTTCTGTATAAGTGTTTAGAATATCGTCGTCATGGCGGTATTGGAAAAAAGGCAGGTCGTTGGTGCCAATGAGGATGAAAATCGCTTTTGGCTGATTGACGAGGATGTCATCCATGCGGTTGAGCACGCCGGTGGTCGTATCGGCATTGATTCCCCTGTTCTTGAGGGGTATTCCGGGGAACAGTTCCTCCCAGCAGCCGCCGTCGGTGATGCTGTCGCCCAGAAAAACGATGTCATTCTGATATACCGGATAGCGCTTGAAGAAATCTACGCGCTGTTGGTGATGATTGTGTTCAATGCGTTCAACCGCCAGGCGGCTGATGGTGAGAAAAACAAGAGTGACGATAAGGAGGACTGCCAGAACAGGGATTGTCATGACTTCATTATATCAACATCCTGTTGATAATGGCTGATTTGATGCGTTACCAGGGCGCGTGACGGATTTATGGTTCCAGACAATAAGGCAAAGAACTGCTCAATGAATCGGGGTCAAGGTTGGAGTCATTCTCATCATATATTTTGACGTAAGTTATTTCTGGAAACTGGCTGAGATTTTTCATGATCAGGTTGGCAACCGAATAGGCTGCTCCGTTGTTGGCGCACACACCACCCAGGTACACCCGCGCGATACCATTCTCGATCTCCAGCCGCCGGACGTGAGTAAAACCGCTTGATACCAGGCGCAACCCCTGTGTGTATTCCATCAGGGTGGGTCCTGCAAAATAAGCATCCAGTACCGCCCGTGGAAGATCAGAGCCAGCCGGAACGGTGCGGGTAACCGCCACTTCGTATGGTTCCACGGCGGCCACAAAGCGATTCTCGTCCATGAAATAAACTATGATGGTCTCTTCGCTGGCAGCGGTCGGCAGGATGATTTCGACGGTTGGTGCAGTCACTGCGGAGGCTGCAGTTGGCTCTATCACCGGCAAGGATTCAGTCGGGGTTGGTTCAAAGAGGTTAACAGTGATACTGCAGGCCATCAGTGCCAGTGCAAGTGTCAACACCGCGAAGATGCTGAAGGTATGTTTCATATGTCACTCCTTGACTACATCCATTATAATCATTCCTTGAGAATTAGATTACCAGTATGGGTAACGGAGGAATATGGTAACCGAGAAGCAAGTATATGACGCATTGTCCAAGGTTTTTGATCCTGAACTGGGGCGAAACCTGGTGGAATTGGGAATGATCAGGGAGCTGAAGATCACATCTGAGGGCAAAGTCAGTTTCACATTAGCGCTTACGATTCCGGGCTGCCCGATGAAAACCCAGATGGAACGGGATGCGCGTTCAGTTCTGATGGCATTACCAGGCGTTACCGATGTGGCAATCACATTTGGTGCCATGTCGGATGCAGAACGGAAAGCCATATTTACCAGTGCGAAACCCGAGCTGCCAAAACTTAATAAATTTAACCAGGTAGAAAAGGTTGTGGCCGTGATGAGCGGCAAGGGTGGGGTTGGAAAATCCACCGTCACATCCGTTTTGGCCTGTGAGCTGGCCCGCCAGAATAAAAAGGTGGGTATTCTGGATGCAGACATAACCGGACCGAGCATTCCCAAGCTGTTTGGTTTGCCTTCTGGCGGCCTGCGCGGCAGCGAGCAGGGCATCCTTCCGGCAGTGACCCGCCTGGGCATTAGGGCGGTATCTACTAATCTGCTGGTGCCTACCGAAGATGCCGCCGTCATCTGGCGCGGACCGATGATCACGGGAACGATCCAGCAATTCTGGCGCGACGTGTTATGGGGCAAACTCGATGTGCTGCTGGTTGATCTTCCGCCTGGCACTTCGGATGCGGCGCTGACTGTGATGCAAACCCTGCCCGTGAATGGCGTGGTGATGGTCTCCACCCCGCAGCAGCTTGCAGGGCTGGTGGTGCGTAAAGCCGCCTCAATGTTGAAACAGGTCAATGTTCCCGTGCTGGGTGTGGTTGAAAACATGAGTTTTTATCCCTGCGCTGAAAGCGGCGCGCAGCACGAGATCTTTGGCCCAAGCCATGTGGAAGAACTGGCAGCGGCCATTGGCACCGACCGCTGGGTACGGCTGCCCATCAACCCGCGGGTCACCGAACTGGGAGATGCCGGTAAAATCGAAGATTACCAGGGTGAAGAGGTCAAAAGTTTACTTGATCTCCTGGACGGCCGGAAATAAACTTTTCCCGAACATAAAAAACTGAATGTCATAGCGTTGCTGCTAACGCAGCAGTAACGCTATGATGCCAATGATCAAAACGCAGGCGATGCCGATGGGAAGGGTGATGCGCAGCACGTCGCCTTCACGGCCTTTGGTGCTGTTGGTGCTGCCGCCTACTGCCAGCTTGGCAGGGGCGATCATGCTTCCAAGCGCGCCGCCGGTGGTCTGGGCTGCGAGCAAGACAATCGGGCTGATCTTGAGCAGGTCAGCCACCCCTTTCTGCATTTGGCCAAATAGAATATTGGAATTGGTGTTGCTGCCTGTGGCGAAGGCACCCAGCGTGCCGACCAGCGGGGCGATCAGGGGATAGACGCTGCCCACGTAATCGCTTAATCCTCGGGCAATGGTGACGGTCATGCCGGTGTGCTCCATGAGGGAGGATAGGCCGATCATGAAGATCGTACCGAGGCTGGCGGGCAACCCGGCCGTGAAAGCGGATTTGAGGGCTTTACGCACCCCCGCAGATTTGAAGCCGTTCACGCGCGGCAGGGTAATGGCGGCAAAGACCGCCGATAAAAGGATCCATACCCCTGGATGGGTAAACGGCTTAAAGATGAATCCGGGCCCGGCAGCAGTAATAACACCGGTTGAAGTGGCGACTTCGGGAAAAGTGGAGTAGAGCCTGACACCTGCAAGCCACTGGTTCAACGGGCGGATCAAGGAAACGATGATGATGCAGATGAAGAGGAAGCCATAAGACAACAAGCCGCCTCTCAGCTGAGGGGTCAGGGTTACTTTGCGGCTCAAGGCGGGCCGCCGTTTGGTGAGCAGGAATCCGCCGAAAATGCCGGCGAGGGTGGCAGCAAACGAACTGAGCGGGATGAGCCCGCACCACCCGACAAGGAATTGAACCGCAGCCACAACGAGCGATAAAACGACAATTCTGCGCCAGTAGCGCAATTGACCAAGCAGAAAGGCAACCGCCAGCCCGGTGAGCAGGGCGGAAATTCCCAAAAGCAAAGCGGCCATCGGGAAAACTTCCGCGGCATCCATTCCGGTGAGGTCCATCATCGTGCGGAAAGCCAGAGCCATACCGCCCATGCTGACCGCCCAGCTGTGGCCGATGGCCGCGGAGGCAACGGCACGCACGGGAGTGACACCCATCAGGATCAACATGGGGGCGACGATGGCGATGGGCAGGCCGAAGCCGGCCAGGTTTTCGATCAACGCAGAAAGTATCCAGGCCTGGATGACCAGCAGCCAGCCCTGTTCGGGGATCATTTCCTGCAAGGCGAGCGCGATGGCGTGGATACCGCCCGCCTGGTCGACCAGGTAATACAACACCAGAGCCGGCCACAGCACAGCGAGAACGTTCAAAGACAGGTAAAGACCCTTCAACTGTGAAACCTTCAACACATCCCAGTTGAGGCCAAAGGCCAGCGCGGCGATCACCACTCCACAGACCCACCCGGCCAGACCCGCCTCGTGGCTGCCACGGCGCAGCACGAGCATGATCAGAAGCACCAGCAGGATGGGAAGGAACGCATACAGGTAGATCATAGGAGATCAGTCATCAGATAGGTTAAGGGTCAGGAGAGGATTTCAAGGTTTGCCAGAGAAGCCAGCAGGCGTTTGAACCCCACCGATTCAAAATGCACATCGACGGTTTCTTCGCCATCAGAATCGATCTTGCTTTCGAGGATCAACCCTTCGCCGAAACTGGCACTGCGCACGCGCATTCCGGGTTTGTATTTTGATTCTGGCAGGGCAGCGGTTGTTTTGTAAACCGTGCGCGGGGTGGAACTTACCCCGGTGGTTACCCAGCGCATGTCGTCGAGGCGGGAATCGCGGCGTGAGACGCTGCGTTTGCCCTGAACCAGCATGAGGTCGTCGCTGATATCCTGCAAAAAGCGCGATGGTTCGCTGTAATCCCAGCTGCCAAAGCTGGAGCGGCGTTCTGCGCGCAGCAGATAAAGTTGATTTTTGGCGCGGGTCATGCCCACGTAGAAAAGACGGCGTTCCTCGGCCATCTCCTCGGGGTCGTCACGCGAACGACTGTGGGGCAGCAGGCCCTCATCCAGCCCGATGATGAACACCTGGTTAAACTCCAGCCCCTTGGCGGCGTGCAGGGTCAGCAGCGTCACCGCGCCCTGCGAGCGGTCTTGCGGTTCTTCGATGCCGTTGGCGGGGATGGTATCTTGATCTGAGACGAGCGCCAGATTCTGGAGGAACTCGGTGAGACCCTTTTCCTGGAAGTCGTATGCCAACCGCCTCAATTCTTGCACGTTTTCCCAGCGATCGTTGCCTTCTTCAGACATGTCATTGATGTAAGGCTCATAACCGACATCGGCGATGATGCGGTCAAATAAGGAAATGAGTGAGATTTGATCGCGCAGGCTCTGCCATTGATCGAGCAAACTTCCAAAATCGGCCAGCAGCGCAGCGGAACGCCCTATTTCAGCCCAGTACGCAGAATCTGGCCCCTTGCGGCCGAGGTCGAGCAGCACCTCACCGGCACTGATTCCAGCGCGGAAGGCGGCAGCCTGTAAACCTGAAATCGTTTTTTCCCCGATGCCGCGCGGGGGAACGGCAATCACCCGCAGCAGGCTCACCTCGTCGGCGGGGTTTTCCACCAGGCGCAGGAAAGCGATCATATCTTTCACTTCGCGCCTTCCGTAAAAACGCTGGGCGCCGATCAGACGGTAGGGGATGCGGGCGTGGATGAACGCTTCTTCGATGATGCGCGACTGGGCGTTGGTGCGGTACATTACGGCAAAATCACTGGCCACCGCGCGCCTGGAGGCTAAATATTGCTGGATGGTGTCGACGACGAAGGAAGCCTCGGCAACCTCATCCACCGCGGTGAACTGGATCAATTTGCTGCCAGCTCCTTTTTCAGTGAAGAGATGCTTGGGGGTGCGGTTGCGGTTGCGGTCAATTACCTGACGGGCGGCATCGAGCACGTTCTGGGTTGAGCGATAGTTCTGTTCAAGCAGGATCTTTTCGCACTGGGGGAAATCTTTCTCGAAGCGCTGCATATTGCGGTAATCGGCGCCGCGCCAGCGGTAAATGGATTGGTCTTCATCGCCGACCACGAAAATGTTGCGGTGATACGATGAAAGCTGCTTGAGCAGTTCATACTGTGCCAGGTTGGTATCCTGGAATTCGTCTACCAGCACGTGCTGGAAGCGGCGGGCATATTTTTCGGCTACTCCGGGATGTTCCTGCAGCAGGCGCGCGGCCAGCAGCAGCAGGTCATCGAAATCAACCGCGTTATTGGTCTGCAAGAGTTCTTGATAACGGGTGTAGACACGTGCAACCACTTCGTCGCGGTAAGTGCGAATCGGCATGTCGGCGGGCAGCAGCAGGTCGTTCTTGGCGGCAGAAATGGCTGCGTGTACCCCGGCGGGTCTGTGCGTCTTTTCATCGATCTTGAGGTCGCGGATGGCGCGTTTGACGAGAGCTTCCTGGTCGTCAGCGTCAAAAATGACGAAATTGGATTTGTAAGGCAGGTAGTTGGCTTCGCGGCGCAGCAGGCGGGCACACATGGCATGGAAGGTTCCCAGCCAGATGCCCTCAAGGCTGCGCTGAACCATATTGACCACCCGGTTTTCCATCTCGCGCGCGGCTTTGTTGGTGAAGGTGACTGCGATGATGTCGTATGCCGGGATGTTCTTGCGCTCGATGAGGTAAGCCAGACGGCGGGTGAGCACGCGCGTTTTGCCTGAACCGGGTCCGGCCAGCACCAGAATCTGGCCATCACCGGCGGTGACGGCCTGGTGTTGACGGGGATTGAGCGAATCGAGCAGAGGATCGGTCATCGGTCAATCTACCCCGCCGGGCGCGTTAAGGCGCATGTCGTAGATGCCGTCGATGACAGGAAACTCCGCCCCGCATTTCGTGCAGTGCAGCAGGGGGGGAGTGTCTTCAAGCGGGGTGGAGCAGGCCGGGCAGGCGAAGTAAGCGTTTTCGGCGGCGGTGGTTCCTTTTTCGTCGGCCTGAGATTTGAGGAAAACACTGGGCGTGAGCTGCCACCAGTTGCCGGTGAGCGAGAAGAGCGAATCCAGAGCCACCAGCAGGGAGGTCGGCAGAGCGCGTTTGAGCAATCCGATGCGCAGGTGACTGACGGTGAGCGTGCGCTGGATGGTGAATCCGGCGGCGGTCATCCATGAACGGATGGCAGCAGGGTGAAAATCGAAGTTGAGAGGAATATACTCCACCTGCTGGCGGGTGAAAGGAGACCAATCCTGTTTACCGAGCCAGTAACGCAGGATGGATTTAAGGTTGCGTTTGTTGGCGTATTCAAGGATGAAGGTAGCGGAGGGCTGCAGCACGCGCCGCACCTGAGCCAGCGCCAGCGGCGCATCTGCCATGTGATGCAGGGTGCGGATCATGGTGGCGCCATCGAAGACGCCTTCGACAAAGGGCAGGCGGTAGATATCGGCAGCCACGTAGCGGTAGCGGTCGGATGCTCCGAGACGGGCTTTGGCCTGTTCCAGCTGGGTGCGTGAGTAATCGAGCAGGGTGATCTTCTGGTAGCCGCGATAGCGCGGGGTGTTGCGCCCGGCACCAGCGCCCAGTTCCAGCAGGTGGCGGCCTGAGGTGGGAAGCATGCGCCTGAGAGCAACGGCTTCGCAGCCATCTTCGTAGGCGCGACCGCCCTTCTCCCAGAAGGAAGTCTGGTAATCGGAGCCTTCGTAATTGCAGACAGGGGGTGTTTGCATGGGTTCTCTCTCTTGAAAAAGTGCGCCCGAACAGGTTTGCCGGCGGCGCCCAGAGGATCCTCCTTACCGCTGCTTCCTCTCGGACCTGACGGGGTTCGCAGGACTCTGCCGCGCCGGTCCCATCCGGGCGCGGGGTTAAGGATACCGCAGGACGCGCGGAGTGTCAACGCGATTTGCAGGATTCGAGAGGCGTGAATCGCGAACGGCGCGGTGTCAAATATGATCAAAAATGAAACGAATCAAAAACGAATCGATCTCATCGAGCAAGAGAGGAGAATGACACCATTCACGATAAGAAAATATGTTCTATTATTTTATTATACAACGGCTGTCAAGGGTTTGACAGTAGAGAACGAATATATGGTTTTCGTGACCCGCAATGAATCAGTAGTGGTATCTAGTCTGGAGGAAGTCGATGCAGTTCTCACGGACAAGATAGACAATACGGTGTTCCTGGGTAAGCCGGCGAGACCACATGCCAGGAGTGATATATTTGAGAGGTTCAGGTTTGCCAATCCCCTCAAAGGGGTCGCGCAGGATGGCTTCTACCAAATCAAGGGTTCTCAAGGCAAGTTTACGATCTGTTTCCACCCAATATCGCAAATCTTCAATGAACTCGGTTTGGTAAACCGCAAGAAATTCATTTTTACTCAAGTCCGACCTCGCGGCGTAGTTCGTCTGCGGAGAGTGGTTTCTCTTCGTTCTTCAATGCGCGTCCGAGGGCAGAAAGCAGCCGTTCAGCATTGGCCGGTGAGCGGAGCAGGTATGCGGTTTCGGTCAGGCTTTCCAGTTCGGCGGCGGATATCAGTGCAACATCTTCTTCACCGCGGCGGTGAATCACAACCACCTCGCGGTTGTGGGTAACCTGATCGAGAAGACCAGCGAGGCCGTCACGAGCCTGGGTATACGTGGTGTGAATGGTCATCTTCTCCTCCAAATCTGTACAGGATTAATCCAGAATTTTCAAGGCAGAAGAAGAAAGCGAACACCACGAAAGGGACGAAGGAAGCGAAAAAGCGAGAGGGGGGATAAAAGAGTAAGGTGTGCCGTGCTCCAATGGTGACATAACACACAAAAAATTAAACCTGTGATAAAAACACAATATATGGCATGATTTCAGAAGAACAGTTCATGAATTAGCCCTGCGGAAGGAAATTGGTTTTTATAATAAAGAGGTATCCAAAACATTTCTGCTACGATGGCAGCCTGACAAGCTGGGATCTGTGAAAAAGGAGCAGGAACCTATGTTTCGTTTCAAACTGGCAGTGAACAAGCGTTTTCTTCTGTTTGTATTGATCATCGTTCTGCTGCTGGCAACCACGGCCTGCAGCCTTTCGGATATCGGCGGGGCGGTGGGGAAGGTGGGGGATGCGCTGGAGAATATGTTTAAAAATATTGGCAAGGGGTTTGGCCTGTAAATAAGCCTCCAATCAGGGCTGCTGATGGGAGGCTATGGTGAACTGCTCCCCAGCGCCTTCATCACCTGCAGGGTGAGCACACGCGAGGGCGTTTTCTTCTGAACGTTAAGCGCGGGGCTCAACGGCCAGAACGGTTTATTGACTTACTGGAAAAAGGAGAAAGCGAACACCACGAAAGACACGAAAAAAAAGGGGGAGGAAAAAAGCGGGGCACAGCACGCTGTACCCCACCTGTAGGCTATATCTCAATGCGCGCCCTGACGGTAAAAGGGTGGGCACCAAAAATGGAGGTTGAATGAACGTGCTCAATAACCCCGCGTAGAAATTTGCTTGACAACCATTTTCCAGGGGTATAAAATAATCTCAATCAAATAGTCCTCTTCGGGGCAGGGTGCGAGGTGCGAGTCTCAATTCCCGATCGGTGGTGATAACCCACGAGCGCAGAATACGCGCATGATCCGGTGTAATTCCGGGGTCGACGGTACAGTCCGGATAAAAGAAGAGCCAGTACATGAAACGTAGACGATACGCATGTACCCGCGAGCCCCGAAAGATTAAATTTCGAGGCTTTTTCTTTGGCAAACTACAATCACCAGGAACAAACTGACCTTCGCCTGCAATCCACCGATAAACCCGCGCTGGAGTACCTGGCGCGCCGCAACGGGTGGCTGGTGGCGGTATCGCTTGTGCTTTTCGTGGTTTTATGGGACCGAATCGTAAACTGGGGTCATCTGCCCGCTTTTCTGCTGCCTGCCCCGCAGGCGGTGTGGAAGAAACTGGTAACGATGATCTCGAACGGCATGCTGCTGGATCACGCGTGGGTCACCCTCTATGAAGTGCTGCTCGGGCTGGCCCTGGGCAGTTTGCTGGCTTCGCTGATTGGGTATGCGCTGGCAAAATCACCTCTGCTGGAAAAGATGTTTTCTCCGTACCTGGTCGCCAGCCAGGCGATCCCGACGGTGGCTATCGCGCCGCTGCTGGTGATCTGGTTCGGGCCGGGGGTCTTTTCCAAGATCCTGGTGTGTGCCATGACCGTCTTTTTCCCCATTCTGGTGAACACAATGATCGGCTTCAGGGCGGTGCCCGAGAACCTGGGCGACCTGATGCGTTCGATGCGCGCCACGCGGCTGCAAAAACTGCGTTACCTTGAAATCCCCTCCGCGCTGCCGGTGCTCTTTGGGGGCTTGCGCATCGGGGCGACGCTTTCGGTGATCGGCGCGGTGGTTGGCGAATTCGTAGGTTCAGACCAGGGGCTGGGGTTTCTGATCAACGTCGGCCGCGGGCAATACGACACCCCCCTGGTGTTTGTTTCGATTTTCACGCTGATCCTCATGGCACTCTGTTTGTATGGAATCGCTATGATCGTTGAACGCCGCATCACCCGCTGGAAAACAATCCACAGGGATTAACATCATATCTTTGGAGTTGAAACATGAAAACACGAATCTTGCTGGTAATTCTAATTCTCACTCTTGCCATCAGCGCATGCACCAAAGCCCAAACACCGGCTGTCACGGCAAACCCCGCTACTCCAACAGATGGTGAAAGCGTGATTACAGAAGTTCCTGAGTCTGCGGCTGCGGAACTTGTTCCTGTTACGCTGCCGGTGGGTTATATCCCGAATATTCAATTTGCCCCGCTATATGTGGGAATCGAAAAGGGTTTTTACCGCGACGCGGGCATTGACCTGAGCATCGATTACAGCATGGAAAACGATAACGCGGTGCTGGTGGCAAACAACAACCTGCAATTTGCTGTGGTCTCTGGCGAGCAGGTGCTGCTGGCAAGGGCTCAGCAAATGCCCATTGTTTATGTTATGGCCTGGTATCAGCAATACCCTGTGGGGATTGTGGCCAAGACGTCATCGGGCATCAAGAGCGTGGCGGAACTGAAAGGGAAGAAGATCGGTCTTCCGGGCACCTACGGCGCCTCTTACATCGGTTTGATTGCCCTACTGGATTCGGTTGGGTTATCGGAAAAGGACGTAGTGCTGGATTCGATCGGTTATAACCAGGTGGAAGTGCTCATGGCCGATAAAGACGAGGCGGTTGTCATTTATTCTGCCAATGAACCGGTGCAGTTACGGAAACTGGGTCAGGATATCGTGCTGTTTAAAGTATCGGATGCGGTAGACCTGGTGGCGAATGGAATTATCACCAACGAAAAAACACTGGCTGAAAACCCTGAACTGGTGCAGGCAGTTGTGCAAGCCACGCTGCGGGCCATACAATATGTGACCGAACATCCGGAAGAATCTTACGAGATCTGTAAAAAGTATGTTGACAACCTGGCCGATGCCGACCAGGAAGTGCAGATGCAGGTACTGCTGAATTCCATCGAACACTGGCAGGCGGCGCGCCTCGGATATTCAGAACCGGAAGCGTGGGAGAATATGCAGCGCATTCTGTTAAAGATGGGATTGTTAACCGAAGAACAGGATCTTTCTAAAGCTTTTAATAACCAGTTCATCCCATAGGACGACCAATGACCGAGCCGTTTCTGAAAGTTGAGGATCTATGCATGACCTTTCGCGACCGGAAGGGGGGATTGGACGTTCTGCGGGGTATCAACTTTGAGATGAATGAGCAGGAATTTCTGTGCGTGCTGGGTCCATCGGGTAGCGGCAAGAGTACGCTGCTGCGTCTGATTGCCGGATTACTCAAACCTTCGGCTGGAAGGGTTCGCTACAACGGCAGCGATACTCCTCCGCAGGTGGGACTGGTCTTTCAGCAGGCGAACCTGATGCCCTGGCGTACCGTGCGGCAGAATATTGCCCTGCCGCTGGAGATCATGGGAATTGAAAAAGCGGAGATCGAGCGGCGGGTAGCAGAAATGATCACCATGATCGGATTGGAAGGATTCAGCGATAGCTGGCCTTCGCAGCTCTCTGGCGGAATGGCGCAGCGTGTGGCAATCGCGCGCGCCTTCATCCAGAAGCCTGACCTGCTTCTTTTGGATGAGCCATTTGGGTCGCTTGACGCACTGACCCGCGAAAGGATGGGGGGAGAATTATTGAATCTCTGGCAAGCGCAGCGCACCGCCGTGATCATGGTCACTCATTCCATTTCAGAAGCACTGCTGCTCTCAGACCGTGTGCTGGTTTTTTCGCGGCGCCCGGGCAGCATTGCCCGCGACGTGAGCGTGGGCTTGATGCGCCCACGAAAAGAAGAACTCAGGTATACACCCGAGTTTCAGAATTTGGAGAGAAATTTGCGCAGCACACTACAATAAGGCAGATCAGATGCGGGGGATGGCCAGCAGCAGGTTATCGAGCAGCAATCGCAGGTTGGCATTTGATTCGAGATCATCAAGGGTGGTGATGATCTCATTTACGATATTCAGAGCCTGACTGGAGCTTAAAGAAGCGTTGAGGGCGTTTATTTCAGTCTGATAATCAAGATTGGTCAGTTGATCGTGCATGTTGTGTGTGTTCAAAAGCAGGTCGCGGGCAAGTGAAAGCCAGACCTGCAGGGTCAGGCGCAGCGTATCACGAGAGCGGGTAAGCGCATCCACAGCGGCGAAGCGGTCACGGCGGTTGAGCGGCAGCAGGCGGAAGAACTCATCGGCCCACATTTTTCGTTTATCCACGATTTCAGGATCATTGGCCATTTGCAGCGCCAGTCCGGTACGCCCATTGGAGATGTGCGCGTAAAGACGCGCATCTTCCGCCGGAAGGTGCCACCGGGTTTGCAGTTCCTTTTCTAACCGTTCTACGGGGATGGGACGCAGGCGGAGAATTTCGCAGCGAGAGGAAATAGTGGGCAGCAGGGCGTCAGCCGAATCAGCCGTAAGCAGCAGAATCACCTTTGCGGGAGCTTCCTCCAGTGTTTTAAGCAGCGCATTTTGCGCACTGGCGTTGGCGTGTTGAAAATTTAGCAGCAACGCAATGCGGTAACGAGCCTCGTAAGGGGTTAATGCCAGGCTGTGCTGCAGGTTTCGGATCTGGTTGACCTTGATGATACCGCCCTCTTCCTCGGGGGTTACCATACTCAGGTCAGGGTGCTGCATCTTGCCCGTTTGGGTGCAGACGCGGCAGGTGCCACAATAGTCACCAGGGGATGGCGGCCGGGTGCAGTTGATGGCCCGGGCAAATGCCAAAGCCAGACTGCGGCGGCCGATGCCGGGAGCGCCGGTGAAGAGATATGCATGACGAACATCATCATTGGCAATATGTTTTTGCAGCAGTTTTTCAGCCCAGGCGTGACCCAGCAGATCCCAACTCATACGGCGATTTTAGTCCAATCAGAAAAGGATTGCAACTTAGCCGAACATTTTGTCGGCTGAAGGGAATTCAGGTTCGGGAAACGGCACCCAGGCTAACACGGTTGTGCCATTTTGTCCGTCTGAAGTAATATCTACCTCGCCGCCGGCATTGACAGCGCGCGTTTCCATGTTCGAAAGGCCGTGGCCGATGGTAAGCTTCACCTTTTCCATGTCGAATCCGCGCCCGTCATCGTGTACTTCGAGCAATACCCGTTCAGCGGTAGTCCATACCGTTACATCCACGTGATGTGCCTTGGCGTGCTTGGCGATGTTGGCCAGCGCTTCCTGGCAGATGTGAAAGAGCGCAAGAGCCTGGGGTTCGGGCAGGTGCTCGACACCGTCTTTAGGACCTGAAAGATTGACATCGAGAAGGGTATTGGCATGGAATTCCTGAACGAGGCGGTTGATCCCCTGCATCAGATTTTCATCTTTCAACTGGCGCGGGCGCAGGTCGAGAATGTAAGCGCGGATATCACGGATGGTGCTGTTGAGATCAGAAATTGCCTGATCAATGCGGCTGGCGCACTGGTCGGGGTTTTCTTTAAGCAGCAGCCGGGCATGCTCAAGGGTGAGACCTACGGCAAAGATGGATTGAATGATGCCGTCGTGAAGATCCATACCGATGCGGTCGCGTTCTTCGAGGATGGCAAGGCGGCGGCCGGAAATATTCAAGCGGATGTTTTCCACAGCGGTAGCCATCCAGGCAGCGATAGCCTGTGCAAATTGCACATCAGGTTCTTCGAGCGGCTGTGGGTGGCAGGTGGCGACGCAGAGCACTCCCACCACTCCGCGGCGGCCGACCATGGGGATGACGGCGAGCTGGTGAAGACCTTTAAGCCGGGTATCAGGATTCAAGTCGGCGTATTCATTTTCGGTGAGGTTGAGCACGATGGAGGAACCGCTTGCCGCTGCCCTGCCGACAGTGCTTTCGCCCACTGCGAACTGTGCACGCTTCCACAGGTTGTCGACAGCCTCTCCCTGGTGGATGAAGCGGGTGAGATGTTTGCTGTCTTCATACTTAATAAAGATTTCACCGACTTCAAGCCGCAGATAATCCATCAATTGCGTCAATCCCTGATCCAGTACCTCTTCGATCTCAGTACTGGTTGCCAGGGTTGAAGACATCTGATTAAGCAGAGAAAGGTTTTCGTTTTGACGGGTGAGGGTACGATCGCGCATTACATAATCACGAAGCAGGCGGGCATTGACAATTGCCACACCCGCATACGCAGCCAGGAGTTCGATGATACGCTGATCTTCAATTGAGAATTCAGGTGCACGATTCTTATTGGTGAGATAAAGCTGCCCGATCTGACGTTTACCCTGGAAGATGGGTACCCCAAGGAATGAGATCATCTGTGGATGGAATGAAGGAAAGCCGCAATGGCGCGGATCTTTTTGAATATTTGAGATGCGGATGGATGTGTTGGAATGCATCATTTCGCCGATGAGCCCAAACCCGCGCGGAAGGTAAGGAATTTGATCAAGTTCAACCTTGGGCATGCCAGCCGGGATGAATTTTTCGAGTTTTCCTTCGTCATCGAGAAGACCGATAGCCGCATAGCTGGCTCCGGCAAGTTCGAGAGCGATCGTTACAGTCTTTTCCAGAACACTGTCAATGGAAATTTCCCCCACAAGTTCAGCCGCTTCACGGTGAAGCTTAAGAAGTCTTTTTTCCATTGGCTCAGGAATTTGCGAATAAATCAGCATCGATGTCCTCAACAAATCAATTGTAATCCAAAGTAAAGGAATGCGTCAATTTTTATCCAATCTGTAGCATTCTCGAACCCTAATAGTTGCAATTTCTGGATATAATCACTTTGAGGTGAATTGCATGGATAATTTTGCGTCTCGAAAAGCTGAGGAAGAACGAGTAAAAAGCGAAGGACGCCTTCCACCCGGGCAGGCTCTCACTCAGAAATTTCCGGTTCTGCATTACGGCCCAGTACCGGAATTTGATCCGGCTACGTGGGATTTCAGGGTGTGGGGTGAGGTTGAAAGCCCGTTGAGACTAACCTGGGAGGAGTTCCAGAAGCTGCCGCGCACGACGCTTAAGATGGATATCCACTGCGTAACCCGCTGGAGCAAGTTTGATACCGTGTGGGAAGGCGTATCAGTGCGAACCCTGCTGGACATGGGGTTGGTGAAGCTTAAATCAAGCGCAAAATATGTGGTGCAGCACGCTGAATACGGGTTTACTGCCAATCTGCCGCTTGAGGTGGTTCTGGCAGATAACTTTCTCATGGCTACGACCTTCGAAGGGCAGCCGATCTCCCCTGATCACGGCTATCCGCTGCGAGGTGTAGTGGGTGCCATTCCAGAAAAGAAAGACCTCTTTACTCCATACTTTTGGAAGGGAGCCAAATGGCTGCGCGGATTAGAGTTTTTGAGTGACGATCAACCCGGATTCTGGGAGCAAGCGGGGTATCACAACCGCGCAGATATTTGGAAAGAGGAACGGTTCGGAGGTTGATCAGATCCCCCCAACAAGAAACCGGGATGCGTTGCGAAAAACATCCCGGTTTATGTTTTTTACTTGCAGTGGATTACTTTGATCTGATCATGTAACGGGCGTAAATTCCCACGCCAATGCCGGCCAGAAGGATGATGCCGCCAATAACTGCGAGGAATACTGATCCGCCCTCTTCGTCTTGCTGTATATTGATCATATGCCCGCTGACCTGGGCGCTGAAATTGATATGCGAGGTGTCACCGGCTTTTAAATTCACTGTGACGTTCTGTGCCGAGGTGGCGTTATAACCATCGGGGATAGCGATACTGATTGAGTATTCTCCCTCGGGGATATCTTCAAAACAAACCGAACTGCCATCGCTCAGGGTCGTACCGGTGTTGGAGTATTTGCCTTCCATATGGGTGATGCTGATCTCGCCGCCACCGATACCCGTGTTGGCGATCTCTTCATCTTCTGCCATGGCATTACCGTTTACATCGTCGTAAAGATAAATGCAAATAGACCCATATCCTTGAGCGGGTTGAGGCGTGGGCAGGATGGACGTGGGTGTAGGAGAGGGTCCGGCAGTGATCTCAGGAGTTGGAATCGTACCAAGGAGCAGCTTCTGACCCAGCTGAAGAAAGCGGCATTTATCGAAATCGAGCCCGTTGAGTGTGCGCAGCCTTTCTACGTCAATGTTGTTCATGAGGGCAATGCTGTCACAGGTATCACCCTGTTTGACAACATAGTAGATCGCACCGCTGGAATCGGCTGTTGGTGTAAAGTACAACACTTGCGCGCTAACAGGTGTTGAGTAAATACCTGATGCGATGAAAAGGGCTAAGACAAGCAGCCCTAAAAGTATGACAGAAAAAAATGATTTTCGT
This sequence comes from Anaerolineaceae bacterium, assembly GCA_029265815.1. Lineage (GTDB taxonomy): Bacteria > Chloroflexota > Anaerolineae > Anaerolineales > Anaerolineaceae > UBA6107. The sequence goes on along the minus strand of JAJUGU010000003.1, from coordinate 9,499 downwards.
TGAGGAGTCATCTTATGCAGGATTATAACATCAAACTTTTTAAGTTTTTTGGGGTACCAGAAGTAACAAAGGCGCCTTCGGGCATAAAAATCCCTTTTCGTGTAAAATTAAATTATCAATATTCTGCCATTCAATGTACGTGCCTTTGAGGAGGAACCCATGTTTCAAAAATTGATACTCGTTGGCAGGCTTGGAAGAGATCCTGAGATGCGCTACACCCCTACCGGTCAGGCCGTGACCAGTTTTTCGGTGGCTACAGACCGGCAATACACAGATCAATCAGGGAAGCTTGTTAAAGAAACCGTCTGGTTCAAGGTTACAGCCTGGGGAAAACTTGCCGAAACCTGCAATAATTTTCTGCAAAAAGGCAAACTGGTGCTGGTTGAGGGCCGTCTCACCGTGGATCCAAAATCGGGCGGACCGCGGACGTGGGTCGGGCAGGATGGAACACCACGGGCAACCTACGAAGTAACCGCGCAGACCGTGAAATTCCTATCTGCCAAGACGGAAGGCGGAATGGAAAGCGGAATGGAAGAGGAAGGGGAGACTCCTCCATCAGAAGAAATTCCCTTTTAAGGATATCTGATGAACGAGGAACCCAAGAATCCGGCTCATGGGATGCCGCCCATGGAACTGCCGGAAGATTTAGAGCCGGTTTACAGCAACCTGGCTCGTATCAGCCATACGCCCTCGGAACTCACGGTTGATTTTTGCCGTTTGCTGCCTGGTCAAAAACGCATCCCTGTGCTGGTACGCATCCTGCTTTCACCGGTGGGAGCCAAGTTGCTGCTGCGCGCCCTGGCAGAAAACATTGCGCGCTATGAAGCGTCATTTGGAGAGATCATTCTGCCCGGCAATTCAGGGCTGGCAGATGATCTTTTTAGACAGGTACACCCGCCTGAACCCCCGAAAACGGATTAGTGATCATGCAAGAGTTTAATGAGATTGTTGAAAACACCAGAAAGATATTTGATGAACGCACCCAGATTCGCGACCAGGCTCTGGTGCAGGCACGGCAATTGACGCGCCTCTCGGCGCATGCCATCCGTGCCATTCACCGCGGGGAGAGTCTGGAAGCGACCGATCTGCTGCTGGATGCCCATGCTCTGGTGTTGAATATGCAGCGCGATCTGGCTGCATACCCGGATCTATATTTTGCAGGCTATACGCAAGATGCGATCAAGGAGTTTGCGGAAGCCGAACTGACCTGTGCGCTGATCGAAAACCGGCGCCTGCCACGACCGGAAGAACTGGGCATTGAGTACGCCACATATGTGCGCGGGCTGGCGGAATCGATCGGTGAATTGAGGCGCCGCTGTCTGGATATCCTGCGGCAGGGTTATTCAGAAGAAGCCGAGCGCCTGCTAACCACCATGGACGAGATCTACAACTTTCTGGTCACCCTCGATTACCCCGATGCCATTACCGACGGGCTGCGGCGGCAGACCGACCTGGTGCGCGGGATCGTCGAACGCACGCGCGCTGATCTGACGCTCAGCCTGCGTGAGCAGCATTTGCAGGATGCGCTGCAGAAATTTTCTGAAAAGTTCCCGGGGATGAAAGAGTAATTGACAATGATTAGAATTCGGGCTGGAGAAAAAAAGTTATGAGTCTAGAATTGCTGCCTGCATCAATACTTGAAAAATATGAGGTTCATGAGTGGAAACATGCTTGTGCGATACTTAATAATGATTTTGCGACTGAATGGAAAGATATAATTGACTTACTTACAAAATTTAAGTTTTGTAAAAGTTGGATTAATGTAGGTGGTGGAAGGAAATCATTAGTCTCGGAGACAATTGATCACTTTCTATATGACCGTGGATGGTGTGAAAAGGAATTTGAGACATCCATGAAGGTTGATGATTTGATCATGCAATCACCAACTCACAAAGTTGATTGTTATAAAAATCATGTGGCATTAGAGATCGAGTGGAATAACAAAGACCCTTTTTTTGACAGAGACTTAAACAATTTTCGTTTATTGTTTGATTTACGCGCAATTAGCGTGGGAGTAATTATCACAAGATGCGACGAATTACAGGAAATTTTTGATAAACTTGGACGAGGATCTTCCTATGGACAATCCACAACCCATATGTCGAAATTATTAAGAAAAATTGAGGGTGGCGGTGGAGGTGGCTGTCCACTCTTGGTATTCGGAATAAAGAAAGATTTATATGAAGAAAATTGCTGAAATTGCCAAAAATAATTCTTTAACCCCTGCACAAGATTTTCTCGATCATATCCAAAAAATTGGTTATGGAACAATTCTTGCTGATCCACCGTGGCAATTTCAAAATCGTACTGGAAAAGTAGCACCTGAACATAAACGCCTTAATCGATATGCGACATTATCACTTCAGGAGATTAAAGACATTCCCGTAGGTGTTGTAGCTTCGAATCAGAGCCATTTATATCTTTGGGTTCCAAATGCTTTGTTAAGAGAAGGATTGGAAGTAATGGAAGCGTGGGGGTTTCAATACAAAACTAATATTGTCTGGCACAAGGTTCGAAAAGATGGAGAACCAGATGGTAGGGGTGTAGGTTTCTATTTTAGAAATACAACCGAACTGGTACTTTTTGGTACGCGGGGTAAACTACGTACTTTGGAGAGGGGACGAACACAAGTAAATATTCTGAAAACTCAGAAACGGGAGCATTCAAGAAAACCTGATGAACTATATGAAATAATTGAAGAATGCAGCCCGGGCCCTTATCTGGAATTATTCGCTAGGGGGCAAAGACCAGGGTGGGATCAATGGGGAAACGAGGCTGAAACTTACCAAATATCTTGGGTAACTTATGCAAATAATAGCCAGAGGTATTCTATTCACGACAATAATAAAGAATTTAAAAAAGATCAGAATGATTAGCGAAAAAAACTAAAATTATGATTATCGTTTCTATCTTCCAATTGTCTAGGTTTTAGTAGGTAATAAAATATACTTTTATTCAAATAATCCAACTATGGCCGAAAGATTGGAACAACAAATTCATAAAGAAATCTACCGACAGCAGGCGGAGCAATACGAACGCCTGGTTTCACGCGAGGATCATCAGCAAAACATACTCAAAGCTATCCTGGCCATTACCCCTCTGATGGGCAGAGATGTGGTGGAGCTGGGCGCGGGAACCGGACGCCTGACCTGCATGGTTGCACCGCTGGTAAACGCCATCCGCGCTTTTGATGCCTCGGAGCACATGCTGGCAGTGGCGCAGCGTAAACTGAAAACCGCTGGCCTGACCAACTGGCAGCTTGAGGTTAGTGACAACCGCAAGATTCCCGTGGCTGACGGCTGCGCCGACATCGCCCTATCTGGATGGAGCATTTGCTATCTGGTGGATTGGGAGGGTGAAGATTGGCAGGCCGAAGTGAGTAAAGCCCTGGCCGAGATGGAGCGCGCCATCAAACCGGGGGGTGTGGTCATCCTGCTCGAGACGCTGGGCACGGGGTTTAAAACTCCCACCCCTCCTGATCACCTGAAAGACTACTACGCCTTTCTTGCATGGCAGGGGTATTCATCCACCTGGATACGCACCGATTACCGGTTCGATTCCATTGAAGAGGGAAATGAATTGGCCGGTTTCTTTTTCGGTGAGGAGATGAAAGGAAAGATCGAGCAAGAGGAAAAGGTTACATTGCCCGAATGTACCGGATTATGGTGGAAACGTAAGCAGTAGAATCTGTTAGCTTCAATCCAGGTGATTGGCAAACCATGCGTTCGTAACCGGTTTTGCCATGGAATTAAGGGAATGGAGGAGAAATGGCGAATTCTCAAACCCAAAATGGACGATTGATCTCTGGTGTGCTACTGCGGCTCCTGCCAGGCATCTGGTAACCCATCGCGCGGTTACAACTCCGATGTCTGTATCTACGTATATGAAATATACATAGATTGATGAAGGAGTAAAGAGAATGGAAACTGAAACTCAATGCAAGCATGTGCATCATCACGATGGTGGTAGCCTGGTGGGCGGGTTCTGGTTTGCCGGTTGGCTGTTTACGATTGCTTTTGCCCAGCTGGTCTGGTGGAAGGCTTTGCTTGGGCTGGTGATCTGGCCATATTACCTGGGTTTGATCCTTCGATAACCCTACACGATAAAATGCTGAAATGCGCGATCACTCGGTCTGGTCGCGCATTGATGTTTAAAAGCTCGTCATACAGCAACATCTTCACTCTTGAAAATGCTTATTATCGTTATAATAAAAGGTAATGCACGAATTATTCGAGTCCATTCAACGCATTGCGATCGTCACAAAACCAGGATCTCCTGATACTCTAAAAGAGGGAGAGGTGATTCAGGCATGGCTGGATAGTCGAGGTGTAGCCAGCCGGGTTTCAACCACAGATGATCCCCTTTTACTTCAAGAGATCGCCGCTAGAAAATTTGACCTGCTTATCGCGCTGGGCGGGGATGGAACCATGCTGCGTGCCGGTCATCTGGCGGCTCCTCACGGGCTGCCGATCCTTGGGATCAATCTCGGCAAGTTTGGGTTTCTGATGCAGTTGACGCGAGCTGATTGGCAGCAAAGCCTGCCGCGTCTGATTAACGGCGACTTTAAAATCGAGAACCGCATGATGCTCAAAGCTGAACACTGGCATGAGGGAAACCTGCTTAACACAGATCAGGTCATCAACGAGGTGGTCGTTGCCCGCGGTCAGGTGGTGCGCCCCATTCGCATCCATGCTGAAGTAGATGGGTACCCGCTGGCGGGTTATGTGGCAGATGGTTTGATCGCTTCAACTCCAACAGGGTCAACAGCCTACGCGCTGGCGGTAGGCGGACCAATCCTACCGCCGGAAATGCGCAATATCCTGATCACACCAGTCGCACCGCATCTCTCATTTGACAGGGCAGTGATTCTTCCGGAAGGTGCGAGCGTGAAGATCAGCACCACCAGCGATCATGAAGCGGTGGTCAGCGTTGACGGCCACCCGCCAGCCCTGCTGCACAATGGCGATTACGTGATTGTGACAGCCAGCGACTTCACCATCAAGTTTGTCGTTTTTCAGGACCCTGGATATTTCTACCGCAACCTGCGTAATTATATGGAACAAAATCCATCCATTGGTGATATTTAATGACCGAAGATTCATCACAATCACAACCGATGTATTGTTATGCCCACCCTCAACGCGAAACGCTGCTACGCTGTAATCGGTGCGAACGGCCGATGTGTCAATCTTGTGCCGTTTTGACGCCCACTGGCTATCGCTGTAAGGAGTGTGTGCGCGGGCAGCAAAAGATCTTTGATACCACACGCTGGTGGGATTATCCGCTTGGTGTCATCACCGCTGGTGGGCTTTCTTATGTGGGCAGCCTGATCGCTGGCATCTTAGGGTTTTTCACGATCCTGGTGGCGCCAGTAGCAGGGATGATTATCGCTGAGGCAGTGCGCTTTGTTGTTCGAAAGCGCCGCTCTCAGGCGCTGACGCTGGCAGCCGCCGCGGCAACTTTGATCGGCGCGATCATATCACCGTTGTTTCGGTTGGTTCTATCTCTGATGTTTCTAAGCGGCGATCAAGGCTTGTCGATGCTGCTTGGAATGTTGTGGCCGGCGGTGTATGCCGTTCTGGTGACCAGCACGGTGTTTTACCGGCTTAAAGGAATCCGCTTATAAAAGGTTGAGCCATGCTCAAAGAACTGCGCATCGAAAATTTTGCCATTATCCAGGAACTTGAGCTGCACTTTGACAGCGGTCTGGTCATTTTTACAGGCGAGACCGGAGCCGGCAAGTCCATCATCCTTGATGCCATCATGGCGCTGGTTGGCGGCAAGGTGGATGGATCGATGGTGCGCAAAGGGGCTGAGCGGGCTGTGTTAGAAGCTCTTTTCCCAATTCCTGAAACTTATTTCGAAGAAATTACCTCCATACTTAAACGTGAGGATTTGTACGAAAACGAACCGTACCTGACCCTTGGACGCGAGATCCGCGTTGAAGGGCGCAATGTTGCCCGGGTTAACGGCCGCAGTGTCAACGTGGGGCTATTGAAAGAACTGGGCACGTATCTGGTGGATATTCACGGCCAGTCGGAACATCTTTCTCTTTTGGACGTTCGTTCACACCTTGGGTTGCTCGATCGATACGCGGGCTGCGAGGTTGAGCTTGCGCGATACCGTGCGGAGTATCACCGGCTGCAGGATCTGCGCAAAGAGTTGAAGAGCCTGCGTGACCTTGAACTGGAATCGGCCAAACGGTCAGAATTGTTAAACTTTCAGGTGCAGGAGATCGAAGCAGCACAGTTGAAGCCGGGTGAAGAGGAGGAACTGGAACAGGAACGCAGCCGCCTGGCGAACGCCGAGACCCTTTCCAGTTCGACCCAGGAAGCGCTTGCGATGCTGGATGAGGGTTCGCCAGAAACCTCTTCTGCCATTGATTTGCTCGGGCAGGCCAGCCGCCTGGTTGCCGGGCTGGCAAAGATAGACCCGGCGCAAACCGCGCTTCAAAACCAGCTGGATGATCTGGTGGCGACGTTAGGCGAAATTAACCGTGACCTGCGGCGTTACCTGGATGGTATCGAATTCAATCCCAGACGGCTGGAACAGGTGGAAACCCGCCTGGAGCTTATTCACCAGTTGAAACGAAAATATGGCGGATCAATTGAAGCCGCGATCGAATATGGACGGAACGCGCGCGCACAGCTTGAAAAAGTGCAAACAGCGGGAGAACGCATTCGGGAACTCGAAGAACAGGAAAAAGAGATTATCGAACGGACTGTCGCTGCGGGGCAGGCTCTCACGGCAGTCCGCCGTGAAGCCGCGGCAAGAATGAGCAGGGCGGTTGAAAATGAGTTGAGCGATCTCAGCCTGGCGGGGGCGAAGTTTGCCGTGGAATTTCACCAGCCAGAATCAGCGAGTGGATTGGAGATTGAACAGGGTAAAAAGATCGCCTTTTCAGTGACCGGGATGGATCAGGTGGAATTCATGATCGCGCCGAACCCCGGAGAAGGATTGAAACCACTGGTCAAGATCGCGTCTGGCGGTGAGACCTCGCGTTTGATGCTGGCATTAAAGAATGTGCTGGCACAGGCTGATTACGTTCCTACATTGATCTTTGATGAAATCGATCAGGGCATCGGCGGGCGGGTTGGGTTCATCGTGGGTGAAAAATTATGGCGCCTGGCGCGCAAGCATCAGGTGATGTGTGTGACCCATCTTTCTCAATTAGCCGCGTTCGGTGATGAACACTTCAAGGTGAGTAAGAGGATTGTTGGGGAGCGTACATTGACGGGAGTGGAAGCGTTATCTGGTGATGAACGGGTGATGGAACTGGCGCTTATGACTGGAAGCACGGGGGAGAGTAACCAGAAGGCAGCGGAAGAAATTCTCCAACAGGCAAAACACCGGCAACAGGAATCTTACTAAGGATGGTTGATTGATGGATCAGAATGGCCTCGAATCACAAAAGATCAAAATTTTGATCCAGGGGCCCCCTGTGATTCTGGTTGGTGAAAAATTAACCACGCTCAGCCGTAAACTGCCCAGAACTTTGCTCTATTACCTGGCAGCCCAATCACAGCCCGTTTCACGGCAGGAAATCTGCGGGTTGTTTTGGCCTGACATCTCTGAGGAAAAGGCACGGAAGAATCTACGCGAAGCCCTGAGCAGGATCAGAACCGAATTAGGAGAAGCCGATCCTTTTTACACCGTTGATGATCAAATCATTCTGGATGATTCGCTGGTCTATACGGATAAGAGGGAATTTGACCGGATCATCACTCCGCTTTTAAGCAATGCGGTGATGAATTTTAATTCCAGCCTGTCCGAAAGCATTTTGCTGCAATTAAAGCGTGCAATGGAGTTGTGCCGTACCCCCAGGTTTTTACAGGGAATAGAGCTTGAGGATTCTCCAGGATTTGAAAACTGGAAGGACCAGACGAATCACTGGTATACCTATATCAGATTGAAGATCGTAGAAAGGCTCGCCGACCACTATATTTCTGTGGGTGATCTGGATAGCGCTATTGTCTGGCTCGAGACCGGGCTGGAGACAGACCGGTTGAACGTTGAAATGAACTACCTTAAGTTATCCTGTTTACGCGATCTTGGTCAATTCCAGCAGATAGTAGAAAATATCAACTTGCTGGAGAACCTTTATCAGCAAAATGATGAACAACTGCCTGACGAGTTTGTGGATCTGCGTGAAAAAGCTGAAATCAGCAGAAGGATCGAAGACCAAAAATTATCTCATAATTGGCCGATAGAGGAAAAAAACGAGGTCACTTTTTTTGGCAGAAAAGCAGAACTTGAAAAATTAAACTGGGCCATGCACCGCAAGGGGGTTGTCCTTCTGCAGGGTGAAGCTGGCAGTGGAAAAACCAGATTGATCAAGGAATTCTATTGCCAGCAAGCGTATTCTCCCAGGTTGTTCTACTGCCAGTCACACCCTCTCTCCACCCGGGTTCCTTTTCTCACCCTGCTCACAGGTATGGAGAAGGAAATCAAAGAAGAAGAATGGAATCTGCTCTCACAATCTGAGAAGGACATTTTGCTATCATTTTATCGCAGATATTTACAGAGCAGCGCTCTGGCTGATCTACCGAAAGGGGCGGATGACTGGCTTCCATTGTTTCAGGATATATTTAATTTATTTGTAAAACTGATGGAATTTGCAGCAAGAAAAAGGCCGGTTCTACTGGTTTTGGATGATGCCCAATGGATCGATCAGGCCAGCCTTTCTCTGATCAGTTATCTTGAAAAGCAAAACTTTTTTAAGCGGCATGGATTACTGATCATTTCCAAGCAAATTGAAGAAAACAACAAAATACTGAGACAAACGCTGCTTCGCCTGTTAAGGGAGCAAAAACTGGAGGTGATTCACCTTCAACCTTTTTCTGAGCGCGAGACTTCTGATTTCATTCAAACCATGAGCGGAAAAAAAACTGGCCGGGAGTATATTTCAAATTTATACAACTATACCGGTGGTAATCCTTTCTACCTTGTTGAATGTATGCGCGAGGGTAAACGCATAATGGGATTGAGAGGAGACCAGAATCAAAACACGAAACTAATTCCCGATGTTATTCGAGGGATGTTGATTGAAAAACTCGAAGCATTAAATCCGGCCAGCCTGAACGTTCTGCAAACAGCAGCTGTACTGGGCAGAAGCTTTTCACCTGATGAACTGGAAAAGATGGTTGATATAGGTCAGGAAGCCGTCATTAATGCCCTTGAAGAATTAACGAAGAGCGGCATTCTCAAAGATGAACCCAATCTACCGCCAGTCGGCGGTTATTCTTTCAGCCATGAAATTGATCGCGAGTTCATTCTATCGAGGATAAGTTCAGCAAGAAAGCGCCACCTGCACCAAAAAGCCGCCCACAGTATTCTCGCTTGCCGGGGACAGCGGCCTGATATTTCTTCAAGATTGGCGGAGCATTTTGAAATGGCTTCGGAACCGGCGGAAGCCGTTTTCTACTGGCTGGCTGCGGGAAGATATGCGCGTTCAATTTTTTCACAGCCTGAGACGATCAGGGCTTATGAACGCGCTTAT
>JAJUGU010000012.1 GCA_029265815.1 Anaerolineaceae bacterium | reverse complement strand
GGTGATCACGGGGGTTTCAATCCCGACTATGCGGGAACAGGGATTCTTACTCAGCCAGGGCACACCGGCCAAATATGATGATGGTGATTATTACAAGTTTCAATCCCGACTATGCGGGAACAGGGATTCTTACGTTCCGGTTGTTTTTATGTGTCTTGGCATTGTTATAGGGTTTCAATCCCGACTATGCGGGAACAGGGATTCTTACAAAATTCATAGTGGTACCCCTTTGTTGCACATAATTACATGTTTCAATCCCGACTATGCGGGAACAGGGATTCTTACGATCGTTCTCTCGAACGGCAGCACGAAGCTGTTTGGGTTTCAATCCCGACTATGCGGGAACAGGGATTCTTACTGCAACCCCTGGGGGTTACATTCATCATTATACAAGAAAATGTGCAATCTGTGGGGGTATGATTTCATCATCCTGCAACCTGTGGCGGTTTTACTCGTTCTGCGATAACCTCTTTTTTCTTTCTCTCCTGTTGAGGTTATCACATTTTTACTGGTTTTTTCCCCTTTTTTCGTCATTTTTTCACCTCTTAACCGCCACCTGTGGGGGGTCGTTTTCAATTCTTGCGATAACCTCTTTTTTCTGTTTTACCCGGGGGGGATATCGCAACTGGTAATTTACTCCAGAATTATATTTTGTGAATTTTCGCTTTCCTTCTTTTTTGGTTCATGAATTTCTATTTTCACTTCGCAATTTGCACAAATTGCATAAACACGCAGCGAATCTTTTCGCGGTCGAAGGATCTTTTTTATTCCTTCATCCATCTTTTTTTTCATTTTTTGATCTAGATGGCACTCAAAAACACTATACTGCACAGGGGTGCCAAAATCAAGCAGTTTATTATGCAGTTTCGTGCGCCGTTTATCATTACTGATGTCATAAACCACGACATACATTTCCTTCCGCGCCATTTTTACCTCGTTTCAAACGGCTTATATGCTTCAATCGTTTGTTGTATATACCTGGCTACTTTGCGCGCCTGAACCTCCATGTGCTTCTGATAAGAGATCCCCCGCTTGATTTCGTGAGTTTTCACACTTTGCGACAATTTGCGGCCAAACGCTCTGATAAAAATTCTTTTTGCCTGGTCATTCATCCATACGCCTTCTTCACAAGTCGAAAAATCTTGCACTTTAATTTGCCCACGATTGATCAAACCTGTGATCAGATTATCAATGACAGGTATGCGAAATTCCTCAATTAGATCAAGCGCCAGCGAAGGCCTGCCGTATCCCTCCGCGTGATAATACCCTAAATACGGGTCCAAACCAACGATTTGCAGAGCGGAGCACATGGTATAGGTTAACAAGGTATAACCAAAACTCAACATGGCATTCACCGGGTCTTTTGGCGGCCGGCGGTTACGGCCGGTAAACCCCCACTCGGGTGCAATGACCTTTTGCATCATCTCAAAATACGCCCTGGCTGCGCTGCCCTCGATGCCCAGCAGAGAAGTCATATCGCCAGATTCTTGAGCCTCTCGCTCTTTTTCTTTCAGCGCGTTGATCATCGCTTCTGTAATCCCATCGGTGTAGCGAGACCAACGCCTGGCCTGAACCGCCTGATTATGGATCTTTCCGGCGACAATGCTTCTGGAAAATGAAAGGGCAAAATCGGGGTCATCGTTGCGTTTGAATTGCTGCTGCCTGAGGGGCAGGTTTGCTGATAAGGCAGGTGTCATCTGCCCCAGGTACCTGCCCTGGGCGTCAAGAAAAATCACAGGGATATTCTTTTCAAGAAGGACATGCAGCGCTGGCGTGGTGAGCCCGACCCTGCCAATAAGCACAATATGGCTGACCTTGTGAACCGGCACGCGGAATAAGATCTCATCCTCGAGAGTAACCAGCACTCTCTGGTGTTCAATTTCAATGCGCGAACCAGGCTCCATCACATATAAACCTGGCATTTTCTCCCTCTCCTTTCACTCGTATTCGCCGCCATATTTCGTGAACAACCAATCCACTTCATCGCCGCTGACACAAATTTCCTTGTCTTCCCAGGTGTAACAGTATTCATCGCGATAGAATCTGACCCCAAGGAACGTGAACCCTTGCTCAAAACTGGTCATAAAAGTTTTCGAGGGTTCCAACCTTAATCCGAGGGCAAGCAGCGCATCTTCGACGATGCGATGAATCTTCTCTGAATCGTCTGCGTGAGAAAACAGGATGACAAAATCATCTGCGTATCTGATCAGGTTTAGGCCATTGGAGCGCATCGAAAGATCAAAGCGGTGCAGATAGATATTTGCCAGCAGTGGAGAGATGGGGCTGCCCTGGGGAATCCCGATTGTCTGTCTGGCAGATACTGCACCAATTGACAACCAGGACTGGATCAGATGCAGCAGGCTTTCATCGGGCAAGTCGGTGTGCAAGAAACGCAGCAGTAATTCATGATCCACGGTATCAAAAAACGCGTCAATGTCAGCGCTCAACACCAGGCTGCAGCCATTCTCGCGAAGGATGATGATCTGCTGCACCGCCTCACGCAAGCCGCGTTTCGGACGGTAGCCATAACTGCAATCGAGGAAACAGGATTCATACAGAGGCATGAGAACCTGCGCGCAGGCGCGCTGAAGCACGCGGTCGGTTACGGTTGGAATGCGCAGGATCCGATAACCACCCTGCCCTCTTTTTGGAACCTTGCGAGTGCGCAATTGATGCGGCTTATAATGGTTGCAGCGCACCGCGCGTGCCAGATCGATCAGACGCTCTTCCCAGTTCCTGCGCCACCGGATGATCGAAATATCATCGCTGCCCGCGATACCCGCGTTATCTGCCACCGCATCCCAGGCGCAGGTGAGATTTCTCATATCCAGCACAAGATCCAGCAGCGTCAATATCCCCCTTTCCGGTTCCTTTACTCCCTCCTCACTACCCGCGTCTGCCCCAGCCCCTGGGTCGTCTTGTAACCGCTGCCGCAGAAGAAGGAAAATTCCACCAACAAAGCAAGCGTCTGGCGCATCGCGCCAGACATGCCCCGGTCGCGCAGGGTGATGCGCCCCACGCATCCCGGCAGGCGGATGCCATGCATGCGTATCGTTTCAGTATGCAGACGGTATTCTTCTACGCACAAATACTCACGCGCCTGAGAAGGCAGCTCATCAGTGAGAAAAAACGGAGCAAAGACCTGCCAGCGTTCGAGCCAGGAACGCACCAGGCTTTCAGGCTGCGGAAAAGGACAAGGAAAGCGCGATCCGTTGAGGGTCATCGGTGTGGCAAACTCCAGCGTCCAGCGCCCCTTAACCCGAGAACCCTGAACCACCTGGATCAGGTTTTCATAGGTCATCCTTCCCGCCCATAAATGCTCATCAGAACCCAACGCCACCCGGTCCACCTGCCATAAAGTATCTTTCATATTTATTGTTGCGCCGGTTTTCAACGTATCACTCCATTGCGCCAGGCTCTCCGAAAGTTCATCGGCCAGGATGGTAACACGGAACCAGGCTCTCTGGCCCGCCGAGAAAGCACACACCCCTTTCTGGTCGGCGGTGAGGCCCATCAACGGGCTGATCGTGAAAGGTTTCACCTGCTGATCATGCATCCGGTCGACGATTTCAGAGCTGCCCTGCGCCAGCGCACCGAACCAGGCGGAGTGCAGGATGAGGCCGTTGCTGTTTAAAAGGCTGCCCGAATTGAGCGCATGAACTTCGATGACCACCGATTCTGGCACTGCTCACCCCTCCACACGCAGAGCGCGGGCGGTATCCCGCGCGGCCTGAAGATCAATCAGCTCAGCCACCTCGAAGCGCGGCGGCACCGCGCCTTCAACCAACCTCATGCGTAAAATTGCAGGGAAATACCCCATCCTGCCGTGCAATTCTGCCATCACAAGCGCGGCGATAGACGCCAGCGACGGCAGATTGACCACAATGGGTGTGGTCTGCAGCAGCACGGGGTCTATGCGGGCTTCGTTGATCAACGCGCGCACCTGCGGTGCAAACAGGCGTGCGGGGTCGAGCTGGGTGTGGATATTGAACACCTGACTGATGCTATCTTTGGTCAGCTCCTCGATCTGCTTCATATTTTCTTGAGTGAGAGGATGAGAAAAATTAATAATGATCATAATCACCTGTTAAAGAATCGTTTCATACGCAATGCGGGCCGCGTGTTCTAATTCACCGGCAGTGATGACGCGGATGCCATCTTGCGCAGCGCGGTTGACCACCCCCGGAAGAAGCGTCTTTTTTGAAGATACCAGCACCCTGCCGCAATAGATGCCGGCGACTTCACGACGTGAAAGCGAAGCCAGTTCATACAACGCCTGATTGTCTACCTTGCCAGATTTGCAGGAGCACACCACCAAGTTACCCCCGCTGGAGGCCACCACATCGAGCTCATTGGTGACTTCGCTGCTGCCATGGGTGCGGCGAATAAACACGTTGCGCCGCACATCATCGAACAACCCCGATTGACACAGCAGATCATAAACCCGGTCTTCGAGCGCGTCGCCCTCTTTGGGCGGCGGGACCTCGCACTCGCGCAAGCCAAAATTCTGGCTTTCGCTGCATTCAAACCCATGCGCGTTGAAATACTGTTCCACCGTCACTTTTACCTGAATGGGAATGGTTTGCATGCCTTTTGAATTGGGAGAGAAGTAAATCAGGCTGCGCTTCTCAGTGGATACATACAAAAGACATGCGTGCGTTCCTGCGGCGGCCTGCTGGGCAGCGATACTCATCATTTTCGTTCCACCGGTGAGATTGAACACAGCCCTGTGATAGCGGTGCTTTGCCAGAAGGTCATTGAGGTCAACACTCGCTTTTTCAAGATCATAGGCATCCACGACCATTACAGGGTGAACTTTTCTTACCCCCATGGCAGGGTCGCTGCAGATAAAATCTGCGAGGAACTCGGCAACTGGCCGGGTGGTTTCAGAGGCGATCAACTGAACAGAAGTAAACCCTTTTTCTTGCCAGAGCGGCAGAAGCACAGGCATTGGCTGTTCACCCACGAGGGCAAGGTAGATCATGGGCAACCTCCTGGATCATTCTCCTTCGCTATTTTTCACTGAAAACTTTGTAATGATCGGAATTGTTGGCCCACCCGGTTTTCCATTTTCACCATACTTCGTGCCGATAAACAAAATATCTCTTTCGCGATCAAGGCAGGCCAGAAAAATACCTAATGTAATACTCTTAAATCCTCCGGTACAATCGGCGATGATATCTTTAGGTTTTAATCCATAATGATTGGCATTTTTGAAGATTTCTTCAACAATAAAACGGTTTTTTTGAGTGATCAAGGCATCGTCATCAATTGTGATGGCCTTGTCGTAATGAAATTCGCAGTTAGTGATTCCCTTTTCTGTTTTTATATAATTGATCATTGCTGGAACAAAATCTTTAGACCCGGGTTTTTCCGGATCAGAAGACTCGGTTGCCAGAATCCAGCAATGAGTGATCTGTGATTTGTTTACCTCAATGGCTTTAATGGCCGGGGCAAGGTTAGACTCCTCAAAATCCAATTCTGAATAATCCGCAACTTGCAACTTGGCAAGCAACTCTTCAGAAATAGTCCGGTTATACATGGATAAGGGAACAATCAAACCTTTGTGGGCATGCTGACGTTCCTCATTCACATTCCTCAGGGTGGTTTGGATATACGTACCCACAACCGTATGGAATTTTCTGGATAGGGATAGCACTATAACTGCAATAAACCCAACCAAAATAACCGTTGCCGCGAGCCAGGTTGGCATGTCAAGCTTGTCGCTGAGGATGTTTACAGCGTATCCCATTACCAACGTGATAACAAAATTCAACAAGTCTTGCCAGGTAAATTTGTTCATATTATTTTGTTATCCTGATGACTCTTTCACCCTGAATGTCAAATTTTACAGGTGTCCTTCTTGCCGGAGTCCATCCTTTTGGAGAGAGAACCTCTGTGTTAAATGTGTACTCAACTCCGTTATCATCCTGCACCCTACCACTTTTCAGATCAGGACGGATAGAAGATATTCTGCCCTGTTTTTGAATGATCGGTGCGGAAGGAATGGGTGGTAGAGACTCTTTTTCTTCGATTTTTTTGCTTACTTCTGCGCCATGTTCACTAAAGAACAATCCGTAGCCGGCACTCGTTTTTGAGCCAACTCCGAGCAGAGTCAACCCATCCTTCAACCAGTTCTCTGCCATCGTTCGTAAACGAATTTCTTCTTCTGTTAGAGCGGAATTGCTACTTCGCCAACCAACCGCAAAACTGAATTTCGTTCCAGGAGCCACTGTAATAAAAAAAAATCGGAATTGGATTCTGATCATCCGTTGGAGCAATGGTTGGACTGGAATAATACTCTGCCTGCTTTAGCGGGCGTTCCAAAAATCATCCGAAAGTCCATGGCTTTACAAAAGACAGATTGATCTGTATTCGGATATTTTTGTTCCCAGGCATCCTGAAAAGCATTTTTGCCCGGATGCGAAGGATCTACCTCCTCCTTGGACAGAATCTGATCGAGCTGTTTTAGTGAGGTTTCGTCTTGTGCCCCGATGGCCTCAAAAATCTCAATTCTTGCCATGGCACGTGCAAGCCCTTTAAGGCAACTGCCAGGAAGGGAAGGATAGCCGTAAAAATCGAATGTAAAACCTACTTCAAGGGGTCCTTTCGATCCCAAACCTGGAATCAAGCGCCAATCCGTAACAAGAGAAAACGGTTCGGCATTCGATTTGGAAGCCAGGCTTCTCCAGCGAAAAACCAACGCTTTCAACAAGTCTTTGTCTGCATGAGCCGCAGCACTGATAACCGCTTGCAAGCCATCTCTTTTTTCTGTTTCCTTAAAACCATCTTCTTTTATCCAGACAGGAGCATAGCGATGGAAGATTAGACTTGCATTTTGACCGATGATTGTGGTGCGGTTGATAGACCATAACTCAGCGCTTTTTGCCAAAATTGGATACTGCATAGAATTACTCCATCAGTTCTGCTTCTGCGAACCTTTTAACCCATCCTAAAAAAGCGATCGCTTCTGCTGTTGCCAGCCTGTATTGATCAGTAGATGCACGCTTCATGATCCAGACAAGCAGATCCTCTTTATCATTCACATCAATTTTTAAATAATGAATCACTCTGTCAGAAACATCCTTGAATAATTGTCGATGATAATTTTCACCTTTAGCTTTCCAAAAAGCAAGGGTTTGCCCAAGACCGGAGATTTGAATATCTGCTGGTGCCCTTTTCGCAAGCTGCCCATATTCCTTTTTATTTGGATTCATAAGCATCCTCTGAACACAATCCCAGGCTACTGATGCTCTTTCCTGTTCTATTGATTGTTGGAAGGAAATTTTCGAGTTCATCCGAGACCTCCATAAGTAACCGAAACAATACCTTGTCCCGTTGTTTCATCCCCGCCCATCTGAATTCGATTAATTTCTAAAGAACGTAAGGATTGAAGTATTTCTGATGCAGCCATATTTATGTTGCTATTGCGTGATCGAGTAGCCATCATCGGAACGTACAGAAGAGAATCAGAGGGAAGACTCTCGGATATCCATAATGCACCATTTTCAACTGTCTTTGTATCGGGGTCTAATTTGATGTGAGTTTGGATCTCAGTTGAATACAAAGCGAAATCTCTGAATGAGTTCTCTGGCAGGATGCACAGTTTTTTCTGTATTTGATTTTTCCAGAAATCATACTCTGCGCCCGCAGGGAGCGCATTCTCAGCAATCCATTTGCCAACACAATGCGCAAACTCAGTCTCGGTCGCATTGAAATCTGATTCCTCTAGAACCACAGAATTACCAACCATTAATTTCTTGCTATTCACCCAGGCTTCTTGACCTTCAGGTTCATTATCAGGTATTTGCCAATCGACCGAAATGTCCATCATGGCTGCTGATCGGCGAAAAAGCGCCAGCGTCTCCAGGCTGGTTGTCCATGCAAAAGTGCCTGACAAGGATTGAACTGGAAAAAGCAGCAATCGCCCATCCCCCAAGGAGAGTGCTCCAGCATGCTCAGCGGCACCCTTTGTGTCAGGCCCAAATATCGTAACAAACTTGTCCATTTCTCGGCTCATTCTTTTCTGGGCTTCTGCACGCATGCTGCCTTTTATACCGCTTGCCTGAAGAATTGGATAACCTGTAGTTCGCTCGCGTTGAATCGGAAGATCAACCGAACCAAGCCCCCGTCCAGTTCCGGCGTGTAGTGGAGTCTCAACGTAGAGATACATCATTGCTTTTGCTTCAAACATGGTTACCACTCCTTAACTATGAATTGTCCAAACCCGATCTCAGGTGCAAAATCAGTAATTGCATTTTGAATGAGATCTGGTCGCAAGCTCACAGGTCGTTCACACTCAAAATAATATACACTTCCAGCTGGCACAAAACGTCTCGATGGCCGATTCATACCCGCTTTATTGGAGCTTTGAGTCATATCGAATCCACCGATGATTTCAGATCTGTTGAGTGCAGCAGATACCAGCTCAACTTTTCCATTAAAGAATTTTTCCCAATTCCCTGGGATCCATCCTGGTTCGAAATATGTAGGAGTCAGAAAATAAATCTTAAATTGTCTTGGAAAAATTTCTGGGATTGAAAAATCAATTGAAAATTCGCAACGCGAAAACTCAGCAGCTCTGTTCTCTCCACCAAAAAGGATCAAATCTCTATCTGGCCAGTTTAAATATCCTGACATTTCAATTGCTAAACCTACATTTTTACAAGGTCTGATGTAATTTACCTCATATATCAACCCTTCAATGGAGGTCATTTGTGATGAATCAATTCCAACCCCGAAACGGTTTTCTCTCTCAAATAGTTGATTGGATGGGATACCGATTACCTCTTTACCATCAAGATAATCGAGCAGCCTTTCTTCTGATAACCAAAGTCCGCTCTCACCTTTAGTCAATGGTTCATCCAATCCCAATAATTTGCTGGTAGGACAATTCGTTTTCAACCCTGGTGAGGGTCGTTCAGGTTTACTAAGAGGTCGAATTATATGCTTGCTTACATCACAAGAAATTGCATCCGCCGGTTGAGGAAAGAACCTGGTAACCTTATCGGCTCCGTTTTGCTGTGCCAGATAAGGACCTTTAAGACGAAGGGCTTTGAAATCAGAAGGGCCGCCTACTGCATTGCGAATGGCATCTTTATCGGTGAGGTCGATATTTTTAAGAGCAAGTTCTTTGGAACGAATTGCTCCTTGCACAACTGTTGGAAATGGCGGGAAAATACTCTCTGCCCGATGATCACCACCTGCCGAAAATGGTTTTCCATCTCGGAATAGCCACACATCGATGGGGTGAAAAAAGAATCGCTGATTCATTCTCCAGTTCCTCCCTGGGCTACAAATCGAGTTAAAACAATCCATCTTGCGAGCCGAATTAATCCTGGTTCCTCATCATCCCAATCCAGTGAAGCTCTCCAGTTAAGTAATGCTGAAATGGCCTGATCGACATTAAGTTCATTCGATAATTTATGACGTTTGACCAGCCTTTTTATGGTTGCATGCTGTGCCTCTTTACTAATATAACCAATGGTTTGAGCCTCGTTTATTAGTTCGTAAGCAAAATTTGATGAAATTTGTTTCTTTTTAAGAGCATCAACTAAAAATTCATAAGGAGATGAAAGGTCTTTCCAGTGCGAATATACTGAATATGGTGTTCCACTGCGTTTTATTACTTTTACACAAACTGCTGATTTTCCGTTAACCTTCTTTGCTTCAGATTCTGCATCCTTGGCAGACTTAATCGCACTGCTCAGTGGCGATTGATGATGGCATATGACAATCCCAGCCGATGCACTTCTTCCCCCGGTTTTTTCGTTGAAAACATTTGCCATTTTTATCGCAAATGGAATTGCGGTTGAAATTGGCGCCATGGCCATAACATCGTCGCCGCCGTTATAGATAATTTTTGCGCAATATTCATTTTCCCCTGAAACTAAGCTTCGGATAGAGGATGAATACTCATCTAATTTTCTACTAATCTCACCACACTCTTGTTCTGATTCACTACTACTAATCCAATCCCCCATTGAATCACCATCAAGAGCGATAAGAGAATAATAAGGAGAGGGTGAACCAGCGATTCGTATTAACTGCCGGAGGCGATCTCTAACCACGCGAATCTGTTCATCTGTAATTGAGCTCAAACCATACTCTTTATTAAAAAATTTTTTTGTCAGCAGATTTATATAAAATAGGTCCCCATCGAATGGCCAAATAGCACTTGAGCTTACTTTGAAGCATCCCAATTCTTCAATAAACTCTCGATATTTTTTTAGAGCTTGTTCGCCTTCGTTTGCTAATAATATGCGCTTAAGGAAATCACTTGATGCGATCGTACTAGTAGATGGAAAATGCTCCTCTGTTGCGATTGAAGAAAATCGTTTGATTGAGCCAATAGCATCTAATCTTTCGACACCATCATGCTTAATCTTTGAATCATGAAAACTGTTGGATAATTGAGTCCAGTATTCTCGAGCATCAAAAAACTCGGTGTGTAGAGCCGACCTCTTTCCGGATAATGTATCTTTGTATCCTGTTTCCAAAGAATTCTCATCATTAAAGAAAACCCGGGTTCTTTTGTTGGCTTCCAACGCTTTATTCACTCTTGAAAGGCACTCTTTGAATTCTTTACCTTCAATAACAACACATGAAAAGAAGATTTCCCATTGGTTTTTTACCTGTCGTGCCCAAATGTTTTCCCACGAATTATCTGGTTTGGGTTCTCGTTGAAGAAATATCGGTTTAGTCGATTCAGCAATCTCTTGCCATTTCTTGAAAAATGCCTGTTTCACTTTTTCAGAAATAGATTCGTACCGGTCATAATCAATAACTGCAACAATTTTATTTGGGATATCCCCGAGCAAATTATTGGGATAAATAAGTCTTCCATTTTCATTCAGAATAACTTTTGCCACAGGCCTTCCCAATTCGACTAATATGCGGCTTCCCACAAAAAGATCTGATGCCCTTCTTGCCTCTGCAATAAAGGATTGAACTGGAGAAAATGTAAAAATAAAGATAGACTCTTTCATGCGTTCCACCCTTCAATAGAAAGTTCCTTAGAACATTTTTGTTTAATAAATTCATGTAATTGAAAGTAATCTGATTCTTGAAAAGATGAGGCCAAAACGACAAATTGTAGATAATATGATTCCCTGATTTTCACTGGTTTTACCCAGAGAGGCGAAGCCTGCCTTCCTGTAGATTTACTACCGGTATATCCCAACCAATTTTTTTTGTGGCACGTGATCCATGAAACCTATGACAGCTGCTTGAGCATTTGGATATGGATTTCTTCCAATAGCCACAATACCTTTTTTATTAATGCACGGGAATGAAGTTGGTTCGTTTGCTAATTGGATCGTGGCAAATCCAGCAGATTCCGCCATGTTTTGGATATTTTTTACTACAGTTTGGGCTATTCTGGTCATCTCTTCAGCCCATATATCATTATTTTGAATCATTTTTGATCCGCTTAATTGAAGCACTCCATATCCTCTCCTAGAACGAAGGCCAAATCCGCCAAATGCGACCGCAGCTTCAAAAGTAGAAATAATAGAATCCCAAAGAATATCATTAACCGGTCGCTGTGCTGAGAGAATAATCCTAAATGATTGATCAGCTTTTAAACCATTCTTTAATGCTCGTTTATGGTGTGGTAATAAAAAATTCTCTTCTATTTGAAGATTTTGATGTGGAATTCGTATTTGAAAAGTAGAGCCAACTTCGGTGTTTCCAAAAATTTGAGACTCAATCTGATGTAATTCAAGAAGTTTTCTATCGCCTAATAAACCTCCGGCAACGGCACGAAACCAATATCGCATAACTCCACGAATGGCAGGAGCGCGCAATTCGGGAACTGAGGTTTTACTATTATCAGCACCATGCATGAAACAAGTAGATACTGTATTCAATTTGAATTCTTGTGACCTCACTTGTTTACCCTCCTGATTACTTAATCTTCTCCCCTGATTCTAGTTTTTTGGTATTAACTCACGGAAAAAATTTTTGTCAAGCATATATAAATATTTCCATATTTATAGAATTTTTTTTATAACTATTATTCCATTAATATAGAACCAAAAAATGATAGGGAACAATAAAACAAAAAATGTTTTCCCAATGTAATTTAATCACTGAAAAAATTGAATATTAAATTTTTTGCGCAACCCTCAATATTTTGAAACTCAGTTTCTAAGTTATTTATAAATATTTCGCAAAAAAGTTACCAGTAGGAGAAGAACTAAGTAAAATTCATTCTAAATACTTTATCTAGAAATCTTATTCAAATTTTGATGTGAATGAAAATGTTAGTCAATATTTCACAAGAACAACAACGATTCCGTTTGTCAAATCCATCAAACATTCTTCTCCACCCATTCGTAATCCATACGAGGGATAATAGTCACTCATTACAATTCTGTAATCCGGTATAATACCCGCATGAATCACAACACTTGCTTTTTTCTGGAGCTGTATTGCCGCCATTAATTAAGTTCGAGAATGTCATCTACCGCCATCCCGGAAGCCTTGAAACCGACCCCCCGGCCTTGAATCATATTTCCTTCAGCATAGAACCCGGAGAATGGGTCGCGATCGTTGGGGCAAACGGGTCAGGAAAAACAACGTTAGCTCGTCACTGTAATGCACTTCTGCTCCCAACCCGGGGGCAGGTTTTCATTAACGGTCAGGCTACCACCGATGCGGCGAATCTGGTCGAAATTCGCAGACGCGTGGGCATGGTTTTTCAAAATCCCGAAGATCAGATTGTTGCCTCTGTCATCGAAGAAGACACGGCTTTCGGACCTGAGAATTTATGTATTGAACCTGCTGAAATCAGGGCGCGCGTTGCCGATGCACTGACTACGGTGAAAATGGCCAACCAGAAATACCGCCCACCCCACCTGCTCTCGGCTGGCCAAAAACAGCGCGTCGCGCTGGCCGGTGTTCTGGCGATGCGGCCCGAATGTGTGATTTTTGATGAATCCACTGCCATGCTTGACCCGCGCGGCAGACAGGATGTATTAAACGAAATGCACGAGCTTCATGAACGAGGGATCACGGTCCTCTTCATCACACACTTTATGGAAGAAGCCGCGCGCGCTGATCGGGTGTTGGTCATGAATCAGGGCAATATTGCTTTCGACGGTTCTCCAAAATCTTTGTTTGAAAATCTGCAATTGCTCAAAGACTGCGGCCTGGAACAGCCCATGACGCACCTGTTGCTGCACGAAATTCGCATGCTGCACCCACTGTTCGCTGATTTACCAAATGATTTCGAAAAAGCCATGCGTTTGCTGCCGCAGTACCCTGGTCCTAAAAAGCAAATGGAAGCCTTTAAAGTGCCTTCTGATTCAGAGCCATTGATAACCATCGAAAATCTGAATCACACATACCTCCCTGGAACGCCCCTCGAACATCAAGCCCTGTTCGATATTTCCCTGCAAGTCAATTCTGGTGCGGCACATGGTTTTGCGGGGGCAACCGGTTCCGGCAAATCCACACTGCTGCAACATCTCAATGGCCTCTACCGCCCTCAAACCGGCGTTATGCATATTGGACCCTATGACTTTTCCGATCCAAATCTGGATATTAAAGCTGTACGCAGGTTTGCCGGCCTGGTGTTTCAGAATCCTGAAATCTATTTCTTTGAGCAATTCGTTGGGGATGAGATTGCCTTTGGACCGCGCATGCTTTACGGCAAGGAAGGTTTACGCGAACGTGTTCAGCAGGCAATGGAAACAGTTGGCCTGAACTTCGAAAAATTTAAAGATCGGGTAACGTACACACTCAGCGGAGGCGAAAAACGCAAGGTCGCGCTTGCAGCTACACTAGCGCTGCAGCCAAGGTTGCTAATCCTGGATGAACCCACCGCAGGGCTCGACCCTGCTTCACGGCGTAATTTGCATGGAATCCTTAAGGACTCACAGCGTCAGGGAATCGATCTCATCCTGAGTTCACACAGCATGGGTGACATTACCGAACTCACCAAAAATATGACCATTATGGCTAATGGCCGCGCCCTGCGCACAGGCAACACTGCAGATCTGTTCAATGACGCAGCATTGATCGAAACCGCTGCCCTCGGCCAACCTACTGTTGTACGATTGGCAGGAAAACTGCGCGAACTGGGCTGGTCAGTACCCGTTCGTACGGTTACGGTTGAGCAGTTATTTACTGCATTAAGAAATATCCGCGGAGGAATCAATCATGAGTGAATTTGATTTCCTCTCACGTGTTCCTCTCGGCCAGTACGTTCCCACAGGCTCATTCCTTCATAAACTCGACCCCCGCACGAAGGTGCTTTTCGTTTTGCTGTTGGTGATTGCATTTACCTTCAGTAAATCACTGCTCGGGTTATGCATAGGTCTGGGTTTCCTCATTGTGTTGACGATTGTCGCAAAGATTGATCTGAAATTCGCATTAAAGAGTCTGCTTGCTCCTCTGCCATTTTTGATTATCTTTTCTATTTTGCAGATTTTCTTTTATTCCTCAAGGCAAGATCCAAACATCCTTTTCTCTATCTGGAAATTGCATTTCACCGTCAGTGGTGTTCTGGCCGGTGCCATGCTATTAATGCGCTTTATCACATTGATCTTGCTTCTCAGTCTTGCCTCTTTCTGCACCTCTACTTCAGAATTAAGCCAGGGGATCCAGCGGTTGTTGAATCCGCTCAACTACATAAAAATTCGCACCATGGATTTTGTGATGGTACTCCAGATCACCTTGCGCTTCGTTCCCCTTATGGCACAGACAGCGGAAAGAATCGCAAAAGCACAGGCATCGCGAGGAGCTGAATGGGAGACCAAACGCAGAGGATTGTTGAATAAGATCAAACAGATTCTTCCCCTGATTGTGCCACTTTTCGTCATCAGCCTACGCCGGGCCGAAAATCTGGCTCTGGCTATGGACGCACGTGCCTATGGATACATGAACCATCGCACAAGCATGACAGAAATGAGATTTACAATGAAGGACGCAGGTTTTCTGTTATTAAACATAATTGTCTCACTCGCCATCTTCTGCGTGTGAGACAATTATCTGTGTATCAGATTTATTTCGAGCTACAGATTCGCACCTTTTTTCTTGCCAAAGGTAAATTGCAGGTAGGCTGCAGTGACAATTAATACCACTACTGCCGCCACACCTGCTTCAGGCGCACCGGATGCAATGGCAACTCCGCCCAGGGCTTTCCATACCTGGTCGCCAAATACTTCAAGCACACGGCTGTCTTTTCCAAAGATCAATCCCAAGGCGGCCAACACAAAAACTGTGTTTGTGTAGCTTCCAAAGAATCCAGCCGCAAGAAGACCAATAACCTTCCAGCGCTTTAAAGCACTCCAGACAAGCCATGCAACCGGCCCAATCAGCATGCGCGGAATTACAGACAGTAAGGGGTTCACAAACAATGGATCGAGCGGACTCTTGGGCGCAGTTGCAGCCTGATACATAGAGGTCAAACCAAATATCAAACCAATTCCTGCACCAACGATCGGTCCTTCAAGTACTGCACCAATGATGACCGGGATAGTGAGAATGGTGATTGAAATCCCGGCAAAGGGGATATACCCCCCCATTGGAAGTAATCCTAAAACTATTGTAATGGCTGAAAGAACTGCGGTGACAACAATTTTCCTCGTCCGATTCTGTGGCATTTCTAACTCCTCAAATAGTTATACCAGATTGATTACCTGGAACCCAAATATTTTAACACACCAAGGCCGGAACTTTTTTCAATAATCTGCGGTTTTCCATAATACTCAATCACACCTGCCCCTGAGATGGATGCATCCAAAACAGTTTTCGCCCACACTGTTGCAGTGCCAACACCTGACAACCTTACGGTGATCTTATCAGCTTCAAGGCGCGATGCCTTCACTGTGCCTGCTCCACTCAGTGCAACTTCAAGATTGGCTGCCGTTCCAGCCAGGTCCATTGAACCCACACCAGAAAGATCGAGTTTTAATGTGCCAACGTTAAGCGTTCCAATAGTCATGACTCCAGGGCCAGAAAGGGCTAATTCCAACTGGTCTGATGCAATCCGAGCCGCATCGATATTTCCGACCCCAGAGATGGCAAGAGATTTTATTTCACGCATCATCAGGCGGAAAACGATTTTATCTCCACCAAGGAAACGAACTCCGGTCCAGTCCTTCCAATCCGATTCATAGTGAATGGTTAGTAATCCGTCCTTAACGTCTGTATGAATACGAGAGAGAACTTCCTGATTCGCTTCGATGGTCAATTCCTCATGGTCACCCTGTTCTAATTCGATCTTCCCCACCCCCTTGAAAAGTAAACGTGAAAATCCACTGACATCCCTACGTTCCTGGTTTACATACTGATCGCTCATATTACAGCTCCCTTTCTTGGTATTTTTTCATTATTAATATATACGAGAAATTGAAGAAGTTGTCGTATTCTAGCAACCATATTGTATTGCGATTTGACTTATAATCAAAATGTTATTACTAATTCTAAGGAGACCTTATGTCAGCACAAAAACCACCTCGCTGGGATCTGTCAAATGTTTACCCTTCCTTATCATCTCCAGAATATGCCAGTGATTTCGAAAAATTTAAAAATCTAATTGACGAAGAAGAGGCATTATTACGAGAAAAAGCTGCTGATTTGGACTCAAAAAGCGAAACCAACAAACTGGCCAATTTTGCCAGTGTACTGATTGAGAAATATAACCAGCTTCTTTTAGTTTCTGGAACCTTGCGTGCATATCTTGAATCGTTCATTGCTACTGACTCTTATAATAAAGAAGCGCTTAAGAAACTCTCTGAATACGACCAGGTAAGAGTAAAAAGAGATAGGGTCGATGTACTTTTACTCAAATGGTTTGGCAAAATTGCAGACCGGCTTCCCGAGATGGTGAAAGCTGATCCTGTTCTGTCAGCACATAAATATTTTCTCGAAGAAACAGTGAAACAGAGCAAATATTTAATGTCAGAAGCAGAAGAAGTACTTGCTTCAGAACTGAGCCTGAGCGGATCAAACGCCTGGGAAAAATTGCAGGGAACGATCACTTCTCAGCTGAGTGTTGAATTCGAGTTGGACGGTAAAGTTCAAAAACTGCCTGCGCCTGCCCTGATCAACTTGCGCAGTCACCCAGATGCTGAAATCCGCCGCCGTGGATATGAAGCAGAAAACAAAATGTGGGAATCTGTCAAAGAGCCCCTGGCAGCCTGCATTAACGGGATTAAGGGAGAAGTAAATACCCTCAACCGCCACCGCGGTCGCAAGGACGCCCTGCACAGTGCGATCGATTTCGCTCATATCGATCGCGAGACATTAGAAGCCATGCTCAGCACCATGCAAGAATCCTTCCCAATGTTCCGCCGTTACTTTAAAGCCAAAGCAAAGCTTCTAGGCAAAGAAAAACTGGCCTGGTGGGATTTGTTTGCGCCGGTGGGTGAAATGAAATCCACCTTTTCTTTTGACGAAGCCAAAGAGTTTATTCTTAAAAATTTCACAAATTTCTCTCAAGAATTAGAGTCGTTTGCCCGATATGCCTTTGATCATCATTGGATTGATGCCGAACAGCGTGAAGGGAAACGTGGCGGCGCTTTTTGTATGGAAGTGCCTGGAGTTGGAGAAAGCCGCATTCTGAGCAACTTCGACGGTTCACTAGATCAAGTATCCACGTTGGCGCACGAACTTGGCCATGGATTCCACAACTACTGTGCCATAAAAGCAGGCAAAACCGAAATCCAGAAGTTCACTCCAATGACCCTGGCTGAGACTGCTTCAATTATGAACGAGACCATCGTTACGTCAGCTGCACTCAAAGAAACGAAAAACAGGCAAGAAGAGCTTGCCATCCTTGAAACGCAGCTCAACAACGATTCTCAGGTCATTGTAGATATTTTCTCTCGTTACTTGTTTGAAAAAGAAGTATTCGAAAGACGAGAAAAAACCGAACTTGACGCAGATGAATTATGCGAGATCATGCTCGATGCCCAAAAAGCAACGTATGGAGATGGTCTTGACGAACGCTATCTACAAAAATGGATGTGGACGTGGAAACCTCACTATTATTCCGCAGCGCTTTCATTTTATAACTTCCCTTACGCGTTTGGCCTTCTGTTTGGCATCGGCCTGTATGCCATTTACCAGGAACGCGGTTCTGCCTTCGTAAAAGATTACATGGACCTGCTTGCAAGTACGGGCGAAGCCAGTGCAGCTGATGTGGCATCACGCTTTGGCATTGACATCCGCAACAAGACTTTCTGGCAAAACAGCATCAAGGTCATTGAAAAACGCGTAGAGCGTTATTGTGAACTGGTTGGCTAATTTTTTTATCGGCGGGGAGATTCCTCTCCCCGCCGATAACCTTGCCTTTTTTGCAAAGGTTGTATTATAATCGCTTGCGTGATGCGGGCATAGCATAGTGGTAGTGCGGTAGCCTTCCAAGCTACTTAGACGGGTTCGATTCCCGTTGCCCGCTCCTAAAAGACCCTGTCGGGTCTTTTTTTATCAATATTCACATCTATCTAACATAAGATAAAGATTCCCATCCTGGAATTGATCCGAAATAATCATGTATTATTTCTGACGAGATCAGATTGCGCTGTTCATGATCGCTTTTGAGATTGAAGCTTTGATTGGACTCGCCACCGGATTGATCGTTGGCATCACGGGTGCCGGCAGTGATCTATTGGTTTACCCGATTCAATCCTTTTACTAGGGTACCCTGCGCACACCTCAGCAGGCACAAGCCTTAGTGTGGCTATGGTCACACCACTGATTGTAGCCATTACTCATTATCTTCAGGTCAATGTGAAAATTAATACTCTGTTTTGGCTGACGCTTATAACAATCCTTGACGCACAGGGAGGTGCACTAATTGCCAATCTCGCTGTGCCAAATGAATTGATGAGTAAAGGATTTGTTGTCTTTTTTTATTTCTAATGACCATATCAATGTGGTTGAAAAATAGATGACCAGCACGCGAAATCTCTGATTCTAAACTTCAGCCATGAATGCAGAGAATCAATTAATCACAGTTGGATTCGGGTTGATTCTAGGTGTCATTCGTGGGTTATTCGATGCAGGCGGAAGATTGATGTTTCTGCTTCTGCTACTCGGGATTTTAAAATATCCCCCTCGTCTGGTCGTGAGAACATCCTCCCTGATCATAACGATGACCGCTGTTTTAGACATTGTGGGGTACGACCTCAAGGTAACGTTAACTATGCTGCTGGGATCATCATCACAATTGCAGCCGTACTGAGTGGTATATTATCTACCCGCCTCGCGAACAGGGTGCCAGATGTGATCTTGAATCGGACCGCTAGTAGCGTTTTCGCCGTTCTCGGGATCGCTATGATTATTTAACATAAATCCTCCAGAAAAATCTCAGGGGAGGCTGGCCAGATGAAAATTGAGAGCTAAAGCCTGAAGTTTGTTGTTTCAATCACATCTAATATATTCTAAAAATCTATGAATAGCATTGACAGATCCATTCTTTTCGCGGCGCGGTGAAAACCTTACTGGTAGCTGCTTTTTTATATCTGACCAAATCTCGTTATACCCCCATCAGTTATTGAATTCTCAACCGCTACCCTTTGGCAATTTACCTCCAGGGACTTTTGATTCGTTTATTCAAAAATTAATTCAATCCCAACTACAAGGCAAGTGGCCAAAATATCAAAATTTCTTCAAAAAATAAACGAAAGAATGAAATAGATCATAACCACAACCACCAGCGTTATAAAAGAAACCTGCACAAGTTTCTTCTTTTTTACAATGAATCCAATCACCAATCCTAAGAGTGAAATGATCAGTAGTATGAACAATGGGATACCGATCAAATTCAAAATCATTTTTCACCCTGCCTTCCTGTGATCTCCCTGTTTCAAATCTGCTCAAAAAATCTATTAACGCATCAAAGTCATCACGAATTATTTCCGTTTGCCGGATTTTCATATTCTTTTATTTCCCTGAAAAAATGTGCCATATTGATGTAAACCTTGATGTTGACCGCTTCTACTCTGAAATCTAGATCGTAACCGGGTTCAAGATAGAGTTTATAGACACTTCGGTCGCGCATAGATGGCAGTAAGGGAATGGCACTTGCCCCTATTAGGCCTGGTATTGGTACGTATGCAGGCTTCACATACGCCCTGGTACCCTTGCGTTTGTTTAAATAAACAACCAAAGCCTCCGCCTGGTCACTCGAAAAGGTGTCTCTCGCTTGCGAAACGATGTTGTGAAAATCTTTCGTTTCCCGTGTAATACCAAGAGGGTCAAGGAGAGTCACTGCTTCGTCTTCGGTCATATCCGGCTGAAAATGAATTACCTGCAGTGTTGAGGGTTTTCCACGCCGGTCACGGTAAGTAATCTCAGCCCTCACCTGATAACGTCCCGACCAAATTGGTCTATCTTCAGACGATAGGTTTTCTGGTCCTTTCCACATAGTCTTTCCTTCCCGTCAAACTACCCTCCCGGTGATTTACTCCAGCTTTTTTCGATATTCAATAAAATGTCTGCTGCGATACATTCCATGCCTTTCATAAAATTGACAGGCTTTCTCGTTTGTGGATGATACCCCCAGCGCAACACGCGGGATATTTCTCTGGCTGTAAATGCTAAACATTTGCCGCAGCAGCATGGAACCCAAACCTTTTCCTTGATAATCTTTGTGGATCGCCAGTTGCCTGATCCAACCTTGAACCCCTTCGTCATAAGATAATGCCGCACCAATCAATCTTTCTGCATTACGAACTAAAATGAAATGCTGTGGATCAAATCGCCCGCCACGGAAGATGTGCTGACGCCAAGATTCCAATGACGGCGTGATATGCCCCGGCCAATTAAAAGCAGACTGAATCAACTGGTAAAGTTCCATTTCATCTGTCTCGTGATAGGTATCCAGCCGGAATGGTGCCGGCCATTGTGGCGGTGCAACAGGTTCTACAAAGTCAATCTGCATGCGAAAATGATGGTTTACCCGCTCAAATCCATACTTTTCGTAAATCTGACATTGGCGAACATTTGAATGGATCGCATACCCAACCAGACCGGGAATTTTATCTGGGTTGTGAGCTGATGCAATTTTGCGAATCCGATCTAAACAATTTCTCATTAGCTCATCTTCTACACCATCGGGCGAAAGTGTAAGATGAATGTAAATATCAATCTTAAAGCTCTCATTTTCTTTGGCAAAATCACAGTATCCAACCACCTGCCCCTGCTCATCAAAGGCCAGCCAGGCATCCTGTCGGATGTTTATTTCTCCCCACTGCTGTTCCAGATCTTCAAACATCGTATCTGGTTCACCAAATTCCGCAATATCACACTTTTTCATGAAATCAAAGACGCTGTCGATGTCTTGCTGTGATGGATGATTCACCTGAGTCATTTTCATCTCCGTTGAATACGCCAATAATTTAATTTGAAATCACGATTCACCTTCTATAGTACAACACCTTCAGGTATCGCGATTCAGAAAAATCAAGAGCTTCAGCGTGGATCCTTTATACTGAAAAATAACAAACCCGCCATGTTTTCTGGCGGGAATTGTTGTACTTTCTTCCAGTCGAAGGCGAGATGGCTTAGAACGACAGTTAACTCAGAAATGTATAAATCAGATAATCACCGAGGAAGAAAGCGGAAGGCAAAAAGAAGACCGCCCCGAGAATGATACCAATAATTCCCAGCCATGACGCTTTATACTGGCCAGCATTTTTCTTGTTGCGCACAAGTCCAATAATTCCGGTAATAATCATGAATAATCCAGTAACAAAAGCCGCACCCCAACGAATAAACCTGGGGACCAATACGTCATCTCGTAAAATGAACATAGAAGGCCACGGCAATAGAAGCACGACAATGAAGATCACAGGCAGTAAAAGGCTCGTCAGAGACCAGCCATTTATTTTCTTATGAACCAATACTTCATCTGAACTTTTATTCTTTTTTGACATGGAATTTTTTACTCCATCGATAAGGATTGGCTGATTATATCATTTCCCTTTTCTTGTATTTTGGATATGATTAAAACATCGATAAACCTCCATAATTCAAGGTGGATTATGACACAGCTTGAACCCGGTTTTTTGCTCAAATCTCGATACAAAATACTGAAGCAGCTGGGCCAGGGAGGCATGGGAGAAGTGTACCTGGCCGAAGATCAGAGTCTGGCTACCCTGGTAGCAGTCAAAGCCAACCACAATCTGAATCCCCATGCTTCCGAACAGTTCATCCGAGAAGCACGCATGTTGGCAGCGCTCAAACACCCCAGCCTTCCGCGTGTGATTGATTATTTTACCGACGGTGAGAGCCAGTACCTGGTGATGGATTATATCGCCGGTGAAGACTTGCGAACCTTGATGGAAAATAAACATTCTTTTCCTCTGTCACAAGTTATCAAATGGGCAGAACAACTGGGCAACGCGCTGAATTATCTGCACAACCAGAAACCTCCCATATTCCACCGAGATGTGAAACCTGCAAATATTAAACTCACGCCAGAAGGAGATGTGGTTCTGGTAGATTTCGGCATTGCAAAAACGGGGGATCCCTCGCAAGAGACGCTTTCAGGTGCATGGGGTTATACACCCGGTTATGCTCCCCCCGAACAGGTGAGCGGTCTGAGAACCGGTCCTTACTCAGATCAATACAGTCTGGCTGCCACCCTTTATTACTTGCTTACCGGAACTCCACCCATAGACAGCGCCCAACGAATGATGGGCAGTCAGGAGTATGTTTCCCTTAAAATCGCAAAACCCGATCTGCCTGATCATGTATGCAAAGCCATTGACAGAGCTTTGCAGGTCAAGCCAGAAGAGCGGTTTGGTACGATCACTGATTTTATCAATGCGTTATGCAATACTCACCCACTGCCTGAACCTGCCCCTTATCAAAAGACGATTGTCGCTGCCAACCGCCCTTTTACACCCCCTCCTCCTCCACAGTTCACACCGCCTGCGGTTGAGGTTAAAAGCAGAGCCCGGAGATCACCGGTTGGTTTGATCATTGCGTTATGCGCCGTCGCGCTTGTGGGCATTAGCGGATTTTTCATCCTTGAAAAACTGGGCGTTTTTCACACTTCACCGGTACAAACCAGTCTTCCACCCGTTGTAACCACTGAATCTCCTACAGTTCTGGCAACCCTGGCAACTGAAGAACCCACCACCGCTCTCGAAACACCAGCTGTGAATACAGAGACGCCAGTTGTAACGGATGTCCCTTTTCCAACTGAAACAATATTGCCTGCTTATTTGCCTGCGGGAACGGGTGGAAAAGTAGCATACGTAAGCAACCGCCAGGCGGATGGTTATTTTCAGGTCTGGATGATGGACGTTGTTCGAGACGAGGATGGAAACCTGCGGGGAATCAATCCAGTGCAGGTTACTTTCGATGAAGGCGATAAATCAAAACCTTCGTTTTCTCCTGACGGCACAAAATTAATCTATTCCGGGTTTAACAGCGGGCGGTCTTCGAATGGCATCCCTCTGGAAGACGATATCTGGCTGCTCGATCTCAGCCAGCCCAATCCTCAACCGGTAGATATCAGCCTCAGGGCAAACAATGACTGGTACGCTGCCTGGTCGCCTGACGGTGAAAAGATCGCCTTCACCAGTTTTTACCGCGAAGACAAGACCCCTCAACTATTCTTAATGAATGCAGATGGTTCTAACCAGACCCGATTAAGCGACCAGTGGGCTGAATTGTACGCCACCTGGACGCCCAATGGTGAATTCCTGTTGTTCGTTCAATCAATCAATGGAGTCGACGTCCTGTATATGCGCGATAAATTCAGCCTCTTTGATGAATCCAAATACTTTGACCGTTCGACCGTTGAAGGGCGGCTGGGATTGGTTTCAGAACCAAATCTGAGCCTGGATGGAAAACTGATCGCTTATACACGCACGACCGGTAGTAAACGTAATATTTACATTGCGCCTTTTGCTGAACGCGGCGGTGGTGTGACACAATTGACAGATTCTGGGTCTGATTCTGCGCCATACTGGTCACCAGATGGATCGATGCTGCTATTCACTTCAGAACGCGACGGAAACGCTGAAATCTACGTGATGGATATTGCCCGCAACGAAGTGTTCAATTTAACTGGCTACCCCAGTCACGAACGCGATGCAGCCTGGCAGCCAGTGCCTGTTGAAATTTACCTTCCTTCTCCATAAAAAAAGAGACCCCCGGTTATACCGGGGGTTATGATTCAGATTGAGTTGGCCGCTGAACTTTTTGCTTGGCAGCTGCCTTGCGAGAATGAATGCGTGTCGGTGAAAGGGTTTTTCCGGCGTTCGGACTCAATAACAGGGTCAGGCGTGTGAGAGCATTCTCATCATATTCACATCGTCCGCAGATATCACAAACCCACGCAGGAAAATCAGGTACAGAGATTAATTCATCACCCAGCCAGGTGAAATATGCTACATAATCCCTATGCATGTGGCCAGCCTGGCACTCACGGCACGGGAATACAGGATCAATCTGAGAAAAGGTTTCGTCACTCATAATCGTTATATCTTACCATTAACATTATCATAAAACGGAAAAAAATGCAGGAATTACAATTGTGAATTTACCTGCCGCTATCATCGATCTGGGGATGGGTAATGATAGTGATCGCCTTTGGCGGCCAATAGACGATCAGGGCCTTTCCCACTACATCTTCTAACGGGACAAATCCCCAACTATGGGAATCCGAAGACTGGTTACGGTTATCTCCCAAAACAAATATTGCATCATCAGGAACCTGCCATGAGCCTTCATACATGGGTTTCTCTGCGATATAAGGTTCATCGAGAGGGATCCCATTCACATAAACAACCCCGGCTGCAACTTCCACCCGGTCACCCGGTTTGCCGATTAATCGCTTGATATAGTCTTCAGAGAGATCATTGGGGTTGTGAAAAATGACCACGTCCCCGGTTTCCATGGCTCCCAGTTTATAAGCTAATTTATTGACCAGCAAAACATCGCCTTCGAAAAAGGTGGGCTGCATGCTGATATTCAACACTTTCACACGGGCAAAAACGGCGTCAATTCCAAAATACAATAAAGCTGCCAGTACCAGCGTTTGTAGAATATCGATCAACGCTGTGCGGAAAGGATGGCTTACCGGTTCCATTTCTGTCAGTGGAGTACCCGGAAGTGAAGTGTCAAATTGAGGGTCAGAATTCAAGTTAACCTGGCTATCTATTCGCTGCGCGGTTTCATCACAAGGCGAATGGGCGTCCCGGTAAA
The DNA here is from genome assembly GCA_029265815.1 of Anaerolineaceae bacterium. GTDB lineage: Bacteria > Chloroflexota > Anaerolineae > Anaerolineales > Anaerolineaceae > UBA6107. The sequence goes on along the minus strand of JAJUGU010000012.1, from coordinate 25,190 downwards.
TGGATACTCTTTTCTGATCTGATTCTCCAGGAAGCGCAAATAAGTAAAATGAGCTAATTTGGGGTTATTACAATAGATCATAAATGTTGGCGGATCTGTCCGCACCTGAGTGCCATAATATAACTTCAAAGCACTTCCTGTGCGTGAGGTTGGGGCATGCACATCTTGAGCCGATTGCAGAATTCGATTCAGGGCACCGGTGTTAATGTGAGCAAGACGTTCTTCTTGAACCCGCAGGGCAAGCGGTAATACCTGATCCACCCTTTGGCCAGTTTTGGCAGATATAAACAATATCGGCACATAATCCATAAAATTTAAGTCGGTACGGATGCGGTCTGTGAACTGCTGCATGGTGTATGTATCTTTTTCCACCGCATCCCATTTATTAACAATAACCACTGAACTCTTCCATGCATCTTTCACGTACCCTGCAATATGTGCGTCCTGGGCAGAAATCCCTTCCACGGCATCGATCATCAGGAGCGCAACATCACAGCGCTCAATCGCCCGCATCGAGCGAACAACACTGTATTTTTCCACTCCCGGATCCACTTTTCCACGGCGGCGGATGCCCGCAGTGTCAATTAACGTAACCGGCACGCCTTCATACACCATAGAGGTGTCTACCGCATCGCGGGTGGTGCCTGGGATTGAGCTTACGATGGATCGTTCCTCGCCGACCAATCGGTTGAGCAAACTGGATTTTCCCACATTTGGCTTACCAACAATGGCAATTTTTACTGAATCATCGTCAGTCTCTTTTTCCTGTTTCGGAAATACTTTTAGCAAAGCATCCAACAAATCCCCGGTTCCCGTGCCATGAACGGCAGAAATCGGATAGGGGTCACCCAGTCCAAGTTCGTAAAATTCATTGACCATGTCGCGCTGTTTGAAACTATCGGCCTTGTTGACTACAAGGAAAATCGGCGGGGTGGTTACTCCGTCGATCGTTTTTTGCGATTTACGCAGTATATTGGCCACTTCAATATCGGCAGGAGTCACTCCACTGATCGCATCTACCAGAAAAAAAACCACATCAGCTTCGTTTACTGCAATCACTGCCTGAGAGCGGATTTCATCTATGAATTCAGCCGAACCAATGGAGAGTGGTGCGCGCCGACTACCGGCTTCAGGATCGATCCCCCCCGTGTCAACGACATCAAAAACTACCCCACACCATTCTGCTTCTGCAAAAAGGCGGTCACGCGTCGTACCCGGGGTATCATCAACTATAGCCAACCGCTCACCACAAAGGCGATTGAATAGGGTACTCTTACCAACATTTGGTCTACCGACCAGTGCAACTACCGGTTTAGTCATTTGTCCTCAATTAACTACCAATTTTACCCGAATAAGGCAGGGTTGGGGAATTTTATCAAGAGCACGTTAATCGGTTGCTGTAATCGTTATCTCAAATGCCGCAGGAGATATACTTTCGATAGCCAATCCAGGTATGTTAAGCGACACAACTGGTTCCATTGAATAGGTTCCGGGCAGCACACCAGTAAGATCGACTAAAACTCGCACATCATTGATAAAAAGATTCTGCAGGGTAGGTACCGGACCAGAAAGGATGACATTGACCTTCTCGGGTAGTATCTTTGCAGACAGATTAGAGGCTAACCCAATCGTCTCGACCTTTACGTCGGTTAATGCTAGGCTGCTTTCCACCGGTTCAATCCCAACATTGACGTCCACCTGTGAAGTTCCAATGACCTGGAGATTGCTGGTTAATCTCAAGTTAACAGATTCGGTAAAACTTTCCTCTTTACCAGTGATATCGATGGGCAATGTTTCAATATACCCGGGGAGGTTATCAACAATGGTGGGATCAGTAGAAAACACAGTAATTGTCGGTGGAAAAACAGAGATACTGGTTAACCTGAATCCATTTGCAATCTGCCCTTGGGTCACCACCTTCACAACAACATTTCGATATCCTCCCCGCTGAGCCACTTCCTGAATCAGAGTGATCTTACTGGGAAAAACTGTAACATCACGGACACTCATACCGTTTACATCCACAGCTTGAAGGGTGACTGTCTGATTGATATCCGATCGGACTTCGGAAAGATCGATCACTACTCGAATTTCAGCCACCTGTTCCACACGCGATGCAGCGCCGCTAACCGTTGCAGTTGTTTCAGAAAGCTGCGGTTCTTCGGATTGAAAACCGACGGGAAGTGCACCGCGGGTAACAACTTTGATATCGAATTGTTCACTAACCAAAGATTCAAGTGATACATCAACCATAGCCGGTGTGTAAGAAATTACTTCAACAGGTTTGATACCTACCTGAACTTCAACCGGAACGGTGTGATCACCTTCTTTAAGACCAGATAAATCAATGAACGCGCGTACAGAAGCCTTGCCAGAATTTAACACCTCCCAGATCGATACAGGTGCGCGCAATTCTAGCGTCATGGATTCTGGCAAATCGTTGATGATCGCCAGGTTTGTTGCCTGCCCAATCACCTCAATGGATACTGATCTCGGATATTCTCTGGTTTCGGAGGGGTCAGAAGAGGTGACTGCCAAAACCCAAACCGTTAGCGCAACCAGAAGCGAAAGGATCAGGGTAGGAAGTAGTTTTGTCCACGAGCGCAATCGGTTGAGCATTATTCATCACCTTTCCGCTGTGGAAAGAGCTTATTTAACCAATCAAGCGGTTTAAGCTGGAAAGGCATTGGCTCACGCGGCTGATAAAACGCCAAGAGAATATTCTCCAACCGTTCACTATCCAAACGCCGGATCATCCGCCCATTATGCGCGATGGAGATAGAGCCGGTTTCTTCCGAGACTACCACCGTGATGGCATCAGTTGCCTCCGAGGTGCCTAAAGCTGCGCGGTGGCGCAACCCCATCTGTCTATCTGGAGAACGGGTCAAAATACCGCTGGCAGATAGGGGCATGACACATGCACCGGCTACGATCTGATTATTGGCAATTATCACAGCACCATCGTGCAGGGGTGTGTTTGGATAAAAGATTTGCAGAAGCAATTCGGGTGTCACAGCAGCATTCAACCGCACACCGGTGCGGGCATATTCTTCCAGACTGTCGGCGCGCTGCATCACAATCAGTGCCCCGTGTTCACGCGCAGAGAGGCGCGAAGCTGCTGTCACGATTGCACGAATGGTGTTTTCCATCACCTTGGCCTGAGATTCTGTTTGCCGCCGCACGAGCAGCTTGCCTGACCCGGCCCGGCCGAGTTTCTCGAGACCGCGTCTGATCTCTGGGGCAAAAATAACCGGTATGGCAAAAAGTAACGCCGGCACAATCGTATTCACCAACCAGGAGAAAGCCGGAAGATTAACTAAACTGGTAACAAGTGCCAGGAATAGAATGATAAAAATCACCCCGCGCAATAGAACCATCACCTGAGTGTCGCGCAGCAGCACAAGCACCGCAAACACCACCGCGGCAACCAGGAACAGATCCAGAACGCTGAGCCACGTCATACGTTGGAAGATATATACGATTTCACTCCAGAGATCGATCATGGCTACCTGAACTTGTTACACCATACATTCTTCGGCCTAGATCGGCTTCAGTACCCGGTCAGGACGAAGTTGTTTAAAAAATAACACCGAATCCTTGGGCATCGAATCCTCTGCGGCTTCTTGCCATGCAAGGATATTTAATTCTGAGGGTTTCTTCTCGACATAGCCCAAGCTATTCCACAATGAATCATGCCGGGAGAGATGTGGAGGAACAAAAATAAGAGAAGCTTCGCATTGAAGATCGTTTGAAGCATGTTCCATTTCGCGGATAAGAATCGGTAAATATTGCGCCGGTGGCAGAGCCGGATCAAGTAAGATCTCAGTGGTGCGCGAAACCAGGTTTTCAACCTGCCAGGCAAGAACCCCCATTACATTATTTTCAACCCTGAGCAAGAGGAAAGCTTTTTCGCCAAAAGCCTCCATGACATCTGATGGTGATAAATCTTTCTTATCTATAGAAAGTTCTTTGTAAAGACGGGCAATCTCTTTTACATTCTTAGGACCCGCACGTTGTACATTGACTTCACCAAGTGGAAGCCTGACCGGCTGTGAAACAGGATGCTCGCCAACCGGTTTGGCAGGAACATGACGCTGCCATTCATTGGTTACCTGCCGCCAGGTTTCGTGATAAGTGGAAACATTTTTAATGATCACATTTGCGCGGGCAAAGCGCGATTCCTGAGGAATCTGAGATGCAATCCGCTGCCTGGCATCTTTTTCGGTCATATTACGATTGAACATTAACCGCTGTAATTGTATCTCGGGAGGAGTGTACACCACCCAGATGGCATCGCACATGTCCGCAAGATCCGTTTCGAGGAGCTTGATCGCCTCAATGACGACCACTTTTTGAGACGCGCGTTTGATCAAGAGATCAACTGCTTGAACGACCAATGGGTGAATGATGCTTTCCAGCGTTGCCAGCGCATCTGGATCACTGAATACCAGACGCCCTAATTTTGCACGATCGATCTGTTCATCAGGAGCAAGAAGGAAACGGCCAAAGGTCTCGACAACTTTATCATAACCTGGAGCGTCTTTGGCAATGGCCCTGTGTGCCAGTGCATCCGCGTCAATACCATACGCCCCCAGGTGCTCCAGCATCCTGCGTACCACGCTTTTGCCTGTTCCAATATTTCCGGTCAGGCCGATGACATATTTATTAGGCCATTTTTTCAATCAATCACCTGCAAAAAATTTATCACCTTAATTAATAATAATAACATTTTATTCAGCGCATTGGATGTTGTCAAACCAATCTGTAACCAGGTGTCTCTTTCCAGAATATAATTATTCAGATAGATTTTTACTTGACCAGTACCCATTTGAATTGAGGTAGACATGAATGAATTGCGGCCGTTGTATCCTCCTATCGAACCCTATCAAAATGGATGGCTCAAGGTTTCGGATTTACATACCCTGTATTACGAACAGGTCGGAAATCCACACGGCATTCCGGTGATTTTCCTTCACGGCGGCCCCGGAGTGGGAGCACAGCCAATTTATCGCAGGTATTTTGATCCACAGAAGTTCAGAGTAGTCATCTTCTCACAACGCGGCGCAGGTAAAAGCACCCCTTCGGGGGAACTGCGCGAAAATACCACCTGGTATCTGGTGGAAGATATCGAGAAGATACGTAAATTTCTAGGTATTGAACGCTGGTTCGTATTTGGCGGATCATGGGGCAGTACCCTGGCTTTAACCTATGCCATCCATCACCCTGATCGGGTGCGCGGATTGGTGCTGCGCGGCATATTTCTTGGCGTTCAAAGAGAACACGATTGGTTGTATGTCAATGGCGCATCCCAAATTTACCCGGAACTCTGGGAAAAGTACATCCAATTCATCCCAGAAGATGAAAGAAGCGATATTGTCAGTGCCTATTACAAACGTCTGACCTCACCCGATGAAGCCCTCGCATTCGAGGCCGCCAATCACTGGTACGATTGGGAAGAGAATATCATCCGCCTCATCCCACGCCAGGTGCGCCGCATGGACGATCGCGAGTTGCTGGCCTTCGCGCGTATCGAATGCCATTACATGGTCAATCATCTTTTCTTCCCTTATGACGGATACCTGCTCCAAGAGCTTAAACGAATTCCACAAATTCCTTGTTGGATCGCCCAGGGGCGATATGATGTGATATGCCCCGTCATATCAGCGCTGGAACTTTCACGTGTCATGCCCAATTCGAAATTGAACATTGTCCCAGATGCCGGCCATTCGATATCTGAGCCCGGCCTCGTGGACTGCCTGATCAGAGGAATTGAGGAGCTATCTGAAAATTATTAATGACACTTATTCCAGTTAAAAGCATCTGAACCATATATACCTAAAGAGGTTTGCCATGCCGACAAAATCAAAGAATCAGAATTCACCAAAATGGATCCTATCTGCTGTTGTGATTGTTGTATTAATTACGGTTGCAGCGATATTTTTACTGGGAAAAGGTTCCGAAGCTGAAGCGCTGTCAGCCAACATCAGTGTGAGCGAAGCAGCCTCACACTTCAAAGATGGCGCTTTTTTACTCGATGTGAGACAACCTGAGGAGTGGGCTCAAGCCCATATAGATGGAGCCGTCCTCATCCCACTTGGCGAATTGCAATCCCGTCTCTCTGAAATTCCAACCGATCGAGATGTATTGATCATATGCCGCAGCGGTAACCGAAGCTCACAGGCCCGCGATATTTTACGAGCGGCTGGATTTGAAAGAACCACCAGTATCGTTGGCGGAATGAACGGCTGGATTGCGGACGGGCTGCCCGTGGTAACAGGAAATTAATTACCAAAAGCACCTGGAAGATCCAGGTGCTTTTTGATTGGTCAACTATTCCAGCCCTGATTGGATTGCCAGCGCAATTTCCTCATTAATCCCTGGAACCTGCATCAATTCTTCGAGCGTCGCCTGTCTGATACTTTCAAAGCTGCCAAATTTTTCCAAAAGCGCCTTACGCCTTTTGGGTCCAATGCCAGGGATGGCATCTAATCGAGATGCAACGCCAATCTTCCCACGCGCTTTGCGATGAGCAGTGATGGCGAAACGATGCGCCTCATCGCGGATACGCTGGATCAGATATAGCCCCTGTGAATGGCGGGGGAGAATGACAGAATCAGATTTGTGCGGCTGGAAAAGCTCTTCCTGCTGCTTGGCGAGCCCCACCACTGGAACATTCTGATCCAGTCCAAATCCCTGCAACACAGCCACCGCTCGGCCAAGTTGTCCTTTGCCGCCATCAACCATCAGCAGATCTGGAAGCACAGAGAAAGATGGATCTGGTTTTACACCGACCTGCTGTTTTTCTTGAGCAGCCTGCCAGCGTTTGAAACGCCGGGTGAGCACTTCTTCCATGCTGGCAAAATCATCCGGACCGGTCACGGTTTTGATGTTGAAATGGCGATAAAGGTTTTTACTGGGCGTTCCCTGCTCAAACACCACCATGCTGCCTACTGATGCTGTCCCCTGGGTATTGGAAATATCGTAACACTCAATACGGTTGGGCGGTTCCGGCAAATTCAATGCCTGCTGCAATTCAGTGAGCGCCTGGGTTTGTTTACTTTTATCGGCCTCCCATTGCGAACGCAATGCCTGCAGCGTTTCCACAGCGTTTTCGGTTGCCATAGCGACCAGTTCCTGGGCAGTGCCATTCTTTGGCACTGAAATTTCCACTTTCTGTCCACCTTTACGGGTATCGAGCCACTGGCGTATGATCTGCGCTTCTTCTACCTCGTTGGGCAGCAGCACCCGGTCTGGAATAACGGCGGCTTCTGCGTAGAACTGTTTGAGGAACTCCGCCATCACCTCATTATCCGAAATTTCTTCAGTCCCCTCCATCACAAAATATTCACGTCCCAATAGTTTTCCGTTCCGAATAAAAAACACCTGAATGCAGGCTTCATTATTCGAACGGGCAATCGCAAGCACATCTGAATTGGTCTGATCGCTGGTGATGACTTTCTGTTTTTCCACCACACGCTCAATGGAATGTAATTGATCGCGCAATTGAGCCGCTTTTTCAAAATTTAATGCCTCTGCAGCGGTTGTCATCTCGGATTGCAAACGGGAAACAATGGGGTCGGTATATCCATCCAGAAAAGCGCATAAATCTGTGATCAGTTGGTTGTATTCCTGCTGGCTTATTGCACCAATACAGGGCCCGCTGCAAAGTTTAATATCGTAATAAAGACAAGGCCTCGGATCTTTTCCGGTGATCTCGCGATCACAGGTAAGGTATGTAAATATGTGCCGCAGTAAATCGAGGGTCTGGTGTACAGCCCAAACACTGGTATAAGGACCAAAGTAACGCGAACCATCCTTCACCATCTGGCGGGTGACGGTCACCTTTGGGAACGGATCAGCCAGATGAACCTTGATGTAGGGGTAACGTTTATCATCCTTAAGACGCACATTGAAACGCGGCCGGTGCTTCTTGATCAGATTCATTTCGAGGATCAATGCCTCGAGTTCCGATCCAACAACGATCCACTCCAGGTCGTTGATTTGGGGGACCAATCTGGATGTTTTAAGGTCTATGTCTGCCCGTTCTTGAAAATAAGAACGAACGCGGTTGCGCAGGTTGACCGCCTTACCCACGTAGATCACTTCACCGGCTGCGTTTTTCATGATATAACAGCCCGGTTTTAATGGCAGGGTATCCAGGATCCCTTTGAGATGATCGGAAATTTCAACCATGTCTCGATTTTAACATAATGGAGTTATAACAGACTGACATCCAACTCAGATGATCGTTACCCCAGAACCGGTTACTACCTCGCCAACCTGCCAATACAGATTCTTGCTGTTCGACATGATCTCTTCAAATTTTGTGCTCTCCCCTTCTGGCACACATAACAGCAACCCACCGCTGGTTTGAGGGTCAAAAAGCATCATCTGAAGATGCTCTGCAATTTGCCTCTCAAAGATCACCTGATTGCCAAAGAAACTGCGGTTGTCGTAGGCACCTCCGGGGAAGATATACTGTTGCGCGTACCTGACCGCGTTTTCAAGCAATGGAATCTGATTGAAAGCCACACGCATTTCCACACCACTGGCCTGTGCCATTTCAAGAGCGTGACCCAGGAAGGAATAACCGGTAATATCGGTTCCGCCATGTACACCGCAATGCCGGGCGGCCTCGCTGGCTGGCCGATTGAGTTTAATCATCCAATCAACCGCTTCTGCCACATCCTCTTCTCTTGCCTGCTGGCGTTTTAAAGCAGTGGTAATTGTGCCAAACCCAAGCGGTTTGGTCAGGTAAAGTTTGTCGCCAGGACGCGCGCCAGATTTGGTGATCATCTGGTCGATCTCAACGAATCCGGCTGCCACCAGCCCAAATTTTGGTTCGCGATCCTGAATGGTATGCCCTCCACCAATGATCATTCCTGCTTCTCGCGCAATTTCGGCCCCGCCCCTGAAAATTTGCGCGCTGATCTCAGGGTCAAGATCTGCCGGCAGAGCAGCAATATTGAGTCCCAGAAATGGAGTTCCTCCCATGGCATAGATATCCGAAAGGCTGTTGGCGGCGGCGATTCGGCCATAATCACGCGGGTCATCTACCACCGGTGTAAAGAAATCGGTGGTTAAAACCAAACCGCGGTGCTCATCGAGCTTCCAAACCGCAGCGTCGTCAGGTGAAGATAGACCCACCAGTAGCTGTGGATGGTCAACCGGATTGAACATCTCCTGCAAAGGGCGCAGCACCTGCGCCAGCGCATCCGCGCTCAGTTTCGAGGCTCAACCCGCGCAGGTGGAAAGGCTGGTCAGACGGATCTGTTTGCCTGACGGATGAAGTGAAGGAATATCCATATAAAGAATTATAGCGGAATTAACAGCCTGAAAGCGGCAAATCTTTTCGTAATAGCCGCAAAAAAGACAACAAGGGCAAACGGTTGTTTGCCCTTGCGCAGGATTAAACGTTTCGTATTCTAATTTTCGATCCAGATGGTTACCGGGCCATCATTTTCAAGGGAAACCAGCATGTGGGCACCAAACTCACCTGTTTGCGTTGGGATGCCCAGCGCTCGTAACTGACTTACGAAATGATCTACAAGCGGGCTGGCTATCTCTGGTGGTGCAGCGTTTACAAATGAAGGCCGGTTGCCTTTGCGGGTATCGGCAAAGAGGGTGAACTGAGAAACCACGATCGCTTCTCCACCGGTATCCAGCAAAGAAAGGTTCATCTTCCCCTGCGCATCTTCCATGATGCGCAGCTGGGCGATTTTTTTCGCCAGCGCGGTAGATTTGGATTCATCGTCATCCGGCCCGATCCCCAGCAGGATCACCAATCCCCTGCCAATATCTGCGTTGACCCGGCCGTTGATCGTGACTCGCCCATAATTAACCCGCTGAATGACCGCACGCATCTTTTCAGTTATTCCTTCAACAAAGATGGCAACCCAACAGCTTTGCGGACCTCGACCATGGTCTCTTCGGCCAATACACTTGCGCGTTTTGCACCTTCACGCAGCATATCCCACGTAGCAGAAGGATCCTTTTCATATTCCCGTCTTTTTTCGCGCAAGGGAGCGAAGTAGGCATTCATATTCGCCGCCATCATCTTCTTACAATCAACGCAGCCAATCCCCGCCCGGCGGCACTCGGTGTTGACCATCTCCACCTGTTCTGGCGTGGAAAAAATCTTATGCATAGAAAACACATTGCATACATCAGGGTTTCCTGGATCAGACCGCCTGAGACGCGCAGGATCAGTGACCATCTGCATCACTTTTGCGCTGGTCTCTTCAGCGGTGGCGGCAATTTCAATGTCGTTGTTAAGGCTCTTGCTCATCTTGTTCACACCATCGATGCCCATGATCTTTGGAAATTCCGTCAGCTTGATCTTGGGCTCAATGAGAACATTGGTGTTGTAACGGTAGTTGAATGAACGCACCGTCTCACGGGTAAATTCAATGTGCGGAGACTGGTCCACACCAACTGGAACCATATCCGCGCGATAAAGTACGATGTCTGCCGCCATGAGCACCGGGTAACCAACGAGACCATAATTTACGTTCTTCGGATTTTCGCGGACTTTATCTTTAAAGGTTGGTAGATCAGTGAGTTTTCCAAGAGGAGTCACCATCGAGAGGATGGTATGCAGTTCGGTCACCTGACGTACCATGGATTGAACAAAAATGATGGATTTTTGAGGGTCGATTCCAGCAGACAACCAATCCCAGGCCATTTCAAGGGTATTCTTTGCCAGATCCTGCGTTGTTTCCATTGTGGTGAGTGCATGCAGATCAACAATGCAGTACACGCATTCGTACTGTTCCTGCAATTTCACATAATTACTGATCGCACCAAAATAGTTACCGATGTGCTGGCGTCCTGTGGGTCTTGCCCCTGAAAATACACGGCCTTTTTTAACTGACATATCAACCTTCCTCAATAAATTTACGCAGCAGTGCTTTCACCTCGCCTGGTTCGGCATGCCGTTTCGTTTGTAGTTTTGAGTAAATCAGTCTATCGTTCACCTTGACTTCGAACGCTCCTCCATTTGAGGGAATCAGCATCAAACTTTTAATGACAGGTTCGAAGGTTTCGAGCAATTCCGCTGCCAGACTGGCAGCACTGGTGGTGTAGTGTCAAACAGCGCAATACTCGATGGTGATCTGCATTTGGCTTCTCCTCTTAGGTTATGGATTATTATAACGGAAAACGTCTGTGATAATCACCTCTGCTGCTCAACATTCCTGTTTTCTGATTTTCCAGAACCATCTGAATAATCCCGCAAGACTTAATTGAGTATGGAGTAGTTTTGTTTCAACAGTCGCGATTGTGGAGTAATACATAGGAATCAATGGATAATAAAATCCTCACTCTGAAAAATTGCCGTTCCGGTCAAGTCATAGAATATATGTGATCAGCAAAAAAAGAGCGAAAATTTTCGATAAGAAAATGCAAAATGGTATAGAGTGTTAAAATAAGCGAAGAAAATCTTGCCTGCAACTAAATATTCTTCTCTATCCATTGAGTTGTTCATGCACAAGACGCCTGTCTCAAAGAGAATCTTTGATCTGCTGATCAGCGTTTTACTGCTGATCCTGCTCAGCCCGCTCATGCTGGGGCTAGCGCTGCTGGTGTGGGGCAAGCTCGGCCGGCCGGTGATCTTTACCCAGGAACGGCCTGGCAAAGATGGAAAAATATTCAAACTCTTCAAATTTCGCACCATGCGGGAAACTTTTGATGCAAGCGGCTCACCACTGCCTGACGCAGAACGCCTCACAGCGCTGGGAAAATTTTTGCGCTCAACCAGCCTGGATGAACTTCCGGAAATGGTCAATGTGATCAAAGGGGAAATGAGCCTGGTAGGACCGCGCCCTCTGTTGATTGCCTACCTCGAACGCTACTCGCCTGAACAGGCTCGCCGCCATAACGTGCTGCCAGGCATCACCGGATGGGCACAGGTCAACGGGCGCAATGCCATCTCTTGGGAAGACAAGTTTAAGTTCGATGTGTGGTATGTAGACAACTGGTCGTTTTTACTCGATATCAAGATTCTCTTCATGACCATTGGAAAAGTTTTTAAACGTGAAGCTATTAACGCTCCAGGCAGCGTCTCTTCGCCAGAATTCATGGGCACCAAACAGGAATAAAAAAAACAGGTGCACAAGGTGTGCTCCTGTTTTTTTATGGCTGATCTTGCTATCTTACTGCACTACTGATCAGGCACACTTATGGGGTTGATCCACCCAGCGGCAAGATCCGTCGCAACTTTATTAAAAGCGTCAATTTTCGCCGGAGTCACCAGTCCATCACTTGCATACGATGTTATCGTAATTGAAGCGTTTGAGGTTTGCCCTCCTGTACCCGCCAGAGCCGACGGCAGCAGCGTTTTCAATCCAGGCAGCAAATCATAGCCCAACAGAGCAGTGAATGATTCAGGGGTGGAGGTACCAGCGTTACCGACAAGCGTGTAATTTGATGAAGCCAGGTTTTCGAGCACTTCAGGAAGTGCGATGGATGGATCAACGAAAACAGTGTACACAACGTTGTCAGATAATAAATTAAATTGAGAGATCCAGGCGTCAGCTCCGGCAGTTGCGGATGCTTCGACCACCACCGGGAAATAAATCAGTGGAGCCCAATAAGGGACGCATAAACCGCATAGATATCTCGCACCGTTTACAAATGCGTCTTTGTAATTAAGACCCAGGCTGGTGTCGTTAGGAATGAGACCGCTCGAGCGCCAGTCTTCTGAAATGAGGGCTGTCAAATACCCGCTCATGAAAGCCAGATCCTGCGCTTGTGTTTTTATCACAGAAAGATTGTTCATCCCGCCAGGATCTACGTCTGCAGCGACAATAAACTGCGTCTGCGGCAGCGCTGAAACCAGATCTTGCAAGTTATCGGGTTTTGAGATGAAAACGACTACATGGTTTCCATTTGCCAGAGCAGCAGAATCGATCACGGCTGTTGTCTCAAAAACCAGTCCATTTTCTACGGCTTGCTCAGTAAGAAATGAGACAACCTCAGGGTTGGCAGTTCCATCTGGGTCTGCCAAAATCAACTTTCGTGAATCAACAATAGGTTCAGCAGTGACAGCATTGGTTGGTTCTGGAGTGTTTGTTGCGGGTTCTTCTGTTTCAATGAGAGGTTGGCAGCCTGTAACCAAAGTTATCAGCAGCAAACCGGTTATAACCAGAATCAGAAATCGGTGAGTGTTTGAAGTAGTCATAGGGGTATTTTACCTGATTTGACCAATTGATGACTGTATTATAATTAGTCTATGATTTCCTGTTCGGTTCCGGGACGAGGCACTATCGAGATCAATCACCTGGTTTGCGATGTGAACGGTACACTCACACGCGATGGGATTCTCATCCCGGGTGTTAAAAGCGCACTGGAAAAAATAAGCAAGCAGGTAGAAATCCATCTGGTGAGTGCTAACACTTTCGGCAAACTCTCATACATTGAAGCAGAATTAAACGGTATCATTACTTCTGTGAAATGTACTACGCCAAACGGTGAAGCCGAACAAAAAGTCGAGTTTATGCAAAAACTTGGCAGTTCCAGTGTGGCAGCAATAGGACAGGGAACTAACGACCGCCTGATGTTAAAAGGTGCCGCCTTGGGGATCTGTGTGCTCTCTCCAGAAGGCACTGCGGTCGAAGCAATGTTAAATTCTGACATTCTTGTACCTGATATCCTTTCAGCATTCGAACTCTTCCTCAATCCCGATCGATTGAAGGCAACCCTGCGCCAATGAGCGACTTTCCACAGGATTTCACCCCTTCTGAACCGCGCAGCCGCATTGACGAATCAAGACGGCGGAGAAGGCGCAAGCTTCTCATTCCTACTGGCAGAACAGAACGAGCCCTCTATGTGGGTGAAATTGCCAGACGTCTTATTCCAGGTGTGGAGTTTTTCATTTTCTCCTTAACCGCAGGTTTGGTGATCGCACTGGCCATCTTGCTCGACAGCCCAGCCATCTATATTCTCGGTGCGCTGCTGGCTCCATTCATGGTACCCGTTGTTGGATTGGGCTTTTCAGCTGCCATTGGTTCGCTTTCCTTCTTTATGCGTTCGATTGGTAGTTTAGTAATCAGCGCAGCTTTTGTGTTTGGCAGCGGTGCACTGGGTGGATGGATTTCAAAGCTATTCGACAACTTATCGCTCACACAGGCATATCATTTCACATCGTTTTCCATCCCAGATTTCCTGCTGCTGACCATTGGTGCCGCGTTGGCCATTTACCTCACAGTGCGCATGCCCAAACAACGCTCGCTTGTGGCAAGCGTTCCCCTTGCTTACGAAATCTATTCACCCATCGCCGTGGCTGGTTTCGGTCTCACCAGCGGCATTACTGGATTTTTCCCTGAGGGAGTAAAAGTCGCCGCGGTTTACGTCGCATGGGTAATCTTAATTGGAACCATTGTCTTGGGGATTTTAAAACTACGACCGTTCACTTTTTTTGGCTATTTATTAACAGCTATCATCCTGGGCGGAGCATTGTACACGCTGGTTGTCTCCAGTGCACTTGGGTCGGCATTACAAAAACAAATCGAACCTTTCATCTCATTAACCCCCGCAGCTGCGGTTACAACTAATCCCGCAACTACGACTCCAACGTTCTTAATTGAAATACCGTCTGCAGCACCCTCCGTATCACTTGAAACGCCCTTACCCACCAATACCATCCCACCAACCCGAACGCCTACTGTGACCATCACTCCAAAACCCACACCTGTATGGGCAAAAATATACAGCCCGACCTACAACGGGGTGAATGTGAGAGTGGAACCCGGATACAACGCCGCAATTCTGGCAAGTGTGCCCAATGATCAACCGGTTCAGGTTCTTCCTGAAGTGCAAATGGTAGATGGTGCGTACTGGGTACATATTTTATTGGAAGACGGCAGGGACGGATGGATGCTTCGAAACCTGCTTTTGACTGCAACCCCTGCACCTGATTGGTAATGATTCCCACAATATTGTTTGGAGAAGATTTATGACGATTCATTTTGGAACCGATGGCTGGCGTGCTGTAATGTCTGATACTTTCACATTCACAAATCTGCGTCTGGTATCGCAAGCGATAGCAGACGCGGTGGCGTCAGCCGACTGGGTAAACGATACCCAGTTAGATACTGAACCCGACCCAAAAAAAATGGTGATCGGTTACGACACACGTTTTCTATCTGATCGATATGCCATTGAAGTGGCTCGTGTTCTGGCAGCCAATGGCTTCACAGTCTACCTCTCTCAGGCAGATGCCCCCACACCGGTCATTTCACACGCCGTGCGTAACCTGAACGCCATTGCCGGCGTGATGATCACTGCCTCGCACAATGCACCACGCTACAACGGCGTCAAACTTAAGTCTGCCTGCGGTGGTTCAGCGTTGCCTGAACAATGCCGCCGGGTGGAAGTTTATTTAAACGATAACGAGCAGCAAGGCCGCGGCCCCAACCTGATGGATCTCGAACAGGCACGCGAATTAAAACTGATCCAGCGCTTCAACCCCATTCCAGCCTATTACGACCATCTGCGGACGTTGATCAATACCGATATCATAGCTGAAAATCCACAACGTTTCGTCATAGATTCCATGTATGGTTCGGGCCGGGGAGTAATCAAGGGTTTTCTGCAGGGTACCGGGTGTGAGATCACAGAGATCCGCGGCGAAATGAACCCTGGGTTTGGCGGTGTACACCCCGAACCGATCAGCCGCTACCTGGGCGCACTCGCCGGGGCGATTGGCGCAGGTATGGGCAGTTTCGGAATTGCCACAGATGGAGATGCAGATCGAATTGGAGCCATGGATGAACGGGGTAACTTCGTTGATCCGCATAAAATCATGTCACTCGCATTACGCTATCTCGTACAAAAACGCGGCCTGACCGGTTCGGTAGTACGCACCGTTTCGACCACCCGCATGATCGACCGCTTGGCTAAAAAATATGGGTTAACCGTTCACGAAACCCCGGTAGGTTTCAATCACATTGCTGATTATATGATGAAAGAACGAGTCCTTATCGGTGGTGAAGAATCAGGCGGCATTGGGTTCAGCGGTCACATTCCAGAGGGTGATGGGGTACTCATGGGGTTGCTGATCATCGAGATGGTTGCTGAATCAAAATCAACCCTTTACGAAATGGTCGAAGATCTACAGCAGGAAGTCGGTCCAGTGTTCTATGACCGGGTCGATCTGAGGTTAAAATACCCTGTTGCCAAAGATAAAATGGTGGAAAAACTGGTGCAACAGCCCCCCCAGACACTTGGCGGTGAGAAACTGGCTGAGGTCAGTGCAATGGATGGTGTGAAATACATCTTCGCAGATGATTCCTGGCTGCTGATCCGACCTTCAGGTACTGAACCTGTGTTAAGAGTATATGCTGAAGGCAGGTCTACCGAAATGGTAAAGGAATTATTAAAATACGGGAGATCAATTGCTGAGAGTGTTTCTTAATCACAAGATTAAATAAAGCATCCGGGGTCGCGAAAACGACCCCGGACTTTTTAAGCGGAATTTACCGGGAGGATAACCTGAGTTTTCTGCTGAGAATAATTACCAGCACCAGAACAAGTGCCATACCTGCCATCATCGGCAGACCAAACTCATCGGCAAACCCTGAATTGGGTAATGCCGTTGCTGTGGCTGTCGCTGCAGCACCGCTGCTTGCCATCTGTGTCTGTAAAGCCGCAACAGTCGCTAGTTCAGATGCGGTCAATCCTGAACCTCCAGCTGCCGGTGTATTCGCAGCAATAACCACCACCGGCGTATTGGTAGGTCCAGCTGTCGGCGTTCGCGCGATGGCAGTCTGAGCAGATTGTGTCAATTGCTGATTTGCCATTGATGTAGCTGCCAGAGCAGTGGCTGTATTGGCAGCGTTGATGATCGCAGCCTGTTCTTGCTGTTGCGCCCGCTGATTGGCCAGGTACTTCGGTGCCACTAAAAGCAAAAGAAGCAGAGCCAGCAAGAATATCACCCCCAGAATAGTGATCACAATCACAAAGGTTCGGCTTCCTGACCTTCTTTCCGGTTCGGGTGGTGGGGTTTCTTCAGAGAAACCACCTGGTTCAAATTGGTCATCATCAAAATTATTCAGTGCCATGATTATCCTCCTTCATCGGTTGGGCCGAGAAATTCACTCGTCATATGCAGTACATCTAGATTCGCCAGAGGTACTACACCCATCTCTCCATTTTCAAATTTTACAGCAGCAGCGTATGCACGCAAACCGTTGGGAAGCCTGGTTAATCCTGGAATGATTTTTTGTATGGTTCCGACTTTACCAATATGTTCGCTGGCATGAACTCTCACAATTTGCCCTGATTCATACTCCACCTCAACCGGATACGGTTCACCGTCAGATGGTAATGAAATGATGATTTCAGGGCGTTCACCTGTCAGTCTATCCCATTTTACAGCGTTTATCGCTACTTCGCGGCCAGAACTTGAGACAAGAACTTTTTTCGAAAATGGGTCCAGCCCAAATCTACCAAATCCACCTAGAACAATGATCGGGTAAGGCTGGGTTTCGGCAATTGGGATTATCGATGCTGAGATCGTTCCTAGAATAATCCCGCTGACTTCTGCAGCTGCAGCGGCCTGTAATGCTTCAGGAGATTTACAAAATCCTGCGACCAGCACGGCCCGCCTGACGTTCAATCCAATCGCTGAAGGCAACAACTCGCCATCCACGTATTCCTGCTGAACAACAAGTCCACCAGATCCATTCTGCATATTGCCCCAAACACCCTGGATGAGAGTCCCGCTGGTTTCAACGACCGCACCGCGTTCTTCGATAATCTCGGTCACCATGCCAGACATCCCCGCAGTTTTCGTGACCTTGCGGCTTTCTGCTTCGATCAGCACCCTGCCACCGCTAATAGAAACGATCTTTCCAGGTCCGGGTGTGCGAATCACACGTGAGAACATGCCGCCGGTTTCAGCAATAATATCGTTTTTCTGTAATAGATCACCGGGTTTTCGATCAATCAACTTTTCTGCGTCAGCAGGTGTTTTCATTCCCAATGATCGGTACACATCTACCAGGTAATGCCGTGTTGGAATTTCCACTTCAGCGATTATATCCATCGGAGAAACCTTCTGGCCGGTGCGAACGGTCACCACTCCCGGAACAGGAAGGGTTCGGTTCCGGCGGATAAAAACCAGTGGGTGTACATGCGTCATCTGGGCGTGCATCGCTTACTCCTGGCAACTAAGTTGCAATAAATGTACCATTATTTACCACCCAGCATAAATTTCCAGGTGTGAAAAAGTTCACGCCGTTTCTCTGCATTTTCAGGTAAACGAAGCGGTCGACCGCGGGCGTCAATCACCACCCCACATACTCCACCCCTCACCATAAACGGTTCGTTAAAAATATTCACTTCTTCGATCACGGTGCGACGCAGCATTTTCAGCTGCAGTTCACCAGCTTCTCCTGAAGCAAGCGGTAGTGAAATAATCGAACCTTGCTTAATTTCTGCATCAAGGTAACTGCCGTTAGCATAGACCAATCGCGCCTGCATGATAACACTGCCCGGTTTTGCGCTACTTACCGCGTTGATTACCGTGGCAAGGTTGGTAAAAGCTGTTGATTCAAGAACTTGAACCGGCAACAATGGATCGAGTCTCCCAGCAGCACCTAGAAGTGAAAGCATCCCATGTTTATCGAGGACAAGAGGACAAATACCTAGCGGTTGGACACCATCTAAGATGACCAGAAGCGATTGTTCCGGAGTGATTGTTCGGTTGAGAGCCGAACCACTGATAAGTATCGGCTCGAAGCGATTGGTTGGCAATGCACTGCGGATTTCTAGATCGCGCATGATCAAACGGAGAATATGACGGGTGGCAGCCAATTCCAGATCAAGATCAGATTGATTAGAGGCAATCGAGTTCGGATAAAGAGATCGCTGCCAGAGGTAATCCATCACCTCTTCTTCAGAATGTGATCCATCAGACCACATCATCAGGTTCTTGATCTCTGATTTTTCAGCAATGGATGATATTCCAGTGCCTAAGCCATAGCCAAAGGTGTGCAGGGTAGAAAAATTGTGGTTTGCGTAAGCGGCCACCGAATGGGTTCCTCCAATATCAACCGCCAGTACGCCTTTTGCAGGATCGTATTGCCTGCCCAGGAAGCGAATCACGTCATGAAAACCCTGGTTGGAATGAACAGGAGGTGTGCTGCAAAGAGGAGCCATCCGGTCAAGGCCACCCAGTTTCTTTTGCTGCATATCCATAACCATTTCATCCAGGTCTTTTAATGCTGGTTCGAGCACTTCATCGTCAATAGTTGGATGAATATTGCGCGTTACTTTTACCTGTGTGAGCCGCGAAAATCCATCGTTAATGCGTTTTCCAAGCTTTGCGTTTCCGCAGTACAGAATTCGTGGTCTGCGGGCAGGGGGCATGATCTCAAGAATGTTCGCAATCAAGCTGGACATTCGAAATATTGAACGGCTGGCCCCGCCATCTGTTCCCCCGGCAAATAGAATTAAATCAGGTTCGGCAGCTAACACAGCATCCAGTTGAACATGCAAAGGCCTCCGATCGTTAATACCTATGCTTTCCACTACTTTGCTAAAAATGGAATACGCCAGCTTATTAACTGCATTAAGTGAGACATCATTAAGCAAGCCAAATGTGACAATCTTTATCAATGAGCTGCAAGAAACGGTGACCACAAATCGATCCACGCCTTCTCCACCAATCCGGGAAGGAATTATTAAATTACCGTCGTTATCCAGCAGCATCCTTCCAGTAGTTTCCTGTAAGCGAAGAATGGAATCAAAAACACCTTGGCCAATATCGAAATAGGGCTCTATATGGGTAGAAGGTGCCACTCCAGAAGCGATGAAATGATAACTATCCTCGACAACATCGAACAAAATCGCACGAGTATTGATGGATCCAATATCGATCCCAAGAACTGAGTTTGCTTCAAAAGTTTCTTTCAACCTAAATCCTTATTTGATCACGCTCAGGATAGTTTGGATAAGGAAATCGGAGCGTTCGATCAACGCTGTCATTCCAGCTGTTAACACCCCGGCAAACACCGCTCCCAGCGTGATGGCAATAAATATTTTTCCAACCCAGGCGAAAATTCTCACCAATAGAGGTTGTCTCTGTTCGCCCTGCTTCTTGCGGCGGGCACCAAAATGAAAATACGCTAACGCAGCAAGCGTACCAATGAGAAAGAATATCCCCTCCACGACCCTGTAAAACGTAGTTGGAGTTCCGTTTGGCTGAGCGCCAAAATAACTGATTGCTCCTTCCATCTGACCAAAAAGAGTGCCTAACACGGCACCACCTGCAGCAACAGCCGCTCCAACTCCCACCAGAACTGCCATAGAAATATCACCAGCACGCGAAAGTCTGGGGGAGAGTTTCAGTAACAATAATCCTGATAACACTAGAGGAATAAGCGAAATAAGTGATCCCTGCAGCAGCGGCGCAACCAAACGCGCAAGGATAACCTGATAGATGATCACTACCGCGAAATACCCTGCGGAAATTCCGACAAATAACGCTGAAACAAATTTAAAGAGAGGGTTGTCACCCAAAAGATAACTGAAAACAAGTACCGTGAGAATAAAACTCACAAAGGTCCAGATCAATTCCGCGGTCATAGGTTACTTTCCTGCCCCCTTCTTCATCCCCGCACCAGAGGAAAGGATAAGACTCACTGCTCCGCCAATAAATATAATCAGTGCTGTTATCAGAAGCGTCGACTGGAAGGAGCCGAATGCCAGGGTCGAGTGATATGGCCTCTGCATGATTTGTTCGTATGACTGGCTTCCATTCATTCCGGCAACGAACCCTTTGATCTGGCCGCTGTCATAATATGGCTGTGTCATTGGAGCTGCCTGCGCACTTAAGACAGCAAGAATCGGAGGAACGTCCGCCGAGGTTCCAACCTGTTCCACCCACGTTTTTACAATATCAGCATTATCGGTAAAAACAATCACGGCTCCAAAATCTGATAATTGATTGATTCCTATTAAAACTTTCTGATCCCAGGCTGGTTGGATGTTGGTGGTATAAGGTAATGCCTGATGCAAATCGCGGGTCAGTGAGAGGATCCCCAGAGTTCCTCCAGGTAGATAACCTAAGTTAACAACCTGATCATCAACGGAATAATTCGTTTCAATTGAACTAATGTCGCGAATCTCTTCTTCTAGAACAGCATAACCAATGGCATTGGTAGACATCACCGTCATAGGTATATTTCTGGTCATTAAATGTTCAATCACAGCCATGGAAATCCATTTCATTTCACCTGCCAGACTTGCCTCAAAATGAGCTGCCAGTAAGACTGGTTTGTCAGAAGGCAAATTTTGAATCTCACTAAACGTATTGATCACTTCGGCAGGAAATAGAACAGGAGAAACAACAAATGGCATGTATGAGAAAAATGGCAGCAGCACAGCTGCCAGTAAAGCCAACGTCACGACAATTTTTAATATGAAGCTAGATTTTGGCGGAGTCTTTTGAGTGACCCCCACAATTTCTTCTAGGTCTGCACTTTCGAGTAATGTTTTATAAAGAGCGACATTCTGTCGTTGCCGGTCATTGACTTCGATCCCAGACGAATACACTGGCGGTTTCTTAACCTGACCGGTCAGGTCCGCCGATCGCAGTACACCTTCAATTCCTGCTAAAATCCCTTGGTCAGCAGTTTTTTCGTTTTCTTTCGTAGGTTCTGGGGCGGGCTGCAAAGGCGTAACCGCCTCGACAGGTCGTATGGCATGCAACCAGGCTGGCAAGTGTGCCCTTTCGAGTTTACTTAAATCCGGTTCAACAATTGGTGCAGGCTCAATTTTACGCGCGTCAGATTTTTTCGCTGAAACGGGCTCTTCCAAAGACAACCATTCAGGCAAATCATCATCTTCGAACGAAACAGGCCGTGAACCATCTGTACCTGGAGGAATGATCCCACTGCTTTCCAAAGTCGGCAGTTCTTGGGATTGTTCTTCTCTAGCCGATTCAGTGTCAGTATTCGATTCAGGTTCATTTTCAAAATCTGAATCATTTTTCCCGGCAGGTTCGTTGTTTGATTCTAGTTGTGAAATTGATCGGAAATCAAACTCGGGTTCTGGTTCATTTATCGGTTCTGATGGTTCTGGAGAAGAAATGATCGTTTCCTCTTCCCTGGAGGATCTGGGGGGCGAGTCAGATTTCTTAGAAATATCCGTGATTTCTTCCGACAATATCGATCCAGGTATGAATTGCTCTGTCGGCTTTTCAGATTCATTACGCTCACCAAAATCAAGTCTTTCGAGGAAATCTGATTCTACCTGTTCACTGTTTTCTGCAGCAGTTTCAGCAACAGTTACAGAATCGACTAATTCATCCAGTGAATTTGAGGTGCCGATACCAAGTTCGGCGAGTAGAGAATCTAAGGCATCAGAAACCTCTTCGTCTTTCTTTGTGGAACTTTGCTCTGGTAAATTTTCACTGGTGAGAGACTCTGATTCACTCAAAGGAGAGCTTTCTCTTTCAGGTTCCTGTGCGCCAAAATCAGATTCGGATTCTTCTTCGAGCCTGAGCGCACTTAACCAATCAGAATTCTCGTCCTTTGGTGATTCTCCGTTAATGAAGGGATTTACTCCTTGTGACTTTTCTCGTTTTTCTTTTTCCAGCTGCCGAATTCGAGCAAGCCACTCGGGAATTTCTTCGTTTTTTCCACTTTCAGAGGCTGGTTCGGATTTGTTTACCGTACCTGCTTGACGCATATCACTGTATTCTCCAGCATCATTTTCAGATCCTGTTGGCTGATTTTTGACCAGTATTGCCTGGCAATACCAGCAGCGTATAGCGCTGGATTCGTTTACCCGATTGCAGATTGGACAAATGATATCAGCCATGGTCATCCATTATAGGGGCGGTCAGACCCAATCAAGACTCTGATTCCCGTAGCAAGACTACCCAGAGCAATTCCGAGTAGAATTCCCCTCGCACCGGCTACAGGTACTTGATGGAAACCTGATAGTAAATCATTGATAACTGGTATATCAGTAGTAAAAGCCAGTACACCACTATTAATAATCAAAAAAATAACAACGCTCAGAAAGAAAACAAAACCCATCCAATTTTTTTGTCGCTGCAGCATCTTGATACTTGAAAAAGCCATTGTGATTGCTAAAACAGCCATTAAACTTGATTCTATTGGCACCTGTACTGCGGTGACTAGTTTTTGAAATCCGGTATTTGAAGGGCCCAGAAATATTCCAGCTATCAAGGTTAAGATAAAAGCAATAAACAAGACAAAACTAAAACCCTTTGATTCCCCATTTTCCTTAAGACGCTTCCAATGAACACTGAAAACCAGGTTAAGAATCGCAATTAGCCCTGCAATGCCGCTTAAAATTATCGCCCAATCCAGCAACGGTTGACGCATGGATTGGATTAAAGGTGAAGGGATGAAATATCCCAACAAAACAATGACCCCTGAGATGATAGCAATAATGGTATTGATAATCTTCATAGGATACCCAGTAACTTGAGGATCGCCCCGGCTATCAACGCACCCCCAACCAGCCAGCGAAGGATATCTTGCACCTGTAGGCTGGCCAGGTGCATCGGGCTGTATGCCAGATAAGCAGGGATCGCGTAGAGTTCTTCACCAATTAACACATTCCTGGTCGTTGCAAAAAATATCGATTGAGCAGTGATAGAATCACTGGCGGCAAGGGTAAAATCGGTGTTCGTTTCTGAAGTAATGCTGAAAAATCCCGCTTCAGTTCCAAAATTACCAATCAGCACATTTGCATTGACACCCGGTTGCCTCAGCACATCAAATGCACCAACCGCATAGCTGAATGGTGTGATTCCAGTCAAATGCCCATGATCGGGATCAAACAACTCGCGAGTATTTGTTTCAACTGATACTGCTTTTAAAACATCCTTGCTCAAGAGCGTCAATCCGCCATTCCCGCTAGTGCAAACCGGCGGCTGATCACTGGTGGAGCTTAACTGCCCTAAACGGTGGAGAGAACTTAACCCAATTAAAGCTGAAGTATTTGCAGGATCAGTCAGGCTGGCGCTGCCAAGCGTTACGTGCATTCGAGTGCCATCTTCTACAGACAAGCCGATCGCCCGGCGCAGTTTTGCGATCGCTGCGATCTTGCGAAAGACTGGGGGATACTTTGCGCGTATTCTTTTTGATGCGAAAAAAATCGTACCCGCAGTCGTCAAAATAATAATCAGGAATCCAATAAAGTCCATAGAAATTACGAATTCTCCTCACGCAGATAAGCAACAAAGGAGCGGGTATCTGCTGGATTTTCTAACATTAAAGCAAAAGCTTTCCATGAAGAACTCGAAGAAGCATTAAGAAATGGCAGAACAGCCAATAACACCTGCGACAACACATATTTTATTGGCTCGGTGCCTTCTAATAACGCGAGCATAGGGCCTGTCAATTTGGAGTCGCGAATCTTTTCCGACCAGGATGACCAATACAAATGTTCCATTTTTTTAAAGTATAGCATAATCCCTTTTTTATCATCTAACCTCGAGAAAATTACCTTTTCCAGAAACAACAGCCCAACGATGAATGAGCAAAGTCAGTTATCTGGGTTTCCATTTCTGCTACGGAACTCCAAAAAGAATGGAATTGTGAAGGATATAACAGGATCGCCTGCAGCCAGGCCTGTAATCCTTGGGCTGAAAGTTCATATTTTTCTATTCGAACCATTGCTGGCAGAAGTGTCGAAAATTCATCAGGGGTCATCGAGCCGTATGGCAAATCCAGGTAATACGAAAGACTACCCCCAAGCCTTTCTGCAACACAGCGGGTGATACGGTGATCCACATGACCACCCGCTCCAAGCGGTGCCAGAAAATTCTTATCGTTGGGATACAGGTTGCGCATCCTGGTTGCAATCCATTCCACCAGCGGATATTCATCGGATTTTATGGATGAAGAGAGATCATTCAGGTTATGGATTAATGGTTGACGCTGATTGGGAAGATAGCGATATATACAATCCAGAAATTCCAGATGTTGCCATGTACAACCAAGAAACTCACAGGCATCCACATCTTCTGCGCGGCGCCCAGCGGTGGCATCACCCTGAAATCCCCAGGTCTGCTGAAGAAGACCCGCAAAAGGGGGAATAGCGATTCCCACAGGGCTTCCAGCAAACAATGTACACACAATCACTTCCTGTCCCTTTCGCACCTGTTCCCAGATCCATCCACCGCATGAGTAGGCGGCGTCATCCAG
>JAJUGU010000022.1 GCA_029265815.1 Anaerolineaceae bacterium | reverse complement strand
CAAAAGAAGCCCTGGATTGCTATTGCTTCACTGTTTCCCACCAGATTGCATCAACCACCTCATTCGTATTTGGTTCGACAACCACCACCTGTCCCCTGCGGGGATGTTCCGATGGTGAACGCTGGCGATGGGGAGATGATGCTCGCTGGTCTTCACGAGTTGCGGAACGTTGCTCAAATGTTTCTTGTGGGTAACCTTCATTCCCTTTTTCACTTCTCTTTTCGGAAGTATTCCAAGGTCGAAGCCGGAACAAGAGACTCATTTGGGCAATCAGCGCCGCGAATGCAGTGATGATGAGGACGCCTGCCATCAG
This sequence comes from Anaerolineaceae bacterium, assembly GCA_029265815.1. Lineage (GTDB taxonomy): Bacteria > Chloroflexota > Anaerolineae > Anaerolineales > Anaerolineaceae > UBA6107. Next base: position 3,325 of record JAJUGU010000022.1, on the reverse strand, counting down.
GATGATCATGACGATCACGCCTAAAGCAGGTCCGCGCAGCAAATCCATCAGTTGTGACATATTGACCTCCAATCGTTGAAATAGAATCTGGCGTTAATCAAGAATTTCCGACGTTCATAAGACTCTCACCTAAAAAGGTAGAGTACGCGAAGCGTCCCTTTGGGATAAATCAAGCAAGCCCACGATTTTGTGTGCTGGTTTCATCTATCACCCTATCGTCTGGTTCGATAACGATTGATCAACTCGCTGGCGCCTGCCAATGGATTGACCAACGACATCGGGTTGATCAGAACCTGCTGTAGCAACATGGCAAAATAACCTAACGGGATCACCAACCATAAAGCCCAAAGAATAATCGTAGTTACATTTCCGCGTGTATTCGCAATCACAGCTGATGCGCTTTCAGATGTCCCTATCAGTGCAGCCCATTGATCTGCTGATAATTGAGCGGTGTATGCCAGGTAAAGCCGGCTTCCGATGACGGCCAGGGAATAAATCGCAATTCCCGATTTCATATTCCACAAAAGGGTATGTTCCTGCATGTGCACCAGTAAGAGGATGATTGTGCCAGCGATCCACATCGCTGCACCCAGCCAGGGGACCGGTGCTCCCATCCCCCATTGGCTAATTACCCACAGCACCAGAATAATCGCCGTCGTGATTTGAGCTGTGTATAAATCCGGAGTAGTTGCTTCCCGCCCACTTCGTCCAGGTCGGAAAGCTGCTCTGGATTGCACACGTTGATCCACAAAACGGATGATCAACCCTGCGCAAAGAATACTTACCAGAGCAGCTCCAGATTCGCCAAGCCAGTAAACGGTTGCGAGAACACCGTTCAACAGGTAAGTTGGCAGAGCGGCGAGAAAATCTCCGAAGACGACAAAATAATCTGTCATGAACTAATGCCTCCTTACTTGTCATAATCGTTTCGTGGACACCACAACCCAATCACCAGTAGTAAATAGATGACGGCCATGAAACCCAGGACGACTGTCAGCAACACACCGACCGCAATCGATAAAATCTGCACTTTGACCTTTATGGCACCAGCGCCGGAAGAGCCACATATACTTGCATCGTTCCATCAATCCCTACTCGCCTCGGTTGGGTGATTGGAACTCCGCGGAAGCGAGTGCCCGTGGTCACTACGTCCATTCGCAAGTTGAAGGTCCCTGGATCTGCAAATGGAACACGGAGTGCCTGACCAGTAGCAGTACAGGTGCCCCCGCCATCACATCCGCCTGTCCATGAACCAATTCCGGGAATCAGGGTGAAATTTGCCTGGTGGACGAAGGCTTCATAATGGGTTTGACCTAATCTACCGGTGATCCATTCCTGGCTGGCGGCATCTAATGATGCAGTAGCTTGCAGAGAAGCTACCGCATCCGGTAAATGTTCTAAATGTGTCCGGCATTCCTTGAATACCATTTCTGTATCTGAGACACCATCATTGACAGCTGATCCAGCTCCGGTATTGCAATTGGCGGTTTCTCCGGAATTGGCTGAGCGGCAAACATCTCTTTCTTCATAAATCGGCTCATACCAGGTGAAAATCACTGGAGGAACTGTCACCCTGACCTGGATATCTGCACCGCGGCGATTTTCAGTATCTTGTCCTACAACCAGGGGATTGTTCGGCGCAGTTTTTTGAATGACGAGTACAGGTTGTTGCATAGAAACCGTTGGATCAGGACACTCCCTTGGGGGAGGAGGTGGGGTGACAATTCCCGAGCACCCCCCTGGAATGGCCGCACAGTTTTGTGAACCATTCAAATACAACAAATACAACGAGCGAAGAGCACCATCATTCCAAGTCATTTGAAGCAGCGTTGTGATGAATCCCCACCCGGAGAAATAGGTCCACACATCTTGCTGACCATTGAGAACCGCCCCCCAGAATTGATCCGGGCTGGTGTACTCTGGATGTTCCGCCTGTACCTTGCTCCAATCCAGATTGTCGCCGGCAACAAGCCCAAGAAAAGAGATCAGGCTGCCGTAACCATTTCCCAGTGATCCATAAGAGCCGGTCAAACCGCTTTCTTGGGGGTTCATGGCCATAAAAAATAACGTCGAGGCAGAGGGTAAGACAACGATATTCCCGCTGGGTGTTTGATAACGGTGATAATTTGCATCAAGATCAATAGACTGGCCAAAGGGCAGTTCAATTGACATCCAATCGGGGTGATCTGTGGTAACTCCCAGATCAATCAAATCAGGATTCAGATTTCCATCCGGCTGAAAAACTTCTGACCAGGGATCAGTACCCTGAGCATAAACAGCAGATGGTATTAGCAAGGTCAAGACGACAATAATCAGGAAAAATCTTTTCACTACTTCTTTCCTTCTTCTACAGTTGTGGTGGGAGTTTTTCCCCGAGCGAGAATGGCATTGATTTCTTCTTCCATCAGGAAACGATCAAACTTCCAACCACTTTCTGTTTTCTCGAGAACAACATATGCTGTATCCTGAGTTTTATTGCTACCCGGTAAGGGAGAAGATAACGTGATGGTCATCTGCCAGACTTGCTCGGAACCATTGTCTGCTACTTTTTCTACTGCCTGAGAGGCAGCTGTGACAACAGATTTGTCATCCACGTATTTTTCCCACATGCGGTCTGCGCCGGCCGAAAACAGCTCACATCCAGCGGGAGTGCTTACCTCGCAGATACGCTCAAGCCAGGCTTCTTTTCCTTCCTGATAGTTCACCTGGAATACCTGCTCGATGGCATTGACCGCTGCAGTAGACACCAGACTGTCTTCGTTGGTTGATGCTGCTGAACTCTGCTCCGTACGAAGTGGCCAGTTTTCGATCACCAGGATACCGACAGCAATGACAACTGCCAGGATGACGGCAATGATCAGATTTCGTTTTGAGACTGGAATTTCTTTCATTTTTTTCTCCTTTTCCGGTTAACGGATTCGAAAGCAAGTTAAAACAAAAGCGACCATTCAGATCTCAACACCTATTTACACGCACTCAAGTCGCGCAAACAGGGAAGAAACTGATGGTCGCTCCAAGGATTCTTTGGAACAGCTGATGATTATCAGCGACCGAACAGATATTTGGTTGTGACTCTAATCATAGCAAGAAGAAACCCCTTATCCTAGGGGGACATATTTGACGAAATTAGGAAAAATGCGGAAATTAACTTGACAAGGAAATACTAGAGTATTACATTATAAATAACCTAACCGATAAGGAAAACGAGCATGCCGAAAACAAATTCTGCGAGTAAACCAGTACGATCTTTTCGAATAAGCCCAGAAGGCGTGAGTCAATTAAGAGCGATGGCAAGCGTTATGGGACGGAGTGAAAGCGATGTGAT
>JAJUGU010000011.1 GCA_029265815.1 Anaerolineaceae bacterium | reverse complement strand
GTACCCCCTGCGGGTATTCGAACCTCTGATGGCAACAAAAAACCCGCTTACGCGGGAGTTTTGTAGGCTGGGGGCAAAGGACACAGTACCCCCTGCGGGTATTCGAACCTCTGATGGCAACAAAAAACCCGCTTACGCGGGAGTTTTGTAGGCTGGGGGCAAAGGATTCGAACCTCTACTAACTGATCCAGAGTCAGTCGTCCTGCCGTTAGACGAGCCCCCAACAGCGCAAGAATTTTACCACCTCCCCATACACCTGTCTAGGTGCAATACACATTTCTTAACAAATTGGGTATCAAATCTGTGGTAAAATAATGTATCTGGTAAGCAGAACAATCTGCTACCTTTCCGCCTTCGACGTTGCCAACGGCATTGTTCGAGGGCTATCCCGTGGAAAGGAGGCTCCAAAATGCGTACATACGAGGTAATGCTGATCATCCATCCGGATCTTGATGAAACTGCGACTAATGAAGCAGTTGAAAAAGTCAAGAATTGGATCACATCCGCCAATGGCACCATCGCTAAGGTGGATATGTGGGGTAAACGCCGCATGGCATACATCATTCGCAAACAACGCGATGGTCAATATGTATTAATCACTGCAGCGTTTCCCCCTGCGTTTACTGCTGAACTCGAGCGGAATTTACGGTTCCATGAACCTGTGATCCGCTTCATGATCACTGCAGTTGAATAAGTTTCTTAGTAATTGGTTCATCGAAGGAGACTCTTTATGAGCCGTGATTTGAATAAAGTTATGATCATTGGACACCTGGGCCGCGATCCTGAGATGCGGTTCACACCGTCTGGCCGGCCTGTTACAACATTTAACGTTGCTACCAATCGTTCCTGGAATACCGGTGATGGAGAACGCCATACCGAAACTGAATGGTTCAACGTCGTCGCCTGGGGCAATCTGGCTGAGATCTGTAAACAGTATCTCACCAAAGGTCAGCAGGTATACGTTGAAGGTCGGCTTCAAACACGGCGCTGGGAGGATTCGGAAGGAGTTAAGCACTCAAACGTGGAAATCGTTGCATCAGAGATGATGCTGCTTGGAGACAGACGAGAGGCTGGACAAAACACTTCCGATCTTCAAGAACCAGAATATCAAACGGATGAAGAATATCCGTTCTAGTGGAGTAAAAATAAAATGGCTGACGAAATCACAAATGATAGCGAACGATTTTCCGGTTCCCGCAAATTTGTTGCACGCCCGAAAATCTGTCAGTTTTGTGCAGATAAAAATATCAAGATCGACTACAAGCAAACTGATATGCTGCGCCGCTTCGTAACTGAAGACGGAAAAATCCGCCCAAGACGCCAAACTGGAACCTGCGCGCGCCATCAGCGCGTCCTTGCGACCGCCATCAAACGTGCACGGCATATTGCCCTGCTCCCCTTCACCGGCGAGCGTTGGACAGACGCAATCCGCTAATTCAAGCGATTTGCATTATCGGGCATGGAGGATACCCTCCATGCCCTAAAGAATTATTGAGGTAAAAATGGCAAAGGATAACAACGAAACTACTCCAAAGCCCATAACAAAGAAACATGAAGCAAGGATTGCCAAAGAAAAAAGGCAAAATAAGATTTTGCTGACCATCGTCATTGCTATCCTTGCACTGGTGGTCCTCATCGTTACTTATGGCATTCTGGATAACTCCGTCTTAAAATATAACAAGCCAGTGGCAAAGGTCAACAATACAACCATCACCGTTCGTCAATTCCAAAAACGTGTACAATACGAACGGTTATCACAGGTGGAATATTTCACCACATACGCTTCCTCAGCGTACGCATATTTCTTCCAATCCTACCTCCTTGAAATGCAGAATTCGCTTGATGATTATCTGCAATTCGGTAGTGATATGCTTGATACGATGATCAATGAGGCGGTGCTGGCTGAAAAAGCCAAAGAGCTGGGTATTACTGTCACTGAAGAGGATATTAACAAGGAGATTGAAAGAGGATTCGGTTATTTCCCCAATGGTACACCTACAGCAGAACCGACCATTGAATATCGCCCAACTTCCACTTTCTCCCCAACCCAACTTGCTCTTGTTACGCTAACTCCTATACCGACGTTAGTCCCGACCGCAACATTGGTTCCACCAACTCCAACAGTTGATCTGACTGCTGTCGCGACTACCGCCGAAACCACTGAAAGTTCAACCACTGAAGAAGCAACTCCAACTGCTACGCTTGAACCAGCCACAGCCACCCCTGAAGCGACTGCCACAAGCACCCCCGCCGCAACAGAAATTCCTGCTACAGCTACGCCATACACAAAAGCTGGCTTTGAATCCCTTTACCAATCGATGATTAAGAACATCAGTGATAATTTTGAATACACAGATGCTGATTTTCGTGACTATGTCAGAAGTCTTTTAATGAATCAGAAGATGTATGACTACATCAACAAAGATGTCTCACGTGATCAAGAAATGGTCTGGGCAAGACATATTTTGGTCAGTACAGAAGAAGAAGCTCTGGCTGTGCGCGAAAAATTACTTGCAAGCGGTGATTGGACCACGGTGGCTGCTGAATCCTCTATTGATTCTGGCACCGCATCAAAAGGTGGTGATCTGGGATGGTTTACCAGGAATCAAATGGTTGAGGAATTTGAAACTGTCGCTTTTAGTCTTGAAATTGGCGAAATCAGTGAACCTGTTCAGTCTGATTATGGATATCACATCATCCAGGTTCTTGGACACGAAGTACGCCAGTTGACCGATGATGAATTCGACATCTTCAAAAGTAATAATTACAGCAGATACATTGAAGAAGCAAAAGCTGAAATGGAAATTAAGAAGTACGATCGATGGGCTTCTGTTGTTCCCAGCACACCTGCAATTCCTGATGAATATCGTATCGACGCCACAACAACAGCTGAGTAATTGATTTGCATTATAAAAAAAACCTTGGTGTGAACATCACCAAGGTTCTTTTTATTTCAACTACCTAGCCATCTCTTCACTGACTTCATCAAGCCGCATGCTGATCACCTGGCTGGCTGAATCACGCCCCATGGTAACCCCGTAAATCACGTCAGCCGCCTGTACAGTATTGCGATTGTGGGTAATCACGATAAACTGGGTTTCCTTACTGAGTTCTTTTAGCAACTCGGTAAAGCGGCCGACATTGGCTTCATCCAGTGCGGCATCGACCTCATCCAAAACACAAAATGGTGTTGGAGAGACTTTAAGCAAAGAAAAGATCAATGCCACTGCAGTCAGTGATCGTTCGCCACCAGAAAGCAAAGATAATCCCTGCTCACGCCTACCCGGCAGTTTAGCCTCAATATCGATTCCAGTTTCAGTCGGATTTTCGCTATCTGTCATGACCAGTTTTGCTGTTCCTCCACCAAACAACCGCGAAAACATAACTTTGAATTCTGCTGCCACAGCGTTGAAGGTTGTCCGAAACTGCTTGTGCATCATTTCATCTAGCTCAGCAATGATCTGACGCAGATCAGCATCGGCTTTTTGCAAATCACTCAATTGAGATGTCAGGTATTCGTGTCGTTCCTTTACTTCAAGGTATTCCTTTTGGGCATCAGGGTTTATTGCACCCATTCGCCTCAATAAGGCACGTTGGCGGTTTATTGAATCTTCAAGACCTTTGGGTATTTCCGTCAGAGTAACAAGCTGATTGACCCCTTCCAATGGTAATGGCGTGGGACCAGTAATATCTTCTGAATAATCCAATGCTACCAGTCCAAAATCGTCTTCGATTTTACGCCGCAGGCTATCCAGTGCCTCACGGCTACGAGATAACTCTAGTTGAGTCTGTGAAAAGACCCGATCTGCATTCGCTTCAAACTGCTGCGTAATGGAATATTCGTGCTGTAATTTCGAATAGTCACCCTCTAGTAAATCAAGCTCTTTTTCAGCAGGCGCGATCTTTTCCTGAGCAATAGCGATTTGTTGGTTGATTTGTTCTTCTTCTTTCTTTAATTTATCTTTTTCCTGCTCAACCTCAAAAATGCCTTTCTTTAGTTCATCAATACGATTCTTTAATTGAGCGACCAGATTTCGATTTTGAGTGACGGTTTGCTCAAATTCACTAATCCTTCGATCCGATTCCTTTACCGCCCGCTCATTCACTGCCAAAGTTGTATTCCAATGCACAACCTGCGCTTGAAGTTCATCAATTGGAACCGCACGCAATTTATCATTGGCATCCCTGATATTCGTATTGATCACGCTGATCAACTGGGCACCCTTTTCAACCTCATGTTGGGTTACAGTAATTTCCTCCTGAGCTTGATCAAGTTGCTTCTGCAAGGTTTCAATCTGACTGTTTTGCCATTCCAGTTTCTGGGTCAGTTGTGCGAGATTCCGAGATGCAGCGTCACTGGCAGAATGCACTCCGTTGAGTGCCAATTGTTGTTCCTTCAGGCCAGCATCGAGCAGTTTTCTTTTTTCCTGGTACTTTATTAATTGGCTATTCAATATATCAAGCTCTTCAACCAATCTTACTTTCTTCTGCTGTAGAGCAGTGGTTGACTCTTCTAAATCTTTCTTCTGTCTTGGCCTGCTGATAATGCCAGATCGCCTTTCTTTACCAGCTATGATCACTCCATTGGCATTGAAAACTTCGCCCTTCAAAGTGACTATTTTTGCCCAGGCGGGAAGTTCCTTGATCAATGTTCTGGCTGTGGTACGATCTTTTACCACCAGTACGCCCCCTAATAAGAAGTGAACCAGTTCAATATTATTGTTAATTCCTTTTACCAGGTCAGAAGCAGTACCGATTATTTCTGGATTTTTAATATTTTGAAGAATGTCTGATTGTCTGGTTCTTGATGAAGGGATAAGAATCGCCCTTCCCGCATTATCTGTTTCGAGGAATTGCAAGATTGATTCTGCATCTGATTCATCCCCATAAAGTACGGCGTCGAGCTGTTCGCCTAAAACAGAACTGATTGCCACTTCATATTCAGCGGGCACATCCAATAATTGACTGATCGACTGAATTTGACCTTTCAACCGCCCATTTCGAGCAGCAGTCAGCAGACTTTTAGCGCCCTCTCCCATCCCTGAAAAAGCGCGTTCCGCCTGTTCAAGAACCTCTAATTGAGCCTGATTCCTGGCGAGTTCGGCATCCAGCTTTCCGATCTCTGAATTAATCTGCTTGATTTTTTCTTCGCATTCGCTGATATTTTTTTGCGTTGAAGCGACTTCAGCTTCGATTTCAGCCACTTTTTTTTCAGCATGATTTTTTGATACGTTCAATTGGTCCAGCTTTTTTTGAGAGTCGAGAATATCCGTTCTTACCTTTTCAATCCCTTCAACAAGACTTATACGGCTGGAACTCTGCGTTTCGATCCGACTCTGTAATTCACGTAAATGTGCCTTCAACTGGACTTGCCTGGTTTCAGTTTCTACCAGTTTTCTACGCTCTTGATGCAGTAGATTCTCTAAACGAGCACGTTCTTCCTGCCGGGTTGAGAAGGCTTGTTGAATGGTTGTGAGCTGCTCCTGGCTTTCTTCCATCTCGGAAACGAGCAACTCCTTATCGTTGAGCAGTGCTTCTAATTTTTCCGCGATGAGGGTTGCCTGTTCCTCGCTGCGTGCCAATTCTGCAGTTAACTGAGTCTCCTGATCCTTATTTGAACGTAAACGTTCTTCCAGCACAGCGATATTGCGGCTCAATTTTTCGCGTTGAGTATGCAGCCCTGCAGATTCAACATGCCATTGATTTAATAGACCGCGCAATTCCTGTAGACGCACTCGAGCAATTTCAACCTGCTTTTCAATTTCAGCGCGTTTATTGCGTGCTGCATTTACCTTCTCTTCTTGGTTTTTCAAAATTTCTTTGTTGCGCAAAAATTCTTTTTGTGTATTTTGCCAGTGAAAACCATACCAATCTTTTAGCAGAATCTGCAGGTCAGCTTTTACGCGATCATACTCCTCGACCCGTTTTGCCTGTCTTTCGAGACTGCGCAACCTTGGTTCCAGCTCACTCAGAATGTCTGTGACCCTTTCCAGGTTCCTACGGGTACTATCGAGCCTAGAAAGGGATTCTTCACGTCTTGAGCGAAACAAGCCAATTCCCGCAGCTTCTTCAAAAAATCGGCGGCGTTCTTCGGGTCGAAGCGATAAAGCCGCATCAACGAGTCCCTGACCAATGATCGTGTATGTGCGCTCCGCCAAACCTGACTGGGCCAGCAGCTCAGAAATATCCTTTAACCTAACCCGTTGTTTGTTGAGCAAATATTCGTTGCTGCCATCGCGGTACGCTCGCCGGGCAATTCCCACCTCTGAGTAATCAATGGGCAACCAGTTGTCTTCGTTATCAAATGTGATCGTTGCTGAAGCCATGCCTGCCCGTGGTCGTTGGTCGGAACCAAGAAAGATCATATCTTCTGTCTTTTTCCCACGCAGCAGACTATAAGATTGTTCACCTAAAACCCAACGTAGCGCATCCGCAATATTAGATTTTCCCGATCCATTCGGTCCCACAATAGCTGTAATGTTTCCTGGAAATTCAAATAGAACCTTTCCGGCAAATGTTTTATAACCATGTAACTCAAGCGATTTTAAGCGTGGTTTCATCGACTCTCTTTGCGCTAATCAGAAATTTGCAGTTTTTTAATTGCCTGAGCTGCCGCCATTTTTGTGGCAGCCTGTTTACTGGAACCTGTTCCGCTACCGCAGATATTCCCATTTATATATACATCAACCTCAAACAATTTCGAATGATCTGGTCCAGAGATACTTCGAGTTGTATACAACGGCGCCTGGTACCCCTTACCCTGAGCCCACTCCTGTAATTTACTCTTTGGGTCTTCGTCCTTATGATTTAATAAAATATCTTCAGAAGCCTTAATCAGGAATGGATCGATAAAATTCCTCACACCCGCAATGTCCATATCCAGATAAATCGCACCAATCAATGCCTCAAAAGTATCGCAAAGCAAACCCGAACGGGCAAATCCCTTAGACTGAATCTCACCCTTCCCCAACCGCATGGCATTGCCAAGACCCAATTCGCGGGCAAAATCAGCCAGCTGTTCTGTATGCACCAGTGCAGAACGCATCCGTGTTAGATCCCCTTCAGGCATTTCTGGAAAGCGATTATATAACCATGCCCCCACCACAAAATCCAATACTGCATCCCCCAGGAATTCCAGGCGCTCATTGTCTTCTAATGCTTCAGGATGTTCATTTAAATATGAACGATGGGTCAACGCTCTGCTCAGCAGCAATAGATCACTCATCTCCGGAATAATTCGGGCTGCCAGTTCTTCGGGAGTTTCGATTTCTTTATCCTGTCTGGAATTATTCAAAGATCATATCTCCTTGGAATAAGGAGAGCGCCAGCCTCTCTTTTCAGAGAAGTTCGCGTTCACATTATTCGTTTATAGTATCGTGTTCGTTTTATAACCTGATCCAGTTATAATCGAAACCACTGTTCCAATTGCACTTATTTTATCATTGAGAAGCGGAGTTATCGAGAGGGAAGATGTAGGTTCACAGTAAATTCCCAGGTGTGCAAGAATTTGGTAAGCATGAATAATCTCATTTTCACTTGCCGAAGTCACAATTCCCATACCCGAATACATTCGATCTAAGATTGCCTTCGCGTGAACCGGGTTGGCCACACTTGCCCCTTCAGCTAGAGTTTTAGAAACATGGGTCTCATGACACTCTCTGTCTCCATTATGAAAAGCAGAAACAATAGGAGAGCAGTTTTCAGCCTGCACACCGACAAAATAGGGCATTCGGTCAATCTCACCTGCCCGCAATAGAGATTCGAAACCCATCATGACCCCGAGAAATAAGCCTCCATGTCCTACTGGTGCAATCACAACTCCTGGCGCACCTTGCAATGAGTCAACCAGTTCGTAAGCAATAGTGGCATATCCGGCAAGCCCAAACGGCATATAAGCATGGCTGGCGTATACTCTACCTTCTCCGACCGCAGTCAATACAGCTCGCGCAGCCTCAGATCGAGGACCTGGAACTCGTACCAGATTCGCACCATACATTTCGATTTGTCTTTGTTTTGGCCCCGATGTGGATTCGGGTGCATAGATGGTCCCTAATAAACCGGTTTTTGCAGCGTATGCTGCAAAGGAAGCTCCGGCATTTCCTGATGAGTCCTCAACTGCTTCTCGAATCCCGCGCGAAAGTAGAAAACTGAGTAAAACAGCGGTTCCGCGATCTTTAAATGAGCCGGTAGGATTTTGACTTTCCATTTTGAAGTAGATTTCTCGCCCATTTAATGTTGATTTTAACAAAGGAGTATCTCCTTCACCGAGAGTGACCACTGGTGAATCCTCTTCTAACCCCAGCATTGCCGCATACTTCCACATACCATGTAATCGATGATTGACCATTGAAGCCTGATAATGTGGCAATTCTGCATAGCCAAATAATCCGCCGCATGAACAGCGATGAGGTGTTTGATCTTTGGGGTATGGAAGTTGACATTGAGAACATCTAATCAGTGCAGCCATTCTCGTTTCCTTTTCTTAGTCGTCTTCTTTTGATTATTATATCTGAGCACTCATATAAATAATCATCTGATGCTGTCACACTATCTGCTATAATAACGATCGTGGATTTTCAAATCGCCAGTCACCAAACAGAGGGATATAAAATCGATACAGAGGTCTATTCCGGCCCACTGGATCTTTTATTGCAATTAATTGAGAAAGCCGAACTTGATATTACCCGTCTTGCTCTGGCACAGGTTACTGATCAATACCTTGAATACATGCACCACCTCGAAGTTCAAGATGCAGCTGAAGTGTCCGCGTTCCTGGTGATCGCGGCAAAACTGGTTCAGATCAAATCTGCAGCATTATTACCCAAACCTGTAAATCCTGATCTCCAGATTGAAGAAGATCCCGGAGAGTCACTGGCCAGACAATTAATCATCTACAAACGATTTAAAGAACTAGCTAAGTTCCTTGAGAATCGTGAAGCCGAAGGGCTCCATACCTATTTACGTTTGGATACTACAGCAAACCTGCAAATTCCTTCACGCCTGGATATCAGTGAGTTAACGCTTGACGCCCTGCTTCAGGCTGCAAGAGAAATTTTTAATAATCCCAATAACCTTCCACCATTAAGTGAAGTGGTTTCAATTTCTCGCTTCACGATCCGTCAAAAGATCTCCACCATCCTGGATACGCTTAAACGGACAGGAAAACTTACCTTTCGCAGTCTCCTATCAGAAAAAGGTGACCGTGTTGAAATCGTGGTCACCTTTCTGGCTATGCTTGAACTGGTCAAGCGGCACATGGTCGGAGCATCACAAACAGCGCTGTTTGGTGAAATCGAACTTCAACCTGAGGGAGAAGTTTTAGCGCTCGAGGATGAAGAACTGGAATTCATCGATTAATCTGTATTCTCCTGGTCACCATACAAATTATAAGGCAGCCGGTTTCCGACCCAAACCGCCATCAAGCTGACATTATCATCAGATTCCTGAAGATCAGGAGACACAGTTTTCAGTGCCTCGATTAAAACCTCAAATGTATCGGCTTTCGGCCAATCGAGTTGAAAACCGGGCAGATGGCTGTGATCTTGATCTACTGGCGGGATTACCCAATTCTTTGAAGTCAATAGATCGGCCATTTTCACCTTAAGGTCAGCATGAAGATTGCTCCAGGCCTCCATTACAGCAGCAGCAAATTCTGGCGATCGTTCAAAAAGAGACGTGCTGTTCTTCACTTTCATACTAACAGGAGCCAGATTGCTATTTCGAAATCCGGGAATTTGTACTCCTTTTGAAATCATACGACCAATACGCTGGCGCAATTCAGTTGAATTACGTCCCTGATCCATTAATACTTCCTGAAGTATGGTTAACCGGTAATCATCCCGCATAAATTCATTCACAGCATGGAATGGCAAATACTCTTTCTTGATCTTTTTCTCCATAATTGTGTATTCCTTATCTTATATTCGTTAGTGTTTAATGATTAATATCTTATTGAGCCACCTTCCGGCTGATTTCATCTAACATTCCTATTTCGCTTTCATCTAGCTGCCAGCCGCGCGCTCCAAGGTTTTGCGCCATCTGATCGATGTTTTTCGCACCCGGAATTGGCAATGCACCTTTGCACATGATCCAATTCAAGGCTACCTGACCGGCAGTCTTTCCACCATGTTCATTTCCAATACGGATCATTGTTCGCAGCAAGGGTTGAATTCTTTCCAGACGTGAACGGTTATACTGGCTAGCGCGCCCACCCCTTGGAGGAGTTTTCTCGGAATATTTCCCGGTTAGAACTCCGGAAGCAAGAGGACTATACGCAATCAACTTGATCCCTTGTTCACGGCAGTAATCCATTATCCCATTGGTTTCGACTCTGCGATCCAACAAATGATACTCCAATTGCACGGATGTTAGCGCTAATCCCCTCTTTCGGAGCACCTCGTGAGCTGAGATGATTTGTCCAAGATTGTAATTCGACACCCCCACAGCTGTGACCAGACCTTCCTCAACCAAATCAGCCATGCGATTCATCCATTCTGTTACCGGAACAGGCTTCAATGGCCAATGCATTTGGTAAAGATCAATTTTAGACAATCCTAATCGTTTTAGGCTGGCAGTCAGCGCTTTCTTAAGCGAATGAGAAGAAATTCGCCATGGGAAAGGCATCATTTTTGTTGCAATCTTTAATGGTGTGTTTATTGTCTTAATTAATTTACCCAGTAATATCTCACTTTTCCCCTGACCGTACACTTCGGCGGTATCGAAAAAAGTGATTCCATTAGAAATGCACTCAAAAAAAGCTTCTCGAATTTCAGGTTCACCGTATGCATCACCATATCCCCAATACAAGCGGTCTCCCCATGCCCAAGTCCCTACTCCCATGTCAATATTCGAGAAGAAATCATTTTCTTTTTTTTGTGATGAAAGCATCATATCCAATTCCTGTCCATTGTTCAAAATATTATACTCAACAATCCGCTTGATCAAATCACGAGCCATGATGTTACGATATAATACAATTAAACACAAAATCGATACCATACTTGCGGGAGGTAACATGGTTGAGCATTTGGAATTTACAGCAAATTACAACGATCTATCCACCGAACAGGGTTTTCAATTTGAATTCGTTTGCGGCCGGTGCAATTCAGGCTATCGCACAAAATTTAAACCGTCTTTGACCGGAAAAGTTAGTGGCGCGCTGGATGCTGCCAGCAGCATCTTTGGTGGTATCTTTGGCACCGCTGCCAACATAGGTGACCGTGTACATTCAGCAACCTGGGAAAAAGCTCATGATGATGCGTTTGTCGAAGCTGCTCAAGAGATTAGACCTCATTTCATCCAATGCCCCCGTTGTCAAACCTGGGTTTGCCGTGAAAAATGCTGGAATACCAAAAAAGGTTTATGCAAAGAGTGCGCCCCCGACCTTGGAGTCGAGATGGCTGCCGCACAGGCTTCGAAATCAGTGGAAGAAATCTGGGCTCATGCTGCCATGGCAGAAGAGGATAAAAAGTTGGGCACCGAATACTGGCGTGAAGGGATCACTGCTACTTGCCCCAATTGTGAAAAACCCCTTGCAGCAAATGCAAAATTCTGCCCTGAATGCGGATACTCACTCAAACCCAAAGATAAATGCCCCAAATGTGGTGCAAAATTGCTTCCTAATGCAAAATTTTGTGCGGAATGCGGTGAAAAAATCTAGCAAAGTAGAAATGTTGCCGATCAGGTTCAACTTGCGGTTGGACCTGATCTGTCACTTAATAACGGATTGATCACATGGCTGACGATGTTACCCCTATCAGGCAGCAATACCTGGATATAAAAAAACAATATCCCGATACGATCGTTTTCTTCCGACTTGGAGATTTTTATGAGACCTTTGATGAGGATGCTCATATCACCTCGCGTGAATTAGATATCGTCCTTACTTCGCGTGGAGTATCCAAAGGAAAACGCATTCCTATGGCCGGGATTCCTTACCACGCTGTTGAAAACTATCTTTCTCGCCTGATTGAAAAGGGATATCACGTTGCTATTTGTGAACAGGTGGGCGACCAGCCAGCCAAAGGACTTTTTCCGCGGGAGGTGGTTAGAGTTGTCACACCAGGTACGCTCATCGAACCGGGATTGATCAAATCCAATGAGAATAATTTTCTCGCGGCTATCGTAGTTGAGGATTCCAAATTCAGCGTCGCATACGCCGATATCTCAACTGGAGAATTTGCGGTAACCGAAATCGAGTCGCTGGATCCCCTCAGCGATTTACGTTCCGAACTGGTCAGGCTGAACCCTGTTGAAATATTAGTTCCAGAATCATTGAAATTCAACGGATTGTTATCAGGGCATCTCACGCGCCTTCCTGATTGGCGGTTCGAGACCGGCCGTTGCCGTGAAATCTTGTTGCGAAAAATGGAGGTCTCCACACTGGACGGATATGGCCTGGAAGGCCTGCCTTTGGCTATCCAGACTGCTGGTGCGTTAGTTCAATATCTGGAACAGACTCAGCCTGCAGCGATATCGTTACTCAAAAGTATCTTCACTTACAATACCTCTGAATTTATGATGCTCGATGCCTCAACACGGCGGAACCTCGAATTGACCGAAACGATCCGCCGTGGCGAAAAGGAAGGATCTTTACTTTCCATTCTAGATCAGACGATCACCCCGATGGGGCAGCGCTGCATGCGTAATTGGGTTAGTAAACCCTTATTGAATACGATGAAGATTAGGCAACGCCAGGCAATTGTTGATACCTTCTTCACCAATCCACTTGAGCGTGCAGATTTCCGCGAACACCTGCATCAAATTGGTGACCTCGAAAGACTAACCACCCGCATCACCAATGGTTCAGCCCAACCACGTGATCTGGTAGGAATCCGTGCTATCCTTCAAAAACTACCTGAAATCAGACAAATCCTCGCCAGCGAGTCGCTCCACCTCGAAGATTTTCTACAGAACCTTCCCCTCTGTGAAGATGCCAATCTGCTGCTAGAAAACTCTATTGATGAAGATCCCCCTGCTACGCTGCAAAACACCGGCGTGATCAAACCTGGCTATTCAGAAGAATTGGATCATGTGATTGAAATGTCGCGTCATGCGCGTGAATGGATCTCCAATCTCGAAAACGTGGAGCGCACACGAACCGGCATCAAGAATCTTAAGGTTGGCTATAATAAGGTCTTCGGTTATTATCTTGAGGTTACTCACAGTAACACCCATCAAGTGCCCTCCGAATATATCAGAAAACAGACGCTGGTCAACGCTGAACGGTATATTACACCGGAAATGAAAGAATACGAATCACTGGTGCTCAATGCCGAAGAGCGGATCAAAGAGATCGAATTGCGTTTGTTTAAGGATATTTGCGCTGCGATTCAACCCCACGTTCCTGCGCTTATGAACGCTTCGCGAACGATTGGAGAACTGGATGTGTACGCCAGTTTAGCGGAGGTGGCAGCCATCCATGGTTATGTCAAACCTGTATTAGTAGAAGAGCCAATGATCGAAGTGGTGGACGGACGCCACCCCGTAGTCGAAACCACCCTGAAGAATGACCGCTTTGTTCCCAATGACACAATTCTCGAAAAAGGTGAGATTATCCGCATCATCACCGGACCGAATATGAGCGGTAAATCGACTTTCCTGCGCCAAATTGCCTTGATCGTTCTCATGGCTCAGATTGGATCTTATGTTCCCGCTTCCAGCGCGAAGATTGGCATTGTTGATCGCATTTTTACTCGAATTGGCGCACAGGATGAAATTCATGCCGGGCAGTCAACTTTTATGGTTGAAATGATCGAAGCTGCCAATATTTTAAATCATGCTACACCGCGTAGTCTGTTGATCCTAGACGAGATCGGGCGGGGTACCTCCACCTATGATGGTCTGTCCATTGCCTGGTCAGTAATCGAATATATTCATAATCATCCCAAGCTGCGCGCTCGTACTTTCTTTGCGACTCATTTCCATGAATTGACACAGTTAAGCGAACTTTTGCCAGGTGTTCGTAACTACAACGTCGCTGTTACTGAAAACGGTACCCAGGTTATCTTTTTACACAAAATCGTTCCTGGTGGTGCAGATCGCTCATACGGCATCCATGTAGCCCAGCTTGCTGGTATTCCCCGACCGGTGATTTCACGAGCCAGCGAGATTCTGCATCAGCTCGAATCAAGTTCAGGATCAGCCATCAATATTGAACCAGCCCATACACAACAAATGGTGCTCTTTCCAGAAACAAATCCCTTACTGGAAGAATTGAAAAAGCTCGATTTAAATTCGCTGCCCCCCATTCAAGCGCTAAATATTCTTTATGAATGGCAACGCAGGTTCATCAATCCAAAGGATGGAACTTAATTTATTACCCATTTACCAGAACCCCCAGCAGGGGGTTCTGAATTGACAGCTTGATTATGCCTTTGGAATTAGAATACACCCCGACCAGGGAACAAGATCTACCTGGATTGTAGAATCAATTGATGGATGTTCTTCGAGGGTAACCAGGTCTCTATAAACTCCTTGTTTTTGAATATTAATAACTGAGTGCTTAACAGTTGGAGAAGGATTAATTACCACAAAACATTCCTGACCTTCATACTGCCTTGACCAGGCAATCCATCCATCACCAATGCGAGGGGTGTTGATCTTGATTTCACCTCGACGCAGCACTACATAGTTTTTCCGGATTCGAATTAGATTCTTAATCCAGGCGCGCAGCTCGCTGTTCCATTTACTTTCATTCCAAGGAAAAGCCTTACGGCAATCTGGATCTTTCCCTCCCATAAGACCTACTTCGTCACCATAATAAATTGCTGGAGACCCAGGCTGTGTCATCAAAATCAGGTAGGCCAGTTTCGTTTTTTGGATGTTACCACCAGTCATGGTCAGCAGTCTTTCAGTGTCGTGGCTTCCAAGCAAGTTGTACATTGCATTGCGATTCTCTCTTGCATATTGCTGGTGGTGTTGATTCAGGTGACTTGCGAAGTATTCTGGTGTGATTTTTCCATTCAGCAAGTCGAGAATTAACACTCGAAGCGGATAGTTCATTAAACCATCGAAATGTCTGTCATCAACCCATCTTTTATCGCCGTCCCATATCTCCCCCACAAGATAAGCATCAGTGTTGATCCGCTTGACTGTGTCGCGAAAATCAGCCCAAAATGTATCATCGTTTATTTCATTGGGAACATCGAGCCGCCAGCCATCTATGCCCTGTTCGGTCCAGTAGCGGACAACCGAAAGAATGTACTGTCTCACGAGAGGATTTCCAATATTAAGTTTGGGTAGACTTTTATATTTCCACCATCCCAAGTAAGAAGTAGCATCACCTGGCGAATAAGCGTCCACAGGAAAGCGCTTGACATAAAACCAATCCTTGTATGGCGATGCCGATTGATTTTCAAGTAGATCATTAAAAGCAAAAAAACCGCGTCCGCAGTGATTGAACACACCATCCATGATGAGATGCATACGATTGCGGTGCACCACATCCAAAAGGGTGTGAAACACAGAGAGGTTTCCTAATTTAGGATCGATTTGAAAATAATCAGTGGTGTTGTACCGGTGATTGGATGGTGATAGAAAGATCGGATTGAGATAAAGAGCATCTATTCCCAGATCGAGTAAATAATACAACCGCTCGATAATCCCCTTTAAATCACCCCCCTGGAACCCGTTGGTTGTGGGCGTTGATTCCCAAAGCTCCACATTCGGAGGGTCATTGGTCTTATCGCCGTTCTCAAAACGATCGGGAAATATCTGGTAGAAAACGCTGTCTTGAACCCAATCTGGAACGGTCATGTGCCTGCCTTAAGATTAATGTATTTTCCAATTACCTATTACGAGCTTATCCAGTTACGCGCACCCCGAACAAAATCTTTACCATCCATCCATTTTTTACCGGCTGGCTGCAATTCGAGCAATATGAAATCGCCGTCAACGGTACCAACGCAGGGATATCCACCACAAACGGCGCGTTTTCCTGGAGGAGTAGAACCGTTCCGAACTGCCTTTGCCTTTCGAACCTTTAGGATCTGACCATCCCAATCCATAAAAGTCCCTGGCCAATCAAAATAAGCGCGAACTTTTCGCTCTAGAATTTCCGCAGGATTATGAAAATCAAGCAGGCCGTCTTCTTTTTTAATCAATGAGGCGTAAGTAACACCATCCTCTGCTTGTTTTACTGGTTTTATCGTTCCATCCAGGTAACCAGGTAAGGTCTCGATTAAAAGTTTTCCGCCAACTTCAGCAAGCTTTTCTGAGAGTGATACTGCTGTCTCATCAGGATCGATAGGTACGCTTCTCTTGGCCAGTTCCGGTCCAGTATCGATCCCAGCATCCATTTTCATGATCGTCACCCCGCTAACAGTATCACCATTAAGAATTGAAGCTTGGATCGGTGAAGCCCCCCTCCAACGCGGCAGCAAGGAGGCATGCACATTAATACAACCAAATTTTGGCAAGTCAAGCACATTTTGCCGCAGAATTTGTCCATAAGCAGCCACAACGATCAGGTCTGGCTGGAGAGCTTCCAGTTGGGTAAAAGAGTCAGGCAATCTGAGTTTTACGGGCTGCAATACGGGTATCCCAAGTTGTCTGGCAAGAATTTTTACAGGCGGCGGGGTCAACGTTTTTCCCCTTCCTGCTGGCTTATCCGGTTGTGTAACTACACTGCATAATGGGAATTTATCAGCAAGGTGTTTAAGAATCGTAACCGAAAAATCAGATGAACCCATGAAAACAATTTTTATCGACATAAACCAAATTTTAACATAAACATTTACCTCTAAAGAAATATTGATCCACTAATTCTTCCTGTAAAAATCATGAAAATTTAAATTACAATATTAATGACATGACGATGAATTGTGAACTTTAAAAATTTGAACATCGTTTTACAGGAGAAAGATCTGATGATGAATCAACCCAAAAAGATCATCATGTATGGAACGAGCTGGTGTGGTGATACGCGCAGAGCTAAAAAAATTTTCGAAGAAGAAAAGATCGATTATGAATGGATCGATATTGATCAGGATGAAGCGGCTGCTGATTATGTGAAAAGTGTTGCGAATGGCTATCGCAGCGTTCCAACCATTGTTTTTCCAGATGGAACGATATTGGTTGAGCCATCCACGAAACAATTACGGGAAAAGCTTTCTAAATAATCTCCTTTTTAGAAATATATTTATTTTTGAATTTTTCGGTAGATCCAGTAGCCCAGTAACCCAGCCAGCAACCCGATAAGAATTGCCGCCAACCCGAAATGTTTCTTACTCTGCTCAAGAAGCACGGTTGGCGTCCGTGATAATCTATATTTAAGCGAATCAACGAACACAGGGTCAGGGGTTACTGGTCTTAATACATTCGAAAGCCTGTCTTCCAGACCCCAGAGATTATTGATATTAAATTGGTCGATTCCATCTGTCATATTTACTTCCCCAAATCTCATTTACTTTTCCACAACATGATACTTTTCATTTTTTTCCAGCTCTTCGCGCAAGGCAAGTAACGAGCGGTGATAAAGACTCTTAATTGCTCCTTCAGTTCTACGCATAATGACAGCAATTTCAGCATTCGACAGATCCTCAAGATACTTGAGCAAAATCAATTGCTGCCTGTCAGGTGAAAGGTTGCGGATGGCTTTCAGAAGCATTTCCTTCTCCTGATTCCTTTCTACCATTCTTTCCGGTAGATCTCCATGATGTGGAAAATCGATCTGATCTTCTAATGACACTTCTCTACGTCTGAAATTATCACGGTGCCAGTTAGCAATCAGGTTGTGTGCAATGCGATACAACCAGGCAGAAAAAGGAACGCCTTTCTCTTCGTAGCTCCCAATACGCCCGAAAGCCCTGTGAAAGACCCTGGCAGTCAGATCTTCTGCATCCTGTTCAGAACCAATCCGGTAGTAGATGTAGTTGTAAATCCGTTTCACATTCTGTTCATAGAGATAACTAAATGCCTCAGAATTGCCGTCAGAGGCAAGTTTGACGGCATTTTCATCAGTAATCTCAGCATATACCGAAACCGGTTTCTTTTTCACCTATATAACCCTTATTGTCCTCTTTGGTTACAGGATCTTTTTTATTTTAATGCAATTGCAGCCTTCACAGCAGCATAAGCGTCCAAAATCCCATAACCTGAACCGTAATTGGCATCTCCGCAATTTGGTTCAACTCCATTGAATGGTTGAGCAGTTTCGATCAACAACCTCTTCGTTGTATCAATATCACCGATCAAAGCAGGGTTCGCAGACCACATCAAAGCCACAACTCCACTAACATGAGGAGCAGAAAATGAAGTGCCACTAGAGAAAGTGTAAGTGCCGCCAAGATCAGCCATCAATATTTGCTCTCCAGGTGCCAATAGATCTGGTTTCAGTCGGTTACTTCCATCCACGGTAACCGGCCCAAGGCTAGAAAATTCAGATATTTGCCCTACTTTATCTACCGAACCGGCAGTAAAAACGTCTTCGTAAATTGCTGGAGGGTCGGTGATCGTTGAACAACCGTAGTATCCCGAATTACCTGCCGAAGTGGACATGAAGATTCCAGCGGTTTTCAACACTTTCATAGCAGGTTCGAAAACTCCAGAATCGCAACCTTCAACCCTGGGGCAACCCCAGGAGTTATTCACGATCATGGCACCCTGAGAGACATCACCATCAAGGAAGGCACTCCCACCTTGAGGGTATGGAGCAAACATGAATTGCATACAGTCGAGATAACGGGCTGGATTGCCAAGATTTCTTGCCAGGTTAACACACCCTATCCATTCCGCATCCCTGGCAATTCCACGAGTACTGCCGACTTCAATGCTCAGTGTACCTGTTCCATGACCTCCATAATCCACCGGGGAATACGATCCGTACCATGGATCCAACCAATTGTAATCGTTGGATCCAGCTTCACCGCGATAGGATTGTTTAAGTTCAGGATGAGACCCCTCAACTCCAGAATCGGTTTGTCCAATAACAATCCCCTTGCCAGTTACACCCAGTTCCTCCCACACCTGCGGAACATGAATCATTTCAAGATTCCAGAGCGTACCCTCCGGAGGAAGTGATACCTCACCACTCGTAGTAGGCAACTCTTCAGGCAATGGACGAAGCTGTGGACTTTCCAATACCCGATTGACTCCAGGCTGTTTTTCCAGCCATTCCCTCATGAGAAATCCCCCGTTTACTTCTATCCCATTAACCAAATAATAAGGTGTATATCCAATTTTCCAGCGATCCAATTGATAACGTAAATCAGATTGGGTCTCTTTTGCTGTTTCAGTCAATTCATGATAAAGCGCTGTTTTCCGCTCAATTAAAGGGTTAAGAGTAGCAAACGCGGAGGTATCGACCTGTTCGGTAAAAATCACAAATAATTTATCTCCATAGAAACCTGGTTGCCCGAATATGATATAAATCAAGGCAAATCCTACAATACTGACACCAGTCAAGATAAGGTCTCTTTTTTCCTGTAACCTCATTTTTGGTATTTGCTTGAAGAAGAAAACAATCACCAGAGTAATAACCATTAAATAGATTAAAGAATACAACCCGGCCTGTTCAGCCCATTGAGTGACTTCTCCCGGAGCACCTGTGATGATCTGCGATAACTCGTCCATATCAAAAAACAACAATGGTAGCGCGACGGTTAATCCCGAAATAATCCCCACAGCCACTTTACCGTGATCCTGATAATTTTTACCAGCCGCGGCAAATGCGACAATTAACCAACCGGCAGCTGGAACAGTAAGCGCTAGCAAAGTTTCTGATCCATTTTGCCCCAATCCTGACACAACAATAAGGAGAAACACAGCAATCGAAAAACCATCAAATAAAAATTCACCAATCTTTACCTCGCCTTCCAATGCTTGAGTATTTTCGAGGTAAAACGGATAGATGCTTGAAATAACAAATAAACAAACACATCCTGCTAGAGCTAAAACAAGTATTGTGTCCAGCGGTGAACCTAGAGCTCCCCAAAGTAGCCATGGAATTGAGAGGGCCAGACCAGCAAGGACAGCTGTTCCCAGTAATCCTGATTTTTCCTTCTGGTCAATCCTTTTGGCAGAAGGTTTTCGTATCAAAAAAAGGATTGCACTCATTAATAAAAGAGCGGCTGATAATAGAATATTGGATTGGTTTTGAGAAGTCAGATATAAGAACTTTGCTGGAATTGATAGAACGACAAAGCCTCCCGCGATCATCCATAATCGAATCATTAACTTAATGCGCGGAGCTTTAACCATGAAGTAAATTGGCACCAGCGGAAGATACAACAAAACAGCATAAATTACCTGAATTCCCCAGCGAAAATCAATAACTCCCGCATCACTTTCGAACATAGCCTGTTCCACAGACCAGCGAACATAAAGGGTTAACGCAGATAAGCCTGCCACCCATATTGAAATTAAAACAATGAGAAGAATAATTCCACAACCTGTTGCTTTTGAAAGGTGTGCTGAATCGCTCTTTCCCTGTTCAGGTAAATTGCTGTCCATTCATTACCTCGGTCGATATTGTAATTGTGAAAAATTGAAAATTAAGATAGACTAAATCTTTGAGTATAAAAATTATAAAGTACAACTGGTAAACCTGAAAGACACTCTACCATGGCGAGGAATAAAAATGCAGCAGAGATTCTTTGAATTTAAAACAAAAGATGGATTGAAGCTTCACGCAGTAGAATGGAAACCGGAAGTTGAACCCAAAGCAGCCATCCTGTTAATCCATGGAATTGGCGAACATACCGGGCGTTATCAGCATGTTGCCCAAACCCTGACAGATGCAGGTTTTTCAATCACAGGTTTTGATTTACGCGGTCACGGGCAATCAGAGGGAATCCGCGGACATTCTCCCTCGTACGATGCGTTTATGGAAGATATCAACACTGGGCTCAAAATCGTTCGAGAAACACAACCAGGCAAACCGGTTTTCCTCTACGGGCATAGTCTGGGTGGTAACCTGACGCTCTATTATTCTGTCACCCAGAAATCTTTGCCTTCGGGTGCTATTGTCACTTCTCCTGCGCTCGGAGTGACCGTCCCCATTCCACCTGCAAAGATTTTCCTGGGAAAAATTATGTACTCCTTGTTCCCTACATTCCAGATGAAAAATGGATTGGACCCAAATGACCTTGCCAGAGACACAAAAGTCGGTGAAGCATACACTGCTGACCCGTTGGTTCACCCATATACCACGGCCCGCCTGGGTTTAGATTTGCTTAACAGTGGCAATTACATCATCGAGCATGCCGCTAATATTCAAATGCCGATTCTTCTGATGCAAGGTACTTCAGATAAACTGGTCAGCCCGGAATTAACCAAAAAATTCGCTGATCATGCTCCAGCAAAATTTGTAACCTATAAAGAATGGCAGGGCTATTACCACGAATTACATAATGAACCTGAGAAAGCTGACGTCCTCAAGGTCATGATCGACTGGCTAAATTCTCATGTATAAACTGGATTCACGTATTTTCGAAAGTGCCGATTTCGCAATTGTCCTTGACCCTTTTCGCACAACAGGCTAAAATAATTATGTCTGCGCTGTATCGAAACTGAACCAGATTTAGCAAACAAACTTAATTTGGGCCGGTTGTTGAGAAACGAATGACTGATACCTTTCAGAAAAATACCACCAACAGATGTTGCTTAGCATTTCATCTGAAGGTGGTTTTTTATTTGTTAATACCGGTTCAAAATTCAATCGAGGAGAAATTTCAATGACCGATCATCTTGTTCGTGGGTCTCTTTCTGATCTGGATCCAGAAGTGGCTCAACTGATCCAATTCGAAACAGAACGGCAATTCAGGAAATTAATACTCATTCCGTCTGAAAGCACAGCGCCAGCTGCGGTGCGAGAATCGCTTTCATCTGTCTTCCAGAATCTCTATGCCGAAGGTTATCCGGATGAAGATACCCGCTGGATGACAGAACCAGAAATCTTAGATTATTCCAACCGGCTTTCTTATTACCGCCGCTATGCTGATCCACGCTATTATAAAGGTGTTGAATACGCAGACGTGGTGGAATCCCTCGCCCGCCGCCGCTGCGCGGAAGTGTTTGCTACTGAAAAAGTTAGCGCTGATCAGATTTACGTCAATGTTCAAGCGCTGTCAGGTGCGCCTGCCAACAATGCTGTTTACCATGCGATGATCGAACCAGGCGACGTCATCTTGGGGATGAATCTCTTGCATGGTGGTCACCTCACGCATGGATCCTCTGTTAACCGTTCCGGTAAATTATACAAAGTCTCACACTACAATGTCGATCCTCAAACTGAAAAGATTGACTATGACAAATTGGAAGCACTGGCAAAAGAAGTCCAGCCAAAAGTGATCATCTGTGGTTATTCGTCCTACCCGTGGATTCCGGATTGGGCACGCTTCAGAGCCATCGCGGATGCCGTTGGTGCTTACCTTCTGGCAGATGTCTCGCATATCGCTGGCTTGATTGCCGGAAAAGCAATTCCCTCACCAGTAGGATATGCGCATGTGATTACCTTCACCACCCACAAGACTCTCTGCGGTCCGCGTGGTGCGTGCATTCTCACCACTGACGGTAGCCTGGCGAAGAAAATTGATAAAGCTGTCTTCCCTGGCGAGCAGGGCGGCCCTCACGTGCATGTATTCGCAGCTCTGGCGACCACCTTTAAAATTGCGAAGACGAAGGAATTTCAAAAGCTTCAGGAACAGATCATCAAGAATTGCGCTGCTCTTACCCAGAGGCTTCAAGAACGCGGACTTCGTATTTCCTTCTCTGGATCAGATTCTCACCTTGGAAACATCGATTGCAAGACCATTGTTGGCCCCGATGGAACCACTTTATCGGGTGACATTGCCGCCCGAATCCTGGATATCGCCGGAATCGTGCTTAACCGCAATACCATCCCTGGTGATAAGACCGCATTGAACGCGTCAGGCATTCGTTATGGCACTCCATGGATGACCCAGCGAGGGTTAAAAGAAAGCGATATGGTTAAGGTGGCGGATATTATTGCCGACATCTTGCACGCAATTACCCCGTATACCGTCGAAACACGAAAAGGCCCTGCACAGCGCGCAAAAGTAGATTTCAAAGTATTGGAAAATGCCAAACTTAAAGTACGTGCAATCTGTGAAAAAGCAGGCGCAGATCTCACCTATCAAAAAAGTGGATACCCACATTTCTACTATATCGATGATGTGCCCTCGACAAAATCAGAGACTGCTGCTCTTGATCTGAAAGGCGAGCATATTCGTTATTTTGTCAACTACTGCTTCAGTTCAGACGCAGAAGCACTGAAGCCCGGTCAATCCCAGCCCACTTCGCTCAAAACGCCAATCAGGGTCGTAGAGGGAACTTTGGTCTGCAATAAAAAAGATTCTTATCGATTTACAATAAAATCAACTGATTTTGGTTTGGCGGCCACATTCCTCCGAGCTTTATCTGATGGATATATAGCATTTGACGATGACCTGCCCCGGCGCATTCCAGGCCCCATCATCATCGAAGAATCCACAGCGACAGACCCGATTTCAACCGGCGATGCAATATGCGAGACAAAGCCATATTTCATCGGCAAGAAGCGAGGTAAAGGGCAATCATTACCTATGTTTGTCTGGAACGAACCAGAATCACCCGAGTTGAAACGCACATCACTCTATGAAACACATAAGAAACTTGGTGCCAAGATCATCCCCTTTGCTGGATGGGAAATGCCAGTCTGGTATACCTCGGTTGTTGAAGAACATCTGGCATGCCGTAAAGTTGCAGGTTTATTCGATGTTTCTCACATGGGCGTTTTCCAGGCTGAAGGACCTTTCGCCTCTGTCTTCCTCGATTGCGTTTGCGGCAATGATATTGGTGCGCTTGCAGTTGGCGAATCCTGTTACACGCATTTCCTCGATCCAGATGCCAATGTGATTGATGATACGCTGGTTTACCACCGCGGGTCAGATAAATATCTCGTTGTGGTCAATGCCTCCAATGACGACAAGGACTGGGCCTGGTTGAATGCCGTTCGAACTGGCAAGGTCATGGTGGATACCACTCAACCCTGGGTAAAAGCCTTTGGCAGCGGTGTTAAACTTCGCAACTTGCGTGATCCCAAAGAGGGTGATGATATGCGCGTGGATATTGCGCTCCAAGGTCCCAAATCTCGTGATATCCTGCTCGCGCTGGGTTGCGATGCTGCCACTCAGAAGAGGGTTAAGGCCCTCAAGCGCACGGAACTGTGTGAAGCTGTGATTGGCGGATTTGATCTGATCGTATCTAGAACAGGTTATACCGGCGAGAAAATGGCCTTCGAACTGTTCGTTCATCCACAGAAGGCGCCCGCGCTCTGGGAAGCTATCACTAAAGTTGGTGAGCCCTTAGGAATGAAACCGTGTGGACTGGGCGCGAGGGATTCGCTGCGCACTGAAGCCGGACTTCCCCTCTACGGCCACGAAATGGGCGGTGAGATGAACCTGGGCGTTGCAGAGGCTGGTTTTGGTTCTTATGTCAAAACCTACAAACCCTGGTTTATTGGTAGAGACGCTTTCATTAAAAAGGAATCTCAACGGAAAACAGTGGTCGTTAGATTCCGATTCCCTGAGAAAGGTGTGCGCATGGCCCATAATGGTGACCCCGTGCTAGACAGTAAAGGAAAGGTAATTGGTGTCGTCACCAGCTGTGCCATAGATACCGACGGCCTGTTAACAGGCCAGGCTTCTCTTGATTTGAAATCTGCCATAGAAGGAACTCCAATCTTTGTATATCAGGGTTCCCCCAAACAAGCAGGTAAAGCTCCTTCAGAACTCACTGCTGGCGACCGGGTAACCTTGCCGACTCCCGCAGTTGTATTAAGTCGTTTTCCGAAGTTGTAGAGTGAATTTGCAAGATAAAAATCTAAACTAAAAGGAAAAATAAATGCAAACTCCCTGGGACTATCGCTACGCGCAACGCACGCAAAGAATGAAAGCTTCCGCTATTCGTGAACTGCTCAAAGTCACGGAACAACCAGATATGATTTCATTTGGTGGAGGTTTTCCAGCAGCGGAAGTATTCCCCGTTGAAGAATTTAAAAGGGCATGCAACTATGTACTTGAACACAAAGGCGCTGACGCACTTCAATATGGTGGTACAGATGGTTATGTACCCCTGCGTGAAATGATTTCCCGACACACGAACCGTATCGGGATCAACGTTGATATAGATAATATCCTGATCACCTCTGGATCTCAGCAAGCGCTCGATCTTCTAGGAAAAATATTCATCAACCGCGGTGACCGCATTCTGGTTGAATCCCCCACCTACCTGGGTGCATTACAGGCATGGAATGCTTACGGAGCTGAATATATCAGTGTTCCAACTGATGAATATGGCATGTGTACCGACCACCTCGAAGAAGCACTGCGCATTGGCCCCAAGTTTATTTATGTTTTACCGAATTTTCAAAATCCAACTGGAACGACCCTACCTGTTGAGAGACGGCAGAAATTGATCGAACTGGCCGATCGTTATGGCGTCCCGATCATCGAGGATGATCCGTACGGACAACTTCGCTATGAAGGAGACCATCTACCAGCAGTTGAATTGCTCGACTCTCAGATGCGTGTTCATAATGGTTCATATACCGGGAATGTGATCTACTTGAGTACATTTTCCAAGATCCTTGCGCCTGGATTACGCCTGGCCTGGGTTATTGCGCCCAAAGAAGTCATCCGCAAACTTTCGCTCGCTAAACAGGGCACCGATCTGCATACATCCACCTTCAACCAGATTGTTGCTCATGAAGTGGGTCAGCATGGATTCATTGACGAACATGTCAAGGAAATTCGCAGGGTCTACTCAGAAAGACGAAACGCCATGCTCGATGCTCTTGAGGAACACATGCCAGAAGGCGTAAAATGGACTCATCCGCAGGGTGGACTTTTCCTATGGGTCGAACTGCCTGAAAAGTTCAATGCCACCGATATGCTGCAAGAAGCGATTGCAGAAAAGGTTGCTTACGTGCCTGGAGAATTTTTCCACCCTGACGGCAGTGGAAAAAACACTATGCGATTGAATTTTTCGTATTGTTGCCCCGAAAAGATTAACGAAGGGATTGCCCGTCTTGGAACTGCGTTCAAGAAGAAACTTATTTAAGTACATAATGATTGAGGGTTCGGTGTGTTCATAACCGAACCCTCTTTATTTTCTTTACGACCCCCAGAGTTTGAAATCGTGCAAAATCGACCCTCCAAGGAATTCCAATAAAATCGAATTATCTGGAATCAGATTTGTTTCAATTGGCAGGAACCATTCCAGAAAGGCGAGCAAACGCTTGGCTTCAACATATTCTCTTGTGCCATAAGGAACCTGGCGTAACAATGGTTCAACCAGCCGCCGAATGGCAGACAGCTCATATACCAAAGCAGAGTTAAACAATTTATCTGCATTCTCCTGATATGGGAAAATATATTCCTTTTCTCCGCGCTGCACCGAATCCCAGCGTGAGATCGTTTCCTGGGCCGAGTATCCCCTCTCGCGTGCATCTCGCACAATACGCCTTAAAAGACGGGTATCAGTGGTTGAGATGCGGTTATACCGATCCAAATTCAACTGGGTCAAACAGGAAGCATAAATCTTATAAGTTGAGGATGGATCAATATCAGGAAGCAAATCCGGGTTCAACCCATGAATTCCCTCGACAATGATCATTTGGTCCTGCCGAAGCTGAACCACCTCGCCCTCTTTCCGCTTGCCTTCGCGAAAATCATACTTGGGCAATCTCACAGCCTCGCCGCGGATTAATCTTTTTAAATGGTCCGAAAATAAATGTGTGTCCAGAGCTCCCAGGGCTTCAAAATTATATTCACCATTCTCATCACGGGGGGTAAGGTCACGGTTAACAAAGTAATTGTCCATCTCCAACGGGAATGGTGAGAACCCTTGCGCGAGGAGCTGAACAGAAAGACGCTTCGAGAAAGTGGTTTTTCCAGACGATGATGGACCTGAGATCAGAATAATCCGCGCCTCGTCTGATCGTTCCGCGATCTGCTGTGTGATCTCACTGATCTGCAATTCGTGCAAAGCTTCAGAAACCAGGATGATTTCGCGTATATTGCCTTTCTGAATCGCTTCGTTTAATGCGCCTACCGATTCAATACCCAACCGCTGCAGCCAGTTGCCATACTGCCTGAACGTACTCAGCAACTTGGGATAACTGGGCATTGGTGAAATTGTCTTTGGAGATCCACGACGCGGAAAACGCAACACAAATCCTTCTCCAACCGCTTCCAATCCGATCCACTTCAAGTAACCAGTTGAAGGAACCATGTACCCGTGATGATAATCCCGGTGATCGCCCAGCCTATAGAGAACCAGATACTCTTTTTGTCGGTATTTCAACAACTTAACCTTGTCATCCAGACCCTTTGAATTGAAATAAGCAATCGCGTCATCCAGCGGTACAACTTGCCGCTCAAACGGCAGATCTGCGGCTACCATTTCACGCATCCGCTTGAGCAACAGTTCTAAATCATCTTCGGTTAACGGCTCGCGCCCAACGATCTGGCAGAAGTAACCTCCAGCCGATACTGAATGATCTAGGGTCATGATCACCTCTGGGAACAATTCTTCAAAAGCGGCTTCTAGCAGAAAGGTAATCGAACGGCGGTAAATTCGTGCACCATCGTCATCTTCCATCGTTACCAATCGGATGCGCGCATCCATCTCAATGGTATAGGTCAACTCTCGTAGTTCCCCGTTGACAACCGCTCCCATAATCGGAGGATTATCCCATTCTGGCAGGGCTTTTAAAAGATCAGCCAGAGTTGACCCGCGTTTACCCGTATAAACCCTTCCATCTGGCAGAATAATCTCGATGGTTTGACGAGTTGAATTTACCTTTTGATTGCCGTTTGAATTGATTAAGGTCATCATGAACCCTCGATTTTTTCTAGCATAAAGAATTTTAGTAGAGAAACAATTACATCTCTCCCAGAGTCCTAGTTAACACTGAATAATTTATATCAGCAAAAATAATTCCAGGCGTTATAAAAAATAATACTGCAAACATGAAGCCCAGATAGGATTTTTTACATCCGTTTTACATCCTAACTCCTGTTTCATTGAATCTTGACGGTTGATAATTTTAACACTTGTGCACTGGTTTTGGAATTCATCATTGTTTGATAGTAGAATTATAAAACAATGACTTCGACATGGCGATTAATCATCTCCGAACCACACAATGGTGCATGGAACATGGCTCTTGACGAAGCTTTGTTGAAATCGGCGGCCGAAAAAACCGTTATACCAACCCTGCGCCTTTTCAACTGGGATCCAGCTGCGCTCTCGCTCGGTTTCGCCCAACCATATTCAGATGTAGATCTTCGTAGCCTAGAAGAAAAAGACTGGCACCTTGTCCGCAGGCCTACTGGTGGTCGAGCCATCCTGCATATCGACGAACTGACCTATTCGGTTACCGCACCACTTGATGACCCCATTCTGAATGGCAGCCTGCTGGAAAGTTATCGAAAGATCTCAATCGCTTTATTGAAATCTCTGGCTTTGTTAGGGGTAGACGCCATTGGTGATAAAGAATACCCAAACGGAAATGGAAAATCAACGCCCAAACCTGTGTGTTTCGAAACTCCTTCGAATTATGAGATTACTGCTAGGGGGAAGAAACTGATCGGATCCGCACAGGCTCGCAAATATGGCGGCCTGCTGCAGCATGGCTCCCTTCCGCTCAGAGGCGATCTGACCCGTATTACACGGGTCTTGAAATATGAAAGTGAACAAGCCAGACAATTGGATGCTAACCAGATCCTTGATCACGCTGTAACGCTTGAAATGGTGTTGGGAAGAATTATTTCCTGGAACACGGCTGCTGAAGCATTCGTTGAGGGCTTTTCCAGCACATTTAATATTCATTTTGAACAG
The DNA here is from genome assembly GCA_029265815.1 of Anaerolineaceae bacterium. Classification (GTDB taxonomy): domain Bacteria; phylum Chloroflexota; class Anaerolineae; order Anaerolineales; family Anaerolineaceae; genus UBA6107. The sequence continues at coordinate 37,421 of JAJUGU010000011.1, read as the reverse complement.
TGCTCTCCTACAGAACCAGAGTTGAGAATGGCTGATGAACTTATGCAAACAAAATACAACTCCTCAACCTGGACACGTCGTATGTAATATTCGACCTGTTATTTCCTTGTTCTTTCGAGAAAACTCCACAAATCTAGTCAAAAGGGTAAAACTGGTACAATTCTTGCTATGGTAAAGAAGATATTTAACATGATTCTGAAACTTCTTCTATTGGCTCTGATATTGGCAATCCTGGTCTTTGGCATTCCCCGGTTGATCACAGCCGCAGCAGCAAAGGGCAGAATTTTTCAGGCAGCTGATGACGTTCCTCCGTCACGAGCAGCCATTGTTTTTGGGGCTGGTCTGCTGCATGACGGCACACCATCGCCCGTCCTAAAAGATAGGGTAACCGCAGCAGTTCTGCTTTATCAGGCTGGCAAAGTAGAAAAATTGTTGATGAGTGGTGATAACCGTTTCATCGACTACAACGAACCCGCTGCAATGAAGACCTATGCCATTGGGCTCGGTGTACCTGAAGAAGACATCGTCCTTGATTATGCAGGTAGAAGGACATATGATACCTGTTATCGAGCCCGAGAGATCTTTGGCTTGCAGGATGCGATCCTCGTTACACAGCGATATCACCTCCCACGTGCGCTGTTTACTTGCAGGGGTCTGGGATTGACCGTAAATGGATTTGCTGCAGATTTAAGGATCTATAACTCTCATTCGCTGCGTTTTTGGAGTTTACGCGAATTGCCAGCAACTTTGGTCGCGGTGTGGCAGGTCTGGATCTCTCATCCGCTACCAGTATTAGGTGATCCAGAACCAATCTTTAAAATCGGTGATTGAAGTGAGCAACTGATGATCAACAGAGAGACGGCCTTTTCGATCGTTAAAGATTACGTAAAAAACGAAAATTTAATCAATCATATGCTAGCCGTAGAAAGCGCAATGGAAGCATACGCGGTCAGGCTGGGTGAACCGGTCGAAACCTGGAAGATCACCGGATTGCTGCATGATTTTGACTGGGAGATCCACCCCACAGCAGCCGAACATCCCATGGCGGGTGCACCGATCTTGCGCGAAAAGGGAGTACCAGAAGAGATCATACATGCGATCCTCTGCCATAGTGACCACCTGGGTTTTCCGCGAACCACGCTCCTGGAAAAAGCACTTTACGCATGTGACGAAATCACAGGTCTGATCACTGCCGTAGCTCTTGTTAGACCCTCACGCTCACTTTATGACCTTGAATCATCGTCTGTAAGAAAGAAGTGGAAAGATAAAGCCTTTGCTGCGGGAGCAAACCGTGAAGAAATCGCCAGAGGTGCTGAAGAATTCGGAGTACCGCTCTGGGAACATTGTGATTTTGTAATTCAGGCTATGCGAACCATCGCTCCAGAATTAGGACTGGAAGGAAACCTCACACCTGGTTAATAAGCCAGGGCTGTAATCAAAGGAGATTGCCATGACATTGCAGGGAAAAGGAATGATGATCTGGAAGATTCCAAGTTGTGAGGGGGGCAATGCCAGCACGATCGCCAGTGTGGCAAAATCAGCAGGGTTTTCTCACGTGTTGATTAAGATTGCCAATGATACCCGACCATATAATGTTGATAGCACCGGTAAAGACCTGGTCGCGCCTGTTGTTGACGCCATTCGTTCTAAGGGCATCGAGGTTTGGGGATGGCACTATGTCTATGGATATGATCCAATCGGTGAAGCGAATATCGCAATTGCACAAACGAAAAAATTTAACCTCGATGGATATGTGATCGATGCTGAGGTGGAATATAAGGCTGCGGGGCGTGACGCCGTGGCCAGAACTTTTATGACCCAACTGCGTAAAGGACTCCCTTCAACACCCGTCGCCTTATGCTCCTTCCGCTGGCCTTCCTATCACGGTACATTTCCATGGACCGCATTCTTGGAAAAATGTGATATGAACATGCCGCAGGTTTATTGGATGCAGGCGCACAACCCTGAATATGATCTAACTCGTAGCTATAATGAATTCAAAGCCATTACTCCCTGGCGGCCAATCGTTCCTACCGGCCCGGCATTCGGTCAGGATGGATGGGCGCCCACCGCCACGGATACTAAAATCTTTCTGGATACCGCCAAAAAATTAGGCATGACTGCCGCGAATTTCTACTCTTGGGACTATTCGCGCACAAAATTGGTTGCAGTATGGAATGAAATTGCAAAATACAGCTGGCCGGTAACCAGTCCTATTCCAACGGATGCTGACCCATTAACTAAAATTTTTGCAGCTCTCAATGCCCATGTCTATGATCCTTTCCTTGATATCTACGATGAAAATGCCGTCCTTGTAACGCCTAAACAGACTTATCAAGGAAATGCAGCTGTGAGAGGTTTTTTTGGTCAAATGTTGATGAATCAGCTTAATGATGGAATCTTTACAGTTACATCGAAAGAAGAAAGTGGTAATACCATCCACTACACCTGGACGTGTAACTCTTACCGCGGCAAGGTCACAGACGGCAGTGACACGCTTGGAATCAAAGACGGTAAAGTTGTCTATCACTATTGTTATTACACCATTAACTAACTTCAGACCTCCAATTTCAATCTCCGAAATCGGAGGCCGTTTTTATAGCAAGGATTTGATCGCCGGTTGCTAATTTACAAAGTTGAGCACCCTTGCCAGCCCGGCGGGTGATTTCGATCTCATCGATTCGTAGAGTTTTAGCTGCTCCTTTTTTAAAATGTAATGTGTATTGGTGATTTTTCTTGCCAAACACAACCCCAACAATTCTAACATCAGCATCCAATCGGCAACCGATCACCCCCTGACCATACCTGCCCTGAACGGGAAAACTTTCAGGTTCGATTCGCCACCCAATACCGTTCGATCCAACCAAGACCACTTCCCCTTTACCAGCCATCTCCACCATCCCTACCACTTGATCGCCAGTAGCCAGTTTAATGGCATTCACACCTGCTGCAATCAACCCCATAGCGCGCACTTCACTTCCCTCAAATCTAATCGCCATTCCCTTCTGTGTGACAACTAGATAATGAGAATTTTCCTTTGCCAGATTAACTGTGATAAGATCATCACTTTCATTAACCTTAACCAATGTAAAAGCATCAGAGGAAGGTCCTTTCAATTCAGACACAAGTGTTTTCTTGATCATTCCCTGTCGGGTAAGTGTCACGACGCAAAGATCAACCCCGCTGCCTGCTGGAATAGTGAACATAGCTACAGGAATTCCGCCGTCACGCAGAGGTGCTACTTTATCGAACAGGGTACCTTCCTCTAAAGACTCGATTAATGGTAGCGCCTGGATGGAGATCGCGGCTGCCTGCCCATCAGATTTAACCAGGTAAAGCGTTTGGTGTGAATCGGTTTTAAGAAGAAATTGAGGAGCTTCTTTACCACTCATCCGCGGCTGTTTCTCTGCCATGATCCTACCAATTTTTCCTTCAGCGCTCATTGCCACCCAAACCGTTTCCACTGGTGTGACATCGCGAACGGTTAATAGTTCGCTGGCTAACTCACCCTGTTTCAGGTAAACGATTTGAGATTTTCGTCTATCTGCATACCGCGCCTTTACTTCTTTTAATTCAGCCTCCACCGTCTGCCGTTGTTTAAGCGGTGATTTTATGATTGCCTGTAATTCTTTGATCAATTCCAAAAGATCTTTATATTCCTGTTCGATTTTCTTTCGCTCGAGCGCTGCCAGTCTCTTCAAAGGCATATCCAGAATAGCATTTGCCTGAAGGATTGAAAGCTTAAATTTTTTAACCAACTTATCCCGTGCATCGTCAGTATCCGCAGCCCGGCGTATGATTGCAATGACTTCATCCAGGCTTTTTAAAGCTATCCGTAAACCTTCGAGAATATGAATTCTTTCTTGCGCTTTATGCAGGTCATACTCGCTGCGCCGTTTTATCACATCAATACGGTGCTCAAGAAATACCTTTAAAGCCTGTTTTAATGTCAATAATCTTGGCTCATTATTTACAAGTGCCAGCAAATTAATACTATAGGTTACTTGCATTGGAGTGCGTTTGTAGAGCTCGCGCAGTACATCCTCCGCGTCTGCAGATTTATTCAATTCTATAACTATGCGCATTCCATGGCGATCTGACTCATCTCGTAAATCAGAGATGCCTTCCAGCTGCCCTCCCCGGGTCAGTTCAGCAATGCGCTCGATTAATGCAGATTTATTGGTCATGTATGGAAGTTCAGATATAATGATCCGGCTCTTTCCTCTTGCCATTTCCTCAAGGTTTACCCTTCCACGCAGTGTGATACGCCCCTTGCCTGTGGCGTATGCAGCCAGGATTTCATTTTGTTCGTGCTCTTGAAGAATGATACCGCCCGTTGGAAAGTCAGGCCCTTGGATGAATTTCATCAATTCACCCACTGTTATTTCTTCCAGCTTTTGCCAGTGCTCAAGAATGAACGTTAGAGCATCAATGACTTCGCCTAAATTGTGCGGAGGAATGCTGGTCGCCATGCCAACAGCAATGCCTGATGCTCCATTTACCAATAGGTTTGGAATCGCAGCGGGCAGCACGACTGGCTCTTTCAGTGTGTCGTCAAAGTTACTGTCGAAATCTACCGTATCACGATCTATTTGGTTCAACAGATCGATGGCAAAAGCAGTCGTACGCGCCTCAGTGTAACGCATTGCTGCTGGAGGGTCGCCATCCACGCTGCCGAAATTCCCTTGCCCGTCGACCAGGGCATAACGCATCGAGAAATCTTGTGCCATGCGTGCCATGGCTTCATAAACCGCTTGGTCGCCATGAGGATGATATTTACCCAGAACTTCACCGACAATTCTGGCTGATTTCTTGTATGCCGAATCAGGCCGTAATCCCATATCGTACATTGCATACAGCAAGCGGCGTTGAACCGGTTTTAACCCATCTCGCGCATCTGGCAAAGCACGCGATACGATTACACTCATGGCGTAATCAAGGTAGGATTGCTGCATCTCATGATCAATGTCAACTTTCCGCACTAGTCCCATGTCCATTGGCTCTACTCCATCTGGCAAATTTCAACTTGATTAAGTTTACACTACGAGTGAAAAGGATGTTTATTCTTTAAGGAATATTTAGGGTTCAGGCCAAATAAAAAGACACCCCGCAGGATCTCCGGGGTGTCGTCAATCAACTAGAAACGGGCATCAATTATTCAGCTGATCCCCCTTCAGGGGTCTTAACTTCTTCTACAGCTTCCACAGCCACTTCTGGTTCAGTTTTTGGTATAAAACGACCATGAACAAAGCCAGTTCCAGCGGGAATGAGTTTGCCAATGATCACGTTTTCTTTTAAACCAAATAGTGGATCTTCAGCAGAGGCGATGGCTGCACCTGCTAACACCTTGATGGTATGTTGGAAGGATGCCGCTGAGAGGAAAGATTCGGTGCTCAATGAAGCCTTGGTAACGCCCAACAAAATCTCAACAAATTTCGCAGGCTGTTTACCCTCTGCAAGGAGTTGTTCATTTACTTTTTTGATCTCAAGTCGATCCACCACATCACTTGGCAGGTAATTTGAGTCACCAGATCTGATGACTTGAACTTTACCGATCATCTTACGAATAATCACCTCAAAGTGTTTGTCATTGATGTTCTGCCCTTGTGCGCGGTACACCTTCTGGATTTCTGTAAGCAAATACATCTGAGCAGCTTCGCGGCCTTTGATCTTAAGGATCGTGTGTGGATTGATGGACCCTTCGGTCAACGCTTCACCGGCTTCAACCTGGGCGCCATCTCGGATGATCAGGCGTGATGTACCCGGAATCTCGTAATCTTCGCTTTCACGTTGCTCATATGAAACGATCACTTTTCGATCTTCCACACGTACCCTGCCAGAGTGCTGGGCAGTGATCTGAGCTGCTTCGAAACTCGCAATCAGGTCGCCGGTTTCTATCTCGGTTGCATCCTGGGCAACAATCGTCCAATCAGCAGGAATCTCATACTCATCCGAAACAAGTTCGCTGTGTTCAACACGCACCAGTTTCTGGTCTCCAACTCGATCAGCCTGCAAGATTTTCGCAACGCCAGAAATTCCGGTAATCACAGCTTCACCCTTGGGTGTGCGCCTGGCTTCAAACAATTCTTCTACGCGCGGTAAACCCGTTGTAATATCACCACCGGAAGCAACACCACCGGAGTGGAAGGTACGCAGGGTTAACTGGGTGCCTGGCTCACCAATGGACTGAGCAGCCACCGTTCCAACTGCGGAACCCAGCGTGACCAGCGCACCGCGGCCAAGATCCATTCCATAGCAACGTGCGCAAATGCCATGAATGAGTTCACATGTTAATGGTGACCTGACAAAAACGTTCTCAACACCTGCATCCAGAACTTTTCGGATCAAATCATGGTCTAGAATTTCATTGCGGTCTGCAATGATCTCACCAGTCTTCGGGTTTACAATGCGCGCTGCGACAGAACGTCCAAATAAACGTTCCTTCATCTTTTGTCCGGCAACATCATCCTGTTTTCGGATCCAAATGCCATCTTTAGTGCCGCAATCTTCCTCGTTGATAATAATATCCTGAGCGATGTCAACCAGACGGCGTGTAAGGTAACCTGCATCAGCGGTACGAAGTGCTGTGTCAGCAAGACCTTTTCTTGCGCCGTGAGTTGAAATGAAGTATTCGAGCGCGGTCAATCCTTCACGGAAGTTGGACTGGATCGGTAAACGGATGATACGACCTGACGGATCGGCCATCAAACCGCGCATACCAGCCAGTTGCGAAATTGGGCCGAATCCACCTTTGGTTGCACCTGAACTTGCCATGGTTGACAGGTTACCGGCTGGATCCATTGCTTTTCGAACTGCTTTACTGACTTCCTCTGTCGTCTTTTGCCAGATCTCGATGACCAGTTTGTCGCGTTCATCTTCCTTAAGCAATCCACGGCGGTAATCTTTATTGATCTTATCAACTTCACCCTGCGCTTTAGCAAGGATATCCGTTTTCTCTTCAGGAATGGAAATATCAGCAACCGCAATGGTTGTTCCAGATTTCATAGCATATTCAAAGCCGATATCCTTGATTGCGTCAGCAACCTCTGTGGTGGTTTTTTCGCCACAAAGATCATAAACATCGGCAATCAGATCTTTGACGCCTGTCTTTTCAAGGACAGTGTTAATAAACTGTACCTCCGGTGGAAGGATGCGATTGAATAACACGCGTCCTACGGTTGTGTCCAGCATCTTGGTTACCGGGTTTGCCATACGGCGATTATTTTCGTCGAACCAGGTCTTCATCCGGATCTTAATGTTGGTATGGATTTCTACCTGATCCAACTGATAGGCAAGTTCCACCTCATCAATATCTGCGAAGATTCTGCCATCTCCCTTATGCGGTCGATCATCTTTCACAGTCAAATAGTAGATGCCAAGAACCATATCTTTTGCCGGGCTGATGATAGGTTCACCATCTGCAGGTTTAAGTAGATTCTTAGAAGATAGCATCAGGTTTCTGGCTTCTTTTACGGCTTTTTCAGAAAGCGGCACGTGGACAGCCATCTGGTCGCCATCAAAGTCAGCGTTGAACGCGGTGGTTACGAGTGGATGCAGCTGGATGGCACTACCTTCGATCAGGATCGGTTCGAACGCCTGGATACCAAGACGGTGGAGAGTGGGGGCGCGATTCAATAGCACAGGGCGTTCTTTAATAACCTCTTCAAGAACTTCATACACCTCAGGTCGATTGCGCTCAATCAAGCGCTTGGCTGATTTCACATTTGCAGCATAACTATGAGAAACGAGTCTGGCAACCACAAAGGGTTTAAAGAGCTCAAGTGCCATAGATTTGGGAAGACCACATTGATAAAGTTTGAGTTTAGGACCTACAACGATAACTGAACGACCCGAGTAATCGACACGCTTGCCGAGCAGGTTGCGGCGGAAACGCCCTTTCTTGCCCTTAAGCATATCACTTAGCGATTTCAATTCACGACGGCCGCGGCGGGAGAGTGCTTTTCCACGCTGTGAGTTATCGATCAGCGAATCTACAGCTTCTTGAAGCATGCGTTTCTCGTTCCGCACGATCACATCCGGTGCACCCAGCTCCAGCAGCCTCTTCAAGCGGTTGTTGCGGTTGATCACACGGCGATACAGGTCGTTCATATCTGACGTGGCAAAACGGCCGCCATCCAGTGGAACCATTGGACGTAAATCGGGTGGGATGACAGGAAGAACCGTCAGAATCATCCACTCCGGACGATTCCCAGATCGACGGAACGATTCGATAACTTTCAACCTCGTGGTTGCTTTTTTGCGTTTTTGTTTACTCTTTGAAGTGCGCACTTCCGTCCACAGGTCTTCGGCAAGTTTGTCAAGATCAAGCCGGCGCAAAATGTCGTAGAAAGCTTCAGCGCCCATATCAGCGCGAAAGACCTGCCCCCAGCGGGATTTTAGTTCACGGTAACGACTTTCGGTCAAGAAAGTAAATGGTCGCAGTTCTTGCAGTTCATCCCTCAGCTGACCCGATTGGTCATGATTTTCTGTGGATTGATCCTCAAGTTGGTTTTGAAGTTCTTCCATAGCAAGCGCGGCTTCCGCCTTTACCTGGTCCACTGACATTTTGATCTGTTCGCGATCTCGCTGAAGTTGTTTCTTGAATTCGCCTTCAATTTCCTCAAGGCGCTCTTTTACTGCCTTCTGAACATTGGCAATATGTTTGGGAGTAATCGTATCGCCTGCCTCAGCAATAACAAGGCTGGCTGTTTCAAACATGATTTGTTTCTTGATCGTCTGACCTGATTTTTCTGTCAGAGTGCGCTCTAGAGATTGACCTTCTTGAATAACAGGCTCAAGTTTAGAAGCGATTTCTTCATCAGCACGTGCTTCAATGTCTTTTAGCCGGTTCTGCAGCTCAGCAACCTTCTTATCACGGCTTTGCTTAACCTCAAGAATTTGAGCGTTAATCCTGGCTGCCTGCTCACGTTCTGAATCATGAATCTCGTCTTCCAGTCGGCGCAAAGCTTTCTGTCGGGCATCATCGTCGACAAAAGTGACGATGTATTGGGCAAAATACAACACACGGTCGAGATTTCGCCGTGAAATATCTAACAACAGGCCTAAATATGAAGGAATCCTGCGTGTATACCAGATGTGTGCTACGGGGGTTGCCAGATCAATATGCCCCATGCGTTCACGGCGCACAGCCGACCGGGTTACTTCCACACCGCATTTATCGCAGACAATTCCTTTATAACGTGGGTTCTTATACTTGCCGCAATAACATTGATAGTCTCTGGAAGGGCCAAAAATCGCCTCACAAAAAAGGCCGTCCTTTTCTGGGCGCAACCTTCGATAATTGATCGTCTCCGGCTTAAGGACTTCGCCGTATGACCAACTGCGAATAGTTTCGGGTGAAGCAAGATTGATACGAAGTGCTACTAAACTTTTAGTTTCCACTAATGCCTCCTGAATGAGAAACCTGGAGCGGGTTAAACGCATAGCAGCGCAAATATGATTGGTCTTGCGCTGTTAGAAAAGTAAAGAATCATCCATTTTATACATGCAAATGAATATTTTACCACATAATTTTATAAATTCAATTATTCAATTTCCTACTCTTTTTCCCCTTTTGCCAGATCGGAATCTCCAAATGAAAAGTGCATCCTTTCCCCAACAAGCTTTCGACCCACACTTTGCCTTGGTGTCTTTCTGCAATGGATTTCACGATCGACAAACCAATTCCGCTCTCACGTGTCTGGCCTTTACCAGTGTTATCACTTCCTTTTTTTCTGTCAAAGATCGTAGGTAAATCTATCGGCGCAATACCGGATCCATGATCCTGAATATCAAAAATGACAGATTTATCCGTCACCTGCATACCCAGGTTTACATGTCCACCAATTGGTGAGAATTTTACCGCATTTTCCAGTAAATTGTACAAAGCTCTTTGCAATAAGGCTTTGTCAGCTTCAATCGTCACATCTTGTGACAGGGTCAATTCTCTCAGAACTTGAATTTTGCGATTCTTGATTTGTGGCTGTAATTGCTCTATCGCCTTATCAAACAATTCAGATGGGAGGAATTTTTCAAGCTGAAGTTCGATTCCCGAATCAATTCGTTTCATATCCAGAAGATTGTCGGTCATTCTGGAGATCTCATCGATGCCATTGAGAATTTTCGCGGAATACTCACGTTGTTGATCGTTCAACTCACCGACCATCTGAAGCATCGAAGCATAACCGCGGATTAAACTCAGAGGTCCCTTAAGGTCATGGCTAACCGTCGAGACGTATTCAGACTTCATCTTTTCCAGTTCTTTATATTCCGTAACATCCCGCAGAACACATACCCTGCCAACCAGTGTGTGCTCCACCTCAACGGGAGATATTGAAACAAGATAAGTCTTACCGTCCTCAAGTTCAAGTTCATCCGCGATCTTCTCACCTGTTCGCGCTTTTGCCAGGAATAGTTTCAATCCATCAGAAATGATTTCACCATCTGAATCTTCAGACGTGTCATTAACACGAATCATCTCTTCCATCTGTTTTGCTGCTTGATTGGCGATAATCACTCTTTCATTGTCGTTTACAACCAAAACAGGCTCCGGAGTTGAGGAGAGCACCGATTCCAGCCTGCGTTTTCCAACTTCAGCCTTTAAATACAAACTGGAGTTGTTAACCGCCATGACTGCCTGACCGGCAAGAGTGTTAAGAAATCGAACTTCAGGATCCAGGAATCGATGCGGTTGTTCATAGACCACCCATAAACAGCCACTCAGATCTGTTCCATTGTGGATGGCAATTGCAGCCAGGGCTGAAGGCAGTGGTGCTCCTTTGGGCAACCCCATACGCTTTATGCGTGCTTTCGAGGGAATGATCAGAATTTTTTCTTCCTTCAACGGATCAATGAGCATCTTATCTAAATACGCATAGGGTTCCGCGCCATCGCCGCTTCGGAAAACAGTGTATTCTTCATCGAGATTGCTAGATGGATGCTTTATCGATACAAGGCTGGCAGCGTCTGCGCCAAAGGATAACAACGCTTTCAATAAGTACGCAGAAGCTGATTCGAGATTTAAGCTAGAAGCAACCCCTTGAGACACGTGAAGCAAGGTATCCAGTTCTTCCAGTCGTGATTTAAGACTGATACGCATTTGCTCAAAAGCTGTTCCCAGCCTCCCGATCTCATCCACCCCCTTCGCTTCGATCTTATCCTCCAACTCTCCTTTAGAAATTTGATCGGCTCTGGCCGCCAGATTAACCAATGAATTGGTCAACGTCTTCATCATATAACGCAAGAGCACGAAAGCCAGCGATGAAATTACCAACGAAATCACCAGCAACGGAACGGCTATACGCAAAGCAAGTTCCTGCGAGTAACTGGCAGGCAGAGAAAGGATGACCTTCCAACCCCTCTCATTATCAATGGCCGCATACAGCATTTGACGCGTCCCAGTTGTTCCTGTATCCTCCACATACCCCGAGATTTCAGGAATCACTCCTTCATAAGTGCTCATCACCAGACTTGGGTTTGTATGGAAAAGAACGACATTTGACTCATCAAGGATTGCGCCTTCTCCGCCTGATTCTTTAATATTTTCAAGAGCCAGGATAGCCGGCTGTGAAAAGAGATTGATCGAAAAACTGGTGCGTGCAATCACAACCCCTTTGGCAAGCCCATATTCATCAGGAATTGCTGCTATGAACGCAATCATAGCCGATTGCTCCCCTGGGTTGGGAGGAATGACATAACTTTGCACCAGCACACCATTCAGCGCCAGTTGAATTGCAGCCTGTTCTTCAGAAGAGATACGAAATTCCTCCAGTGTTGCCTGCGGATATCCTACGATTGGTGAACCAGTAAGGTCAAAAATGAATAATTGATTAAAAAACGGTATCTCTCTGATCTTATTTTTTAATAAAATTCGCAGTTCTTCCTTTTCGTTCATCGGTAAATCAAGCTCAACCAGCGACGTTGTCAGACTTTGTCCTGTTTCAAGAATGGATGGAATATTCTCAGCTGCAATCTTTGCTGAATTTTCCAGCTGGTTAACCATGATCTCTCGTGCAGCTTTACCTGCTACCACCCAATCAGCGATCACCAGAGTTAATAGCAAAACGATCACCATCGGGAGCGCTGTGTACAAGATGCGATTTTGTAAACCTGTTTCAATCGGTGATGGACGCAGATTACCAAACTTTATCCACCTTTTGAGCTTAGTAACAGAAAACAATTCACACAATAATCCAGCATAGAGAATTTCAATGCTGTTGATTGCCATCAAAATCCAGGATTGAGTAAAAGAATAATCCAATCTGGCTGCAAATGAGCCATTCGTGCTGAAAAAGGTGCTGATCAGAAAAATCGGAGCTGTTAGCAAAGACACAACCAACGCGGCGCCAATAGGGTGCCGGAGAAAACGAAAGAATCGGGTGCGGTAATCCTGCCGAAGTGCCAGACACAGCAACAATGTAATTGATGCGGATTCCAAAGGCGTAAAAACAGAATGCGTATTCCACAAGGCATTAAAAATACCGCTCAAAAACCCGAGCAAGACTGCCGGCCATACTCCCAATAAGCCGCTGGCGAGCATCAATGGTAGAAAGGTAAAAACCATTACAACCGGTGTTGTGGTGTCCACCGGTACGTTTGGCAAAGGGAGCGTATCCTCAAAGGGAATTTCGATCCCTACGAAGAGTGTACAAACTATCGTGGCAATTGCCAGGAATCCTAATTTGGACCAAAAATGTTTCGGTACCTCAACCTTCCAATTTTGCCTGAGCACCCATAGGATCATTGCAGCCATCACGAACCAACCCAACCACCCTATCAGGTGATACGGAGTATCGAAGTATGGTGATGAATCCAGCAGATGCAATATGACCATGCTATATTAAGTTAACTCATTCCAGCTTTCTTATTAAATTGATTCCATGCCATTTGATAAAGGATAGAATTCGGTCGGCTGACAGGCTGTGAAGCAATCCTTTCCATCCATTTTTGCTCTGCCTCCTCTACCTGATCGAAAGCCGAATCAGTAATGGCTCTACGAATTTCAACTGACGCGGTGCGGCGATTCTCAACTTCGTTAATCAGATCGTTTTCTATCCGCTCCTGGTCTGAACGGATTATGCGAATGCGCAGATTGTAATCTCTCAAAATTTCTCGATGCAGTAATTCATGCCGCCAATACAGGGTAGAACGATCATAGTGACTGGAGAGAGAGTCCCCCGTCTCAGGTAATCCAGCATCCAGCCAAACTGGTTTAAAAATCGATGTACATGGCGCAGCAGTGCCAGTCACCCAGTGTAGCGGCTGTTCGCCTTTTCTCAAGACGGATATCATTGAGCCCGCTGTTTGGCTGGTACGGATCGGTCCCCATCCAGCATGCATACAGACATCGGCCCCGGTAATACCCCTGTCAGGTGACCAACTTGGGTCGTTGTCTCCGGTATGTGAACGGAGCAATTCCATAATCTTTTTTGGAGTAATGCTCCGTTTGTATTCGGTGAGCTTTTGCATGGTAAGAGTTTGCCTTCGTTTGGCATCGCTGAACCTGGTGTAAATTGGTTCTGAGTAACAGCGAGCAAAATTGAAATCCTCCTCAGATTTACACCATCCATTTCTGATGGCGTTGGTTACGAGATTCGCAGAAGCCTTGTCCCATTTATTCCCGATCGTGATCGCATTCGAAATAGAGCGTACATCAACTACTTTTTCTGCCGCCCATTCCCTACCAGAGGTTTCAAGCACCCATGCTTCTGCATAATCGCAGATCAGGAAACTGTTGTGATAATAAAAGGAATGTGCACAACCACAGTTGCCGCCCTGGCCATATTCTTCAAGTAACTTGATAATCACCTCAAGAGCTGTTGCTGCAGTATCTGAACGTTCTAGAGCCAGTCGCAGTAAATCCATGCCAATCAGGCCAGGCTGTTTGTTATATGGTGTTTTGGTAAATACTGCTTCGTTTCCGATCGTGACACCAAATTCATTGGAGCCCATCTCGGCGCCCCAAATCCAAAAAGGTTTAGCCAGCAAGACCCGGCATGTTTCACGAACCTGTGGAATTTCAAGGTAGGTGCACTTGACCGTGGCCCCTGCAGGATGAGTTGCCGCAGGAATGATGATTACCTCATGCGCCTCGTTGGGTTCGCGGTCAGAATTTTTCCCAAAGATCACGCTACCGTCATATGTCGAATTCGCCAGTGCAACAACCGTATCGCACATGATTTCCTCCTGAAACCGCGCTTGCCAGAAATATCTGTAACTCTGCCCCTGATTTAGACAGATTTTTTACAAGCTTAATTATCCAACATTTTTGGGTTTGATGTGTAAATGTGAAAGGGTTTCTTCCAGCACTTCTTCAATCGTTTTACCATCTGTGTCAATAATGATTGCATCTTGCGCAATTTTCAATGGTGCTATTGTCCGCGTGGAATCGATCTTATCTCTGCGCTTGATAGAACTCAGGATTTCTTGATATGAAGCAATCTCTCCCCTAGCGATCTTTTCTTTGTATCGCCGGTTTGCACGTTCCTCAGGCGATGCATCCAGATAAATCTTATATTCAGCATCCGGAAAAACCACCGTTCCAATATCCCGCCCCACCATCACCACATCGCCGCGCATTCCAATGCGGCGCTGTTGGTTAGTCATTGCTGTACGAACACCTGCATAAGCAGAAATCTTTGAAACATTCTGATCAACCCCCGGGGTTCGAATTTCCCAGGTGACATCCTTGCCTTCAACCAATACATCCATCATCCGTCCATCCTGTTTTGATGGAGGCTGCACGTCAATATCAATTTCATTGGCTAATTTTGTGATCAAATCTTCGTCGTCAACATTAATACCATGCTCCATAACAGCCAGAGTGACAGCACGATACATGACTCCTGTATCAAAGTAGAAAAATCCCAACTTTTTGGCTAATTTTTCTGCCAGAGTTGATTTTCCAGATGCAGCGGGACCATCAATGGCGATAACGATAGATAAGAGTGGCGTAGTCAATAGTTTCTCCTGAAAAGTACAAGTTGATCAATTCTCAAAAAATAAGGTGTTCTTTGCCCAGAAGACCAGTTCGGTTTCTTTTTGAGGAGCGGTTCTGTAGAATCCCCATTTCATCCAATCCTGAAGTGTCATCTCTGCAAAATCTGGCCTCACTGACCAGAGAACTTTCTGTCCACGATATGCACTGGCACCCTGGATTTCTATTTCAACCGGGGTCAATATGATCGACGACGTTGAATTCGGATTAAATTCCGTTTCAAATTTAAGGTTCTCGAAATTTCGTAAAGCCCACGATAACGAGTCTATATCAAGCCCTGCGATCTGAATATCGATGCGATTTGCCTGGCTCGTTGTCCAGCGTGACAGGTCTGATATGGATGTTAACAGGGTTTCCGATCCAACGGGTGTCTCGCCACCAAATTTAAACTCAAATTCCGGGCGAGGGCCCAGGTCTGCAGCCTTCCAGGAAGAACCGAACCAACCAACGAACAACATCAATCCAAGCCCAACAATTAATCCACGTCGGGTGGAATTTGGTGACCACCCCCACGCAAAAAGCAGAGTTACTATTGACAACAATACCAGTGGCAGCAGCGTTCCAATAATTCTATTACGCATCGTTTCGGCATCGAGACTATTCGAGTTTACCAGCGCGGTGAAATTCATCAACGAAAAAACACATAAAGCCACAACCAGAACGATTTCAGCCAGTGATACCCATCGATTTTCAGATTTTTGTTGGCTAAAAAAATCTTCGACAACCATGGAAGCCAAAACAAGCATGGGTATGGATACCCAGAACAACTCAGCAAGGTTCCTTGCAGGATTCATTGCAGACAATACGAATTGAATTCCCCACCAAATTCCCAAAAAACCAACTTTAGGATCAATTCGTTTAATCCCCCTCAACAACCCCCAGATTCCAAGCCCAACGACAGGAATTTCAATCAGCAGCCACAAAAATGCTGCTGAGGTGAATGGTATTGTGAATGCTGCCCCCCACGATTGAATATATTCCACAAGACTCGAGCCAACAGCACTGATGATTGCCGGGCGAGTGAGAAAAACGGTAGCAAGAGCGATCAGGGTAATCAAGAGGCTGACAATGGCCACTCTCACTTGTTTTTTCTCATTTTCTTTATTTTCTTCAACCAAAACTTGTTTTCGAATCTTATAAGTTGCCAAATAAGCCAATCCAACGGCAATCAACCCACCCCAGAGATCCACACCACCCAGCAAAGCAAGACCAAATCCAATTCCGGCAAGAACTGGCTTTTTAATCCGCCAGAAACCGATTCCGGCCATTACTCCAGTGAGCGCAAAAATGCCCCCGTTGGCTGAGCGGGAGATCGTGATTAAAAACGGATCAAAAGCCAATAACAGAGAAAGGATAAGCGCGGTGTTCTTTCCAACCTGATCGCGGAAAAGAACAGGAAGCAGCACCAGCAGCGACCCAATTAACGCCGGCCAGAACCGGGCAAAGAAATTGGATTCGCTAAAAATGGAGAACAGAATTGAGGTCAATGAAACATAACCGGGTTGACCAGAGATAGAAACTTCGTTGCCCCGGGATACATTCAGAGCCTCAATTGCCAGATGAGCCTCGTCATTGTTGAGGGGTGTCATTCCCAATGCCAGAAACCTGAAAGCCAATGCGGCAACCAGGATGAATGCATAAACTGCATATTCTAAAGAAACTTTACGTGATTGCATTGTTTCGATGCTCATGGGTTGAGATCTCCAAGATCAGATGGCACTTCATAGATCACAACACTCTGATTATTGTAAACGGGTTCAAGCATCTGATCAAATTTTTCCATATTGACCGCATAGGTAGACCACTCCAGCCCACCGATATAAATATACCGAATATCGTATGCATCAATGATCGCGGCCGCAGTCTCCCATGATTTCGTTTCATACAGTCTCTGCATGTCCTCAAACCTGGAACCCATTTCTGCTGCGCCCCCGCGCCATTGGCTCTCATGTCCAGGCCAACCGAGCACAGTCGGCTGCCCGGAGCGCGTTGAAACTCGCGCATATTCTGTGTAACTTCCTCCAACCGCTTCACTTACAATCCCCAATGGCGCATTTTGAAGCCAAACAATGGCATCATAATCATCAGGGTAATATTCAGCAAAATAAGCATTACCATCTAGCGTCCAATTCGCGAAAGAAAATTTTTCCGTTTTATTCCATAACATTAACAGCGGGTATGCTAGCCCGGCAATGAGCGAGACAATCCAGGCCATTTGATAGAGAAAACCTTTCCACCGGGCAAGAGACCGAAAGAGCCAGGCGCTCGCGATGGCTGCCGCTATTCCCCATAGGATCCAGGCCTGAAAGTAAAACTTGAAGATCGTATTCATGCGCCAGCCAAATTGATCTCGCAGATAAAAGAATTCAGGAAAGATCGTTAGCATGAGCCCGAAGAGGACAAGAATTAGAACGAAATGTTCAGCTTCTGGCTTCTTTATGGCAATCTCATCAGTCGCTGGCTGAGTGGTTTCTTCAACCTGGTTCTGTTGGCGTGAAATCAGCAACACCAATGTCAGTAACAACATGACTCCCAGTGTCAACCAGGTGCCCGGAGATTGCACTCTTCGCAGTATGGTCGCCCGGAATACTTCTGAAAACTGATTATTCCCATGCAGGCCAGTAAAGGCTTCACCTCCCATGATCATCCTTGATCCCAGGCGGGAGACGAAGTAATTTGATGAGTCAACTAGCGACGATCCCATACCTGACAATCCAAAAGCAAACGCTCCATACAGGATCATGATCAAGAATAAGCCAATAAAAATAACGCTGGTAAAGATCAGTCCTTTTTTTAAATTGGTTGGATCTTTGGCTTTGGTGATCTTGTAAACCAGCCAGATGAAAATTGGCACCAAAAGCACCCCGAAAAGGATCCAGAAGTGAATCCCGCGGGTCATGTATTCCAGAGATGGTAAAATGCCGCCAGCCTGAGACGCAAAGCCAATGTAAAACGGTAAGAACAGGAAAACCCCGGTTACTCCGAGGATTAATCCATTCTTGATCAATTCCCGGAATATCTTCCAGTTCCAACCATTCCGCTGGTAACGAGCATAGCCCCAGATAAAACAGAATAAACCAACATAAATCGGAAAATCCCACGTATTGATAAATGCCAGACTGCCCAAAATCAAAGCGGTCAACCAGAACGACCAGTTTCGCATCCAGCTTTGAATGTAGTGAAACTTTGAAAAAAATTGGTCTGAACCAAGGAATAAATTGAGACTAACACCCACGGCGAGTAAAACGAAAGGCATACCCAGCACATGCGGATGTAAATCGGAGAGCAAATATGAGAAAAATGGAAACTCATCAATGACTTCGATCTTAGTGTTCGAAAGACTCAGATCCTGTAAAACCCTTGATCCTCTCCACCATAACCATCCACTGCGCGATGGAATCCAGTTGAATGGTAACATCGGCGCTTCATCCAGATCAGATATTGCCAGCCAGCTCCAGAACTTTGACTTCCAGACCCCATCAGCGGCCTGATGCCAGAAAACTCCTCCAGAATGGAGAAATTCCAGCACGCCTTCGTACGTGCTAGCAATCAAGACGAAGAGCGGACCTAGAAAACCGGATGCGCGGGCATACTTACGCGCGGCGCTTTCCTGGTTTCCCGGTTTACCTTCGAG
Organism: Anaerolineaceae bacterium; assembly: GCA_029265815.1. Lineage (GTDB taxonomy): Bacteria > Chloroflexota > Anaerolineae > Anaerolineales > Anaerolineaceae > UBA6107. The sequence goes on along the minus strand of JAJUGU010000011.1, from coordinate 18,792 downwards.
CCATGTGAAAACGAGATCGTGCACGATGCCATAGAGGGCTGAGGCGGTAAGAGCAAACCATAAGGCACTGCTCAAGTTAAAAGCAATAGAAGATGCCACACCCGAAACCCGGGTGATCATAGCAATCAATACATAACCAAAGTAATAATATGAAATGGCATAACCCGAAAGCCAGGGGTCTTGCGGAGGAAAGCTTGGAGAGCGCAGGATCGAGTTGATGAAAGCCAGCTCCATCGGTTTTTCTGTGTAGGCTGCTTCGGGATTCATACCGCGAATGATTGCCCAACCTACAAATGCAACCAGGAACAAACCCTCAGATGTTAGTACCAACCGTAAGTTTTGTTTGATCCAGAGGTATAAATCAAGGAACCTTCCGCCTGTGCCTGCCCACAAACTGATGGCCGCAAGACAAACAAATGCCAGCAACACACCACCCAGGTCATTTTGCAGTACCCCCAGAGAAGCCAAAAGCCAAAAGAGAAATCCCCACAACAACAACCCTAAAGGACGTGCCAGGGTTATCCCCCTTCCCGGCAAACGCGAAAAGAAACGGTATCCGATTGGCAAGGCTGCTAAACCAACCAGAGAAATAATGAGATACCAGCTAATCAGGTGAAGGAGATCTGCCATCATGCCCTGCCAGTCTATGGGATGACTTCGTAAATGACAGTGTCATTCACACGAAAGACTTCTTTCCAATAGACACCATCATACTGTTCAAATTTGTCCAACCCAATACCTGAGTGGTATGCACGTTCCAACTGTCCCAGAATGATGTATTTCACATCATACTTTTTAAGAAATTCCACTGCATCATTAATCAATGTGGTTTCGTAAAAATACGGGATTTCAGTCAATCTGCTCTGAATGCCATTGTAATCCATGTACCCACGCTGCTGGCGTTGGTGCCAGTTCCAGCCAAGGACACCCGGCAACCCGGTGTAGATCGTGAATCGGTTTCCCCAGCGATATTCCACCGTATTGGCTTCCACGATGACAGGAGATCCCTTAACATTCTCACGCATCCACTGGATTGCCTGGTAATCTTCATCGAGATGCATCTCCACTCCTTCATCCGAATATGTGGAGGTTCTCATGTAGGCGGTTCCATCCAATCCCGCAGGAGCCTGGTCAGACATACGATCTCGGATTTTATCTATTGCAGCTGTGATTGGATATAGCAACCCTCCAAACACCAATAGCGCAAAAAGGATTTGCCATACATTTGTAACACCCGGCTTCCAACATGTGGTTACAGCAGGGGTCAACCACACCAGCGCAGCAGCTGCGCTGAGCCCTAGCATGGTCCATGCCTGATAATAGAATTTGAAAACCGTATTCATGCGCCCGATGTCACCCGCCAACGCAAATAGTTCAACGAAAAGCGTCAAGATCAATCCTGTACCCACCATGAAGAGAACCAGCCGCTTTAAATCTGGTTGGTCGGATCTGAGCATTAATATCAATGCCCATACACCCAGGATTCCTACTATCCAGCCAATTTTTACGCCCAGTAAAGTTAACAGGATCAAGACCGCTGCAAATAACACCACCACCACCTGTAAATAGCCAAGATATGGCTTAAAACGTTTTAGCACTGAAGCCGGCGTTGCAGCAAGCCATTCGCGGGTTTCCCACACCAGCCAGGTGGTGATCAAGAAAAGCTGCCACCCCCAGTGGACGAGGTAATCTTTCAATTGGGTATAATCACCCTTCCATGAGGTCATAGAACCATAAGCCTGACCGTATTTCTCTGTAAAGGGCAGGAAGAACACCAGTACAGATCCCACGAAAACAGCGATCACCAGCCCGCAAAAAATGAGTTTTCTTAACCCAACCGGTAATGAGGAAAAGAATTTTTGAGGCAGTGAGGCATACTTCCAGCAAACATACAGAAGAACTGCTGAAGCAAACACAAGGTAAGTTGGCAGATCCCATGTGTTCGTCGGTCTCAAGGTGCCAATGATCAATCCACCAAAAAGAAGTGACCCCAACAGGGGAATCCACTTCTTATTTCCCAGACCGGCTTCCCAATCAGCCTTGCGCAGCAACATAGAAATCGCCCACCCCAGAACAAGCAGAGTGATCGGCAGCGCGATCATGTGAGCGTGCAGGTCTGCATAGGTAAAAGTGAAGAAGGGAAACTCCGTGATCACCTCTCCAGGGATAGCGCGTGATGGATTCCAGTACCAATCGCCGTATCCATAAGGCATCTTCGTCCCGGTAAAGAACTTGCCTAATCCCAACACCACCCACTTGATCCGTTCGAAAAGTGTGGCGCCATCAATAATCCCATCTGGAGCCGCAATTCTCTGTAACCCCTGCCAGAACATACGAACCGTTCCCAGGTTTCCCATAATCAGTACTGCAAAAGCAGCGGTAACGCCAGCGAAAAGTGAGCGTTTATTTCCAGAAAGCGAATCTGCCTGCATTCCGTTCGCCGGGTCAATTTCACGATGTGTGAACAGATTCCAACCGATCCCGAATGCACCCACACCGGTCAGGCCGAACAAAGTTGGCAAGATCAGGTTATATGCGATATCAGGAATAATCCCCAGGAACTTGACCAGTACTCCAACTACGACATATCCATAATAGTAATAATTGATATACCCACCCGCATACCAGGGGTCGTAAGGAGGAAAGGTTGTGCTCTTCAGGACCGCAGTGAAATAAGAAAGGTCCATCGGTTTCTCCCCGCCCTTCCATGGGTGCCACAGATCAGGGTTACCGATTCGAATGATCAGATCGACCAGGAAGAAAGCGAGAATAACCCCTTCAACCAGCAGAAAATATTTCCTACGAGATTTGATTTCTGCTGTTATTTCTTTACGCTGTAAATAAAACACCGCAACATTGGCCGCAACTAACAGAGTTAACACAACTCCAATGGTTGAGCGGTTGAATGATCCTCCAAGTGAGGCTGCCAGCCATGTGAAATAGGCAAGCAAGATCAAAACGGTCAGACGGCTAAAAGCATATCCGCGGTCAGGCAAGCCCTTTAAGAAAATACGTGTTAATGGATAAACGAGCCACCCCAGCAGCATGATGGCCAGATACCACACCACTGCTGCCGCCCATGGTTTTTGATTCAAAATTGACGCTGCCGGGAACAGCTCTGACCAGGTCCCCCCCGCTTGTTGAATTTCTTTTTCTTCTGGAGTCAACTTTAAATTACCACGAAAGCTGCTTGCTTCACTTGGTGTCAGATGTACTGCTGCTGTAAGATCGACGGCTCCAAGAATCTCACGTACCTTCTGGCTGTCATAGTCATTCGTTTTGTGAAAAATCAAAACCTTTGGATGGTCATAAACGGTAAAGGCTTCTTCAGCAAATTGATCATTGAATTTAATATTCCCGATTTTCGGGTCGTTTTGAAATACAGCAACGAGGTCGAATCCGAGTTCACCTTTAAACATACCCGGCTTGGCCACAGAATAGCACCAGAGGATATCTTTATCCTTTGGACAGCCAATCAAAGCCCTGTAATACTCTGTGGTTAACGGATACCGCTCCGGTATGCGTGTGATCGATCCCCACTGGCGGCTAGAACTAATGAAAATCGCATCCGTTTGGTCCAGGTTTAAAGTTAATGAAGAATATTTGTCCTCATTATCATCCCAATACAATTCCATATTGCGGTTGTTGCCATATATGCCATCCCAGTAACCGAACTGGTTATAACCATACATACTTACCGGCAAAGCATCGTCCCATGACGACTCCACCGCGGTGGTATCGTTATAGATACCCAATGCTCCTTCACCAGTAAGGGTCAGGCCAAGTGTATATCCAGTCGATTTTTCCAGCCCTACTGGCTTACTAAGAGTGATAGTTACAGATTCACCCCGTGGATCGTCTTTGGGCAGAAATGTTCCCGTTACACTGCCTGAAGCCAGTATAGCATCGGGATTGTTGGGATCAATCAGATTGACGGTCAACGTTTTTTCACCTGTAGTTCCGAGCAGGTCAACCACCCGGTTCAACGTGATTGTTGAAAGTTCGCCTGATTCACGAGGATAAAAAATGGTTTGAAAGGCATTTGCGCTGGTTAATCGATAGACTGGAGACGCAAGATATTGCACCGATGAGCCGCTGTCCTCACCATAAGCCAGAATGACAGCACCTGAAATGCGCAAGAAGACAGAAGGTTCTGCGACCTCAATGATTAACTCATACTGTTTCCCTGCGTAAAGGTCTGCAGCTCCCTCCAGTGTGATGACAGCCTTCTCACCGCGCCCATCACTGCTTTGAGCGAAAGTGGATTGATAGAATCCAGCTGCTCGATAATTCCTTTCGTCGCCATTGATTTCATAAAGTGTGGCAATTAACGATGTTACAGCTGCATCAGAAGATTGGGTTTGCACATGCTCAATCGTGATTGTTGTCAATTTACCAGAGTCTGCGGCTGTGAAACCATAAGCATACGGCGCATCAGATGCAATCAACGCTGAATTCTGATAGGCCAGAGGCTGGGTAAATTTCTTACCGGTTGTTGTTGATGTGAAAGAAAGGTTGATCGCACCCGGAATGTTTTCATAAATCCATTCACCAGCAGCCACTCTGGTAACCGGTTTGGAATAGATATTCGTGAAGGCAATTGCATAGATCACAGTGCCTGTAATAGTGATCACCAGCAACATTACAGCCAACGCCTTGCGCCAGTTAAATGTGATCGCTCTTAACTTTTGTACTCGTTTCACACCGTTTTCCATCAACTTAAAGATCGTCCAAGACGCAATCAGCGCCAGGCCTGGATAGATGGAGACGATGTAGCGCATACTTTTGACCGGACTCAATGATTGTGTGATCAACACAAAGGCAACCCAGCTCCAGAGCAAAATATGCTTTGGCCAATCACCCTTAATCGAACGCCACGCCATCCAGAGCAAACCGCCAATGCTGAGCAGCCCCAAAGGAATACCCACACCCCAGAGAACGTAGTTCTGCAGTGTGAATGTCACCGGGCGGCGTGCCCATTGCAGTGCGTAAGGAACATCGACATCACCGCTTTGAATGGCAGCCAGTTCGCGCATGCTTGCCAGCCAATTTTCATTTATCTTCATGCCCAGGAATCCTGGCCCCATAAAAGAATAAGGCTGGAAGATGCGGAAGGTAAAAAAGGCAACGATACCGGCTAAAACCAGATTGCGAATGATAATCGCAATTTCGGTTTGGTCATGGTTGACCGCTGACTTCCTGTAATAGAGGAATACCGCCAGAGGAAGCAACAAAGCTAATGCCCAGATGCTGACTTTAGATGCCATTGCCATCCCGTAGAGCAGTCCGAAAAGAGCATAGAGACTGAAAGATGACCAGTTACCGGTCAACCATACCGGAACTCTTCCATCTTTTTCAGAATATGAGTTTTCGATCAAAGGTTTGGCGCGTGTAGCGATACATACCGCAACATAAATAGCACCATAGGTAAAGTAATTCGCAAAATTATCAACCGTAAAATAATGTGAAAGCTGAATCTGTAGAACCGCAAAAGCCGAGAACAGCGTTGCGAGTAAACCAAGCCTGGAATTGCGATAAAGCCGCTTACCAATCAGGTAGACGAATACCAGCGTACCCAGGTCAAATATACCTGACAGTACCCTGCCGACAATATTAATTTGATCGTACCCCGTTTGACCAAACCATTCCCCTACATAGCGGACGATAAATATCGGTAAGGTACCATATACATAAAAAGTGTATCCGAAATTATTGGGGTTCAAGGATGAGTTGGCGGTGTCAAAATATTCGCGTAAGGTATCTACAGGTTTGATTGACGTTTCTACCATGGTTAAGAAACGTTCATCTGGATGCAGATGTTGATTATCGTCCCATTGAATGCCAAAAAACCGTAAATATGCACCAATCAGCAGGATGCCAATCAATAGTACATCCCACACCCAGGGCAAATTAAGACGGCGGTTTTGACGATGCTTCATCTTTGAAGTTTCATTGTTATGATCGGTAGACACGTCGATACTCCAGAAAATCAGCTCCTGGTTATAAATTAGAGCTCAAGTTTAATTTTTTCGAATAACTCTTCATATTTTTGCGCAATCAGATCTGGTGAATAACGCGAGAAATCCACTTTTGGAACACGTTTCGCTTCAACATTATCTAGAACCGCTAACACTTTGTCTGCCAATTCTTGCGAATCACCAATTGCAAAGATTTCTCCCATTCCATGTACTGAGACAGGCTGCCGCACTCCTGGCAGATTGGATGTGACACAGGGCACGCCATTCATCATGGCTTCAATCTGAACCAGACCAAAGGCTTCAGTTGTATTGAGACTGGGTAACACCAGCAAATCGAGGTTGGCGTAAAACCCTGACATCTGCTTTGGAGACATGGATCCAAGAAATTTCCAATTACCTGAGCGCTCAAATTTTTCGATTTCAGGTTTTAGTCTTTCAAAATACTGTTCCTCACCAATGATATGCTGATAAGGCCCAACAAATTGAAAAAGTGCGTTTGGGTGGTTTTCAATGATTGCAGGCATTGCCTTTAATAGGACTTCTACTCCCTTTTCGGTGGCAAAACGTGCTGCCATTCCAATCACAGGGTGTTGTCTCTTCGGATTATGCTTCCGATTGAATTCAATCTTTTCTGTTTCAGAAATTTCCGGTAAAACCACAGGCGGAGCAATTACCTGAACTTTTCTCATGAATCGTCTGGTGTACTTTGAATGCCTGGCGTAATCGTCAGTATATGTAACGATTCGGTGAGTGAAACGAGCAGCGAGATCGTTCATCAATAAAACAGCGATGTTTGCTACTCTGTTGAACAAACCGGGTGGAAGCTGCAAATCGCAGTGATATGTAATCACGGTCGGTTTTTTCAATAACCTTCCGCGCAGCGCCACACCCGCTGCATCGAATTGCGGTAGATGGAGTTGAACAACATCGTTTTCCTTCACCAGCTTGCTGGCCAGATAACCAAATTTCGGCATGATCACGCCTTTGCTCAACCGCATCAAAACCGGTACGCGGATAATTCGCACTCCCTCCATCATTTCTTCAAGAGGTAGCGTTGAATCAAACTGAGAAGTTAAAACCGTCACATGATGACCGCGCCTCGCAAGTGCTGTTGCAATGCGCTCTGCATATATCGTTAGACCACTGATATGCGGGCGGTAATATGTCAGAACAATCAGTATTTTCATCAGAACAGGTTCCGATTTTCATTAACCCAATCGAATAATCGGCGGATTCCTGTATCGGTCTTGATCTTCGGTTCCCAGCCAAGCATTTCCTTGGCCTTACGGATATCAGAAATGTAGACCGGTTGGTCACCAGGGCGCCATCCCCTGATCTGGGTTGGAACAGGGTGCCCAATCAGCTTTTCAAGCTTTGGCTGAAATTCCTTCCAGACAGAAATAGTGTTTTCTCTACCGCCGCCAATATTAAAAATCTGTCCGCCAACTTTGTCAGCGCGTTGAAAAGCCGCATCATACGCATCCAGCAAATCATCCACAAATAACACATCCCGCACCTGCTTGCCATTGCCATAAATGGTGATCGGTCTGCCGGTTACAGCAGCGATGATAAACCAGGCCACCCACCCCTGGTCTTCGATACCAAATTGGCGTGTGCCATAGATGCACGACTGCCTCAGAACTACTGTGGGTAGATCGTAGATTCGGTGATAATCTCTGACATACTGGTCGCCGCAACCTTTCGAACAGCCATAGGGAGAATGGAAATCTAGCGGCTGTAACTCAGATGCCCCATAAGGTAAATCCTTGTAATCATAGCGGGTTTCCAGTTCTACTACTTCCACATCTTCCATTCCGCCATAGACTTTATTGGTTGAAGCATACACAAAAGCAGGTTTTCTACCCGAAGCACGCGCAGCTTCCAAAGCATTAAACGTACCGTGAGCATTGATCTCGAAATCGGTTTTTGGATCGGTAACCGAAGTTGTCACAGCAACCTGGGCAGCCAGGTGCAAGATACGGTCAGCTCCCTTTGCAGCAGCCTTTATGGCGTCGGCATCCCTGATATCTTCTTTGATTAGCTCGAAAGATTTACGGTCAAAGCGGTCACTCAGCCATTCGATATTAAGCTCTGCACCATGCCTTGAGAGATTATCAAATATAACAACTCTTTCGCCGCGTTCAAGGCACCGTGCAGCATAGTTTGACCCGATGAAACCGGCACCTCCAGTGATTAATAAATAACCGTTCATTGTTTACTCCTCATTGTACTGGCTTCTTTTACGCCAGTTTTTGGTCGGATAGTGTTGCAAGCAAACTTGACAGACTCTGTCCATCACGAATTAAGCCCCACATCCCAAATATTGCTGTAATAACGATCTGGTCCAGATGCATGACGATAGCAAAAGCCAGAGCTGAGCTGCTGGATATTCCCAGTAATGCCAATGAACCGACAATAGCAGCTTCATATACCCCTACAGCCGCTGGAGCTGAGGGAATTGCCACACCTAATGCCAACAGGCTAGACACGAACGCCCCCCACCACAATGGAGCTCCATTTGCCAATTGAGCAACGGTTGAATAATAAAAGAACATCCACACTACCCAGGTCATACCAATCCAGAAGAAACTCAATAAAAACCGAGAAGGCTTGACCAGTGCAGTCATGCCATCGATGAGTTTGTTGATCTGCGGGAGCACACGTTCAACAAGGAATCTGGATTTAAAATCCTTTTTATCAATCCACCCTTGAATTTTCCTACGATTATTGGCAACCAGAAACAAAAAGACCAGCCCTAAAATGACTATGACAAATGCCGAAAACGCAATCGGCTTGATCCACTCTGAGCCCACGATAAACGGAAGGGTGATCAATGCAATTCCGGCAGCAAAAACGATATCAAATGCTCGTTCAATTAATATTGTTGACAAAACATGCAGCATACCTAATCCAGAAGACCGACCAACCGACAACGCACGCCCTATCTCTCCCGCGCGTAATGGAAAGAGATTGTTTAAGAAATATCCTTCGTTAACTCCAAAGAATGAATTAAGCAAACTAATTTGATCACCCAGAATCGTACGCCAGGCAATTGCCCTGACCACCAGGCTAAGTAACGAAAGCATCGTAATAATGACGATATATTTAAGAGTTACGGTTTTCAAAGCCGCGTGGAAGTCCTGCATCCTGGAAAAATGAATGACCGCGTAGATTGCAATCGCGCTGATCATCACCCCTGGTAACCAGCGCAATAAGGTCTTCATTTTTGAAGAGTGGGTTACGGTCAATCTTCCTCCAGCCGTAGAACGGCCATGAATGCTTCCTGTGGAATTTCAACATCGCCAACCATCTTCATGCGGCGTTTCCCCTTCTTCTGCTTTTCAAGCAGTTTCTTTTTTCGGGTAATATCACCCCCGTAACATTTTGCCAGCACATCCTTACGCAACGCTTTCACGTTGGCTCGTGAGATTACTCGTCCACTGGCAGAAGCCTGAATAGCCACATCAAACATCTGTCTTGGAATTAACGCTTTCAATTTTGTGACCAATGCCTGACCTTTATGATAGGCATCTTCCTTATGAACAATGGCGGCCAGTGCATCCACAGGTTCAGAATCGACCAAAACTTCAAGTTTTACCAGATTTCCCGGGCGCATATCCAGGAAATGGTAATCCATCGATGCATATCCGCGTGTTCGTGATTTGAGATCATCAAAGAAATCCACAATCAATTCTGAAAGTGGAATGTCGTAATTCAACTGAACCCTGTTAGGGGCAGGATAATCCTGTGAAATATAGGTTCCACGGCGCTTGGTGACGAGGTCCATAATCGTTCCATAAAATTCGGTCGGTGTGATCACTTCCAGGCGCATCCAGGGTTCGCGAACTTCAGCGATCTGAGATTCATCTGGTAGTTTTGCCGGCGAAGAAATGGATACCGTCTCACCGTTAAGCAGGACAACTTCATACTCAACTGATGGAGCAGTCACCACAATGTTCAAATTGTATTCGCGTTCGATTCGCTCCTGGATAATTTCCATGTGGAAGAGCCCCAGAAAACCACAGCGAAAGCCAAAATTTAGCGCCTGAGAGGTTTCAGGGTCGAAAACAAGAGAAGCATCATTCAACTGCAGCCTTTCCAGCGCTTCTTTCAACTCTTCGTAGTCTTCCCCTTCAACAGGGTAAATACCCGCGAATACCATCGGTTTTGGGTGTCTGTAACCTGGAAGCGGCAAATCAGCCGGTTGAACGGCAAGGGTAAAGGTGTCACCTACGCGGCATTCTTTCACCGTTTTAAGTCCCGTTGCCACATAACCAACATCTCCGGCTCTGAGTTCATTAACTGGCACCATTCCCGGCGCAAAAACGCCGATTTCCACTGGTTTCACGTCTGCCCGGGTAGCCATCAAACGCAAAGTGTCAGTGGTTTGCAGGGTTCCTTCCATTACTCTGATATAAGCCACAACACCTTTATAAGAATCATAGTGACTGTCAAAGATCAATGCCTGTAAAGGTGCAGTATTGTCACCTTTGGGGGAAGGAATCTGCTCAACAATCGCATCCAGCACCTTATCGATGTTAATCCCTTCCTTGGCTGAAACTCTGAGGATTGAATCAGCAGGAATTCCGAGCAGGGCTTCGATCTCGCCTGCAACTTCGTCAGGTCTTGCAGAAGCAAGGTCGATTTTATTGATCACTGGAAGAATCGTCAGGTTTGATTCCAGCGCAAGGTAGAGGTTAGCGAGCGTCTGGGCTTCAACCCCTTGCGTGGCATCAACAACCAGCAGTGCCCCTTCACAGGCTTCCAGTGCACGGCTGACTTCATAATTAAAGTCAACATGACCTGGGGTATCGATCAAATTCAACTCGTACTCTTTCCCCTTGTAAGGGTATTTCATGCGCACAGCGGAGGCCTTGATCGTTACCCCCTTCTCACGCTCAAGTTCCATGGTATCCAACACCTGCTCCATCATTTCCCGGTCAGGTACAGTTCCGGTAAGCTGAAGCATGCGGTCAGCAAGCGTGGATTTTCCGTGATCCACATGCGCAATAATACAAAAATTTCGAATCGTGTCAGCTGGCATAATCGGGTAAAGTATACCTTATTTCATTATCGAATCTGAAGACTGGTTTAGAGGTTCATCATTGTAAGAATCAAATAACGGTGTAATAAATTCACTCAAAATCTGATCACGCTTCTTTGGATAGTATAAATAAACCAAGAACTCGATATTTCCTTTAGGCCCTGTCAGCGGTGACTTGATCAATCCTAGTATTTGAAAATTCGTATTCTGGGCGAATTCCAGTGTGCGTTCGAGCACAGCCCGGTGAATTTTTGGGTCACGAATCACCCCGCTGCCTTTTGCTGAATCCGCACGCCCGGCTTCAAACTGAGGTTTGATCAATGCTACCACTTCTGCCGGTAGACTTCCAAACCAGCTTCTGATTACCGGCAGAAGAATAGATAAAGATATAAATGAAGCGTCAACAGTGACCAAATCGATTCGATCATCGAATCCAGTGATGTACCTGGCATTGGTACGTTCCATGACTACCACGCGTTGATCGTTTCTGATTTTCCAATCCAGCACACCATAGCCTACATCCACTGCATAAACCTTCTTGGCTCCATGCTGCAGCAGGCAATCCGTGAACCCACCAGTACTTGCCCCCACATCGACACAGGTACGCCCCGTCAGATCTGTTATTCCAAACGCCTCGAGAGCCGCTACTAATTTTTCACCACCACGCGAAACGAACCTTGGCATCTGAACTAAATCAATCTGATCAGAATGGGTTACCTTTACGGCCGGTTTTAAAACCACCTGACCATTTACCCTTACATCACCGGCCATGATTAATTTTTGCGCTAATGAGCGGCTCTGTGCCAGTCCGCGTTCCTCCATTTCTACATCCAGTCGGTTCTTTTCCATACCTTAATTTTACATTTGAAAAGACGAGTTATGATATATTAATCCCATGTTTAAATATGTCATCAAGGAAATGCGGCTAAAACAGTGGACAAAGAATGCATTTATCTTTGCCGCTCTGGTATTTGATCGTAAATTGCTCAACGAAAATGCGTTCTTAAAGACTTTTATTGCATTTCTACTCTTTTGCCTACTTGCCAGCAGTGTTTACATCATTAACGATATCCTTGATCGCGAATACGACCGCAATCACCCTCTAAAAAAGAACCGACCCATTGCTGCAGGGAAACTTCCTGTATCAACTGCGTTGATCATCGGGTTGGGCTTCCTTTTCATTGCTCTTTTGGGCGCTTACTTCCTCTCGATTAAATTCCTGATCATCTGCGCGATTTACTTCCTCTTGAATATGGCCTACTCAAAGTGGTTAAAACACTACTCACTTATCGATGTGCTGGTCATCGCTGCATGTTTTGTGCTGCGTGTTGCCGCAGGTGTTTCTGTGATCGAAGTACAGCGTTTTTCACCGTGGCTGTATGTGGTCATGACTCTTTTAGCGCTTTACCTTGGTTTCGGTAAACGTCGCGCGGAGATGTCGGTGCTCGTCAGCGACAGTCCTCAATCCCACCGAAAAGTCCTTTCTGGATATTCCATTGATTTTATCGATCAATTGATCACCATCGTTTCTTCAACAACAATCATTGCTTACTCGCTGTATACTTTCTCAGCACCCAACCTACCAGACAACCATGTGATGATGCTGACCATTCCTTTCGTTCTCTACGGAATTTTTCGTTATTTATTTTTGATTAAAATGAAAAATGCCGGAGGAGAGCCAGAAGAGCTTTTGCTCACTGACCGGCCGCTTCAGGCAGCAATTGTTCTCTGGGGATTGTCCATCCTGATCATTTTTTACATCTTCTAAGGTTTCCATGCCAGTCATATCTTGTTCAGCACCAGGCAAAGTCATCCTCTGCGGTGAACATGCTGTTGTTTACGGAGCACCAGCCATCGCCCTGCCCGTTTTACAGGTTTCGACAACAGTAAAAATCATCGCCAAACCGCAAGCTCCTCCCAGGAGTATAACGATTAAAGCCCCATCGATCTCGCTTGATGGATCACTGGATTCTCTTGAACTGGATAATCCGTTGCGGGCTGCAGTGAACCTTGTTATGCAAGAATTGAGGGTCAACCGCATTCCAGCGTGTGAGATCCTTATCAATACCACCATGCCATTATCGGCCGGACTGGGATCGAGCGCATCAGTAACGGTTGCTCTTGTCAGGGCAATCTCCACTTATCTAGGGCACCCTTTTGACAACAATCGCGTAAACCATATTGCATTTGAGATTGAAAAACTACATCACGGATCTCCTTCAGGCATTGATAACACAGTGATCACCTATGGCGCACCGGTGTTTTTCCAGCGTAACAAACCCATCGAGTTTTTTAAGATCATCCGCCCATTAACCCTGATTATTGCAGATACAGGCATTAAAGGCTCAACAGCCAGCGCTGTTGCCCAGGTCAGGCAGCGCTGGGAAATGGACAGAGATGGATTTGAAGCCATTTTTCGTGAAATCGGCCAGCTTACCCTACAAATCCGCAGAGATCTTGAAACAGGTCATCTTGATGAAATCGGCCCTCTGCTAACCCGCAACCACGAATTATTACAGCGTATCGGGGTATCCAACCTGGCGTTGGATCAACTGGTAAATGTTGCAATGCAGGCTGGCGCGCATGGGGCAAAACTCTCAGGAGGCGGTCTGGGTGGGAACATCATCGTTTTTGCGAATCCTGAACAGGCACAGCAAATCGCTCAAAAGCTTTTGAAAAGTGGAGCTGCCCGGACGTTAGTTACATTGATCCCATCAACAGATGGAGCATGCTGATGAACAATCTCGTTTTTTTAAAATTAGGTGGTTCTCTCATAACCGATAAAGACAAACCTCATACCGTCCGGCAGGATGTTCTAGAACGAATTGCACAAGAAATTACATCCGCTTTGATTTCAAATCCACAATTACGCCTTATGATCGGACACGGTTCAGGATCTTTCGGCCATATTCCAGCTCAGAAGTATCAAACCCGTCAGCGAGTGACCACTCCTCAGGAATGGCTGGGTTTTATCGAGGTTTGGAGAGAAGCTATTTCTTTGAACTTTCTGGTAATGAAAGCCCTACATAAGGCGGGTATTCCGGCAATTTCATTTTCTCCCTGTGCTCAGATCCTTGCCGTAGATGGGAAGATTCACAGCTGGGATACGGTGCAAATCCGATCAGCATTGATCCACGGTCTCGTTCCGGTTGTTTACGGAGACGTCATTTTCGATAGTATTCGCGGCGGAACGATCTTTTCCACTGAAGAGCAATTTGAGTTCCTTGCTGCAGAATTTGAACCAGAAAAGATCCTGTTATCTGGAATCGAACCCGGGGTGTGGAAGGATTATCCAGAACGAACGGAAATCATTCCCTCCATCACCCCATCAACCATCAGTAACCTCGATAAAAATCTAAATGGATCTGAAAGCCCGGATGTTACAGGGGGGATGAAAAGCAAGGTTCATGCTATGATCAATTTGGTCGAAAAAGGGTTTTGCCGTGAGGTTATCATATTTTCCGGACTGGAACCCGGTCTTGTTTCAGCAGTAATATCAGGGCAAAAAGCCGGCACAAGGCTTTGCCGTAATTCATAAGGAGTAAATATGAATTTCGATCGCATTTATCTGGAAAAGATCGAAGATGACATTCTCGCCCCTTATGCGGTCCATGCCAATCGCTCGAGAGGGCGCAAGTATCCTGAACGCGAACCAGATTACCGCACCTGCTTCCAGCGTGATCGCGACCGCATCCTGCACACCACAGCCTTTCGGCGCCTCGAGTATAAAACCCAGGTGTTTATAAATTACGAAGGTGATTACTATCGTACACGCCTGACTCACACACTGGAAGTTGCACAGATCGGGAGAACGATTGCACGAGCGCTGGGAGCAAATGAAGACCTCGTTGAGACCATCTGCCTTGCTCACGACTTGGGGCATCCACCTTTCGGTCATTCCGGAGAATCAACGCTGAATGAACTCATGCATGATCATGGCGGGTTCAACCACAACCACCATTCCTTCCGCATCGTTACCGAACTTGAACATCGTTATCCACAATTCACAGGTCTTAACCTTTCATGGGAAGTCCTTGAAGGCATCGTAAAACATGAGACTGCTTACGACAAGACCGATGCGTTGGAATTCGATCCTCACCTGCGCGGTCACCTTGAGGCACAAATTACAAATGTGGCTGATGAATTGGCTTATACCTCACATGATCTTGACGATGGGCTGCGGTCGGGAATGATCACCACGGATATGCTGGATGGTATTGACCTGTGGGACATGGTTGTCGAACAATTCAACCTTGAATCTTGCCAGCTGGATGACCTCACACGCCATTCGATTATTCGCGAACTAATTGGCTTACAGGTAAGCAGCATGATCAAGAATTCGAGCGAAACGATCGCAAAAAGCGGTGTTAAAACTCTACAGGAATTACAATCCTTGTCTTATAATGTAGTGGGATTCGACGAGTCCATGAGTAAGAAGAACAAGGAGCTCAGAGATTTCTTGTTCGCAAATATGTACCGCCAATATCGAGTGGTGCGTATGCAAAAGAAAGCAGAAAGAGTTCTTACCCAACTCTTCGAAGCGTATGCAGCTGAACCCACGATGCTTCCACTCCAATTTCAGGAACAGATCGCGGTAAAAGGCAAGGAACGCACAATATGTGATTATCTGGCAGGCATGACCGATCGCTTTGCAGTGGATGAATATCAAAAATTGTTCGATCCCTCACTGCTGCCTTAGAAATACGAACATAGTAACTATGGAGAATGAATGAAAAGACCTTCCTATCTCACCAAAGAAGGTGCTGAAAAACTTCGCGCCGAATTAAAATATCTCGAAGGACCAGCTCGTGAAGCGCTAGCTAAACGCTTGAGAGCTGCCATCCAGATGGGTGACCTTTCTGAAAATGCTGATTACTCCGCTGCCAAAGAAGAGCAGGCATTTATGGAAGGACGTATCCAGGAGTTAACCAACGTCTTGAGAGATGTCATCATTATTGATGAAAATTCTGCTAATTCAGATGTCGTACAGATTGGTGCAAAAGTTACTATTCAGGAAGAAAACGAAGATGAAGAAACCTTTCAAGTGGTGGGTCCTCAAGAAGCCAATCCTCGCGCAGGAAAGATCTCACATGATTCTCCCATCGGGCAGGCACTGATCGGGCGCAAACCTGGTGAATCAATCTCCGTCCAGACTCCGGGCGGGTCGATCAAACTAAAAATTCTACGTATTGAATAACAAAAATCCGGGTTCTAACCCGGATTTTTATTCATCTTTCTCCTGGCTATTTCGGCCATACTGACATTTCCAGTGTAAGGCGTTCAAAGAAGCTGCCTGAAGGTAAAGCACCCTGCCCATAAACCATTTCAACGACTCTGGCTTCGAGCTGTAAGGTTGCGGTCTCGAGTAAGATTTGCTGGCCGGGTTCCACCTGAATGGGTTCACCCTTCATCGCCAGACGCTGGCGGATTCCCGTATCGTTCATAGCATGGGAACTCATCAATACTTTGGTAACTGTTTGAATATCGTTCTTATCAAATAACCAGACTTCGAAAGCGGTTACCTTCTTTGGATCGCCAACCCCGATGGTATCAGAGATACCCACTCCACATTCACCCAGGAAGGTACCATTGGGAGCGTCAATACTGAAACTATCGTCATAAAGGTCATCACCGATCACATAAGTGGTCATGAAATGAGCCACAGGCCCTTCTTCAGGAAGTGTCACAGGTGAAGTCTTGACCGGGAACTTGGATTCTGTTTCAAGGTCGGGTTCTTCATAATACTCTTCACCTTCCTCTCCTAAAGGAGCTGGAACGGTATCTTTGTTGGTTCGGCGGTTACGAATGAAGAAGATATAGACCAGCGCTCCACCGATGATTAAAAAGACAGCGCACAGCAGGGTGAGTAGAAGAACCGAATTCTTTCCTTTTGCAGGGGTTGTCGCCACCTGAGTCGGAAGCGGTACTGTGGTTCCAACAGTAGTCGGCATGCCTGTTGAAGGCTGCGCGGCAAGCAGTGCAGATTTCAACGACATCACCACTTCATCGCTGGAAGAGTAATTGCAACCGCCAGCTTGCAGGGTATCAAAAAGGAATGGATTGGATACCAGGTCAACCCCCAGTGAATCCACCCTGGCCTTGGCCAGGTTTGCATCTTTATTAACCTTGTAAGAGTCAACAATCATGCAAAGGTATTGGTTTTTTAGATCCTGACGGAGGTAACTGGCGTCAGCATCTTTCCATTTGACCGGCCATAAACCCCAGCCAAGCACTGGAAGTCCGATGATTAAGCCTAAAACGAGACCGATGATCCCTGTAACAAGCGGACGTTTGATGAGTTCCTTAATTTTTTCCATTTTATCAACTCCTACAATAAGCTATTGTAGATGAAAAGCATATCGAAAGCAACAAGAAATCTGTTGCAATAAATATGCCTATTCAGGAATAGCGACCCCGATTTCTTCGATCATAAAACTCTCTTCACACTGGGTACACTGAACTTCCTTCTTGTTTGCGATCACCATCAGACCACCGCATTTTGGGCACGGGTTCGCGACAGGCCGTTTCCAATTCGTAAAATCACATGTCGGATAATTGGCACAAGCGTAAAATATTCGTCCCTTGCGTGTCTTTCGCAGCACCAGATCTCCACCATCTTTAGGGCAGGTGACACCAATCTTTTCGAGAAGTGCTTCTGTATGCCGGCATGCAGGGAAATTGGAACAACTGATGAACTTGCCGTAACGCCCCCAGCGGATCACTAGATCGTGACCGCAGTCGGGGCAAGCGCGGCCGATTTTTTCTGGCTCAGACTTGGTGACCGGCATTTCCGCCTGTGCTTTCTTTACTTCAGGCTCAAATGCTAACCAGAATTCACCGATCACTTTTTTCCAGTCTTCATCGCCGGCAGCAACCTGATCTAGTTCCGATTCCATTTTGGCGGTGAAATTAAGATCCACAATGTCAGGGAAGTGCTCAACTACCAGATCATTTACCAGAATTCCAGTTTCTGTCGGAGAGAGACGTTTTGCTTCACGCACAACATAACCACGCTGTTGAATGGTAGAAAGGATCGGCGCGTAAGTTGACGGCCGGCCAATCCCGTACTCCTCGAGGACCTGAACCAGCGTGGCTTCGGTATAACGCGGGGGCGGCTGAGTAAAATGTTGTTCCGGCAGCAGGCGGATCAGATTCTGTTTTTGTCCTTCTTCCAATCCTGCAGGAATTCTGATATTCTCCGTCTCTTCAGTCTTTTGGTCTTCGTCCTGAGCTTCTTCATAGACGACCAGAAATCCGGGGAATTTTATCGTTGAACCTGAAGCCCTGAATAAAAATGAGTGTTGGCTTCCTGCAGCAGTCACTTCGATGGATAAAGTATCATATACTGCAGCTTCCATTTGTGAAGCCACAAAACGCTGCCAGACAAGTTGATATAGTTTGAATTGTTCGGGTGATAAAAATTCTTTAATTTTCTCCGGCTGGCGCATTACCGAAGTTGGGCGGATGGCTTCATGGGCTTCCTGCGCAGAGACTGCGCGGGTCTTATATTGCGGTGAGGTTTCGGGCAAAAAATCACCACCATAAGTTTGCAGAATGAATCCTCTGGCTTCTTGCTGGGCGATCTCGGCTACATTTGTTGAGTCAGTACGCATGTATGTGATCAGACCTGTGGCACCACCCTCACCTACATCCAGACCTTCATAAAGTTGCTGAGCGATCATCATGGTACGCCGGGCAGTGTATCCCAACTTGCGTGATGCTTCTTGCTGCAGGGTACTTGTTATGAACGGAGCCGATGGTTTACGGCGG
>JAJUGU010000007.1 GCA_029265815.1 Anaerolineaceae bacterium | reverse complement strand
TTTACAGGATGACGTGCGCCTCGATAATGCATTGAGCGATGGTTCTTTTTATCAGAATGAGATTTTTCTCAAAGCGATCAATGGTGTCAAAGAACGTAAGACTCGTTTACACCTGATTGGTCTTTTAACCGAAAAAAGCTCCCATGGCTCCATCGATTATCCATTGGCCTTGCTGAAAATGGCACATGAGCATGGATTAGATGAAGTCTATATCCACTTGATCTTCGACGGTCGCAGCACTGAGCCGGGAAGCGCTCCCGCCCTCCTCGAAAAAATGGAGCGACTGATGACTGAAACCGGCAGCCGTAACGCGCAAATGGTCACCGGCATTGGCCGCGGGATCGCTCTCGATCGAGATGGTAATTACGCCAAAATTCAAAAAGCATATGATGCGTTGGTGCGGGGTGATGGGCAGCATTACCGATAAGGGAAAAAATGAGCGAACTTTTCAATTTCAGCGATCACAAAGTATTTTCAAAGGATCTGTACATCAAAATGCAGCATGTCCATCCGGGTATATCTGACCTGGAATGGTATGAATTTGATTACGCCCTCGATAACCTCACTCCATCATCCGGCTGGGATTCTGTTCCCGTAATAGACAGAGCAGAGATCTCAAATCAAATTAACCAGATTCGTTTCTTCAAAGAAATACAATTAAAACCCCTAAAAGAGAATCGAATCATCCTAGATGAAAAGATCGCTTCACTCACCCGAACTCTGTTTAAGGGGTTAGTCAGCGGTGCATATTCGCCTGAATGGATTAATTCATTATTCTATTTTGATATACGCGGTTTTTTATTCTTTGTGCGCACGCGGTATTTTTCACCAGAAATCATCGCCCATTTTGGTGGAAAACCGTTCCTCGAGTATGAAAAACGACAGCATACTCTGGATGCCTGCCAGGATATCGGATATCGAGAATTAGCTTCAACCAATCGAGAGATTGATCAAGCGTTCATCGGTATCATTGAAAAATTAATCAACATTAGCAGCACTCCGTTTCTGTTAACCCTTGCCGGACCTTCTGGGGCAGGGAAAACCGAGATCGTGGATCGACTGCATCACATACTCTCTGGAACTGGAAAGTCCATCACTGCTGTTGAAATGGATAATTTTTTCAAGGATGGAGATTTTCGAGACGGTAGAGTGCTCGACGAAAACGTGATCCATTTTGAGCTCGTTCGCCAGAGCCTGAGCCTAATCATGCAGGGTAAACCTGCTACCATTCCCCGATACAATTTTCTTACCACAGCCTCCAGCCACGATCTTGATGGAAACTTGCGCTACGGGGAAAAACCCATCGAAATCATGCCTGCAGACGTGGTCTTCCTTGAAGGCAACTTCCCTTTTCATCTACCAGAGATTGCTAAATGGATCGGTGTTAAGATCGTTTACCTCACAGATGATCCCATCCGTTTAAA
The DNA here is from genome assembly GCA_029265815.1 of Anaerolineaceae bacterium. GTDB lineage: Bacteria > Chloroflexota > Anaerolineae > Anaerolineales > Anaerolineaceae > UBA6107. The sequence continues at coordinate 103,636 of JAJUGU010000007.1, read as the reverse complement.
AAGAAAATGGCGCAGAGATATCGATTACCGAAAGAAATACGACCAGGTTTATTTCTGTAATCGGTATTTTAGAACTCAGTTCCTCCGTGCCCAAGAAGTGTACCGGCCGTTAATGGAAGTTTGTGACATCGTGGTCGATACTACCGCGGCAGCCCTGTGGCTCACCCCAGACCTGGAAAGGCAATTGACGACAGCATTTGTTAACGAATCAAATCATCGGTGAACAGGATTGGATATGTGCGATTCTTTCTTCCGAAACCAAACCGTACCCGCTCAAACAAAAATTGCCATGCTCATTCTTGACGGACTGGGTGGACTTCCGCTAGAGACAGGAGGAAAGACTGAGCTTGAAACCGCCCACACCCCAAATTTAGACGCGCTTGCTGCCCGGTCAACCCTTGGCTTAACCCAGCCTGCCGGGCCTGGAATCACTGTGGGCAGCGGCCCAGGCCACCTGGCCCTCTTTGGTTACGACCCGATCGAAAACGAAATTGGGCGTGGTGTTCTGGAAGCTTTAGGCGTTGATTTTGAGATCGGGGCGGATGATGTTGCCGCGCGGGGTAATTTTTGCACAATCGACGATCAAGGTTTACTGATCGACCGCCGGGCTGGACGCCTTCCAACAGAAGAAAGTATCAAACTGGTAAACCTGCTGCGAACCATTCAAATCGATGGCGTTGATCTGTTTATCGAACCGGTTAAAGAACATCGGTTTGCATTCATCCTGCGCGCCAGAGATTTCGGAGCAGACCTGACAGACTCTGACCCGCTTTCGACCGGAGTTGCCCCCCTTCGTGTTAAAGCACACAATGCCGGTTCAGAGAAAACTGCAGCAGCGATTAATGAGTTCATTGATCGCGCGCGTTTGCTTCTGGCAGAACATTCGCCGGCGAATATGATCCTGCTGCGCGGTTTCGCCAAATTCCCTACCCTGCCCACTTTCCGAGAAATCTACCACCTTAATGCCGCTGCAATTGCGGTCAACGGAATGTACCGCGGGGTCGCCAGGCTGGCTGGAATGAAAGTACTTCCAGTAGATGGAACAACATTGGCAGACGAGTTTGATACACTGGAAAAATACTGGCAATCCTATGATTTTTTCTATCTTCATTATAAAAAAACCGATACATGCGGCGAGAGCGGAGATTTTTCTGGAAAAGTAAAGGCGATAGAGGAATTCGACACCTTTCTTCCACGGCTTCTTTCACTGCGGCCCGATGTGGTGATCGTCGGCGGAGATCATTCATCACCGGCTGTGTTGCGTTCGCATAGCTGGCACCCGGTTCCATTGCTGCTTTTTGCTGCCACCTGCAGGCCTGATGGCAGTACTGAATTTTGCGAAAGAGCATGCGCGAGGGGTAGTCTGGGAGTGATTCCTGCAACACAGGTAATGCCCCTCGCTCTGGCGCATGCCGGACGACTTTCAAAGTATGGAGCGTAAGCACCAATGGTAAAACCAAACCAGGTTGACACAAATGAATTCTCATTGACGCTTTACAAAAAGCTGCAGGAGATCTGCCCTGCAATTGGGGATATGGAATTGTTTGAATTCCGCTATGCTCTAGAAGCGCTCACCCCTTCATCGGGATGGGAATCTGTATCACCGGTTCCAATGGAAGAAATCGAAAAACAGGTTAACGATATCGCGTTTTATGAATCCATCCAGCTCAAGCCCTATCAGGGAAAACGCATGGTGATGGATGAAAAAATCCTCAATTTAACGCGGATGCTTGCGTGTGGAATGGTCTGGGGGATTTATCCAAGCGAATGGATCAACCAGCATTTTTATTTCGACATCCGCGGATTCTATTTCCTTCACCGCACGGTTTACTTCACCCCCGAGATAACCGCTTACCTTGGTGGAATGCCCTGGCGCAAATTTCCCGATCACCGTCAGGTCTTCAATCATGTGCAAAGTATTGGGTATAAAGCCTTCCAGGCAGCCAACATAAAGGTGGATCAGTGTTTCATTGATACAGTAGAAAAACTGATTGAAAGAAAGGGCCTGCCCGTTCTCATTGCAATCGCAGGTCAAACTGCTGCCGGAAAAACCGAAATCGTATCGCGTCTGTACGATAAATTTGAAAATTCTGGCAAACGAGTTACATCCATCGAAATGGATAACTTTTTCACCGACCGCGATTATCGCGAAGAACATGGAATTGATTCCCGCGGGATGGAAGCGTTGCATTACGACCTTTTTAAGCAGGCTCTGACGGATATCTGCAGTGGAAAACAGGTCAGTATCCCCCGGTATGATTTTGTCAGCGCCATTTCAAGCCACGATCTAGATGGCAAATTAAAGCCCGGCCGCTCACCCCTCACCATAGAACCCGCTGACGTGATCTTTATGGAAGGTAATTTTCCATTCCTGCTGCCTGAAATCGCGTATTTAATTGACATCAAGGTCGTTTACCTGACTGACGACGATATTCGCCTAAAACGAAAATGGAAACGCGATATGGATTACCGCAAGAAGTACGACTTGATGTATTTTCTCAATCGCTATTTCAGAGAACAATTCATCATGGCTGAGGAGATCTATCGGCCGCAAATGATGCTGTGCGACATGGTTGTTGATACAACAAACGCAGCCATCTGGCTCACTCCTGAAATCCTTCAGGTTTTGGAATTATGAGAACAGACCCGGTAATCTTATGAAAAGTCACAATTTTGCAATTATTCTTGCATCTGTATTTTATTTGCTGTATACTGTTTCAAATGCAAGTAATATTGCATCTTTTTATTTCCTGCTGTTTTCCCTCTTTCAAAAATTGAATATCCAGAGCTAAAAGATGAGTGATGAAAAAATTCCTAAAAACATTGATTTCAGCCTGTTGATCAGCGAGCAATTCAATCATCTGACCAAAAGTGAAAAACGCATCGCTAATTTTCTGAGAAAAAATCAGGAAGAGTCGGCTTTCCTCTCTGCTGGTGAAATTGCTAAACGATTGGACCTGAGTGAAGCTACCCTGGTTCGGTTTGCCCGTACACTAGGGTTCAGCAGTTATCCTGCCATGCGCTCGGTGCTTCAACAAAACTTCCGCCAGCGCGTCACCCATTCCACTCGCCTGCGGGGCCGGCTCAATGAATTGCGCGAAGGTGGTGATGTTTTCGAACGCACAACAGCAACAGAAATCGATTACCTTACCCAGGCATTAGAATCCATTGATCGAAAGGCACTGAAAAGAGCCGTCGATATGCTTCGTGAGCACCAGCGCATTTTTGTTTTTGGACTGGGTCCTTCGATATCCCTTGTCGATCTGATGGAAATCAGATTACACCGTTTCGGCAAGCATGTAATTCCGCTCAAAACTGCAGGCCGCGAACTATTAGAACCACTGCTACTTTTAAATCAAAACGATCTTTTGTTTGTGATTTGTTTCTTTGATCAGAACCCGGCATTAAGGCTCGTTCTCGATTATGGCAAGAAGATTGGCTGCCCGATCATTATGCTTACCGACACTCTGGATGTGCTTCTTGGAGAAAGCGCAGACGTCATTCTGGCTGCGCGTCGCGGACCGGTAGGTGAATTTCATTCTCTTGTTGTGCCAATGACCGTGATCAATGCCCTGCTGCTTTCAATCGCAAGTGAAGAACAGGCTAATATCATGCCAATCCTCGATAAACTGGATTCTCTGCGCGAACAGTTGAAATTATTGAATTCGAATGGTGATTAACGCGTCCGTTTGTACCGCTAAACCTTTCTCCAAACCATAGCTGTTTAAGCTCCGTTGCAGCCTTTACGAATAGCAGAAAGAGGTGAAAACAGATGGCAGTAATATCCAATTCAAGGTTATCCGCTTCAGAGAAATGGACGGCGGTCATGCGCAGGTTCTTGCGATGGCTGACCACTCCCCACGTAATTTTGTCGATCATTATGCTGGCTGTTATGATCTACTTGGTCATCATTCCGCTTTATCGAATGATCATGACCACCATTACCGTTCAGGATATCGACCTACGCGTTCTCAAAGATTCGGAAGTGGGAGATTTCACCTGGTATCACTGGGTGCGAATGCTCACCAGTAAGATCGCCAAGATCATGACCTACGAGCCATTGGTACACTCGATCGTGGTCTCTCTTGGCGCTACGATGTTTGCCCTTGTGATTGGCGGGTTGATGGCCTGGATGGTCGTACGCACCGACATGCCCGGCAGGAATACTATCCATATGCTGGCGACAATCCCTTATATCATGCCTTCATGGACGATCGCGATGGCCTGGACGGTTATTTTTAAAAATCGAACCACGGGTGGAACCCCCGGGCTGCTGGAGTATATCCTGGGTACTCCCCCTCCAGATTGGCTTGCTTACGGCCCCATCCCCATCATCGTCAGCAGCGGTTTACATTACTATACCTTCTTCTTCCTCTTTGTCTCAGCAGCACTTCTGTCCATTGACTCCTCTCTGGAAGAAGCCGGAGAACTGGCAGGAGCAGGACGCTGGCGCATCATGCGCAAGATCACATTCCCGCTTGTGGTTCCAGCGATCGCTTCAGGTTTTATTATGACCTTTTCGAAAACCATGGGCACCTTTGGCGGTCCGAACGTTCTGGGTGTACCGGTGAAGTATTATACCCTTTCGACGATGCTGCGATCCAATACGGGCATTGGCAACTATGGAGACGGGTTTGTACTGGCGATCATTTTGATCCTCTTTGCCATGACGACCATCATGATCAATCAAAAACTAGTTGGCACGCGCAAGAGTTATGAAACGATCGGCGGCCGCGGTTTTATGTCACAAAAGGTAAAATTACGCAATTTCAAAGGTCTATTAACCGGCATGGTAGTGGTCTTCCAATTCCTCATCGCCATCCTGCCGCTGGTGGTATTGCTTTACAGCACTTTTATGCTGCGCACAGGTGACTTCAGTCTAAGCAATTTCACCCTGGCACACTGGATCGGAAAGGGCGATATTTCGATCAATAACGGTGAGCCTGGTGTCTTGCGCAACCCCAAGATTTACCTTGGAGCATGGAACTCTATCCGGTTATCGCTGCTCACAGCGCTCTTTACCTCAATTCTTGGAGTCATCTTAGGATACGCGATTGTTAAAGGCCGGGGGACGCGGCTGTCAAAATTAGTGGAACAGATGGCCTTCATCCCGTATGTCATTCCAGGCATTGCGTTTGGCGCAGTATATATTTCCATGTTTACCAAACCTGTCGGTCCCATTCCACCTCTCTACGGTACCTTTGCCCTTTTAGTGATCGTATCCGTGGCTAAACACCTGCCTTTTTCCGCTCGAACCGGTGTCTCTGCTATGTTGCAGGTGGGAAAAGAGCTCGAAGAAGCAGCTGCCATTGCCGGCGCATCTCCCTGGAGGCGATTTGTCCGCATCATCTTCCCGCTCACCAGCACAGGATTCGTATCTGGATTTCTGCTTAACTTCATCTCAACCATGCGCGAGTTGTCATTAATCATTTTGCTGGTTACGCCCACAACCGCTGTGCTCGCCAGTATGACCATGCGTTATATCGAAAATGGTAACGAACAGCAGGCCGATGCTGTCATTCTGATACTCATCTTCCTGGTATTGATTGGAAATTTCATCATCAGCCGTTTCCGCGGTGGCAGCCTGAAAAAAGGGCTGGGAATGTAGAAAGAGGAGAACATGGAAACCACGATTGTGATTAAAAACCTTACCAAAAAATTCGGAAATGTCATCGCAGTCAACGATGTTTCGCTTACCATCGAACCGAAGACCTTTCTTACCCTGCTGGGCCCATCAGGCTGCGGAAAAACCACCCTGTTGCGATGTATCTCTGGTCTTGAAGATCCTGATGAAGGTGAGATTTACATCGGCGATAAACTCGTCTATTCGCACGTGAAAGGGGTTTCAATCCCTTCCGGACAGCGCGACCTTGGACTCGTGTTTCAAAACTACGCCTTGTGGCCGCACATGACAGTGTACAAGAATATGACTTTTGCGCTCGAGATTCAGAAACTCTCCAAAGAAGAAATGAAGAAACGCGTTACCGAGGCTCTGGCTGAGGTAAAGATGAGCGGCTATGAGGATCGATACCCGCGTGAAATGAGCGGCGGACAGCAGCAGCGTATCGCGCTCGCCCGAATGCTGGCTTATCGTCCCCGGGTATTCTTGATGGACGAACCCCTCTCCAATCTTGATGCCCGCCTGCGCATGGATATGCGCACAGAGCTAAAACGCCTGCATCATATCTCCGATGCCACCACCGTCTACGTAACCCACGATCAACTGGAAGCCATGACGATGTCATCCAACATCGCTGTTATGAAAGAGGGTGTGATTCAACAGATGGATACACCAGATAAGGTGTACCACTTCCCTGCAAACCTCTTTGTGGCTGATTTTATCGGCAATCCAAAGGTTAATCTTCTAGAGGGCTGGATTACAGGACCTGACCTGGTAGACCTGGGAAAATTCAACGTACCCGTTTTCACTTTTTCTCACACCGGTGACGTGGTGGTTGGAATCCGACCTGAAGATATCAGCGTGAGCACCCATGCAATTGATGGCGGTGTTGAATTTATCACTTATTCAGTTCTCCCCACAGGCGCTGACACTACGATCATCGCACGTAAAGGCGATACTGAACTGACAATAAAAGAAATCGGCGTTAGTAAACTCCAGATGGATCAAAAGATCTGGTTAACCTTTAATAAAGACGCCATCAACTTGTACGATAAGGCCACTGGGAATTTGATTACCCATTAACGGCCCGACTCGATTTTCCAGGATTAAGGGGCTCTGGAAAAAAGGAGGAGAAAACGGAAAACATCAATCGGAATGATTTCACAATCAATAAAATGGATTAAATATTCTAAAAGGAGGAAGGTAAATGAAAGCGTTACTAAGATTTGTAACAATCATTCTCATGATCAGCTTCCTGGCCGCCTGTGCACAGGCTACAGAAGCCCCCGCTTCAGTGCCTGAAGTTCCAGCAGGCACAGAAGCCCCCGCGGCAGCAACAGAAGCCCCTCTTTCAGCCCAGGAAGAATGGCTGAAAGTAAACCAGCTTGGCCCATATGATACGGGCGTGCAAGACTGGGCTGCCATTGAAGCTGCTGCTAAAGCAGAAGGAGAACTCCTCGTTTATGCCAACTCCTCTAAAGTGGAAAAGGCCGCTGAAGGCTTTATGGAGAAATATCCTGAGATCAAGGTCCAGGCATTCGACCTGGGTGGAGACGACGTTCTGCTGAAGACTGTTGAAGAACAAAAAGCCGGCGCCTTTACCGGTGATGTCTGGGCGAGCAGCGGTGGCGCAGAACTCGTTGGCAATGTTCTGCCGAAGAAGTATGTCTGGCGCTTTGTGCCCGATAGTGCCGCAGCAGTCACCCCTGAAGAATACACCCAGCCCTTGCTGATGAGCCGCCTTGGAACCAGCGTTTGGGCGTACAACTCAGAACTCAACGACACCTGCCCGATCAGCAACATCTGGGAGCTCACCCAGCCAGAATGGAAGGGCAAGATTTTCATCGAAGATCCTTTGAATGATGCTTCTACCCTCAGTAAATTGATCACCATTGCCGCCCATCCTGATGAAATGAAAGCCGCTTATGTCGAATTATACGGAAGCGAACCTGTTTTGGATGAAGATACTCCTGATGCCGGCTGGTTATGGCTAAAACGATTTGCACAGAACGGCCCCATCCCCGAATCAGGTGGAGACGAAGTTGACTCGGCTTTTGCGACCCCGGGCATGACCGAGAGCTACATGGCTCTTGGATCGTATTCCAACTATCCTGACGTATTGGAGGGCAATCTGGTCTTCGAACCCTGCTGGGGGATGACCCCAATCGTTGGTATTCAGAGCCAGAGTTACCTGGGAATTCTCAACCAGGCACCTCACCCCAACGCTGCGAAGCTATGGATCAAATACATCTCCAGTGAAGAAGGCCGCGAACCTTGGGCGAAGTTTGGCACATACTTCCCCGATTCAACCTATGTGGTTCCTGAAGGTCAGAAGACTCTCGAAGAAATTCAGACCATGACCTGGTTGATCGCAGAGCAATATGCCTACGACCATCTGGTTGAGGCACGTGATTTCTACCTGCTCAACCTCGGAGAATAATCGATTAATAAACATCGAAAGTTCAGGCACGGATTCTTTTGATTCCGTGCCTGAAAAACCAATCAAAAATCCTTTTATTAGAAACCTGTTGAGAGTAATTATCTTTTTTATCGGAGTATATGATGGAGCTAAAAGCGATATTCTTTGACGTCGGTGGAACAATTGAGAGCTTCCGATTTACCAGGGAATATCGTCTGAACCAGGTACACTATTTTCGTGAATGTCTGGAAAACGCAGGGATTAACCTGCATAAGGATGATAGAGAATTAACCGATCTAATCACTGCGGGGATCGCTGCTTACCGCCAATGGAATTTTTCGTCGCAAATTGAACTGACGACATTTGATATTTGGTCAAAATATGTTTTCAAAGATATATCGGTCGATCTGACTGCTTTGAAAAACATCTCTGAAGAATTGTCTTTTATTTACGAAACCAAATTTTACATTCGAGAACTTCGACCCGAGTTACCCGAGGTGCTAGAAGCGATTCACCAGATGGGTTTGAAAATCGGCTGTATCAGCAATACCCAGAGCCTCACCCAGGTACCCCGAACTTTAGAAAATTACGGTATATCACAATACTTTAACCCCATCGTACTTTCTTCTCAATATGGCCGTCGTAAACCCGACCCTTCCATTTTTTATCAGGCAGCCAGACTCGCCAACCTGCCCACCGGTGCCTGTGCATACATTGGCGATAAAATCAACCGTGACGTTTTGGGTGCCCGTAGAGCAGGTTTTAGATTAGCTTTACAGATCCGGCACGCCTATGATGATGGAGAAAAAGATGAAGGCGCAGTTCCTGATGCGGTCATTCATTCTATGATAGAACTACTGCCCATCTTGAGAGCCGATTTGCTGCAAAGCGAACAATCTACTCGCTCTACTATAAAGAATCCAATCAAAGCAATCTTTTTTGATGCCGGCGACATTCTCTATCATCGGCCTGAAAGAGATAAGCATCTTAAAAGTTTTCTGGTTGGAAAAAAGCTCAACCCTGCGCCAAATTTTGAATTGGAAAGGGCAAGGCTGAAAGATCTGGCTTTTTCAGGTCAGATCAAACGCCATGTTTATTATGAAAAGGTAATCCGTTTATATGGCATTGAGGATCCACAAGAAATCCGGGAAGGAATAGCGGCAATCAGTAAAGATGACGATACCGTTGCCATTTTTGACGGAGTACCGGATACAATAAAAAAACTTAAACAGAAAGGATATATCCTGGGGATTATCACAGATACAGCCATGCCTTTTACCAGAAAACTAAACTGGTTTGATCAATATGGGTTTGGGCAGGTATGGGACGTGGTGATCAGTTCGAAGGAGATTGGAGTTAGAAAACCCAACCGGTTAATGTATGAAGAAGCCATCCGGCAGACAGGAGTGAAACCTGGTGAGGCTGTTTTTGTTGGGCACAAAGCATACGAACTCGAAGGAGCTCGCGCGGTTGGATTGAAAACCATCGCCTTTAATTACGAGAAGAATGCGATTGCTGACGCTTACATTGAAGACTTTAAAGACCTTTTAGAGGTGCCTTTATTATCAGCATAATCCTTTTCCCAGTAGAAACGAGTGAACATGGAACCAACCATTAAAGCCATTTTTTTTGATATTGGCGGTACCCTTCGCATTTCGGATGATAAGCACAACCGCGATGCTCACAAGATCGAAGAATTAATTGCCTTTCTTGGTGAGAAAAGCTCTGTCGATGAGTTTACTGCCCGTATTCGCAGGGGAGAAAAAGCTTATCGTAAATGGAGCAAACCCGCATATTTGGAACTTTCTGAAGCAGAACTTTGGTCGCGTTTCTTGCTGCCCGAGTATCCTAAATCATTCATCCAAGAAAATGCCGTGAAAATCAACCAGCTGTGGCGTGAATCACATATCAAGCACTTGTTGCCAGACATGGCCGATACCATACGCGAACTCTCGCAGCGTGGATATAAATTAGGTATCATCAGTAACACCACTTCTTCAGTAGAAGCACATCAAATATTAGCAGAAAACAACCTTACCGACCTTTTTTCTTGTGTCATCCTGTCTGCAGTTTTTGGCAGACGCAAACCACACCCCTCGCTATTCCTGGAAGCCGCCCGCCGCGCAGAAGTGAAGCCGTGGGAATGTGCTTATGTCGGAGACCGCCTCTCAAGAGATCTGCTCGGAGCGCGTCAGTCAAATTATGGCGAGGTTGTGATCATTAATGCCCAGGGCTACTTTGATGACGAATTTGATCCAGATGATTATCAGCCCGAAAAAGACACCCATCTGATCTTAAAACCTGATCATTCCATTAGACGTCTGAGCGACCTCCTCTCAATCTATCCTGGCGTGAAACAAACCGTGCCAGAATCTTCACCAGCCGAAAAAACTTACGTGATGTATGACGCAGCTCTATCAACCATGTGGGGAGTTGATCAGAAAATACCTTTCAACAAGACCTTCTCTATGGCACGTGAAGCCGGTTTTGGCCGTTTCGAATTAAACCACAAAGTCGTACCTGCTCTCTACGAAGAATGGGACAGGAATAAATTTTATATTTCATCTGTGCATGACCCATGCCCCGCAGTCTTTACCATGGACGATTTCAAAGTCAATGATTTTCAGGTATCTTCACTCGATGAAGCGCGACGAATCAAGGGGGTAGATATCGTCAAGGCTTCAATCGATACTGCTTATAGTCTGGGGGCAAAAACTGTTATCATTCACCCTGGAATGATCGTAACAGACCGTTCTAGAGACCGCAAACTGCGAGAAATGTATCGAAAGGGATTGAAAAACACCCCGGAATATGAAACACTAAAATTAGAGATGGTCGTGCATAGGTCAGAGGTGGCAAGGCCGCATTTTGACCAGGTATTGAAAAGTATCAGTGAGATCATTGAGTATGCAAGACCTAGCGGTTTGTGTATCGGTTTGGAAAACCGATACCGCTATTACGATATTCCCATCCTTGAAGAAATGGAAGAACTGATGAATCTCTGTACTGAAAGCTGGTTTGGGTTCCAATACGACAGCGGTCACGCACAAACGTTGAGCGCTCTGGGAATCTGTGAACATGAAGAATGGCTCAAACGCTTTGGTAATAGAATCATCGGCACCCATCTTCATGATGTGCAGGGAATCATGGATCATCTGCAGCCAGGTGTTGGTGATGTGGATTTTAAATTAATTGCCAGGTATTTACCTTCGACCGCATACCGTACACTCGAGGTTGCCCCAGAATTAACACTCGACGAAATCCGTCAAGGAATGGAAGTCTTAGCCGATGCAGGTTGCGTTGCAAGACTTTAAATAAAAGCAGGAGGTAAGAAGCATGTTCAAGATCTTTAAGAAACGCCGCAATGTATTCATTAACTTGATCCACGAACAAGCGTCCATCACACTCGAAGGCATGGATTTCCTCAAAGCCTACCTTTTGGACCCCAACCCTGAATTGGCCTCAAAACTGACCGCCAAAGAAAAAGAAGCCGATGAATCACGCCGCATTCTAATCGACGAACTTAATCGCACCTTTATCACCCCATTCGACAGGGAAGATATTTTTGCGCTTTCGCGTGCAGTAGATGACGTGCTGGATTACGCCTACAGCACAATGATAGAAATCGAGATTTTCAAGATTCATCCTACTAATTACATGGTGCGTATCTGTTCTCTGCTGCGCGACGCCACTTTTGAAATTTTAAAAGGTGTGGAACGGCTGCAAGATCACCCTGGTGTTGCTGCCGAACATGCCCAGCGGGCGAAAGCTCTCGAGAATAAGGTCGAAGATGTTTATAGAGAAGCACTGGCAGCCATGTTCGTTGAAACCGATGATGTGAAACAACTGGTGCTCATGCTAAAACTGCGCGAAGTATACAGGCACTTAAGTAACGCAGCCGACCGTGGAGATGAAGCTGCCAATGCTCTGGCTGACATCGTTGTCAAAACAACCTAAGGTACTATATGACGCCACTTCTCATTATCTTGATTGTTCTTGCTATTGCTTTTGATTTTCTAAACGGCGTCCACGATTCCTCAAATATCGTGGCAACTATGATCTCTTCGCGCGCTATCCAACCCCGGGCTGCCCTGGCGATCACTGCCATCGCGGAATTCTGCGGACCGTTTATTTTTGGCGTCGCGGTTGCCAATACCATTGGTCATGAAATTGTCGATTCGCAATATTTAAACATGATGGTGATCATTGCTGCCCTTTCAAGCGCGATCCTCTGGAACATCATGACCTGGTTACTCGGAATTCCCAGCAGTTCATCGCATGCGCTCATCGGTGGGATCATCGGTGCAGTGATCATAGGCGCTGGCGCTGGTGCAATTAAGATGGCTGGTGTTTGGAAGGTCTTGATCTCTCTTTTTGCCTCGCCAATCATCGGGTTCATCGCTGGAGTTATCATTGCCAACCTTATCTACCTCTTATGCTGGAATGCAACCCCTCGCGTTAACGGATTATTTAAGAAAATGCAGGTCGTCACCTCTATTGGGTTGGCACTTAGTCACGGTACGAATGATGCCCAAAAGACGATGGGCATCATCACTCTCGGTCTACTAATCAGTGGACTAATTCCAACTTTCAAAGTTCCCTTCTGGGTCATCGTTATTTGCGCTGGAGCCATTGCACTAGGAACATCCATTGGGGGATGGCAATTAATTCGCACCCTGGGTTCGAAATTCTACAAGATCCGTCCGGTGCATGGTTTTACCTCACAGATCACATCGGCAGTGGTGATCTTAACTGCATCCCTGCTGGGCGGCCCCGTAAGTACCACCCAGGTGGTGAGCACAGCGATCATGGGGGTTGGAGCAGCTGAACGCATGAGTAAGGTCCGTTGGGGGGTGGCAGGTGATATCGCTTCCGCCTGGCTATTTACTATCCCTTCAACAGCTCTGCTCGCAGCTGGCATTTATTGGATTATAAGCAGGGGTATCCCTCACTTAATTCAACTCTTTTAGAACGGAATTTTTCATGACGACCTCATCGAAACGATACGATATCATTTTTGCAGGTAATTACACCAAAGACACCATTATCACGCCAGACGGCACTCATTATGTCGATGGAGGGGGGATGAACTATGCGGCTCACGCTGGATTTAGACTGGGAATCAAAGCCGCAGTGGTCACCCGGCTCTCTCGGGAAGATGAACGCGTGGTGGTAAATATTCAAGCAGACGGAATTGATTGCTATCCATTCTATTCTCCCTCCTCCACATTAATGACACTGGAATATAAGACCCATGATGTAGACAAACGCACCTTATCTGTGAAAGGAATTGCCGGCACCATCAAACCTGAACACCTGGATGGATTGGAATCACGCGCCATCGTGGTCAGCCCGTCCCTGCGCGGTGAAGTTGAACCGGAATTCTTTTCACATATTCGAAAACGAAGAAATGTCATCCTTTCTGCCGATGTGCAGGGGTTCGTGCGTGTGGTTCGCGATCAGACCCTCGTTTATGAACCCTGGAATGAAATGCCAGAAGTATTGAGAAATCTGGATATCCTCAAATCTGATGCTGTGGAGGCTGAATACCTGACCGGTGAAACGGACATTGAAAAAGCAGCCCGGTTTTACGCAGCTCTCGGACCAAAGGAGATTGTTCTTACGCACAGCGAGGGCGTATTGATTTATGCAGAGGGTAATTGCTATCATTATCCATTCCACGCCACCTCGATGGCTGGACGCAGCGGACGCGGAGACACCTGCGTTGGCACTTATGTCACCAAGCGTTTGAGCCTTCCCCCTATTGAAGCCGGAAAATGGGCGGCCGCCGTGACCAGTTTAAAAGTGGAACATGTTGGACCCTTTAATCGCCCTGTAAGTGAAGTGGAAGCCTTCATCAAAAAATATTATGCTTAATCCTGAACTTGATCTCACAATAATCTCTATGCCTAAATTGATTGACCGCGCCAGAGAAGAATACCCCTCTCTCTGGCGCAAGTTCACCCGCGAATGGCGTTCGCAGGAAAATGAAGATGCCGCCTGGATGATCTACGCTGCAAATTACCTTCTGCGTACTGCAGGTGTGCGCTGGGCGATCGATCCCTATTGCCTGATGCACCGCATTCAATCAGAACATGATCTTGATCTCGCTGGTGATCTTTCAGCCCTGGAGATGATCGTTCTCTCACACAGTCACAATGACCACCTCGATCTTCCCCTGCTCCGCGCCCTTCAGAATCTACCGATTCAATGGGTCATTCCAGAATTCATGCTTGAAGTCGTTCTCGATAACGTCTCATTGCCACAAGAAAGGATCATCACCGCCCGGCCAGGAATCCCGATTCAGTTTCGGGGGCTGACACTCACTCCCTTTAATGGACTGCACATGAGGGAAATCTACGGTGTACCTGAATTAGGATACCTGGCAGAATTCAACCATAAACGCTGGCTTTTCCCGGGTGATATTCGGAATTATGACTTTTCGCAGCTTCCCGCTTTGGGGCAACTGGATGGTTCCTTCGCGCATTTATGGCTGGGTAAAGGCTGCGCTCTTGATCAAACTCCTCCCTTTATTGACGCATTTGTTCAATTCTTCACCCGGCTAAACCCCAAACGCCTTGTCATCACCCACATGCATGAGATCGGCCGTGGACCCGAAGAACTGTGGGATCTGCATCATTACCATATGGTACTGGAGAAATTTCACTCACAGAGCAGTTCAATGTCTGTTGCCGCCGCGCTGACAGGACAGAAAGTTAGCCTGTAACAATTGGATAAGTTTTTTGTGACATTCGACAATCATTGTGCCGCTTAGTACATTCAAGCAAATTGTAGTATTCTAGGGATTGTCGGAGTAAGTGATCAAGTGCCTGCAGCCCATTTCACAGAACACTACGTTCCACTACCAAAACCTGCCACTCCTTTGCTGAAGGTTCTGCAAAGGGTTTATGGCTACCTGGTTCCCTACTGGAAACAAACGGCCGGGGCTTACTTATCCCTCTTCGGCATACTCGCACTCAATGCACTCATTCCCCAGTTTACGCGCTGGATCATCGACACCGGAATCGAAGGAAAGAACCTAAAGGTGTTGGGCTGGTCTGTGATGGCATTGCTTGGCCTGACCCTATTGAAAGGTGTTTTGAATTATTTTCAGGGAAAATGGAGCGAGGTTGCCTCACAAAATGTTGCCTTTGACCTCCGCAACGAACTCCAAAAGAAGCTAACCCACCTGTCCTTTTCATTTCACGACCAATCCGAAACCGGTGAACTTCTTTCGCGTGCCATTCAAGACGTGGAACGGGTCCGTTTTCTCACCGGTCGGGCAACCCTACGCATCCTAGAAGCGGTTTTGCTGTTGATTGTTAATCTGGTGATCATGCTCACCATGGATTACAGACTTGCCCTGCTGATCCTGATAACCATTCCACCCCTGGTCTTTCAAGCAATCCGCTTCGGCATTCGATTTCGTCCACTATCGTTAAAAGTACAAAAACAACTGGCAATTCTGACCACCGCAGTGGAACAAAACTTACGCGGTAACCGCGTGGTAAAAGCGTTCACACAGGAGGAAGCTGAAATTTCCCGGTTCCAAAAGGAAAATGATCTTTGGTTCAACCTCTCGAATCGATCTGCACGTATGCAGGCTGTAAACGTTCCACTGCTCTTCCTCATCGCCAACCTGGGAACGGTCGCGATCGTCTTGTATGGCGGCAGCCAGGTCATCGATGGAAACCTGACCATTGGTGAGGTAGTGGCATTTATCAGTTACCTGGGCCAGTTGATCGATCCCATCCGCCGCCTGGGAATGATCATCCCCGCGGTTGCCATAGCCGGAGCGGCTTCAGAGCGCATCTTCGATGTGCTGGATGCAGTTTCGGATGTGAGGGATAGTCCAAACGCAAGACCGATGCGAAAAATTAAAGGACGGGTTCGTTTTGAAAATGTTTCGTTTAGTTACGGAAAAAACAAGATCCTCAAGGATGTGTCTTTTGAAGTGCAGCCAGGCCAGAAGGTTGCGCTGCTGGGGTCTACTGGTTCCGGCAAATCATCCATCATAAACCTGATTCCACGTTTTTATGATCCCACTGTTGGGCGTATCCTGATCGATGAAATGGATATCAGGGATGTCACCTTAAAATCTCTGCGCAGCCAGATTGGAATCGTACTGCAGGAAACAACATTGTTTGCAGCCACAATCCGCGAAAACATTGCCTTTGGATCAAAGAATGCCAGCGAAGAAGATATCATCAATGCTGCCCGGGCAGCCCAGGCCCACGACTTCATCATGCAGAATCCGCAAGGGTATGATACCCGCGTCGGAGAGCGCGGGGTTACCCTTTCTGGAGGGCAGAAACAGCGCCTGGCGATCGCCAGGGCGCTGCTTCTCAACCCGCGGATTCTGATCCTGGATGACGCCACAGCTTCGGTGGATACCGAAACTGAGCATTTAATCCAGGAAGCATTTGCTCAGCTCACCAGAGGCCGCACCACATTTGTTATTGCACACCGTTTGAGCACCGTGAAAGATGCAGATGTGATCTTCGTTCTCGAATCAGGGCGGATTATGGCACAGGGTACGCACGAAGAATTAATCACCACATCTCACCTCTATCGAGGAATCTACAACCAGCAGTTGAAGAAACAGGAGGAAGGGCAATGAGTTTCTCCATTGGTTCTTCCACCTTTGGTATGGGGCCGCGTTCCACGCTCGAGGATTTCGGAAGCATCGATCAACAGGGCGGCGAGATCTATAACCGCAAAGTGGTTTCACGTATGCTCTCTTACCTTCGCCCGCATCAATGGAAGATGCTGGCAGCATTTATTCTCACCCTTGCCGAGTCAGGTCTGACCTTATTAACCCCTTACCTGGTCAAGATAGCCATCGATCAATACATCACCCCCGGGCGAAGAGATGGATTGTTGATGATCGCCCTGCAGATCGCCGCGGCGTATGTTGTTCTATTCATGGTCAGTTCAGCCCAGCGTTACATCCTCTCATGGGTGGGTCAAAAAGTGTTGTCCACCCTGCGAGGAGACCTCTTCCATCACCTTCAACGGCTGCAGCCTGGTTACCACGACCGACATATCGTTGGTGTCACCGTATCACGGGTAATCAATGATGTAGCAGAGATCAATGAACTACTTTCTCAGGGCGTGATCACTCTGCTGGGTGACCTGGTGGTACTGGTAGGCATCATCATCATCATGCTTTCCATGAATGCAAAGCTGGCTCTGCTGACATTCATCGTCTTACCTCTCATGGTTCTTGCCACATGGCTGTTTTCGCGCCAGGCGCGTAAAGCCTTCCGTGAAACCCGCTCAAAGGTTGCAGCCGTTGTGGGCGATCTGGCAGAAGATATTAACGGTATGCGTGCCATCCAGGCGTTCACCCAGGAGGAAGCTTCGCAGACTCGTTTCGAACAGATCAACCGCGAAAACCGCAACGCTTATATTAGTGCCATGAATCTGTCATTCGTATTCCTTCCTGCAGTGGAGTTTCTGGGAATGCTGGCCACGGTTATCGTGTTGTGGTTTGGCGGTCATTTTGTGCTGCAAGAGACGGTTACCCTGGGCGTGCTGGTTGCCTTTCTGAACTACGTCACCCGTTTTTTCCAGCCCATCCAGGAATTGAGCCGTATGTATACCACTTTTCAGTCTGCCATGGCAGGCGGGGAGCAGGTATTCAAGCTGCTCGATACCCCGCTTGAAATCACTGATGCACCAGATGCCGACGAATTGGTAGACATTAATGGAAAGATCACCTTCGACCACGTGACCTTTCAATATCAGCCAGATACGCCCATTGTCTTAAACGACATCAATCTGATCATCGAACCCGGTAAGACCGTGGCTATCGTAGGACCTACCGGGGCAGGCAAAACGACCATTGCCAACCTGATCACACGTTTCTATGAAGTCACCAGTGGAAAAATTTTAATTGACAACAGAGATATTCGATCAGTAACCATGCAATCTTTGCGTCAACAGGTGCGCATCATTTCTCAGGATCCCTTCCTGTTCTCGCGTACGATCAGAGAGAATATTTGTTATGGTGTGCCTGATGCCACAGATGAAGCCATTGAAGAAGCTGCTCGTAAGGCAAACGCGCATGAGTTTATCATCCGCTTACCCGACGGGTATAACACCCGTATTCTTGAAGGTGGCGTCAACCTCTCGCAAGGACAAAGGCAGCTGGTTAGCATCGCCAGGGCTTTGCTGACTGATCCACGAATATTGATTTTAGATGAAGCCACAGCAAATATTGATACCATCACCGAGATCCTGATCCAGGAAGCCCTTGCCCGCCTGCTTAAAGACAGGACGGCAGTGGTGATTGCACACCGCCTGAGCACGGTTCGCAACGCAGACTGGGTCTACGTGATCGACAATGGCCAGATCGCCGAACAGGGAACGCATACTGATTTAATCGGCAAGAACGGATTGTACGCTCATCTCTACCAGCGTCAATTCATGGATCAATAATCCGTTACTATCGAATTAACAAACTCGTGTTCTTTTGTATTGCAATGGTCTAAATAAATGGGGGTGTTAACTTGACTGGTCATATATAATCATTTCATCTAGTCAATCCATCGTCTAAAGGAGAGGGAAGATATGACCACGATCGACCGGAACAAGCTTCACCTGGCATTACAGCACGAGTTGAATCAATTCGCAGCCGCACATCCAAAATGCCACGCTCTCTATGAACGTGCTAAAGGCTGTCTGCTGGACGGGGTGCCCATGAACTGGATGGTGCGCTGGGCAGGTGGATTCCCCCTTTTCGTCAGCCACGCCAAAGGTGCCTCCTTCACCTGCGCGGATGGTAAAAAGTTCCTGGATTTCTGTCTGGGTGACACCGGCGCAATGGTGGGACATTCACCTAATGAGCCAATACAAAAAATCAAGGAGCAGCTCGATAAAGGAATTACCTTCATGCTGCCAACTGAAGATGCCATTTGGGTTGGAGAGGAATTGCAGCGCCGATTCAAACTCAAATACTGGCAAACAACGCTCACTGCAACCGACGCCAACCGCTTCGTGTTGAGACTCTGCCGCCACATCACCAAACGCCCTTACGTGCTGGTTTTCGATTACTGTTATCACGGCTCAGTAGATGAGACCTTCATCACCATCAATGACGGCATCCCGGGGCCGCGGCCTGGCGCGATTGGCCCGCAGGTGAACCCCGTATTAACGACAAGGGTCGTTCCATGGAATAACATCCCCGCTCTCGAGCAGGCGCTTGCGCCCGGAGATGTGGCCTGCGTTCTGGCAGAACCGGTGATGACCAATATCGGCATCATCCACCCAGACCCCGGGTTCCACAAAGCCCTGCGCGAACTTACGCGAAAGTTCGGCACTCTGCTGGTCATCGATGAAACTCATACCATGTGCGCCGGACCCGGCGGGTATACGGGTGAGGCCGGCCTCGAACCAGATATCCTTACAGTGGGAAAAACCATCGGCAGCGGTGTGCCGGCTGCGGTTTATGGTCTTTCTGAAGAAGTTGGTGAAAAGGTATCAAAGAGCATCAAAGTGGATGAATCGGATGTGGGAGGAATTGGCGGAACTCTGGCAGGCAATGCCCTCTCTCTGGCAGCCATGCGTTACACCCTCGAGAGTACTTTAAACGAAAAAACATTCGCTCACACCATTCCCCTTGCCATACGGTTTACCGACGGCGTAAAAAAGATCATTGATGAGTTCCATCTACCATGGGTGATTAACCGCCTGGGGTGCCGCGCAGAATACTGGTTCTGCGAGAAGCTTCCACGCAACGGTGGGGAGGCAGAAGCTGCGGTTGACCCAGAATTAGACCGCTACATGCACCTGGCCGCGATGAACCGGGGAATCTTAATGACACCATTCCACAACATGGCATTGATCGCACCCGATGTCACCGAAGAAGATATCGATTATCATACCCGCGCATTCCGCGAAGCTGTAAGCCAGATCATTTGACTAACAAAAAGACATCCCCCGGCACAACCATCGGGGGGATGTCTCAATCTTACACACAGGTCTTAATCTTTAAGATTGCTCCATACCGGCTGAAGGACAAAATAGAATAACACCAGCGGGAAAAGGTGAATTAACGCACTCACCTTAAAATTTGTACCCTGGATCGACATAAAAAGAAACACAGGAATACAGGTGAAAATAAAATAGATGTAAACCCAGAGTTTTTCTTTTTTGCGCCAGAGGATAACAGCTGCAACAGCAGCCAGCAGACTGAAGATGGCATCGATCCACCACACCCACGCATTCGGCAATGTCAAAGCACTTCTCAGCGAGGTATAAACCATATAGAGGTTACCAGCCGCAGCAAGCAGTAATAAATAAGAAAGGCTCTTCCAGGATCTATTGAATTGATCCTCAGTCAATTTTGGCTTTTCAACCGGAATCGGTTTCTTTCGATTCGATCCTTTTGCTTCCTGTTCGTTTTTTACTTTCTTTACCGCCTTGCGCACCAGGAAAATTGCAAGGAAAATGATGCCGAAAATTAACAGCAGATACTTTAATTCCGTCAGATTGATACCGTCCATGGATATACCTTTTCAATTAGCACATTGATGGAATAAGGGAAAGCGTGGATTTGATGGCGTCCAGAATTGTTGATTCTGGACGCCATTCATTATATATGAGATCAATGACGTGCGCTTCGGCGAAGTACGATGATCAGCATATTTTCACAATCTGAATCAGGTATTCTCTTTTTCTTCTGGTTTCAACTTGCGGAAGGCATCCTTGATCGGTAAAATTCCAAGATTGAGTCTTGGTTTCATATCGATGGGTTCGCCATAGTAATCCACCAGTTTCTTCGCAGGGCACGCTTTCTGTGTTGCCAGTGATACCACCACCATCAGAATGATGGCTGAGAGGAAGGCCACAAAGGAAGCAATGTAAACCGCATCCCAGAAAGCGCACCACCAGCCGTCACTGTAAACCCCCATATCTGCTGTATATTCACAAACCAGTGCGGTAGATTGCCCGCCAAGGCCTGTGTTGAAGAAGAAAATCGTTCCAAGAATCCAGACTACAAAACCGCCGATGAACGCCGCATTCGCGCCCCAAGAATTCGCCTTCTTCCAGTACATGCCCAATGCAAAGGGCGTGAACAGACCTACCAGCAGTAGCGTCCAGGCGACCACTGAAAGTTCATAGATGGTTTGTGCCCACAAGGCGATTGAGAGACCCACCGCTGCGTTGAAGATCACCATTCCACGGGTCCACCACAACGCTTTCTTGCCTTCCAGTTTCTTACCGGTGAGCAACGGGATCAGGTTTTCGGTGACAGCCGAAGCACCAGCCAATAGTGAACTGTCTGAAGTGCTCATTAAGGCAGAAACCAACGCTGCAATGAAGATAGCCGTCAGAATCGCAGGCATGTGGGTCATGGCTGCGTGCACCAGCAGATAACTGATATCTTCCATACCCGGCTGCAGTTTATAGGTCATGATACCAATCAACGGGCTCATGATTCCAAAGAACAGGTAAAGCACACCGGCAAAGTATGAACCGTAGACCGATGTTGCCTGATTGCGGGCCGCCATTGATCGCTGCATCAAGTCTTGTGTGGCAACCGAGCCGAGACCTATTGCCATCCATGCCGCCAGCCAGTACATCCAGCCTGTCAGACCGGTATACCCCAGGTAACCTTCACCCTTGATAGGCAGCAGCTTAAATGGTTCCGATACATAAGTAGAACCTGCCCCTTCAAACAGGCCGGGGAACCCGCCAACCGCTTTCAGCATGAATACAAACACAAGGGTTATGCCAATCGCGGTGAGGAACATCTGGAAGAAGTCCAGCAAGGTATCCGCCATCATACCGCCCATTGTGGTATAGGCTGCAACAATGGTAATGACGATCACCATCCCCCAGGTTGGATCCAGACCAAAGATACCCTGTGCGATGGCCCCTCCCGCCACAATCTGTGCCGCTGTCCAGGAGAAATAGGTTAGACACTCGGCAATGACGGTCAGGATAACCATCAGTTTGTTATAGCGGCGTTCGAAGAAATCAACAATGGTGAGGTACTTCGCCCGGCGCATTAAACGCACAAACAGGAAACCTGAAAGGAACAGACAGGCTGACGCGCCGAAGGGATCAAACACAACCCCTTGAAAGCCGTAGTCATAAGCGGTTTCAGAAGCCCCCATCAGGGTCTCAGCGGCAAACCAGGTTGCCATGATCGAAGCCGCGGCCATGTGAATCGGCAGCCTTCGACCTGCAACCACGTAATCGGTGTTGTCTTCCACTTTCTTTCCTGCCCAGATACCCACAACCAGACGGATGGCAAAGAAAATGGCAATGAACAGAAAAACTAGCCATGCATAATCGTAACCTTCGAGTATCATCAGACCCTTCCTTAATTCTTAGGATAAAAGATGAAGCGAGGACTTAAATTGATGCATTAACTTCTTTCAATGTATCTTCCAACCGGTTCAACACCTGATCTATCTGTTCATAAGTAATAACAATGGGCGGTTCAATGCGAATGGTGTGAGCGCTGGTCAGCGTTCCAGCAACCAGTACACCTCGTTTGAACAACCCTGCCGCTACTTTGTACCCCACTTCGGGATTCTTGAAATGCTGACCAATGAGCAAGCCCTTACCTGAAATATAGTCGTAAATATTGGAATACTTCTGAGCCAGAAGTTGAAGCTTTGGCATCAGGTACGCGCCTTTTTCAGCAGCTTGCTTCGGGAAATCTTCTTTTAATACCACATTGATCGAGGCAATAGCCGCCGAACAGGCCAGTGCTCCGCCGCCTGTAGTGGTCGTGTGGATGAACGGGTTCGGGTACATCATGCACTGCCAGATCTCTTCAGTAGAACAGAAGGTGCTGATCGGCATCACACCGCCGCCCAGTGATTTGGCTAGCGCAATAATGTCAGGTTTAACATCCCAGTGATCCACACCCCATAACTTGCCGGTGCGGCCTAAACCAGTCTGCACTTCATCAGCGATCAGCAGCACACCGTGGTCTTTTGTTGCCTTACGAATGCGCGGCCAGAAATCATCGGGGGGAACGATCGCACCAGCTTCACCCTGGATAGGTTCCATCAGAACAGCCGCTACACCGATACCCACCTGATCGCAAATATCAAGCTGCCGTTCCACCGCTGCTGCATCACCATAGGGCACGTGATAGACCGGTCCTCCATAGAGCAGGCCGGGGGGCTGCCGGTAATCGGCTTTACCCATCATAGAAAGCGAGCCCATGGTCTTACCATGGAACGCTTTCGTGGCAACGATGAATGCGGGTTTCTTGGTATACATTTTTGCCAGTTTGATCGCCCCCTCAATGGCTTCGGTGCCACTGGCGCAGAAGAATGAATACTTAATGTCTCCGGGTGTGATGTCAGCCATCATACGCGCCAGCACACCACGCAGTGGATCGATCAATTCCTGGCTGGGCATAGGCGTCCGCTGCAGCTGAGCAGCAACTGCGGCAACAACATCCGGATGACTCCAGCCATGATCCATCATCCCATAACCGCCCAGGCAATCGATATATTCGCGGCCGAGGATATCTTTAAAGATTGCGCCTCTGCCATTCCATTCGACGCAAGCCCAATCACCCGCTTCGGTTACAGACTTGCGGTATTCAAGCCAGTTCTTGTTGAAGTAATCGGCAAAATTTTGCTTACTCTCTTCAATGATCTCTTTTCCTTCAACCTGGGTGACCTCTGGTTTCTTGATGAGTTCCAACCATCGTTCAGAATAAGACAATGCATCCTGTAAATCTTGTGGCATTTCTCCTCCTTGAATCAGTTATGGGTTCTTAAAAGAATCGATTAAAAGGGAACACAACTTGCCAGAATTACTGCCGTTTTCACCCATTACAATAAAGTTTTATACCGATATTACAGGAATTTTGGGGATAAATTGCCGTATTTCCCCACAAAAATATTATTGCGAAAATGAGTTCTGTTGTCAAGTAGGAATTTTTGGGCTATATTCATGTGGTTTTAATTCCGTTTCAGAAAAGGAGGAAAAGATCAATAACTGATGATTGCTATAGAAAATGATTAATCACGACTAAATAATTGTATTTTCGGAAATTTTATTTATAATATATGTATATCTCGGAAATGAAAAAGGGTATTCATGATAAAAATAGACGCGATCGATAAAAAGATTTCAGATTTACTCATTGAAGACGGTAGAATGAGCTGTGCAAAAATCGCTGCAAAGATCGGCGACATTTCCGAGCGCGCAGTCCGCTACCGAATTGATAGATTGATTAAGAATGAAGTCATTCAGGTTCGTGGAAACGTCAATGCCGCTGCCCTTGGTTTAACCGTATGCGCCGATGTCTTCATTGAAGTTGAGCCAGCCCAGGTTCTGGATATAGCAAAAACCCTCTCAAGTTATGAATCCGTGAGCTATATCGCTTACTCAACCGGAGATACAGATATCAGTATCCAGGTTTTCGCTCACGACAATAGCGAGCTCTTTAATTTTGTAACCGAAGTTGTCGGCAAGATCCTCGGGGTAAGAAAGACTCATATCTCTTTTGTGCCCATTAAAATCAAGGATGACCACATCTGGCATATCCCTTCATATTGTGTTTCAGACAAGCAATAGCCTATTGAACGAATTTATTGCGTAGAAGATCCTTTACCGGTATTAGAACCAAGGCAACATTCGCTGCAGATTTGATTGGCAGCGTTGCAAGTAATCTTGATACTGTTTAAAAAGGAGATTTCTATGGCTCTAGAAATGGATAAGGGAAAGCTAGTTGCGGCTGAAAAGAAAAAGCTCAAAAGAGAACTGACGCTCCTTCCTCTTTTTGGCCTGATCTATTTCACAGTCTGCGGGGGAGCGTTTGGTGCAGAACCCATGGTTGGTCTATCGGGTCCAGGGCTTGCGCTGCTCCTGATGGTGATCACGCCACTGGTGTTCAGCATCCCCAACATGCTTATGGTGCGTGAAATGCAATCCATGATGCCGGTGGAAGGGGGATATTACCACTGGGTCAAACAGGCGTTTGGGCCTTTCGCAGGGTTCATGTCAGGCTGGATGAACTGGGTCGTCTCATGGGTCGATGTCTCCATCTACCCCGTATGGACGGCCTGGTATCTCAGTTATTTTATCCCCGCGCTCGAAGAAGGCACAACCATCTTTGGCATGGAGGTATCATCTGACTTACTTTCATGGCTGGTAGCCGCGGTTTTGATCATTGTTATTTCATTGCTGAACATGCGCGGTGCCAAACTATCAGGCCTCACCGCAAGCTGGCTTGGGCTTCTGATGATCATTCCTCTGGTGATCATGTCGATCTTTGGTTTCTATTCCTGGATCGTTAACGGAACCCCCACCGACATTCCGTTCCTTACCGGAGGGGTCGAAGTGAACGGTCAGAACTTGTTGGGCGCTCTAAGCGTGGGCATTTATGTTGCTATGTGGAATTTCATGGGATGGGAACTTCCAACCGCAGCCGGTGATGAGATCAAGAACCCTAAGAAAACCTATCCGCGCGCGATGGTGCTTGTGCTGATTGCAGCCATCCTCTCGTATTCCATTCCAACCGTCGCCGGTTTGTATGGCGGCGCCGGAACCGATGGACAATACATGGTCTGGGGTATCGAAGAAGCCGAGACTGGAGCCGGAATCGGACCGATCCTGAACGAACAGGGGATCACAGATGCACAGATGACGAGCTGGGGTGTCGATCCTTCCATCGATGCCGGCTGGGAATTTCCAACCATCGCCCACCGAATCGGAGATGCTGTTGCCGGTAAAGACAGCCCGCTTTCATATTTCCTGGGTGCAATCGTCGGAATTTCTGCAATCTTCTCGATGATCGGGTTGTTTATTGGCAATGGACTTGGAGGGACCCGCGTGCCATACGCGATGGCAGAGGACGGCATGATGCCTACCTGGCTGAATAAAGTCCATCCAAAATTCGGTACCCCCTGGGTATCAATTCTGATCTGTGGTGTGTTTTACCTGATATTTTCCACTTCTGCCTTCCAGAACCTGGTGGTCATCGATGTCTTCCTGAATATGCTGGTCTTAATGGCAGAGATATTTGCTCTCGTTGCTCTACGAATTAAACGACCTGAGCTGCCGCGAAAACGCGTCCCTGGCGGTGTCTGGGGGCTGATTTACATCGTCATCGCTCCGCTGACCATCATTGTGCTGGCAATTGTCAGCCAGGTACTCGATTACGGATGGCAGGGCGCTATTGGTTGGGGATTAATTGCGATGGCGATCGGTGCAATTCTTTACTTCCCGATCCGCAAATGGGTTAAGAAAGACATTCCAGATGTTGATCCTTATGTTTTAGATACAGTTGAGTAATCCGGTGATCATTATCATTAAACCCTGGAGGAAAATATGAAGGTACTGCTTGTCGGTGTTGGTGGCGTTGGTGAGGCAATTGCTGTCATGGCAGCGAAGCGGCCCTGGCTGGAAAAGATGGTTTTGGCTGATTACAACAAGGCACGCGCTGAAGAAGTCCAGGCAAAGATCAAAGATCCTGTGCGGTTCCCTGTTGAATTTATCGACGCGCGCAAACAGGAAATGATCGAAAAGATGGCCAAAAAGTATAAAGTTGACCTCATTATGAACGCCTGCGATCCAAGTTTTAATGAAGCCATATTTGACGCAGCCTATAATGTTGGATGTAATTACATGGATATGGCCATGACCCTATCGCATCCGCATCCCAAAACCCCGTATAAGAAGACCGGAATCAAACTCGGAGACTATCAATTCGAACGCGCCAAACAATGGAAGGAAAAGGGTATTCTCGCGCTGCTGGGTCTCGGTGTTGAACCGGGCATGGCTGATGTTTTTGCCAAGTATGCCGCCACACACCTGTTCGACGAAATCGATGAAGTCAACGTTCGTGACGGAGCCAATCTCATCGTAAAGGGTTACGATTTTGCCCCCAATTTTTCAATCTGGACTACGATCGAGGAATGTTTGAATCCGCCAGTCATCTGGGAAAAGGGCAAGAAGTGGTACACGACGGAACCCTTCTCTGAAAAGGAAGTTTTCGAATTTCCAGAAGGGATCGGACCGGTGGAATGTGTGAATGTAGAGCATGAAGAAGTCCTACTCGTGCCGCGCTATATTAAGTGCAACCGCGTAACCTTCAAATATGGTCTCGGTGACGAATTCATCGGCATTCTGAAAACATTGCATCTACTCGGGCTGGATAACAAAGAACCCATTAAGGTGGGTAAAGTAGAGGTTGCTCCTCGCGACGTTGTGGCCGCTTGTTTACCTGACCCGGCGCATCTCGGACCTCTTATGGAAGGAAAAACCTGCGCCGGAACTTGGGTCAAAGGCAAAAAGGATGGCAAAGAGAAGAATGTCTATCTCTACCAGGTTGCCGATAACAAAGAAAGCATGAAGAAGTTCGGCTGCCAGGTGGTCGTGACCCAAACCGCATTCAACGCAGTGATCGGCATGGAACTGCTGTCTAAAGGTATATGGAAAGCCACCGGCGTGGAAGGTCCCGAATTCTTCGATCCAGTACCATTCATGGATTTAATGGCCGAGTTTGGCTTCCCATGGGGCATCAAGGAGTGGTAACAGCTTAAGACGAATCGTTGTAGACAGGTGGAGTTCCCTGAGCCGAGAAGTCGTTCATTCAATACGCAAATCGGTTTCAGGGAACTCACTGTACCTGATTCTTAAGAAAGAGATTTATTTATTTTCGACGCATTAGGTTCTATTAGTAAAGAGGGTCCATTTCAATCTCATCGTCACTGACAGACATGGTTGCAAGAATACCAAAAACCTTATTGCTCAAACCTCGCCCCATTAATGGAAATGCTTACTCTGTGTCACTGATAAACAAGCAACCCGAAATCAATGACATTAATTTGGATGTAATACTACAATAGAGAATCGATGCATAAAAACACTTCAGATTAAGGACGATTCGTATGATCGATTATCAGGATAATTTTAAACATCTCTCTCCAGTATGGACACATTACTCGGATGTGATCGTGGATCACGCCGAAGGTTGTTATCTCTACGCTACTGACGGCAGAAAAATCCTCGATTTCACCTGCGGTATTGGCGTCACCAACACCGGTCACTGCCACCCCAGGGTGGTCGAAGCCATCCGCAACCAGGCGGGATTGCTTATTCACGGTCAGGCTAACCTGGTAACCCATAAACCTATGCTTGAGCTTGTTGCTGAGTTAAGAACCATCATGCCAGAATCTTTGGACGGGTACTTCTTCAGTAATTCCGGAGCAGAAGCATTAGAAGGAGCGCTGAAACTCGTTCGGCATGCTACTGGAAAACCAAATGTGATCGTCTTCCAGGGTAGTTTTCATGGGCGGACCAATGCGACCATGGCCATGACCACCTCCAAGAATAGTTACAAAGTTGGATATTCTCCTCTTATGACCGGTGTCTATGTAGCGCCATATCCATATTCTCTGCGATACGGTTGGGATGATGAGAAGACAGGCCAGTGGTGCCTCGATGAACTGGAACTGCTCCTTGCCACTCAAACTTCAGCAAAGGAAACAGCGGCTGTTTTCATTGAACCAATCCTCGGCGAAGGTGGATATGTTGTGCCCCCGGTATCATTTATGAAGGGACTGCGGGAATTTACCCGAAAAAACGATATACTCTTGGTTGTAGACGAAGTGCAATCAGGTTTTGGCCGCACCGGTAAGTGGTTCGGTCACCAGCATTTTGACATCGAGCCAGATGTGGTAACTGTGGCTAAGGGGTTGGCTTCAGGTATGCCTATATCAGGTGTGATCAGCCGTATGGAATTGATGGCAAAGTGGATCCCGGGTTCACACGGCGGAACATATGGCGGAAATGCAGTAGCGGCTGCAGCCGGTGTGGCAACAATTCAGGCCATGAAAGAAGAAAAAATGATCGAAAACGCCCAGGAACGCGGTGCCCAGTTGACTGCTGGACTCAAACGGTTGCAAGAAAAGTATCCTCAAATCGCTGAGGTTCGTGGACGAGGTCTGATGATCGGGTCTGAATTCCGCGATGCCAGTGGCAACCCTGACAAAAAGACCACAAAAGCAGTGCAACACGAATGTGCAGATCGCAACATGATGCTGCTGACTGCGGGACCCTGGGATAACACAATTCGCTGGATTCCACCGCTGGTGGTCACCCAGGAGCAAATGGATGAAGCTTTGAATATTTTTGAATCATCCCTTGCAGCTGCTACCAGGTAGTGATGGGAAAATAAACAGATCAACAAAAAGAATGGAGTAGAAAAATGACTGAGATGTTAGACAGGATGTTACAGCGGGCAAAAGAAGCTCAGAAAGTGATCGAATATTGGCCGCAAGAAAAAGTGGATGAAATGGTGTTATCCGTCGGCTGGGAATCGTA
Source organism: Anaerolineaceae bacterium (assembly GCA_029265815.1). GTDB lineage: Bacteria > Chloroflexota > Anaerolineae > Anaerolineales > Anaerolineaceae > UBA6107. The sequence continues at coordinate 74,285 of JAJUGU010000007.1, read as the reverse complement.
TAAACGCAAAACTGCCGAAACAGTAGCCCGCCTTGCTGTCGATGAAACTGGTCTGGGTGTCTACGAAGACAAGGTTGTGAAACATCAGAAGAAGACTCTCGGTGTGCTACGTGATCTGAAAGACGTAAAAACCGTAGGCGTGATCGAAAGAGTGCCTGAACTCGGTCTCGTTAAGATTGCCAAACCAGTTGGTGTGATTGGTGCCATAACCCCCATGACCAACGCCTCTTCTACAATGCCCTGTAATGGTTTAATGGCACTCAAAGCCCGCAACGCAATCATCTTTTCCCCTCACCCGAAAGCCAAAAAGACATGTGCAACCATCTGTGAAGAAATGCGCAAAGGGCTGAAAAAAGTTGGGGCTCCCGAGGATCTGGTTCAATACATTGAAGAACCCACACTCGACCTTTCACAGGAATTAATGAGCAAAGTTGACCTGGTATTAGCCACAGGCGGCGCAGGCGTGGTCAAACCTGCATACAGCAGCGGTAAACCCGCATATGGCGTTGGCGCCGGTAACGCAACCGTGATCGTCGATGAAACCGCCGATCTACCCACTACTGCCATGAAGATTTTTAAGGGGAAAACATTTGACAATGCCACCTCTTGCTCTGCTGAAAACAACATCATTATTCATGAAAGCGTTTTCGATAACCTTCTAGTGGAATTGAAAAAACAGGGTGGATACCTGGTGACCGGTGAAGACCGAGCCAAGTTAAAAGCAGCCATGTGGCCCGATGGAACTCACTTGAGCGGAAAGATCATTTGCAAGAGTGTAAAAACAATAGCTGCTGAAGCCGGCATTACCGTTCCAGAAGGTACAAAATTCATCATGGTAATGGGCGAACATATCGGACCCGAAGATATGTTCTCAGCCGAAAAACTCTCACCGGTTCTGACACTGTGGAAATACAAAGATTTCGAAAAGGCAGTACAAATGGTGATTGACATCACGGGGTTCAGCGGTTATGGCCACTCCTGCGGCATCCATTCTGTTAATGAAGATCATATTATGGAACTCGCTCTTAAAGCCAAGGTAAGCCGTATGATGGTAAGGCAGGCTCAGAGCGTTGGCAACAGTGGAGATTGGGAAAACGGCATGCCCTTCACCATGACCCTGGGTTGCGGAACCTGGGGGGGTAATATCACCACAGAAAACATCAACATCAAGCACTTCTTGAATGTGACCTGGGTGGCATATCCCATTCCCGCCAACATCCCCGACCCAGAAGTCATCTTCGCACCGCACTTTGCAAAATACGGAAGATAAGATTTCATCACAATAAAGACCACAAAAGGCAGCCTTTGGCTGCCTTTCTTTTAATTTCAGGTTATTGTTTCAAGGAATCCTGATGAAATTGTTGGTAATAAGGAGCAAAATCGTAGGTGGCATAGAACTCGGTGCTAAAAGCTTTCCAGGCTTTCTTTTCGATGATCATATTCAATTCACGCAGACGTGAAGATGGAACGCAAAGCGTTACCACGTGGCCAATACCCATCATGACATACCACGAAACAATCTCAATCCCCTCTGGAGGAAAATCCCTCCAGAATCCTGACTCTCGCAGGAGCGTCTGGATCTCATCCAGATTCTTGGATTGATCGTGTTTAAAAAACACCGTCAACAAATATTGTCTATCGTCCATTTACCCTCTCTTGTGAATTATTAGTGAGTGTTAATGAGGAAAGAGTTAGAAACATGGTTTCATTTTACTGGCTTTCGTAGAATCATTTAAGACTATTCGTTTTGATAATCCAGTTTATTCAAAATGCTAATCGAATCAAAACCTGAGATTATTCCAACGGGGCTAAATTAATGGGTAACAAAGTTCCCGATTATTGAGATTAATAACATACCCCTATACATTACATAAGTCCCGATTTATTCCATTCGAATGAGGTTTGATTGACTTAGGTATCTGCGAATGCTATACTCTTTTTGCAGTAAAAAATATCATCTTTTAGAAAAGGATTAGAAATGAAAGTAGATCTCCCAACCCCTGTTTCTACCGAAGAGATGAAAATCGACGTGCGCGAAATCGAAGCAATTCTTCAAGCACCCCCGATGAATCTCCCGCCCTGGCCAGATGCCCAAATTACCCTTAAAGACGGCCGCATTCTTTATATCCGCTCCATTCAAGAAAGCGATATCAAACCAGCGCTTGGTTACCTCGAGAAAGTCATGAAAGTTGAAAAAGACTTCTATGATATCGTTGGGGTCCGTGTTTATGGTGAAATTCTCGCTCTCATCCGCCACCGTCTAAAAGATCCCTTCACCCTGATGGGTCTCGTTGATGGTGAATGGCTAGGCTTCGCAAACGGCCGTGTCTGGGATGAAAACGTAGCCGTCAGCCTGCATACACTTACCTTCTCCCGCAAGGCTCGCCTTGGCTGGCCGATGTACTACGCCAAAACCTACTACGCAATGGAAATGCTCAAAGTCAAAGAGTGGTGGTCCACCTTCGAAAGCTACAACGGTTGGAGAATGGCAGGCCTTTCAATGGCACAGCCTACCAAACCGTATCCCCAGATGCAGCACGAACTCGGTGGCGCCAAGATCTTCTATCTGGATCAGGAAAACTGGCAGAAACGTGTCAAGAATTACATCAAAGAAGTTATCGGTCAGGATCTGAGCTTCGACGTTTCACCCGAAGTCAAGAAAGCCAACGCTGTCTTCCGCGTTCCTGAAACTATTGACCTGTAATTCACTGATACCATGAGTCAATTAGCCTCCTCTCCCTTGCCATCTTGGTAAAAGAGGAGGTTTTTTTGATATGTTGTTTGTCAGTAATATTAATAGATTAAGATTATTTGACGCGTCCATTTCAATCGTGATATAGTGAAATGTGCCCGTTTGCTTCATTCACTGGAACCCATTGAAAAAATATCAAATTACAGTGAAAAAGCACATGGTTTCAACAATTATGAAGCTGATGCGGGTATTGCGGGCACATAAACCCTGATGCCCGTGTCGTGGTTGAATGGCAACCTATATATTTCATCTCTCAGGAGCGATGATGGCAACTTATAAAACTCAAATTCGAAGTGGTGTGTATTATGACTCTGCCAAGCTGATGATGCTTCAGCGATCACTGGCTGAGTTGCCCGGTGTATTGGATACCGGTGTTGTAATGGGTACAGACTCTAACAAAGAGTTACTTGCCCATATCGGATTGGATACCCCAGAAGTCAAAGCAGCCAAGCCTGATGAACTTGCGATCGTGATTAAAGCAGAAAATGAAAAAGCTGCTGATGATGCGTTAGCTCAGGTTGACAGCCTGCTGGCTGCCAGAAAATCACAGGGAGGCGACGAGTATCGACCGCGTTCCATCGAATCAGCAGTTGAGGCAGCCCCGGATGCCGGTTGGGTAATCGTATCGGTAGCTGGCCGTTATGCAACAGCAGTTACCCGCGAGTGCCTGCGCCTGGGAAAACATGTTCACCTTTTCAGCGACAATGTTTCAATTGAAAATGAGATCGAACTCAAAAAGGAAGCCCGCGAACTTGGTTTACTGGTTATGGGCCCCGATTGCGGTACAGCTATCGTAGATGGTATCGGAATGGCGTTTGCCAACAAGGTTCGCAAAGGGCCGATCGGAATTGTTGCGGCTGCAGGAACTGGTCTACAGCAAGTTTCCTCCAGAATTCACCAGTTGAATAGCGGTATCACCTTCGGTATCGGCACCGGTGGACGCGACCTCAAGGAAAGCGTCGGCGCCATAACCTTCCTCATGGGTCTCGACGTTCTCGCCCGCGACCCTGATACCAAGGTGATCGTACTTACCTCCAAACCACCTGCGGCAAAAGTTGCCGAAGAGGTATTGAAAAAAGCACGTAAAGCCGGAAAACCAGTTGTAGTCAACTTTATCGCCCGCCCCATTACCACCACACGCGATGGAAACCTCTTCTTCGCAACTGGTCTCGATGACGCGGCACGCCTGGCTGTTGAGCTGGCCAATAATCCCCCCACACTTACCGGCGACGAAGATCTGCCCATCAAGAAGTTCACCAAAGAACAGAAATACTTCCGCGGTCTGTTCTCAGGCGGCACACTGGCTTACGAAGCCCAGCACATCCTGGCCGGTTATATGCCCAAAGTTTTAGCAAATTCACCAATCAACAAAGAAAACCAGCTTCCTGATGCTTTTGTAAGTCAGGAAAATTGCATTGTCGACCTTGGCGAAGATGAATTCACCCAGGGCCGCCTGCACCCGATGATGGATAACGAACTCCGTATTCGCAGGTTATATGAAGAAGCCCGTGATCCTGAAGTGGCAGTGATCATGCTGGATGTCGTGATCGGTTATGGTTCTCATCCCAATCCGGCCAGTGAGATTGCACCGGCCATTGCCAAATGCATCGCGGAAGCCAAGAATGCCGGACGTCACCTTGAAGTTGTGTGTGTTGCCACGGGTACTGACGAAGATCCGCAGAACCTTAACGACCAGATCGCGCAGCTCAAGGCTGCCGGTGCGATTGTTGACACCAGCAACGAAGTAGTCTGCCGCTACGTTGGCCGTATCATGCGCGCTCTCGCCGAACGTGATGTCGTTGAAGAAAAAGCCGTTGGTAAACCTGTCGATCTTGAAAACTTAAAGAAACCGTTGTCGTGCATAAACGTTGGCCTGGAATCCTTCTATACAAACATTAAGGATCAGGGCGCTCCCTGCATTCAAGTTGAATGGAAACCCCCTGCGGGTGGCAACGAAAAGTTGATGAACATTCTGCAAAAGATGAAAGCACCTGTGAAGAAATAGAGTCAGTTACCTAATTTTATTACCTGGAGGAATAAACATGGTTGATATTGAGAAAGCAAACGCTTATGCAGTTGAAAGGTTTATGGAAGCGCGTCCGGTTGTCACTACCATGGCCAAAGCACTGGATGTGATTCCCGGTATGCATGAAAACATGTTCCTACACGCTGGTCCTCCGGTCACATGGGAAAGAATGTCTGGCCCGATTAAAGGTGCCATGATCGGTGCCTGCCTCTTTGAAGGCAAAGCGAAAACCGCTGAAGAAGCTGAAAAACTGCTCAAATCAGGCAAAATCGAATTTTCACCCTGCCATGATCATATGGCTACAGGACCTATGGCTGGCGTGATCGCCCCCTCACAGCTTGTATATGTTGTTGAAAATCAGACGCACAACATTAAGTGTTTTGGCAACCTGAATGAAGGTCGCGGTAAAGTGCTTCGCATGGGTGCATACAGTGACGACGTTCTCGCTAAGCTGCGCTGGATGGAATCAGTCCTTGGACCCACTGTAAAAGCTGCTATAGAGGCCGCTGGTGGTATCGACCTTCGCGCGATCCTCTCCAAGGCCCTGCACATGGGTGATGACGGTCACAACCGCCTGGATGCAGCATCCATCCTCTGGACAACTCAGCTGGCTCCCTTCATTGCAAAAACTGCCAAAGACACCGCCACCGCGTTTGATGTCATCAAGTTCCTTGGTGATAATGCGCTCAGCATTCTTAATCCTGTTATGGCTGGCTGCAAAACCATGACTTATGCTGGCCACAATGTGGAAGGAAGCACAATTGTTACAACAATGGCACGCAATGGTACGGATTGGGGTATCCGCGTGAGCGGCCTTGGAGATCAGTGGTTTACCGCTCCATCTCCAATGGTTAAATCACTCTACTTCCCTGGCTTTACTGAAAAAGATGCCTGCCCCGACATCGGTGACAGTGTGATCACTGAAACCGCTGGTATCGGTGGATTTGCAATGGCAACTGCACCCGCCCTGGTGACCTTCATCGGTGGCGCACCCAAGGATGCCATTGAAACCACGCTGGATATGTACGAAATCACCGAAGCTGAACACAAACAGTTCACCATCCCCTTCCTCGATTTCCGCGGAACCCCCACTGGCGTAGATATCCGCAAAGTCGTTGAAAAGCAAATCACCCCGCGCGTAAACACCGGCGTTGCCCACAAGGACCCGGGTGTCGGACAGGTTGGCGCTGGCGTTGTTTCCGCTCCGATGAAATGCTTCGAAGACGCGTTGATCGCCTTCGCTGACAAGTACGGTTTCAATTAAATCAATCTTATAAATCAAGGAGTAGAAATGAATCGAGAAGATTTTATTAAGATGTTGACGAACGCAAAACTGTATGACCTGACTCAGAAATGCAGTATTTTCACTCCTCCCCACCCGCATGAGAAATCACTTGAGGTGCATTTCTTCAAACGTGTAACCGGTGCTTATGGCGGCGGCCAAGGAGCAAACGGCCAGATCCTGAATTGGAGCAACACAGTCGGAACTCACCTCGTTGGTGAAACAGCCTTCCATTCCGGTGGACGCGCCATTGCCGATATCCCCCTTACCGATCTCTGCGGCCCGGGTGTTGTTGCTGATATTTCTGATCTCGTTTCCGATTACAGCATTTACACCCCTGAGATGATTCTCAGCAAAGTGGAAGTCAAGAAGGGTGACATTCTCATCGTTAACACTGGCTACCACAAGTATTCGTGGGATCAACCCGATGTGACCAATCCCGCAGCCCAGGGTGGCGTTGAGAGCAAGGAATTCGGCTTCCTCGTTCGCCATCCAGGCCCCTCCATGGAGTTTTACAGGTGGGCTATGGATATGGAATTGAAAGTCATCGGTGTGGATTGCGGCGCTGCCGAACATCCAATGAACACCCCCATTCGCCGCTGGCACGAAGATCACTTCAAGCTGGCTGAAGAAAAACTCAAGAAAGAAACCGGTAAAACCTGGGACGAAACCTTCCCGCAGGGTGAGTACTACAACCTGACCCACATCGAAATGCCCAAGAAGCACCTCGTGCTTGCCGAAGCGATCGTTGGCGATATCGACAAGCTCAAGAATAAACGCGCGTGGATCTGCATCATGCCGATCCCATTCAAAGAAGTCGAGACTGCCTGGAGCCGTGTGTTTGCATGGACAGCCCCGGATGGAATGTCGGAAGATGACTTCATGGCCGCCATGAAGAAATCTGAAATGATCGATATGACCGTTCCGTTCAGCGTTCAGACCCCGCAGTGGTTAAACTACGTTCCTCTGACCGTTACCTACACCAAACGTGTGGGTGGCCAGTACTTCGGTATGGGCCGCAATGGTTCCATCTGCAATGCGAGCATCCACCTCGGCACACACATGGATGGCGAGAAGCACTTCTATCCCAATGGCCGCACCATCGGTGAAGTTCCCCTGTCAGACTGGGTTGGACCTGGCGTCATCGCTGACATTTCTGATGTCGTGAGCGATTCCAGCGTTTACACACCGAAGATGATTATGGATAAAGTGGAAGTTCGCGAAGGCGACATCCTCATCATCAAGACCGGCTGGCACAAGTTTGGATGGAACAGCAAGGATTCTGATGAATTCCGCTACATGGTGAAGCACCCGGGTCCTTCCCCCGACTTCTCAGCCTGGGCGATTAAGATGAAGATCAAATGGATCGGTGTCGACGCCGTTTCAGCTGACCACCCGATGAACACCATCATGCGCATCTGGCACCCGAAGACATTTGCTGAAGCAAACGCCAAGTTGATCAAAGATTTCGGCAAGGATTGGGACCAGCTGTATCCTCTGAAAGATTACTACCAGGATATGCACCTTAACCTGTTCCCGCACACGATCGTGCATGCCGAAAACCTGGCTGGTGATCTCGCCACCGCCAAGAGCGGCCGCTACTACATCGGCTGCTACTTACAGAGAGCCATGGAAGCTGAATCGATGTGGGGCCGCTTCGTAGCCTTCAAAGAATAATGCAGCGAATTGATAAAACCTTCAGGGGAAAAATTCCCCTGAAGGTTTTCTGTATTTTTTTCAAGCCTTTTGATACAATCCTAGATGCGAAACACCGGGGTAATTTATTCCGTATTTTAAAAGGAGGTTGTATTTAAATGAAGCCAGTAAATTTTGATTATTATGCTCCAACGAGCGTTGAAGAAGCGCTTGATACACTGGCAGAGCTTGGGTACAACGGAAAGGTACTTGCTGGAGGTCAAAGTCTGATCGCAGCAATGAACTTCCGGATGGCAAGACCAGGCGCATTGGTGGATCTGAATAATATCCCTGAACTCTCTTATATCAAACCCACCCCCGAAGGCGGGCTGGCCATCGGAACGATGACTCGTGTCTACGCTGTCGAGCATAGTCCTGAAGTTGCCAAACGTTTTCCACTGCTGCCAGAGGTAGCTAAATTCATCGCCCACCCTCAAATCAGACGCCGTGGAACCTTCGGCGGCGCTATCGCACATGCCGACCCTGCCGGCCAACTGCCAAGCATCTCCATGGTTATGAACATGAAATGCCTTATCAAAGGTAAGGGCAAAGAAGATCGCTGGGTAGACGCTCCGGATTTGATCATTGGACCCTTCATGACTGTCATTGAACCGGATGAAATGCTCGCAGAAGTTGTGATTAACCCGTTACCAGCACGCACTGGCGCAAGATACGAACAGGTCTCGCGTCAAAATGGAGGGTATGCTCAGGCAGCTGTTGCATCCATTGTCACCCTTGATGAAAAAGATAACTGCAAAGATGTGCGCATGATCTTGATGGGCGTGGGGGAACTGCCTATTCTTTCCACAAAAGCATCCGAAATCCTGGTCGGTAACAAACCCACAACAGAAGCCATCGAAGCCGTTGCAGAAGAAGCCGCTGCTTCTGAGATCGACCCGGCTACTGATTTGCATGGTACCGCTGAATACAGGCGCTCAATTACCCGTGTTTTGATCGTACGCTCACTGACCGAAGCCTTCGCTCGCGCAGAAAAAGGAGGATAACATGAGCCAGACATTTCCTATCTCCGTAACCGTTAATGGTAAAGTCTATAACCGCGAGGTGGAACCCCGTTTATTGTTAAGCGACTTCCTGCGCCACGACCTTGGCCTGATTGGTACGCACGTTGGTTGTGAACACGGCATTTGCGGTGCCTGTACGATCCTTTTCGACGGCGAACCCGTACGCTCCTGTCTGATCTTTGCAGTCCAGGCTAACGGGCATGAAATTCGCACAGTCGAATCTCTCGGCACCCCAGATCATCTACATCCGCTGCAACAATCCTTCAAGGATAAGCATGCTCTGCAATGCGGGTTCTGCACACCCGGATTCTTAATGACCCTCGTCCCATTCCTGGAAGAACATCCCAATCCTTCTGAAGACGAGATTCGTGAAGCCATCGACGGCAACATCTGCCGTTGCACAGGTTATGAGAAGATTGTGGAAGCCGTTGAAGATGCGGCTGCCAAACTTTCTCAGGCAAAGTAAAGGCGAGGTGAACTATGACTGCAAAATATCTAAGCCAACCCATCAAACGCTTGGAAGATAAGTATCTGCTGACAGGCAACGCACGATATGTGGATGACATTGAAGTTCCCGGCGTACTGCATGCAGCTTTCTTGCGCAGTGATTATGCCCACGCCAAAATAAACAAAATTGACGTCAGCGAAGCAAGAAAACGCCCGGGCGTCGTAGCGGTTTTTACCGCTGAGGATTTCGGAGATTTCTGGAAGCCCGGTCCATTGCAGGTGCCCCCGCCGACAGCAATTGCTGGATCAAAGTTCAATGCCCGCACGATTGTGCCAATCGCTAAAGACAAGATCCGTTATTCTGGCGAAGCCCTGGCGGTCGTCATCGCTGAATCTCGGTATATCGCCGAAGACGCTTTTGATGACATCATTGTTGACGTAGAACCACTGCCAGCAGTGATCGATCTTGAAAAAGCCTGGGAAGACACTTCCGTGCTGGTCCATGATGATCTCCCATCCAACATGGCTGCCCTGGTGAGTCAGGAAGTTGGAAACTACGAAGAAGCGAAGAAAAACGCAGACGTTGTTGTCTCCAAGCGTATGCTGGTTGAGCACGTCGCCGGCGCCGCCATGGAAAACCGTGGGTTCGTCGCTAAATGGGATGAACAGGACCAGCAAATGACCATCTGGGCAAACACCCAATCTCCTCTGACGGTCCGCGGTTCAGTAGCGCGCAACCTTGGACTGGCGGAAAGCCAGGTTCGCGTCATCACCCCCTATATCGGCGGCGGTTTTGGCCCCAAAGTGATGACCTCACTTTCAGATGATGTGCTCATTCCTTGGATTGCCAAGAAGCTGAACCGTCCCATTAAATGGACCGAAGATAGACGGGAAAACTTCCTTGCAACAACCTCTGAACGCGACCAGATCCATCATTGTGAGATCGCGCTTAAGAAAGACGGCACGATTCTGGGTTTCAAAGACGTCTTCTATCACAATACGGGTGCGTATGATTCCTATGGTATGACCGTTCCATTGAATACCCAGACGCATACGATAAGCAACTACCGTGTTCCTAATTTCTATACTGAAATTCGCATGGTGTTCACCAACACTATGGTAGTGACACCAGTCCGCGGCGCAGGGCGTTCTGAAGGCGTCTTTGTGATGGAGCGCATGATCGATTTTGCTGCCAAGAAATTAGGCATGGATCCCACCGAACTTCGACTAAAGAATTTGCTGACTGCTGAAGAAATGCCCCATAAAACTGGCATCATCGGACAGGATTTTGTTGCAAACGTATTGGATAGCGGCGATTATCTTGATAATTACCAGAAATGCCTTAAAGCCGTCGATTACGAGAAGTTCCGCAAGGAAATTCAGCCCAAAGCCCGTAAAGAAGGCAAACGCCTGGGAATTGGCGTGGTCGCCTTTACCGAAGGAACCGCCGTTGGCCCTTATGAAGGCTGCAAAGTGACCATCAGCACCAATGGTAAGGTAACCATGGCAACCGGGTACAGCACTCAGGGCCAAGGACATCAAACCGTCTTTGCCCAGATTATTGCCGATCAGCTCAACGTTAAAGTAGAAGATGTAAAGGTAATTACCGGGGATACCGGTTCTTTCGCATGGGGCGCCGGAACCTTCGCCAGCCGAGGTGCAACCCTTGTGGGTACTGCTTCATACCTTGCTGCACAAAAAGTGCGCGCGAAGATCTTCGCCACTGCCAGTAAGGCTTTTGGGGTTCCCGAAGATGAGATTGAACTTGGAGAAGGTTTTGTTTTTGTCAAAGGCAAGCCAGAAAACAAGATCACTCTCGGCGATCTCGCCATTAAGGCTAACCCGATGCGTGGCGTCGTAGAACCTGGTGTTGAACCCGGGCTTGAAGCCACAGCTTACTACGGTCCTCCTCACGGCGCAACAGGTTCTGGTGCGTTGGCCGTAATCGTTAGCGTCGACCCTGAAACCTATAAAGTCAAGGTTGAACGCTTTGTTATGGTCGATGATTGCGGAACGATCATTAACCCGTTGATTCTCGATGGTCAGATCGATGGCGGGGTTTCTATGGGAATTGGCAACACCCTGTATGAGAAAATGGTCTACGATGAGAACGGTCAGATGTTGACAGCGTCATTTATGGATTACCTTATGCCGCAGGCAACAGACATGCCGAAGAAGATCGAAATCATTCATCAGCATAACAAAAGCCCATTGAATCCGCTTGGCATAAAAGGAATTGGTGAAGCAGGAGCGATCCCACCAGGCCCAGCAATTTGTCAGGCTTTGGAAGATGCGTTTAGCGAGATCCCACTCGAGATTCTCGAATCAAACCTCAATCCAAGCATAATTTACGATTATGTTAAGAAAGCCCGAAACTCTTAATTTCAGGGTAAAATTGATGATTATCCTGGGATTTGCAGCGAAATGATAAGGAGGTAAGAATAAAATGAAAGTCGAAGGTGAACATCTTTTCAAAGCGCCGCGCGAAGTGGTATATGAAATGTTCAACGATCCCAATGCGCTTGGGGCTGCCGTTCCCGGATTGCAGAAGATGACCAAGATCGATGCTTCACATTATGAAGCAACGCTTGGCATTCGAGTTGGCCCTGTTTCTGCTAACTTTTCCGGTACTCTAACCTTAACTGATGAAGTTCCTCCAGAAAAAGTGACCTTGATCGTCGAGGGTAAAGGTGGAGCAGGATTTGTTAAAGGTGTGGGTCATGTGAATTTTGAAGACCTCGGCGACAAGACCACAATGATGAGATACGTCGGCGAAGCAAACATTGGGGGGACACTTGCGAGTGTCGGTCAACGAATGATCGATAGTGTCTCGAAATCTATTTTCAAGACTGCGTTCGAAAAATTAGATAAAATTTTGGAGGAAAGATGGCAACAGAAATAAAAAACGAAACAAATGAAGAACAGACAGAGAAAAAAGGCATTTGGCAGATTCCTGAGGTCAAAATGCTCATGTACGTCATTCCCGTTGCAACTGTTCTTCTTGTTCTTGCTCTTATCTTAGGCAAGTAACAGGTAATACCTTTGGAGGGGAGATCATTTTCTCCCCTCCAAGCATCTTGACAAGATGTTGTATCATATATATATATTAATTTTCAACCGGGTAATTTTTAAAATTTAATACAGGAGGTGCCTATCGGGGTAGAATGACATTGCACAAAAGGTGCGAGCAAAGAAGAAATGGTTTCATTAATATGTTTTTTGGCTCAAACCAAGAATTGTAAGGCATATTGATCGTAGTAAGAAACCAATTATCACAGGAAAGAAGGAAAAAAACCTATGGCAACTACTGCAAAAGTGATGGGCTATCTTCCACAGGATAAACCACCATTCGGCAAGATGCTTTTGCTCGGTTTTCAGCATGTGCTGACCATGTTCCCGGCCACCGTGCTGTGCGCCCTCCTCATGCACTTTGATGTTTCAACAGTCCTCACCATCACCGGTCTCGGCACTGTTGTAGCGTTACTTGGGTCAAAGTTTTCAATCAACACCTACATTCCCCTGTATTACGGCTCAAGCTTCAGCTACATCGCGGCAGTGACCTCGATCATTGGCGTTCTTGAACCAGATCTGGCTTTTGGCGCCCCTGCCCAGCCATCATCGATCGCCGTTGTGACGGCCGGCTTCATCGTCACCGGTATCCTCAACATCCTGATTGGTTTACTCATCCGTATCACTGGCGGCAAGAAGGGTCTAGACAAGATCCTGCCCGCTGAGGTCACCGGTTCCGTTGCTATCATCATTGGTATCGGCCTTGCCTACACCGCCCTGACCATGGCTTCTGGTACTTGCTGCGGTGTTGAGGCCAACATGCCGCCAACACTGAAATGGTGGTTGGCAGCTGCTCTCACCTTCCTGGCAGCCGTTGTCTTCTCGGTTTACCTGCAGGGTAAGGGCTTCATTGGCATGCTGCCAATCCTCCTGGCCATGATCTTCGGCTACATCGTCGCGATTCCCATCGGCCTGGTTGATTTCTCAACCATTGGCCAGAGCGGATGGCTCACCGTACCAAAGATTGTTTTCCCGGTCTTCAATAATACACTCACGGCAACTGCCATGATCGGCATTGGTGTAATGGCCATTGCTACCATTCCAGAATCCACTGCACACCTGTATCAGATCAGTCTGTATGTGGACCACCTGGCTGAGGAACAGGGACGTGAGAAACCCGGCCTTTCCAAGCACATCGGCCTCAACCTGATGCTCGACGGCCTGAACGACCTGGTAAACGGACTCTTCGGCTCCACCGCGGGCACCAACTACGGTGAGAACAACTCACTCATGGTGATCACCCGTAACTACTCTGGCCCGGCCCTCATCACCGCTGGTGCAATTGCTGTTATCCTTGGCTTTATTGGCCCGCTGCGCGACGTCATCTATAGCATCCCCACCGCTGTAACCGGCGGCCTCGCCATCTACCTGTATGGTGTCATTGGCGTTCAGGGTATTGCCCTTATGATGGCTGAGAAAGTCGACCTCTTCGATCCTGGCAAGCTTGCTATCGTAGCCCTCATCCTTGTTGTGGGTATCGGCGGCAACATTGGATATGGCGGTAACCTGCCTATTCCTCTGCTCAAGGGTGTCTTCCCCTTCGGTTGGCCTGCGATTGCTTCTGCTGCCGTGTTCGGCATTCTTGTCAACCTGCTCTTTGTGGCTTTCAAACCACCAAAAGTCCGCGCTACTGACGTCCTGCAGTAATTTTCTGCAGTCAGGTCAAAAAAGATATACAGCCCCCCAATGTTTTTTCGTTGGGGGGCATTCCTTTTCATGTTCGGTTATAATTATTGCACAAACCAAAAAAGGAATCTTTGATGATATTTTTAACCGGAGCTGCAGGAAAGACAGGCCGCTCAATCCTTCGTGCACTTTCAGCCAGCGGGATGAGAGCAAAGGTTTTGGTTCGGTCTTCAAAACAGGCTGATTCGATTCGATCGATCGGCGACTTCGAGATCGTACTCGGAGATTTACGTGATCCCTCTACATACGAGTCCAATTTAATAAATGTGGATCAGATCTACTATATTTGTCCAAACATTGCACCTGATGAATTGGAAATTGGTAAAACTCTGATTAAGATTGCTAGACAATTCAACATTCAGCGCTTTATTTACCACTCAGTATTACACCCCCAGGTTGAAGCAATGCCACACCACTGGCAAAAAATGCGCATGGAAGAAACTTTGTTCACCTGTGGAATCAACTTCACCATTCTGCAGCCATGCGCTTATATGCAAAATGTACTCGCGGGTTGGAAAAAAATCACAGAAGAAGGAAAATACATCGTTCCTTACAGCGTTTCCAGCCGGTTAAGCATTGTGGATCTTAATGATGTTGGAGAGGCTGCTGCACGCATCATATCCAGTAGAGACTTCGCCAATGCCATATTAGAACTCGCCGGGCCAGAAGCACTTTCGCAATCTGAAGTTGCAGCTGAATTGAGCACAGTGCTTGGACGTTCTGTTGAAGCCATAGAATTATCGCACGCCGAATGGAAACACAACGCACAGCAAAGCGGGATGGATGCACGACAGATTGAAGTTTTAATTAATATGTTTGAATATTATGATCAATATGGGCTTGTGGGTAATCCCTGGGTCCTTGAACATATACTTAACCGTAAACCCACAACTTTTAAGCAATTCCTGGCTCGTATTCTAAACTTTGGAGAAGAATAGAAACATATGGATATTAAACGCAGTCTTCAATATAATTTTGCCATGGAAGCCATGCCGATCATGTTTCATAGCCAGACCAGTCAATTCATGAAGTATTTAGAAAAAGATGGCTTGAAGTTTTTACAATTCTGGTGGAACCATGTGGGTGACCGAATGCCAGAAGAAAAAAGAGTCTCTCCAGCTGGGATGACTTACGAGATAGAGGTCATTGACAATAAAACGAAACTCGTGATCATCACCCTTCCCACACCAAGAGAAGACAAAGATGCATATTTTCTCGGTTTTGTGGCCAGACCTGAACGTCGGTTTTTTTGGGTCAGATTACCAACCACAGAAGGGTATGTATTATTCCGAGATGACGATGTAGATCAGCCACATAAAACAAACTTCGGATATCTCACCCCAAGTGGTATGTTCCGTCCTCGTGGTGTAGGACTGAATCCAACCAAACAGGATTTCAAGCGCATTGTTAAATCAAAAATAAATAACAAAACCAAAAAATGGTGGAAAAAATGAAATTCACAACTGGGATTATCGTAGTAATTGTGGCAATTGTCATTTTTTACCTGCGTATCGCTCTTTTGCGAGGGCGAAAGAAACGCTATGAACGCGAGTTTGCGTTGAAGCGCAGGAAAGTTAACGGCAGATCAAAAGGTACTGCCCTTCCCTCTCCTAAACCAGGCAGTTCGCCATACAAAGTAACAAGTTGGTTCCTGGTTGCGGCGTCCATTGCATTAATGCTGATTGGAATGATTGCATACAATAATTTCATGGTCGTCGGGATTGAATTGATCAAAGATCCCGCCACGATCAAAGCTTTGTCAGAATACTGGTACATCCCGGTAGCTGCGGGGGTCATCCTGCTTGGATTCTGCGTTACCATTGAAAAACCAAGGCTTAATGAGTGATCGAAACCTCATTGCAGATCTTAAGCAAGGCTGTCTAGCGACAGCCTTGCTTTTTTTTCAACAGATTTCTTAGATCAAACCCAGATCACCTTTGGAGATTTCAAACAGCTGTTCTGCCGTGCGTGAAGGAAGAATGATGGTAAAGCGTGAACCCTGACCGGGAGCACTCTCCACAAGGATTTGGCCATCATGCGCCTGGATGATACGCTTAGCCATAGAAAGGCCTAATCCGGTGCCCCGGCCTGAGCGTTTGGTCGAAAAGAAGGGCTCGAAGATTCTTCCTAAATTTTCTTCTGAGATGCCTGCCCCGTTGTCTTTAATTTCCACATAATACTTATCTTCGTCAAAAAGGGTTGCGATCTTGATTTCTCCATTATTGCTGTTAATGGCTTCGATTGCATTCATTAATAAGTTAATCCACACACCCTGCAGATGGTCGCCGCTGGCCACAATCGGTGGCATACCTGTTCCTGGTGTAAAGCGGATGGAAATCTGGCGAGACATGAATTCGTGTGAAACCAGCATCAACGCATTTTGTAAAGACTCATTGAGATCAATGGGCTGAAATTCAAATTTTTCTTTTCTTACCATACTCTGCAGGTTTTCCACAACCTTCGTGGCTCGCCGGGCTGCCATTTCAATCAGTGTTACAGATTCCACGAGTTCAGTATTCTTCGGATCGATATCAAGGAGCAGCATCTGGCTGTTGGCAAGGATCGAAGTCAGTGGGTTGTTGATTTCGTGAGCCACACCGGCTGCCAGTTGCCCAATAGCCACCAGTTTTGTGTTCTGGATTAGATCTTCTTCCATCTTCCGCTTATCGGTGACATCCTGTTCCAGCAGAATCACATTTTCAACTTTGCCTTCAGCATCCATTACCGGATAACACTTGATATCCCACTCGCGTTGATTGTTCTCATTAGGCCAGGAATGACCAAAAAGTTGACCGGGGGTTCCTGTCTCAAATACCGGTTTAATCAGACAATTAACACATGGGCTGGATAATCCAAAGAATACCTCATAGCATACCTTTCCGACTAGATCCCGCGGCATTTTTTTCACTCGTTTTGCGCGGCTCAGGTTTACCGCTTTCAGACGGTAATTTCCATCCACCATATACAATGAATCAGGGATACTATCGAACAGACTGCGCAAAGCATTCCTGGAATTCAGCAATTGAAGCCGGCTGACGTGTAAATCCTCGTCAACGGCACGCATTTCTTTAATGATCATTGAAGAGTAATACTGGCTGGCTAAGCTTGAAAGGAACAGCTGAAAAATGATCTTATCTTTGGTATTAATAAAATAATTATGGGGATTGACCAGCGCAACCATTCCAAATTTTCGTACATGGTTTTGAACTGGACCACACACGATAAACTGGGGTATAACATCTTTAACCCCATCAATTCTTGGAAAATAATCCTTTCCAGCGGAAGGCCCCGTATATTCCTGGATTTGATTGGCTTCGTAAGCACTGAATAGCAGACCCTTATTGAACTCAAGGCCGCTTGTCACACGCCATTCAGGACCATGCCCTATTTCTTTTTTAGTAACCAGACTTTTGTTCGCATTTTCGTAAAAAAGTAAAACGCATCCCTCAGCCTCAAAATAATCACGTATTGCTCTCATGAAAGGATTATCGGGAGCGGATTCTAATTCCGCCTGTTTTTGCGCCTGATCAATAAAGCGGATCGCCTGTTGAAGTGAGTCGATATGCGATGTTTGCCTTAATGCCATCGAAAACTCCATTATTCTGGACGGACAGTGTACCCGTAACCAGGGATCGTCTCAATAAAGGTAGGAGAAGAGGGATCTTCTTCGATCCTCATGCGCAGGTTTTTAATATGCACCCTGACAAGATCCGGCGAACCCGCATCAGAAGGATAATCCCAGATTTCGTCAAGTAATCTTGATGGAGAGAAGATTTCTCCAGGGTGAGTCATAAAATGAAATAAAAGGTCATACTGGACCGGGGTTAAGAGTATTTTCAAACCTTTGGGGGTTATTAATTCGAAAGTACGAACATTCAGCGTGTAACCCTTAATCTTTACTTCCTTAACCGCCGGAGTGGTCATATTGATCACTGGCTTTGATGATAATTGTGTTTCCACGGCCTGAATGGGGATGTTATTTGCAGTAATTTTTGTGCGGCGTAAGACTGCTCGAATACGGAGCATTAATTCATCAAGATTAAATGGCTTGCCCAGATAGTCATCTCCACCGGCCAGGAACCCTGCAATTCGGTCATCCTCCTTGGACCGCGCGGTGAGAAAGATGATTGGCACTTCTGAGAGAACAGGGTCTGAACGCATTTCTTTGCATACGGTGAATCCATCCATACCTGGCATAACGACATCGAGCAACACCAGGTCTGGAATTCGGCGCCGGGCGAGCTGTAACCCCTGAACACCGGAACTGGCAAGCGTTACCTTGTAGTTCTCACGCCTGAGGCATCGCTCAATTGTTAGAGCCACATTGTCATCGTCTTCTACTACCAGAATATTCGCATTTTCCATAAATGCTCTTCGTTCCTATACCTGAATGACCGGAACTCACATAATATCAATGACGATAGACGAAAGTGAATTTGACTACATGAATTAATTGTAACGCGATTCACGGCAATTTAGTTACAATTTATGTACCAATGTTACACCAAAACCACTCCTCCGTAAAAGCCTTTTTGATAAATTAGAGAATATACATGAATGAAAAAAACCAGCCCCACAGTGAGAACTGGTTTATAGTTTTAGAAATAACACAAGAATAAAGATCTATTTTTATGACAAAATGATCATCCCAAGGTGACCGAATCAATAATCCCCACGATGACAGATATGACGCAGGCATCTGGGTTGTTCATCACCTGCCGGGCTCCGCCGCCTTCTCGATTTACCAGCACAGTGTCGCCAATACCCGCATGTGTGTTATCTAATGCAATAAAATCCTCTTCGATGGGGTCACCCTCGGTGACAAGCGGTTGCACCACCAGCAGCCGGCGATTTTTATAATGCGAGTGACTGATAGTAGTGACCACTGTGCCAGTGACTTTACCAATGATCATAAGCCGTCCTACGAATAATGATTGATCCCTGTTTTCATAACCAGGTCAAATTCACCATCTGGTTTAACTTTAAGTTCATCCACAATGCCCACGAGGGCTAAGTCAACCGGCACAAATTTGATCTCGGGCATGGCAAGTGCAGCTTCACGCGATCGCACCATGACACACAGATCTCCCGGTCCTGCCTGCACCACATCCACCGCTACCTGTACCCCCCCAACTGGTTCCAGTTTACGGTTAAGCGGTTGGACCACAAGCAATTTCAATCCTTCCGTTCCCGAATATTTTACTGTGGCCACAGCAGTGCCCTTAACCCGCCCAAGCAGCATAATCTATTTAACTCCCACGTTATTCAGCACCCAGGTGATGATTGTCTCGAGTAGCGCGTCATCGATCTGATTTCCCAGTCTTGCTTTTACTGAATCGCGAATGCGCTGACGCAGGTCTGTATCGCTTGTGTAATTGTGGTCACAACTTGAACAGGATTCAGTCGCGCTTGCTTTTGCCTGCGAAAGATACGGGCGTACTGGGGCAGCTGGTGGTAATTGATGCGGCTGTAAGAGCTTGAGGCCCAATCGTTCTGCTTTTTCATAAGCCAGTTCCGTCAGCACAACATCATTGGTCATTTCAAGAGTCATCTGGCCGCGTTTGACCATGTCTTCAATGTCACGTTCTGTAAAAAATTGTTTCGCCATAAACCTCTCCATTCATGAGCGGAAAGTGCATTTCTGTTACCCGCGTATTCCTTCGAGGTTTTCTAAGGCCGTCACGGCAGCATTTTTGGCGGTGACGATCTCTGCTTCACTGCCCGACAACCACATCCTGCCAAATCTTCCAACTGAAGAAATATGAATTAACTTGATGTTCGCCTTTTTTTCTGCTTCATTGACAGCATAGTTAATGTATGCTGCTGGAGCACATTCGAGAACCAGCATGGTCTCTCCAGGAACGATCATACTGCCACGCCTGAAACGGTTGATCAGCTGTGTCTGGTAAGGATCAATGCGGGTGATCACCTGAGTGGAAACCACTTCCGGTTTGATGCGGTCTTCCATTTTCATTCCCAGCCTGTCGAGCACAACCTGCCCGGCCTCGAGAACAGCGGCCTGGTTGAGCGAATGAACTTCAAACATGCCAAACTCTCGTTCAACGATCTGCGCACCAGGTCTTGATTCTGTGGCTTTTACTGCAATATCAACTACACGAAACACTTCATTCCCTGGAGCCATTTCCACATAAAGGGCAGCCATTCCTTCCACAGGTAGATCACCCTGGGTGATCGTTCCAACAAAGGCGGCATATTGTGCCTGCATACGGTCAATAAAACAATAACAACGTAATGAAAACTCTTCAGCCATTCGGCCTCCTTTTCTTACTCTGCGTGGTCGTGCAATGCAATTCCGATCGGTGTGATAAACAGCGGGTGTGCTGGAACCCTCGTGGGAGTCCCGGTTATTTCTTCTATTACCGCACCTATTCCTGGGAAGAGCGCTGTTCCTCCCACCAGGGTGATCGTCGGAACATCATAACCGCGGATATGCCGTTCAACGATAGTGCCCACTTTTTCCATTACGGGGCGCACGATCGGAAATAGCCTGGCCTGTTCAGATGGAGTGCGTTTCAACACTTCGGCATCTTCAAAGCTTAATCCCGTTGCCCCGGCAATGACCAGCGAAAAATGAGTGCCGCCTGTCGGTTCGTCGGCAGTGTATACAACGCGGCCTTCTTTTAGGATCGAGATACCCGTTGTACCTCCACCCACATCAACGATAGCACCCTCTTTCTGCTGCAACACATGATTCGCTGCAGTCGGTTCGTCAATTAAATATTGACAGGACATATCTGCAGCTTCAACCACATTGGCGGTGGCTCTAACCTCAGCCTTTGCCACACCTGGCGGGTAAGCGGAAGCGGCATGGGTGATTTTCCTGCCAAGACGTGTTTCCAGTCGGTTTTTTAATGAACGCAGAAGGTCGACAGCCCCGAAGTAATCAACCACCAGACCATCTCGAACCACCTGGGCAAATTGATATTCTCCGGCCAGCAGATTTCCATCGGAATCCAGAGCCACAATCACGGTATAAGCCGTGCCAAGATCCACTCCAACCCTCAACGGGCCTTCAGGAATGGTATCGAGCACAGGGGCCATCCCGTCAGGGTTTAGATGGATGAGATGTTCGGCACGTGAAAGCCAACCTTCCGGGTCAGCTCCCGCGGTTTTATTAATTGCTGCATCCACGAGGGCAGTCCGTGTTATTTCTTGATTTCAGCAGAGTGGCCGCCGATGCTTCCCTTGGTATTCTGTGGCAGGATCATTTCAACATCCTGGTGCGGGCGTGGAATCACATGCACAGAAACCAGTTCGCCCACGCGTTTTGCCGCAGCTGCGCCGGCATCGGTTGCGGCTTTAACCGCACCCACATCACCGCGCACCATAACGGTCACATAACCGCCACCGACATACTCTGATCCGATCAAAACAACATTTGCCGCTTTGACCATCGCATCGGCAGCTTCTACTGCGCCGACCAGTCCTCGGGTCTCGACCATTCCCAACGCGATCAATCCTGTATCTAATGCCATTGTTCATTCCTTTCTTCAGTTCATTTAATCTGATTATTTGATTTTAAGAATTTCTTCCACAACACTACGCACAACCGCTTCAATCTCACTGGCAGAAATCATTAATTTCTCATTGCCAGCAGTTAATGCGGCAGGCGGAGGAGCAGACAATTCATAGGCTAAGCGTTTTACATTAAACAAATGATAAGCAGTGATGTTATCTCCAGTGATCGAACCACCGACCCCACCTGCTCCGAGGGTAAGCGAGGGCATTAAGCCGGTTGTTAACCCAATAGCACCCAGTGTGGACATGGTATTAACCGTGATGCGAAATACAGGTTTTTCCAACCCAAATGCCATGATGACCTTTTCGTCAGTGGCATGGATCACCAGGCTGTGACCCCGTCCGCCAAATTGAATCAATTCAATACAACGGTCACAACCGGCCTCCCATCCGTCTTCTTCATACCAGCCAAGCACAGTGGTCAGTTTTTCACGCGAAAGGGGTTCTTCTTTACCTACCCGACTTAACCGGGCAACCAGCACCCGTGTTCCAGCAGGAACCTTAAAGCCAGCCAGGGCAGCCAGGTATGCGGCTGGTTTTCCTACCGTGGCAGGGATCATGCCGCCTTCGGGAGTAAAAAGGATCTGGCGCAGCAACCCGGCCTGATGGTCATCTACAAAATAAGCACCTTCCTGTTCCATCCTGCGCTTCAATTGAGCGGCAATCGGTTTATCAGCCACCACAGATTGCTCTGAAGCACAGATGGTAGAGCAATCAAACGATTTGCTTGCCACGATGTACCGGGCAGCCTGTTCGATATCTGCGGAGCGGTCCACATATACAGGCACGTTGCCCGGTCCCACGCCGTACGCCGGTTTTCCTGTGGAATGTGCCGCGCGCACCATGGGTGTTCCGCCGGTAGCCAGAATCAGGGCCACATATTTATGATTCATCAGTTCCTGTGTGCCCTGCAGACTCACGTGACGCATACAAGAGATCAATCCACGGGGTGCGCCGGTTTCTTCAGCCACTTTGGCCAGCAACGCTGCGGTCTCGTTGCAGCACTGCACAGCAGAAGGATGCGGAGCAATGACAATTGCATCTCTGGCCTTGACTGAAATGAGAGTTTTGTAGATCACCGTTGAGGTGGGATTGGTGCTCGGCGTCAAAGCTGCGATGACCCCCATTGGCCAGGCGATCTCGTAAATCCGTTTTTGATCGTCTCGCCCGATCACACCCACAGTTTTAATATCCTTGATACTTTCCCATACCGCTTTTGCAGCAAATTCATTCTTCAATCTTTTATGATCAGCCACCCCATAACCGGTTTCTTCATGCGCCATTCTTCCAAGGCGGTCTGCAGCATTGAACGCCGCCTCAGCCATAGCGCTGCATACCCGGTCAACCTGTTCCTGCGATGCCTTCGCCCAGATTTTCCAGGCATCGAACGCCTGGCCGGCCAGTTCTCGCGCTTCTTGAATAGAAACCAGGTCCTGATCAAAAATGCTCATAGATCATCAACTCTTTCTGAAAGTCACCGTTCCATCGACTTCAAGAGAATCGATCATTGCCATGATCACCGCGTCAACAGGTGTGTCTTTTGTAATCGAGGTTTGACGCGCACTGGAACCCGCAGCCGTCAACACCAGGTCGCCCACCCCTGCGTCCACTGTGTCGATCGCAACAAAAGGCTTTCCAACAGCGTTACCAAACTCATCTGTCTGTCTGACAATGAGCAGCTTTCGGCCGGTCAATTTTTCATCTTTCACGGTTGAGACAGTTGTACCGATTACGCGCGCAATTAGCATAATACCCTCCGCTCAGTAGCCCCTGGTTGCTGTGGACACAGCCGTTTTTTCGTTAGCGGGTGCCGCCTGAATAATCTTCACGCCGGCACTGGCACCAATTCGTGTAGCACCTGCAGCGACCATTGCCTCTGCTTCTTCATGGGTATGAATTCCACCCGATGCTTTAACACCCAGAGCAGGTCCCACCGTTCGGCGCATCAGTTCAACATCATGCACGGTGGCACCGCCTCCCGAAAACCCTGTAGATGTTTTTACAAAATCAGCGCCAGCTTCTTTTGCCAGTAGACACGCTACCACTTTTTCTTCATCGGTGAGCAGGGCGGTCTCAATGATGACCTTCACCAGTGCGTTGGCAGCGTGGGCCACTTCCACCACACCGCGGATATCCCGCGCAACCAGTTCTGTTTCACCAGCCTTTAAAGCACCGATATTGATCACCATATCGATCTCGGTCGCGCCATTCTCCAGCGCATTGCGCGTCTCGAATGCTTTTACTTCAGGTGATGTCGCTCCTAGCGGAAAACCAATTACCGTACACACTTTTACATCTGAATCGCGCAGCAGATCAGCGCAAAGTTTGACATGAGTAGGGTTAACACACACTGATGCAAAATGGTATTTACGCGCTTCAAAGCATAATTGCGCAATTTTGTCACTTGTCGCATCCGGTTTGAGCAGTGTATGATCGATCATACTGGCCAACGAACGATCTTCAGGAATGACCCCCACCGTAGAGGTTAAACGTTCTGCTCCTGCGCTGACCACGTGACCTGCGTTGTCAAAACAGGTTTTTACTTTCACGCCGTTGGCCACTTCAACCACACAGGTGGCACCCTGTGGATTTTTATCTTTTTCTTCCTGTTCGACCATCGCAAGCAAAACCTCGCGAGTGATGATCTCTACCAGAGTTTCAATTGTCTTAATATCAAGCGTCATGATACTTTTCCATCCTTGAGAAATGTCTTCTCGATTGCCATGATCTTATCCACCCGTTTTGCATGCCGGCCGCCACCAAATTCTGCAGATAACCAGGTTGAAAGGATCTGCTTTGCCAGATTCACACCAATCAAACCCGCACCCAGTGTGAGCACATTGGCATCATTATGTTCTCTGCTGTTGACCGCAGTGGAATGATCGTAACACAGAGCCGCTCGAATGCCCGGCACCTTGTTTGCAGCCATGCAAGAACCAATTCCCGCCCCGTCGATGATGACACCGCGCCAGGCTTTGCCCTCTGAAACCAGACGGGCTACAGCGAGTGCAATATCAGGATAATCGACCGCTTCTTTGGTATTGGTTCCACAGTCGATCACATCATAACCAGAATCAGTTAATTCTTTGACAAGGATATTTTTTAAATCAACACCCCCGTGGTCAGAGCCAATTGCCACGGTTTTCTTTTCAGGTGCAACAGGAGATTGCGTTGATAAAGTCGCTGAAGGAACAGGAGCATTGATCGCAGATGTGGAAGAGCTCAAGCCTAGCGTCTGGTTGACTACTCTTACCACAATGTCATGGATATCTTTATCTGAGATTTGGCTCATCAATCAAAGAACTCCATACTTGACGAACGCTCAAAATTGTCGGATAATGTAACTGGTAGTGACCACATGACCAGTATCTAGAAATATCATACCACTTTATAATCAAATGTCAAGAACGATCGATCCGTTTGGCGCTGTCCCCAAATATTATCAATTAGCCGCCATTCTCCGGCAAAAAATCGAAGATGGCGATTGGAAACCGCGTACTCCCATCCCTTCTGAGCGGCAGCTCGAAGTGCTTTACAACATCAGCCGTACCACCATCCGCGAAGCAATCGATAATCTCGTACAACAAGGTTACCTTTATCGCGAACATGGCCGAGGCACTTTCGTTTCGCCGCACAAATTACAAAAAGGATTGATGGAACTGACCAGCTTCTCAGAAGATCTGGTCAAACGCGGCATTCAACCCGGGCAGGTCATCCGCAGGCTCGAACGTATGGTTCCCTCTCCCAAGATCTTGCAGCGCCTTGAGCTGCCCGCCGGGTCAAGCGTGTTGTGTATCGACCGTATCAGGCTTGGAAACGGCATCCCCATTGGGTTGCAAACCTCTTACCTCGCTCTGCATGATGACCAGGTGATTACCGAAAGCGAAATGAGCGAGTATGGTTCTCTTTACCGTATTCTCCAGGAAAAATTCAATATCATCCCCACAGAAGCAGATGAAACCCTTGAAGTAACCCTGGCGACGCCACAGGAAGCGCAGTTGCTTGAGATTACACCCGGTGCGCCATTATTGCTCAGCGAACGCCTCTTATTTTCACAGTACCGCAAACCGATCGAATTTGTAAAAATCCTCTACCGTGGTGACCGATACCGTTATTTCGTTCATCTAAAACGATAAAAAGAGAATGCCTTCTGGCATCCTCTCTACATCCGAAATCTGTTGGGTTATCTTTCTGCTGTGTGTTCAGGCACAAAATAGGTATAGAAATCACGTCCCAGAGCCCTGGCAGTGTGCAATTCCATTATCCCTTCCGGATATACTGCCTTGAGAGCAGCTAACCCGACTTCGTCGTCTGTCTTAACGAAAAACAACTTCGAGCTCGGCTCTTCAAGGGTTGCGCTCAGATCCTCAGGCCATATCTGGTAATCTTCACCAATATAACCCGCGTTCATTGCCACCAGTCGGGTGTCAACCCAGTGGGCCTTGGCCACCACATAGATCGTATCCTTGCTACCGATGGAACCGATATAATTCCGCGCGATCTCTCCCATCTGCCGGGTATTCCAGGTTGAATTGATGTACTGGGTGTTGTACTGATTGAATACCAGATCAAAGTTTTGCCGGGCAGAAAGAAAGACCAGGAGCAGCCCCGCGAGGATCACCCCCAATTTTCCGCTTCGGGTTTTTGAATATTTCCACAGGCTCGACAATAATCGTTCTAACGCAATCGCACAAATCAGAATGATTGGGATCACAGCGCCGCCAGCCCGGCTGAGTGATGGATTTTCAATCGGAAAAGCCAGCGCGAGGATCGACGGCAGCATGAGCACCGGGATGGAGAGCAAAAGGAAGAGATACTGCCAATCTCTGTGTTTTACCCACGAGAAGATGAGCAGCACGGTACCCAGCAGGTAAAGCGCCGCGCTCACCAGGTCTAATGCCGGCCGTTCGGTCACCGAGATGACCCAGGTATTTCCATCTCGCCAGAATGGCATCACAACGGCATTCCAAAAATTCTTGAGGAATACCATGAAAACTGGCCCATTGATGGGTTGTTCCACCCCGGTCATGCGAGTAAGCGTGCGCATGCCGATCAGATCAGGATATTGCAGTGCAAAACGTAAAAGTGGCAAGGCTGCGATGACAGCGAATAACACGAGTATGCCAAAGTCAGCCAGGATTCGGCTAGATGCGACCTGGTTTTTCAACCGAACCAGATAGATGATCACACAAAGGACAACCACAAAAGGCATGATCCTGAAAGCGCTGTACCCCATTAATCCTAAACCAAGAAGTGCTCCGGCCAGGATGAGGTCATTGCGCCGCTGAGTCCGCAGACCTCTCAACAGGTAGAACAATACCGGGGCGACAAAAACTGGAGTGAGTACCAGACGCATTCCCACCCTGGCCAGGATGTTCGTCCATGCGGCCATCCCTAACAACAGCATCGCAAAAAGTCCTGTCCAGCGGTTACCAACTTCCTTACCCAGTCGGTAAACATAGACGAGCGAGAGTAGAAAAGCCAGCGCCATGCCAAATTTTAACGTGGTGAAGTTTAGATCCATGCCAACGACTTTGACCAAGAAAGCAGTCAGGTAAAACTGGATCGGCTCACGTCCGGCATTCCGCGTGAAAAAGATCGGGCTGCTGCCATTCAACACGTCTTGAACATCCAGTATTTTTTCGGCGTGGTCGCTCGTCATATCCAGTGGAACGGTATTGAGTTGATTCAGGTGGAAGTAAGCCGAGAGGCAGAACACAGCGAAAACCAGCAAACCCCAGTAGGAGAAACGAATCTTGACCTCGGGTTGACGCGCGAATCTGGCAAAGCGATCTCTTAATGGAATTACTCCAGGCTGCGGTTCTTGCTGCCAGAATGCGGCCATCGCCGCCGCAAAGGTTATGATCCATAACAAGATGTTAAATGCAGTGAATCGGTTATTGCTAAAAGCGATATATGTGATGATCATCAACGGAATGAGTGCATATAACAGGTTTTTACGCAGGCTGCTTTGCCCTGCCACTGAGATTTCAACCGCATCAGGGCAACGAGCCGTTTGCCATTCACCCTTCCAGATGGCATAGATCAGCATGCAGAATGCAGCAAAATAGAACACAATGCCCATCACCGGGTCAGATTGCACTGGTTCAAAATTGCGCTGCCCAATCAATGCCAATCCCACGGCCAGAACCGAGCGCCAGGGAACACCGCTGATCATTTTTTTTCTTCGCGGTTGTTCTTCTTTTTTTTCTTCAAAACTCTTTTCAAATTCTTTATCTACCGAAGTTTCAGAAAGAGCATCAGCGGTCTGCTTCTTGAGCAGTGCCTTAAGAGAAAATTTTTCTTTTAAATAATCCAGAAGGCTGGGTTCATCCATTCTTTTACCTCAATATCGATTTTCGGCGGGCAATATAAAAGGTATAGGCGCCATCGTCCTGGATTGCTTTTTCTTTGTACACTGGCGATGTGATCATGCGGGTGAAAACCAGGTTCCACCGCTGTGGAATGAGGATCCACTTTCTAAACAAACGGCGGCAGATCAAGGACGGCAAGCCGAGGTAATGCCCCCACTCCAGCACATGCAATGCTCGCGGTGAGAAATAATGCCACCAGTCAACAATTTCAAACCCCGCGGCTTCCAACCGTTTCTGCCAAACCTCTGGACTGTCACAATGAAAATGTCGAGAAATGTGATTAAAAAATCTGCGGTACAGATTTCCAAGAAAGTTGAGATGGATTTGGTCAAAAAATCGGCCGATTGAGAGTGTCTTTAAAAATTGATGATTAGGAACACAAAAAATAAATGGGGCTCCCGGCTGCAAGACGCGCGCTAATTCAGTAAGAACCGGCTCAAGATCAGCAATATGCTCCAGTACTGAGTTGCTCACCGCGCTGGCGAAAAAATGGTCAGGATACGGAATTGAACTACCGCTTCCCTCCAGAAGCTTTTGATAAGCCTTGCGCTTCTCAGCTTCCTGCAGGGGTTCGCGCCAGGGATCGATTCCCACCTCCAGCTTTCGCTCGAACGCAAGAGAGGCAAAATGTCCATCTCCACATCCCAGATCAAGCGTGGGGGCAGGAAGATCAATGTTTTCGTAAAAACGCGCCTCCACAGCCCGCAGAACACCGCGGAAATATGGCAGCGAGGAAATTTGAAGCCAGAGATGGTCTTTTTGGGCATCTCGCGCTTCGATTGGGGTATGTCGATGAAGGGTCATACAAGAACCTCTGTGGATCAGATCCCCCGGATAGAAAAAATCATCGTTCTGATGCCGCACCTGTCCTAAATAAGAAAGTGAAATCCAGGGTTTACCTGCGCCAATTATAAACTGAAACGAAGCTCATCCGTCTGAAAATAAAAACCCGGTTCCAAATGAAACCGGGTATCGTCACACGAAAAATTTCAGGTCTTACTTTGAGGTCATTCTGGTCAATGCCTGCAGCAGGGTATTGGCAACAATAGCACCTGATTGGGCATGATAATCAGAGTCACTCACACGGCTGGTAGAAACCACTGCGTTCAGGATTGCATCCAAATCGCTGCTTCCAGATTGCTTCGCTTCTACATAGCTCATGCCTGCTTTTAATAGTTTATTAATATCAATCTTAGAAGGACTCTTGCCAGTGCTCTTTGTAGTAGTGGCACCGGTCAGACCACCCAGCAGTGAGCCCAATAGATCTGCTCCTGTATCGGTTGATGTTTTCGATGTCAATGTGGAGGTGGGAACTTTTTTCTGCGCACCCAACAGCGCCTGGATTAGCGTCATGGCAGTATTTGTGGTGACTGCTTTCTTCCCCTGCAGTTTTGAGGATGCATCTGAGAGACCCTCTGCATACAATTTGGCTGATCCACTCTTGGTCTTCGCCCGCAGCAGCTCACTGGCATACGCCAGTTGATCAGCCGGTGCAGCGGAACTCTTTTCTTTCATCGCCTGAGTGATCACTTCAAAAATTTCCACCATGTTATCACCATGATCATGGTTATAAGTATCCGCTTGATTCAATGTACTTTGATTCTGTGCAAGGGCAGTCGCAACAGTGCCAAATAATTGTGCTAAATCAACATTTTGAGTTGCCATCATTCCTCCTCTTTATCTTCTATCAGTTACTTTATTATAGACCACAATACATTGACACACAATTTTTCCTGTGATAACCTATATTATCTCAATAATTGAGTAATCAATCTATGACAGAAAATAATTTCAATCTATCTGCAACCGAGTACGCTCTTCTTGGCTTTCTTTACCACAAGCCTATTCATGGTTATGAGCTCCACAAGCAAATCACCGATCCAGACAGCGTTGGAATGATCTGGGGATTGAAATTGTCAAACATGTATGCCCAGCTCGATAAACTGGAGCGCATGGGATTAATCAAAGGAAAACTCAAATCCAATGAACAGCGTCCGGCACGCATGGAATATTCATTGACCGTCAAAGGGAAGTCGCTTTTCGACCGCTGGCTGTTCGATCCTGTCAAACATCCTCGTGAATTCCGCCATGAATTTATGGTCAAGTTATACTTCGTCCAGCAATATCAACCAGATCGCACAACCATTCTTCTCGATACTCAATTATCAGAATGTCAACACTGGTTAGAAACCACCAAAGAAAGAACGACGCCAGAGATCGAACACAGATCCTTTCAGGCTGAAATATATCAATTTCGCATTTCCCAAATCCAATCCATGATCGATTGGATTCAATGGCTTAAACGGCAATTTTTCAATTTTTAATTATGAGGAAAGTTATGAAAAAAACCATCTATGCAGTCTTTATACTCACACTTGTTACCGGATTACTGGCCGGGTGCGGTACACCCACCCCTGCTACCGATCCTGCAGCAACCAATGTTCCTGAAACCACAACGGTAGAACCCGTCGTAACCACCGAAGCGCCAGCCACAGAAGTGCCGGTGATTTCAGTGACCGACACCCTGGGAAGAACGGTTGAATTCGAAGAACTTCCCTCGCGGATCACCATTGTTGGAAAAGCAGCGTTTATGCTCCTGGATGCCGCGTTCCTCTTCCCCGAAGCTGTGGAACGCATCACCGGGTACGAGCTCCGTGCACAGACAGGTCTAGATTTTATTAACACCGCCTTCCCCAGATCAAGAACGATGACTGTTCTGGAAACTGATGCCACCGCGGAACAGATTGCTCCATTAAATCCTGACCTGGTGATGATGAAATCTTACCTGAAAGATGAACTTGGTGCTCAAATTGAAGAAATTGGCATCAAGGTCATTTACCTTGATCTCGAAACACCCGAAGCAATAGCCAAAGATATCCGCACTCTTGGGCAGGTATTTGGCAACAGTGAACGTGCCGAGCAGCTCATTAACCTTTATGATCAAGCGGTAAGAAAGATCACAGATGTCACCTCAACCCTTACCGATGACCAAAAACCCTCGGTATTGATGCTGCAATATTCTGACAAGGGCGGGGAAATCGCTTTTAAAGTACCGCCTGCAGAGTGGATTCAGACAGGCATCGTGGAAATGGCCGGTGGCAAACCGGTTTGGACGGATACCCCCACGGACGGCTGGACGGTGATTACTCTTGAACAGATTGCCGCCTGGAATCCCGATGTCATCCTGGTGATTGACTACAAAGGAAAAGCCCTTGAAGCTGTTGCTTCATTAAAACAAGATAGTAAATGGGCTTTATTAGACGCAGTAAAGAATGGCAAGATCCACGCATTCCCGTTAGATTTTCAAAGCTGGGATCAGGCGGATACGCGCTGGATATTAGGCCTGACCTGGACAGCCAAAAAACTGCACCCTGATCTTTTTAGCAACATTTCGATGGCAGAAGAGATCAGGTATTTCTATTCGGGTTTCTACAACCTCAGTGATAGTGAAATCAATCAAACCATCTTACCTCTGGTAAGAGGTGACCTGTAATGATTCATTGAACGGGGTGGTCATGCAATCCACCCCGTTCTTAATCTTTTTTTTCATCGTGAAAAATCAAAAGACAATCACCAATCTCGTTCTGATTATTCTGCCTTTGCTGGTTTTGGGGATCTCTTTATTTGCAGGTCGGTACCCGAAACCACTCTTCATGCCGTTTTCTGTTCTTACCAGTGATGAGCTGGCACAGAAACTGGTCTTTAATCTAAGATTGCCGCGCCTGATCACCGCCGCTCTGCTTGGAGCATCTCTTGCCGCAGCCGGTGGAGTGATGCAAATGTTGTTTCGTAACCCTCTGGTAGAACCTGGCTTTCTGGGGGTCACTCAGGGAGCAGGATTCGGTGCCGCATTCAGTATCCTCTGGATTTCTACATCTCCATTGATTATTGAACTCAACGCTGCAGCATTTGCCGTTCTTGGTCTGGTACTCTCCTATTTCATAGCCCGCAAAATCCGCTTTGGCGGTTGGGTCTTGCGATTGGTTCTTTCTGGTATTGCGGTTTCTGCCCTTTTTTCCGCCGGGCTTGGCATCTTGAAATACATGGCTGATCCTACCTCCGAACTGCCAGAGATCGTTTTCTGGCTGCTGGGCGGCTTGTATTCTGTGACCTGGAAAGACCTGCTCTACATTCTTCCCGTTGTTGTTGTCGGATTGACAACCATTTTTCTCATGCGCTGGCGATTGAACCTGTTATCTCTCAGTGATGAAACCGCCTTTTCCCTGGGTGTATCTGTGGGGCGTGAACGAACTCTGCTGATCGCAGCCAGTGTTGCGATTACTGCGGTTGTCGTTTCAGTGGCAGGAATCGTTGGCTGGATCGGCTTGATCATTCCGCATATATCACGCCGCCTCACAGGCGCCAACGCGGCAGAATTCATACCAGTCAGCATGTCTGCCGGTGCAATATTCGCTATGCTCTCTGACGATCTGGCAAGGGTATTGACCACAGGAGAGATCCCCCTTGGGATCATCACGTCGCTGATCGGTGCCGGTATCTTCCTGGTGATGATGACCAGCCGGAAAGTGAGCATCACAAAATGAGCAGCGGTATCCTCACGGTCAATTCCATCTCTTATACTTATCACCCTGAACGCCCAGAAGCCGTTAAACAGGTAAGTTTCGAAATCCTTTCAGAAACGGTAACTGCCATCATCGGACCCAACGGCGCTGGAAAGACCACCCTGCTCCACCTGATGCTTGGATTGATGAAACCTGTTACCGGATCGATTTTTATAGAAGACGTGCCCATCAGCGAGTACTCAA
The DNA here is from genome assembly GCA_029265815.1 of Anaerolineaceae bacterium. Classification (GTDB taxonomy): domain Bacteria; phylum Chloroflexota; class Anaerolineae; order Anaerolineales; family Anaerolineaceae; genus UBA6107. The sequence goes on along the minus strand of JAJUGU010000007.1, from coordinate 41,627 downwards.
GGCGCGAGTTGAGTCAGTGGATTGGGCTGGTGCCGCAATCAGAATACATTCCGTTTGAATATACCGTCCTTGAATATGTGCTGCTAGGTAGAGCGCCATACCTTGGCCCACTGGACCTGCCCGGCAGAGAAGATGTGCAAATTGCTCTCGAATCGCTTGCAGAAATTGGCATTGAACATCTTGAAAAGAGACCCGTACCGGCTTTAAGCGGCGGCGAACTGCAATTAGCCATGCTTGCAAGAGCCCTGTGTCAGAAACCACGCATCATGCTGCTTGATGAACCCACTTCTCATCTTGATCTCAGCAACCGCAATACTACCTTACGTATTCTTAACCGACTGCGAAAAAATGGAACCACCATTATCTTCAGCACGCATGACCCTGAAGCCGCGGCGCTCATTGCCGACCACCTGGTCTTAATGCGCAACGGGCAGGTATTGGATGCCGGAACCCTTGATGAAACATTCACCAAAGAAAAACTGAGTTTAACTTACGGAACACCGGTCGAAGTCGTGAATATAGACGGAATGCGTGTGGTCCGATCGATGGAGCGGTTATCGTGAGTGAATATCAGGGAAGAATTATTCTCCTCAGTGGAGAATTAGAAAATGGAAAAACCACCCTGTGCCTCAAGCTCCTCGAGGCAGCACAGGCAAGTGGTTATTCTGCGAAAGGGGTGATCTGCCCGCCGATATATGAAAATGAAATCAAAACCGGAATCGACGTTTTAAACGTTGAATCTCGTGAGCAGCGTCATCTCGCCATCTTGCGCGGTTCAGCCATAGATGGAATCTATACCACCAGATGGCTTTTCGACCAGGAATCAATCAATTGGGGGAATGAGATCCTTCTGAAAGCCGTTCCGTGCGACCTGTTGTTTGTCGATGAGTTGGGGCCGCTCGAATTCGAACGCGGCGAAGGCTGGCAGAATGGTTTAAAGGCTATAGATTCACGAGCCTATGTCCTGACCATAGTAGTCATCCGTCCACGACTGATCGAAACCGCCTTGCAGCGTTGGCCAGATGCCCGGGTAATTACATTAACCCGTGAAAACCGTGAAGAAATCCTGACCCAGTTGATTAATGAACTTCAAACAACTCAGAATAAATAACTAAATCTCTTCCCCAAATGCGACTAAAATAACAAATTTTCGTATTTAAAGACATGGATATCCTTCAAAAAACACTCAAATTCGTCAAACGTCTACGTAAGCCCTCGTGTGTCGGTCTGGCACTGAGCGGCGGTTCAACCTATGGTGCAGCGCATGTGGGTGTGCTGCAGGTACTGGAAGGGGCTGGCATAAAACCAGATGTGGTTGCAGGTACCAGTGCAGGTGCGCTGGTCGGCGCAGCATATTGCGCTGGTGTACCACTCCCTGAGATTGAACGCCTTTTTAACACTATTGACTGGCCTTCATTGATTCGTATCTCTCTAAAAAAGCCTCTCTCAATTTTCGATACCCAGCCGATGGAAAACTTCTTAAAACAGGCCATAGGAGATATCGAGTTCAAAGATCTCAAAATTCCGTTTGCCGCCATCGCATGTGACATTAACACCGGCGAAAAGATTATTCTTGATCATGGACCGCTGGCTCAGGCTGTGAGAGCAAGCGCAGCCATTCCAGGCCTGTTTTCTCCAGTGACAATTGAAGGCCGTATCCTGGTAGATGGTGGAATCGTGGATAATCTGCCTGTAAGTCAAGTGAGAGCTATGGGTGCAAAATATGTGATCGCCAGTGACGTTTCAAAACGCGGCAGGATTAATAAAAACCCTGAGAACCCAATCGATGTAGTTATGGCAATGATTTATATCATGCAAGCACGCGCAGCCCTTGTCAGTGAAGATGCGTGCGATTGCTATATCCGCCCACAGGTATCACAGTATTCTTCGTGGGGATTTAGTAACGTGGACAAAATGCATGACGCCGGCGTGGAGGCAGCCAAAAAGGTTATTCCTTACCTCAAGAAAGACCTGCATCTTTAAGCCAGTCACTGATACAAACAGCCTGTGAGACTCATTCACAGGCTGTTTTATTTCATCATCTTATAGGAACAAGACTATAATAATCAAATTCGATTTATAAATAAAAACGTGTACAACCAAATACCAAGGTAAAGCCCATGAAGAATAACATCACCCCAGGAACCAATGCAATCATACATAAAGTGATCGACTTCTTCAACTTGAAAAAGAGCATGGTAGCTGTCTTGCTCATGATCATCTTGATCGGTATGGGTGAATGGATGGCAGACCGCTTCATGCCCCTTTATATCAGAGCACTGGGGGGCGGGCTTGAAGTGATTGGCGTGTTGAGTGGGATGAAGAATTTACTGGGAGCCCTGTATTCATTCCCGGCCGGTTACCTCAGTGAGCGCCTCGGGCACAAAAAAGCACTGCTGATTTTCAATTTAATCGCGCTTGTCGGGTATAGCATCGTTATCATCTTTCAGAGCTGGGCAGCGGTGCTGGTAGGGGCTTTCTTTTTTATGGCGTGGTCTTCTGTCTCATTGCCAGCCACCATGAGCCTTGTTTCTACGGTCATGCCCGCGAATAAACGCACCATGGGAGTATCCCTGCTTTCAATCACCAAACGCATTCCCAAAGCTCTTGGCCCGGTGATTGGTGGTATGCTGATCGGGGTCTATGGAGAGATCGAAGGTATCCGTTACGCTTTCATGATTGCCTTCGTGCTCGGTGTGATTGCCATCTTCGTACAGCAAAGACTGATCAAAGATGAACCTCCTGTAAAGGATGAGACCATTCATAATCCCTTCGCGATGTTCCGGCTGCTCAACCGCGACCTGCGTAATATGCTCATTTCAGATATCATTATCCGTTTCTGTGAGCAAATTCCTGACATGCTTGTCGTCATGTGGGTGGTTGAACTCAACCATATCAGCGAGTTCAATTTTGGTTTGCTCTCTACAGTTGAAATGGTTACCGCTGTGTTGTGCTACATCCCCGTCGCATACCTTGCAGACAAGACCTCCAAAAAACCTTTTGTGGTGATGACCTTTGGGTTCTTTACACTCTTTCCACTGGTGTTGCTCTTTTCTCATAACATGCCCATGTTAATTCTTGCCTTTATCGTTCGCGGGCTGAAAGAGTTTGGCGAACCCACACGCAAGGCCCTGATCATGGACCTGGCCCCTGAAGGTAAAAAAGCGGCAGTGTTCGGAGTATATTATCTGATTCGTGATGTGATTGTCAGCGCTGCAGCTTTTGGCGGTGTCTTTCTATGGGCGATTAAACCAGAAATCAACCTGCTTACCGCTTTTAGTTTCGGGGTGATCGGTACCGTCTTTTTTGCCATTTTTGGCAAAGATTTAAAAACTACTCCCGCTAAAGCCACATGATCAAAAAATTCTTCAGCTTGTTGGTTTGAATACCGGGGTAGTAGTGATTTATTAGGAGAGGCGATGAAATTAGACTTTATCGATTTTGACAACTTCATTTCACGATCTTTTTCAATTTGGAAAGACAACTGGATGCTTCTGACTTCTGGAAATTTTGAAGAAAAGAAATTCAATTGCATGACCATTTCTTGGGGCAGCATTGGCATCATGTGGAATAAACCATTCGCTCAGGTGGCAGTGCGTCCAACCCGTTACACATTTCACTTCATCAACAAATATCCCGATTTCACCTTGTGTGTTTTTCCTGAAAAGTTCAGACCGCAGTTGCAGGAACTTGGCTCGCGTTCAGGCCGTTCGATGGATAAGATCTCCCATTCCGGTCTCACCCCTACGAAAGCAGAGGTAACCGCAGCACCTGTATATGAAGAAGCTGAATTGGTAATCGAATGCCGTAAGATTTACTGGCAAGATTACGATCTGGGTCATTTTTTAGATCCACAGATCAACACTCACTACACAGATAATGATTTTCATCGGATCTATTTTGGTGAAATCCTGTCAATCAGAGGTGCGCCGCACTATCATATATGATGAATAAATCAAAATGGATGGTTCAGAACCTCTGACCATCCATTTCTCAATTCCCCCTGCAGCGAAGAACTGGCGTTCCCTTAAGGAAGGGAAAACGGAAAGTTATAAAGGTATATCGCTTTCCTTATCGAATAATTCCACGAAAGTAGAAACCACTTCGGGATCGTACATTTCACCCGAATTTTTCTTGATTTCTGTAATTGCCTCGTCATGCGTCCGAGCCTTTCGGTATGGTCTGCCCTCTGTCATGGCTGTATAAGAATCAACAACCGCCAGGATGCGTGCCCCTAAAGGAATTTCATCCCGCCGCAAACCAAGAGGATAGCCTCGTCCATCGACCCGCTCATGATGAGAGAGGATTAAAGGCGCGAGATTTTCCAGACCAGAGACTCCACGCACGATCTGTGCACCAATTTCTGGATGCGTTTTCATCACTTTCCATTCATCATCATCCAGTGGACCGGGTTTACGCAAGATCACATCCTCAACACCGATCTTTCCGATGTCATGCAGCAACGCAGCCCAACAAAGTTCCCGTGTCTCCCGGACGGAAAATTTGTAATGAGCAGCAAGCCGCTCTGACATAATCGCCATACGCTTACCGTGCAGACTACTGGGTGAATCTCGCGTTTCAAGTGTTTTTGAAAGTGCCAGAACCGTCTCGATCGATAAAGATTCCAGTCGATTGTTTAATTGAGTGCGTAAAAAAGCGTTAGAAAGTTGATCTGCGATCAAGTCAACCAGATAATATGAACTCTCATCCAATAACTCACCGTCTGATCCTGATTTCTGCCCCAGAATCAACACGCCAATTTGTAAAGTGTCTGCCCGTAGAGGGATGAACCATGATTGCTCCCCCGGTGAAATCCCCAGGCTTATTTTTTCTTGCGTGGTCAGGTGCTGATGAGCCAGGTAGAGCTTGGCTGAAGCATTATGCGATAACATCCGAGAATATACCGCTTCTGCCGCAACTGGTTCCCGGCTATTTCCGTGCACTGAATAAGGATAAGTACGCGAATACGAAGCTTTACAATAATATTTATTACCCTCCTGCAGAACAATACGGCAATAATCGATGGATAGTATATCGACGATATATTTCGCCGCACGTTCAGCAAGATCTTCCATAGTATCAGAACCCATCAGAAAATGGCTGAGGTCAGAGAGACCAGTCCATTTCTCTTTGGTTCTAGGTGGAACAGTCCTTTCCCCCGTGCTATATTGGTGAGAAATACTGTCGATGTATTGACTCATTAATTATCCCTGTAATGTTTCACCATGCTTAGACGCCAATAGTCCTGCACGGCTCTAGATGATTGATGCAAACTCTATAAATAATTTTTTAATCTAACGAGACGCTGACACGAGAACCAGTGCCATTCATCTGGCGGGCGAACTCTGCCAGGGTTGAGACATGGATCGAAGCAATACGATTCGCTTCATCGGCTCCCAGATGGAAAGCTTCACCACCGAATCCATTTTTAATCGCCAGACCCGGGTTGGTGAGCAGCAGTTTGCGGAATTTTTCGTTAACAACAGCAGCAGTAAGAATGCGGCTGTACTCACGTTCCTTTTGCAGGATGGAATCATCATGATGGTGATAATCATGGAAAATGTTACTCATTTTTAGACTCCTTAATAATTTTCTTTCTTTTTTCCGCCTAATGACCAGAGCAGCCAAATCACACCCAGAGAGATAAAAATATCTCCAAGGCTGAAAGCGACCTGATAGTTCATCCAATCCGGCAGTGTGAATCTGTCAGAAAGAAACCATAACCGTGTGGATTCAGGAGTGAGTACGATGTCTTTGGAATACCCAAGCCTTTGACCGATCGACCAGGACCCAGCAGGCGCATTTGGATTAACTTTTAGAACATTATCCGGGCTGATAGGCATCCACCCACCATTGAGGATAATGACCAGCGCATTGAGGAAAAAACCAATGGTGATTGGCCAAAAACTGGTCTTGCGGATGTTAAAGAGCGAAAAGACAAATAAAATAACCAACGAACTGATGAACAAGATTGAAACAGTCTTGTCGGAGATCTGAGTGCGTAAAGCTGGAACATAAAAAGCAATAAACTGTGGCAGGAATGCCAGTAAGACCAAGCCTGGCAACTTCAGTTCATACGCCCGGTATCGCCTTTTACCTATCCACGCCCTGCAGAGGCCGGCAATTAGCCCGATGACAACTGCGACGAGGAGGATCATTATTGATGAACTATCCGCCGACGGATCCTGTACAAGAGGGGGCACCAGCAGCAAGGACGAAGAGGACAAGGGTCAGAATGAAAACAACGAGGCGAACATTGCTGCTTAATTTGCCAGCGAAGAATACAACTTTATTCGAGATGGATTTCATGGGAGACTCCTTTTGTTTAGATATTAGTTTTTGATACTTGAAGATTATTGCACGGGGTAGGATGCAAAACAGGATGCAAAACTGGCTCATTTTCAGGATTAAATAAAAATTCCTCGAATTGGTTAGACTTCACCAATTTTTTAATTACGAGTATTTTTAGACCCGAAAATTGGTTAATGCATCAATGAGTTGTAAAGATTAACTGTCTGTGGGGAAGGTTCGATTTGAAGCTCATTCATTAATACGCTGCGGCATTTTTCAAACTGCCGGGCAACGGCAGGCCGGTCATTAAGGGCAGAGTAAGCTATCATGGCGGAGCGGTGCAGGCCTTCGTTATAAATATCTTCTTCAAGCGCATGATTTGAAAGAGCAACAGCCTGAGTGTATTTTCCGGTCTTAATATAAAGGTTGATTAAAGTTTCGGCAGCGCCAATGTAGATACGCTGGTATTTCTCTCGCACGATTATAGCCCAATCCAGGTCTAATTTTGGCAGCAATGGACCGCGGTAAACACTCAAAGCCGCCTTCAGATGTTCAATCTGGCCATCGATATCCACCGCATTGCGAGCCTTGTCAAGCTCGATATTAAAAACGTCGATATCCAGATCATAATCAATAGACCGATTAAACCGGTAATAGTCGTCGGTATAAGTAACGATATCCTTGCCAACCGCTCGGCGCATTCGATATATCGTATTCTTGAATCGCAGCCGCAATGTGTCACGGTCGGCATCTGGCCAGAACACCTCGCCGATCTCTTCTTTGGTAACTCCCTCCGGGTGCAGCAGGAGATAGAAAAACAGGTCGCGCACCACCTGTGTTTTCCAATCTTTGATCGCAATCGTTTTACTGCCCAGCCGTACCTGCATCTTTCCAAATGCGCGAATTGTTATTTTGGGGCTCGAAAAATCCACGGCAGATGAATAATGACGGATCACACGGTGAATTTGAGGGATTTTTTTCTCAAAAGCTTTGACTTCGGACAAAATATTCTCAAAATCATCTGGAGTATTCGGTTTCCCAATGAGCTTCTCAATTCGATCTTGAAATTCCAAACCGATCTGGATCATCACTGGGTATTTACCATCCTGCCCCTTGTCTGTAACCAAATTGGAATGTAAATTGACTTGTGTGGTTTGCGATGTAGACTCCAGGTCAAGAAGAGTTTTGAATACTGATGCCTTGAATCCCTCAACATGAAAACCGGCATCAAAAAAATACTCTTCCATTTCCTGGAACTTGGCCCGCAAGTTTTCACCACCCCCAACTTTAAATTGCAGAATGGCCTGTTCCAGGCAGCAGGTGTTATATTCATACTTGGATCCGCTTTTCCCTACCTTATCAAATGCGTGTGTGATTTGTTCCCGGGATGATTTGTAATATCCTGCAATGCGGTCCAAAACCGCCATCCCAAGCGTCAGATAGACATCCAGTGAAACATCGTTGGTCTTCTGCAGAATCTCGCTTGCCTGCGTATACGCCTGGCGGGCTTCCTTAATCGCGCGCAGGTCGCGGAAAACGTCTCCCAGGGTGGTAAGGGTGTACCCCTCAATACGTGGGTTCACTGCCAGTCGTGAATATCCAAGCGCTTTCTCAAGCGTGATGACTGCCTGCTCATATTCTCCCCGCGTCAGGTGCAGCACACCAATGTTGTTTAACACATTAGCCTGCCACAAAGAATTATGAGTGCGTTCCCAATATTCCAGAGAATCCTGATAACAATGCTCGGTTTGTTCGAGATCACCTTTAGCGAGGTAAACGATCCCCAATTCCATCAATACCTTTGCCGCATCTGACTCGAGATTGAGATCAAGAAATCTACGGTAAGACTCGCGCAGTTTCCAAAGGGCATCAGTCAATTCGCCAGTCTGGTAATAAACCAAACCTTCCGCGCGCAACGCTTCTGCAAATTGCACTGCTGCGCCAAAAGGTGGTTTTGTTAATTCGATAGCATCCAGGGCATCCTTAAGTGCAGACTCATAGTTGCCTAGATGGCGTTGGATTGCACTACGCCTGATGAGCGCTGCAGCCAATTCTTCATCTGCGCTTGTATCTCTCAACTGATCGATGGCACGATCTAAAATCTCGAGGCTGGATTTAAAATCTCCCCGCAACATGGCAATCGACCCGCGAATCGACATTAACTCGGGTTTAGTATCTGCCAGTCCGTTTGGTAGAGAATTCAACCAATCAGATAAGGTTACCAGGCGACCGCTGAGGATCATGTGCCGGGCGGCTTTTCGGATGAGATCAACCACTTGTGTTTCAGTGCCAATCCTGAAATAAATGGCAATGGCTCGTTCCCACTCCTGAATACTCTCATAATGCGCAGCCAGTTCGGTTTCAATTTTTCGTGCCTCGTCAGGGCGTTCTAACCGCATGCGGTTCTGCAGGAAGTCTCGAAAGAGATGATGGTAGCGGAGGAAGATCGTCTCATCACCCACAGGCAGCACGAAAAGATTATCGCGCTGGATGCGGTCGATCACTTCGTTCCAGTTCTGCCCATAAAGCCCCAGAGCTTTGCCAATGATCTTCTCACAGAGCGCAGCATCAAATTCTTCCAGTAATGAGGTTCGCAGTAAGAAGCTCTGCATGGATTTTGACTGTCGGTCGAATACTTGCTGGGTGAGATATTCGTAAATCCCAACACCTGATACTTTCTCGATACGGCTGCGCTCCTTGACACCTTTAGTAGAAAGCTGCGCGGTCAGCAGTAAACCTGTGATCCATCCCTCGGTGTTCGTAATCATTTCTTCAGCGGCTTCATCTGAAATCGTCAGGTGATAATTCACCGCCATCAGTTGCTTGATCTCTTCAGGTAGAAACGCCAGTTCTTCAAAGCTCAACCCATCCACCTGCGACCGGGCAACCAGCAGACTCAGGTCTGGCAGTGTCAGTAGGGTACGTGAGGCAATAATAAAGTGAAAATTTTCAGCCACATCCTGGATCAGCCGATTCATGAATACTTCAATTGGCTTGCTGTCGCGCACCAGGTGATAGTCATCTAAAACAAAAATAAAATGCTCAGTGATGTGCTCATAAGCGTCATTTACGATAGCAGAAATTACAGGTTCAAGATCCAACTTATCCTGACTGAGTTCAGCCAGTGCAGCCAGTGAAGATTCACCAAAAGAGGAGAATTTGCTGTGAATAGACGCAATAAAATGGCTTAGAAAGCGTTTAGGGTCGGTATCCAAAGGATCTAACGCATACCAACAGACAGGAACCTGCGTATGGTGAGAAAAATCCACCAACAAAGAGGTTTTGCCATATCCTGCCGGGGCAGCAAGAATCAATAATTTCAAATCCAGGACGTTGTCGAGGATAGTCAGCAGTCTTGGACGTGAGAGTATCTCACTGCGGCGACGGGGAATGATCGTTTTTGTGCGAATGATCGGAAGATCAGTTTGCATGATGCTTTATCATACCCGGCCTTTAAACTATAACGTCAAACCAAATTTTATAGTGTTATTATAAACAAAACAAGAGCCCTGGATAGGACTCTTGTGATTAAACAATTTAGAAAAATGAATTAGACAGTTGGAGGAGTGTATGCGGGAGCTTCGCCTGCAATCGGCCCCAGATATTTAGAATCATTGAATGCAAGGATCGGGATAAATATCATACTTAAGAGTAACAGGCCAAAACCAAAACCAGTGCCTTTACCAAATACTTACGCCAGATCAAAAATTATGATGATCCCGATCACAAAATTGACGACAGGAACAAGCATCAGCAGCAACCACCACCAGGGCCGACCCAGAATTTCCAGTTCAACCAGGACATTGTATATAGGAATAATGGCTGCCCAGCCAGGTTTGCCAGCCTTGACAAAAATTCTCCACATGCAATAGATATAAAATATTGCAATTACCAGCGAAAACAAATAGGTAAAAACGCCAACACCCGCACCATAGTTGTAATCCATAACTCCTCCTTTTGGTTTATGATATGTGAATAGTGTAGCAGGAATCATTCGAAAGTCAATGGATTTTGATTATAATTATCCAATTTATCGGAGAGAACATGAGCATTTTTCTTTCAAAATTCCTTCCTCTTTTTGTATACCCCATGGGATTAATCACACTTTTCTTGATCCTCACCCTCATATTCTGGAAGAAACGCAGGCTGTCAAAATTTTTTCTGATTCTGGGGGTGATCATCCTACTGGTTGCAGGTAACAGGTATGTGGCACAGAGTTTTGCGAGAACTTTGGAGTGGAAATACCCGCCGCTCACTGAAGGCACGACCGCCGATGCCATGGTGATCCTGGCAGGCGGTACCGAACCGGATGTCGCGCCGCGTAGCATGGTGGAAGTCAATTCCGCTGGCGACCGTGTGCTCTACGGGGTCAAACTATACCAGGAAGGAGCCGCACCGGTCATCCTGCTCAGCGGAGGAGATATTGATTTCCTCGATGAATCCTCATCTTCACCCGCAGAAGACATGGCAACTTTGATGGAAATGATGGGCATTCCGCGTGAGGCAATGGTGATTCTGAACCAATCACGCAATACCTCTGAGGATTCAGAATACAGCTGTGAATACATCAAACAGCAGGGTTATGACCGCGTGCTCCTGATCACATCCAGTTTTCACATGCCAAGATCAGTCGCCCTATTCGAGTCTCAGGGCTGTCAGGTGATCCCCGCGCCTACTGATACCAGCATCACTGAAGCCGGGTGGGAAAAACTCTGGCACCCTACAGTTGAAGAATTTTTCTTGAACCTGATGCCTTCTTACACCCATCTTTCATCGGTAACCAAGACTCTCAAAGAATACTTCGGGATGTGGTACTACACCCTTTCTGGCAAGCTATAGAGTCTTTTGAATATGTGGGACAATTGATAATAAACCCATTACCAGACAAAAAAACAGGCTGGCGCGTTGAGCCAGCCTGTTCTTTTCAACATTCCGTCAATTGATAAACTAGACAAATTTTTCCCGGATCTTGGCGCTCGTGAAATCAAGGATGGCCACCACAATGACGATAATCGCCACTACAGTTCCAGCCTTATGATACTGCAGGCTGCCAAAATAGTTATTCAGGGTAAGACCAATTCCTCCACCACCCGCAAACCCGATGATCGTCGCCATGCGGATATTGATATCCCACTGGTAAATCAAATAAGACAGGAACGGAGGCGTAATTTGAGGTACGATCGCGTAGATGATCATTTGAAGCTTGTTCGCCCCTGTTGCGGTAACTGCTTCGATCGGACCTGTGTCGATGTTTTCGATGGCTTCTGAGAAGAGTTTTCCGATAAGGGCAAAGGTGGTGATAGCCAGGGCAAGCATACCTGCAAAAGGACCTATGCCCACCCAGTAAACGAAGATTGCCACATATAACAGCGCTTCGATTGAACGCAGCACATTGAACACGCCACGAGTGATCACATAGATCCAGGCTGAGAAGCGGCTTTTACCGGTCAAATTCTTCGCTGCCAGAAAACTAAACGGAAGGGCCACGATAGCGCCCAGCGTGGTAGCCATAAGCGCCTGCATGATGGTTGTGATCATTTGTTTCGTCACACCCGCCAATACTGAAGGAGAAAGATCAATCGAGACAAAATCTTTCAACAATCGGCCAAATGTCACACCGGGATTAAAAAGGTTCTTTAAATTAATACTCGTCACATTCCAACAGTAGATGAACGCAGCTACTCCTAGAATGAGGTATATTAAAGAGCGAATCTTCGACCAGGTCGTTTTTTGGGCAGCTCTGGGTTTGTCTTCAAGGATACGATTACGCCATTTACTGCTGATGAGATCAACCAGAATAATCACAACCGCAACTGCCCACAAAGCCGCGGCATATTGTTGATACCCGCCGACGCGAATCGTTTCCAGAACAAAGAAACCGATACCACCGCCTGCCACAAAACCAATTACAGTGGCTGACCGCATATTGATATCCCATCTTAAAAGTGTATAAGACAGGAATGACGGGATGATCTGCGGAATGACCGCATATCGAATGACCTGGAAGAAGTTACCGCCTGTGGCTTCAATGGCCTCAACCGGACCGGGGTCGATGTGCTCGATTTCTTCGGAATAGAGCTTTGCCAGCGCAGCCACCGAGTGGATCGTAAGCGCGATCACACCCGCAAATGATCCCAATCCGACCCACACAATAATCAGTAAACCCCATACAACGGTATCAACTGCTCTTACGATATTCAGTAGCGTCCTGACGATGTAGTAGATCAGTTTTCCGCCAGGAACATGCGACATGATATTGTGGGCAGCTAAAAAGCTGATTGGAATGGCAAATATTGTGGAGAAAAGTGTTGCCATTAAACCGATAGCGATCGTCTCGATCAGCTTGCCAGTCTCAAAACCGGGTATCCTTTCACCAATCTGCACGCCCCGGGTTAATTTCTCCCACCAGGTTGCTGTGATCGTGCCTTTCCGCCCAAAAATATCACCTACATTATCAGAAAGGCTCACCAGAGGTGCCGGCTCATCTTTCACCTTGGCGCTAACATACTCCCACAGGCACTTCCATCCGCATACTTTATATTCTCCGTTCGAATAAACCTGGAAGTAATCAGGATTGACCACTTTTGTGGCAACTGTCTTCGCGGCATCGAAACGCGTGACCAGGCGGTCAAGATTAATATCAGTGACAATCCAGGCAATCAAATAAAGCACAGTTGCTGCCAGTATAACTGCCACGATCACCGGTGCGGTCTTCTGTTTTGATATTAAATACGCATCTAAAACGTTCCATAACCAGAACAAAATCAGAGGAATCCACAACCAGGAAGTTGTCCATCCGCCGATCGTCATTTTTCCAATTTCGTAGTATTTCAATCCCCACTCGACAAGAAAAGCCAGAACCGCAGTAATAATGAAAACGGTGAAACCGCGCCAGGGCTTCTTAAGCGCCATCTGACCTGAACCTGGAATAATCAAAGAAAGCAATGGAGCAAACAGGGTAGATTTCATGATATTGCTTTTTTGTTTAGAAGTGGATGTCATGAGTTTTTACTCTTCACGATGCATCTCAACTGATTTCAATTCGTTCGGCATCCTGCCCATAGATCTCTTTAAATTGCTTATCATCGATCTCGCTGGGCAAGCCCTTAAAAACCACCTGCCCGTCTTTGAGGGCAATGGCACGCGTCGCATAACGGTGAACAAGATCGAGAAAATGCAAACTGCAAAGTACAGTAATTCCTCGTTCTTTGTTCAATTGCTCAAGATACTTCAGAATGGAATGAGCCAGAACCGGATCAAGGGAGGCTACCGGTTCATCAGCCAGAATGATTTTTGGCTCTTGCATCAGAGCACGGGCAATGCCCACACGCTGCTGCTGCCCGCCAGAAAGTGAGTCAGCCCTCACGTGTGCTTTATCTTCCAACCCGACCATAGCCAGGTTGTTTCGGGCGCGTTCATGGTCTGCCTTAGAGAAACTGTGAAGTAAACTCGGAAACGTTGGAACATATCCCAAACGCCCTGAAAGGACATTGGTGTTGACGCTGGAACGCTTGACCAGATTGAACTGCTGGAAGATCATTCCAATCTGCCGCCGAATCAATCGAATTTCTTTCCCTTTGGCCGCGGTGATATCGATATCATTCCACAAAATCGTACCAGATGTGGGTTCAATTAATCGGTTAATGCAACGCAGCAGGGTGGATTTCCCGGAACCGCTTAATCCGATCACCGCCAGGAATTCTCCCTCCTCAACCTCGAAACTGACTCCCTTTAGTGCCTGAGTTCCGTTAGGATATGTCTTTACCAGATCCTTCACAATTAACATAATTTGTATCCTTTTATAAGAGGCTTTGTATCAAGTTCCATTATACAAGAAAGCGCTTTAATACAATACTGGCAGGTCTTGCGACCTGCCAGTAATTTAATATTAGAAATTTACTTTACAAGTTCTGCGGGGTCTACACCTGCTGCTACCAGAATCTCTAAGAAGGGCTGGTAGTAATCTGGTTCAACATCGATGTAATCGTTGATGGAATAGAGGCTCTTCAACAGATATTTACCACCGGGATCATCGGTCATGGCATGCAGGCCCTGGATGATGGCTGCTTTGTATGTTGGATCCAGGCTGGCGATGAACTGAACACCATCATTGGGGATGCGCTCAGAAACCGCAAAGATCTTCACCTTTTCAGTGATGTCAGGATAGGTGGATTTTAGATCGGCAGATTCATCGGTCAGAATGTCGGTATAAGCAACACCAGCATCGCAATCGCCGTTGTAGACTGCAATCGCAACCTTGTCATGTCCACCGGCAAACTGATAGGTAAAGTCCACTTCAGGATCAATTCCGGCGGCTTTGAAGAGAATGTTCGGAACAACATAGCCAGAGGTTGAGTTGGCATCAACGAAGCAGAATTTCTTGCCCTTCACATCTTCCAGCGAGTTAATTCCAGTATCCACACCAGCAATGAACTCGGCTTTGTAGAATGGCTCCATCTGACCGGCAAGGTCCTTATCAGGATCGACATCTCCACCCGGGGTGTACTTGCGCAGGTTGACCAGGGCAGGAGTGATGCCAGGATATTTGGCGTTGGCCAGCAGAGCGGAGAAAGTGTTCAGGAAACCAACCTGTGCTTTCTCAGCGCCCATGGCTTCGATCGAGGCAGCCATTGAGGTGCCTACTTCGATCTTGAAGGAAAGACCAGTCATTTTGTTCAAGCAGTCAGCAATTCCCTGCCCGGCCTTAGTGATTTTTCCGGTGTCGCCGGAAGGAACAAAGGCGATCACGATGGGATTCTCAGGAGAGCCCAGCCCGCCAGGAGTAACGGTGGGCGGATTCTGCATCAATGTGCAGACAGGATCGGGTACCGGGGTCGGGGTCGGGGGTTCCGGTGTGGGTACTTCAGTTGGGGCTGTAGTAGGGGCTTCGGTGACAACTGGAGCTTCGGTTGGGGCTGCTGTAGGGGCAGCAGTGGGTGCGGCACAGGCGCTTAAAAGAATGGCGCTAAGAACCAACACCGAAATCAGAACAAACAGTGTCTTTTTCACTTTTCTCCTCCATATAAATTGAGTTAAACAAAATTTGTACGTTCTCTCCCTAACGCAAAATTAATCATATACCAAACAAAATGAAAAGGCAAGAATTCTCTGTACTAAAATGAATTTTTCAAACAATCCAACTCTATTGGTAAACTGCCATGTTATTTATCTATGAAAAAATGAGTTTTTAAAATTTTTTTCCAGTGGAATTAGTTGTTTAAGATTTATTACATTCATCACTTTTTGTCTGACAACCTGAATATTTACCTTGTAATCATATTTTATTCATGCTATCATCACTCTACAGAATTGGGTTTCAAAGCAAAACTAAGTAGCACAACACCATCTTCATCTCTGATGTGTAATATTTTTATTCAGTAGAACGAGAAAGCGAGGTGAACCAGTTTCGCAATAACTGAGTGTTACGATCCCCCCCTCATTAGTTATTCAGGCATTTCATATATTTCATTCTGACCCAACCGTAGTTAAGAGTATTTTTTTGGTTCAGAATGGGAAACACGCTCGAAGGACCAGAAATCTTAAAAAAGACAGGACATACTATGATCAATCCTCATCCAGGACTTCCAGAGCTAGAGTATGTAAAACCGGCCACCCTTGTGGAAGCGAGCCAATTCCTCGCTGAACACAATGGTACAGCCAAGCCGTTCTCCGGTGGAACGGATTGTTTCGTCCGCCTGCGCGACGGGGTGTTAAAGGTCGATTACCTTGTCGATATCAAAGGCCTGGACGGCACAAAAGAATTGTCGTTCGATCCCAAAAAGGGATTAACCATTGGCGCAGCCGTGCCAATGAACAAAGTGGCTACTAACAAGGATGTCATCGCGCATTACCCCAATCTGGCTATGGCAGCCAATTCAGTTGCCAGTTATCAACTGCGCAACCGCGCCACAATTGTTGGGAACATCTGCAATGCATCTCCTGCTGGAGATACCATTGGTACCTGCATGGCGCTGGATGGTGTGTTGAACGTTCACGGTACAGATGGTTTTCGTCAAATTCCATTGAATTCATTCTTCCTCGGACCAGGACGCACCGTCCTCAAGCCCGGTGATGTCGTTATATCGATCACTTTGCCCGTTCCGCCCGCTGGAATGGTGGGCGTGTATAAGAAGCTCGGGCGCAACACGATCGGCGATCTTTCGATAGTTGGCGTTGCTGTTTTAGGTTACCCGAATAGCAAATCACCCTCCGGTTACACCTTCAGAATTGCCCTCGCTTCCGTTGCTCCGGTTCCTTTTGAAGCATTGAAAGCTGAAGCGCTACTTTCTGAGAAGAAGATTACAGAAGAGACAATTGCCCAGGCCGCAGACATAGCCATGGAATCTGTCACGCCTATTGATGATGTGCGCGGTTCAGCCCGTTACCGCAAGTTGATGGTACGCAACCTGACTCGAGAAGCCATCACTGAAGTTTGGAATCAACTAAGCAAATAACCGGTCTCGGTCTTTTGCATATTTAGGAGGAACGAATGGCTTATCAACGTATAACACTCACCGTCAATGATCTGACAGAAACGGTGGATGTCCCGCATAATATGACCCTGCTTCAGATGCTCCGCCAGAAACTCTCTCTAACCGGCACGAAGAACGGTTGTTCAGCCGGAGAATGCGGTGCCTGCACGGTTTTGATGAACGGCGAACCAGTTAATAGCTGCATGGTTCTGGCTGCCGAATGCGAAGGCGCAACGATCGTTACGGTCGAAGGATTGGCAAAAAACGGAAAGCTTTCCAAAGTCCAGGAAGCTGTCGCAAAAGCCGGCGGTGTGCAATGTGGTTTTTGCACTCCTGGAATGATGATCTCAGCTACTGCCCTGCTTGAACGCAATCCCAATCCCACCGACGAAGAGATCAGGCAGGCTATTGTTGGAAACCTGTGCCGCTGCACGGGTTACTTCCGTATTGTCAACGGTATTAAAGAAGCCGCAAAGATGTAATGCTTCGGATATAGTGAAAAGATACAGGATGTTAAATATCCTCAAAGGAGCCGTAATATGGCAAACGCGAAATCTAAAGAAAAACCTTCCAGCCCAATCGGTGCGAGCCTGCAACGCAATGACGTATACGAAAAAGTAACTGGCAGCGCAATCTACGTAGATGATCTCCAGTTTGGCAATAAACTACTTTATGCCCATGTATTACGCAGTCCACATCCGCATGCCTTAATAAAAAGCATTGATACCAGCAAGGCAGAGAAACTCCCCGGTGTTAAAGTTGTGGTCACCGGCAAAGATTTCCCTGAGCGCATGGGTTTGTATTTGAAAGACAAAACGATCTTTGCGCTTGATCGCGTGCGTTTCATTGGTGAACCGGTTGCTGCAGTTGCTGCCGTTAGCGAAGAAATTGCCATGAAGGCATGTGACCTGATCGAAGTAGAATACGAAGTTCTTGAAGCCGTATTTGATGCAGAATATGGCGCTTCTGAGAAAGCCCCATTAATTCACCCTCAGTTGGGTGAATACTATTGCCCTAACTACCTCTTCCCGAAACCCGGCACCAATATTTCCAATCACTTTAAAATTCGCCGCGGTAACTGTGAGGCGGCCTGGAAAGAATGTGCTTACATCGTTGAGCGCACTTTCCACATTCCTCACATTCAGCATGTACCCATCGAAACCCACGGCGCGATTGCTATGATGGACGAGAAGGGAAAGATGACCATCTGGGCATCTTCACAATCTCCATTCGCCCAGCGCAATATTATTGCACAGGCTTTACATATTACCCAGACAGACCTGCGCGTCATTGCCCCGCTCGTGGGCGGCGGCTTTGGTTCTAAAGCTGGCGTAACCATGGAAGCTATCCCGGCAGCTCTTGCGACCAAGTGTAAAGGCTGGCCAGTCAAATTGATGCTCACCCGTGAAGAGGAATTCTTCACCAACTTTGTGCGCCAGGGCTTGACCACTCATGTCAAAGTTGGCTGCGACAAAGACGGTAACATCTTGGCCCTTAAGAATGTCATGTACTGGGATGCTGGTGCATCTACAGAGTATGGAGCCAATGTTGTGCGCGCAGCCGGTTACTCCAGCTCTGGCCCCTATGACATCCCCAACATTGAAACCGATTCTATCTGCGTTTATACCAACCACCCGATCGGTGGTGCCTACCGTGGCTTTGGTATGTCGGAATTACACACCGGTATCGATCAGGCGATCGATGAACTGGCCGAAAAAGCTGGTTTCGATAAAGTCACATTCCTGAAGAAAAATGCCATCTCCGAAGGTGATATTATCGTCACAGGCATGAAGATGCACGCTATGGGTATTCAGGAATGTATCGATAATGTAGCCAAATCGATCGAATTCTCCAAAAAAGAAGAACCAACCTCGCCAGACCGTGTTCGCGGCAAAGGGATCGCCATCATGTGGAAGGCTCCCGCAACATCGCCCAATCCTGGTTCCAGTGCCTGGGTTGAACTGGCAGAAGACGGTAAAGTGACTGTCGGACTCGGCGGCCAGGAACTCGGCCAGGGTACCTTCACGGTCATGGCACAAATGGCAGCCGCAGCGTTAGGTGTGAAATATGAAGATGTACGCATCGCTGGACCTGTAGACACTCAATACAGCCCCTACGAATGGCAAACGGTTGCCAGCCGCCTTACCTGGAGCATGGGTAACGCCGTACGCGCTGCAGCAGCAGACGCCCGCCGTCAGATTCTAGATGTGGTTGCTGAAGCCTGGAAAGAAAACCCTGAAGATCTGGATATTGTGAACGGTGTGGTTGTCTCTTACAAGAGTGAAAAAGAAACCCCTCTGGCTAACCTGGTCATCTACGGACTTCCAAGAGAAAACAACGGTGGCTGGATCGGCGGACCTATCGTAGGACGCGGTTCCTTCATGCCTCAGTACATCACCAATCTAGATCTAGAAACCGGGCAGGGTCCACGCGCTGTTGTGCACTATACTGTTGGATGCGAAGGACTCGATATCGAAATCGACAAGAATACCGGCAAGATTCATGTGATAAAAGCAGCCGCTTCGTTTGATGTCGGTAAGGCAATCAATCCTGAACTGGTCAAAGGACAGATCGAAGGCGGTTTCGTTCAAGGTTTGAGCTCTGCACTGTTTGAAGAAATTCGCCTGCGCAATGGCGTCATGACCAACCCAAGCTTTGTCGATTACCGTATTGCCACCGCCCCAGATGTTAACTTCCCGCTTGATGTTCCATTCGTGGAAGTTCCACAGGATGACGGCCCGTGGGGTGCACGCGGTGTGGGTGAACACCCAATGGTCCCGACCATTGCAGCGCTGGGGAATGCGATTTACAACGCCACGGGCATCCGCCTGGATGGACCTCCGTATTCCGCAGAAAAGGTTTATCTGGCAATGTATGATGCTGGATTAACCAAATAACATTAGCAAATTGAATATGCCGGGGATCCTCCGGCATATTCAGTCAATTTATCTGTAGAAACAGAAGGAGAAGTAATGACAGAAACATATGACATTGTCATCCGCAATGCTGTGCTGCGTGGTGACCCCAAGACAAAGAAAGACATTGCAATCGCCGGGGGTAAGATCGTTAAGATCGAGAACAAAATCACAGAAAAGGCTCAAAATGAACTGGATGCGGCAGGGAATCTGGTAACCGAGTCTTATGTCAATACTCATCTTCATCTTTGCAAGGTATATACCTTAATGAAGATGGATGAATCAGCTTTAAAAGACTATCACGGCGCTGACATGGGCAAGGCAATGACCGCCATTGAACTGGCTGCCAAAGTCAAAGAAGAATATGATGAGAAATGGATCATCAAGAACGTTCGCAAAGCCTGCGCTCTTGCTGGACGGTACGGCTGCACCCACATCCGCGCATTCGCAGATGTGGATTCTAAAGCCAAACTTGAGGGCGTTAAAGCCTTGATCAAAGCCCGTGAAGAATTCAAAGGGATCGTTGACATTCAGGTAGTCGCTTTCGCTCAGGACGGCCTTGTGCGTGAACCCGGTGCCGAACAATTAATGCGTGAAGCGATGAAATTGGGAGCAGACGTTGTTGGCGGCATTCCCTGGATCGAATATACCGATGCTGACATTGCCGAACACGTGCGCATCTGCTTCGAACTTGCAAAAGAATTTGACAAACCTGTTTCCATGCTGGTTGATGACGCCGGTGATAACGGTTTGCGCTCATTGGAAGTGATGGCTCTCGAAACGATCAAGACAGGCTGGCAGGGCCGCTCGCTTGCACACCACGCCCGCGCCATGTCCCTGTATCCAAAACCATACCTGCAGAAACTGGCTGCCCTTCTCAAGAAAGCCGGCATGGGAGTGGTCAGCGATCCTCATACCGGTCCCTTGCATGCCCGCGTACGCGAGTTGCTCGATGAGAACGTGCTTGTCTGCCTGGGCCAGGATGATATTTCTGACGCCTACTATCCATACGGACGCAACAACATGCTCGAGGTAGCATTCTTAAACTCACACCTCCTCTGGTTCACAACCCGTGAGGATATGGAAACCCTTTACGACATGGTCACCAAGAACCCGGCGCGCTGCATCGGTCTCAAGGATTTCGAGATCAAAGTTGGCGCTCCCGCTAATCTGGTTGTTCTTGATCAACCCAATATCCTCGAAGCGCTGCGCTTCCATGAAAAACCAGCTTACGTGATCAGTCATGGAAAACTGATTGACCAAACGAAGATGGACGAAATCTATAAAGCAAATTCATAAGAAACCTGGTTATTGGGTCAAGATAATCAAGAAATTGCTAACAATGGTTGTGAATGGAAAGATCTTTAATTCTTCCGGCAGCAAATGATTTGCAGTATTCTTCTTATCCTGACTGCTGAAATACATTAAAATAAATTATTCGAGTACGAAAGGAGGATGATTAAAAGCAATACTTGCTCTAACTTGTTGGAAAATCTATTTATATCTACAGAAGGAGAAAAAATGTCCAAAAAATCGTTCGTTCCGTTCATTATTGCAGTCCTCATGATCGCCAGCCTGATCGCAGGTTGCGCTGGCGCTGGTGAAGGCGACACTGCCGCCGAAGGTGGCAAGATCTCAGTTTTTGGTGCTTATGCCACTCCTATCGAAGAGCCCTGGGATGGCGTTATCCACAACGCTCTGCTTAAAGCCAAGGAAGAAGGATTGATCGATTACACCTATACCGAAGATATCGGTTATTCTGGTGATATGGAAAGAGTGCTCCGCGAAGTTGCCGAACAGCAGAAACCTGACTTGATCATGGGTGATGCCTTCGTTAACGAAGAAGCTGTCCGCCGCGTGGCTGCTGATTATCCCGAAATCGCTTTCGCTTTCGGCTCTGAGCTTGGCCCTGTTTCTCCGAACCTGGCCGTTTTCGATAACTGGATCCACGAACCTGCTTATCTCTGCGGTATGATGGCTGGCGGACTCACCCAGACCAACACTATTGGTGTTGTGGCTGCAGTTCCCATCCCCGAAGTCAACCGCCTCGTCAACGCCTTCATCGCTGGTGTGAAAGAAACCAATCCTGACGCACAGGTTCTCGTTTCCTTCATTAACTCCTTCTTTGATCCTGCCACCGCCAAGGAACAGGCTTTAGCTCACATCGCTGCTGGCGCTGATGTGCTCTATGCCGAGCGCGCTGGTGTCATCGAAGCTGCAGCTGAAAAGGGTGTCTATGTCTTCGGTAACATGAGTGACCAGAACGAGATCGCTCCTGAATACGTGATCACCGGACCTGTCTGGGACATGACCCCAACCGTTGAATACGTCGTTTCACAGGTTAAAGCCGGAACTTTCACCTCCATGGACCTGAAAGACTTCAGCATGATGGCAAAAGGTGGTGCTTACCTGGCTGATTTCCACGGCAACGACAGCAAGGTCCCCGCTGAGATTCTCGCCACTGTTAACGCTAGAATCGAAGAAATCAAGAACGGTTCCTTCCGCGTTCCCATCGATGAAGCTCAGCCCGCAGCAGTAAATTAGTTCTTAATACAGGGGCGGCAGATCATGATCTGCCGCCCCATTTTAAATAACTGATGGTTCATCAGTTAGAAGGATGGCTTATGTTAGCAGTAGAAATGAAGGACATTACAAAAACTTTCGGTATGGTGAAAGCCAATCAGCATGTCCATTTCTGCCTTGAAGAAGGCGAAATTCACGCCCTGCTGGGTGAAAATGGTGCCGGTAAGACCACCTTAATGAGAATTTTATACGGTTTGTATAAAGCCGACAGCGGCGAGATCTTCGTAAACGGCAAGAAAGTTGACATTCATTCTCCAAAAGAAGCTATCGCAGCCGGAATCGGAATGGTAACGCAGCACTTTACACTCGTTCCCACCCTGACCGTAGCTGAAAACATCGTTTTGGGATACACTGATGGAATCACGGTATCCCAAAAAGACATCGAAAAGAAAGTCGCTGAAGCCTCACAAAAATACGGTATTCTAGTAGATCCTTCTGCTTATGTGAAAGACCTTTCAGTAGGTGAAAGACAGCGTGTTGAGATCTTGAAAGCGCTTTACCGCAATGCTCGCATCCTCATCATGGATGAGCCCACTGCAGTTCTTGTCCCTCAGGAAGTCGATGTTCTGTTTGAATCACTTTTACGTCTGGTAAAAGCTGGTCTTTCAGTGATATTTATCAGCCACAAACTGGTAGAAGTTATGGCTGTTTGCGATAGGATTACTGTTTTACGCGATGGCGTAGTTACCAGTACCGTTAATAAATCAGAGACAACTCAAATTGAACTGGCAAAAATGATGGTTGGTCGTGAAACCTTCGGGGTTACCCGCCAGAGCACACGTAAAACCGGAAAAACCATCTACGAACTTTCTGGTATAACGCTGGAAGGGAAACATGGTCGTAAATTATTAAATGATGTAAGTTTTTCGGTATCTGAAGGCGAAATTCTGGGAATCGCTGGCGTTTCTGGTAATGGACAGGGTGAACTCACCGAAGTTCTAACCGGATTGATGACACCAAACCAGGGTTCGATCAAATTAATGGGTAAGGAAATTACTCATCTGACACCCGGACAAATCTCTGAAGCCGGGGTTGGGCGTACTCCACAAGATAGACATCAGGGTATCGTGGGTGATCTCTCGGTAGCAGAAAATCTTGCCCTCGAGAATCTTCCCGTTTATACCAAAAATGGCATGTTAGACCATAAGAAGATCATTCAAGATGCACAGCAAAAGATCGAAGAATTTCAGATCAAAGCATCTCCCAATGACCAATTGAGAACGTTATCCGGTGGAAATATGCAAAAGGTTGTTTTGGCGCGTGCACTTTCACGTAAACCAAAAGTGTTAGTCGCTTCGCAGCCAACCCGCGGCCTTGATGTAGGTGCCACTGAATACGTACGCAAGCGTTTATTAGAAGAACGCGATCGCGGAACCGCGGTTATCCTCTTGTCTGAAGATTTAGACGAGGTCCTGGCGCTTTCCGACCGCATTGCGGTGATTTATGAAGGTTGCATCAAGGGAATTGTCCCTTCTAATGAGGCAACCCCTGAGAAAATCGGCCTGTTGATGGCTGGTGCTTGCTAGTGAAATTATCAGGCATGGAGGTTCTATCGTGATCAAACTCAAGCTGGAACGAACTCCCGCCCCAATGTGGAGCAAAGCGTTGATCCCCATTGTGGCGGTAGTAGTAACATTTATCATCACTTCGCTGCTGATCATCCTCGCGGATGCAAATCCTTTCACTGCGTATTACAACTTCATCGTGGTTCCACTATCGTCGAAATTCTCAGCGCTTGAAGTTTTAGTGAAAGCAACACCGTTGATCTTTACCGGTCTGGCAGTTACTTTTGCATTTGCATCTGGT
Source organism: Anaerolineaceae bacterium (assembly GCA_029265815.1). Taxonomy (GTDB): domain Bacteria; phylum Chloroflexota; class Anaerolineae; order Anaerolineales; family Anaerolineaceae; genus UBA6107. The sequence continues at coordinate 17,560 of JAJUGU010000007.1, read as the reverse complement.
TATTACAACATTGGTGCCGAAGGACAGCTTTACGCTGGAGCTGTTGCTGCGGCATGGGTTGGAGCTACCTTTACCAATCTTCCTGCAATCGCTGCTGTTCCCCTGGAACTTGTTCTTGGATTTATCGCGGGTATGTTATGGGCATTGATCCCTGCCTTGTTGAAGATTAAGCTTAAAGTGGATGAAGTGGTTACAACGTTGCTGATGAATTCTATCATTATGTATTTCATTTCAGCACTTCTAAACGGCCCCTGGAGAGATCCTGAAACAGGCTGGCCGAAATCGCCCGAGTTTTTTGAGGCTGCAAGGTTTGCGCAGTTGATACCAAAATCCAGGTTGCATATCGGATTCATCATCGCAATGGTTTTGGTATTGATTGTCTACGTAGTGCTTAAGAAGACTCCGCTGGGTCTGCAAATGAGAGCGGTCGGCGCGAGCAAGGTTGGTGCGCAGTTTGCAGGCATTAACGTAAATCGCACCATGTTGATTGCAGCCCTGGTGAGCGGTGGTATCGCTGGTCTGGCAGGTGTAAGTGAAATCGCTGGAATCCACTATCATCTGATCAGTGAACTATCAGGAAGTTATGGCTATACTGGCATCATCGTTGCTACACTGGGTGGCCTTAACCCCATCGGTTCAACAATTGCAGCCCTGTTCATCGGACTCATCGATACCGGGTCGCAGACAGTCAGCCGCGTGCTGGGTGTTCCTGTGTATCTCGGAGATGTGGTTCAATCCACGCTTCTACTGGTCACCCTGGGTATGCTGCTGCTACAAAATTACCGAATCAAGAGGCAATAATCATGGGAGATTTTGTGATCGATCTAATCGCGGCGACGCTGCGTATCGCTACACCGCTTATTTTTGCCACATTAGGCGAACTATTTTGTGAACGCGCAGGCGTCCTCAACCTGGGTATAGAAGGCACCATGTTCTGGGGAGCATTTGTGGGATTCGCAGGTGCCTCACTTACAGGCTCGCTGTGGCTCGGTATTCTCCTGGCTCTAATCGGAGGTATGCTCTCTGGATTTTTGATGAGTATCTTATCCGTCAGGCTTGGTGTTAACCAGCATGTATCAGGGTTGGGGATTACACTTCTAATGACAGCCCTTTCACTGTTCGGATTCAGGCTGATCTTCGGTGAAAACCGTGTTCTGCCCTCCATTGCTCCTTTCCAGCAATTAAACCTTTTTCCCAACAGTGCCATCCTTGGTCCGATCTTCTCTCAATACACACTGACCTATATCGCTATCTTTCTGATTCCGGTTGTTTCCTGGATTCTGTATCGGACCACTTTTGGCCTGAACATCCGATCAGTCGGTGACAATCCAGAAGCTACAGATGCGGCAGGTATTAATGTCTATCGTCTACGAACGATCGCCCTTGTGATTGGTGGCGGTCTCATGGCCGTTGGCGGTGCATACCTCTCGGTGGCACAACTCGGCTCGTTCACATTTGGCATTGTTGCTGGTAGAGGCTGGGTCTGTATTGCGCTGATCATCTTCGCCAACTGGCAGCCACTCAAGGTGTTGTGGGGATCCTTACTCTTTGGAGGAGTTCAAGCCTTGCAATCCAGACTTCAGCTTACTGGAATTAAACTCCCTTATGAGCTGTTCCTTTCGCTGCCTTATATCGTCACCATCCTGGCCCTCACACTGGCTGGCCGCAATGTATCAGCTCCAGCAGCCCTGTTGAAACCATACAAACGCGAATAATCAATTAAACTCGAGAAATAAAAAACCGTGAAATATTCAAGATTTCACGGTTTTTTTTATTGATTTTTGGACTTTTTAAATGACAATCAACCGAGTTTGATGCTAAATGTATCACTTGATATGTCAGTTTTCTAAGCCTATACTATATGAGTGTATTAACATTTTCTAATTTTTTAGATGGAGGTAGTAATGGCGCAAGAAAATCCAGAAGCTAAGACCGAGCTTGATGGAATCAAGAAGCTCAAAGAGCTTCGCGAACAAAGCAAGTTGGGTGGTGGAGAAAAACGCATTGCCGCTCAGCACGAAAAAGGCAAAAAGACCGCCCGCGAACGCATTGATGCCCTGCTTGACAAGGGTTCATTCCAGGAACTGAACGGTTTGATGCTGAACCGCCATGTTGATTTTGGCATGGACAAAGACAAAGTCCCTGGTGATGGCATGGTTGCTGGTTTCGGTACCATTAATGGACGCAAGGTCTGCGTTTATGCCCAGGATTTCACCGTTATGGGTGGTTCTTTTGGTGAAGTTGCCGGTCAGAAAGCAGCCCGTGTGATGGATCTTGCTATGGATGCGGGTGTTCCAGTGATCGCCATCAATGACGGTGGTGGTGCACGCATTCAAGAAGGTATCTTCAGCCTGTATGCTTTTGGCGAAGTTTTCTATCGCAATGTACAGTGCTCTGGTGTCATTCCCCAAATTAGCGTTATTAGCGGCCCCTGCGCTGGTGGTGCAGTTTATTCACCAGCTCTGACTGACTTCATCATCATGACCCAGGGAATGGGCAACATGTACATTACTGGTCCAGAAGTCATCAAAGCAGTGACTCATGAAATCGTTGACTCTGAAACTCTCGGCGGCGCAAACACCCACAGCAGTATCTCAGGTGTGGCCCATTTTGTTGGTCAAACCGAAGAAGAATCTTTCGCGATCGTCCGCAAGATCCTGGAATACATTCCTGACAACAATGCCAGCACGCCCAAGGTAGTTGCCACCAGTGACAGCCCGTTCCGCGCTGACAAAGAACTGGATACCCTGGTCCCAACTGATCCCAATCAAACCTATGATATTCGTGATGTCATCAATCGTGTGGTTGATACCGGTTCCTTCTTTGAAATCCACGCCAATTTTGCTACCAGCGCAGTGGTTGGATTTGCCCGCCTGAATGGTGAAAGCGTCGGTATTTCTGCCAATAACCCGGCTTCGATGGCTGGAACCCTTGAAATGAATTCATCTGATAAGATCGCCCGTTTTGTGCGCTTCTGCGATGCTTTCAATATTCCAGTAATTTCCTTTGTTGATACTCCAGGATTCATGCCAGGAACCGCCACTGAACACAATGGCATCATCCGCCACGGCGCGAAAATCCTCTATGCCTATTCAGAGGCTTCTGTTCCTAAGATTTCAGTCGTTACCCGTAAAGCATACGGTGGTGCATACATTGTTATGGGCAGCAAACATCTGCGCGCTGATATGTGCTTCGCCTGGCCGACAGCCGAAATCGCGGTAATGGGTGCTGATGGCGCTGTGAACATTCTTCATGGCAAAGCCCTTAAAGAAAAGACTCCAGAAGAAGCAAAAGCCATCCGTGCAGAATTGGTTGCCGAATACAAAGAAAAATTCTCCAATCCTTACCAGGCAGCCGGTGCAGGATTCATTGATGAGGTTATTCTTCCTCACGAAACCCGCCAGAGGCTTATTGCAGCGCTTGACATATTAAGGAATAAACAGACAACCACTCCTGCGAAGAAGCACGGAAACATCCCGTTGTAACAGAAAGGACGCGGATAATGGAAAATAATTTGTTATTTGCCTTACAAATATCCGGCATTGGGATCGTAGTGCTGCTTCTGATTCTTGCTGCATTAGCGGGTGTCGTATATTTGATGACACGCTTCATCGTTGATAAAGAAGAATCTGAAGAAGGCGCAGAAGAAACTGCCCCTGCAGCCGAAGCTGCTGCGATCGAAGAACCCAAGACAGACCTGAAACTTGCCGCCGCTATTGCAGTAGCAATTGCCCGTGCACAGGCTGAGATGCAGGTTGTATCCACCGAAACCGAAGGTGGAGAACTCAATGCCTGGCGTCAGTTTGGTTTACAACGCCGGTTAACACAATCTTCCACTTTTAGGAGAACGAGATGACACAGTATAAAATCACCATCAAAGATACAACGTATGATGTTGAAATCTTAGACGATCCCCGCCAGGCTGAAGTCGCAGTGAAAGTCAACGGCGAACAATTTACAGTTGAAGCTGAAGAAATCGGTGGAAAGGCACCCGTAGCAGTAAAATCTGCCCCGACTCCCGCTCCAGTTCGCGCCGCAGCCGCTCCTTCTGCTGCACCAGCAGTAGTTGCTGGACCTGGCACCATTAAATCGCCATTACCCGGCGTTATCAATGCCATCAAAGTCCAGGTCGGACAAAAAGTTAAAGTAAATGATGAACTCTGCGTAATCGAAGCCATGAAAGCCATGAATGTCATCCGCGCCCAGAGCGAAGGCACTGTTGCCCGGATTCATGTAAACGTGGGCGGCAAAGTTGCCCATGGCGCTCCCCTCATGGATATTGAGTAGGAGGAAAGGATACTATCATGACAGGCTTTGATTTCTCAGGTTTACTCGGAGGTCTCCTCGATATTACCTGGCAACAGCTGATCATGGTAGCGGTAGGTTTACTTCTAATGTACCTTGGTATATTCAAGGATTACGAGCCTAACCTACTGATACCGATCGGATTTGGGTGTGTTTTAGGAAACCTGCCCGTTGCTGCGAATATGATTGGTGATGAAGGAATGTTTGGTGTTCTCTACAAAGCGGGCATCAGCAATGAATTATTCCCATTGTTGATCTTCCTGGGTGTGGGTGCCATGATCGATCTGCGCCCTCTGCTCAGCCAGCCAATCATGTTCATCATGGGCGCACTTGCCCATCTGGGTATTTTTGCCACCCTCATTATTGCCCTCATCCTTGGTTTCAATCTCGCAGAATCCACCGCAATCGGTATGATCGGTGCGATTGACGGCCCAACTGTCATTTATGTGAACGGCAAACTTGGATCGCTGTTTGAGACCCCCGGCCTGGCAGCAGCCATCGCTGTGACGGCTTACTCTTACATGAGTCTTGTTCCTATCATCCAGCCTCCTCTAATGCGGCTCTTCACCACCAAAGCTGAACGCGGTATTCACATGGAATATACTCCGCGCCCGGTTTCAAGAATGACGGTTATTCTCTTCCCCATCATCCTTACCGTCTTTGCTGCCATTTTCCTTCCCGAAGCCGCACCATTGATTTCCACCCTGATGCTTGGTAACTTAATCAAGGAATCCGGTGTGGTCGATGGACTCGTGGATACCGCAAAGAGCGCTATCACTAACACCGCCACCATCTTCTTGGGTCTTACAATTGGTTCCACCATGATTGCTAAAGACTTCTTGAACACTGGCACGCTTCGCGTTCTCTTGTTGGGTCTGCTCGCTTTCGCATTGAACACCATTGGTGGACTTCTTTTCGGCAAGCTGGTCTGCGTTCTTTCTGGCCGCAAGATTAACCCGCTTGTTGGCGCAGCAGCCATCAGCGCCTTCCCGATGAGCGGACGTTTAGCCCAGAAAGTTGCTCTTGAAACCGATAACAACAACTTCATCCTCATGCACGCCCTTGGTGCCAATGCGGCCGGACAGGTCGCCTCGGTACTGGCAGCTGGTATCTTGATTCAAATGATCTTCCCGCTCCTTTTACACTAGTGATGGAATGAATCGGCAAAAAGATTGGTGTATCAAGCAATAACGGATAGATTGGCGAATGAAACCATTCGCCAATTTATCCCTTAAGATGATTTTTGGGAATGTAATGTTAAAATAGTAACCCAATAGCAGCTCGTTGCTATTTTGGAAAATCTTATGAAAAGGAGAATCATATGAAACTGCTTGACCTGACCATCCCTATTGGAATTGGAACTCCACCCTGGCCAACTTACGAACCATTGCAGGTAAAGTACTTCAAACGCCTGGCTCCTAACGGCGCCAACGGCCAATTATTGACCCACTCCAACCATCTTGGTACCCATCTTGACGGTGAAATTCACTTCTACACCCCCGGTCGCGACATGGCTTCTTTGCCCATGGACTACCTCGTGCACGAAGCAGCAATCGTCGACCTGAGTGATGTTTGCGGCGACTATGATGTTTACACCTCAAAAATGATCACTGACCGTGTTGAGGTCAAAGAAGGTGACATCCTCGTTATCCACACCGGTTACCATCACTTTGGCTGGGATCAGCCTACCGCTGATGAAATCCGCTACATGGTAAAACACCCGGGCCCCGACCAGGAATTTGCTGATTGGGCCAAGAAGATGAAATTGCGCTGGATCGCCGTCGACTGCGGTTCTGCCGATCATCCAATGAATACCATCATCCGCAACTGGATGCCCCGCCAGGCCAAACAGGCTGAATACGTCTTCAAGAAGAAATTCAACAAGACCCTTGAAGAATTCTTCACCGAAGAAAAGTACCAGCTCATGCACATCGACCTCTTCCCGAAACAGATCATCCACGCTGAGTGCTTTGGTGGTATGATCGACCTTCTGCTCAACCGCCGTGTACAGGTTGGCTTCTTCCCGTGGCGCTTTGTTGACGGTGAAGCTTCCATCGGCCGCGCTGTAGCCTTTGTTGATGACAAAGAATATGACGAACTGATGAAAAAAGCCGCAACCATGCCCAAGACAAAATTCGGTGACGTGTACGATCTCTCACATGTTGAGCGTTTGAATAAGTTAAGCGCAGCCAATTTGGCTTAGTAGCTGAATATTTTTATTAAGGAGAATTACTGTGAAATTCGAACTTCCTGAAAAAGCAAGTCAAGAAACCCTTGAAATCGATGCTCGCGAAGTCGAAGCATTGCTTCAGGGTCCCGCCATGGACCTGCCAAAATGGCCAGGTGCCCAGGTGAAATTGAAAGACGGCCGCACCCTCTACATCCGCGAAGCTCGCCGTGATGAAGCCCCCAAGATGATGGAATACGTCAAACGCCTCATGGATGTCGATCACGACTTCTATGATATCGTTGGTGCCCGTGTCTACTCCGAAATTCTTGGTTGGTACCGCCATCGCCTGAAAGATCCCTATACCCTGGTTGGATTGATCGACGGTGTATGGGCAGGTTTCGCCAATGGTCGTGTGATGAACGAAAAAGTCAACATCAGCCTGCACACCATGGCTCTTCTGCGCGGCGGCCGCATTGGTGCAGTTATGTACTACGCCAAGGCTTACTACGCCTTTGAAATGATCAAAAATACCGAATGGTGGGCAACCTACGAATCCTACAATGGTTGGATGCGCTGGGGTCTCGGAATGGCTCAGCCTTCCTACCCGTGGCCAGAAGTTCAGCATGAACTGGGTGGCGCCCGCGTGTACTATGTAACCAAAGCCTACTGGGATCAGTTGGTTAAGAAATACGTCCAGCAGATGGCCGGTGCAGATCTTGATTTCAACGTGCCCGATTCCATCCGCAAAGCCAACGAAGAAATGATCGTCCCGGAAGAAATTCTGGTCTAGGATATAGGACAAGCAATAAAAAAACAGGAGCCTTTTCTGGCTCCTGTTTTTTTTAACATCAGTTATTTTATATCATGCTTTTGATTGCAAAATAGATCCCCATGAATGTATCTACACCGGATGAGTGGCCAAAGCAGGTCAAGCGTTCAAAGAATCTGCCATCCAGTTTATTTGTGGAATCAAAAAGTGCATCGATTATCCTGAGAAATAAATCTTCCGACCAGCCCCGCCTGGCCGCAGCCAACCTGTTTGCGGAAATTGTGGTTGTCGTTTCATAAGCCAGGTAGGTAACCTGTGACAGCCAGTCATGAATAACCTGTCTAACAATACCCATAGACTGATCGTAACGCATGTGATAGAGGAAGAACCCTGTTACCAGATCATCGCCTGATGGCGTCAGCCCTCCACCCCGGCCCAGTAATACCCGTACACCGCCCATAAATTTTTCAAAATTTTCTTGCTTGATTCCCTCCAGCAGAGATCGAACTGAATTACTGATTTCTGTATCAATTTGGACACCGGATTCATTGGCTAAAAATAGAAGGCCTTTTTCAGGATCTTTACGCCAAAAATTTTCAATCCATTGTCCTGCCAATGCCATCTGTTCATTAAGGGACGCTTTGAGAGGAGATGGAAGTGGCGGCGTCCAAATTTCAGCTGTGTCAGTTCTGATGGTAATCCGCGCTTCGGGAATGTAAAGCTCACCAGCACGGAAAACGACCAGATCTCCTGGCTGCAGTTCAGTTAACCGGTGGTCTGCGTTAGATAGTGTCAGGTTGAATGGACTGCGATAATCTGCACAGGTAAGAAATATTATATGATCGCCAGCACGAATAAAAGCCCCCTTGGAGGTAATCCCGATGATCGACCCGGAATCGGCAGAGGTGATTGTTTCTGCGGCTAAAGCCCCAATGCTGCTGATTGTATATTCCTTCACAATAATGATCTCCTATTCGTGCATTACAGCCATGTTGCCCAATACTCCCCATGAATTCAGAAATACTTCGTTTGGGACTTCATAAAATTTACCATTATTCATGTAGCGGATCGAATCTTGATCATACCCGGTGAGAATGACCACATGCTCATAAGCAGCAACAATAGTGGTGTTTCCCTGTGAATCCGTGTATTCTGCAGGAACACCACCCGTCATATTCCCGATCACCCAGGCGATGACCGGTTTGGATTGTGCCAGGCTCTCACGTATCTGGTCTAATGTCAGCCCTTTTGCTGCAATTGCAGGTAATCCATATTGATCACGTAACAGTGCAGCAACCGGTTCAGCGTGCACGCCATAGGCGTACGGCGGCACCTGACCCCACGGGCCTTTGGCATCTCCAACAAACCCCAGGTCGGGGTTATCTGACAAAGGCAATTGGTGCTGAAAATCGTACTCGTAAATCAATACGCCAAAATAGTTTGCCCAGTCTGCGGCTGCGCTGGCTTCACAACCCAGGGCAAAGTATTGCCGTGATCCGCTGATATTTGTAATATAAAAGGATTCCGGAAGGACAAATTTCGTTGCTGCTGGTGAAGGTACACTTGTTTGAGTAACACTGGGAGATGCAATATTATCCGTAGGATATTGGGTGCTTTGCTGGGTCGCATCCAGAATCGCAGCCAGAGTCTGAGTGACGCTTAAGTTAATATCACCTGTTAGAACGCTGTTTTCAGGTGTCTGCCTGTCTGCTCCGTTTTGATCCACACTGGTTGCAACGAGGGCAGCAATTAATATGAATATCACAAGACCAAATAAGACATTAAGTGACTTTAGTATTTTCATCTCTCGCGCCTAATGATACCCTGTATTAAGCAAAAATGCGATTTCTCAAGAAATCACATTTTTAATCAGGATAAGAACAAATGATGTTAATAGATAAATTCACATTTAAAGAAATCATTAGTACCCGTTCCACCGTAGCAGGTGTCTGTTCCAGATAGACCCCTGAGGTCATCATTTCCACTTCCTCCAAGTAGAACATCATCTCCGGGGCCCCCAATCAACGTGTCGTTTCCCCCACCGCCAACCAGGCAATCGTTACCATTTTGTCCGGTAATCTCATCATCCCCTGAAGTACCCAGGAACAATGTATTCGTCCCTGAACCTTGCTCTTGCCCTGTAGCAACATCATAAAACCGGGTGATTCCAAGACTTTTACACTCGTCTGGAATCATAACCAACATCGGGATGGGAGTGGAAATATCATCTGTGAAGGTCTGAGGAACAGTATTCGTTGCGGCATAAGCTCCGATTACCGCAAAAGTTAATATTAGTAATGCGATCAGTAGAATTTTCCTCAGAGGTTGAAAAGCACGCATCATGATGATTTCTTACCCATGATTAACTGGTTACTTTTTTAAAATGGAAAAACCTGCGTTCCAATTGAACATAATAATCTGTTCCCTCAGGCTGCCGGCAAGTCAAGACAATGCCGGCATTCTTTTCAGCCAGAAGAAGTAGATCATCCAATGAAGAAACATCAATTATTTGATCTTCTGCACTCACCGGGGTTTGGTCAACTTCTACGAGCATTTGACCAAATTCAAGCCGGTCGCTGAGTCTGCTATCTCTTTTTTGCACATGCCTGTAGCTAATCCCCGGGATGATTAATCCAACAATGCTTAATATAACGCCAATTACAGAGATCACCCTGGCAGCACTAACGGGTAGATTCAATCCTAAGATATTCATGGTCATTGGACTTGTCTTCTCAACAGGGATGATGCCTACCTCAACCGGTAATAAAGGATTTTCTTCTTCAATTCCAGAGAGATTGGTCAGATAAACCTGCTGCTCATCAATGCGAAAACTAAGCACGGGAGTAAAATCCGCCTGAAATGGATTCCCGTTAACCATGCCTGAATATTTAACCTCCGGTGTCACTTCAAGCAAGTACTGTTGTCCATCTACACCGGTGGTTTCACTAACGAATGAAACAAATTCCTGAATCTCACAGAGGTCTATTGACTGGTCAACTCGAAATGAATTGCCTTCAAATTGGGTTTGTGGAACTTGTGAGAATGTTCGCTTCCAACCATTGGTGCTTTTAATAAGTGTGGATAATTGATATGTCCCACTGCCGGTGGTATCACCTGCAGCAGAGACCTGATAGTCAAAAGAAAGATGAATTGCGCAGGTCAATGCGGTAAAGACCGGATCACCACTTTGTACTGAATTTTGGTCATAAATGTTTTCTGCTGCTGCCCCAGAGTAAGAAAATTGACCGTTTTGTGTATAGGTGATCTCTTCAGTAACTGTCTTCTGGAGAGGTTTGGTAAAGGCAAATATTCCCAATACCAGGCATCCAAGACCTATGATATAAACCGGAAACCAATAACCTTCTCTCCACTGGCTTAGTTTGATTCCAAAGGAATGAAGGAAATCTGAACGTTCAGTTTTACCTTTCTTGCTCGATTGTGGAGGATTTACCATAGATACCCCTATGATGAATACAGAAAGACCTGAAAATAATGAGAACAACCAGGGCTGACGAAGTTTTAAAAAGTATTTCCCGATTTTTGGAATGAAGTACCGGTATTTACCGATGATCTCCTCGCGTGAAGGATAATATCCATCAATCCAACTGTTATTGTCACCCTTTAGAACAAAGCGATCGCCTTCACGGTCGATGATGCGGTGAATAACGCGGCCAACATCCGGGTGTAAGTAGATGACAATATCACCGACTTTATACTCTGCCTGTACATCGGCAATCACAAAATCCCCCTCATGGAAAAGGGGTTCCATGCTCGAGCCAGTAATAACGATGTAAGTCAGATTCCCACCAAACTGCATGGGTAAAAAAATCACCCAGGCTACGAGGACGAACAACAGTACAAGTACTGACTGGATGATCCGGGGTTTGAAGAATCTGACGATAGCTTTCATTTTAGATGTAGGGGCGCCAGCGATTATCTGACGCCCCATATCATCCTGGTTGATTAGTTAGCCGCAACCACGCGCAGCATATCAGCGGAAAGGACATCAGCTCCGGTTGTAGGGCAAGAAACTGATGTTCCCGCACCTGGTGTGCAGGTGTACCATGTTGAACCGGAATCGACAAGTTTGATCTTCACAACCGTGGCAGCGGTGACTGCAGGGGAAATGGTGAAAGATACTGAATCAATGAGTCCGGGGTTGGTGGCATTGAGGGTGTAATGGACATCGCTGATGGCATAACCAGAGATAGCGCCTTCGCCATCGCCTGCCTGTGACGCGGCAACCGTGTTGCTGTCTGCGAAGGCATAAGCCCCAACAGATAAGATCAGGGCTAACAGCAATACAAACAAAACCTTGGATGATTTTTTCATTTTTTCTCTTCCTTTGTTAAATAATATTTACGGGATTTACGCATGTAATACTAACATATATCCGTAGTATTACGCATTAAGTATCTGTTAAGTTTACTTAACGTAATTGTTAAGTGTCTTTACGGTCTATAATAATAAAGCACTCCCCAAAAGGGAGTGCATGGTGCCGAGAGCCAGGATCGGACTGGCGACCCCACAATTTTCAGTCGTGTGCTCTACCAACTGAGCTATCTCGGCGCGTCAATAATTCTACCTGAGGGAGGGGTTATTGTCAAGAAATTGATCCTGCCCCTTACGGTTTCGTCTAATCTTAGCCTGATCAATGATGATTCCACTGAGGATAATGAGTATCGATATTCCTGCGATTGCTGCTGATAAGGGAAGGAAAGGAATTTTAAATTTTCCACCGTAGAATCGGGCAATATACCAGGCAAACATTCCCAGCAGGAATATTCCCTCCACTGCCAGCCAGCGGAAGAACCAGGCGCCGCGTCCGCTGCGGATGCGCTGCCAGCTCCAGCCCACCAGCCACGCCAACCAGGGGAGCAATATCGCCCTGTAGCGGGGGTTATCCCACTGATCACCGCCAGCGCGCAAGGTGGAAATACAGACCCATGCAGCCATGGCAACCGCTGCAAGGAACACCACCCATTCTTTTTCTTGCTGTTTTTTGGGCCACGATGCAAATATTGAATAGACTATGAAAGGTATCACAAAATACCATCCAATAGCGCGCAAACTCATGATGGTCATCCAGATTGGCAGCGATTTATCCAGTATCGCGGCAGGCAACAGCGGTTGAGTAATGCCTGCCAAGGCTGTTAGAGGAACCAGCCAGGTAGCGCCGCCTAATTTATCCAGTAGATATTGGATCTGGCCAGATGCCCTCTCGGTTAGATAAGCATCATAATGAATTGTTGGTTTAAGCCACAACCACCCGCCAGCCACCATTCCAGCCAATATCACACTCAGAGCAAGCCAGCCTATGAGGCGATACCGCTTTGTTTCCTCAAATGCAAGCCAGTCGATCACAAAGTAAAGAATCAGTAACCCGCCAATCGCTGCACTAAACGGGGTAGAGATCACTGCTGCCAGTGCTATTGAAAGCACAAATATCAATGCTTTTTGACTGGTTTTTTCCCGCCAAGTCGATACTGCCCATAAACCAATACAGAACAGGCCGATTAAAAACGGTTCGCGCATCTGCGAACTGCCCAGTAACACACCCTCCGGGTAGAGTGCATAGAACCATCCAGCAACAATTGCCGCCAATTGCCCCCAGCGTTTTTGCACAAATTGGAACAGGAAACCCAATCCAATGGACATAAATAAAGCGCCAAGGATGGTAATCAGGAGCGGCCTGGCCACATCAGGACTGAAAAACCGGTAAATTGAGGCAGTAATAAAGAGTAAGCCGCCGTATTGATCACCCTGTATTGAATTAGAAAAGGCGGTAAAAAGTGAATCCTCACTTGATGCCAGTGTGAATGCCTGAACATTGCGCGTATAAGCATCAGAATAAACGAACCCGGCATTCTGGACCTCGTTATCATATCCAAGAACCTGAAGTCCGTTGTGAAGAAAGATTCCGGTAATAAGCCTGAGCAAGAATGCCGCGACCATCATGATTGCCAGTGATTTTTCGCCACTGAATCCACGCCACACCCTCAGACCGATAAAAAGACCGGGCCAGAGTAATAATTCAGTTGCCAACCATGCACTCATCCATGACCCTGGTTGGAAGAATGCTATTGCTGCGGCCAGAGTTACCGAAGAAATCAGTGAAATCAGCAGGTCGATTACAATTTGAGGGAGTCTTTTCATGGTCAGACAAACCGTCCATCGAAGAGTTATTCTGTTTTTTTGCACCCAGTGCTCAAGCGGATTATATCTTATTTCAAGCCATCAAATTTGTCCCGTAGATCAGCCTCTCAACAAGCCTTTTGTTTAAAACTGTAAAAAGGTTAGTAAAGAGTTTATTCTGTCGAAACCGGGCAAGTAGATGGAATGGGTTCCAGATCGTTGAGGATCTTCGCGTACAGAATATCTGGAAGTAACTCAATATCTTCCTTAAAGTAATCACGCAGTATCAGCCGGAAAGTATTAACCGGAGTGATCGTTTCATAGAGATTATTTTGCGCATCAGCCGGCAGATAATAGGCATTCAGAATCTTATGTTTGTCTAAACCAGTGGTGATCATGTGCGCCCCATGGTCACCCTGAATAATGATGATCGGAGGCACATCAGACTGTGTGATCAGAGCATCAACCAGTTTCAACACCCGCTTGTTGATGTAAGATACCATATCAAGATAAGGTGGAATGTTGCCCTCTGCGGTTTCAGGATTGTATGTGTATTGGAAATTTCCGTTCTCATCGTACACATACGGTCCGTGAGGTGCGTTGATGTGCGCATATACGAAGTAATTGCCTTCTCGGGTAGGGAATTCTTCCAGCGAATCTAATACATAGTTGGTCTGCATGTACCAGTAACTGGCATAACCAATGGCGCTTTCCTGAGAATCCGAAAGGAAAAACCAATCAGGAACAAAATCAAACTGTAAGGGATTCATTTCATATAATTCAAAGATCGGGCGAAGCAAGGTGGTTTCGAAATAAAGCCTCGCGAACTGCGATTGCGCCACTGTATCCTTCATTCCCTTATCAGTTGTGATATTCAAGTAAATGTCGGCATTATTGATGTCGGTTTCAGAAGAAAATGCCCGTGTACTGACAAACTTGTATCCGTAACGATACAAATCCAGACGAATTCGATTATTGAGCAGTTCCTGTGGAATCTCACCTTCTCCGTCTTCTTCGTCCAATACTTGATCGAGGTATGAATAATTTAATGATGAAGTAACGGAATTCTTCGTTCCTGCATAATTGGAGTTAGAGCAATCGGCCACATAGAACCCGCGTTTTTCGAGCTCAGTAATAAATTTTGAATTATCAAACCCCATTTTTTCCAGCAGCACGTCCTGCCGTGAATAAGCATCCAGGATGATGTAGTAGATATCAGCCAGGTCCTGATCTACAGGTTGTATATTGAAATCAGACCCAGCATCTACTACATTTTCCACTGGTTGAGCACTCTTGCGGCGTGCAACTTCATACGCTGTAATCTGGATCAGGTTCATCAGGATCAATAATGTCAGCAATCCATTAAGCAAGACGACTGTATCTTTTGGAACGCTCTTTACCTTGATCATTATCCCGAATGAAATCACCAGCAGGATCAAGTAGATTATCAATAACTTTACAAATCCAATTGAAAATCCAAAAATGGTTTTATCTTCAATCAGGTTATAGATATGGCCAAACGAGAAAAATAACAGAAAAAATAAAGAACTCGCAATGCTTGACCGGATTGGGGATCCAAAAATGGAAAAAGCTAGACCCCAGATAAGCGCTACAAATCCAAGGGTCACAAGGATCGAGAAAACTGCATCGCGTGGATAAATTTGACTTTTATTGAAATTCCACAGGGCAATAATCGGGAAAAGTCCAGCAAGAATGCCGAAGAAAGGGAAACGGAATAATTTTCGCATAATTTGCAAATTATACTCCCGTTGCATTAGATGTAATTTATTTTCGATGCTGCAATAACATCAAGTATGCCCACTAAGGTCTTCACTTATGCGAGAATAAATATCAGGCTAAATGGAATTAATCAGACTGCGATAAGTATTTCTTACCCCCTGATATAATTCGGTAGCTTAAGTGGTATTTCGAGAGATAACTCAACCAGGCCGCCAAATTCACCATTTTGATACCACGGGCACTGGTAAATCAATTTTTTGACACCTTTCTTCTCGATGGTATATACATTAACGAGCTGCTTATCGATCATCTCCAGGATCTGCCTGCGCGCATCCTCAGGATGACAGTCAAGCAATGATCGACCAATTAATTCCCTCCCGCCGTCTTTAGCAAAGGTGACTGCAGATTTATCGTTCATTTCTAGAATGATGCCATTTTTATCGCATACTGTGATAGCAAAAGGAACTTCATTGAGAAACTGAAAATTAGTCATTGCCTGAACTCCTGATTTGAGATAGAGATAACAAAGATTTCACATTAAGAAAATAGGCTGCAGTGAAACCAACCTCAAAATAGGTCACACTGTGGGTTTCCAGATCCCTTTGACAAAGGTGGCTTCCGAATCGCCTGGCCAGCTTGGCATTGCGATACAGATAAACTTCAATTCTTCATCAGATATGTTGCGGTATTGGAACTTCGTTCCCACCGGGATAT
This sequence comes from Anaerolineaceae bacterium, assembly GCA_029265815.1. Taxonomy (GTDB): domain Bacteria; phylum Chloroflexota; class Anaerolineae; order Anaerolineales; family Anaerolineaceae; genus UBA6107. The sequence goes on along the minus strand of JAJUGU010000007.1, from coordinate 1,727 downwards.
CAATGGCCGTACCGGGAACGAGATCAACCACGCAGCTATCCATGCCGTCATCACGCCAGATCTCGCCGTGTCCTTTTAGCACATACCAGAACTCACTGACCGTGGCATGCACGGTAGCACGGTTCACCTGGTGCGGCGGGACCGTACTGTGAATCATATTGCCGGTTTTACCGTCCACCAGGTAGCGGATCTCGGCACCTGCGGGTGATTTGGCGTCAGGGAGTTCGGGGAGTTCGATCGTTTTCATCTTACCTCAAATATATATGAAAGTCTCAAGCTAGATTACTCGCTTGCTCATGGCTGCTCGTCTTCTGAATAAAACCACAAAATATGCAGGCAGGTTTCGCAAATGTAACAATCGCCGCGAGGATTCAACCAATCGAGTTCAAATAGTGTCATCATACGCGTATTGAGCTGTGCTTCGCGATGCCAGAATTTGTCACCGCCGCACACCGGACATTTTAACCAGTATCCTGCGCGCTGAACCATAGATGCTTCTTTATCCATAACATTCCTTTCTCACGACAGTATAATTGACAATAAATGATTCTACATCAAAGCGAGAACAGGGGATGAATCTCTTCCTTTGCCTCTATCCGTATCATAGTGGGAGTGCTATCATGGAGGAACATAATTCAAAATTTTATCGTCTTACAAAAGACATGTTCAATTGTTGATAAGGAGAATTCCATTTATGAAACCAAAACTATACTTAAGCTTGACCGTTATAATAGCTCTTGGCATGCTACTTTCCGCCTGCGGTTCACAAGCTACCCCTACAATTGACCCGGTAGTTCAACAGGCAACGATTGACGCGGCTGTTGCTCAAGCGCTCCAAACTTTGATGGCTGCTCAGACCAGTACTGCCGCAGCGATGCCCACCAACACTTCCACAGCCACGAACACGCCTGAACCCACGTTCACCTTCACCCCCGCGGCAACCGCAACGCTGTTTATCCCGACCGCCACATGGATACCGTATACCCTGACTCCATCCGCTACTGCCACCCCCGTTGCTTACAGCTGCCAGTTGCTCAGCACATCTCCCACAGCCGGAACCAAGATCAATATCAACACTGATTATGATGCCTCTTGGGTGGTCAAGAACAACGGCACCAAGGTATGGGAAGTGGGATATATTGATCTTAAATACATCAGCGGAACCAAGATGCAGACCAAAGGTGATATTTTTGACGTCAAGACTGCTGTCGACAAGGGCGGAGAGCTTAAACTCATTGTGGACATGAAAACCCCATCCACAGCCGGAAAATACACCGCCACCTGGGCGTTGATGTTCGGTGAGCAAACCCTATGCACGCTGCCCGTGGATATCGAAGCGGTGAATCCGTAAGATTTACGATCAATATAGACTGAATCATAAAAAACTACCCGATTGGTCAATCGGGTAGTTTTATGAAAATTTGGACGGGTTTTCTGAGTAATGGGCCTGGCAGGGATCGCCGCGAAGCGCTCTGCAAGAGAACCTGCGACCAAATCAACAATTGCCATACAAGGTGGGCCCGGCAGGGATCGCCGCGAAGCGCTCTGTAAGAGAACCTGCGACCAAATCAACAATTGCCATACAAGGTGGGCCCGGCAGGGATCGAACCTGCGACCAAGCGGTTATGAGCCGCGCGCTCTAACCACTGAGCTACGGGCCCCACTTCTAGACAAAATTATATCATTTATTAAACAAAAATCCCGCGCTCTAACCACAGTCCCCTACG
>JAJUGU010000020.1 GCA_029265815.1 Anaerolineaceae bacterium | reverse complement strand
GTGGGTTGGAAAATGCCTCATCACGATTACTTTTGTCCAAATTACTTCTATTCGCAAAACTACAACCCAAGCGCTGGTGGTAGAGACTTTACCAGTTTAATGACAGCATTCCTTGCTTCCGGGGATACCATTATTGGCACTCCACAATGTTGGGGGGATTGGGATGAAGATAATAGTAATGGCGGTTATGACCATGACTTTGAAGATTTTGTCTTAATCTGGGCTTATCGAGATACCTTTACTGGCTACCATGATGGAGCCTCTGGAACGGTACCTCAATCCCAATGTCGTGCTTACGGCTGGGTGATGCAAGATGCCGCTCCAGGGTTGGATATCAATTACCGCATCCTGGTAGATGGTAATTTGGTAGTGAATGGAGTCGCTAACCAGTACAGGGCGGATCTGACCGGAACATGCACGGGCGGCACTTGTGGGTTCACTCAAGATTTATGGGGATTGATCTCGCCCAATGTTCAACACACCGTACGCGTTCAGGGTCAAAATCCCTATAATTCCTCCTGGTTTGATCTGTCAGGAACAAATAAAACGATTCGGTGCTCACTCCCTCCCAGTGTGGATTTAAAAGTGAATAACCAGGATGGGACAATCCGCCTGACTTCTCCCGCTCAATATTTGCTGAGTTGGACATCCAGTAATGCAGATACCTGTACTGCCTCAGGAAGCTGGACTGGAACGAAGGGTCAGTCCGGTTCGACGAATTACACTGGCATTACCACCGGAAGTTACACCTATACGTTGACATGTTCCAATCCCATTGGTTCCGCTTCAGATAGTGTCACTGTCATTGTCTACAATCCACCCGCAGTGGATTTGAAGGTTAACAACACCGATGGTCCTCTGACATTAATTTCTCCCGCAAGTTTTACCCTGAGTTGGATCAGTCGCGATGCGACCAATTGTTCAGCAGTCAGCTCAAATGGCAGCTGGGTTGGGAATGTGGTCATAGCTGGAAATCAGCCTATGAGTGGAGTCCCGACTGGAACGACTACCTACACAATCACCTGTTCTAATCAGTATGAAACCGCTAGCGATTCAGTCACGGTTATTGTGATTGCACCACTTCGCGGGACAATAGCGGTCACATATGCGCGTTTACTGTTGTTTGCTCCTAGCCTGGATCAACCCGCACAGACCCTAACTGGCGAGGTGACAGGTGGTGTTCCACCTTATTCTATTTTGGTACGAGTCCGGACACCATTTGGAGCTCAATTTTCTTTGAACCGCAATGGCTCAACCTGGTCGGTAACTCCTGAGAATTCAGGAGATCTCAATTTTGGCACCACAGAAGAGGGTATCTGGACCGCATGGGCTGATTTGACGGATGATATTGGCCAGACATATCGAACATCCAGCGTAGTTTGGGAGGTGGCATGGCATCCCGTGCATGGTCGCCCGTAATCCATATTCTATTAGCCGCCCTTACCGTGATGACCACCGCCAGCTGGGAAACAACATCTGTGAAGGCTGATAGCAGTGGAACCTGCCAGATGGCTTATGGCTTGACCCCAACATCTATTCCAGATTGGTTAATGCCAGTAAGCGAGAACACGAACCTAGCCACTGCCAACCGTTATGATGTTTTGGCTGCCGAGTTATTATCATCCGGATTGGTCGATGGTATTACCTGCCCAGCACAAGGGTTGAATCCTGATGGCTCTGCAAATGGTTGTGGAATCGAGCTTACTAAAGACCAGGTGCTCACCTGGCAGAACCAATTTGACTCAGTGATTCTCTCTTCTTCTCAGGCTGCAGAGTTACCCCCAAAGGTAGTTAAGGCTGTCATTGCCGTTGAATCGCAATTCTGGCCAGCGGCAAATTGGACGCTAGGTGAGATTGGGTTAGGTCAGATGACTACATATGGTGCAGATCTTGTTTTGATGTGGCGACCGGCTTATTTCCAAACCATCTGCCGGCAAACATATGGTGAAGTAGGATGTACCACCCAATATCAATTCCTGGATTCTTCAACGCAATTCTTATTACGCGGAATGGTTTTACGAGATATCGAGGCCACCTGCCCGAATTGTCCAGGAGGTGTTGATCTTGATAAAGGAAACCAAGCAATACGAGTTCTGACTGAAACCCTCAATGCAAGTTGTTTGCAATCAACCAGGATTTTCAATCTGGCAACTGGCAAACAACCAGCTGCGTTTTTAAGTTATGACGATTACTGGCGTCTGGTTCTCGCAAATTATCATGCCGGCGCCGGATGTGTTTATCAGGCTCTTCGAAAAACCGGAAATCCGAACAGTTGGAATAGCATTGCTGTTAATTTTTCCAGCGGTTGTGCAAGTGGCGCTGAATATATTCGGCGTATCGAAGGGCAGATCAAGCCGTAGGAAAAGAGGTGTTGTGGATTGGATTATTTTTGGTCTTGTTGTAACCTGGTTGGGAATCGTATCTTGGTTCGATATTCGAAAAAATGAAATACCCCACAGCGCTTGGGTGGTTATTCCTCTCATTGGCGCAGGTCTTTATCGGATCTGGCAGGGAGATTGGACATTAGTTCTGCTTGCTGTTGTAGTTGCAGCTGTTAGTGAACGGGATAGAATTTCTCAAGCATTTGGCTGGGAAGAGTTAAGCCGAATAATCACCTGGCTCCCTTTGTTATTTTTGGGAGCATTCCTCTCAATTCAATCTTCGCCACTTTCAGCTCTCGCAATCATGGGCTTCTGGGCTGCCTGGGAATTGAAGTGGTGGGGTGGCGCGGATGCAGTGAGTGCAATTACAGTCTGTCTAATCTGGCCAGGGATGTACTTTATCGTGGCGTTTTTGGTCATTCACTTTATCGTTGTGATTGCTTCAGGATTGGTTTCATTGATACGGGAACAGAAAATCATGCTTCACCGTTTACCGGGGTTGCCGATATTGTTAACCTCGGTATTGATCTTGAAAGTAGGGATAACCTTTTTTGGTTAATCCGCAATGTCTGGATTATGCCTTTGTGTTCAATACAAAACTTTCGATGTCTTCCTCTCTTACGCGAACTACTTTACCAAATCTCACAACTGGTATTTCACCAGTTCGCATCAACCGATAGGCACCAGATTTGCTTATTCTTAGATATTTCGCTACTTCCTCGGCTTTCAGTAGCCGTTTTTGAGGATATGTGGGAGGTGTAGCTTTTTCTACGGGAGTTTTTTCAGCGGCTTGGTTTGGAATAACCCGAAGTAGATTCTTAACCCCTCGCCGTTCACGTAATTCGCCCACCTTTTCACCAAGAGCCCACAGCAAGAACTCATTGAGAGTGATTCCCTCGACCTTTGCGTAAACTTCAATTTCCTTTATAAGTTCGTTCGGAATGATTACTTCCACTTTATGTATCATAAAACCTCCATGACAGGTGGAAAAGTGGCTATTACTCCCATCAAAAAATTGGCCACCTTGGATAACTTCATTCCGTCATTATAATTATTAATAGACAATCTTTGATTAATCGTTGGCTGGACAGAACCTTCTGGGCGCAGAAGTGAGTCCAGCTTTAATTTTTAAGCACTTGCACTGATGCAGAATGGATAGGAGCGCCTTCTGATCGCTAATTTCGCCGTTTTAGCCCTGTTTTTTGCCTGTATGGTCTACGATCTCCGCAACCACCAGGTCCCCACGCCATTAACCGTTGGCGGGATGGTTGGTGCAGGTGTGTATGGCCTTTTTAATGGCTTATGGGCTCCAGTATTGTTGATGATTGCATTGACACACGCATCAGATTTCAACCCCCGAGAAAAACGTCTGGCATTTGCTCTTACGTTGTCCACATTTGCTGCAATTTTTCAACCTGCGGCGACGTTGATTTGTCTTCTCATCCTTTTCGTGTGGGTGCTTTGGGAATTTGGTGTTTTGGGAGGTGCGGATGTCAAGCTGATAATTGCTGCTGCCCTGGTTCTTGGAAATCCAATTTTTCTGATCCCGATATCAATTGTCGGTGGAGTGCAGGGCGTAATCGCTAGCCTTCAGAAAAAGAGGGAAATTCCTTTTGTCGTATCAATTTTTTGTGGAACTTTGTTGTTCGTTCTCTATCCATATTTCTAAAGAAGGAAGGAGGTGATTGGCATTGCGTTTCCTAAAGGATAACCGGGGAATCGAGTCGACTGAGGTCGCATTGATCATTGCAGTAGTTGTTCTGGTGGCTTATGGTGCATACCGGTTGCTGGGCCAAAATATCGCTGCCATCGTGACAGATATTGCTGGAAAAATCTAGTCAAATCAATGGTCTGCCAGTAATGCTCCCTTCGGGGATGTTCCATAAACTGGCAGATCAATTATTCCTCAAGGAGGATTATGAGGTTTATTAAAGACACTCGTGGGATGGAATTGCTTGAGGCTGCAATTACAACTCCAATTGCGATCATGGTGATGTTGGCGATTGTTAACCTGGGGATGTTAGTCTATGCCCAACAAGCAGTGCAAGCCGCTGCCAGGCATGGTGCGCGCATGGGAAGTGTGGCGCAGCAATGTCCAGCCTGTTATGCCATGAGTGGAGCAAGAGACGCAATCGCCCAGGCTGGGATTCTGGAAAATACTTCGGTCAGTGTCTTGGCTCCTGGAGGAAGTGCCGGCAGCATTTTAAAGATTCAAGTCAGCGGCAGTGTACCCAACTTTATGGCTCCTCTGACCAGCCTGTTTCCAGGTTTGCCAGGGCAGACGTTTACTGTCCGTGCTGATTCAACATTTCGGCAAGAAGGCTGGTAATATGCTGTGGCGAGATCGACGTGGCTATTCAATGACTTTCTGGGCGGTATTCATTGGGTTGGTGATGATACCTGCCCTGGCATTGGCTATTGAACTCGGACGGTATTTTTATGCCATTTCAGAAGTGGCAAAAGCAGCGGATGC
>JAJUGU010000002.1 GCA_029265815.1 Anaerolineaceae bacterium | reverse complement strand
GATCCCAGTATTGTGCTGCAATCTGTTCTAGGTCCTGAGGGCACCACCGTAGTGCTCAAGATTCACCGCCCTGACACGGCCGAGACGCTGGAATTTTCTATCATCAGGGAAAAGATCGAAATACCAAGCATTGAAAGCAAGATGCTTGACGATAATATCGCTTACATATACCTCTCGACTTTCGGTGAGTCCACAACAGACGATCTCAAACAGGCTTTGGATGAGCTTCTTGTTCAAAATCCTGTCGGCTTGATCCTCGACCTGCGAAATAACACCGGCGGGTACCTCGATACCGCCATTGAGGTCGTATCGCAGTTCATTCCTGATGGCGTAGTGATGATCGAGAAATTAGGTACCGGAGAAGAAATTACTTACGAAGCGATTCCCGGCGGTAAAGCCACCGAGATCCCATTGGTCGTACTTGTTAATGGTGGTTCAGCTTCTGCGTCCGAAATCACCGCGGGAGCCATACAGGATCGAGGCCGCGGCGTTCTGGTTGGTACGACCACCTATGGAAAAGGTTCCGTGCAAAACTGGGTTGCGCTCGACAACAACCAGGGTGCTGTGCGTGTGACCGTTGCCCGATGGCTGACGCCAAATGGTCGATTGATCCATAAGGTTGGTTTAACGCCAGACTACGTCGTAGAACTTACCGAGCAGGATGTTGCTGAAGGAAATGATGTACAATTACAAAAAGCTATCGAAATATTATTAAATGAAAAGTAATTGCTATGGTTATCAGACAATTAATTGACATATCTCTCCGCAAGGGGTATAATCTTTTTTCGTTGAATAACGAAAATGAAAGAGGCCCATGGAATATATGAGCGCTGAAGAACAAATCACCCTAAAAATTGAACCCAAAATGCAATTTAAAGGCAAGGTGATCAAAGTCAACCTTGCAGGTGCAGTGCTGGATATCGGTATCGGTAAACCTGCATTACTTCACATTACACAGATCGCAGTTCCTGAGAACACCCAGATCAAACGCGTCGATGACATCCTTCAGGTAGGGCAGGAAGTGGATGTGTGGATCAGAAGGATCGCACGCAAAGATGGTGAAGAGCGTGTTGAATTGACCATGATCAAACCCCTTGACCTTGAATGGCGTGAAATTAAGGTCGGCAATATCGTAAAAGGAAAAGTTGTACGCCTTGAAAAATTCGGTGCCTTTGTGGAAATTGGTGCCGAACGACCGGGTTTGGTGCACATCAGCGAAATGGCTCATGGGTATGTAAAAGTCCCGTCTGATGTTGTAAAAGAAGGCGATGAAATCGAAGCACAGATTATTGATGTAAACCGCCGCAAGAAGCAAATCAAATTAAGTATGAAAGCTATCCAGCCCGAACCAGAAGTGGTCGTGGAAGAAAAACCCAAAGCCGCGCCCGCAGCCCGACCTGCTGGAGAGCCAAAGCGTGAAAAACGCGCCGAGAAGAAACCGCGCCGAAAGACTGAAGTGGATAATTCCGCTTTACTTGAAACGATCAACGAGCCAGCAGAGGCCGAACCTACAGTTATGGAAATTGCCATGCGTGCGGCGATGGAAAAAGCGAAGGACCGCAAGAAAATTCAGGAATCTAAAAAGAACAAGCCAGGTTCAAAAGAACAAGAGGACATCCTGTCACGAACTCTTGAAAACAAAGTTCAGACAAATTAGCCACCTAAAACCATCCTCCGGGATGGTTTTTTCTTTTGCTTACATTTATTTCTTGTGATACACTAACTTTATGAGGTAATCATCGTATTGCCATGCGAATAAGAATCTTCATTACACAGCCATGTATCTATTGGCTCATCTCTCGAGGAGGTGCAATCAAACGCCCTCCTCGCTTCTTTATTCTTTGCGGTAGGAGTGAATCATGACCACAAAATATATCTTTATCACTGGTGGCGTTGTCAGTTCAGTTGGTAAAGGAGTAACTGCTGCGGCCATTGGGCGGTTGCTCAAAGAACGCGGGCTAAAAGTGGCTGTTCAGAAATTGGACCCCTATATCAACGTTGATCCAGGCACTATGAGCCCTTACCAGCATGGAGAAGTATTCGTTCTGGATGATGGAGCTGAAACGGATCTCGACCTTGGACATTACGAACGATTCATTGATATTCGCCTCAACCGCGTCTGCAATATCACCACCGGACAGGTTTATGCTGAAGTAATTTCAAAAGAAAGGCGAGGTGATTTTCTCGGCGGAACGATTCAGGTCATCCCGCACATTACCAATGAAATCAAACGTCGTATAGCACTGGTTTCAAAATCTACTGGTGCCGATGTCGTCCTCGTGGAGGTGGGAGGTACGGTTGGTGATATCGAAAGCCTGCCATTTTTAGAGGCTTTGCGTCAATTGCGAACAGACCTTGGACGCGAAAATACCGCTTACATTCACGTCACCTGGCTGCCATATATTGGGGCAACTGACGAATTGAAGACCAAACCTACACAACACTCCGTCCACGAATTACGCTCGATCGGTATTTCACCAGATATGATCATCGCGCGCAGCGATCAACCGGTATACGACAACCTGCGCGAAAAGATTGCGCAATTCTGCGATGTCGAAAAACGTGCCGTCATACCTATGACCACCGTTTCAACCTTATATGAAATCCCCCTGCTATTGGAAAAGGAAAAAGTTGCTGAATACCTTCTTGAGCGTCTTAGTCTTCAGTCAAAGAAAGAACCTAACTGGCACGTGTGGGAGACTCTTGTCACCGAAACCAAACGCAAGAAACCGAAAGTCACCATCGCCCTGGTGGGAAAATATGTTGAACTGCATGATGCCTACATCAGTGTACGTGAAGCGCTAAAACATGCAGCCCTTGCCCTCGGTGTTGACCTGGACCTCAAATGGGTTCATTCCACCAATCTCGAAAAAGGGAAAGGTCTTGAGGTATTCGATAAGGTCAGCGGAATCGTTGTTCCAGGTGGATTTGGCAGCCGCGGCATTGAAGGAAAAATCCTTGCCGCCCACCTGGCTCGCACTCGAAAAATCCCATACTTTGGCCTTTGCCTCGGAATGCAGCTTATGGTTGTTGAGTTCGGCCGGTACGTTCTGGGAACTGATCAGGTCAATTCATCAGAATTTGATCCAGCAACCCCCAATCCTGTGATCGACCTTATGGCAGAGCAACAGGAAATTAAAGAGATGGGCGGCACGATGCGTCTTGGGCTTTACCCCTGCATTTTACAATCGGGGACGATCGCAGCCAAGGCTTATGGTGCTAAAAAGATCGAAGAACGGCACCGTCACCGCTTTGAATTTAATAATCAATACCGCGATCTTTTTGCATCCAAGGGAATGGTGTTTTCAGGCCTGTCACCAGATAAGAAACTTGTAGAGATAGCAGAATTGCGGGATCATCCATTCATGTTGGGGACGCAATTTCATCCGGAATTTCTCTCACGCCCAACTCGTCCACACCCATTATTCATGGCTTTCATGCGTGCTGCTGCTGAAAAAGCCGGTGTAGAATATCTCGATCCGCCGCTACCACTCGAGTGAACGTTCTGCTATGGTTATGTCCCACGTGCGCCTTTGATTACAGAGAAGCCGCTTATGGGTGCTGAAATCTATCTTCTCAAGACATCGATTGATGCTAAGTTGGTTGGCAGTGATGATAACAAAGAAACATAGGCGAGAACTGTAATCCATAACATCGCATATCTACGTTAAAGCTGGAGAAAACGATTTGCAAGAATGCCAATGTTGCTTTCAAACAACGGTCATTAATGGCATCCAGGTCGGTGAGAGACACACGACGCCAATCATGAGGTGCATGATCTCAATTCCCTCTCATTTTAACTCCGACGCCATCCCCTTCAGAAACTGTAGCGTGTACTCTAGAATGGCTTTTTGCTGAGCGGTACGAGTAATGATCGCCGGGTTGTCTCCCGTTTGATCTCCATAATAGCCAAACTGAGCATGGTTGCCGCCTTCAATCACAACAAAAGTTGTGCCAGCCGGCAATAAAATCTCCGATTGATCAATGTCTTCTGCGGTCGTTAATCCATCACGGTCAGCAGAAATCGACAGCACTATCCCCTGATAACCAGAAAGATCGGTACTGCCAGCAGGATACGATGCTAGTAATAATAATCCATTGATTGCGTCTGGATGATTTTGTAAATACACCGCCGCCATCGACCCGCCTAGAGAATGTCCGCCAATCACCCATTCATTGATTTCAGGATATGCTTCAATAATATGGTCAGCTTTGTTAACACCGAATACAGCCAGGTTAAGCGGCATTTCTGGAATAATCACAAGGTATCCATGAGAAGCCAACTGGTGAGCATAAGGCGCATAAGCACGGTAATCCACTTTTCCGCCCGGGTAGAAAATGAGTCCAATCTCAGCATAAGATCCCCGCGGCTCGAAAACCAACCATTGCCCAACCTTTACCCCAACTTGATCATCAGTCTGGAGAGCTGCCTCAGCTTCAGGCATGATTGGCGAAGTATTCGTGGCCCAGATGATAAACCCTGCCCCGGCTAAAATGAAAACGATGATGATGGTAAAAAGAATCTTTTTCAATTGGTCATGTGTTCTCCAGTATGATGATTAAGATTACCAGAAATTCACGAATATCATGGTCAAAACAATACACCTGTGGTAAAAATCCCATCATCAAACTTGTTTTCAATGGCCAGGAGGGTAGATGAAGACGTATGATAGGTTTGCCAAGATCTATGCTGAAAGTCATTACCCCAACCTTTCACAGGCAGTGGCAGAGATTTTTCCAACTGTGATGCAGCAATACAAGATCCCATCCAATGGAACAAAGAGGCTTCTTGACGTCGCCTGTGGAGAAGGCAGCTTTGCGGTTTCTATGGCAAAGAAAGGCTGGAATGTGACCGGTATTGATCAATCTGAAGAGATGTTGAGGCTTGCCAGGCACCGCGCCAGTCAAACAAAGGTTAAGATTGATTTTATTAATCAAGACATGCGCTTCATTGATTTTTCGAGCGAGTTCGATATTGCCACCTGCTGGTTTGACAGCTTAAATTACTTGATCACTAATGATGATCTTCAATCGGCATTCAATAACATCTCGCGGGCTCTGAAGCCAAATGGGTGGTTCCTCTTTGATATGAATACCGTTTTCGGATTGGCTGTAACCTGGCAAAAGAATTCATGTGCGGTTGAGCAGGAGACACCAGACTTGCTGGAACTGCATCGCACCAGCTATAACTATGAAAAACGGCTCGCCTGTTTAAAGATTACCTGGTTTGTAAAAGTCGATGACAAGTGGGAAAAATTTGAAGAAAAACATATCGAACGCGCTTTTTCAATTGAAGAAATCGAAAAATGCCTTGAATACGCAGGATTTCACATCGTCGATAAACTTGGCCGGCTGGACCCCTTCACCCCCTTACAGCCAAATTCAAGCCGGGTTTGGTTTATTGCTCGAAAATAGTATTACTTTCCCAAAAGCAGGTTTACCTGCTTCCAGATTTGATCGAACATTTCGACAGTCAATCTGCCAGTCTGGGTATTTTGCCGGCTTGGGTGATAAGATCCAAGGACCCAAGGTGATCCCTCATGTGCAGGAATAAACGCTCCGTGAGAAAATTTAGGAACTAAATCCATCTTTTCTATTGTAAGAATATGATGTACAACCGCGTCATAAGCCAATTTACCTAAAGCAACCACTCCAATTAATTCCGGGAGTAGCTTAATCTCCTGTTGTAAATACGGACGGCAGTTGTTCATCTCGATAGGGGTAGGTTTATTTTCTGGTGGAACGCAGCGGCACAACGCGGTGATGAAAATATTCTTTAATTCCATGCCATCATTTGCATTCTTCGCGCATGGCTGACTGGCAAACCCGGCGCGGAACAGAGCTGGATAAAGAAAATCACCAGAAGCGTCGCCGGTGAACATCCTGCCGGTGCGGTTCGAACCATGTGCTCCAGGCGCAAGACCAAGCACGAGAACCTTTGCATAAGGATCACCAAAACCAGGCACAGGCTTTGCCCAGTATTCATCTCCACGATAAGCACGTCGCCTGTTCCTGCCTGCCTCTTCGCGCCAGGCGACTAGCCGCGGGCATTTTCTACAGGCTGTAATTTCTTTTTCCAATCCCTCGAGCGTTGTAACAGTCATCTGGCAACCTAGAGAATCAGCATGGCATCACCAAAAGAATAGAACCGATACTCGCGTTGAATGGCAACTTTATAAGCATCCAATATGCGCTCCCTTCCAGCAAACGCACTGACAAGCATGAGCAGGGTCGATTTTGGCAGGTGGAAATTGGTCACCATGGCATCTACCACCTTGAAAGGATAGCCCGGCAGGATAAAAAGCCCTGTTGGACCGCGGTAGGGCGCTACGCGGCCGTTAACACGGCTGGCCGAGGCCGCACTTTCCAGCGTCCGTACAGAAGTCGTACCAACCGCAACAACTTTATTACCACTATCTTTCGTTTTATTTATTAATGACGCAGTTTCTGGTGTAATCTCACACCATTCTGTGTGAATTTTATGCTCAAGGGGATCGTCCTCAGTCACCGGTGCAAAAGTATCTAAACCCACATGCAGGGTTACGCGTGCAAAATTGATCCCCATTTTTTGAAGCTGATCCATCAATTCAGGTGTAAAATGCAGGCCTGCTGTGGGTGCAGCTGCTGACCCCGTCTCTACAGCATAAACAGTCTGATAACGTTCAGGGTTTTTCAGGTGCTCATGAATATAAGGCGGAAGGGGCATTTCGCCAATCTGGGGTAGAAGGTTCTCAACGGGTTGGAGAAATCGAATGAGTCTCTCACTGCCCTCTAATTCGCCAATGATCTCGACCTCTGGTCCGTTTTCTACCCTAACCCGCACCCCTTTGCGCAGTCCTTTTCCACCAACTAATGCCTCCCATACACCAGGCTCCACTTGCTTGAGCAGCAGTAATTCCACCCTTCCCCCGGTTTGCTTACGCGCAAATAATCGGGCTGGAATTACCCGCGTCTGATTGATCACCAATAGATCACCAGAATTGAGATATTTACCGATTTCATAGAAGTGAGCATCTGTCAGTGAATTCTGGCTACGGTCCATTACCAGCAAACGCGAATTGTGCCGCGGCTCGATCGGCGTCTGAGCAATGCGCTCAAGCGGAAGGTGGTAATCAAAATCTGAAGTGCGCATCATTACGGAATCAAACGGGGCTGGCTTTCTTTATGGTTATTGTATGGAATTTGCAGATGTTCATAAGCCAGTTGTGTCGCCACTCTTCCCTGTGGTGTACGATCGAGAAATCCCAACTGTAAAAGATATGGTTCCACCACATCCATGATCGTATCTGATTCTTCACTGATCGAAGCGGCAATAGTGGAGAGCCCCACAGGACCGCCGCCATATTTTTCAATGATCGCCTTTAGCACACGCCGGTCAACGTCATCCAGGCCCATATTGTCAACCGCCAGCAGGTCAAGTGCCTGGATAGCGATCGCCCGGTCGATCACGCCGTTTCCCTTCACCTGCGAGTAATCTCGTACTCGCCGCAGCAGACGCAGCGCGACACGAGGTGTACCCCTTGCACGGCGAGCGATCTCTTCGATCCCCGAATCTTCGCTTTCCACCCGCAGTAATACAGCTGCTCTCCTTACGATCTCCTGGATGGCTTTTTGATCATAATAATCCAATCGATAGACCGCTCCAAATCTTGCGCGCAATGGAGCTGTAACCAGTGCCAGGCGTGTGGTCGCACCAATGGTTGTAAAGTGCGGTAATTTCAGTCGCAGCGAACGCGCTGCGGGCCCTTTGCCAATCACAATATCCAGGGCAAAGTCTTCCATCGCCGGATATAAAATCTCTTCCACAGACCTGCCCAGACGGTGAATTTCATCGATAAAAAGAATATCCCCATCACGCAAATTGGTGAGGATGGCTGCCAGATCGCCTGTGCGCTCGATGGCAGGGCCCGAGGTGATCTTAATGTTCACTCCCATTTCGTTGGCCAGGATGTGAGCCAGTGTCGTTTTACCTAACCCGGGCGGGCCATAGAAAAGGACGTGGTCAAGACATTCCTTGCGCCCGCGGGCTGCAGAAATTAATATTTCGAGGTTCTGCCTGACCTGATCCTGCCCGATCAACTCGTGCAATCTTGACGGCCTTAGTGCCTGGTCTAATCGGTCATCAGCGTGTGCCTCAGGGTTGGTTAAGCGTTCATTGGTTACTGCCATAGGCACCATTATACACTTTCCTTAATTATTGCACCAACCGGATTGATAACCTACGCGCATTTATGTCATTCTCTTCGCATATTCGCGCTATAATAAAAAAAATTTTTGGAGTCCTCATGTCAAACGTTTTTGTTTCCCGCCATCCGCTGGTTGCCCATAAATTAGCCAAACTCCGTGATGTCAATACCGAACCGAAAAAATTTCGAGAACTTATCGGAGAAATATCCATCCTCCTTGCATACGAAGCCACAGCTGATTTACTCATCGAACCCGAAAAAGTAACTACCCCTCTGGCAGTCGCTAATTGTCAGGTCCTCAAAGAGAAGATCGGCCTCGTCCCTATCTTGCGTTCAGGTCTGGGAATGGTCGATGGATTTTGGAAACTGATGCCCAGCGCTGAGGTCTGGCATATCGGGTTGTACCGAGATGAACATACCCTCAAACCGGTGGAATACTATAACAAACTTCCAACTGAGCCCACTGTATCAGTGTGTTTGATACTGGATCCCATGCTCGCCACAGGTGGATCCGCCACTGCAACCGTTGACGTTCTCAAACGCTGGGGAGTGAAAAAGATCAAATTCGTAGGCATTATTGGCGCACCCGAAGGCATCGAAGCAATGACCCGCGCTCATCCAGAGGTTCCGATACACCTGGCAGCTGTGGATGAAAAACTAAACGATATTGGTTATATCCTGCCTGGCCTTGGTGATGCTGGCGACCGCCAGTTTGGCACGGCATGATTCTGGTAAGGTAAGTGCAATCCACTACAGAATAAAAATCCCCCTCTCGGGGGATTTCAATTTATCCTTAATTCACCATTATTTTTTTGCTGCTTCAACAATTTTAATAAATTCTGCTGATTTAAGGCTTGCACCACCTACCAGCGCTCCATCGATCTCGGGTTGTTCAAAAAACTCTGCAGCATTGGCAGCATTGACCGACCCGCCATAGAGAATCCGAACGTTTTGGGCGATAGCAGAACCAAAAAGCTTCGCTAACGCAGGTCGAATATGATCACGAAGCACTGCATTTGCTCCCTCGCCAGTAGCCGCCCTGCCTGTACCAATCGCCCAAACCGGCTCATAAGCCACAACGATCGTAGAAGCCAGTGATGGATCGATTTCTTTAAACCCTTCCATTACCTGTCGGGTAACAACTTCACCCGTCTTGCCAGCCTCATATTCTTCGAGAGTCTCACCTATACATACGATCGGGATTAAACCCAGTGCCAGGGCAGCTTTTAGTTTTTTATTAACAGATTCATCTGTCTCACCAAAATAGGTGCGGCGCTCTGAATGTCCGATGATCACATATTGGCAAAATTCTCGCACCATCTGGGGTGAAATTTCACCAGTATAAGCACCAGAGGCTTCCCAGTGCAAATTCTGGGCACCCAAACCAACACCTGAACCCTCTAATTGCGCGGCGAGGATCATCAAAGAAGTAAACGGAGGACAAATGACCCTCTCCACTTCGGGAACGTTCTTAAGGCCTGGAAGTAGTTCCTGCACCAGCACACTGGCCTGATCCACCGTTTTGTTCATTTTCCAGTTTCCAGCCACCATTGGTTTTCTCATAAGCACCTCGCCATAAATAGGATTTATCTCCGCAATTATATAACTTTTTGTTTCAGACTCGCGTATGAAATCCAAACAGATAAGATTGACGAAGTAACGCACAAAAGGTATGATGGAACCATCAGGCCAGCCAGATGGTCGCGGCGTTGATTTCAACGCCGAGGAAAGTCCGCACTCCACAGAGCACATCGCCGGATAACGTCCGGGGCGGGGATTCCCCCTGGGGAAGAACCTGCCAGATCGGGCCACAGAAACATACCGCCATTCCAATGGCAAGGGTGAAATGGTGGTGTAAGAGACCACCGGCGTCGTAGTAATACGGCGGCCAGGCAACCCTCGATGGGAGCAAGGCCAAGCAGGGACCATGCCCGCCCTTTAGAGGGCGGCGGGAAGCGGCTCGTTTTCTTATGAGTCCCGGGTAGGCTGCATGAGCCGAATGGCAACATTCGGCCTAGAGAGATGACCGTCAGTTTGAGAGCCGTGCCTCTGGCATACCCTCTCAAGCAACAGAATGCGGCTTATCGGCTGGCCTGACTATTTAAACAGCGTAAGGATGGATGCCCCCCCGTAAGCAAATACCATCATCTTAGCGGTTTTCCCAATCCAGCTAAAAAGCAAGTAGCGCCATAGTTTCATACGCATCGCTCCAGCAACCATCCCCGCAATATCGAAGAGTGAATTGGGAATAAACGCCATGACGAGAATGGTAATATCTCCGTACTTCTTCATCCAATTCGTCACCCAGTTGTACCACGACCGATTCTCGATAACCCCCTGCCCGCTGAAACCCGCCAAATAGCCGGAAAGTTCCCCCAACGTTGCCCCCGTACCTGCGCAAAGTGCAACAAAGAAAGGATTGAAAACTGCTCCCATAGCAGATGTAAACAACACACCCGGTACAGGAAGGATCAGGGTTGCATTGGAGAGAAGCGAAACGAGGAAGATACCCGGATAACCGAACCCCTCAAGCTTTTGTACCTTATCTCTGTTCAGAAAAAGTAGGATAGATAAACCGATAACGGCCAGCAGCACCGCTACTCGCAAAACGGTCAACCGCCAGCCGGTTAATTTCATTCTGCTATCTTTTCCTCAGCCAGCAGTGATTCAATACGGGCGATAATCATATCCATCGCCACTTCATTCAAGCCGCCTTCAGGAATAATCACGTCGGCATAACGTTTGGAGGGTTCCACAAATTCCAGATGCATGGGGCGCACAGTGGCCAGATACTGTTTAACCACCATCTCGGTGGTTCTTCCACGTTCCTCAAGATCGCGTTTCAAGCGGCGGATAAAACGGATGTCGGAATCAGTATCCACAAATATTTTGACATCAAAGAGCGAGCGTAGTTCCGGTTCAGCAAAGATGAGAATCCCTTCCACCAGGATCACCCTTCGCGGTACAACTTGAAAGGTCTTCCCCGTGCGGGAGTGGGTGTGAAAGTCATAAATGGGAACGTTTACCGGTTTCCACTGTTTGAGCTGATTGATGTGTTCAATCATCAGCGCTGATTCCAGCGAATCTGGATGGTCAAAGTTGATCTCAGCACGCTGTGCCAGCGGTAAACCGGTCAATTCACGATAATATGAGTCGTGCTGCAGGTAGGCAATCCGGTCCTTGCCCACTTTTTCTAAAATAATATCAGCAGCAGTAGTTTTTCCAGAACCTGATCCGCCGGCGATTCCGATCACGAGAGGGGTAATTTTTTGAGACATACCGCTATTATACAAGCGATTTTCTTTACTTACCGACAATCAGGACAAAATGATTAAAATTTTGGCTATTTAGCACCAATCTCTGCCCGAAAACAACTTGCATTTATTTCGATCCTTCTTAGAATTAGTGTAGAAATCTTTTTTTATGCTGTCCAAGGAGGGAAAATGCTCGAAAAGTTCTTTGGCCTTTTTAGAAAACCGAAGGCCGCTGCCCGGAAAGAGAAAGTCAGTACAGACCAAGTGCGAAAATTTGCAAAAGCTACTTATATTACCCCTGCACGGCAACAAGGACTTAGAAGAGTCACATTCAGCGCATCAGACATCCATGCTGGGATGAAACTGCATTCTGGTTATTCTCTGGTGTGCGGGGCAATTGATACTAAAAAATTTCAGGAATTTGCGAAGGTCAAACTGGAGACTCGCTCAGGCCCCAAACAGGGTGCTGCTGCCCGCTGGACGTTTCGGGTGGAGTGATGAGATTCATCAGATTTCAAAGATAGAGCATAACTCAAGCAAGAAAAGAGTTTTTTAATTATGTCTCAATCGCATAAATAGACGTAGTCCTCTTTAATTTCAATATACGGAGTCTGATAATACTTTTGGATTTTACCCGTTACCATCACACATTTTCCTACGACATCATCCCAATAAACATTATCGTGCTTAATGAGGTAGAAAGCTTTAGGATCTGCTGAAAAAGTAAAAACAAAGGCTCCTAGACTCTCACTAAAATAGGCATTTCGAACCGTACCATAAACACACATTGATTTACCAACATCATCTGTTGAAATTTCTGACCAGATCTCACAAGAATTGCGAACTGTAGGTGTGACAGTTGGTAGCCGTAATGGCGTAGCTTTAGTTTTTGGAAGTACCTGATCTGAAGCTCCTATGGAGTAGACTGTCAGGTTATCAAATGCTACCGTAGAACTATCAGCAGTATTTGTTGCGACACCCAGTCCGATATTTCCATTTGATAATGATGTATCTACCAATGAAGCAACCAATTGATCATTGATGAAAATCTTGATTCTCGAATCATCAAAAGCAATCATTACTGGATTTTCATTTGACCTAAATTGCACCAATCCAGATGCAGCAGAAAACAATTCGATATCTTTACCATTTACCACCTTATTAACATATATCGAGCCATTTCCAAATATCGTTAATCCGTAATAATTATTTTCGTCCATTTGTCGCCAAGCAATGAAGTATCCTGCCGAATCCGAAAGATTACTGGAGCTCCAAAGCAAATCAACTTTCAAAATGGCATCATCAAATTCCTTTGGCAGATGTGACCATATAATCATCCCTTTCTCTCTGGAATAAATCTTATATTTCCCATTTACCATGTCAAAATCAGATGAATTGTCTGATTTTTCCAGCCACCATCCATCATTTGAAGAAAAATCTGTTGAATATAAGATTTCATAGGTTTTCCCACCCGATCCAGACTGTGTAGTTGATTGGCCATCCGCATGAGGACCTTCTTTCTGTTGTGAACCAGTCGCAAAAGCAATCATTACAACAAGTGCAATGACAAATAGAAAGAAAATTGCTCGACCAGATTTATCTTTCTCATTCTTTGTTAAATCTTGAGGAAGCTCATCAGCCACGATCTGCCTCGATTGGGAAACTGGCAGATCGTGCTTGCAATAACGGCAATAGATCGCTTCATCTTGAATTTCTTCTGCACAATATGGACATTTTTTCATAATTAATCCCCTTTTGTAATTTTTTTGCTATTGGGTTAGTTCATCCATTGAACCTTATTAACACCAACAATAAAATTTCCATGTGCCTTGTTTAGAATCCGCTTCTCATCACAACGCCAAAGAAACCAAGATTGACAACTTTTTCCCCATACCTATTTACTTTTTCAATTTTTGTTACATAGATCATGATTTTTTTGAAAGGCAAAGTTCCAGATACTGTCCTTCCTTAAAAAACAATATGGGTATCTTTTAGGGTTTATTCTCTATGAAGGCAAATATGGAGTTCTTTGTTGCTCTCGAACACATAAAGAGCATTTATTAATCCCCTTAAAAATTATTTTTCCACCTTTTGCAAATATTATACAAATTACTAGTGAATAATCAATCCATAATGGCAAAATATTCAAACCTTATGTTGGAGCAAGCACGTTTTTATCCCTACAAAAGCCGTCGTATGAATCGGTTGAAACGATATTTTTTTGATTTCAATTGAACTGTGATATTTGCTGCATGGTGCGAGTCCTGGCTGTTCTTGCCAGGAAACCCTTGACCCGCCATTTTAATTAATCAGAGCCACCGAAGGGAGTCGCGAGCGCTTGGTGCGAGTCCTGGCTGTTCTTGCCAGGAAACCCTTGACCCGCCATTTTTAATTAATCAGAGCCACCGAAGGGAGTCGCGAGCGCTTGGTGCGAGTCCTGGCTGTTCTTGCCAGGAAACCCTTGACCCGCCATTTTAATTAATCAGAGCCACCGAAGGGAGTCGAACCCTTGACCCGCCGCTTACGAAGCGGCTGCTCTGCCAACTGAGCTACGGTGGCGCATCAAGACTTCCCGAATTATATCAGCACCCCTCTAGAATACGCAAGCGATAAGACAGATTTCTTCCACAATCATCTGCCTTTTTTATCTGGTTCCGGTTTTATCCGGTCACCGTGTTGTATCGCTCCCTTTCCGTACCTCTCCCGTAAATCATCCAATGCGGTCAGCAGCTTACGCTCCTTCTCTGACGGTGTCTCCCACAGAGTCATCTGGTGCACTCGTTCCGTCAGGTTTGCGCCGCCCACCCCAATCAGCCTCACTGGCCGGTCATTCTGCCACAATTTCATCAACAGGGTCTCAGCTGTCTCTGCGATTACACCATCCTGGTCAGTGGGCTGAGGAAGGGCCACCTGTCGTGTATGTGTTGAAAAATCTGACCAGCGCAATTTGATGCGAATCACCCGTGCGCATACTCCTTCACAGCGCATGCGGTACCCCACCTTCGCTGAAAGTTCTTTCACCTTTCGCCTGAGAAAGGTCAGGTCAAGTGTATCTTTTTCAAATGTGACTTCCTGACTGATGGATTTGACCTCGTATTCCACTGTCACCGGACGGTTGTCGATTCCCAGCGCATGCTGGTGCAGTTCTGCTCCAACCTTGCCAAACTTATGCACCAGCATACCCTCTGGATACGCTGCGATGTCTCCAATGGTATGCAGCCCCAATGCCTCCAGGCTGGCTTCCATCTTTGGTCCAACCCCCCACATCGCCTTTACTGGAAGTGGTGCCAGGAACTCGGCTTCCTTTCCCGGTGGTATCACCAGGATCGCCCGCGGATAATCTGCGTTCTGGCTGCGCGATTTTCCAGTATCAGTGGCAATTTTAGCCACCAGTTTATTCGACGCTACCCCGATCGAACAGGGAAGACCGGTTTCAATTCTCACCTTTTCTTGAAGTTGACGCGCTATTGTTTCACCATCTTCTGCAAGGTCTGTAACGTCTACAAAGGCTTCATCCACTGAAACCTGTTCCACTAAACCACTCAGGTTATGCAAAATCTCCATTACAGCATGAGATTTGGCGGAATAATCACCAAAATTACTGGAGATCAAGATCAGATTCGGACAAAGACGCAACGCCTGCCCGGTGGGCATGGCAGAATGCAC
Organism: Anaerolineaceae bacterium; assembly: GCA_029265815.1. Taxonomy (GTDB): domain Bacteria; phylum Chloroflexota; class Anaerolineae; order Anaerolineales; family Anaerolineaceae; genus UBA6107. The sequence continues at coordinate 318,790 of JAJUGU010000002.1, read as the reverse complement.
CCCGAAACGCCGCGCAGCATACGAACAGGTGGAGATCACGCCGCGCTGACCGGGTTTCCCCCCCACGGCAAACGCCTTGCCTGCAAGCGATGGGTTTTTTTGTTCTTCAACCGCACAAAAGAACGCGTCAAGATCAAGATGGAGAATTTTTCGGTTTCGAGTGCTGTTCATCTCAACCTTAGTTTAGCACTTTTGTTCTATTTGTCAATAAGGTTTCCATAATAAAAACTGCCGGATAATACCCGGCAGCATTGATCGCATTACAATCTATTCTAGTCACTCATACTTTCTTTCAGGGTAATGATTGCTGGGATCGGCGTTGGGTCAGTATCGTAACAGATTGCCAGATAATAAGCCATGTAATCCCCAAAGAGAACAGTACTCCACATCTGCGCCAGTTTGGTTTCTCCTCTGGCGTTGAAAAAATCTGTTCCAATCCCCTCAAGCATTAGAATTTCACGTGTTTTATCTACACGAATGATATTACGCGGATGATCTGCAGACGCTCTAAGAAAAAGCGCAAGTTCATGCCCCATCTGCTGCTGCGGATGGTTGATTCCCGCAAGTGTGTTATGGTCCGCTTCGGGTAAGAACTCAAAACTGGCAATGGCTTTTGCGACTTCGTTGATCTGGCATTTCCAGCGTCTGGCAACCGGAGCCATAAAGTTGCTCCCAAACACAGTTACATGACGCCCGATCAACTGACCTGCCAGTCTCTTGGCTGGATTGCTCAAGACCGGCACATCTGCTTTAATCTTCGTCTGTAAAACGGTCATTACTCTTACCGCATCCTCGATTTCTTCAGAGACATCAGACAGTAGCCCCAGCCGAACGATCAGAGCCAAAAGCAAACCAAATGAATAACCAACAGCAGCACGCGGCTGACCGTTATGTTGAAAAAGCCATACTGGAAATCCCTTTTCTGTCGCTTTTTGTTCTAATTTACCGCCCGTACATACAGCAACCACCTGACATCTATTCTCACAAGCCTGCTCGAAAGCAGATAGCGATTCCTCTGTATTTCCAGAATGTGAAGAAATGACCACCAGAGTGCCCGTGCCCCGAGCATATCCTGGCAAGCCGTAATCCCTGTGTACATTCATCGGTATTTGCAGTTTTTCTGCGAGGTAAGCAGCGAGCAGATCAGCACCGATTGCGGATCCGCCCATCCCTGCAACAACAATGCGGTCTACTGTCTGCATGGCAGGCAGAGCTTGCGTCATACCAGATTTCCAGGCATGCAGTAACTGCTGAGGAAGACCATCAATATGTCCCAGCATATTCTCTGTGTCAATTGACGCAAACCTGGAATATTCATTTAAATCCATAATCAATTCCTTGGTGGAGTATCGGATAAAGATAAGTGATTTTACCCTACTTCAAGATTTGATTCCAAATAGTAAGCAGAGCAGATCATCTGCTCTGCTGGCCTTGGCCATTCACTTATTTTAACTTCTTAACTAGATCCAAGAATTCTTTGTATTCCTCTTCGAACATGTGAATGGTAACATTATTTAACTCAAGGTTGTAGGTAATCTCGCCATCAGGTTCTTCAGCTGACCAAACCGCGTAACTTTCAGTTTCTGCGATCGTTGTAACTTTGGGTTCGTAATTATCTGCCATTTTTATCTCCTTATAATATTTTTTAGATGATTATTGGGCTACCTGGAATGCTTATTAATGAGTTTCCAAATCTTGATAAAAAATTTTGAGACTTCGCGCCAGATCTTTTTAATTCCTGTTTTGAATCCTGACCAGAGAATTGGCAGTGACGGCGGAGGAGAAATAACTTTCAATCCCTCCCAGGGGTCAGCATCCATCAGTTTGCGTACGATATAAGTCAGAATTAACTTTAGTGATGCAAGAACTGGTGCTGCGAGGAGCACTCCCACCAGACCGAATAAACTCGCAGAGATAATTACCATCACCAGCACTGCTGCAGGATGCACTTCAAGTGCATCAGACATGACTCTTGGCACAACAAAATTATCCATGATCAGGTCAGAAGCCCACGAACAGCCTACCACCAGGAGGGCATACGGGAAAGGCACCATACCGAAGTGGTTAACCTGAAAAAGTGCAACAAGGCCATAGGTTGTCCATGCCACAAAAGGACCAATGTATGGTACAAACCGCGCCAGACCCGCTAAGATGGCCAGCAGAAAGAAATATCGTACCCCTAGAATGCTGAGTAAAACCGAATAATAAGCCACGGTTATGACAAAAATGAGTAATTGCCCTCGTAAAAATGCATTCCAAATATGAGAAAGTTGATTTCCTAATTTGGAAATATCTTCCTGGTAGGAGGGTATCTGGATTCGGAATAGATTACGGCGCACACCAGCACTTTCAGAGAGCATGAAATAAGAGATCAAAAGGATGAATAACAGCCAGGTGAATGTGGTGCCAATACTCGCAGCAAGAGAACCAATCAGACTGCCCAGTTTCGATAATATCGGTGAAACGACACCTTGCAGTTGTGTCCATAGATTCTCAAGGTCAAGTTTTGATAAGTCAAATTTAAATGGTCCGATTACCAACGGTTTAGACGAAAGACCTTCAAAGAACCCTGGCAAGTCCTTAAGTAAATTCTGGAAAAAGTCGATGAGGTTTTGAATCTGCTCGACGATTGAGATTCCACCCCACGCCAGCAAGCCAATGACCGTAAAGAGAAGTACCAGGAAAATAATTGTGGTAATCACCCGCCAAGGTATTTTTACCTTTTTATGAAAAATATTGGCCACGGGATGTAATAAATAGGCCAGAATAAAAGACATCAAGAGCGGAGCCAGAATATATTGAAAGCGAATGATCAATAACATGAACACACCAGTCAGCGTTAATCCAACGATGATCTTGGTGGTATTGCTCCAACGCGGTGAGACGGTTTTTTCAGGTGTTGTCATGATATTAAATCCGAAGCCTCCAAGAATTCGCCCTAACCAATTATAAGATATTTGACCTCAAAATAGAAACTGGCGAGGGGAATACCCTCGCCAGAGTTTGGTAGTTTTCAGATCATCTACGGACATACCCCGGGTTGGATAGCATTAAAAATGCCAGGGAAAAGGGCACAATAACTGTTGGTTAATTCGATGATCAACCAAGGAATGACACAAAAGACAACGATGACTGCCAGAACCACCAGAAGTGCCACAAGCCAACCCGATTTCTTTTTCTTTGCCGGTGTGACGACCTGTGGCGTTGCTCCAACAGGTGCCACAGGCGGGATGTGAACGGGAGCGGCCTGTTGTACCGGGGGTATGTTTATCGGCCTTGGAGTAGAAACAGGCGTAGACGGCTGTGCAGGAGTGGGTGAAATAAATGGTGGAACCTGTGCTGCAGGTGGTGTTTGTGTTGGCTGCGCTGTAGGCCGATATGATGCGACCGTTGCATCGGTACCTAGACCAGTCACTTCGAAACGCACTTTTACCCGATCGCCTAGAGAAATGATCTCTCCTGGTCGCAGGTTAACTGGTATGGAAAGACGTTGACCGCGGATGAAGGTACCATTGGTTGATCCTAAATCCTCAATGGTATAAGTGTTGCCTGTCAGTAATAATCTGGCGTGTCTGCGTGAAATTTCAGGATCATTGATTACAATATCATTCCCAGGGTCCCGCCCAAGAAAAAGCTCCGGCTTATCCAGAATATATTCGGTCCCGCTCCCCGGTTCAGTTTGCAGGATCAATCGAAATGATGTCATAAGTGCCTCCTCAAGATACAATCCATAGTGTAGCAATGGTTCGGGTGAAAGTCAACGGAGAATGATCCTTTTAGGTCACTTCATATCTCTGATCGCTACGTTCTCTGGCTTCCGCGCCAGATCAACCAAATAAATTAGACACACCCGGGGATATTTTTCAATGAGGTCATTCTTTTCAAAATAATAAGAAGACCTTTATTATTCACCCATGATAACGTGATGATAGCAAATAAATAAAGGAAAAACAATTCGATGATTTTTAGGGAATTAACCAAAAGACCCCGCCATGCCGTGTGTTGCATAGTTTTGAACCTGCCGAAGCAGGTGGATCCTGCCATAGAGATCCGCCTTGGCCGAAGCCTATCGCGTAACCCTAACGAGTGAAGGATCCGTTTTGTGAGTGTTGGCTCAAAACCGGTGTTGCAACATCACGAACACAGCAGGGTAGTTTTCTTATACCATGTTTTGTGTAAAATGGGTAGAGAATGTCAATCCTATTCGGCAAGAGATAACTATGAAAACTTTAATCCGCTCGTTTATTGCCATACCATTACCTGCTGAAATTCAGACAAAACTAGAGGAATTCGCACGAATTTACCATATCACTCAACGCAACGGATTTCGCCCCGTAAAATCAAGCAATATACACCTTACACTCAAGTTTCTTGGAGATGCAACTCCAGAGCAGATCGACTCAGTGAAAACATGCCTTGTGGAGATCGTTCGAGGTCAAAATCAATTTCGGATCGAATTTAAAGGGATAGGTGCCTTTCCAAATTGGAATCAACCTCGAGTAATCTGGATTGGTATGCATGCTCCATTTGAATTGGAGAAACTGTTCAAAATAATCGATCAATCAACTGAAAAAATCGGGTTCCCTTCGGAAGGCCGAAAATTCTCTCCACACCTGACGCTTGCCCGCGTGAATTCATCCATGACTGATCCATCATTCTCACAAGTGATCCAAACGCTCAAATCCCTTGAACCACAACCAAAAATTGGAGAAATGACCGCATCACAAATTCATCTTTATAAATCTGATCTTCAACCAGGTGGACCGGTTTATTCTATCCTCTCTTCCCATCCTTTTAAGGGAACAAAAGTTGTGTGTTAGAATTTAATGATTACAAAATGCGAGGTGACATCTGGAACCATTAGAAAAAGCACATAAGATCGTTAATTTTCTGGAAGAGAAAAAAGCAGAAAAGATATTGCTTTTAGACATTCATGAAGTGACGACTTTCACAGACTATTTCATAATTTGTAACGGTACCAGCGACCGCATGCTTCAGGCATTATCAAGTTCATTGAGAGAGTTCGTAAAAAAAGAATTTGATAAAACCCTGCAGATCGAAGGTGAATCGCGCGATGGCTGGATGGTTGCTGACATAGATGATATCGTCGTTCATTTTTTCTCTCCCGATCAACGCAATTACTACAAACTCGAGCAATTGTGGGAAAAAGGCAAACTGATCCTCAGCCTTCAATAAAGGGTTTATTTTTCTGTTTTAGTAAAAACAATAAATTTTCAGGGCGTTCAACAAACGCCCTGAATTGCAGTTAGATCAGGTTTTCATCCATAAGAATACGAAAAGATAACCTTATAAAAGAGTCATCACATCTGCGCTATGCTCTGCAGGTTTAACGTTCTTAAAAACTTTTTTCACTTTGCCATCCTTGCCAATTAAAAAAGTTGTTCGTAGTACGCCAAAATGCTCTTTGCCATACATCATTTTTTTCCCCCAGGTGCCATATAACTCACATACTTTATGTTCTGTATCAGCAAGAAGTGTAAATGGAAGTTGGTGTTTGGCTTTAAATTTAGCGTGAGAAACTGGTGAATCAGGACTTACCCCAATAATAGTCACTCCTGCTTTTTCATAAGCGCTGTAATCATCCCTGAAGCTGCAGGCTTCGGTTGTGCATCCCGGCGTGTCATCTTTTGGATAAAAATAAAGGAGAACATCCTTACCGCTGTAATCTGAAAGGCGGCGCAGTTGACCTGTTTCATCCTGGAGTTCAAAATCGGGGGCAATATCATTCTCTGATAACATATCAATTCCTCCTATTTTTATCCAATTATACCAAATTACAAGAAATTAAATGGATCGGATTTCACCCATGAATGTAACATCATATCCTGGCAGCTGTCTGACTTCATCAATAAATTTACCATCGTGAGCCAGATCAAAAATGGGTCTGACAAAGGGATCAAGTTCTGCTCCCTCTGGAAAGATCAGCTCATACTCTTCAGTGTCGATTGCAATGAAGTCCAACCCTAGAGATCTCGCTGCAGCGGCTATCCCCATCCCGCAATCAGCCCGCCCTGATGCCACTGCAACAGCAACACCAATATGAGAATATTCCTCTTGTTCATACCCTTGAATTTCATCAGCTTTGATTTGCATTTTTTCTAAGTGAAAATCGAGCAGCACCCGCGTACCTGCCCCCCGCTGCCGATTCACGAAGGTCACATCACTTCGCCGCAGGTCTTCGAACGACAGGATATGTTTTGGGTTGGATTTCGGTACGATTAACCCCTGGTCACGCCTTACCCAACGTAAAATAATCAAATGCCTGCCTGGTAACATGCGCTGAATTTCTGTTGTGTTGTAAGTTCCACTCACGGGATCCAAAAGATGACTACCTGCAAAGTGACATTCGCCTCTTCTTAATGCCAGCAGTCCACCCATGCTTCCCGCGTTCGAAGACACAAGGCGTCTGTCAAAGCACGGCAAGTGTTTGGCCATTAGATCAAGCGTCAAGTCGTGTGACCCAATGGTTAATAGATTCTGATTCACCTGCTCCTTACTTCGTAGTAATTGCACCTTCACAGATTCTCCTGCTTCAATGCCCTGAACCATTCGTGGGATGACAGTAATACCATCAGCTCTAGAAAGACTTGTCGTAACACCCGCGCCCCGGGCAATTGGGGCGGCCAGCAATTTGCCATTGACAATACCAAGCACTACTCTCACATAATCGTCATCACCAGCTGCTGAAGTAATTTTGCGGGTCAGCTGTGCTTGAACCCACTCAGCAGATGGACTACTCAATCCAAGCCAGGTACTGATCAAAGGTTTCACCAAAATTTCAGTAGTCATGGCTGCTGAAACTGGGTATCCGGGAACTCCAATTACAGGAATTTTTCGATTTTTGCCTTTCCTATTACCATCGACAAATCCAATGATCACCGGATGTCCCGGTCGCACAGCGATACCATGCACAATCACTTCACCTAATTCTTCCACTGCCTGTGCAGTGTAATCTTCTTTACCCGCTGAAGATCCTGCGTTTACCAGTACCAGGTCACATTCATCTGCTGCAGTTTTTATCCTTTCGGTCAACTGTCGTAAATTATCTCTGGTGATCTGGTAGCGCCTTGGAATCCCCCCCCACTCCCATATCTGACCTGCAATCATGATTGAATTAAATTCCACCAATTCACCCTTTTGTGGGGTCTTCTCCAGCGGGACCAGTTCATCTCCGGTGGGCAGAATGGCTACCAACGGCTTTCTTGCTACACGCAATTTTGAGATTCCTCCGGCTGCCAGTGCACCCAAATCTACCGGGCGCAACTTTTCACCTCCAGGAAGGATCAGCTGCCCTTCCACTATATCCTCGCCAACCGGTCTCACATTTGACCAGGGAGAGACCCCGGAACGAAGACGAATAAAAGCGGGGGAACGAATTAAAGCAATATCAGTGACATCTCCATTCTGGTCAAGAGATTCAACATTCTCAATTGGAATGACCGCGTCCATTCCTTCGGGGATTAGATCTCCGGTATCAACATAAACAGCCTGACTTCCAGCTTTGAGGATTACAGGGCAAGTTGGTTGAGCGCCAATAGTACTCACCGCATTGACCGCAAACCCATCCATTGCGGATGAATGATAGTGTGGTGAGCAACGCAAAGCAAACACCGCATCCGTAAGCACCCTTCCTGCAGCTTCATCAGACAAAGGTATATCTTCAACACCTAAATTTCCCATGAGATCATACGCCCTCAGTTTCTCATGGAAAAGCCGAACAGCTTCATCCAGCGGTATATCCTTCAGGTATGGCGATCGTGTCATAGTTGCCCTCAAAACAGGTATACTTCGACCACATCTCCAGCTAAATACCCGGTTATGTCGGCAGGGATGTGAATAAGTCCATTAGCTCTGGATAATGAAAAGATAAGATTACTCTTGAAAAATATGGGCGTAACCTTAAATTCCTGACCTTTTTTTTCTAGCAGAGCCGGTAGATAATCATCCCGGCCTGCGACTGATGCCAGGTTTAGAGTGAGCCTGGCTTCTATTACTTGATTGATTTCCTGATTAGCCTGTCCATTAATTTTTTTCAAAAGTGGTTTTACCAATTGCCGTGCAACGATCAATCCACTGACAGGGTTACCAGGCAAGCCGATGATAGGCTTTCCATCACAGACAGCGACGATCGTCGGTTTTCCCGGTCGAATATTAATGCCATGCACAAGTACCCCGGGCGTTCCCAAATGGCTGATAACCTCAGCTGTCATATCTCTCGTGCTGGCTGAAGACCCCGCGGTAATAACCATCAAATCTGCATCTGAAATAATTTGTCGTAATGCATCTTCGAGCGCTCGAGCGTCATCTGGAACGATAGGATGCAAAACTGGTATGCCACCGCAGGATTCCACGAGCGAAGCCAGTATAGGTGAATTAATATCTCTGACCTGCCCGGGGTGCGGTTTAATATCTGCGCTAACCAGTTCATCACCACTGGAGAAGATGTGTACAACGGGTTTTGCGAAAACAAAAATCCGTGTCTTTCCCAGTGCCAGTAATCCACCGATCTCTTCCGGACGCACGAGCGTACCAGATCGCATTACAATTTCACCAGCTCTGACATCTTCCCCTTTAAGAATAAGGTTGTCACCAGACGTTACCGGTTTATGTATTTCCACCTGCTGTGAATCTAGCATCTGGGTATTTTCCATGATAACCACAGCATCTGCTCCTTGCGGAAGCATTCCCCCGGTATGGATCAATGCTGCCTGTCCTTTACTCACCGTAAATTCAGGAGCCTTACCCATTTCCACTTCACCGATCAGGTTCAAGTAAGCAGGTAACGAGTCACTGGCGCCGTTGGTATCTGATGCCCTGACAGCAAAACCGTCCATCGCGCTGCGGGTAAACGCTGGTAAATCTTCATCGGCAAAGATGTCACGGCTTAAAACCCTGCCTAGGGCGTGCAAGGTTTCAATTTCCTCTTCCGCTAAATTCTCTACTACTATATGGCTGAACAGTACTTGCCGGGCTTCTTCAATCGAGACAAGCTTTAAAAATTCAGGCATTTTAAACCCATAAGGTTAATAGGATGAAATACACTGTCAATAAAAACAATCCACCAGAAACCAGCTTCAGCAATCTCCAGCGCGGTTTATCGCCGTCTTCTATCCGTTGGATCAAGAAAATTTGGAATCCTCCCAGCGGCATCCCTAAGAGCATCGGCCAGACTGAAGACCAATTCAAACCCACCAGCCCAAATATGCTGATCAAAAGGTAAGCAACAATGATTAACAGGTTGTGTAAACGCATTGATCGCTGCCATCCCAATTGGGTTATAAGCGTTTTTGAACTGTGAGTAATATAGAAAGCGTAACCTTCGAATGAATGGGCAATCTTCATTGCCAGGTAGATCAGGGTCAATGGCAAGGTCAACATTACCAGCAACGTATTGAGGGGTTTTCCCTGTAATGTCAACGCGATTGCTGGGAAAAAATTGGCAACCAGCAAGGCTTCGATCAATTCGCCGTAGCCATTTTTATCTAAACGCATGGGCGGAGATGCAGCAAAGAAGCTCAGCAAAAATGCAACCCCATACAACAGCGCACATGCTCCAGAAAACGCATTTCGAAAGATCAATATCACTGCTGCGGTTGCTCCAGCTGTTAAAAATGTCAGTGCTACTTGCATTAATGCCGAACGTTTGATCATTTGCAGTTCGCCATACCAGCGATCATCTCTATGTAAAGTCGACAGCGGCGTTTCGGGATGGTCAAAATAGGCAGAGAGAAAATTTCGGGTCTCGATGATGGAAATCGCGCCCAACAGCCCAAGAAAAAGATTAATCCAATCCAATTGTGTGCCTAAGTGGTACGCGATACCAATTCCAATAGCGTAAGTCAAAATAACCGCTGCTACGATCCAGGGTTCGATAATATGCCGTATTGGGTGAGGTTTTATTGGAGTGTTCATTGTTTAAACCAGTTGATATCCTCCAGCAAGAGTTATGATCTCGCCTGTAATGTACTCATTACTAATTAGAAAATCAAGGGTGGCCAGTAACTGTTGTGGATTACCCGCCTTTTTTAAAGGTATTCGATCAATCAAGGTCTGCCATTCCTCTTCAGATAGATCACTACCGCGAAGCATTAATCCTGGGGCAATAGCGTTCACTCGTATGGATGGTGCGAGCTGCCTGGCCATGAGTCTGGTGAGAGTCTCAACAGCAGATTTGCTGATCGTGTATGCACCATACCCGGTCCAATTCTTACGCGCACCCACATCAGAGATATTAATAATCGAGCCTCCTGTTTGCATCCGAAGAGCTGACTCACGCGATGTGAGCCAGACAGAACGCATATTAAGATTCATGATCTTTTCCCAATCGTCGATATTAATTTTCATCAGATCTGACTGCTTCATGACTGCTGCAGAATTTACTAAAACTTTAATTGGATGCTGAATATTATCGATTTTTTCAAACAAATCGTTTATCTCTTTCTCACTGGTGAGATCCGCTGCGAGCAGATACGCCGGCACTCCGATTGAGCGAATTTCCTCAGCAGTCTTTTGCGCTTCAGTTACTGATGTATTGAAATGCAGCCCAATTGCATAACCCTGTCGGGCTAAGTGTAGGGCAATCAGTTTGCCTACCCTTCTGGCTGCACCTGTTACCAGCGCAAGCGGCTTATCTCTGTTCGCACTCAAAAAAACCTCATTCATTGTGCTCCAATTTACAGAAAAACCTTCATTACTGACCAAATCTATTATATACTCCAGTTTATTGATTCAGGAGTAAATCTCATGAACCTGCATCTCCCTTCAGTTTACAAAATTCTTCCTGATGTTGCACTGGCGCTATCCAAAGGAACCGGTGTAGTGGCTTTGGAATCTGCAGTGATCACCCACGGACTGCCACGTCCGGTGAACCGGGAACTGGCAGACGAACTTGAAATCATTATCCGTGAAAATGGCATTACTCCGGCGACGATGGCTTTGATAGATGGCAAAATCTCAGTGGGAATCACCCGTGACGAGCTGATAGCATTGGCAAATAATGAACAGACGGTGAAAGTAAGCAGCCGTATGATAGGTATCGCAGTGGCACAAAATCTTAGCGGTGGAACAACTGTAGCAGCCACGCTCGTTGCCGCACACACAGCCGGTATTCAGGTCTTTGCCACAGGTGGCATCGGCGGCGTACACCGTGGACAGGCCTTCGACATTTCCGCTGACCTGGATGAATTAGCTCGCAGGCCAGTGATAGTGGTTTGTGCTGGCGCTAAGGCGATCCTAGACCTGCCCGCAACATTGGAGGCGTTGGAGACCCGTGGCGTCCCCGTTCTCGGTTATCAGACCGAAGATTTCCCCGCTTTTTACTCACGCAGCAGTGGGTTGAAGGTTGATATGAGCATCGATTCTCCAGAGCAGGCAGCGCAAATCGCCAGAGCGCATTGGGAAGCTGGCAATCATTCCGCCGTACTGGTATGCAATCCACTCCCCGAAGATAAGGCGCTTGACCCCCAAAAAATCAACCAGGCTATTGAAAAAGCAATTAGCGAAGCTGAAACTAGAGGCATCAGCGGTTCTGCTTTAACCCCATTTCTGCTCGAAAAAGTTGGAAAAATCAGCAAAGGTGAGAGTTTACAGGCCAATCTGACGCTTTTAAAGAACAATGCACGCCTGGCTGCGAGAATTGCGGCCTGTATGGCTAAACCGCATCTACATACTTATTAGTTTTTATGGCACGGGTGGCGTTGGAGTGAAGGTCGAGGCCAATGGGGCTTCGTTGGCGGTTGTTCCCTGAATATTGAAAATGCCCGAACTCTTCCAGCTTGATCCAACAAAGATCTGTACCTCATAATAACCGGGAAGCCACTCGTTTGACGGTCGTGTACAATCTGTGTATCCATACCCACCAGGGGCATAATTCCACGGTTTTGTCTCAGCGCACACAATCTGTCCCTCATATAACCATACCGCAGTCCACTGCACGCCAGTGACCATTTTGTCATAAGAAAATCCACCATAAATCGTTTTCACCGGTGGTGCAAAACTGGTTTGCTCGTTTACCAGCAATCCGTTCTCAATCAGTGTCGAAAACGTGATCGGACTGAAGACTGCACTGGTATCCACTCCCACTGGCGTTTGAATGGTTGCCTGAATCTGTTCAGGAAGTGAAGGGGTATATGTTTGAGCCAGCGTCAACGTGATAGTCGGCGTAAATGTCTGAGACGGAGTAAGGGTAATGGTCGGCGTAACTGTTATGGTCGGTGTCGTTGTGATCGTAGGGGATGGTGGAAACACCTTATAAACCGCCGGTTCTCCAACCTTTACCAGTAAAAAACCGCCAAAAACCATTACTACAGCCAACATGATCAACCGCCAACCATGTGTGATCAGAATCTGCCTTTTTTGGTAGAACTGGAGCCGCTTTCCTGCTTGAATAGACTTGACAGCCATTACCAGACTGGTGATAACGGCGATTCCAAGTAAAACAAGAATGACTTTTACAGTAGTTGCAATATCAATATTCACTGCTTCAATTCTCGCAAAGCATTATAGCATGACAATAATGATGTACCCTATGAGTGATCAGGATTTCTGCAGCATTGAAAGATAGGGTTCTGCGAACAATGCCGGAGTGCCACCCGTATGCCAGAACAACACTTTTTCTTTCTGATCGAAGAAACCCTTACGAATCAAATCGATCATACCAGCTGCAGCGCGGCCGGTGTAAACCGGGTCTAGTAGTAAACCCTCAAGGCTGGCGAACATTTGGATGGCTTCTACTTCGGCAGGTCCCATCACACCGTATCCTCCGCCTAGATAATCATCGTTGACCAGAATTTTTTCAAGAGGAAGATCAATTTTTAATCCCAGCAGAGCGGAACCCTCTCGTATCAACCGCGATACGCTTTCTCTTAATTGAGCGGCATGATCCTCAATGCTAATCCCAAGTATCTTTCCCTGAAATTCGCTGATTTCTGCTCCAAGAAGCATTCCCGATTGGGTACCACCACTCGATGAAGCGGTAATGATCCAATCAAAATCTGACTCCTGCGATTTGAGCTCATTTATGGCTTCCACATATCCCATCAACCCTGTTGCGCTTGAACCACCATAAGGGATTTTGTATGGCTTCTTTCCTTGCAGTTGGGCATCTTGAAATACCTGGTCAAGAACCTGATTGCGGTTTTCACGATTTGCCCACACAATTTTTGCTCCAAACAGTTGATCGAGGAAAAGGTTGCCACTGGCGATTTCCGGTTCGCTTCCAGAGAGAACAAGGATGCAGTCAAACCCGTAACGGGCTGCCATGGCTGCCACCTGCCGGCAGTGGTTAGATTGAATAGCACCCACGCTGAGCAGCGTCCTGGCACCTGCCTGCTGAGCTTCTGCGAGTAAAAATTCCAATTTGCGTGTTTTGTTTCCGCCAAATCCAAGCCCGGTCTGATCATCGCGTTTGCAAAAGATCTGTGGCCCCTGCAAAGCTGTCGAAAGGCGTTCGAGGAATTCGATGCGTGTTGGTAGATGAGCAATCCTCACTCGTGGAACTTTCATTGTACCTCCTGTTGAAATTGCCTTCTGCGGATAAACCGGGTTATCGATAACATTCGGGGAATAACCTGTTGAAAAATGAAGTATGCGGTCCTGTTCACTGGAAAATCCCAGGCTCCGATGGTGCGAACAACGATTCCGCCCAATCCTTCCTTGAACCTGTAAACACCATACATTGCATCCTCTATGGAAAAGACCTCAGGGGCACCCCAAAGATCATAAACCACGCAGCCTCTGGCTTTTGCGCCCCGCATGGCTTCCCATTGCAACAGGTAGTTAGGCATTTTTTCACGATGCCGTCCGGTGGACATTCCGTAGACATACCATGCGCGTGTGCCCAGAAAAAAATAAACCAGACCGGCAACAACTGACCCTTCAACTTCAGCTACCAGCGCTTCAGCCATCCCCGTCTGGATATACTTCTGCCAGACCTCAAGGTAATACTTTTCTGGACGGATGATGAATCCGTCGCGCTGGGCTGTTTCAGCATACATCTGGTAAAGCAACGGCAATTCATCCAGCACCGCAGGTCTGACTGTAACGCCGTTCTTTTGAGCAAGGCGCAGGTTATAGCGCGTTTTCTGTTTCATGCGTGCCTGCCATTCCTCTTCTGTCCCTTCAAGGTTAAGAATGACGGTATTTCGAAATTGAATTTGCTCACGCGATTCATTCCAACCGCGCGATTTTAATTCTTCACAAACATGAGCCCCTTCTTCGTCTGGTGATTCACCGGGTGACCCTAAGATACCCCGACCGAGTTCTACTTCCGGATCAATCTTCACGAAAACCAGGTTTTTTTCTTTGGCCCAGGTTTCAATATCGCAAATCACGCGGGTTCGAAGACCTTTGTCTTTCCAGTCAAGCAAAGGACCTCGAGGAATATATCCAATGCTTATTCTGGGTCCAATTCGAAATGGTCGCATCGACCTGACCAACAATTGAGCAGCAGCGATTAATTTGCCGCTTTCATCTCTCCACTCTTTTTTTTCTGCTGTCCATCCAATACGAGCCTTGATCGCCGCCCATTCCTCGGTTTGCAGAAAATGTGAGCTCTTTAAGGATAGCAGCCTCGAATCCCAGCCGGCATCCATCATTGAAATACCTCATTCGTTTGCTGAGCCGCGATCCATTCGTTTATGGACCGTTCTGCACAGGTTCCAGCTAAAGGCATTTTCATGATCTCCTGTGGAGAGAAAAAGCCTGCATCCATCGTTTCATGATTCACAGTGAAATCACCCTTGACAAGTTGTGCATCATAGAAAAGTACAATACCGTTACCCCGCGGATCATCAGCATAAGTGTAAACACCTGCCAGCCTGCCAACCTTGATGGTGAATCCGGTCTCTTCTTTGACCTCACGTTCGGCTGTTTGTTCAGGTTCTTCATCCACTTCCATATAACCCGAAGGCAGGTGCCAGCGGCCCTTCCATGGGTCGATCCCGCGTTGCACCAAAAGAAGCTTGCCATCTACAGCAACACGCACACCCACACTGACTTTACGGTGCTCGTAAAAAACTGCCCCGCATGCTTCACACATCGCCCGCATGCGATTTTCAATCATTTGAAAAGTCACCGGCTTACCGCAATTCTGACAAAACCTTACCATTTCAATCCATTCCGCTGCCACGCAGTTTTAAATATCGCTGGTAAAGCCAATAAAGTGGCTGGTTGTATACTTTGTCCCACGCGCCCACGCTGCGCCGGGTTTCTCCGCCAAAGCCGCGTTTGAAACGGTATACCCCCCACAGACCGTCATGAGCATGGCGTTGTGAAAAAGATGTTTCAAGCTCGTCTTCCTCAAGATCAGGAATTCCCCAGAGATCGTACCATTTACACCCATGAGCCTTTGCCCATTTCATCGCTTCCCATTGAACAAGATAAGTCGGCATACGGTTGCGCTCTGCATTCGATGATGCCCCGTACATATAGTATGCATACTCACCACGAGCCATCACGAAAATTGAAGCCAATGGTTGGCTGTCGTACTCCGCTGTTAAAAGTTCACATGCGCCAACAGGGTGAAAAAGATCATAGACCTTTTGATAATACTCTTTACGATGCACGCCAAAAGCATCACGCTCCGAGGTCTGTAAAGCCATCCAGTGGAACGATTCTACATCAGCAGATGGTTTTACCACCACATCCTTTTTCTCAGCCAGACGGATGTTATAACGCGTTTTTTGTTTCATTCGCCCCAGAATGGTTTCTTCACTCCCCTCAAGGCTTACCATTACTGTTCGTCTGGGCTGGATGGAACGTGATGGCAGCCAGTTCGCGCCAGCCAAAATATCGTTCGGTACCCAGGGCTCCCATGCATTGGGTTCCACTTTCAAAAAGACCGCATGGTTGTCATGGCATATCCGATCGATTTCATTAAATAATTCCACATTAAAGCCAACAGGACCCTTTGGAAGATAGGCAATACTGAATCCTCCCGGTAGAAGTCGAAACAATACCTGGGCTCCTGCCTGGCCGCATAAAATGCGTACCGCCTTCCAGCCAAAGTGAGACTTTAGCTCACCCCATTCTGCGGTTTGCAAGAGATGAGCCTCAGTATGTGGTCGAAGAAACTCTTTCCACTCTTCTACAGTGATTTGCATGGCTATTCGATCGATAATAATTCAGGTGCCGGAGTAGTACCCAGAGATGAACCGGGGATAGTCTCATCGATTAATTGAATGATCTCATCTGATTTACCCTGTTCCGCCAGATCCAGCAGTTTGCTGATTATCTCCTGAAGTTGTTTTCCTTTCAGGTTCGATGGATCATCAAACTGATAAATATCAGGGTGCAAAGTGGGCTGGAATTGGTTACCCTCTTCCCAGAGATCCTCGCTCAATTTTTCACCAGGCCGGATTCCGGTGAAAACAATTTCGATATCCTTGCCCGGTTCCAGTCCTGAAAGACGGATCAGATCTTCTGCCAGATCAAGAATCCGAACCTGTTGCCCCATATTTAACACAAATGTTTCACCACCTTTGCCCATACCGGCTGCCTGTAAAACCAGGTAAACAGCCTCAGGAATGGTCATAAAATAGCGCTTCATATCAGGATGGGTAACAGTGACCGGGCCGCCATTGGCAATCTGGTGTTTGAAAAGAGGGACCACACTTCCACGGCTACCCAACACATTGCCGAACCGTACGACACAATAGCTGTTCCCGGTACGATGAGCTGCATCCAAAACCATCATTTCAGAAAGCCGCTTGGTTGCACCCATAATATTGGCTGGGCGTATGGCTTTATCGGTAGAGATCATCACCAGACGTTTGACACCGCATTTTTCACAAGAACGAACCACATTACGGGTTCCTCTAACATTATTATCGACAGCCTCATCAATATTCATTTCCATTAATGGCACATGCTTGTGTGCAGCAGCATGGAATACGACTTCAGGCTGGTATTTCTTAAACACATTGAGAATGCGGTCGTAATCTCTTACATCGGCAATTACCGGTGTAATTGAAAGGGATTTAAAGCTCTCCTGGATTTCAAGCAAAGACTCAAAGATACTGTTTTCTCCATGTCCCAGGAGGATCAGTTGTGAAGGATTCCAGCGGCCAATTTGGCGGCACAACTCGCGCCCAATTGACCCTCCAGCACCGGTCACCATGACACGCTTGCCGGTAAGGGTTTCGCCTATCAGCTCTTCTTTCATGTGGGCGGGTTGTCTTCGTAACAGGTCGGTAATATCCACCTCGCGCAATCGGCTGATGCTGACCTTTCCACCCAGAAGTTCATAAATTCCTGGCATTGTCCTGAAAGGGATTCCCTTTAGCCGGCAGACATCGGCAATCATCCTGATCACTTTACCACTCGAACTGGGTATGGCAATAATAACCTCGTCAATCTTCTTATGCTCGATCACGTTGCCAATATCTGATAGAGTACCCACAACCGGAACGCCATGAATCTGTTGGCGCAACTTTGCCGGATTGTCGTCCAAGAAACCTACTGGCCGGAGGTTGAGTTCCAGATTCTTCTGCAGCTCGCGAACAACCAATGCTCCAGCATCGCCCGCACCTATGATGAGAGTGCGTTTTGCCTGCCCGGTTTTCTCAGCTGCTGCTGAGGAACTGGCACTATCAGCCAGTACACGCATGATCAACCGTATTCCGCCAATCAAGATGATAGAAAGCAGCCAGTCAATCACCAACACCATGCGTGGAAATCCAATAAATGCCTTGGCTGTAAGCAACAGAATCATGCTCAGTGAAACGACCACCGACGAGGACGTAACTGAAATTACGATAAGTTTCAACTCTTTAGTGCTGGCATATCCCCAAAGACGGCGGTACATACCAAAAAGATAATAGATGGGGATTTTCACCAAAATCGCAACACCAATCATCCAGTAAGCAGATGGCAGGTAGAAATAAAATAATGCACCCAGCTCCAGGCGCAACGCGTAAGCACCCAATACTGAAATGATTGTCAAAAGAATATCAATAAGAACAAAATACCGGTTTCGTATGTTTGGCTTTGCTTTCATCAGAGTCCTTTAAAGCCGAGAACGGCCCCAACCGTCCGCAGGATGATATTTAGATCGAGCAGAAGATTGCGTTTCTTAATGTAATAAAGATCATATTCAAGTTTTACTGCTGTGTCCTGAACAGTTGTCGCATATCGCTGGTTGATCTGCGCCCAACCTGTCAGACCCGGGCGAACAAGAAGCCGGGCACGGTAGAATGGTATTTCCTTTTGGAATTGATTCACCAATTCGATCTGTTCTGCGCGCGGACCCACAATGCTATTCTCGCCCTTCAAGACATTAATCACCTGGGGGAGTTCGTCTAAATGACTGCGCCTCAGAATTTTTCCGAATTTTGTGATACGCGTATCATTGACTGTTGCAGTGCGGGCAACACCGTCCTTTTCTGCGTCCTGAATCATGGTGCGAAATTTCAAGATCTTGTACGGACGTCCATTCTTTCCTACCCGCATTTGTGAGTACAGAACCGGCGTGCCGCTGTCAATAAGAATGACCAAGGCAATCAACGGAAACAGAACAACGAGCACGAGAAGACCAATCAGGCTTCCGGTAATATCAATTAACCTTTTTACACTTTCATATAAACCGGTAGTGTGTGATTGATCAATAAAAGTTCGTAGAAGCCAGTCTGATTCAAGTAGAAAAATTGGTACACGGCCGAATTGCTGCTCGTAAAAAGTCGGGAATGAAGTAACCTCGATCCCTTTTTCTTCAGCATTCAGCACAGCCTGAAACAATTCTGGTCTGACTTCGCCAGCAATGGCAAAAATTAAATCACTGATTTCTAAACTCTCTATCAACTGCAGCAGATTGCTGCTGTCACCGATGACTTTGTAACCGTTAATCTCTTTACCCATTTTTTGTGGATCATCGTCGATATAACCAGCAAGGATGAAAGGAGCGGGATGAATTTCATTCAACATCGACACCAGTGTTGAACCGGCGTGTCCGGCTCCGATCATCAGTACCCGGCGCAGGAACATTGGATCAGTAAATATCTTAATATAAATCAATCGCCAGATAATGGTTAGAACAATGGCGGCCAAAATGAAGATAAAAACACCCCGCCGTGGAAGTGAATTGGGTGCAGAAAGAAAGAAAATCACCAGATAGATAACAATACTTACCACCGCGGCAGTGCCAACACCGCGATAGACATCACTCTTGCGATTTGCTTTTCGAACATCATAAATTTCGATCAAAAAGAGAACCCAGGCAAATGGCAGTAGATAAAACCAGACTGGAGCTCGTTGACCAAGAAAAGCCCATGAAAAATCGAGCCAATCCTTCTGTCCCCAAAAATATAGCCCGATAAACAAAGCCAGGTAAGTAACCGCTAAATCACCGATGAGAAGAATCGCCTGTCGTTCTTCGGGACGGAAATGCCACCTGTGTTTCAATTGATTCTTTTCAACGCTCATTTTGTTTCTCTGTAAACACTCGCTTTAATAGACTCCACCAAAAACCCGATCCCCACGAGACGTGCATGGTGGCAATTGCCAGAGGAATTCCGATTACTGACATTGGCTGCCTTGTTTTAATTGCAGGTTTTATCGAACCAACAGTAAGAATGACGAAATAAGAAATTATTGCTGCTGTAAAAACCAATCGGGCAAGATTCCAGAATATTGATAGTAATAATAACATCAAAATTCCAAAAACGAAAATTGGAGGGAGAGCCTGGCGCCAGCGGATGGTACCAGGATACCGCTGGAGCATTTTAAATTTCCAATACCCGTAAGAAAAATATTGCCGGGACAGTGACTTTAAATCAGGGCGTGAGTAATATGCCGCCTTGATGCTGGGGTCGATCCAAATCTTTCCGCCACTGGCGCGTATCCGAGCGTTGAATTCATAATCTTCATTAACAGGGAGGGTTTCGTCAAATTTTCCAATTTTTTCAACCAGCGATCGCCGGAATGAACCGAAGGCTACAGTATCCGCTTCAATAGCAACGGTGGCTCGGCGATATAGAGCATCACCAACGCCCAGCGGGTGAACAGCTGCCATGGCAATGGATCGCGCAATCCAGTTGTTTCTTCCTGGTTTAACCTCCAGAACGCCGCCCACGTTTTCACCTTTTTCAGCCTTAAGCGCCAGAATGCACTTCTCAATATAGTCCGCGGCTGGAATGGTGTGTCCGTCCATTCGAACAATATATTCTCCAACAGCATTTTCTATTGCCAGGTTGAGAGCGGCAGGAATGATACGTTTGATATTTTCCACAACCTTGATGGATAATTCGGGATGAGTTTTTTGAAATTCAGCGATCTTCTCACGTGTATGGTCTGTCGACCTCCCATCAGCGATCACCACTTCCAAATCAGTCACTGGCAGAGTTTGATGATGAATTGCGTCCAGCACTCCACCAATAGTGGCTTCTTCGTTATAGCAGGGAATAATGACTGAAACCAGAGGTGATTTCATGATTCTACTTTAATCTCCAGAGTGAATACTCTAGAAACTAACAGCAGTCCTTCTTTTCATTGAGCAGTGAGATCGCATCAATTTCCACCAGCGCTTTTTTCGGCAGCCCCGCGACCTGAACGGTTGTGCGAGCCGGAGATTTTTCAGCAAAAAATTCAGCATAAACAGCGTTCATCTTCGGAAAATCATTCATATCCTGCAAATACACTGTGGTTTTGACCACATTTTCAAGGCACGAATCGGTAGCACTCAAAATTTCTTTCAGATTCTGAAGCGCCTGCCTTGTCTGCTCTTCAATCCCACCGGCAACAAGCTCTCCAGAATCAGGATCAATCCCAAGCTGTCCGGATGTGAAAATGAATGGCCCTCCACCAGTAGCGATAGAATATGGCCCAATCGCAGCTGGAGCATTCTTCACCACAAATACCTTTTTTTGATGACAAGCCATCGTCAGCCTCCACAGTGGAATTTACTTATAATTTTAAGCGAACAACGAAAAAAGGTAAATGCAGGTTGACCTTTGAAACACAATCTTTTCCTTAATGATCCTGATATTACCTGACAGGACTGGTATAATTTGCGCGAATTAACTCTTCAACAATCAGGTTTATTATGCTAGAAAAATTAACAGCAATCGAAAGTCATTACGCTGATCTAACTCGCCAGATGAACGAGAATATTCAAGATTACCAGAAGGTTGCCGAACTGGCAAAGGAACGTTCAGAACTAGAACCAATTATTCAAAAGGCTGAGAAGTACCGGTCCCTCCTCACTCAATTGGAACAGGCCAAAGAATTGCAAGCCAGTGATGATCCTGAATTGAGCAGTCTGGCCAGCATCGAAGTGGAAGAACTTCCGGCACAGATTGAAAAACTTGAACGTGAAATCAAAGAGTTGTTAATTCCCAGGGATCCGCGTGATGAGAATAATGTTTTCATCGAAATCAGAGCTGGAGCAGGTGGGGATGAAGCGGGCTTATTCGCTGCCGAGTTAATGCGTATGTATATGCACTATGCCGAACAACATCGCTGGTCAGTAGAAATGATATCCGCAAATGAGACTGGTATCGGCGGATATAAGGAAGTCATCTTCATGGTCAAAGGCAAGGGTGCTTATTCAAGATTCAAATTTGAGTCTGGTGTTCACCGTGTTCAACGCATCCCAGCGACCGAATCTTCCGGACGTATCCATACATCTACTGTCACTGTCGCGGTTATGGCTGAAGTGAATGAAGTGGATATTGAGATTCCTGATTCAGATATTGAGATCGAAGTCTACCGGTCTTCCGGTGCAGGAGGACAGAACGTTCAGAAGAATGCCACAGCTGTGCGGCTCACTCACAAACCTACAGGCATGGTCGTTACCTGCCAGGATGAGCGCTCACAATTACAAAATCGACTGCGCGCCATGGGAATCCTGCGCGCCCGGCTTTATGAGATCGAGGAAGAAAAACGCCGCCAAGAACGAGAGGAAACGCGCCGTTCACAGGTAGGAACCGGTGACCGTTCAGAAAAAATTCGCACTTACAATTTCCCACAAAGCAGGGTCACTGACCATCGTATAAATTTATCCTCATATAACATTGCCGGCGTCATGGCAGGCGATATCGACCAATTCATCGATGAGCTTGCCATTCGCGATGAGAGCGAACGATTAGCATCAATCGGAGAAAATGAAAAGGACTAATCTGGAGGAATGGATCGGTCAGGCAATTTCTACGATTAGAAGTAAAACCGAATTCCCATTCGTTGAGATTTACGCTATCGCTTCATCCATCCTTGGTAAATCCAAGGAATGGATTGTTTCTCACCCCGAAACTTCGCTGGATCAGATGCAGATAACAGAGCTTGATCATGCAGTAGAACGTTTGCTTTCTGGCGAGCCATTAGCTTATATTACCGGGAAGAGGGCTTTTTACGGTCTGGATTTTGAAGTCAATCGTCATGTCCTGATCCCCAGACCTGAGACAGAAATTCTTGTGGAAGAAATCATTCATTGGCTAGAAATTCATCCCGGCCGCCGGTTAATGGCTGATATTGGTACAGGCTCAGGTGCGATTGCAGTCACCTGCGCCGATCGTTTTCCTGATTTAAGTATTACTGCAATTGACATCTCGCCTGAAGCGCTGGCGATCGCCCAAAAAAATGCAGCACTCCATAGTGTTGCTCCTCAAATTGAATTTTTGCAAAATGACTTGCTCACCGGCGTCAAAAAGAAATTCGATATTATCGCAGCCAACCTTCCCTACATACCAACAGAGACTCTTGAGCAATTAGATGTAATAAAATTTGAACCGCGTCTGGCACTCGATGGCGGAGAGAACGGAACGATCCTCATAAACCGTCTGCTGGAGCAATCCACAGAAAATATTCGGCCAGGAGGATGTCTATTTTTAGAAATACAATATAATCAAGTAAATGTTACTTCATCAGTTGAAGTGTTCTATCCTCAAGCAATCATCAAGATCGTTAATGACCTGGCATCACTTCCCAGGGTTATCAAAATCCAACTCTAAACAGGGGACCTATGCAGACCATAACGTTACCAGCAAATGATCCAGCTTCAATTGATTCAGCTCTTTCCCTGTTGCGTGATGGGGAAATCGTCGCTTTTCCTACTGATACAGTGTATGGTCTTGGTGCTAACGCGTTTCACTCACCAGGTATTATCAAGCTTTTTGAAGCTAAAGGCCGCGACTCAAATAAATCCATCGCGGTGCTGATTGGAGATTTCAAACAGCTTGATCTCCTCGTAGAAAGTATGAATTCTAACGCACGTAAACTGGTAGAAAAGTTCTGGCCTGGCGGTCTCACGATTGTTGTACCTAAGCGTAAAGACTTGCCAGAACTTCTCTCATCTGGCAATTCAATCGGCATTCGAATGGCAAATCATCCTATTGCCCTGGAATTATGCGAAAAGTTTGGCCCCATCGCCACAACCTCAGCTAACCTCTCAGGCGGAAACAATCCACATAACGCTAAGAATGTCTATGACCAGCTTAAAAACCGTATCCCTCTGATTCTTGACGGCGGTGAATGCCCGGGTGGGGTACCATCCACTGTGGTAGACTGTACGACAAACGAAATTCGCATTCTTCGAAAAGGTGCCGTAAAAGAAGAAGACATTATGAAAGCACTAAGCTAACAAGTTCAAACGGCTCATTATTGATCGAGCCGTTTTTTACATTTCAAACAGCAATTCGTTATCAGAGCTCACAAGGTCATCTGCAAAATCAACCATGTGTTTGAATCTTCCTTCTCGAGCTATCAGATCGACATATTTTCCACGTTCAACAATTTCACCTTGATCCAGCACAAGGATCTCATCCATCTGCTCCAACCGGGCCAATCGATGAGTAACCAACAAAATAGATTTTTGATTAAAAATCTTAAAAAGATTATTGAGAATACGAGTTTCATTTATCGGATCAAGATTTGCTGTGGGTTCATCCAATAAGAGAATTGGAGGGTCTTGTAGTAAAAGACGCGCTACGGCCAATCTCTGTCGTTCACCCGCACTCATCTTCACCCCTTTTTCCCCTAACCAGGTATCCAGTCCATCCGGAAGGCTCCGAACCCATTCACCAAGTTCGGCTTGATCAAGAGCTTGCAACAAATCCTCATCCGTTGATCCAGGCTTTGACAGCTTAAGATTCTCACGCAAACTGGTGCTGAACACATAAGGTGATTGAGATACAACTCCATAGATGTAGTGGAGGTCAGGCTGGTCAACTGACTGAAGATTGATACCATCGATGAGAATATCACCTGAAGATGGAGGATAAAAACGAAAGAGCAGATTGAATAAACTGGTCTTACCTGCCCCGCTGACACCCACAATGGCTTTCTTTTCACCCTTATTAAGGCTGAAAGAAATTTTCTTCAAAACTGGTTGCAATGCATCAGGGTATATAAAACTGATTTCTTTAAAACTCAATTTATCGCCCGGAGGAATGGGAATACCTCGATCTGGCAGCTTGATTTTTAACCTTTGTTCACCAAATGCAAAAAGCCTTTTCGCCGATTTCATACTTAAATTTAAGTTAATCGCTGCTGATGGCATAGAAGATACTGATTCAAAACTTGAGCTGGTTACCAGGGCCAGAACGGCTAACATTACACCATTAAGTTCCCCCCTGCCTATATGGGGAATGGCTGCCCACACCACGCCCAAAACTGTAAAATTCAAAACCAATAATGAAAGTGCATTACCCGTTGCATTGATTGCAGTGATCTTGTTTTGCATCTTAGCAATTCTGGAATATCTTTTCTGAATTACCCCCGACCACCTTTCATCTGCGTGATAAGACTGTAAATCTTCCAATCCCTGCACCTCCTCGACCATCAATGCTGACACATCTGCATTAACCTCTGTTAGATCCCTGGTCCACGGATGCGAGATTAAATATGTCAAACTGGGTAATATAAAACCATTGGTAAGCAATCCTGCCGCCAGTATGATCCCACATTGTGCGAGATAGCCGCCTACGAAAAGGCTCATTCCCGTAGTTATAACAATGGCAACTATGATCGGCGCAGCAACCCGCACATAGAAGTTTTCCAATGTTTCCAGATCGCCCATCATCCTCTGCAACAGATCTCCGCTGTGGTATGAATAAAGGTTGACGGGGGCTTCGGGTTCGACTCTACGATAAAAGTCTTCACGCAATTCTGACAAAATTTGTAGATTTACAGAGTGAGAGATCAGTCTTTCTAAGTATCGGAAAACTCCACGACTAATTCCAAAAAATCGCACCCCTACAATCGCCACCTGGAGATCAGCTATCGATGGATGAAGGGCTGCGCTGGCTATCAGCCAGGAGGATGTTCCCAACAAGCCGATTCCAGCTCCGATTGTGGCTATACCCATCAATAGCGAGAGAAGAATCCAACCTGAGAACAATTTCATTAATCGAAACAGAGGAATTAGTGATTTCAAGTTCTCCTCCTGTCTGCCGTGATGAGTTCCCGATAAATTTTGCATCGAGAAAACAATTCGACATGACTGCCCTGGTCACTCAACTTTCCCTTATCCATTACAATGATTTCGTCTGCTTCCATGATGGTGGATATGCGGTGGGCAATTGTCAGTGTAGTGCGTCCTTCCATCAGCTGGCGCGTTACTTGGATGATCCGTTTTTCAAGCTCTATATCTAGATAGGCAGTGGGTTCATCCAGGATCAATATTCTTGGATCCTTTAGAAATGCCCGAGCCAACGCCACCCGCTGAGCTTCTCCGCCACTTAAACGTGAACCGCTTTCATTTAGTGATGTGTGCAATCCTTTATCAAGAGTTTTCACCAGATCGTTCAATCCAGCAGCAGCCACTGCTCTTTGGATTTCTTCACTCGTATATGATTCATCTCCAAATGCAATATTATCTACTAATGACTTATGAAATAACGTCGCACGCTGAGGGACCCACCCGATAAACCTCCTCCATTGATCGGCTGACCAGGAATTAATATTCAAATCATTGATAAAAATTCCTCCTTCATCTGGTAGAACGAAGCGTAAGAGTAGCTGTGCTAGGGTGCTCTTGCCTGATCCACTCTTTCCGACTAAAACATAATGCTTTCCTTTATTAAGTATTAAGTTAATCTCTCTCAAAGAGTGATCCTCAGAGGATTCATAAGCAAAAGCCACATCCCTCAAGGTAATGGTGTATTCCTGTTGGAATTGTGCCTCAAGTAAACTGGTTTCTAATTGAGGCTCTTTTTTGGATTCTGGAGCATCTAGAATTGCGTAGATATGCTGGGCGGCGGTGATACCGGTCATCCCTGCATGGTAGCGCGCGCTTAACTGCCGCAGAGGGATATAAAACTCTGGTGCAATGAGCAAAATAAAAAATGCCCGTTGAAATTCCATGCGTGCGTAAAGAAGCCTTAAACCAATCTCGACTGCAACCACAGCTGTGGAAAGAGTCGCCACGAGTTCCAGAACCAGAGCGGAAAGGAATGTGATACGCAAAACATTCAGCGTTGCAATTCGATACTGGTCACTGATGTCTCTCACATCTTTGGCTTTATCGTGGCTGCGGCCCAGCATCTTGAGTGTGGCAATCCCTTGCAGTGTATCCAGAAAATATCCACCCAATCGGGTCCTTGCATGCCATTGTTTGCTGGTGAGCACCTCAGATAACCTGCCAATCAGAACCATAAATAATAGAATAAGGGGAGCTGTGACAGCAAAAATGATTCCTGTCAGTAGGTCAATTGGAAATACCACAATCAAAAGCGTGATCGGCAGCAGTGCAGCGATCAGGACTTGAGGCAGATACTGCGAGAAATACGCATCGAGAGCATCCACACCGTGCAAGGCGTTTGTTACCAATTCGCCTGTGCGTTCTTTTTTTAGAAAAAACGGGCCGAGACGATTAAGTTTCTCAAACAGAATCTTCCGCAGACGCGTTTTAACAGTTACAGCAAGTTGTCCGGCAATCCACTCATTAAGAAATGTAAATATTGCCCGTATGCAAACAACAAAAAAGACAAAACGTATGAGCGGGAGTACCTGACCAGACGTTTGCTGCTCTAAAAACACCCGCGAAATGATCGCGCTTAACTGCCATGATTGCAGCACAATCAACCCGCTGGCGACGAATCCACAAAAGATCGCAGCTGGCAGCAGCAATCCTGTAACTCGGGCCTCGCGGATCAACCGTGGGTGTAGGTTCATCGAATCATCAGATGGATTGGACGAAAACTAAACAAACTGCAAAAGGAAAAGGATATCCTTAACCGCAGCAGAAAATACCTCGTTCATTACTTCATCACTGACCTTATACGCACCCCCGTAAACCCCATCGCCGAGAGCTTCTTTCACTTTTTCGGAAGACAAGATACTGTCTGTTACAAATGGCTTTTTTTCGCCATCAGGCATGTTATTTGTGCGTACAAAAGGAAATGCTTCCATCCAGGATGCATGGTAGGTTTTCAGGCCGTAGGCCTCTGCAACAGCCAGCACATTTGGTGCTTTCCACCAGTTGTACCATGCAAGCTGTAAATCTTTAAGTTCATTGGCCAGCTCTCCAAGAGCCACCTTGGCCGGCTCATTTCCTCCGTGGCCGTTAAGGATCAAGATTCGACGAAATCCCTGATGATGAACCGAGCGCACGATATCTTCAACGACGTTCAGTAGAGTGCTTACACGCAGACTGATCGTGCCAGGATAATCAACAAAATAAGAGGAACAGCCAAAATTTAATGGTGGCGCAACCAGTACACCACTCTCCTGCGAGGCAGCATCAGCCATAGACAGTGGAATTTTCATGTCAGCCATGACGCTGATGTATCCATGTTGTTCGGTAGCCCCCAATACGAGCATCAAACGGTTATCTTTCTTCAGGTACTCTTCGATTTCCATCCAATTCAATTCGCCTAATCGCATTTTTCACCTCGCCCCATTACCTACTTTTTCTAACAACTAAATTATAAGGGATTGGATGGTAAATTTCTATTATGAGCAGGGCAGCGAATGATCTGCCCTGCTCATAAAATATCGTTACTGTCAATGGAGTTAAATGACGATGTTGACCAGGCGCCCTTTTACATAGATTACCTGTCGTGGTTCTTTGCCCTCCAACATCTTTCGAATTGTCTCACTGGCAAGTGCTGTCGCCTTGGCATCCTCTTCACTGACATCAACAGCGACCGTTACACGATCGCGTACCTTCCCATTCACCTGAATCACAAGAGTGATTTCTTCTACAGCAGCAGCTACATCATCTACCTTAGGCCAGCTAGATGTATGGATAGAATATGGTTTTCCCATCCGCTCCCAGATTTCTTCTGCGATATGCGGGGCAACCGGTGCCAGCATCTTGACATAGATTTCTGTGGCTTCCTCCCAGGCCGGTGAACCGTAAAGCACAGATTTTGTGCTTACCATCTCATTCGACAATTCCATTAAACTCGAAATGATGGTATTGAACTCAAATTCTTCAAAATCACGGGTCACGGCTTTCAGCGTCTGGTGAACTTTTCGCCGCAGGGCTTTCACAGAAACCTCAGAGGGTGACCCTTTTGCGCATGGTTCTAGCAGCATTGACCAAACTCTCCGCAGCCACCTGGCAACCCCGTCAATACCGCCGCTGCTCCAAGGTCCACCCATATCCCAGCGGGCAAAGAACATCAGATATGCCCGCAAAGTATCAGCGCCATACGATTTCACCAGGTCATCAGGAGCAACCACGTTTCCACGGCTTTTCGACATTTTCTCGCAATCTTCACCCAGCACCATGCCCTGGTTGCGCAACTGCAGCATTGGTTCATTCCCTTCCGTCACCCCGATATCACGCATTGCTTTATGGAAAAAGCGGGTATAGATCAGATGCATATTGGCGTGTTCAATCCCACCGGTATACGTATCAACCGGCATCCAGTAATCATATTCCTTTGGGTCAAAAGGCCCTTTATCAAAATTTGGGCTAAGGTATCGCAAATGGTACCAGGAAGAACACATAAATGTATCCATGGTGTCAGTTTCGCGTTCCGCTTTACCGCCGCAATTTGGACAGGTGACAAAGCGCCAGGTTGGATGCAGTTTTAGCGGGCTTTCGCCTGTGGGTTTCCACTCCACATCTTCAGGCAGCGTAACTGGCAATTGATCTTCTGGTACCGGCACTGCTCCACATTGCGGACAGTGGATCATAGGGATAGGCGAACCCCAGTAACGCTGGCGTGAGATCAGCCAGTCGCGCAGCCGAAAATTCGTTGCAGCTTTACCGATACCCTTTGATTGAATATATTCGATCGCCCTCGTAAAGGATTGATCACCCGGCGTTCCTGTTAATGGCCCAGAATTCACCATCGTACCACTGGCTGGAATAGCCATGGTCATATCATCTTCACTTTCGAGAATAGAGATGCCCTGCGGACGGATAACAATTTTGATTGGTAAACCGAATTTTCGAGCAAACTCAAAATCACGCTGGTCATGAGCAGGAACAGCCATAATAGCCCCTGTACCATAGGTCATCAGCACATAATCAGCGATCCACACTGGAATCTTTTCACCATTTACAGGATTGATGGCATAGCCGCCAGTGAAAACACCGGTTTTTTCTTTGTCGGCTGCCTCACGTTGAATATCTGATTGGCGTGATGCATCGAGAACATATTGTTCAACTTCAGCTCGTTGTTCAGGTGTGGTCAATTTCTCCACCAATGGATGTTCAGGAGCGAGCACCATGAACGTTACCCCCCAAAGGGTATCAGGGCGGGTAGTAAAAATTTCCATCTCGTCGCCGGCTTCGGTTTTAAAAGTTACCAGCGCACCTTCTGATTTTCCGATCCAATTTGTCTGCAGAACACGTACACGCTCAGGCCAATCGATGCCTTCATAATGGATTAACTCATCAGCATAATTGGTAATTCGGAAAAACCACTGATCCAGGTTCTTCTTAATGACTGGAGTACCGCATCGTTCACAATGACGGTCCTCACCCCATACCTGTTCGCGTGCAAGTGTGGTATTACAGTTCGGGCACCAGTCTACCGGTGACATTTTTCGATAGGCCAGACCCTTTTTATAGAGCTGCAAGAAAAACCACTGTGTCCACCGGTAATATTTTTCATCGGAGGAAATAATTTCACGCCGCCAATCAAACATCGCACCCATGCTTTTAAACTGCTTGCGCATCCGCTCAATATTGGCATAGGTCCAGGTCTTGGGATGGATGTTCCGCTTGATAGCAGCATTTTCAGCAGGTAAACCAAAGGCATCAAAACCCATCGGGAAAAGCACGTTATAGCCGTTCATCCGCTTGAATCGTGCGCGAGCATCAGAAGGCGAAATGGCATACCAGTGACCAATATGGAGGTCTCCTGAAGGGTATGGAAGCATGGTCAGCGCATAATATTTCTTACGGGTCTCATCGATGTTCGATTCGTAGAGATCGTCAGTTTCCCATTTCTGCTGCCATTTACTTTCGATCTCGTTTGGATTGTAACCTGGTATTTTTTGAGCCATTCTCTACTCCAATTCTTTAAAAATAAAATCCCTTCTCCCGATCAGGGACGAAGGAATTCTCCGCGGTACCACCCTGCTTGTCTGCATTGCAACGCAGACCGCTTCATTCGCGATAACGGGCACACCCGTTTCTGGTTACTTGATTCGCCAGAAAAGCTATCCTTTCGGAGGTCAGGCGAGTTCGGTCTGCTGTATTTCGCAATACCTGCCGGGCTCACACCTCTCTCTCCCGGCTCGCTGACGAATGACCTACTACTCCTGATTTTGCTTGAGTGGACCCAGGGGGATTCGAACCCCCGGCCTTCTCAATGCCATTGAGACGCGCTCCCAACTGCGCTATGGGCCCGGTTCTTGCTTTGTTCGAGCCTGGTGACTCCAGTGGACCTGGGGGGATTCGAACCCCCGGCCTCTTCAGTGCGATTGAAGCGCGCTCCCAACTGCGCTACAGGCCCGTAACAAATGCAGAAAGGATTTTACCCGAATAAAGGCGGTATTGTCAAGGAAATGTCAGCAACTCCGTTGTTTATTCACGATTTATTGGACAATTCCCTATCGAACCCTCATCAAGAATATTTTTCATTAAGACGCTCAAGTATAGCGTGCAGTTCTTTATGCCGGCCGTGACCGATGACCTTTTCTTCGTGGTCAACAAATGCCTGATAGATTTCAGTTAGTTTTTTATCATCAAGCACTCTGTCGGCCATTGGGAATAAGACCGTATTTTCTTTCTGGATATGACCACGTAACAGTATGGCATAATCACGGGCAGCCTTACTCAACCTTTCTACGTCGGTTTCACCCGTCATGGATAGGGTCATCTCCTGTATCAATCTGCGGCCTTCCGTATGTTCCTTCAGCATAACTCCAATTGGCCCACCAGACTCTGCAACACCTGCAGCCACCATTGCCGGGAAGAGAACCCCTTCCTCTTTGCCATGGTGGCATTTATCTGCGAATTCCTTGAGAAAGTCGATGAAAGTGGTCATATCCTCAGGATCGATTTCATTTTCGATTTCCGCACCATCGATCATACGATCCAGGATGTACAACGCTGAAATAATAGCATCATGTTCATGAACTAAATCATTCGTTGCCTGACTCATCTCTTCTCCTTTCTATGCGCTTTATTCAAATTATATCCATAACTTGACCATAATTATCATGATTTTTAATCAAACCCAGTTTTCAATCAAGTTCTTTTTTCGCTATTGAACAATTGTAACGCTCTCAAGAATTTTCCGGCAAAGCTCGAGGTCACCATCTCCGCTAATCTGAAGATAATCTTCTCCTGAAGTTGTAAACGCATATATGACATTTGTTTGATCACTGGTTTCAATCTGAAAAACGATCATTTTCTTACCATTTCCCAGATCCCTGACTTCTTCTTTCTGAATCGTAAAGCCGCTTGCTTCCCAGGCAGTTTTTCGTTGAGCAACGAAAGCATCCAATTCATTTTTAGGATCCCATCGATATGTGACGAGAATGATCCGTGCACCACCATCTGCAACTTTTTCAATGCTGCTTCCAGGTGATAGAAGCGCTGTTTGGGAACCTCTTTCTCCAATCACCTGATTCTCTGATTGGGTCCAGTCTGCTGGATAAAATATTTGAATCCCGGCAGTTTCGTCAGTATATACTAGCGGGAATTTCGGCAGTTCCTCAGTTACAGGCTCCAGCGTTAGCACTGGTTGTGTCTGAGTCGGAACAAATTCTGTTGGAGTAATGGTTATTGGATCTGTTTTTGAGCAAGCAGCCAGAATCATCAACAAAAGCAATATTTGAATAATTACCCAAATTTTTTTCATCTTCTTCTCCTTTTGTGTACAATAATCTTCTACCAGACGAATTTTCCAGATGAAAGTTCCTGCAACACTGCTGAAATAACATTCATGACCCTTACTTTGCAACATTGTTCTCTTCAGACTATAATTTCTCAAGGAGGCATCGATGACTGACCCGCGATTTGCGCACCTTCTAAAATTAATGGATCAATATCAGATTAAAGCACTTGCATTAAATCCAGGTCCGGTATTTACCTATCTGACGGGACTTTCCTTACACCTGATGGAACGGCCAACCGTCCTGATCATTACAAAAACACATGACCCGTTGATCCTCCTGCCAGAGTTAGAAGCTGGAAAACTTTCCGCCTCGCGAATTCCTCTGACCCCTCTTACTTTTAACGATGACCCATCCACCTGGCAGAAAGTTTTCACCTATGCCAGTCATCGTTACAACCTTGAAGGATCGACCATTGGTGTTGAACCCACACGCCTGCGCTTTCTTGAGCTGGATTATCTACAAAAAGCGATTTTGGTGGCAAAATTTGTTTCTGCAGAAAAGATTTGTGAAAGTCTGCGCATCTTGAAGGACGAAGAAGAAATCAAAGAAATGCGCCGCGCGGTTCAAATTGCACAGGAGGCGTTAAAAGCTGTTCTTCCCATGATCAAACCTCGAGTCACCGAAAAAGAGATCGCCGCTGAATTAACCATTCAAATGCTGCGCATGGGGTCTGATCCTGAATTACCTTTCTCTCCGATTGTCGCCAGCGGTCCGAACAGCGCCAATCCCCATGCTATACCTACCGAGCGTGAGATTCAAAATGGTGACCTTGTGGTTATCGACTGGGGGGCAAGATCAAATGGATATTGTTCCGATCTCACCCGCACTTTTGCCGTAGGCAGCTTGGCGCCAGAACTGGAAAAAATTTTTAACGTGGTAAATCAGGCAAATGCAGCGGGCAGAGCAGCCGGCGCTCCAGAAAAAGCAGCAGGATCGGTTGACCAAGCAGCGCGAAACGTGATCGAATCCGCAGGATTCGGTGATTATTTCACTCACCGCACCGGGCATGGTCTGGGCTTGGAGGATCATGAATCGCCATATATCTTTGGCAAAAACGACCAGATCCTGGCTCCTGGCATGACTTACACGGTAGAACCCGGTATTTACCTCCCGGGCATGGGTGGGGTGCGTATTGAAGACAATATCCTCATAACACCCACAGGCTGCGAATCGCTCAGTGATATTTCGCGCGATCTGACAATTCTTTGATTCACGGAGAATATGATGCCCAAGGCATTCACAATCCCAACTGCTGAACCTTTTTTTCTTCCCGGTGGAAAGATCGGATGTCTTTTAATCCATGGCTTCACTGGAACCCCAAAAGAGATGCGGCTGCTTGGAGAATCACTTTCTGCAAGTGGATATACCGTTCTGGCTCCAAGGCTTTTTGGCCACGCTACAAATCCCGCCGATATGCGCTTTGCACGGTGGCAAGATTGGCTGGTTTCAGTTGAGGATGGTCTTAACCTGCTCAAAGGCAGCACAGATAAGCAGTTTGTGATGGGACTCTCTATGGGGGGAATCCTTGCATTGATTGCTGCAGCGCGTTACCCCTTCACCGGAGTGGTAGCCTTTTCAACTCCCATCAATCTACCAGCTGATCCGCGCACAAAACTACTGCCACTGGTTGGCTGGCTTAATTTCCATGCTGGAAAAGGAACACCGGACTGGCATAATCTTGAATGGGAAAAAGTTCATATTGATTATCCATATTACCCATCACGCGCGGTCCTTGAATTAATAAAACTAATGAATGTCATGAAAGAGGAGTTGACGAATATTGATATTCCTGCCCTAATCGTTCAATCCAAAGGAGATCGATCGATCCCACCAGAAAGCCTTGAATATATTTATAAGAACATCTCCTCCAAAGACAAGACCACCTTATGGCTTGAAAACAGTGGTCATGTGATTATCTGTGAACCAGAACGTGAAACGGTTTTCACAGCAGTGAAATCTTTAATTCACAGGACGGCTGAAATCTAATGAATCGCAACCTTTTCCTGGTTGCTTTATCCCTCTTCATCTGGGGGATTGGCGAAGGGTTATTCATCTACTTTCAACCCTTATATTTACAGGAATGGGGAGCTGATCCGTTGATGATTGGCAAGATTTATAGCGCCATGGGAATCGTCTTGGCAGCAGCACAGATTCCATCAGGCTATTTCTCAGATCGATTTGGTTCACGATCCTTAATGATTTCGACATGGGTATTAGGAACAATTGCCACCTGGATTATGGCTATAGCCTGGTCTCTGCCTGCCTTCGTAGTCGGAGTTATTCTCTATGGCTTAACAGGGTTCGTCGTTGCCCCAATGAATAGCTATATCACTTCCGTACGAGGAAACATGGGGGTTGGACGTGCCATTTCTTTGTGTTCTGGCTTTTTCAATCTTGGCGCAGTTGTGGGACCTGTCACCGGCGGATTTATTGCTGATAGGTTTGGACTTAAGATAATTTACAATTTCGCAGGAGTCCTCTTTCTCATTTCAACCATCATCATCTTTCTCACGGCAAAGCGACCCGAACCGCATCATGCAGATCAAATCTCAACTCAACCAAAAGGTATATTGAACAACTATCGTTTTCTTGCTTTCTTGGTTTTAACCGCAATTACCATGTTTGCTATCTACCTGCCGCAGCCGTTGACCCCAAATTTCTTACAAAACCAACAGCAGCTTTCCCGAACAACAATTGGCTTGCTTGGCGCGATGGGTAGCCTTGGCAACGCAGTAGCAATGCTGGTTTTTGGAAATCTAAATGCTTTCACCGGTTTTCTGGTCGGCCAGATATGGGTTCTCATTTTTGCGCTCATTTACATCAAGGGGAATTCTGCGGCCTGGTTTGGAGTGGGATATTTCTTTATGGGTGGATATCGCCTCTGCCGTTCTATGGTGCTTGCTGTCTCGCGTTCTCTTGTGCATCCGGGACAAACCGGAACTGCATTTGGCATGATCGAAACAGCAAACTCAATAGCTGTAATCACAGCCCCAATCCTGGCTGGGGTATTGTATAGCAAGGAACCTTATTCAATGTACACCGTTTCCGGTTGGATGATCGCTGCGGTCATCCTGCTCAACTTGTTTATTCTCTATACCATCCAGAGGAAGAAAAACAATATCCATGAGTCTGCAAATTAAAGTCTTTTGTGCCGGTCCATTGCAAAACAATGTGATTCTAATCTTCGATGATGCTTCAAAGGAATGTTTTTTATTTGATCCATCGTTTGGAATTGAAGACATTTTGAGAGTAATTGATCAGAATAGATTGACTGTCAAAGCTGTGCTCTTCACTCATGGTCATTTTGATCATTTTGCCGGATTATCCTACCTGCTCTCTAAACTGCCTGCTGAGCCAGGGATCGGTCTTCATGCAGATGACCTCGCTATCTGGCGTGATGGTGGTGGATCGCGACAGTTTAGAGCTCTCATCGAACCACCCTGCGATCCCAATATCATGCTTGAGGATGGTCAGCATCTCATCCTCGGTAATAGTGAGATCGAAATCCGACATACACCAGGCCATTCACCAGGCTCAGTGATCTATTACATTCCCGATCTGAACACTGCCATTGTGGGCGATCTGATCTTTCACCGCGGAATCGGTCGAACCGATCTAGATGGTGGTAGTTTCAAATCGCTTCAAGAGAGTGTGCACAGGCGGGTATTCAGTCTTCCACCCGAAACAATTTTGATTCCGGGGCATGGGCCGAACACGACCGTTGGTGAGGAAATGGAAAACAATCCGTATGTCGGGTCTCATTCAGATCTCAAATTAGATGATCAAGATTTTTCTGAGTAGAAAAAAAGGCTGCCATAAATGTATGGCAGCCTTTATCTCTTAAATTTGTTTATTTAGCAAATTCAACAGCCCTTGTTTCACGAATGACTGTGACTTTAATCTGACCGGGATACTGCATGGTTTCCTCGACCTTTTTGGCAATATCACGTGCCAGACGAACGGAAGCCAGGTCGTCAATCTCTTCTGGTTGTACCAGGATGCGCACTTCACGGCCAGCCTGAATAGCATAGGATTGCTGGACACCTTTGAAGGAATTGGCAATTTCCTCCAACGCGCGCAGACGCTTGATGTATTGTTCGAGATCCTCTCTGCGAGCTCCAGGACGCGCACC
This sequence comes from Anaerolineaceae bacterium, assembly GCA_029265815.1. Classification (GTDB taxonomy): domain Bacteria; phylum Chloroflexota; class Anaerolineae; order Anaerolineales; family Anaerolineaceae; genus UBA6107. The sequence continues at coordinate 282,402 of JAJUGU010000002.1, read as the reverse complement.
TGAGATGGCATCAGCGGCTTCAACAATAACAGCTTCGATAGATTCCTGTTCCACCTCGTGATGATGTGAGGCCATGGCGTTCACCACTTTGGAATTAACACCATAACGTCGGGCAAACTCCGCGCCTAATTGTGCATGTGTTCCTTCAGTATTATGATCCATCGCCTTGCCGAGATCATGCAATAAACCGCCTGCCCGCGCAACTTCAACATCTGCCCCTAGTTCTGCAGCCAGTACTGCTGAAAGTTTGGCAACTTCTACCGCATGCGCCAGTTGGTTTTGACCATAAGAGGTACGGAATTTCAACCGCCCTAACATCTTCAAGATTTCAGGGTGCATGCCGGCAACCCCTGCATCAAAAGCCGCGTTCTCACCGGCTTCGATGATCGCCTTTTCAACTTCCTTTTGTTCCTCTGCGAGGATCTTCTCGATATGTGCAGGGTGAATCCTGCCATCAACGATCAAGCGGTCCAGTGTACGGCGGGCAATCTCGCGCCTTACAGGATCAAAGCATGATATGGTCACAGCTTCGGGGGTATCATCCACGATCACATCCACTCCCGCTGCCTGTTCGAAGGCACGGATATTTCTTCCGTTACGGCCAACAATTCGCCCCTTCATTTCTTCATTCGGTAGAGTTACCAAAGACGTAGATACACTAACAACATGTTCAGATGCCACGCGTTGAATAGCGTCGGTAATGATCTCGCGTGCCCGTTTGTCACCTTCAATCCTGGCTTCAGCTTCGATCTGACGGATAATTCTCGCCATATCATTACGGGCTTCTTTTTCAGCCTCCGCCAGAAGTACCTGCTTGGCATCTTCCATCGTCATTTGTGCGACGCGTTGAAGCTCTTCCATCTGTTCAATGTACAGTTTTTCGATCTCATTACTGCGCTTGTCCAACGCGCTCTGACGTTTATTAAGGTTCTGCTCTCGTATTTCCAGGCGCTCGATGCGGTGATCAAGTTCCGCCCGGCGTTTTTGCTGGCGATCGTCTTCGCGCAAGATATCCTGTCTGCGTCGGGTGATTTCGATCTCCGAATCCTGCAGAATTTTTAGGGCTTTATCCTTCGCCTCCAATTCAATTATCTTGGCTTTTTCGACCGCTGATTGAATCACATTTTCAGCTTTCTCAGATTGCTCTTTTTTATATTTATCAACAATTATTTTCACCAGTACTGCGGTCAAGATCGCCACCAAGACCAGGGCACCGATGATCAGCAGTGCGATAAAATTTCCTTCTCGAAATATCATTTTTCACATTCCTCTTTTTTCCCAGATTCAAGCCCTTCCAGGTTCATTTCTTTCCAAATTTTCGAGACAGTTAAGTTAATTGTTCCATAATCAAAACCACGGCGTGCTAAGAAAGCACCCAGTTTCTTTCGAAATACCGACCAATCCAATCCGGCCAATCGCCGGGCGTACTGGTTTGCAGCTTGGAACGCCAATTCACTATCGTCCTCAGAATCCTGTAGGGCAGCATCGATCAATTCATTTGCGATTCCTTTGTGCTTCAGCTCGTAACTGATCAGGCGGCGGCTGCGAGGATGTAACTGGTTACGATTTTCCACCCACATCCTGGCAAAGGTCGCATCTTGAATTAGATTTGATTCCCTGAGTTTTTCGACTGCAAGATCGATTTGCGCATTTGAGTATTCTTTTTCAATCAGTTTTTGGCGGATCTCATGTTCTGTACGCGGGCGATGATTGATCAGCATAAGCGCTTTTTGAAAAACCACTTCGTTCGCGTCCTTTTCCTGGAGAATCTTAATCTGCTCCTCGGTCAGGTGATCACCAACCTTAAGCCACGCGCCAACAATCCTTGAAACTCCAAACGCATATTCCCCATCGAGCTCGATGCTGACTCGATTTGGATTACGTTTTTGAGCCTTGATCGCTGTAATCGTCCCTTCCATATGTCCCGTTAACAAAAACAGCCGAAACCCTCTCGGGATTTCCGGCTATTCGATCTTTTCAGCTTAACAGACCACTAGGTGGCCTTCAGAAGGTAAATATTTCTATTCTTTTGGATGATGTAGAATTTTAAAAAATACAGGAGAAATGTCAGAATATTGATCCAATTCAAATAGACAAATACCAGATCCCCTGAAAATACTCGATCGTGTGCGCATATATTTGTCATTACCTACAATGATGATGCTCACGTCAGCGCTTCTTTCTCATCCAAACTCCGCAAGGAGTGTAAAAATACTTGCCCAGCCAAAAAGCGAATCGAATAGCTCAAGATTAAAAACCTACACGCAATTAATGCATGTACTTTTCTATACAATCGAATAAATTATACCTTATTCTCATCTTTCCACAATACCATTTTGATTTCCAATTCCAAAATATAAATCACACGATTAATCCTTCGCAGTATTGTTTCATGCTAAAATAATTTTATGAATTTTTCAAATCAACCTACGGTTCGGTCAGCAGAGAAAAATCACAAAAAAGAACTTCTCTGGCAGATTTTAATTCCAGTCTTTTTATGCATTCTGGTTGCTATTGGTATTGGCGTTTTAACGATTTTCACATCGCTCAACGATCCGGCGCTGAATCAAAAATGGGCTCAAATCTCGCTGATTTTTTTGATCCTCCCCTTACTGGTTCTCGGTTTAATTTTGCTGATTGTGATCATTTTCACCAACCGAATAATTACCAAAACACACAGGGCATTGCCACCACAATTCATTAAACTGGACCACCTGGTCAACTCCATCAAAGGATTTACAGGAACATCAATAGATAAAATTACGACACCTCTCATCACCTATCAATCCACGAAAGCAGGTATCGTTCGGCTTGTAGAGCTCGCATTTCACTTGCGGTCTAACCCAAAGGATAGAATATGAATGAAAGATTGAATTGGAAAACAATAACATTTCTTGTTGGAGGAACCATTGGCCTGCTTTCGGGTCTTGCTGCAGCTTATTTGATCGTTAAACAGCAAGAAGCAAACGGCAGAGAATTGAAACTAACTTCCAGTGATGGTGCAAAAATCGGTCTTGGGATTGTTTCGTTGTTAAAAATGATTTCAGAAACAGGCCGCAAATCAAGCTAAAAAATAAACTCATCATATCCCCCCTCAATGAATTACAATCGCTTTGTAAAATTTCTCACTGTCGGACAAATCCACAACGAATTCATTATTGATCTGAATGGAAGAGCGGCAAACAACCTGATCGGTGGGCCTGTTATATATACTGCAGCCAGTATCTCTCACTGGGGTGGAACTGTGGGTCTAATCAGCGGGGTTGGAAGTAATTTTCCTGAAACCTGGAAAGAAGAATTAATAATTAAAGGAATAGATACCCGTGGCATTCACTCTCTCTCACAGGAAGTAGATTTACGCTCATTTTTTGCCCACATATCACCAAGAAAAACGATTACTGATAACCCGGTTGCTGTTTATTCAGCAAAAAGATTACCCTTTCCAAAGGAGCTTATCGGGTTTTCAAATTCAGATATCGAGTCCGCTCTGCCAAAACTACAGACTTTATCAAAAACACTGCTGACAAACCTTCCAGCTGAATATCTAGACGCATTGGCTGCTCATATCTCACCTCTCGATATCACCTGCCAGATCCAGATGTCTACACTCCTGCTCAAGGGATCGGTGCGTACCATATCCATACAGCCCCATCGGTCTTTCATGAACACAGCTTACTGGGATGATTTTTCAATCCTCGCTAAAGATTCGACCACTCTGATTACAAGAGAAGCTGAAATAAAGTCGTTATTTCATGGCAGGTCAACGAATATTTGGGAAATGATGGAATGCGTGGCGGGGTTTGGATGTACCTTTGTAATCGTTGACGTTTTTCCAAAAGGTTATTTTTTTTATGATGCCACAAATTCATCCAGATATCTCGTTCCCAGGTATCCAGGAAAAGTGATCGATCCTACTGGTGAAATTGATTCATTTTGTGGTGGATTTCTGGTTGGATTCCAATCTCATTATGACCCGTTGAGATCAGTCGTACAGGGGAGTGCTGCTGCATCTATTACAGTCGAAAACACAGGTGCGTTCGCAATCAATGATTGCCTGCCTGGATTGGATCAGATGAGAATGGAAGTGATTCAGAGTATGATTACAAGAGTGTAACCCGCTTATTGTTTCTATTTACAGGATATCAATGCCATAAACAAAACGGAGGATATCATGGACTGGTTAATGGAATTTGAGATCTCAATTACCCTCTTCCTGCAACAACTGGGAACCTGGCTGGAAGTTCCCTTCCAATCATTTACATTCCTGGGTAATGAATTGTTTTTCCTCTTGGTGATGCCTGCTATCTACTGGAGTATCAACCCACAGATTGGATTTCGCGCAGGGATGATGCTAGTGCTCAGCGGGGGTTTTAATTCATGCTTCAAAATGTTGTTCCACAGTCCACGACCATTTTGGGTTGATTCACGGGTTCAAGCTTTAACCTCTGAAACTTCGTTTGGGATTCCTTCCGGTCACTCACAGAACTCAGCAGCCATCTGGGGAATGGTTGCGTCTAGCATGCGTAAGAAATGGGCATTGGTGGTTGCGATAGTCGTGGTGTTTTTTATCGGGCTTTCTCGTCTGTATCTCGGCGTTCACTTTGTCAGGGATGTCCTCGCCGGCTGGCTCATTGGAGTATTGCTCGTGGTATTCTATCTCAAACTGGAAAAGCCAATAGCAAAATGGCTGGCTGCGCGATCCTTTGGCGTGCAATTATTGATTTCTTTCATTTTTTCGATTTTCTTGATCACTCTCGGGATCCTATGTCAGACAACCTCAATCAGTTGGGAATTACCGTCAGCCTGGATCAGTCAGGCGGTAGCTGCTGGCGCAGAAGCTCCAACCCCATACAGCCTTGAAGGCGTGATCACCATTGCTGGTGTGGCGTTTGGCTTTACAGCAGGTTATGCCTGGTGGTATAAAAAATTTGGCAAACCAATAATAAAAGCTTCATCAATCAAACGCCTGGCGCGCTACATCATTGGTTTGCTGGGAATCCTGGCACTCTATATCGGTTTGAAATATATCTTTCCTCAGGACCCATTATTCATTGAGGGTATTTTCCGCTTTGTTCGATATGCTTTGATTGGTCTATGGGTAACAGCAGCTGCGCCTCTGCTTTTTAAAAAGCTGCATCTTGAATAAGTCATTATTGGATTTATCATCAAAACTTCTTATAATCTAAGTGAGTCAATCAAAAGGAGGAGTTCTATGAAAGTGGTAGCAAAATTCCTTGCCGGATTTTTAATCGGGGGGATTGTGGGCAGTGTAATTGCGTTATTACTGGCACCAGTTTCAGGTGTAGAAATGCGTGACCGCATCAAGACGAATGTACACCGGGTCCGGTCTGAGGTTGAAACCGCAGCAAAGCAACGAAGCGAAGAACTTAAACAGGAATTGGCCAGATTACAGAAAAAAGCTTAAAGCTTTAAAGATCCGTCATCAAGCATTGAACAAACCAGTTCTATACTCGGCTGGTTTGTTTTATTTAATTTCTAATTCGAGCTGATACTTCGCCTCCTGGCGGGTATACCTTGCTGAACCGCTGATAATCACCACATAGCTCTCTGACGATGATAAAGGATCGAGAACCAATTCAAGAACTTCACCACTCTGAATGGAAAATTTTTGAATAAGGTCATGAGTGGAATTTGAGACCACTGATACCAGAAAAGTTTGCGGTATGACATTCTCAATACGCACAAAACCCTGTGCTTCCCACTCGCCATCATCTTCCTCAAAATCTTCTCGATATCCAATCTCCGGTATTGAAATATTGTCAAGAATGAACCCTTCAGCAGTTACAGCCGCATCGGTCACGTATTCGAAACTGAGCCAGACCTTTTTACCGGCAAATTTTGAAAGATCAACTCTTTCGGTCAACCAGCGCTGGCTGGCTCCGTTATATCCACAGCCATAGCTGTTTCCGCTGATATCCAACGTCGTACAAGATGGCGTAGTGAGAATTTGCCAATCCTTGCCGTTTTCTGAAGCTAGGAGATAAACATAGTCGTAATCCGTTTCCAGATCATACCAGGTTTGAAATGTTAGTGTGATTGGTCCGCTCACATTCGTCAAGTCAAATTCACGTGATAAAGATGTTGCAGAAGTATCTGCCCGGTTTGACCACATAAATTTTCCCTCACCAGTTACCTCTGGAAGGACTGGAACGGTCGTATCTCCTTCGAAATGGAGCTTGATCTGTTGATTTGGACAGAAGATTTCGTAGTAATCGGTTCCATACTGTTTGACACTTGAAGTCAGTAGCACCTTGTTGCAGTCAGTGATCACATCATTGGAATTTGCCGAAGGAGCTCCGGAGTAATTTGAATAATCATATCTGCCGTCTCCTAAATTCGGATCAAGGAAAAAGTTGGTGATCGTCCAATCTACAAAAAATTCATCCGCTGTTATGAGTTTTCCAGTAACCTCATCCATCAGGTTGTTTTGAGAAAAGACATGGTCAATACTGGTGAATCCATTTAGAGGATCAGCCACAATTTGCTTTGTAATTTCCTCTCCAAAACGATCGAGTAAATAAGTAGTAAACAAGAAACTGGCTCCATAATGCGAGTCGTTTTCTTCTGGATCAACTGACCAATCATTAAGTTGAATATCCGGATTGTAAGCGAATACGTGGTCAAATCCCCCCGCATCATATCCATTCAACAGTGTGGCTAACTCCGAAAATCCTTCGTTCAACCATGTTTCCTCATTGGGATCATGATATCCATGGATCAGGTGCTGGAACTCATGCGCCATGACGCTCAGCGTATAAGGATCGTATATAGTTTGTACATCTGAATTGATGGCAAACATTTCATGCACATTCGAATACTCATGCGCCTGCGGAAGGACGGAATCGGTAGATGAAGTATAACCCGCAAGACTATAACCCAAGCCTCCAGCATAGAGGATGAACAAGTGCGGATCATTATCAACCCCTAGAATCCATTCTTTGCCGAAAAATTGCTGATTCGTTGGATAGATTTCAGTTACAAACGTGTTCATCAACTGTTGCAATGCGCCTTGATCGATCTCGACCCCTTGCTCGGCCCAAAAATATACAGTATCAGACTTAAAGCGCAATACTGCAGTTGTGGATTCCATTTCGTTCGTGCTGGTATTCAGTTTATAAAAATCCAGCGTATCCCCTATCTCATATTCCACAGGATCTGAAGTGATCTGTAATGGAATCCCTGATTTACCCTCAAAGCGCTCGGCAAGAAAAACCAGATCTGCAGTTGGGATATCAGCATTCATTAACCTGGCAAGTGATTCTGCTGCGGAATCCATATTTGCCACTCTGGTACTCTGAGGTCTGGGGGTGGCAATTATCGGTGATGAAACCAAGGTAGGAGTTGCTTCTCCTTCAAAAGAGGTAAGATTAAAATCCGCGAGGTTGGCTATCAGCAAGACAGAAATGCCGCATAAAACAGAAATGCACAAACAACCGACAAGCGCGATCACAACTACTAGTATGATAACTTTTTCGGATTTATCCATGAGTTTCACCAATATCAGGATGATACCATCTCCATGCTGCTGCAACCAGACCGAACGTAAACCAGATGTATGGTAGAACAAATGAATCGACACTAAACTCTTCAAGAATCAGAGCGATCAAGGTAAAAGCCCCCATATAGCCAAAAGTCCGGCGCATTCCTGTTTTTGATCGGATTAATTCCACTGAGGTGAAAGCAATCACAATCAAGAATGTTGTAAATAGAGCAAATCCAACGATGCCGGTCTCAGCGAGTAACCTGACCCAGAAATTTTTAATATTCATCAAATTTGTTGATTGATATAACAAACGACGCGTTTCCACCAACCCCCACGCCGAGTCTGGAAAATGATCAGGGAAGTAGAAACCTGAAAAACCAACCCCTACACCAAATATTGGATGTTCATTAAAAATATTCCAACCCGTTTGCCAATAGAGAACTCTTTCGCCAAATTGCAGTTCATCTGCATATTTGATCAACGGATTCTCTACTGAAGAATTAAACCGGAAAACATTCTCCATGCGAGGATCAACTTTGCTCAGCACAAATAAACCCAGAACAAGTAGACCAAGATAGGCAATGATAAGACCCAACGATAAAAGCAATGAACCCCACATACGACGTTTTACATTCCATTTGCTTGCCAGTCGTTGCACAAAACGGATGTTCATGAGAAGAAAGAGGAATGCAACAACCAGCATGAAAGCAGCCAGACCTCCACGTGAAAGCGTTCCTGCCAATACCACGATACCACCAATTAACAGTAAGTTCTCAAATGAAAATTTCCAGAGCCGGAACTTGTGTACACTGGTTTTATTAATAGTGGCAGCCAACCAGTATGCCAGGAATACTAAATTGAGCATGTGCGCAAGCCAGGAAGGTTCAGCTGCGAAACCTGTCATTCTGCCTTCAAATAATTTGGTAGTGGTGGTGTAGTCCTGCACCACACCAATGATGTGACGCAGTGTCCGCATTTCTACAGGTACAACACCGGTGATGATTGACCACACAATCGACACAAGTCCTGTCCAGTTTAAGATTCGCATTGTCAGGTCAATTTTCTGCCAATTATTCGGTATGCTCATAAAAACGAAAAGGAAGAGTAATCCCAATCCCGATGTGGCAATTCCCTCGACTGCAGCAGAGAGAATGGTTTGATCCTTGTAATCAGGAACGTTACGAAAGAACGCCACAAATACAGTTAAAAATACATAAAGGAAGAAAAAAAGGGCTGATTTTGATTGAAATGGTAGGGCTTGTTTACGTTTAATCATCAACGGAAAAGCAATCACCGCTAGGGGAATGACAAAAAGAAGAGAACCTGGAGCCACAGCAGTAGATCTGATCAGTTTTGATACCAGGGGAACACTGGTGAAAGGCAGTGCAGCAACAACCAGCACCCAAAGAATCCATATCAGACGATCAACGAACCTGGATGCCACGTCATTTTCCTTGCATACTGATTCTGGGATTACCAGAGAGAAAAAAGAATAACGCCAAAATTAAGCCTGCCGCGCAACCTGCAACCGTGGCTAAATTGGTATTGTGCAATACTGGTTCATCTGGAATACTTGGAGTCTGCGTCACTTGAAAGCTGATTTTCGAAATCTGAATTTGATTCACCAACGATTGGCTCGATCCATTGTGATAGTATTCTTTTACATCCAATTGCAGCTGTTGGAAATTTTCAACGGTGCAATAGGCAGATGAGGGCTCCAGAATGACTGCCTGGCTGAAACAAGATTCCACCGCATGCTGATAGGTAAGATTATCTAAAGCTTGAAAGCTTGAGAGTCTCAATTCTTCGAGTGCATCAACGGCTGTTGACATCCAAAGCTGGTTGATCTGAACAGCAAGTTTTGGGTCTTGGTACCGGCTGCTTAAAACCCATCGATATCCTTGCCTCGATTTCGTTAATCCATCCTTAATCACCTCTTCATCCAGGTCGATTCCAGCACTGTCAGCCTCTTCCAATACTTTATCAATCACCTGAGAAGAATCGATGACATCCCCGATTGCGGTGATAAGGTGATCAACCATGTAATCGTTGAGTCTTCCAGCATAAGCATAATCTATTGTTGTCGTGATCACTGAGTTAGACTCATAAACGGGTTTTTGAACGTGAGAAATCAGAAAACCAGTCAGCCCGCCTGTTATAGCAAAAATCATAACAACCCACCACCAACGCATCATGTGCCGCATCAAGTTGTGGGGATAGAAATCATGGAGTTGTTCTTTAGTTTCCATTACCATTTGATAAATTATACACGCAATAAAACACCCCGGAGGTTTGTTACTCTCCGGGGTGTATGAATTTCTATGTTATTTAGCTTTGAAGTTGATCATAACCAGGTTCTTTGAGCAGTCAGCAGAAGTGCTAAAAGATAAGGGAACGGTCAAGGGTGTTTGATTGGAACTGAAGATCTGAATTTGAAGTTGATCCACGGTATCATAGGCAGCGTTACCCAGTACGATTTCATAGCTGCCAGGGCCGTAAGGTAAGCCGCTTACCATCCCAGTGATACCTACCAGAGAAATACCTTTGCCTTCCCAAAATCCTGAAACCTTTACAATCAAATTGGTCACAGGTTTCCCAGAAGCATCGAAAACTTGTCCAGCCACTCCCTGCCATGCGCACCCTTCAGTTGTGTGAATGAAATTTTGCATGAAAACCGGGGTTGCCGGTTGAACAACATAGATCTCTGTTGTGGAAGTACTGGTGGCTGATGGAATAGCCGTTTTTGTAGCTGTGGGCGGAATAGCAGTATTCGTAGCCGTTGCTGGAATGAATGTCATTGTAGCCGTAGGTGGAACCACAGTAGATGTAAAGATTGGCTCTAGAGTCGCAGTAGCCTCCAGAGTCTGGGTCGGTTCGGGGGTAGCCGTCACAGGTTCAGATGTTGGCAAATCCGTAACTGCTGGTTCTGGTGTTTCTGTAGAGATAATCATTTCTGTTGGAACAGGTGTGCAATCCACACACGCCGAAGTAGTGGGAGTGGGATTCACAATAATTTCTCCTCCCTCAGAGAAGAGAATTGTACAACCTGTCATCACCAGCAGGATCATCATCCATAGTATTTTCCTTATCATGCTTCCTCCAGACCTCAACATAATGATTCAGGTGAGTAGGTGCATGTTTTATGCCAGATTATTCAAATTAGTACATCAATGCTCGTTCATTATGTATGGTGCTGATTCCAAGTGAAAAGTTATAATAGAATATAATCTGGCAGAGGTGATTTCATGAAACAAGTCTTGCAGCATTTAAAAAATGGAAAAACAACCGTTGAGGAGGTTCCAATTCCTGGCTTGAAGCGCAATTGCGCCCTGGTTCAAACGGCTGCTTCACTTGTTTCAGCCGGAACAGAACGCATGGTGGTTGAATTCGCTGAAAAGAGTCTTCTCGCAAAAGCTGCTTCAAGGCCGGACCTTGTCAAGCAAGTGATACAAAAAGCCAGGCGTGAGGGTGTTCTCACCTCCATTGAGGCGGCTTTCAATAAACTCGATCAACCTATGGTACTGGGATATTCTTCCGCTGGGACCATTGTCGAAGTAAGTGAAGATCTACAGGGATTCAGCCCTGGTGACCGAGTGGCCTGTGCTGGCGGTGGTTACGCTGTCCATGCTGAATACGCGGTCGTGCCGCGTAATCTCTTGGTACACCTGCCAGACACGGTCGACTTTGAATCAGCTGCGTTTGCCACATTAGGCGCAATAGCGATGCAAGGATTCCGTCTTGCGCAACCACAAATTGGAGAATTTGTCTGTATCATCGGCCTCGGATTGCTCGGATTGCTGACCGCGCAAATTGCCAGAGCAGCCGGCTGCATCGTTTTTGGCGTTGACATCTCGCAAGACCGAGTCAATCTTGCACAGAAAATGGGATTCACCGCCGCGAAACGCGACGATTGCGTCGATCTTGTTTCAGGATTTACCAGAGGCCGTGGTTTTGACCATGTATTAATCTGTGCAGATACTCCATCCAACGATCCGGTGGAACTGGCTGGAGAAATTGCGCGCGATCGTGGTACTGTTGTTGCCGTGGGTGCAGTTGGTTTTCAAATTCCACGAAAAAAATATTACGAGAAAGAACTCATTTTTAAGGTATCACGTTCCTATGGCCCAGGCAGGTATGACCCACAATACGAAGAAAAGGGTATCGATTACCCGCTAGGCTATGTCAGATGGACCGAAGGACGAAACATTGAGTCTTTCATTGATCTCCTCAGCACTGGAAAAGTGGATGTCACGCCGTTGATCACCCACCGCTATCCGATCACAGAAGCTCCGAGTGCTTACGAATTGATCACCGGAAAAACCGGACAGCCTTTCCTCGGTGTTCTGCTTACCTATCTGAAAAAACCAATCGATCAAAAGCCAGAAAGAAAAATTGCTGTGGCAGCGGTTGAAAATCCAATACCGCAGAAAATCCAGGTAGGGGTTCTTGGCGCGGGCAACTATGCCCAGGCAGTTTTTCTGCCCATCATGAAAAAAAACGCGAACGCAAATCTGAGGGGTATTGCCACTGCTTCAGGTTTAAGCGCCAAGCACGCTGCCGAGAAGTTTGGTTTCAGATACGCCTCTTCATCGGAGGATGAGGTCCTTTCAGATCCAGATATCAACGCGGTGGTTATCCTTACCCGCCACCAGGTACACGCCCGTCAGGTTGTTACTGCACTCAAAAACAATAAAGCAGTTTACTGCGAAAAACCGCTGGCGTTAACCCGTGAAGAATTACAGGGCATTGAAAACGAGATCGAGCGAGCGGACTGTCCATTATTAACCGTTGGCTTCAACCGCCGTTTCGCGCTCATGGCGATAAAACTAAAAGAATTTTTCAACAACCGTACAGAGCCAATGTCGATCCACTACCATGTGAATGCTGGATATCTTCCCCCAACCCACTGGCTGCATGATCCACAGCAGGGCGGCGGCAGAATCATTGGTGAAGGATGTCATTTCATCGACTTCCTTACCTATCTCACCGGTTCTACCCCCTTATCAGTCACTGGAACGGCTCTCGAAGATGTTGGAAAGTACAGGCATGATAATGTCATTTTGACATTCAAATACAGCGATGGCTCCGTTGGCACGGTCACTTACCTTGCCAATGGTAACAAGAACTATCCCAAGGAGCAGGTAGAAGTCTATTGCGGCGGAAAGATTGGCATGCTCATCGATTTCCGAACCCTTGATTTGATAACAGAAACGAAGAAACAAACCTTCCACTCAAGGCTTCGTCAGGATAAAGGTCACGCTGCTGCATGGGTGGAGTTTGTCAACGCTATAACGCATGGTGGCAACCCACCGATCCCATACGAGCAACTGATCAACACCACAAAGGCTAGCTTCGCAGCGGTCGAAGCCATTCATTCGGGAAAAGAGATCGTAATCTGATCAACCAAACCTGGATACCTTGAGTGAAAAAAATCAAGAAACTCACCCTTTTAATAAAAGAAATCGGTCTTTCCGATATCTTTTCCTATGCAGTTTTTCAGATGCAGCTGCGCAGTGGTGAGATCCGTCGCCAAACACCGATTATGGGTGTTAAACCTGAGAAATTACCTCCAGACCTGTCAAACATAGATCTATCAATATTTGAATCAAACTGGAAAGCCCTTAGTAAAACGAAAGGATTGCTTACCCCCTCACAGGAACTGCAGAACTTGTTCGAGGGAAAATTCCGACCGTTTATCTCAGAAGTTACCCCGCTTAGTCTTGACCCTGCACTTGGTGAATTAAAACATTGGTCTGAATACTCAAACGATATTGATGGAGTAGATATCAAGAAAGTTTGGGAGCCATCACGCTTTAACTGGTCTCTGGTGTTGGCCCGCGCTTATTCCGCCACCAGAGATAATGATTATGCCGCGTTATTCTGGTTGAAAGTTGAAGAATTCATTCGTTTCAACCCAGTTAACCTTGGACCCAACTGGTCCTCCGCTCAAGAAGTAGCGCTGCGTTTGATCATCTGGCTCATTACCTTAAGTTCGATGATTGATGCGCCTGCCACAACTTCACAACGGATTCGCATGCTATCAGAAGCCATATATCAGCATGCCATGCGCATTTTACCTACCTTATCCTACGCCAGATCCCAGAACAACAACCACATCCTGAGCGAAGCCCTGGGATTGGTATTCGCCGGAGATTGCTTCACCACAAATCCAGAAATTGCAGACCACTGGATAAAAATCGGAGAAATCGAATTTGAGCGATCATTACTAAAACAGATCTCACCTGATGGAACTTATTCGCAGCACAGCACAAACTATCATCGTATGATGCTTCAGCTTGCTCTGCTCTATTCAGCGCATCTGAAAAAACACGGAAGATCACTTTCAGGTCAATTGCAGGAACGTCTTGCCCAGGCGGCTCGTTGGCTGATCTCTCAGGTAGACCCGGTAAGCGGTCAGGCACCTAACCTTGGTCACAACGATGGATCATTGATCCTCCCATTGGGATGTACAGAATTTCGTGATTACCGCCCCACAGTGCAGGCTGCTGCTCTTGCCTTCCTTGGTTGTCCTTGCCTGCCGCCCGGTCAGTGGGATGAACTCTCCGATTGGTTCGAGCTCCCTCGCCTTCAAGGATTAACCTCAATCCCTGCATTTACTTCTCCAGCTATTCATAAAGTCGAGGATTCAAATATGTGGGGAACACTGCGCGGTGTTAAATTCCAAGGCCGCCCGGCTCACGCTGACCAGCTCCATGCAGATCTTTGGTGGGACGGGATTAATATTGCCAGAGACGCCGGCACCTATTCCTACAATGATCCACCGCCCTGGCAAAACGCACTCGATTCTACAAGGGTACACAATACGATTACTATCGATGATCTGGACCAAATGGAACGTGTCAGCCGATTCCTATGGCTGGATCGAGCCAATGCGCAGTGGATGCCTAATTCTGACTTGACCAAGATATCTGCTTCTCATGATGGTTATCGAAAACTTGGATACAGACACCAACGATCAATCTCTCTGATCAAGGGGATTGGTTTTGCGATCATTGATCATCTGATCCAGTTCCACCCCGATCAAAAAGACCACTTCTTCACAATTCATTGGCTCCTTCCCGATTGGTCTTGGATTCAGGGAAACGATTGTCTGCGGCTTGTAAAAAATCAAAAATCGATCGTGATCCAAATCACGGCCAGCCATGACGAAAAAAATTCTAATGTAACACTCCACGATAGGTCCCTGATTCGTGGCGGTAAGACCTTATTTGGATCAAGAATTGATCCAATTCTGGGATGGGAATCCAATACGTATACTGAAAAACATGCTGTCCTTTCGTATTTATGTACCTATCGAGCATCAGGGTCAATCACGATCACTACGAATTGGAAATTAATGGATGAATCAATCTAACCAACTCACCGGTAAACATATTTTGCTTATTCACCAGGCATTTGCACTTCTTAATGAACCTGGAGGTACCCGTCATTACGAAATGGCGCATTCATTCATCCAGCATGGCCACCAGGTAACTGTGATCACCAGCCCCATAAGTTATCTCACAGGCAAGGCAAATCAGGGGAAGGTTCACTGGTTAATCAGAGAGGAGCCTGAACCCGGTCTGTGCATTCTGCGCGCCTATACCTACCCGGCACTTCACCGTAGTTTCTTTCACCGATTGCTCAGTTTCTTTAGCTTTATGTTCTCTTCTTTTTTTATTGGGTTGGGTGTAAAGAACGTTGATGTCATCTGGGGCACTTCCCCTCCGATCTTTCAGGGATGGACAGCGTGGCTCCTGGCAAAAATCAAACGCGTGAAATTTCTCTTTGAAATCCGCGATCTCTGGCCGGCATTCGCCATCGCTATGAAAGTGTTGAAAAATCCATTATTAATAAGTCTGTCACAATGGCTGGAAAAATTCCTCTACCGTCATGCTGATCTGCTGGTGGTGAATTCGCCAGGATTTATCAACCATATCAAAGAACGCGGCGGCAAAAACATCAGCCTGGTAACCAATGGAGTCGATCCCAACATGTTCGACCCTGAAGACAAGGGAGACAAATTCCGTCAGGAACAAGGTTTACAGGATGCCTGCATCATGCTCTATGCAGGTGCTCACGGTGTATCCAACGATCTCGAAGTGATCCTGAAAGCAGCTGCTCTTACCGCGTCTGATCCACGAATTGTTTATGTGTTTGTGGGCGATGGTAAAGAAAAGGTAAATTTAATGAACACCGCCCGCGAAATGCACCTGAATAATATTTACTTCATCCCTCCAGTGCCAAAGGATGAGATGAGCGGTGTGATGGCAGCCGCAGACGCCTGCATTGCCATTCTCAAACCCGTGGAGATGTATAAAACCACATATCCCAACAAAGTATTTGATTACATGGCAGCCGGTAGACCTGTGTTGTGCGCCATTGACGGCGTGATTCGTGAAGTGATCGAAACCGCAAAGGCCGGGGTATTTGTTCAACCTGGTGATCCGCAAGCGCTAGCAAATGCTGTTATATACTTATCCAATCATGCAGCAGAAGCAAACCAAATGGGCACAAACGGTCGTGAATATGTATGTGAGCACTTCAATCGCGCAAAGAATGCCGTTGAAATGGAAAACCTTTTGTTAAGTCTGATAAAAAGCACATAACTAGAGCATCTTAAGGAGTGATATGATGAACAGACCAACCAGCAAGGGCAGGCAAGAAAACAAACCAACTTCTGCCACTATCTCACCTGCTGAGCAACTCAAACGAGATATCGCGTCTGCTCGCAGCGATTTCAATTCACTCATTGACAAATCAAAGTTGACTTCTATTCGTGATGAATACGCCACATTGGATTCGGATATTGCCCAATTGTCCACCCGTATTCAAAAGCTGCGTGATCGAAAATACGCCTTCAATAAGATCATGGAATCGCAGGCTCTAGAGCTTCAAAAACAATGGACATTGAAACGTGGCGGCATACAAAGCCATATTATTTTTGAGTCGAATTCTCTTGGCAGCCAGTTACGTCCGATCGAAAGCCGTGTGGCTGCACTCAGCCTAGGATCTACCACACAGGCAACCATAAACATCATTAAGAATGAAATTGATTCTTTTGAAACGAAGATTTCCGCCTCCGAACGAAGTTGCAGAGAAATGTATTCCAGCATTGGCTCTGAAGTGGATAAGATCAAGGGGCAACTAGCTCAGATCGAAAAAGCCCTTGATTGGGCAGAATCAGCGAGCTTTGGGTTCCTTCCAGGTGAAAGCCTGGTCAATGCGGTCAAGGCAGTGTGGACTCGGGATGATAAAGAGGATAAGGAGGATCCTGATGGAATCCTCTTCCTCACAGATCAGCGCTTGATCTTTGAACAGCGTGAAGAAATCGCCACAAAAAAAGTGTTGTTCATCACTACTGAACGACAAAAAGTTCAGCAAATCCAATTTGAAGTGCCTGTATTCAGCATTGCCCGTGTTAATGCAACCAAACAGGGTATGTTCAAAAACGAAGATTGGATACAGTTGGATTTCGAATCTGGATGTTTTGCCCGCAGTGCTAAATTACACATTGAAGGACAGGATTGTAATACATGGCAGCAATTAATCACCCAGGTGAAGAACAAGGAGCTGGATTCTGACCGTGCACTCGCAATCGACCAGGAGGCAATCGAAAAAGCCAAATCAGCCCCTGAGAAATACCCTAACTGTGGCGGCGCCATCACCAAACCGGTTCTGCGCGGGATGGATTACATCATCTGCGAATTTTGCGGAAATAAGATCAAACTATAAACTGCCTTCCTGATGTCACTTTCTGAATTCAGTAACATCTAATGAATTAGAAAGGATAACAGGAGGTCATTATGAAAATAAATGAATCAAAAGCGGACCGCATTATTCGGGTGGTGCTTGGTGTTGTTCTCTTAATAATGGGTTGGGGTGGTTTTGTTACAGGTACCCTCGGTTTAATCTTCAAGATCCTTGGTTTTGTTCCTCTTCTTACTGGTATCGTCGGTTACTGTCCGTTATACAGTTTGTTTAAGTTCAGCACCAAAAAATCTTAACATCACAATCATCAAGAGCAGGGAGTTCTTCCCTGCTCTTTGCATGGATAGATATGAATCTTAAGTCATTTGAATTGAAAATTTTGCAGCAAACTCGTCCACTTGTGGTGGAATTCTGGGCGCCATGGTGCCATCCATGTAAAGCAATGGCCCCATTCCTTTCGGCAGCAGCATCCAAATATCAGGGGAAAGTTGACCTTCTAAAGGTAAATGTTGACGAAAGCCCTGAAATCGCCCAATCATTGAGAATTATGGCAGTGCCCACAATGATCGGGTATTCAGGCGGAAAATCCGTTTTTCGTAAAACAGGATTTCAGCCTCAGTCAAGTATTGATAAGTTTTTTGCTGATTTAACCGAAGGCAAAACCACCTCAAAACAAGAACCCGCTCTCGCATCACGGATTTTTCGTGCTGCAGCGGGTCTTGTCCTCATTATTGGCGGGATTGCATATAATAATTCGATTCTTTTGATCTTATTAGGTGTTGCGATTACTTTTTCCGCTTTTTATGACCGCTGTCCGATCTATCGCGCGGTTAGTGGTTGGATAAAAAACAAAGTTACAAAAAAAGCCGTCCGTTAACAGACGGCTTTTTTCCTAGATTCCATCAAAGAGGTCTTTTTCTCGCCTTTTTCCAGGCGGTGGGTAAGCACGCATATACTGGTCGCTGATCCCAAACCATTTCCTGATCCATCCCATCACGCCGGTTGTAATCCTTGAACCTCCCTGACTGGCATGGCAGGCTGAAGCTTCATTTTTTATCTCTAGAACGCGGCGGTAATCTACCACTGCGTTGACCGGGAATCGAGCTTCAGCAACCGGAACCAGATCAATATCATGGTTACGGCCGAATTTGTGAGGATCTTTTCCCGTCAGCCGCATCCATCGCACAGCTATGCGTAAAAATCCTCGTGGAAATGTGTTGAAATATAATTTTTTCGGCTGATAAGGTGGTAAATCATCTGGATATTGGTTCGGATCCCCTGCAGCGTAAAATGCTTTTTCTGCCGCCCTCTGGATGGCAATATGATCCGGGTGCATATAACCACCAATCGGATCAAAAGTAATTACAACTTGCGGTTTGAGCAGTCGGATATAATGCACCACATCAGCTGTCACCCTGTCAATATCCTGTGCAGCCAGTGCCTGTGGATGATTGTTATCTGGCGAACCGGCCATCCCCGAATCACGATAGCCAAGTAGATGCACCCCTGCAAGCCCGAGATGTCTGGCAGCACAGCGCAATTCGCTTTCACGTAAATCTCCGACGGAATTAAAGCCCTCCATTAATTCATTTGGTACATCTCCCACCTCGCCACGGGTTGCACAAACCAGGTGAACTTCAACACCCTGACGGGCATAGAAAGCCAGCGTTCCACCGGTGCCAAAAGTTTCATCATCTGGATGTGCTAATACAGCTAAAAGTATTTTCTTTGGATTTTTTTCCATTAATGCATCATCCATGGATCTATTAATTATGATTCTCCTCGATTCCTGAACCGCACACAGGGCAATTCGGATTCTTCGCAATTTTAACTGATCTAAAAGAGACAGATAACGCGTCGTACAACAACAATCTGCCATAAAGTGGTTCGCCGATGCCAAGAATTAATTTAAGCATTTCGGTAGTCTGCAGCATACCAATCAGACCAGGAACCGTCCCCAGCAGCCCATTAGCCGCAGGATCTGGTACCGCGTTTTTCTCCGGTATAACCGGATACATACAGCGAAAGCATGGCCCGAACCTGGCATCGAATACGGAGACTTCACCCTCATATCGAAAAACTGCACCAAAAATAAATGGAATCCCGAGAATAACGCAAGTGGAATTGATCAGGAATCGGGTTTCCATATTATCGGTGCAATCCACAATACCATCGCGTCCTGCTGCCAATTGGTGAGCATTTGCTTCGGTAAACCTCTCATTATGAATATCGATTTCAATTTCAGGGTTCAGATTCCTTAACCTGATCAACGCTGATTCAGCCTTCTTGTTCCCCACTTCAGCGGTATCATGGATCACCTGACGCTGTAAATTCGAGAGTTCTATCTGATCACCATCCACAATTCCAATGTGTCCGATTCCAGCCGCGGCCAGGTAGAGCAGCACTGGTGACCCTAGGCCTCCGGCGCCAACGACCAGCACGGATGCCTTTTTTAACCGCGATTGACCATCTTTACCGATTTCGGGTAAAAGCAATTGTTTCTGATAACGCTTCAGTTCATCCTCTGTCAATCTCATAATGATTATTGTAATTCCTTTCACGCTTTTTCATCTCGCAGTGCGCATATCAATATGCCTTAATGTTACAATTATTTTATGGAAGTGGCGCTGACTCACGAACAAGCAGATTTTGATGCCCTGGCATCACTCCTTTGCATTCACTTGCTAGATGAAAAAGTAATCCCGGTACTTCCCAATCGTGTGAATCGCAATGTAAGAGAATTTCTAAATCTCTACGGTGCAGATTTTAAATTTGTGGAACCACGCGATCTGGCGTACGGGCATATCGACGTCGTAACTCTTGTTGATACCCAATCACTGGTTACCCTTAAGGGAATCAGTACGCGAACGTCCGTCAAGGTAATCGATCATCACGATCAAAAGAATGACATGCCTTCAAGTTGGGCTCACCGCCTGGAAAAAGTGGGAGCCACAACCACAATCCTCGTAGACATGCTGCGTGAGCACAACCGGCCAATAAGCATGATTCAAGCCACCCTTCTTTTATTAGGAATCTATGAAGACACAGGATCGCTGACATATGCCTCAACAACCGTGAGAGATGTAAAAGCAGCAGCCTATCTTCTTGAAAAGGGAGCCAATCTGAGGATAGCGGCTGATTTTTTAAATCCATCTCTTTCAGAAGGGCAGCGAAAACTTGCCGATCGTCTGCTCGAAAAAGCTGATTCGATCACTATCCACGGAAAATCCATCATCATATCAACAGCAGTGGCGTTAGATATGAACGAAGAAATCTCGAGTATCGCCCATAAACTTCGCGACCTCCTCGATCCTGATGCCTTGTTCCTGCTGGTGAGAACCCCTGAAGGCATTCGTTTGGTGGCACGTTCTACTACTGACCAGGTTAATGTCGCACGGATCGCGCATCATTTTGGCGGAGGTGGACATGAACGAGCTGCGGCTGCACTGATCCAGGTAAGCGCTGTGGATGACAGCGAAGAAATTTTGGTTAATCTAAAAAACCAACTTTTAGAGGAATTGACCCGGTCGATCAGACCTCCGCTCACCATCGCAAAGATCATGTCCCGCCGACCTCACCTCATGTCTCCAACAACGCCCCTCCATGAAGCTGCCCGGTTGATGCAGCGTTACGGATATGAAGGGTACCCGGTCGTGGAGAATGATAGGGTTGTCGGGTTGCTTACCCGGCGTGCAGTAGACCGCGCAATAAGCCACAAATTGAACCTTAATGCCGGCAGTCTAATGGACGCTGGTGAACACACCTTGAAGACCACCGATACCATTGATCAACTGCACCAGCTAATGGCTGCTACTGGATGGGGGCAGATTCCCGTTGTTGACCCTGAATCAGGAAAAATCGTGGGCATTGTCACCCGCACTGACCTGCTAAAAACTCTACCCGGTTACAACGGCGCGATCGCTGGTCAGAAGAACTACGCCGTTATGCTCGATAAAGCGCTTCCTCCTTCACGCCTCGCCCTGCTTAAAATGATCGCTGGATTTTCAAGCGAGGAACACCAGGCCATCTACATTGTTGGCGGGTTTGTAAGGGATTTAATTCTAGAACGACCCTCTGTGGATTTCGATATCGTAGTCGAAGGAGACGCGATCTCATTCGCGCATGCATTGGAACGAAAATTTGGCGGACGCGTCGTCAGCCATCGCCGATTTGGTACTGCCAAATGGCAGATCGAATCAATATGGTCATCCCTTCAGGCTCATCTTGGTTTCTCGAAACGAGCCGTTGTTGATCTTCCAGATTCACTCGATTTCATCAGCGCTCGAACTGAATTTTACGATCACCCCAGTGCCCTTCCAACCGTTGAACGATCAAGTATAAAATTGGATCTACACCGCCGCGATTTTACAATTAACACCCTGGCGCTGCGTCTCGACGGGAATCATTACGGAGAGATCTATGATTTTTGGGGCGGGCTGTCGGATATCGAGAAGAAACAGGTTCGTGTACTTCACTCTCTATCGTTTGTTGACGATCCTACACGCATGCTGCGTGCGGTTCGTTTTGAACAACGTTTCCAATTCCAGATCGAAAAACGCACGCTGCAGTTAATGACCGAAGCCCGTGAACTGCTAAAACAACTAAGTGGCGAACGCTTACGACATGAGTTCGATCTGATTTTTTCTGAAAACGATCCCGTTTCAATCATGCGACGGTTGGATGAACTCTCACTTCTGGAATATATCCATCCTGTGTTGAGCTGGAATAGACAGAATGAAAGAGCCCTTCTCGAAGCATTGAATTATCAAAGTTGTTTTGGCTGGAATCTGACTGATTATGTGGGCAACACTCCAACCCGCTTGATCCTGGCTTATCTCGTGTGGCTCGTGCCGCTGCCAGTTGAAGCGAGTGTCGAAATCGGCAATCGCTTGCGTCTTTCGAATCAGATTATGGAAACCCTTGCAAAAATTGGTAGTGTTGCTGGAAGGCTCGCGGAATTTAAATGGATGACTCCCAGTAAGATTTCCATGATGCTTGAAAAGATTCCGGTTTTTGGTGTATATACTTTATATTGTCTTACGAGTAATGAAGAATTGAAACAGAAAATCTATGAATACGCTGTCAAATGGCGCAAGTTCGTACCGTATACAGATGGCAACAAACTACGCGAAAAAGGCGTTCTGCCCGGACCACATTATGCAGAGATTCTTTCAAGGCTGCGCGAAGCCTGGCTGGATGGAATTATTACCACAGAAGCTGAAGAGATGTCTTTTTTGAACGATATGCTGGCAAAAGACAATGACAGACCGCAAGATTGAAGTATCAGCTATCTCAATTTTAGAAAATGTGACCATTCGCAGGCTGAAAAAATCAGATCTTCCAGACCTGGAATGGGACGGTGAATACACGCATTTCCGCAATCTGTTCCTCAACCTGTACAAGCGTATATTGAACGGCACAGCTATGGCTTGGATTGCAGAATTAATAGGAATGGGGATGATTGGACAGATCTTTCTCCAGCTAAACTGCGACCGTCCGGAACTGGCTGATGGCTGGAACCGGGCGTATATGTATTCCTTTCGTATCAAACCACCTTACCGCAGCCTCGGAATCGGATCGAGAATGCTGGACATCGTTGAACAATATCTGCTTTCAAAAAGATTCACTCGAATGACATTGAATGTCGCCCGAGATAATACAGATGCCATCCGGCTTTATCGACGTCGTGGGTTCGAAATCGTAGCAGAAGAACCGGGTATCTGGTCTTATGTTGATCACCTTGGTTCCTGGCGCACAGTACACGAGCCTTCATGGCGCATGGAAAAGCTGCTTCATCTATAAAACTTATGGGGCAGCGGATCGCCAGATTTCCATTTCAACCATACCCAAAGCAGCCTCATCAAAATTCAGTCTGTTTTTCCACCACAAGATATCCTTCTCGTCGTGCTCAAGAACAAGTTGGCCAGAAGAAATTTCCATTCGCATGGCGACCAAGGTGATTTTCGAGATTCCTTCGTCGTTAAAATCGATCTTCACCAGGATCGTTTTTTGCGTATCCTGCAGCATCCATTGGTCTGACAGCAGGTTTCCGAGGCTGTACATCACCAGAGCATCATGTCCATCGGTTTTCGATTGCATCCACTCCAACGGCTGTAACACATGTGGATGGTGTCCCCAGACAATATCCGCCCCGGCATCCACCAAACTGGCTGCCAGCTCTCTCTGGTGCGGCGTAGGTCCAGCCTGATATTCCGCTCCCCAGTGGATCGATACCACCACCAGGTCAACTTCTGCGGCCGTTTGCTGAACTTGCTGCAATATTAAATCTAATTCATACGAACCAGTAACATCGTTTAAGGTGAGAATGGCGATGGGTCGCCCAGAAATCGTTGCCTGAACAACATCTCCCTGCCCACCGGCGTGAAAAATGCCAGCCTCATCGAGGGTTTGCGTGGTAGAGGCCGCTCCCGAGTCCACACAATCCTGTGCGTGATTGTTGGCCATGGTCACCAGATTGACTCTGGCTTGTGATAAGAAGTTAACGGAATTTGGAGGTGCGCATAAGTTGTATGATAAATCAGTTTGATCACTGTTTCCCGTTAGTATGCCCAAAGGCGATTCCAGATTAACCGCAAAAAAACTGTGTTTAAACGCTTCTCTAATGGACAACAGATCTCCCCAGGGCTCATCGGTTGGCTCAAATAAAGGTTCGCCTGCTCTTGCGAGAAACACATCTCCACCCAACAACAGCGAAGAGGTTATTTTCTCTCTGGTACATCCGGTAAGCGCAAGGAGCGCTGTCAGGACCAGCGCTCCCTGCATCAATAATCTGCGATTCATTATGGAACAATAAATAAAGATGTCCACTCAGGAGCTGCCGGGGCTGAACCAGATTCCAACATTTGCTGCCAGGCTTCATCTGTCAGGCGATTATCCTGAGCTACAGGGAATTCATAATAGGTGTACACAGCTCCTACAGCCACCGTGTATGGCTCGGTTGGTGTCACGACATAAATACTTGTCGGGTAGCCTACACCTTCCTCAAGCACTCGTCCGATTCCGGTCGCCACATCAGCAACAAGTGCTGATTTTTGATCGTGTAGGTCACCGCCGCCTTGCATAGGGTCAGCCACATCAGCTGCCGCAACAGTCAACGCTTCCAGCCACCCGCCAAAGTACTGGATCCGCCAGTATTCATCATCGGTGAGGGTTACTCCGGCTAACTCTTTCTGAGAAACATCCAGCAGAAAATTAAGTTCGTCGATGAGGTTGTCGAGATTACCTCTGGTGACCTCATCAAGCAATCCACGTTTTTCTAATCCGTCTCGAGTCATGTTCGCCAGAGCCAGCAGCCTTGCATAGGCTTCTGGGTTGGGTTCAACATACCCATGTGGAACCTGATCACTGGGACCTCCACCCATTTCTGCCATCACTTGCTTCGAATACAAAATTGTGTCATGTTTTAACTCAGTCCAAGAACTGAGCGCGGTTTGAATATCCTTACGCAGCCATGCCCGGGTTTGCATAAAAGCCGGGTACTGTTCACCTTTGACCGCAAAAATGGGCTGCAAGGCATACAACCAGGACCAGTAGAGATTCTGTGTCCACGAGTCCAGACCGAACGCTGCCACTTCGCTTTTCACTTTAGTCATTTGTTGGTTGTAATTCTCATAAAAAGTCTCGCCCATCCCGTCCAGTATCGCATACGCTTCTTCTGATCCCATCGCTGCCAGAAAGTCGAGACTCTTCGGTAAATCTCTGGGGTTTTCAAGCGTTCCGACTTTGCGCCAGATTAATTGGCCAAAAACGTATTCATCCAAGGTGAAGCGCTGACCCATGAACCTGAAACCTTTGGTAGCTTCATCGCGGTCCTGCCAGATCCATACCCACATGGAGTTGATCTGTGGGGCGGGTAATGCTTTGGCTGCTTCTTTAAAAGCAGCTAACAGCGCAGGATCTGCAAATGAACGCAGATCAGGAGAGCTGCCAAAGATCCTGTCAGATAACGCTCCATATTCATAGATTGAGAGATCATCAGATTTACCAACGATAAACACTGTTGGGTCATAAATATTCTGCCACAATTCCTGAGCGGTTCGACCCGATTGAGTTTGAGCCGTGCGCATGGCCTGTACCACAAGCAATGCTCGCTGGGTCTCAATTGGATCTTTTAAACGAAAAGTCATCCGCCCATACCACATCATGGCTTTGAAATAAGTCTTGAGCCCCTCATCCATGGTGTAATGACCGCGGGGAATATATTGAGAATAGTCTTCAATGTATATATCATCCGATGCTTGCTCTCCTGTGTCCCAGATTGGAGAAGTAAGTGTACCTGCCTGAGAATCAATTAACGCCACCTCTTCTTCCGCCAGGGTCAGCGCTTCTGCGGGTATCGTAACTGGAAGACCATAGATCAACGCTGGAACCGCAAAATACGCCACATTGCGCAGCGCGGCTTCTTCCATTTCGGTACCCTTTAACTGGTCATATTGGGCAGAACTTTCTTCCACCATAGCCGATGTCAGTTCTTTCAACAAATTGGTAAAGGATACTCGCTCCAGGTCGCGCAGCATTTTATCAAAAATGAGATGATACACATGGAATACTGCATCGGTTGTAACAAAGATCGGCGTGGAATCATAACGCACAGATTCATAAGCCTGATAAAACTCGTTATATCTGCGGTTAGGATCATTTTCAGCCGGTTTAACCACAAACCCGTTCTGCAGTAACGCTGCGATCTGTGCGCTGCTGAGATCAAATTCCTCCAATCCTTTCACCTGATCGATCATTAGCGGGAGCGAATAACCACCAGTGAATTTATCGGGAATAGTGTAACTGACCGGTGAATACGCTGCGAATGGTTCGGAATACAATTCCTCTGCTGGCATGATTGTAGCTGCCGGCTCCTCAGCTGCGACTGATGGAGTCTCCTCAACTGCAGATTGAATAGCCTCCTTGACACGTTCCACAATGTTGAATGGAAGCGTACAGGCATTAAGCAATATCAACGCGATTGTGAATAGAGATATCAGGGTAAGAGTCTTTTTTTGCTTCATTACATCCTCCATTACTGAACCATAAGCAATATATTTTGTTGATCAAAAACAATTAGCAGGTTCGAATAAGAACCAGTTTTACGGTCACCAAGGGTAAAACCGAACCCGTTCCATTCCCAAACCACAAGGGAAGATCGGTGATCGTTTCCATTATATGGATATTCCAGCCCTGCCAGTTCCTCCACCCCATCATCATCCAGATCAACTGCGTGAATTTGATGCAGCGGGTCCGCCATCGCAGACCCGGCCCAAACTTCATCGAATTTACCATCATTCATTCCAATTAAAATCACCTGGCAGCTTTTACCTTTAGAATCCTGGAAGGAATCAATTCTTCCCCCGCTTGGTAAAAAACGATCCACTGGCCAGGGTTGAAACTCACGCCACACAAGCAATGTTGCTTCTGGAACACCGTCGCGGTTTAGATCTGAGAAGAATGCCTCCCGGACTTCCCAACCTGCAGGGTTTTGCCAGACAACTTCCATCTGATCAGTGTCACAGGTGTAAATTTCCACCTGTCCATCAAACAAATTCAGGCAATATTTCGTTCCAGCGATCTGAGTAATCGACAAAGGTTCAATTGGCTGGATATGAACAAATGAACCCGATTGCATGGAGAGGCTATTTTGTTCGTAAGTCCATGCCTTAATCCACGACGGTGAGAGATTAAACAACGCAATTAAAGAAAGCAGCATCAACCGCCACACATTTATAGACGTATTATTCATCCTTATAGTTCCCGTCTACATTGTACAACATAGTTATTTTCATCAATAAGCGATGCATTTATATTGAAGAACCAATACGCTTTGACAAGAAAGGAATCGTCAATTAAAATTAGCAGGTTGAATCAATCTCATTTAGCAAGAAGGGCCCCCTTTCATGAAAGAGTACTCAACCGAAAAAATCCGTAATATCGTACTGGCATCTCACTCAGGTGCTGGAAAGACGATTCTTTGCGAAGCATTTCTCCATCACACTGGTGCTACCACCCGTATGGGAAAGATTGAGGACGGAACAACTGCTTCTGACTTTGATGAAGAAGAAATCCGCCGCACAATCTCGCTTTATACCTCTGTGATTCCCGTGGAATATCGCGACGTCAAGATTAATTTCCTCGATACTCCTGGCTATACGGATTTCGTTGGAGAGGAAATTTCAGCCATGCGGGTTTCTGACGGCGCTATCCTAATGATAGACGCAGTCAATGGTCTTGAAGTTGGCACTGAACTGGCTTGGGATTACTGCACAAAATTTAACCTCCCGCGCTTTCTGGTGATCAACAAAATGGATCGTGAAAACGCCAACTTCCAGAAAGCCTTGAAGTCTGTTGAGGAATATTCCGACATTCGACTTATCCCGATACAACTGCCCTGGGGTGAGAAGCAGGCGTTCCAGGGTGTTATCGACTTGCTCTCAATGAAAGCCTTCAAGGGTGTTGGTAAAACCGCAGAAGAAATCCCTGCTGAATATAAGTCTGCCGCTGAAGAAGCGAGAATGAAACTGGTCGAAGCAGCCGCTGAAGGTGACGATTCGCTTTTAGAGAAATACCTTGAAAGCGGAACGCTCAGTGAAGAAGAAGTGATCAAAGGACTCACTGCGGTGGTTCGGTCGTGTGGTTTTGTTCCCGTTTTGGTTTCCTCCGGGTCAACCGGCACCGGGCTGCTCAAATTGCTCGATGCAATAGTGGATATCATGCCCTCTCCCGCCCAGGCTCCAGCTCAGGTTGCCGAAGGCAAGAATGGCGAAGAAATCCTTGAAGCCAGAGATGACGGTCCCCTGGCAATCTACGTCTGGAAAACAACTGCAGATCCGTTTGTTGGAAAGCAGACCTACTTCCGTGTTTATTCAGGAACCATCAGCGCTGATGCCAGGGTTTGGAACCAGACAAAAAGCATTGAAGAACGCCTTGGTTCGGTAAACGTTCCGCGCGGAAAAGAATCCATTTCCGTCAAAACCATTCACGCTGGTGACATCTGCGTGGTGCCAAAGCTTTCTGAAACCTCCACCTCTAACACCCTCTGCGACAAGAGTCACCCCCTGACACTGCCCCTGCCGCAGTACCCAACCGCGCTCTACCAGGTTGCCCTCTTCCCCAAGACGCAGGCAGATTCAACCAAGATGTCTGCCACGCTTGCACGGTTGTGTGAAGAAGACATGACCCTCACCTGGCATAATGATCCTTACACTTTACAGACCATCCTGCAGGGAATGGGTGATCAGCACATCGATGTAGCCATTCGCCGAGCTGAAACAAAATTCCAGGTTGGCATCCTCATCCAGGAACCCAAGGTCCCCTATCAAGAAACCATCACCAAATCTGCATCGGCGATGTACCGCCATAAGAAACAAACCGGTGGTTCAGGACAATTTGGCGAAGTTCACCTCAAAGTCAGCCCGTTGACTGATAAAGATTATGACTTCAGCTGGGATGTTTTTGGCGGTGCTATCTCGCAGTCCTATTCTTCCTCCATTCAAAAAGG
This sequence comes from Anaerolineaceae bacterium, assembly GCA_029265815.1. Taxonomy (GTDB): domain Bacteria; phylum Chloroflexota; class Anaerolineae; order Anaerolineales; family Anaerolineaceae; genus UBA6107. The sequence continues at coordinate 253,681 of JAJUGU010000002.1, read as the reverse complement.
CATCCAGGCAGTTATGAAAGAGGGTGTTATTGCAGGATACCCGGTTTCTGGCGTACATGTATCTGTCTATGACGGCAAAGAACACCCGGTGGATTCAAAACCGGTGGCGTTTGAAGTTGCCGGCCGCGAAGCATTCAAATTGGCAGTCAAAGACGCCGCACCTGTTCTGCGCGAACCGATCATGCTTTGCAAGATCACCGTGCCCGAAGCCAACATGGGCGACGTAATGGGCGACCTTAACACCCGCCGCGCCCGTATTCAGGGCATGGAAACCCAAAAGGGTCGTTCCGTCGTGACCGCTACCGTTCCCTTGTCTGAAATGCTGCGCTATACCACCACCCTGCGCTCTATCACAGGCGGCCGCGGATTTTTCAGTATGGAATTTGACCATACCGAGGTGGTTCCAGCACATATTGCCCAACCGATCATTGATGCCCGGGCCAAAGAACTGGAAAGCAAAAAGGAAGAATAAGTATTCACAAAAATTTCAGGCTGGACGGGATCGATCCCGTCCAGTTTTTTATTTTTACACCCCTTCTTGGAACGATCAACGATCACCTATGGTAAGATTAGTGATCATATTAAACTAACAGGTATAATCTTGGCTGCATCATCCAGTTTTCTCGAGCAAGCATGGGATGGCATTCTCTCTCGCGAAAGAGAAAGAATTCTTAACACTTTCCATTCCCTCGATGCTGAGAGTCAAAAAACCGTGTTCAACCATTTAGAACGAATGGTGTCTGAAGAAGGCTGGCACCCAGAACAGGTCAAATCAGCTCAGTCAGCCCTTAATGTGATCAAAGGTGAAATTTTATGAATTTGAAGCAGCTCACCGATGAAATGCATCGCTTTGTGACAGCCAAGGGATGGTACAAAGATGAAAGCCCGCGAAGTCAAACCCCGCGCAATCTGGCAATTTCGCTGGTACTCGAAGCAACAGAGGTATTAGAACATTTCCAATGGGGAGAGAATGCAGCAGAACTTGATAAATTGCAGGATGAATTGGCTGACGTGGCATTATACCTGCTCCAATTATCCAGCATCAGTGGTATCGATTTGGAACAAGCCATCCTCACTAAATTGAGAAAAAACTACAACCGCACCTGGGATTCAGGAAAACCTGAATTGGAGGAATCAAAATGAAAGTGGCTGTTTTTGGCGGAGCTTCTGCCAGGCCTGGTGATCAAGCCTATCAAGATGCATTGCGCCTGGGCAGTCTTTTAGCAGCGCATGGACATACAGTCATGACCGGTGGATATATCGGGATCATGGAAGCCGCTTCGCGTGGAGCGAGAGAAGCCGGTGGACATGTGATCGGCGCGACCTGCTTAGAAATTGAAAAATACCGCGATGCAAAAGCCAATCAATGGGTCACGGAGGAGAGGAAATATTCCACCCTGCGCGAACGGATGTACGCGTTAATTGATCAATGTGATGCCGCTGTGGTCATGCCGGGTGGTGTTGGTACCATGGCCGAAATGCTCGTCATGTGGAATGAACTTATTGTCAATGGCGGTATACCCCGTAAACTGATCCTTGTCGGAAGCGACTGGCAGAAGGTCATCTCGCAATTTCTTGACTCACTTGGGTGTTATGTGGGGTACAAAGAACGCAATCTGATTCAAATCGCCCCAGATGTAGGCACAGCATTTGAAATCATTAACCAGAATTCGTTTTCGAAATCATAAATTCATCATCAGGAATGACTCATGAGCAATGAAAAATTAACCCCCAGAAGTGAAAACTATTCCGAATGGTACAACCAGATCATTCAGCGTGCTGAAATGGCCGATTATGCTCCGGTGCGCGGTTGCATGGTCGTTAGACCTTACGGTTGGGCGTTGTGGGAAAATATCCAACAATCTCTGGATCGCATGTTTAAAGCCACCGGTCACGTAAACGCCGCCTTCCCGCTTTTTATTCCAATGTCTTTCCTTGAAAAAGAGAAAGAGCATGTGGAAGGATTCTCTCCTGAGCTGGCTGTTGTGACCATTGGCGGTGGCGAAAAACTTGAAGAACCGCTGGTAGTTCGCCCCACCTCTGAAACAATCATCGGTTATATGTACTCGAAATGGATAAAATCATACCGCGATCTGCCGCTGCTGATCAATCAGTGGGCAAACGTTGTTCGCTGGGAGATGCGCACACGACTTTTCCTACGCACGCTCGAATTCTACTGGCAGGAAGGACACACCGCTCACGCCACCGAAAAGGAAGCGAAAGAAGAAACACTGAGGATGCTCGATATTTACACCCGTTTTGCAATCGAAGAAGCAGCCGTTCCAGTAATCCCTGGTAGAAAAAGTGCCAGTGAGAAATTTGCTGGTGCAGTTCACTCTTATTCGATCGAAGCCATGATGGGTGACACCAAAGCTCTGCAAGCGGGTACCTCTCACTTGCTCGGGCAGAACTTTGCCAAAGCCTTCAACATCCAATACCTTGATGAAGAAAATACGCTGCAATACTGCTGGACAACCTCCTGGGGGGTCTCTACACGCTTCATCGGCGCAATCATTATGACGCATGGCGATGACCAGGGATTGATCATGCCACCTCGGCTTGCGCCAATTCAGGTTGTGATCGTCCCCATCTACAAGAACGATGAAGAACGCAGCAAAGTGATGCCTGTGGTTGAAAAGATAAAAACACAGCTGCAGAACTTCCGCGTTAAAGTTGACGAACGTACCGAAGTGACCCCCGGTTTTAAATTTAACGACTGGGAAATGCGGGGTGTGCCATTGCGGCTTGAGGTTGGACCCAAAGACGTTGAAAAAGGTTCCGTCATGGCTGCCCGCCGCGATATACCCGGACGTGAAGGAAAATCCTTCTTATCTCAGGATGATCTTGAAACTTCTGTAGCCAACCTGTTGTCTGCAATTCACACATCTCTTTACGAAAAGGCGAAAGCATTTAGAGACAGCCACATCTTTGATCCTAAAGACTATGAAGAGTTAAAAACAGTGGTACAGGAAAAAGGATGGGCGCTCTCATGGTGGTGCGGGGACCCTGCTTGCGAGGCAAAGGTCAAAGAAGAAACCAAAGCCACCACGCGCTGCATCCCTATGGAACAACCCGGCGGTCACGGCAATTGCATCGTTTGCGGTAAGGAAGCCAGCGAAAAAGTGTATTTCGCAAAAGCTTATTAAACCTGGTTGGAAGAATGCCGGCTATCGATCTCATTCGTTTACGGACCCGGATTGCACTGCTCTGCAAGTCATTTGATCAACCTGCTGCCTTTATCACAGGTCTGCGAGAAATATACTCTCTTTACTCTAACCGCACCTTTCCGCTCGCGAGTTATCACATTGAGATCCATTCACAACCGGCATTCAATACTCCTCCACTGTTAAACCGAGAGTTGGAATCTGCCCTCACCGGTTATTGCATCAGTCAACCCGAAAAACTCATGCAGATTCTTGATCAACTCTGGCACCAACCAGAATTAGAAATTCGGCAATTGGCTGCAGTCTTGCTGGGTAAATACCCCCTTTCAGAGAAAGAATCGGTGATATTTCGAATTATCGAGTGGTCTGCAAACCCTAACGACGCTCTACTTTTGCCCTATCTTCACAAGTACGCATCTGTGACATTACGCAAAGATGACCCTCAGACCTGGCTGACAGTTCTGGAAAAATGGAGAGATTCTCATCAACTTTGGCAGGTTAAGCTTTCGATACAAGGCTTAATCCCCTTGATCGATGATCACCACTATCTAAATCTTCCTGCCATCTATACCTTTTTGAACCCTCTCATTTCCAGTCTGGATGTTGATTTACAATATGATTTGCAAATCACCCTTGAACATCTGGCCAGACGGTCTGAAGTAGAGACAGTCTATTTTCTTAAACAGATCATTGCCAGATCAAAGAATCCTTCGCTTGGACGTTTTATCAGACGTTCGCTTGACAATTTTTCTCCAGACGCTCAGAACTCGCTGAGAAATTTTCTACGCAGCAATGAAAACCTTAATAAATGAGTCATTTGTCTGACATCAGAAAACTCTGTGCACAACATCAACCCTCTGGTATAATTTTGTCGATGACTCGACCTGTCTGCGGAGCTTCTGTGGGCATGGCGACTTGCAAAATAAATTTTAAGGAGCAACTGTCATGGGATTGACAAAGGAAGAGAAACAAAAATTGATCAATGAGTACCACCTGCATGATACGGACACAGGTTCGGCTGATGTTCAAATCGCCATCCTCACTTTCCGCATCAGGCAACTGACCGAGCACCTGCGCGCGAACAAATTGGATAATTCCTCACGCCGCGGACTGCTAAAAATGGTAGGGCAGCGCCGGAGACTGTTGGCTTACTTGCGCCGAACAGACTTCGCCAGGTTCGCAGCCATTACCGAAAAACTAAACATCCGCACGAAGTAAGGCAGGAACTTAACGAGTAGATGCCATCTACTCGTTTTGATTTTTCCTAGAGGATGCGGAAACATTTCACCGCCGGTTGGGTATTGAAAAATGGTGAGGACGGACATCGTCCCCGGCAATTTTCAGTTCCTAACCAGGCGGGATAGGATATTTAGGAGACAAAATGAAACCAGAAAGTAAAAAATTTATAACCACCGTCGGTGGTCGTCCTTTGACGTTTGAATCCGGTAAGCTTGCCGCTCAAGCCGGAGGTTCGGTTACCGTGCGCTTCGGCGACTCTGTCGTCTTTGCTGCGGCTACGATGGGGAATGAGCCCCGTCAGGGTCAAGACTTCTTTCCCCTGACGGTTGAATATGAAGAACGGATGTATGCCGGAGGACGCATCCCCGGTTCTTTCTTCCGCCGTGAAGGCCGCCCCGGTACTGACGCCATTTTAATTTCGCGTCTGACTGACCGGCCGTTGCGCCCTCTCTTCAACAAAGACATCCGCAACGAAGTTCAGGTTATCATGTTTTCCCTCTCGGCAGATTGGGAAAACCCCCTCGATATCCTGGCGATCAACGCAGCATCAGCGGCATTGATGATTTCTGATATCCCATGGGCAGGGCCTGTGGGTGCGGTGCGTGTCGGGCGTATCAATGGCGAGTTCATCCTGAATCCAACCTTTGCCCAGATTGATGAATCTGATCTCGACCTACGCATCGCTGGCACATCGGATGCAATCCTTATGGTTGAATCTGGTTCCAACGAGATCGATGAAGAAACAATGGTCTCTGCCCTGCTTTACGGTCACGAAGCGATCCAATCGATCGTGGAAACGCAGCTGGAAATGGCCAAAGAAATGGGCAAACCCAAACGCGAAGTAACTCTCTATACTCTCGATGAAACACTGGTTGAAAAGGTGACCAACCGGTCAGCCAGCGAGATGAACGAGATTCTCGATACCTTACACGGTAAACACGAGCTCCAGGATGCCATTGATGCCCTGCGTGAGACAATTATCCTTGAATACACCGATCCAGAAGACCTCGAGGAAATCGCTAAATACAAAGAAGCATTCGAAGAGACCTATAAGCGCATTGTTCGTTCACGCATACTTGATCAAAATAAACGCCCCGATGGACGCAAACTTACCGAAATCCGTCCTATCTGGTGTGAAGTTGGCATCAGCCCGCGCGCTCATGGTTCTGGTTTGTTCACTCGCGGTGAAACCCAGGTTCTTACCCTGGCCACTCTGGGTACCCCAAAAGAAGCGCAAGAAATCGATACCCTTACCCCTAATGACACCAAACGCTACATGCACCATTACAACTTCCCGCCATATTCCACCGGTGAGGTTAAAATGCTGCGCGGACAATCAAGGCGTGAGATCGGCCACGGAGCACTCGCGGAACGCGCCCTCGTACCAGTTATCCCATCTGAAAAGGAATTTCCGTACACTTTGCGCCTTGTCTCTGAGGTATTGGCTTCTAACGGTTCTTCTTCGATGGCATCTGTTTGCGGCTCTACCCTTGCTTTAATGGATACTGGTGTACCCATTAAAGCCCCTGTAGCAGGAGTCGCTATGGGACTGATTAAAGAAGGTGACCGATATGTAATCCTGACTGACATTCAGGGAGCGGAGGATCATCTTGGAGATATGGACTTCAAGGTTGCCGGTACCACCAAAGGCATCACCGCTCTGCAAATGGATATCAAGATTAAGGGAATTACTGCCGAGATTATGCGCCAGGCACTCCAACAGGCTCATGACGCACGCATGTTTATCCTTGATAAAATGCTTGAGGTCATCCCTGTGCCCAGGCCAGAACTTCGCTCGTTCGTTCCCCGTATCACCACTGTAAATGTACCTGTCGATAAAATTGGTGCCATCATCGGCCCCGGAGGCAAAACCATTCGCGCCATCCAGGAAGAAACCAACACTAAGATTGATATCGATGATGACGGCACGGTATATATTGCAGCCACGGATGGTGTCAGTGAGGCTGCTGCCCGCGAACGCATCGAGTCGCTTACCGAAAGTGCTCAAATTGGCCACATCTACACCGGCAAAGTTGTTCGCATTGCTGATTTCGGCGCCTTCGTGCAGATCCTACCCGGAATTGACGGCATGGTTCATATCTCCCAGCTCGACTCTGAACGTGTTGAAAAGGTAGAAGATGTGGTTAAAATGGGCGATGAATTAACGGTAATGGTCACCGCGATCGATGAGAATGGCAAGATTCGCCTTTCACGACAGGCTGTTTTGGAAGGCTGGACGCCGGAAGAAGCCCTTGAACACGATAAGGGCGGCAAGAGCGGTGGCGGTCGTCCGCGTTCTGGAAGCGATAGACGCGGTGGTGATCGCCGCGGCGGCGGCAGATCATCATACGGCGGCCGTTCTGGTGGAGACCGCAATAGTGGATTAAGAAAATAATCAGTACCTGATTTATTCGTATAAATTAAATTATAAAAGTGGATTTTCTGATAAAACAGAAAATCCTCTTTTATATCATTCCAAATACCTGATTAATACCTGCCGGGCAAAATCAGCCATACTCCATCGCAAAGGGTCAGGCTCAAGTACCTCAACTGATCCACCTAGTCCCAAAAGAAAAGTTCTGGCAGACGGCAGATAATCGAACTGGAGGTCCATCCTGAATCGTCCGTCAGGTTCAGTAGTATCACTGCAAAAAATTACCTTAAAGGGATAATCCCAATAACTGCCTTTGATGATGGTTACCGCTGAAGGGGTGGCTTTAATTCTCACGTGGTACCCTTCCCCCTCGCTTTTCATGGAAGTCGTTAACTCTTTCCATACTTCTTCAAGACGAAGACCGGTTTCTCTGACATAGGTCTCATCAAGTATTTCAACACAATTAAGATTCCGCGCTCGATGATAACGGAAGTTCCCATTGACCATGTAGACGAAATACCAATCTCCTGCCTTGGCAACAATTCCGTAGGGGTCGATAACCTGGTCAATCTCAACGTGATTCCACAGAAAGTATTTAATCCTTACTCTGAAGTGCTTTTTTGCAGCAAAGTAAAGTTTATTTAAAAAATTGAGAGATGTTTTTTCATCGTGCTGCCACGGATTCCAATCAAGATGAAGGTACGACTCCAATGGAAGCTCATGAGATCTGCTAGCATTAAGTTTTAGTAAAGCACGCTGGAGAATTTTGCCTGCTTCGATTGAAGCAAGCGTTTCGGGGAGATTGATCATTCGCAAGGCATCGAGTTCCGCGGGGGTGAACCTCGAAAATGAACTCTGGTACTCCTCAACAATACAGCATCCACCGCCAGGCCCTTTTTGCGCATAAACCGGAAAACCACTTGAACTCAACACCAGCAGATCCCGATAAATCGTACGTGGCGAAACATCCAGTTCTCGCGCCAGATCACTGACATGCATCTTTTTCTTTTGTTGAAGCAATAAAACGATATTGATCAGCCGGTCAGCTCTCATTTTAAAAGCCTTTTTGTGATAACTAAAATTTAACTGTCATTTGATGACACTTATTATATTTACAATTGAAATTATCACATGATGATTTCATCGATTAATCAAAAGGAGGATTGAAATGGAAGAAATTCGCATTGCTGAATTACCAGCTTTTCATTATTTGAATTTTTATGGGTTCGGCAGCTCACCCGAATTACAGGTCATCGGCAAAGTGCAAGAGTGGTTGAAGCAGAACCAATCAAAAATTGGTACCAGCCGTTATTTCGGTTTCAACAATCCTGATCCTGCCCCCGGAAGCGATAATTATGGTTATGAAATTTGGGTTGAAATTCCCACAGAAGTAAAAGAAGTTGTGTCAGATGTTAAATTCTTTGCAGGCGGCTTATACGCTGTGTCGCACTGCAGTGGATTACTGGCAGATGCAGACAAATTCATCCCAGAAGCCTGGAAAACCCTGACCACATGGCTCGAAAGCAGTCCATACCGGCTTGGGCATCACCAATGGCTTGAAGAACAATTGGGAGAAGGAAAAAAGAATTTTATTGACCTGCTTGCTGAGGGAAGGATATCACTGGACCTGTACATGCCGATCACGAAATAATCCGAGTTAAACGAAAAGAGGGTTTTAAGTCAGTGCACTTAAACCCTCTTCTTATTCCATTCAAATGTGATTATGAAGTTGGTAGAACCGGCATTTCCGGGCCATCCTTATGGAGTAATTCTGCCAGCGCGGCACGCATGGCAATTCGATCGTCCCATGCAAACTCAACCGTTTCAAAACACATCGACTGCTCATGTCCCTTACCACACGAAATCACCAGGTCTCCTGGTTTAGCGAGTTTCACACCCAGACGTATGGCATTACCTCGATCTGGGACGCGGTAGAAGGTCTTGTTCTCAATGCCACCGGCTGCTTCAGCTGCGTCTGCCATTTGCGAAAGGATGGCATCTAACGACTCTGTGCGTGGATCTTCGGCAGTGAGAATGGTAATGTCAGCCAGTTTAACCGACACTTCCGCCATCATGCGCCTTTTCTGACGGTCGCGTAAACCTGCAGATCCAAATACCGTTATCACGCACCCTTTTGTCATTTCACGTGCAGTTTCGATCGCCCGTTTGAGTGCATTCGGGGTGTGCGCAAAATCAACAATAGCATCGAATGGCTGTCCAAGATCGATCACCTCCATTCGCCCCGGAACACCCTGCAATGATGAAATCCCTCTGGCAATAACCTGCGGAGCGATTCCCAGCCCTAAAGCTGCAGACACAGCTGCGAGGCAATTAGAAACATTGTATCTGCCAGGTAAGTTGCAGTGCATCCTCTGTTCAAAACTCTTTCCCCGAACCAAAAAATCAACCCCTTTGGAGGAACTGACGATATCAACCGCTGTGATATCCCCCTTTCCTTCCAGCCCATAAGTAACCCGATTTTCTAGAGCTAATGAATCCAGATATGAAAACGATTGGTCATCTTCATTCAAAACCGCCAGCTTTGGGTTTCCATTCTTCTTTGGTTGTGTAAGCGCGAGTGATTCGAACATCTTACCTTTAGCCTGCTGGTAACTTTCGTATGTGCCGTGATAATCCAGGTGTTCATGTGTGATATTGGTGACAACGGCAATATCATATTCACAACCGGTAACACGGTGTTGAGCCAACCCATGAGAAGTGGTCTCCAAGACAACCGTGGTCAGGCCTGCTTCTACCATATCAGCCAGATAACGCTGCACATCAATAGCTTCCGGCGTCGTTACATGGAACCCGGTATCAATTTCCTTATCCCCGATCACAGCGTTAACCGTTGAAATCATCCCAGCCTTTACCCCCGCAACCTTAAGAATCTGATAAATGAGATTCGATGTGGTGGTCTTTCCATCCGTTCCGGTAACACCAATAACTGTTAATTTCCGTGCTGGGTGATCAAAATAAGAAGCGGCCAGATAGGCCATTGCCTCCCGTGAATCAACCACTTTAATATAAGGGACCTCGTGGATTTGAAGGTCCTTTGTCCCGACGACTGCTGCGGCTCCTTTTTCAATGGCCGCGGGGATAAAGTTATGACCGTCAATGGAACCCCCTGATACTGCAACAAATAAATCTCCAGGATTGACCTTACGCGAATCAAATTGGATTGTGGAAATCTTAAGGTCAGGAACATCCATATTACAGGTCCATGATACGGGTAAATCATTAATCAATTTCTTAAAATTTGTTGTACCCATTTGATAATCTTCCAATTAAATAAAAAGAGGATATGTGATCAAAGTTACTTAATCATACCCTCTTCTGAAGTAAATGTTAGGCGAGAGAATTTCGCAGATTCTGAATTTGCCCGGCAACTGAGCCGTCGATGACTTTATCTCCAACTTTTACGATCAATCCGCCAAGGATGCGGGGATCAACATTGAACACAACTTCACTTTCCTTGCCAAGTTTGCCAAGCACATCACTCTTAATAACCTGCTGCTCTGACTCGGTCAAAGGTAACGCGCTCATGACTTCGGCTGAAGTACCCTTTAATTCGGTTCCATCCAATATAACGACCGAGCCATTTTTAATTCCGGAAAAGAATTCAGCTACCAGCTCATGTTGACGTTTTTCGTCTAATGCCTCACCAATCAATTTCTGGGCAGCGGCAATTGCCAGGGCGGCAACGTGAGTGCGAATCTCGCTCAAGGTCCTTTCACGTTCAGCTTCAATTTCCACAAGCGCTTCCTTGCGCATCTTCGCAATATCTAATTCTGCATTGGCTTTTACATCTCGTGCGGTAAGTTCTGCTTTTTCTTTGGCTTCGCGGATCACTCTGGCCGCATTCGCCTGTGCTTCAGCAAGGATGGCAGCGGCATCTTTCTCAGCATTCTCGCGTGCTTCTGAAGCGATGCGCGCATCTTCCAAACCTTTTTCAATCGCGGCACGTCGTTTATGCAGCGCGTTCATCAGCGGTTTGTACAACCAAGCGCTCAGCACCACCATGATGATGGCGAAATTAATGATTTGAACTAAAAGAGTTCCGAGGTTAAGGCCTAGTTTTTCCAAAGTGCACTCCTTTACCAGCGGACTAGAGAACGAACAACATCAAGAACGCGATAACGAGACAATAAATCGCGATTGCTTCTGAGAATGCAACTCCAAGGATCATACTGGTGAACAGGTTACCATAGGTATCAGGATTGCGTGCCATGCCTTGAACTGCACCCTGCACGCTGAGACCGATACCAATACCCGCACCAAGGGCTCCGATCATTGCCAATCCAGCTCCGATGAATTTTGCAGCCTCAATAATATCACCACTCATGTTATTTCTCTGCCTCCTCTGCGATTTTCTCAATTAAGCATTACTGTGTTCTTCTTCAACGCTGTGTCCCTGTGTTGCCTGAGCCATGAAGACCATGGTTAACATACCGAACACATACGCCTGGATAACGCCAATGAACAACTCAAACAGCATAATTCCCGCTGGCATGAAAACAGGCAGCATTGCTGCCACCAGCGCCATCAAGACCATCCCGGCAAACATGTTGCCAAAAAGACGGAATGTAAATGACAATATTTTTGAAAATTCCGAGATCAACTCGAGAAGCCCAACAAAAACATCAATCAGGCCAAAAACAGGTTTTTTGAATATCGTGCGGAAGTTAAAGAATTTTTCCAGATACCTGAATCCATTGGCCTGAAAACCAATCACCTGAGTCATGGTAACAGCGATGATTGCCAGTGCAAGAGTGAAATTGATATCGGTTGAAACACCTCGCAGGAAGGGGGTGACCATAAATCCACCTTCTTCCGCTTTGCTATTCAGAATCGTGTACCAGTTGCCGCCCAGTGATTGAGCCTCGTATCCTTCCGCGCTGTGATGTAATAAACCGATCGTTTCAAATCCAGGGATCAGTTTGAGCAGGTTGGCAAACAAAACAAGGATCAAAACTGTCGCAAACCACGGAAAGATTTTCTTTGTCCATTTTCCAGCGGTGGATTCGGTCATATTGTAGAGCATCTCCACCAGCATTTCAAAAACACCAGCCAAACCCTTGGGCGCGAGTTCATCTTTCTTGGCAGCGCGACGCACAATCAGCGCAATAATGATAATAACGACATCCATTAAGATCGTCGCTACCAACGTGTTGGTTAGGTAGAAATCACCGATAACAGGAAGGGTAAATATTGGCTCGCTGGATAGATTTTCAGCAGCTGCTTGAATATGCGGCTGAATGGGAGCATAAATATTTACAGCGATGATTGTGAGGATTAAAAGAGCCAGAACGATCCAGCGATTCTTGCCCCATCGCCATTTATGAGTCTTTTCCAAAACTATCCTCCTCATTCTTCGATGGATTTGGTCCTTCAGTTTTAATCTTGGAGATCGCTTTACGGGCAATGAAAAACATCAAGACCAGAGATATAGGGATGCTCGCCACGACCAGACCAATGGTAAACCATGGTTTTGTTCCCATCCGGGCATCCAGAGCCATGCCCCCCAGAAGCGCAGCGATAATGATGAGTAACGTAAGACACCCAACCTGTCCTAGCACCGCCGCAATGACCAGGTTAAGCGTATTTTGCTTATTCAAGTTCTTGTTCCCTTCTGGTGTCGACATGCTTCACGATTATATCACAGGCAAATTTCATTGTTCATTATTTTTTGCTCAAATTGCGTCCCATAGTTAATGATAAATCTTTTCCTTTGTTTCTCAAAAAGGAATACACGGTGATGATCAATGCGGCCAGAGTCACCAGACTGGCAGTAATACGCACATACATGATCCTCACGCCGAGAAAATATTGAGATGATATGGTAAATTCCCTGGCCAGCAGCAGGTTCTCTTGCCCACTGCTGTTCATCCATAACCAGAGAGTCCCTGGATAAACAGCCTTTTGGTAAGGTCTTAAAGTCCATTCCAGTGTGACAGGTTTTCTAGAATTTAAGCCAAGCATCACCTCTCCGCGCGGGATGGATTCTTCCACGCTGGTTTCCAGCCGCCCAATCAGCATTGGAGATAGTGAATCAGGCAGAGTCTCAAATTCAACTCTCGACGAAAATGTGAATTGATCACCTGCCCATACATTTGATGGTGTTTTTATGTTGATGATTCCTGATTCGCCGGATGCCGTTGAAAAAGGGATGATGATTGACTCACTTCTAGATTTCACTAGTGTAATCAACAAAACTGTAATCGAAACGAAAAGGAATAGTAAGCCTGGGAGTGATCGTTTAAGCATAGGCAAATTATACCCGCAACAAAAAACCGGCTGATATCAGCCGGTTTTTACTTCATCATTATCTGTCAGGAAAAATACACATTAACTTGTTCATCGCCTTCACCTCGGTCATCAACATCCACCACCAGCGACTCTCCACGGGCAAACGCCTGCTCGATTTCCCCAACCATTTCATCTACCCCTTTTTCTCGGATTCCAGCTGGCATGTACTGGCCAAAATTGCGCACCAACCATGAAACCAGCTTAATTGGCACCGGTATTGCAATATTAATATTCGTGCGGCTTTTCTCACTCTGTTCTCGCACCTTGATTTGCATCCAGGGTGATTCCATTAAAATCCAACCAAAAATCGTGAACAACACACCGATGATGAAAGGGATCCATGAAAGGAAAAATCCCCAGCCAAATCCGGCTTTTTGATAACCCTGGTAGATCCAGTAAGCTGAAATGGCTGTCAGAACCGCACCGCCAACAAGGACCATGCTCCAGGCGGCTTTCCAGCAGCCTGAAATCACGACTTTTTCGTGTAAAGGCGGAGTGTCTGCTGGGGGTGTCACATCTACAAATTCATCCAGAGTATCAATAGTTTCAGCCTGGTCTAATATTCCCAGAAGATCAGCGCCTTCCTCGATACTGAGGGTTCCATCTTCAACTTTTTTCAATATTTCAAGCTTACTTTCATCTGAAGTCATATTAATGTCCTTATCGGTCTAATGCATTCAGCAGTTTCTCAGCTTCTTCTACTGAGATTTTCTTTTCTTGCAACATGCGCAAGACCATCATACGTTCCTCATCAGAAACTTTACTTTTTGAGGTATCAGGCTTGTTTTCAGGTTCGTTATACGAAAAACCAACCACCTTTTGCTTACCTTCATGGTTCATGCCCTTATTTTTCCGAGCCTTGTTAGAAAGATCAATCTTGATCGCTGCTAGGGCACTGGCTTTTTCTGCTTTACGGACTGCTTCTTCAATGGTACCAGAAACAGCATTCATACTGTCGCGGATTGCTCGTTCCAGATCAATTCCAAAATCACGCCATCCATCTCGCGTCTCTTCAATTAAGTTAATAAAATCACGAGGTGCCGACTCTTGATCAGTTACGGTGATCGCATTACCAGCCTCCAAACGAACAAGAGAGCCTCCTTCTCCCAATGGAAGTGATACAACACCTTCTTCCCAGTCACCATCCTGACCGCAGGCGTGAACGCTGATCTCTTCTCCACCGCTTAACATGTCAAGTTGTGCGTTTACTTTTGTTCCCACATAAAATGCCACATCTCCCCCGGCCTTGATCGTCATAGGCTGCAAATTTTCAGTGTTTGCTGAAATATCAACATCACCTCCTGTAGACAAATCGACTGTACCGGTGACCCCAATTAGCACGGCATCTCCACCTACGGCGCGTGAAGATAACGCAACCACTCCTTCACCATCCAGATCGCCTCCGACCCTCGCGATCTCAAGTGTTCCCGAAATATTTTTAAAACGAATATCGCCGCCGACCATTTCAACGGATGCGCCGGCAAGTTTTTCCAAGGTAAGGTCTCCACCAATTTTTCCAACAATCACCCGATTGGCTAACCCACTGACTGCCAGGTCACCTCCAACTTTCTCAACTGTAACCGTAGCCGTCTCTGGAATCATCAGCCTGCAATCGGTTGTCGCCTTAATTTCCAACCCTTCATTATGTTCAGAAATCTTAAGTGATTCACCATGCCTGACAACTGCTGTTAAAATTTTTTCTTGAGTGCCTTCAATCGAAAGATCATCCGAAGCTCTGATCGCGATCTTTGCATTTTCCCTTAACGGTATGGTCATTTGTTTCATATAACCTCTATTCTTGACTCGTTGAATATTTTATAATTTTTATTAATTATTTTTAATCATAATAGCAATATTATTGAATTATGTCAATAGTTAATTAAATTATTTTTGTTTTCTTTTCGTTTTTTTTAATATTCTGTTATTTTGAATCCTTTGCGATTATGGATTCTCAGATATACTAGATGTGAAAATACTTGCGAAAGGATCGCCAATGAAAAAATCAATAATATTCTCCATAACCGTACTCCTCTTTGCCTTGCTACTTGGGGCATGTTCCAGGCAAGCAGAAGTAGCTTACCTTCCTGAAGGAGAGGAATTTGACAAGGTAAAATCAATTTCAGCAACATACGCTGAGCACATATTGAACGGCATTGCTACCAATGATCATATCCTCTTCATCACAGATTTCGATGAAAAAATGATAGAGGCTATGGACGAAACTCAATTCGCGTTGATTGTTAAGTCCTATGGAAAACTAGGGAATTACACCTCGTTTGATCTGATCAATATCGAAGATCGTGAGGCTTATTACGGCGTTAACTATAAGGTTATTTATCCCGAAAAAACGCTTCTCATGTTAATCGTGATCGATAAAACTGAACCCAATCTCGTGAGTGGCCTCTGGTTCCGCTAGGCTTGATTTTTTCCTTGTGGTTGCTAAAATGGTTAATGAGTATTTGCACTCAAAAGTAGACTAGAAAACCATAAGGAGAAAAAATGAAACTCACACCCCCGAAAGTTTTGACCTGGTGGATTGCTGTCATATTGGGCGCGCTTGCCCTTGTTGGCACACTGGTAACCATTCCATTTGTGAGCACCTATGCCATATGGTTTGCCATTGTCGGATTGGCGCTACTAGCTCTCGCTTCCTTGATCAAAGGACTATAATTCCATCATTCTTGCGAATCATAAGTCATTGAAGCTATTTGTTAATCAAATGAAAAAATCCGGCTCAGCCGGATTTTTTTCTATCTATTGATCTCATAGATCAGGTAACTGTCAGCCGATCCCATGGATAGCAGCCTTACCAGAAAGGGCTGCGTAGTGAAATCTTGTGGTTGATATGAAATTTCAGCTACTAAATGGTATTGGTCTAAAAACCACCTTTGTTCGGTCTCGTTTAATATATATCCCTGATAAGTCGTAAATTCCTTAAAATGTTCTCGTTGGATGATCCAATCCGGTTGTGCATCCTCGACAAACCGGATCCACCATGGTGTCTGATAAAGATCTCGATAATGTAATATTAGTGGAGATCCCAATCCGGCTTCATCGTATGTATACAAACCAGAATAATACGGGATATACCCTGCGGGTTCAAGAAACAGTGTGTCATTCTCACGGGCTAATTCAGCCAGTTTCATCCCGATCTCTCCCCGGTAGGCATATTCCTTCATTCCCCAGCTATACGAGTAACACCATTGAGCAGCCATTCCCCCCAAGACCGCCAATCCAATGATGACACTCGCCAGCCTGTATCCTTTGCGACTTTTTGATAGCCAATCAACCACCAAGGCACAAACAATGGCGTATCCAAAGAATGTTGCTGGCCAGAAGTACCATGGAAAGACAACCCTACCCAAAGAATAAGCGGCTGGGATTAGCAAGGCCATACTAATAATCGACAGACCCGAATAGAATACCTGCCTGTTATTACGATATTGAATTATGAAAATAATCATCCCAACAGCCACCAATAACAGAAAGACCACTCCGAAATGATCCAGATATTTGGTTCGGATGGGGGTAAATAATCCTCCATTCTCACCAAAGAAAACCGTTTTTACTGTGGAAAAAACCCGTTCTACTGAAAATGCAGGCCGGCTCTGTTCTTTAGCAAGAATAGAATTGTTGAGAAAAGCACCAAAATAAAGCCAATTAAAGGCAAAAAAAGTTCCTATCCCTGCAAGTACAGCTCCTGCCAGGTCAAAGCGAGGTTTACCGCTACGAATCGATACCCAGAACAGGATAATCAAAGAACAGGCAATTGCATCCGGTCGCACCCAGGGAATCATTGCAAAACTCAATAATGCCAGCCAATGGTACTGTTGTTCGTGCAACAGATACAAAACCAATCCGACCATGAAAATCAGAAGAGAGGTCTCCATCCCTGAATAGCTGATCAATAGAGATACCGGAAGCAAAGATAGAATGATCCAGAGTATTAACATCCCTTTTCCGGGTTTTTGAAGCACTCTCGCCAAGAAATAACTACCCGCAACAAACAGAATAGTATTGACCACCTGTACAACCGTTATGAAAGCGTTTTTACCTGCTACCAAACGCACGATTGCAGCGAGAAACACATAAAGATGAGATGTCGATGCACTAACACGTTCACCCGGGTTGTACCCGTAAATTCCCGTTTCGGCCAGGTTTTTTGCACAACGTAGTGTAATGTATGCATCTTCCTGGATATGGTGTGTTAGATAAAATGGAATTCTTATCAATACCAATGCAAGGAATATGACAGCAACGATTGCTAATTTTCTTCTATGTTGGAGGTTCATAAATACAATTCTAATGTAGTTTCGTTTTTTGAAGTTTCAATCCGATTAACAAGATAAACGGCACCAGCAATAATGTGCCGCAGAGCGGAAGATTGTCCTGCTGCTCCACCTCCGGGGTTGTTGAGGGCATCGGGGTATCTGTAAGATGGATAATTTCGGAAGTCATTGTTGGTATAGCGGTCAGATCAGTTGATGTTACGGTCATGGTCTCAATTACAGGAGTTCTTGTCAGCCATGGAAAATCGTATACGCCATTTTCGCTCACAATCCCCTGCGGGAAATAAAACTCCAGAGTGTATTCAATATCCCTGACTGTTTCATTTTCGGAATCTAGATCTAACGCAAGTTTAATCTGCTCAAGAGCCCTTGTTGTAATTTGCGCTGTGTCAATCCCTTCATATTTTGCGTGATAAGCGTAAAACCCCAGCAGTTCTGCGTAACCGGCATGCCACAAAGCATCATCGGGTGCAAGTGTAATTGCATTCTCATAAGCGTTAACACCAAGATCAAACAATTCCTGTACACCCGGGTCTTCCTCTAGTACATAATCCCTAAAACCTCTACCACCATGCGAAGACATCACCAGAGATTTATACAACTTCCCAAGCCTACCCCAGGCTTCACTATCATCAGGATTGGCTTTTACCCGGCTTTGCTCCAGAAGAATTTGCTGCCAGACAGATGGAGCCGCAAGGGTAATTGAAAAATTGTCATCGGCATCTGGTTCGAAATTGGTGAACACCCAGTTGATCTGATTCTCGCAGCGGATCCCCCCCGGGATATAACGTACATTTCCATATTCACTGCCGGGAATGTAATTCAATATATTTACCTTGTAAGGGAAACGAACCGTCAGCTCGGCGTTTCCGATCGTTCCTTTCCATGCAGCCCCGGTAGAAAACACGTAATCAAATCGTATATAGGGCAGCTCACCGGCTGCCTCAAGAATGTACTGCACTTTAATGACCACATCTGTCTGTACCGGGAATAATACATCAAATTCTACCCACGGTACCTGCGGTACCCTCTCTAACGGATCTTCAGCCATGATCCTGCGCATATTGACCGGCATTCCATCAACTGCAATCTTCACATCCCGCAGTTCAACATTATTTCCTCTGCCATCATCTGTCCCCACAGGAAACCGGACCGCCATAGTTTCAGGTAACTTTCCAAGATTGCGCATATTAAAACTCGCTGTTACTTTGGCGAGGCCAAGGGTCTCTGGTTCTTGACCGGCAGTGGCTGTAGCAACATACCGGGATTCCATTGAAGTATCCTCAAGGATTTCAATCAGAATCATCTCGGAAGTCATCGTACCTGGGTTGATTCATTACCAGGTTTAGGGTTCGCTCCGGGTGGTTCAGCCGGAGGAGCGATATCAGCACTTACAGACATTGGCAATGCCAGTAAGCAAAAACAAATCAAGATCACAATAATTTGCTTCATCTGATCCTCCGTGCGTCGTTTAATACACTTTGGATAAAATCATTATAGCAATCCCAGTACACAAATTCAGCATTGGTCACATTATGATGATCAAATAAGAGACCAGAAAAAAGCAGAAAAAAACGGATAACGTTTACCGTCATCCGTTTTCTAAATTGAGGTATTTTCTCAGATTTCATGATCTCGTGAGTTTAGATCTGCACCAATAACAACTTTCTTCTTTTCTTTGGCTGTCTTTTTCGAAGATGATGATGGTGGTGATTTTTTCTTGACTGCACTGGAACCCGTTTTGTGTGGTTTAGAAAGATTTTCCACTGCGTTAGAACCAGCGGTTACCCCGCTGATTTTCTTGGCGCTGTTTTTCTTTTTAAGGTTAGCCGTATCAGCATTCTTGGTTTTTTCCGCAATAGTGTTGGAAATCTGATCCTTTCCATGCTTGCCACGGACACTGGATTTAAATTGTGTGGAACTCGTTATTAGAACATCAGGTTCGAGTTCCTGTTCTTGATTTTTTCGTGGTCTGCCTCTGCTTGCTCTCTTTTTAGAACTGACTGCCTCATCGAATAATTTTGATTCTCCGCTTACTTTAGAAGATTTTTTATTGCTCCCAGTCGCCTCAACAATTACCGGAATCTCCAGTTGTGTATCGGTTAACACCACCTCTTTTTTGGTTCGCTTTGGCTTGATTTGGGTTTGAGGTTCGTCAACAACGCCCATCTTTTTTTGACTATCCAGAGCGACTTCTTCAGGCATCTGTGTTTCAAGTTCTGAAGCCATTATCCTATTCACTTTATCAACCACTTCAGTTTCTGCGGTCATTCCTTTCTTCGCCTGCATTACCTTTTGCAGTTGGTTCCATAATGGATCCAACGAATGTTTAACCTTCTCAAAAATTGGATCTCGAGCCTGTTTTACTGGATTTATAATCTCCGTCAGGGAATCAGTTAGGTTTGTATTGGGGTCAAAATTCCTTTCAGAGTCTTTTTTACTACTCGAAATTTGAAAGATCGATGAGGAAGATCCATTTTCAACCAGGTCAGATAACTTGCTATCGTCTGTTTTTATTTCATTACCTTCGATCTTTTCAGGTAGTTCTCCAGTCAAATCATTGGTTCTGGTTGTTTCTGGCTCCTTAGGTTTTCGCCAGAATTTTAACCAGGATAGGATAGATCTGGTTTCATCTAATCCCTGCGAGATTGCTGGCATATCATCAATAGGATTCTCACCTGTGGATTGAATGGAAACATCTTCAGAAAGAAAAGGTTCAACCCTTTCATCTATTTGTCCATCTGTTTTTTCTCGAGGTACGTCAGCAGAAGAAATGCCCACATTCTTCTCTTGCTTTCTCCCAAAAATCCCCGGGAAATGGAACAAACGTGACACGACATGTTCTTGTGAAGAATCAGATACGAATTCAGATTGATCGACGACACCCGGTTCATCACCACCCTTCGGTTGTGACGGCATGATTTCTGGTTCTCCAGTCATTAATGATTGGTCATTTTCAGAAGAAATATCCAATCGAACCAATTCTTCATTCAAAGGTTGAGAAGACGACTTGGCTTCACTGATGACATTCAGTTCAAGACGTGTTTCTTCAAATTTACGAGTAGAAATTTCATCCTCTCCAAAAGAAATTTCAGCCGCCCCAGGTACTGGTTCATTAAGAACAACACCCAGAATCTTATTCCGATCAACTCCTAGATCGTTGAGAGTCTCTGCCAATCCATCCAACGCATAGACTCCCGTACGAATCACTAAAAGGATTTTATCCACTGCAGATGCTAACAGCATTGCGTTGAGATCTGATAATGGGGGACCGTCAACAATGACAAGTTTTAAAGCATTTTCAGCGTTCTTAAGGAGTTCTACCATTTTCTGTGGATCGATCAACTGCATGGATATCGGCGAATACTCACCAGCCGTGAGAATTTTAAGATTTTCAAAAGAGGTATTCTTGAGGAATTGCTTATCAAACGCTTGATTTCGATAAAGAATGTCACTCAACCCTGTATCTTTTCCCGTTCTAAACCAGATATGTTGACTGGCATTCGAAAAATTGGCATCCACCAGAACGATAGGGTCGCCGCCCAGAACATAATTAACTGCCAGAGCAGACGCTACAGTTGATTTACCATCACCAATGGCAAAGCTTGTAACAAGCAGGCTCTTGTATGGATTTCTGATTCTGTGAAATTCGAGGAAAGCTCGCAAGATATGAAACGGCTTCATTTCCTCATCTTCCACAGAAATATTTGAATTAAGTCCTGCATTACCTTTTAAGGCAGGAATTGGTGGAATAGAACCAACGACTTCTAGCCCCAGGTTCTTTAATAGTTGTTGCTGGTTGGCAACCTTCAATCCCTTACGATCCTGGAACAGCCCTAAGAGTATGGCAATGATTAATCCAACTCCACTTGCGATTACCGGATTCATCACAAACACTAGAGAAGTTCTGTCAGTCGGAACAGCCGCTTCCTCGATAGTCTGTACTGTAGGTTCACTTTGCACTTTTTCCAATCGAATCTTCTCTAACGAATTCAAGAGTGTCAGGTTTACCTCCTGGTATTGATCGATTGTGGTTTTTAGTCGTGACAATGTCGTATCTTCAGGCGCGCTTCCACTTTGATATGGTCTTCCGAGATATTCAAGGTTGGTACGGATTTCCTGATACATTACCAGCAATGGCTGTATTTCTTCTAACCTGGTTTTTCGCTCAATGATATAAGATTCCTGTTCCAGATTAGTGGGAGTTTTAATCAGCGAGATTTCTTTCTGTAGTGTCAGTATTTCGTTACGATACGCCAGGATCTGTTTATCGACATCATCTATAATCGATTGATTGACGGTAATTTCACGATTGTCGTATTGTGCCTGCAGTTCATCGATCTGGGTGCGGATGGAATTGATCTGGCTGGTTAACCCCGCTTCTTCGAGTTTGTATTGCTCTTCCTGCAACTGATTGCTGCGGGTAACCATAGCTTTGGCAAATGCGTTCGCGATATAGGCGGCTTTTTGGGGATTTTGATCACGCACTGCGATCTGGAGGATCAAAGTATCTGCAACCTGGCTTACACGAACATTATCTGGATCAACCTTCCCATTAATTTGTGCATTTACCAGATCCAGAATAGGCCGCGTTTTTAGAATGTAAGCGTACGTCTGGATTAATTGCTGGTCAGTCAAATACCCAAAATCAGACTCTTTATCTGACTTGTTACGACTAATCAGAATTTTGGAAGTGGCTTCGTATGGCGCAGGAGATGAAAGGGTATAGATCAACCCCATGGCTCCACCAAGGATCAAACCCAATATGAGGATTCGATAATGCCGGATGATAAACTTAACAACATCCTTGAATTCCATTTTGTCCTCCAGCAACAGGTAGTAGAAAGATTAACGATGAAGTGCTCGCGAGATCGTTTGAACGATGTAGATCACATCTTCTTCCGTTAATCCTGGGTAAAGCGGAAGAGTAACTTCACGCTCAGCTATCTTTTCAGTTAATGGCAAATTTTGACACGCAACCAATGGATCGTTTTTATAATAAGTAAACTTATGGATTAATGGATAATGAATACTGGTTTGTATTCCTGCAGATTTCATCTGTTCCATGAAACCTGATCGATCAATTCCTTCAGGTAACAGAATCACGAACAGATGACAGGCTGAGTTACCGGGGTGGTTTTCAAATGGAATTGTGATTTCCGGGCAAAATTCGTGCAATAGATCGATATACAAATTGGTGATTTGCCGTCGTTTTTCATTGAACGAATCCAGCTTACGTAATTGCACCAAACCAACAGCCGCCCGCATTTCATCGATTCGATAGTTGTATCCGAGGTCAACAACATCATAACTCCATGCATGCCCTCTGTGCCGGTCCCAGGTCAGGCTGGTCATTCCGTGAGAGCGGATAAGCGATAATTTTTTAAAAATATTTTTATCATTCGTAACTGCCATTCCCCCTTCGCCTGTAGTCATGTTCTTATTCGAAAAGAAGCTGTAGCAGCCGACCTTGCCCCAGGTTCCAAGCATCCTCGAGTCAAGAAATGACCCGCTGGCGTGTGCAGCATCTTCTATCACGGTCAATCCATGAGCATCAGCTATGCGCATGATTTCCGGCATGTCACAGGCATATCCACCATAATGCACAACCATGATTGCGCGAGTTTTTGAGGTAATCTTAGACTCGATCGATTTGACACTTATATTCAGATTATTTTCCCCACAGATTTCAGCAAAAATCGGAGTAGCACCTGTGTAGCAAATTGCATTTGCCGTTGCCACAAAAGTCAAAGACGGGAGGATAACCTCATCACCCGACTTCAAACCTGCAGCAAGGCAAGCCATATGCAGCGCGGTTGTGGCATTGGTCACAGCAAGCGCATACTTCGCACCTGAATAGTCCTTGAAAGCCTCCTCAAATTCTTGAGTGACTGCTCCCATTGTTAACCAGCGGCTTCTTAACACACTGGTGACCGCTGAAACTTCTTCTTCACCGAGATTAACATCAGCCAGCGGAATACGCCACGTCATCCCTATTCCTCCTTGAGAAATTCATGCCGCATATTTTCAAAATCGATCGCAGCGCGTTCATAATCTGCGGGTCTTCCCAGATCTTGCCAATACCCATTAAACGGCAATCCCACCACTCGTTCTCCTGCGGCGACCATTTTCTTCACAAGATCGGGAAAATCAAGGTATTCCCCCGCAGGAATATAATTCAACACTTCCGGTTCAAAAACATAGATACCCATGCTCACCATAAAGTCAAAAGTCGGTTTCTCAGAATACCCTATCACCTGCGAGGTACCATTGAATTGGATCACACCGAGATCGATTTTCTCTTGACGTCGGTGAGCAGCAATAGTCGTGATCGCATGCTGAGATTTATGAAATTGGATCAAATCGCGAAAATCGAGCGTGGTTAAGACATCGCCGTTTGTCACCAGGAATGTCTCATTCAAATCTTTAATTAATGCAATGGGTCCAGCAGTTCCCAGTGGTTTATCTTCAAAACTGTAGGTTATATGTAAACCAAAACGACTCCCGTCATTGAAGAAAGCATGGAGTAATTCAGAAAGATGCCCAACAGTAAGCACCACATCATGAATGCCTGCCACCTTCATCTGATGAAGGATCACTTCCAGGATCGGCATATCCCCAATCGGCATCAATGGCTTTGGCAAGATCTTTGTATAAGGTGCGAGCCGGGTGCCTTTCCCACCAGCGAGCACTACCCCTTTCATATTCCCTCCTTTTCAATTTCACTTTAAATTGCGTATTTGCCAATCTTGTAATTATTCAGATGGCGGCTGATCCACTCAATGGTGCGAGATAATCCATCATCGAGTGATACCAGCGGCCGCCAGCCAGTCAGCTCAGTCATCAATGTATGGTCTGAAATTAAACGAAAAACCTCTGAATCCTTTGGTCTGAACCGTTCTGGATCGATTTCAACCGTTGCCGTGCTGCCTGTGAGTTCGATAATCTTCTGGGCGATTGCTCCGATCTTGATCTCTGTTCCCGTTCCAAGATTGAGCGTCTTGCCTGTGACGCGTTCACTTTCGCTGGCCATGATGAACCCCTCTACGGTATCCCCGACAAACGTAAAATCGCGGATGGTTTCAAGATTGCCAAGGTAAATGGTCTTTCGAGCAAGCGCCTGGGTGATGATCGTTGGGATCACAGCGCGGGCAGACTGGCGGGGGCCATAAGTATTAAACGGCCGCACCGTGATCACATCCATGCCGTATGTACGGTAAAAACTTTCTACAAGCTTGTCGGCTGCAATTTTCGTCCCCGAATAAGGAGATTGCGCCTGAAGCGGATGCTTTTCATCGATCGGTGCATATTGCGCAGTTCCATACACTTCAGAAGTGGATGTGTGCACCAGGCGTTTTACTCCAAGATCGCGGCAAGCCAGCAGCACGTTCATAGTCCCCAGAATATTGGTTTCAGCCACTTCTCCGGGATGAACATAGGAGTATGGAATTGAGATCAATGCGCCTAAATGAAACACAACCTCGCAATCGTTGACTGCTGAACGCACAGCATAAGCATCTCGCAGATCGGCCCCGATGATGTCAACTTTTTCCAGAATGTCAGATGGTACATAGCGGAGCAGACCCAGGTCGCCTCGAGAGTTGTAATGCACCATCGCTCGCACATTGGCGTTACGCAGTACCAGCGCTTCCACCAGGTGGCTGCCGATAAACCCGCCAGCTCCAGTGACCAAGACTTTCTTATTCAACCATGCATCATCCATTGCGTATCCTTCTCCCGATTAAAGAACTTGTCCATTGCGAGTATTCCAGCGTGGTGACTGGTTGAAGCAACACATGATACAAAGCGCCCAAGATTTCATCTAAAGCGACAACGCGAAGAAATGAATGATTCATCTTCTTAACCTGTTCGAGCTTGCTCACTTGAACTGTACTGATGAGCAGCCCTACATGATGTTTCTTGATCAATTCTGGCAAATCCTTGAGGTTTCCTAAAACCGTGCAACCCTCTATCTTCATCCCTTTCAAACACGGATTTTCATCTACCATGCCAACGATCTTGAACGCATATCTAAAATAACTGCGGTGCAAGAGCCACAGCGCCAGCTTAGATTCTTCTCCACAGCCAACAATAAGCACCCTTTCACCAAACGCCGCTGAAGGATTGTTCAGAATAGCCCAGCCGCCAGTAAGGGCATCAAAAAACCGAACTCGAAACCGTGTGAAGAGAAAGCCAATCGTCGTTAACAGTCCAATCGTGAAGAGCATGGATTGTGGCAGCGCAGGGTAAGGAAGCCAGTAATAAATTCCTTGACTATGATTCAAAACCATCATCGCAATTGTCATCACTCCACCGGTAATCACCAGTTTCATTGCATCAGGCAGGGTCGCGCGCGACCACATTACCCGGTCTAACCTCCAGGAAGCGTTCGCGATACCAAAGAGAAAAGAAAAGAGGATCGTGAATATCAATAAGGGAGTGAACCCCCAGTTCAGCGGAGCCTGATTCCTGTAGAAAACGCCAATGACGGAAATCGCCACAAATGCTGTCAATGTATCCACTACCAGCCATGAAATAAAACGGTTCGCCAGGCGTTGAATCCACCCGGAGAAAAATGCAGTATCTGGTATAGAACGCTTCAACAACCGTGGAAAAACGATCAGGGCAGTCAGGAAGAGAATATCCAGATCTGCGAAAAATGAGCGATGCCGTGTATATAGCATATCCAGACGAAGCTTCTTGGGTAAGATCTCATCCAGGTAGATACCCATTACATTTCTGAGATCCATCAGCTTTTCTTCATCATGGTAGATCACACTCGCCGGACTGGTAATTCCGGGGCGAACGGAAAGAATCTCTCTGCGCTCCTCTTCACTCCAGCCAGCCACAATCTCTGGATCTTCCGGCCGGGGTCCCACAAGACTCATGTCACCGCGGATCACATTCCACAATTGAGGAAATTCATTGATCTTGGTATCTCTCAACCATCTTCCCACACGGGTAACCCGCGGATCATCACTGCAGGTTACTTTAGGACCCATGTAACTGGCAGGTGTTTCATACATTGTTCGAAATTTAATAATGTTAAAGGGAACGTTGTCTTTACCCATTCGTTTTCCACGATAAAAAATGGGCCCAGGAGATCCAATTTTGATCAACACAGCGATGAACAGGAAGAACGGAGATAGCACGATCAATCCAAGCGTGCAGAATACCACATCAAAGACACGCTTGAACATGAGACCGATCTTCTGTGATATTCGATCACGATTAAGGTTAAAACGAGCAAACCAGTAAGCTGGAGTCCGTATCATTCAACCTCAATTCTATAAATTCGATTTTTAGTTGTTTATTGGAAGCTGATATATTCGATATACAATTCAGGAGCAGCAGTTGGAATACCATAATACGAGACCGCAACTCTGCGTCCGGTACCCGTGACGATGAACACAATAGAATTACCAGATGCCCATCCAGAACGATTGATCACTTCTGTGATCAAACCGCTTAGATCTGTTGTCCTTTGATCGACCCCCGCTGCACCGGAGGTCAGCCAGGGAACGGGGTCCCAGGCCACAAATGCAACTCCCACAGGCCTTGTCGAAACATCATACGCAATCGAAGTAAACGCCCCCGGATTGTCAGCTGCCTGGGCTTTAATGATCAGTGATGTCGTTTCTGAAGAGGCCGAATCCACTGTAAACTGGATATACGCAACTGTTATGATCGAGCCCTTCGGAATCGTTATTCCGGTGAAGCGCATTCCAACTGTTTGCAGGGTCTTATCGTAAACCAGTTCTAGATCAGTGCTGGTTCGATATACGTACCCAGATGCGTTTTCTTCCGCTTCATCGTATTTATCAATAATCTTCCTGACAAACGAATGGGATTGCCCGACCAGGATCGAAATTTCATCTGATGAATGATATTGACCATCAGAAACACTGAGTTGCAGTACATAACTGCCCGGTGTTGAGAACTGTGCCGTTGTGTCAACCTGATCAGCGTTGTCAAAAATAACACTTCCCGGCCCGCTGACCACACTCCAGAGGCATGTTAATGCTCCTGGTGGAACCGGCAATCCATCATCACTGGCAAACCCATCTAACTCTGCCATTGCCGGAAGAATGACCATCTGGTCAACCCCAGCATACACAAATGGTGATTCGTTCAACTGAGTAGTGGCTGTCAAGGAAGGTGTTGGTGTCAATGTTGGTGTAAGTGATGGAGTGCTGGTAAGAGATGGGGTATGCGTATATGTTGCTGTTGGTGTTGGATCATCCGTCACTGTGGGCGTGAGAGTGACTGTTGCTGTTGGTGTTGGATCATCCGTCACTGTGGGCGTGAGAGTGACTGTTGCTGTTGGTGTTGGATCATCCGTCACTGTGGGCGTGAGAGTGACTGTTGCTGTCGGTGTTGGATCATCCGTCACTGTGGGCGTGAGAGTGACTGTTGCTGTCGGTGTTTCTGTTGCTGTCGGTTCTAGAGTATCTGTTGCGGTTGGTGTGTATGCTTCTGTGGCAGTTAATGTTGGAGTATCAGTCACCAAAGGTGTGAGAGTATCTGTTGCTGCCATTGTGGGTGTATCAGTTACCATCAGAGTTGGAGTATCAGTCAAGGTAACAATTGGTGTGTCTGTAATAGTGCTGGTAACTGTTGGTGTAAGGGTTTCTATAATAGTTGGGGTTTGGGTCGGTGTATATGTTGATGGAATCGTAAATGATGGAGTAAAGGTAAATGTCAGCGTTGGAGTCAGCGTAAAGGTACTGGTAGCTGTTGGAGTGGCAGTAGCAGGATATGTGGAGGTGGGGGTAAAAGTATTCGTCGTTGAAGGAGTGGGAGAAACCCCTGAGGGTTGAAACTCGATATGCAATAGAGGTGCGCCTGCTGGATCGCTGTTGTACGCTCGTGCTACTCGCTTACCACTTCCAGTGATAATAAACACCCCAGAATTACCAATCACCCAATCTGATCGGTTTACGATTTCCTGAACCACGCTGCTCAAATCACTGGTGCGTTGGTTGATACCTGTTTCACCAATCACCGTCCACGGTGGTGGATTCCATGTTGCACACGCGGTCGTTCGAGGTCGGGAGGATATGTCATAATTGGCTGCCGAGAAAGTACTGGGGTTAGTTGCAGCCTGGGCATTGATGAACAGGGATGTCGTTTCAGAAGTTTTTTTATATGCTTTAAACTGGATATATGCGTTGGTAATTCTCACACCTTGGGGAATATTCAAACTTGAAAAATACAGCCCGACAGTCTGTAGACTGGTGTCGTATACCAACTCTAAATCAGAACTGGTCCGATACATCATTCCTGTAGCTGATTCTTCAGCATCGTCGTTACCAGCAGCAATACGCTTTTCGAAAACGTTTGACTCTCCAAAAGACATGACCACCACAGTAACAGTGTCTGTCGAAGTCAATACTCCATCATTCACGCTCAATTGCAGTACGTAAGTGCCAAGCTGACTGAAACTGGCTGTGGTATCGATCGCATTCGAGTTATCAAAATTTACCAGACCAGGGCCACTCACGAATGACCATATCGCCGAAAGAGTGTTAGGTGGGTTAGGATTTCCGTCATCACTGGCTGTCCCATCCAGGATGGCCACCTCCGGCAAAATTACTGCCTGATTTGGTCCCGCATCAACAAAAGGTGCCATATTTGGAGTAATCGTAGCCGTTTCTGTGAAAGTCATTGTAGGAATAAGAGTAGATGTCGCGGTTTGTGTGGCTGTTATAGTAGGTGACAGTGATGGGGTAAGGGTATTGGTTGCTGTAGCTGTCATCTGCGGTGTGGAGGTGGCGATCATCTGAAACGTATTGATCTCGAACAACATCCCATCGTTTTCATCAGGGTCAGTGCTATTGTCAACTCCACGTGAAACGAGATAAAAATGTCTTTCACCAGAATTGTCACTGGCAGGGCCATAAGCCAACCCTGACCGCACGGTCGTGGGTAATGAGGTTAGATCATAACTGGCGATCAAATTACCAGTTTGATCTGTTTCGATAATTGCTTTTACGCCATAATTCCCAACAACATTGATTGTGTTGCGGTCAGCGTTATACTCAATGCCCTCTGGATCTTTCAAATTAAAAATATAAGTATCAAAATGGGTAACGAGATCATCTCCGGTTGGTGAAATACCATCGAACACGCCGTTTTCACCGGCTGAGACGATATAAATTTCACTTCCCTCACCATCCGCAATATAAAGATTACCTGCACCATATGCAACCCCCTCCGGGTCATAACTACTGAATGATCGGGTACTAAAACTGGTTAAGGTGTCATCTGCCGTACAATACTGATCGTCTTCACCCATATTTAATTCGAATACTTTCCCGGCATCATCGCTTGAAAAGAAAATGTGGCCATTTTGATCATTAACTGCGACACCTGTGGGTTCATTGGTGAACACAGTTGTCGTGCAGGTTCCAGTCAACACTCCACCCAGCGTGGACGTAAATACATTCTTCCCGGTGAACAGCGCTGGAATCTCGTCCACCTCTGAATCACTGATCAACAAACCATCCGATGCGGGCCAATAAGCAATCCCTGCTGTATCAGGGCTTGGAGGATTCCATAGAGAAAGCTGAACACTATTGGTAATCCCGATCGGGAACACCTCAGCCATTGGTTCCACAGATGTCAGATTAAAAGAGATTTCAAGAATCTTCGCGTTTGAGGATTTATCTGATGCTCCTCTCACACCTGAATCCAAAATATTGAGAGCAAGGTTGTTTTTATTGTCAGTCGGGTCTCCAGTGGGAGCAAAAACAATACCAATTGGATTAATGAACCCTAATGAACTCACATCCCAAACCTTCCCAATCTCACCAGAAGGTGATAATTCAATGACCTGCTCTGGTTTAGAGAGTAAGAGGTAAGTAATACCAGTTACCGGATGAACAGTGAATGCTATTATCTTTTGCAAATTTATCCCGGTGATCAAGTTTTCAGAAGAGATCACCTCCTGAGAAAAATCAGTCCATCGTTCTCTATCCAGTGTGATTGCTCTGGAAGCTGACGCATCCAGGATTCTTAGACCATGATTTAATGGATCGATGGTCATTCCAAGTATTGAAAAAACGCCTACCTTTTCTGTATTTATCGAGTCCACAACCAGCCAATCATTCCCGATGGATTCCATCCTGACAATTTTTTTATTGGATTTATCGTAAAAATATGCTGTCTGTGTCAATGGATCTAATGTAAAGTGTGAAAATGATTCGCAATCAACATTAATAATTTGGGTGAAAGCTCTCTCTTTTTCAAAAAGCTTCACTTTGGAAAGGACAACTTTTTCTTCCGCAGGATCCGTACCTTCAAAAACGATAAATGAATTTGAGATTTCGTCAAAAGTCAAGCCGATTGGTGAAACAATGCCGAGACGGCCTAGATCAACTGTACGTGACAGTTCCACAGGCAATTCTGACAATTGTGCTTTAACCGGGTATACAGCAACGAAAATGTTAATTCCGGCCATGATGATCAAGCAAAAGCCGATCAATCGCTTTTTCATATTTTCCTGGCCATTCTCAAACAGGATTTGTTCAGGAAAACGAATTCATTTTTATAGTAACGATGTGCTGAAATATCTTTCCGCACGATCCGGCAGTACGGTTACCACTTTGTTTCTATGATTATCCAGGTGCAATGCAGCGTGGGTATTCGCACCTGAAGAAGTTCCCACCAACAAACCTTCTTCTCGAGCCAATCTGCGGGTTGTCTCAATTGCTTCGTCGTCAGAGACTGTGACAACCATGTCGATCAGATTTTTGTCGACGACCTTTGGGGTGAATCCATCACCAATCCCCTGAATCATATGAAGCCCGGGTTCACGCCCCAGCAGAGAAGCACTGTTGCGCGGTTCAACAGCGACGATCTTAATATTCTTATTCTTTTCCTTGAGAAACTTACCAATTCCCTGCAGCGTCCCGCCACTTCCAATTCCAGCCACAAAAAAATCTACTTCTCCCCGCATGTCTTTCCAGATTTCAGGTGCGGTCTGCAGGTAATGAGTTTCTGGATTGTCTGGATTTTCAAACTGGTTGACCACGAAGTATGCTTCTGGATCTTGGCTAACAATATCATGTAACATGTTTAAACATCCGGTGAGGTTTTCTTCCGCCGGCGAAAAAAGGCATCGACCGCCAAAAGCCTGAATAATACGTTTGCGTTCTTCAGATACATTTTCAGGCATGATACACACCACTTTGAAACCTTTTTGAACACCCACCAGACTTAGGCCAATCCCTGTATTCCCTGAAGTAGCCTCGATTATCGTCATACCCTTCTTTAGGATTCCGTTCTGTATATTTTTTTCAATGATGTACAGGGCGACCCTATCCTTAATACTTCCACCCGGGTTGAGAAATTCTGCTTTGGCAAATACATTGCCCGATGACATCTTTGAGAGTTGAAGCATCGGGATATTGCCAATCAGTTGAAGGATTGAATCCTGTGGCATATTTTTACGCTCCTACGACGAAAGCTTTTCCAGCCATTCTTCGCGCCAGAACAAAAAACAACTGCGGTCACATTGCCCAAAAACTAAAACGCCGTCACAGAAGACTCCTTCGAGGATGACGACACCATTAACTCTTTTATACTTAAAATCGCGTTCATCAAGAAAGCGATGCAAGGGCTTAAACACCTTTTGTGTCGTCCCACAATATGCCCACATACAATCCAGGAAAGTACAACCGCGGAACTTCCTGTCTGCATCCAGCATGGGTTCGATCTCTTCCCTTGTTCTGACTCGAACGATATCACCAGGATGAAATTCGACTGGATTGGAGTCAACCCATTGAGAAGTAGATGGCTGTTTGCGGTTGACCTTTTTTGGTTGAAAAAGACGGAACAACCACGCTCGAAATGGTTTTACTCCTCGATTCCATACCTTTGATAGGATGAATAGAATAAAACCTTGCGGGTGATTAGTCTCAAACCATATCCGCCTGCTGTTTTGATTCAATTGCCCCAGTTGACAATCTCTGTTGGTTACCATGTTCAAATCCTTTGAATTCACAAATTCTAGGATTCAAGAAGAAGATCATTGATCAGACTTTCAGGTAAACATTGCTTCTCAGGTGGTAGTTTTCCTTCAATATAGAATCGAAAAATTCCTTCCGTTTTTGTCCAGAATGGATTGAAGGGATTTGAATTTTGGATCAGTTTTACCAACCTGTATGTGAACTTTCCGATAAATGGCCGAAACCATGAATTGAAATAAATTTGCTGCCTTACTGGTTTGGGAATCAATCCCATACGGAATTTAAACTCATCTACACTTTCAGGTGCATCTAGCGAATGAAGATTCGTAAAAACTTGATTGATCCCTGGACGGTTGAGAAAGTCGGAACAAACGGTGTAAAAAAGTGCGTTATTGACGTGTAAACACAGATATTCTCGCAGGCTTTGTGCGTATGGGATTGTCCAGGTATCATCAATCCTGGCTGTGATGACCGTTGCTGCCAGCGATTCGCCAACAATTGCGGCCCAAACCTCAAACCCTGGTAATCCTTCAGCAGAAAGGCAGATTCTCTCCCATTGCTCGCGCGTCATGCACTTCGATCGTTGCTGGCGGGTCAGGGTGTCTTGCTGTAATTTCCAACCTTCCTCTGCTAACCTTGAAAATGAAACCTGCTCAATTCTACATTGAGATAAACCCTTGCGGATGCCATTTTTCCCTTGAGATCTAAAAGATTCAAATTCATAAGGTGGTTTTGCGATGACATGATAACTGATCTTTCCTGTCTTGCACGAATATGGTTTGGAATAGCGAACTGCAATTGCTCCACTCTGGTGCATCAGTTCCCGTAACTCATCGTCGTCAGGATCAATCTGCCAGTGATAAGGAAAGGCTTGATACACCCCCGGACCTGCGTTATACCAGTAGCTGGATTTTGTGTGATAAACCTTGTAACCCTGCCGCCTTATCCATTCAGCAAAAGTCTCAGGATTCATGGATGACTCCTATCCACGCCTATCAGCATAGTCAGCAATGATCTGGCAAACCTTGTCTACCTCTGCATCTGTTAACCCAGGGTGGCAGGGTAAACTCAAAATTGACCTGGCAATGATTTCAGCGTTCGGACAATCAGCTTGATGGAATTCTTCAGCACAGGAGTATCGGTGCGACCAGGTGAGATCTACGCCTCGGCTCTGCATATACTTGAAAAACTCGAACTTTCTTTTTGTTAGTAAGGGATACTGAATCCATACTGGTTCAATTTCTTCAGAGATTACTGGAATTCGAAAAGTATCTCGACCGGAAAGCGCCTGTGTATATCGACCAGCAATCCAGCGCCTTCTACGAATATTCCAGTCAAGGTTTTGCCATTGATTCATGATAAGTTCCACGCTGAATGCCGAGCACCTGGCCAGGTAACCAGGTGCTGTTGCTGTTGGAGGGGGAACTATTTCGTACATCGCCTCACCATTCATTATCCGGTGAGTAAGTTGTGTAATGGGATAGATCCAATGTCTGGTGGCTGATTTATGAAACATAGTGGAAAGGTAATTTCGCCAGATCTCATCCTCCATAGGCACATTCTCAAGAAATGTTGATATTTTCTGTGCGATCTGGTCGTTATTGGTAATGATTACACCTCCAGTATTAGCAGAAAGCAGTTTTGTATCTTGAAAACTGATCACCCCAACATCACCAATCGTGCCTGTGATGCGTCCGCCCACTCGGCTTCCTAATGCAGTAGCAGCATCCTCCACCAGAAGAATTCCTTTATTACGTGCAGCATCCACAAGAGGTCGCACATCGTAAGGAATACCAAACAGGCTGATAGCAAAGATGGCACTGACATTTTCTGACATTCGGTCAAGATATTTCTCCGGTTGCACATTCAAAGTGTCCAGATCTGGATCCAGCAGCAAGGGTGAATACCCTGCAAACCAGGCAGATTCTGGAACATTTCTGCAGTTGTATGCTGGCATTAATACTTTTCCAGGCCGGTTGAGTGCTTTCAATATTACGAATAGCGAAGATCTTCCACTTTTCATGAGAAAAACATGCTTAACCCGGAAATAGTCTTTCAAGTAAGCTTCAAGCACACCTGTCCGGTTATTCCGTAATGCCTGAAAGAAACTGCGGTGGATTTCTGCAAATGAATAAGTAGGTTCGTATCGAGGAATCATCATGAAAACACCCTGTCATGAAGAACTACTTTTTAACATGGTCATTTTGAGAGCTAGAAATATCTGTTATTCAAGATAATTCAAATTTTCATAAAGGAATATCCTTATCCAAGAGGATCAGTATATTCTGAAGCAATCTGGCATACCTTTTGAACCTCATAATCTTTCAAATCTGGATAGCAGGGTAAACTTACGATCGATCTGGCGATCCTCTCGGAAATTGGGCAATTTCGTTGGCCAAATTCTTCAGCACAATTGTAACGATATGTCCAGGTGACATCTATGCCATGCCGCTGCATATACCGATAGAAATGTTGCTTGTTTCTGACCAGCAGCGGAAATTGAATCCATGCCGGTTCAATCCCTGATGGAACAAATGGAATTTCAAAGGCTGAATGGCCTTCGAGCATTTCCGAGTATCTGCTGGCAATTTTTTGTCGTCGATGAATATTTTTATCAAATGTGTCCCATTGACTCAGGATCAACTCCACGCTGAAAGGTGAACATTTACGAAAGTATTCCGTTTCAGGTTTTTCTGGAGCCTCCACGATTTCATAAAATCTTTCTCCAATCAACAGTTTGTAAGCAGCCAGTGAGAAGGGGTATATCCAGTGTCGGGTAGCTAATTTTCGAAAAAGTGATGCGAAATAAATTTGCCAGATCCTATGCTGAGTTTTTACATCCTTTAATACGAGGTCGATGTTTATTCCAATTTGATCATCATTGGTAAGAATTAACCCGCCAGTTTTTGCAGAAAGCGGCTTGGTATCTTGAAAACTGACAACTCCAACATCACCCAAAGTTCCTGTCAGTTGTCCATCGACTCGTGAACCCATGGCTGAGGCTGCGTCTTCAATCAGCAGGATCCCTTTTTTCGCAGTTACTTCTCGTAACTCACGTAAGTCGTAAGGTACTCCAAACAGACTAATAACAATAATGGCGGTAACCCCTTCTGTAATGGCTTTTTCGAAACTCTCAATGGATACATTTAGAGTGGATGGATCTGCGTCGAGAAATTGCGGGGAATAACCTGCGAAAACTGCTGCTTCAGGAACGTCCGCACAATTGTACGCTGGCATCAACACTTTCCCCGGGCGATTCCACGCTTTCAAAATGGCATATAAACAGGTTTTCCCGCTTCTCATCAAGAATGCATGCTGCACTTTAAAATATTCTCGAGCAAGTGCCTCAAGCTTGTTGGTTCGATCTTCTCGTAAACTTCGAGACAGACTTCTATGGAGGTCAGAAAAAGAATAGGTCGGTTCATAACGGGGAATCATGGTTTATACCTCTTACAAATCGCTACCGATAAATATGAGTAAAGCATTCAATTTTCTTGTAAAAAAACCCTAACGGTGATTAATTAGATTCAGGGTGCCAGGGATCATTGAACTGGTATGGTAAACCAGCCACAACACTGATGAACATCTCCTCCATTTTCAGCACCTGCCGCGATGAGCTGAAATGTCTCCGTGCAAACTCATATCCATTCTTCGCCCACAACGCTCGTTGTTTTTCATCCTGTTTCATTTTTAGAATCGCTTCAGCCAGAGCCGCTGGATCTTCAGGTGGGACTGTTAACCCACAATTGGCAATCCGCACCAGGTCCGCAGCATTTGAGTCCATTTCAGCTGAAAGCAAAATAGATCTGCCACTTGCCATATCCGAGAGCATTTTGTGTGGAATGACCGCCTTAAAATATCCATTGGGATTATTGCTTTGTTCTTTTCTCAACATCACCAGCAGAATATCACTTGACGCCAATGCCCCGGGCAATTCCTCCCTCGGTATAGGCGAAAACAACATGATATTCGTGGTGCCTAACCGGTCCATTTCCTCCTGCATCTCGTTCTTCTTGTTCCCCCCTCCAATCACGATGAATTGGATATCCTTTTCCCCTTCCAGTATTTTTGCAGCCTGGGGGAGCGTTTTTGCGCCAATGGCAAATCCAATGGTGCCGGCATACATCACGACAAATTTATGATCCAGTTGGTATGTGTTTAAAAATTGAGCAGGTCGCTGTTTCACGTTTAAGAAATCGGTGTCTGCCCAAAGAGGAATTACGTGCACCTTGCCCTCGCTGACACCGCGGCTGATGATGTATGCCTTGTTTTTTGGAGAATGCACTCCCAGGTAATCTACATTCCAATAAGCCATTTTTTCGATCATACGCGCAATTTTGAAACAGATATTCTTACGAGACAACAAATTCATAGAAATCAGGAATTCTGGAAATGTGTCTTGAAGGAATAAAATCATTTTCGATTTTCGAACCCATTTTATGAGTGCTGCAAGAAATGGCAAAGTAATGGGTGGGGGCATGATGTAAAGAATATCAACGGGTTTTACCTTTATTCCTCTGAACAAAATATCGATATCCGTCAGAACTTCGCAAATAGCTCGTGCGATCAGAGATCCTTTTATTGTTCCATGCGATT
The DNA here is from genome assembly GCA_029265815.1 of Anaerolineaceae bacterium. Lineage (GTDB taxonomy): Bacteria > Chloroflexota > Anaerolineae > Anaerolineales > Anaerolineaceae > UBA6107. Next base: position 216,738 of record JAJUGU010000002.1, on the reverse strand, counting down.
TGACGCGGATCACATGAAACCCATCGAGATTTTCATCTCGACTGGGCTCAGGTATATCCACTGATATCATGTGATGATATGGGATCGGAGTGATCACCGTCACCTGATGACCAGAAGCCGCCAGATGCTTCGCCAGCTCATATTGCATGGTTGCCCCTCCGCCAAATTCAGGGTAGAAATGATGCGTCAGAATCAACACATGCAGTTTCATGAATTCTCCAGAAAGATCTGAGATATCGGTAAATTAATGACTCGATTGTTTAAAAATCCAATCATAGGTCGCCTTCAGACCGGTTTCAAGATCTGTAGTTGCTTTCCAACCCAGTATTTGGCGTGCTCTGTCACAAATGGCCACGCGGCCGCGATCACCTTCCGGTTTGGTGGCATCGTAAACGGCAGTAATCGGTTTTCCGCTGATCTCAATGATTTTTTCCGCGAGATCACGAACGGATGTGGGCTTTTCAGATCCAACCTGTATCACACCCTGATTCATGCCATGGTTGACAACGAGGATCAGAGCTTCCACAATATCGTCAATGTACACAAAATCGCGATACTGATTTCCACTTCCCCAAACAATAAACGGCTCTGCAGGGAATCGAATCGCCTTCATGATCAATGATGGAATCACCTGCGCGCGTGTTTGTTCGATTGACACGCCTGGGCCATAAACATTATGAAACCGCAATACACCCACATTGATTGAGTTTGATTTCGCTGCGAGCAGCGCCTCGTATTCTCCCATCAGCTTGCTCCAGCCATAGGAAGATTCCGGTTCAGCCGGGTAAGTTTGATCCTCTCTCAGTGCTGCAATCCCATCGGCCATTTGTAAATACTTTGGAAAACTGCAAGCAGTACCTACATAAACATAATTCGGGATTTTGTTAAGAATGCAGGCTGCAAGAACATTGGTATTAATTAAAATGTTTTGCCGAAAGATAAATAATTCGTTGTCAAACGCGAATTGAACGCCGCACACGATATCTGCCAGGTGATAAACAAGGTCAAAACCGCGAATAATTTCCAGACATTTGGCTGCATCAGTTAAATCCGCCAGGTGAAATTTTGACTCAGATTTCAATACTAATTTACCATCAGTCGATTGAAGGTTTTTCAAACTCCCTCGCCAGAGATTGTCAATAACCTCCACATCTGTGCCGTCATTCACCAGTTTCTTCACCAGCGAGCTTCCAATAAAACCTGCCCCGCCAGTGACCAGGACTTTCATGTTTCCAAGCGTGGGATTTTGCCGGTTCATTATTACTTACCTTTCTGAGCGGAACGTAGGCCAGCCTACTTGATTACGTGCAAACCATACATGTCAGATTCCAGGATGAAGCAGATTGAACTCACGTGCATTCGATGATCAAGCCCTCATAGACGTTCATCAGGCAGTTAACGTAAGTTTGAACAGACAACTTTTGTTTAGCAATTTCAAGGCTATTTAAGCCCATCTGATTGCATAGATCAGGGTGGTTAACAAGAGTGTTGATCTTTTCAGCCAGAGTCTGAACATCGCCCGGCTCCACAAGATACCCGTTATATCCGTCGATCACCACCTCGGGAATTCCCCCCACTGGTGTAGAGATGATCGCACGCCCTTGAGCCATTCCTTCCAGAATTGCCATTGGCAGCCCTTCATTATATGAAGGTAGAACAAAGAAATCCATTTGTTGCAGGTAATCATGTTTTTTAGACCCGGTCACAACCCCCACCAGCTCACAGCGATCTTTTAATGAGTGCTCCTCCAGTTTCTGATGGGCAATTTCCAGGTCACCCTGGCGCTCCTCATATCCAGCCAGCCAGATATGGAATCCATTCCCATTTTGGCCTATGCGGCCGGCAGCATCGATCAGGTCAAATGCACCCTTACGCGGACCAATGCTCCCCAGAAAAAGCCCGTATGAAAGCGTTCGGTCAGATGGATGAACAGTGGTCTCATCAGGGATCTGGATGCAATTCATGAAGGTGTGTATCTTTGCTTTAGTGACAATAGATGATAATTTTTCCCTCCATTTATCTGAAACAGCGATCACTGCATCCGCCTTATTCAACATATAACGAGTGTATGCCTGTACTGGTTTTGAATGATTGGTGTAAAGCTCAGTAAAGTCTGCAGCATGGATATGAACGACCACCTTACTCTTCATCATTTTTCCGACCCAGATATATGCCGTATCTTTTAGCCAGGCAATCCCTTGCGACGTGTGAATATGTAGAAGGTGAGGACGAAATTTCTTAATTGATCGCAAGAATCTTGAAATTTGCTCAATGGCAATCATCAGATTCTTGAAGGAAAATTTACCAGACTTTTTCGAAGGGCGGTTCGAGACAGTGGGAAAATAATATAATTGAACACGAGAATTCACGTGCGGAAGAATCGTATCCACCAGAGTGGTAATCCCTCCAATAATCCCGCTGCCTGGTCCCACCATCATCACTTTCATGGATCGTTGCTGATTTAAATCCATATTAGAAATCTCTCGTTTTGGATCAACACCACAATTAAGTTCTTATTGGTACATCAGGAGAACCTAAGCTTCCTTGATTGACAAGTTCGATGCGGATAATTTTATTCACGAAGGTCACCTGCTGTTTAGGGGAAGTAATAAATATCAATTCACCACTAATAACAATCAGTGTTAACAACAACCATGTTGGCTTTTGATAATCCCATGAAACAGATGATCCCCCGATTGCCCACATCCCCATTAAGGTTATCCAGAAAAGTGCTTCGTACCTGGGATGCCTGATTGCCTCTAAACCGGCGGTGATCAGGACAAAGCAAAAGAGGAGAAATCCAACAATCCCAGTTTCAGAGAGTATCGAAAGAAATGTGTTATGCGCAATTGTGCCGAACCTGGTTGCCGACTTGAATGCGCCGCTCCCAATACCCAGTAATGGATGTTGATCAATAATTCCTGCTGCATCGGCGAAGATCTGAAGTCTACCGCCGAGGTAATCCGTCTCACCTGAGTAAAATGTGCTCATAATCCGTTGCATGGTGCTGTCAGGAATTATCATCAAAGCTGAAATCATCAGAACAATGATCAATAGGCTAAACGGAATTTTCACCTTCCTTCCCATACGGCCCACCGTTGGCAGAATGTAGCACAGGCTGAGCATTGCCGTAATAAAACCACCGCGAGAACCGGTGAGGAAAATTGCAAAAAATGCTACAGGAATATAAAGCAAATTGATTACAGCAACCCATCTTTTTCCAGAGTTCTCAATGGTCGAAATGACGAGATACCAGGCGAGTGGGAGCCCCAGCGCCAGGATAACTGCGAGGTCATTGGCATTGAACCCTGTAGCCACAAACCGCCCTCCTGAATAACGATAGGCTTCTTCACCTTTAATAAAATTGATGATCGTACCAAATACCGATATATATGCACCCAGTATGTAAGTCTGAATCGCTATGCGCAATCTTTTTTTACTGTCAACCAGGTCCCATATCATGAAACACATGATCCCTAATTGAATATAAGTTTTAATTCTGGTAATGGTCAAATCATGGTCAATCGTCCAAAAAATACTAAACAGATTCCATACGATGAATAACAATGTACAAAGTAAGAAAGGATGAACGCGGCGAATTTTCTGTCTGGCTAGAACCAAAATTCCCCATGCACCAATCGCAACCATTCCGATCAAACGGTTAATCGATAATTCAGAGGAAATTGCGAGGCTATCCTCAATGGGGATGGTCAGAAGAAACAAGAGCATCAAGACAAACGAAATTTTTTTCATTGATCAAAATAATAAAGAAAGATACTGTTCGACTGTATGTTTCACCGTAAAATTAGCCCAGCTCTCTTGAGGAGGACTGGAAATCTTTCCATTAACCCCATCAAGAATAGCCGAAGATAGTGCAGCGAGGTCACCAACAGGAATCAGGCGTCCGTATCTTCCATTTTGCAAAATTTCCCTCGGCCCGCTAGGACAATCCATGGAAATAACAGGCAGACCGCACGCCATTGCCTCCACGAGGACTGTCGGCAATCCCTCCCATTTTGAAGAAAGGACAAAAACAGAACTGTGTGCCAGATATGCGTACGGATTATCCACAAATCCGGGCAGCAACACAACATCTTGGAGGCCAAGAGTTTTGACCTTTCTTTCAAGACTATTCCGATCCTCGCCTTCCCCCAGGATGATCAACCTGGCGGCAGCCTGTTTAGATACGATGTGAAAAGCATCAAGTAGCATTGGATAATCTTTTTGTTCTGTTAACCTACCAACGGATATCACGATAGGGTATTGAGAATTTTGAAACCACGGATGATCGGGAACCCGTCTGGCTTTCACGAACAGTGTGTCGTTGATGATTGGGTTATAGATCACTTTGATCCTGTTGCGATCAATTCCAACCGAATCAGACAGGTCTTCTGCAACTCCTTTTGAAACCGCAATGAGTTCACTGCTCAAAGGATAAAACCACCGAACCAGGAGAGCATTCAAGCGCTGCATTCTTGGGTACATGGCTTTGTTTTCCAGGCTGAAGGTATTGTGTTCGGTGAGAACTACCCTTGTATTCGTATTCGCCAGCAATTTCGCCCAAACAGCGATCAAGTTCCCGTGCAAGGCAGAAAGCAGTATGTCTGGTTTTTCATGTTTCAGATATCTCACCAGCGCTGGTAGCGCTGTAATTGTGCGCAAAGAACTGCGCTGCGTTTCACGCAAGGAGACCAGCCGGACTTTGTGAGGTATCTGCCGGGTGAATTCTCCTTCTTTCTGAGCAAGCACGATATCCACAAGCACTCCGCGCGCGGTAAAACCTTCTGCAAGGTTCAATAAGATTCTTTCCGCACCACCTCCGTATAAACCTGGTAGAAAAATGCTCAACTTTTTTTTATACATAGATCTCATTTCACGCTAGACGCTACCTTTGTGGTTTTTGAAGCAATAATTGCTGACAATCTATGGCGAATCGATGAACGCTGTTTTTGTGTGAAACCCGCATAAAAAGTCAACACCATCAAGCAGAGAAAAGTGAAACCGACAGAGATGATCAGTCCTACCCACGATGAGGTTAAGTAAGAATTCGAGTTTGCGAGCTTATCTCCAATTAATAAAAATCCAAAAAAGAGGACTAGCGTCACCGCAATCGGTCGTAAGACAGACTTTACCTGTTGCAAGACCGATATTTTGATCAATTTCCCAACAATCAACGGATATGCCACACTCAAAATTGCCCTACCGCTCATGATCCCGGCGATCACACCCGGGATGCCCATCTGCAAACCTGAAACAAATAAAATCGCCAATCCAATGGAAAGAGTCACTGAGACCAACCCCAGAATGACTTTTTGTTTCAGTTTTAATGTCAGGTCGATCACATTGGCATCATTGCGTATGATGACGAATTGAGAGACCATTAGCACAATGAGCAGGTTGGTGAATCCACCCGGGAAATGCTCATCCCCCACCCACAAGCCTAAAAAGCTTTGATTCCAGAGCAGAATGGTCGCTCCAAATACAGTCAGAATCCACCAGGTGAATGACATAATTTCGCTTCTGACTTTCGCGGCTTTCAGCATGTCACCAGACCCAATAATTCCACCCAACCCCGGCAAAATCGAGAAAACTGCTATAGCGATGATACTGATCGTGGTCTCAGGCGCATATTTGGTCAACGTGTAATTAGTTACTGATTGCACGGAGTTGAACAAACCCAGAACGACCACATCACTGGCCGTCATGAGAGTGTTAATCAAATTCCAAAGCATGAACCAGATGCTTAAAATTAGAAATTCGCGATTATCCTGGCGTGAAGCCCATCTGATGCCAAACCATGGTGCATAGTTTCGCACAACCAATAGATAAAAGACCCCTGATATCAATGTTGATATAACTGCTGCCACAGTCACACCCACCAAACCGGTTTTCAGAGTTACTGACAGCCAGATCAACCCCCCACCAACCAGCACCAGCAAGGCAGAAATTCCCATGCGCTTGTAACCCAGATTCTCTCCTTCTAATGCGGAGCGGGGCACATTACCAAGATTGAAGAGAATCATGTTCAAAACTAACACACCTGATGCCATCCGTATCGTGGTGTAAGATTCTGGTGTCGCTTTGAGCCAGATTGGTGCAAACCAGGTGATGAAACTGCCGGCAATCACGGTCAGTGGCAGGAAATATCCCAGTATCACCAGCGTGCTGCCAACGAATTTTCTCTTTTCATCATCTACGGCAACCAGCTGTTGGTTTGCGAGTTTCATTTTTAGAGCCTGGGTGGGTCTGCCGCTAGCCGGCTGAAGGTAGCCCATCAGACGAGATAAAACCTGGTTCACACCGTAATAATAATCTCCCAATCCCGCCACAAGAACCGGAGTCACGAAGAAACCTACCAGCAGCCTGGCGGCATATTCCAGTCCGCTTGCCAGGGCATTTAGAGATGCTTTTTTCGTCAATGAAGAATCCGAAAAAAGCATTCGTATGCGGTTTAAAATACTACGGCGAGGCTGGTCGATTTCCTTTCCAGCAGTCCCCAAAGATACATCTATGGGCGAAGAAGTTAATTGAGAATCAACTGGTTCGTTCATGTGCATTATTAAAATTGATAATTTCCATCTTAATTAGACGGCTTATGCGATCAATGGGAACCTTGCCGGAATCGATCCGGTACACACGTGGGCTTGGTGATTGCATTGAAAACTTTTCCAGGATCTCGTTATACCCTGCTCGCCAACGTTCAAGAAAATTAAAAACCGCTGTTGACTCTTCCCCTTTCATAATGTGTGATTTCGAACGTCCAATAATTCGTTGATAAAGGCATTCATTGGATGCGTCCATCAGCACGATCATGTCTAGCGTCTTTGCCCATTTCGCAAAAACAGACTGCCAAAACCCTTCATTTTCAGGATGACGCATCCATAATGGGCCAAAACAATAAAGTGAAGTGAGCAGAAATACTGGTCCCTGGTCAATGATCAGCGCTTGTGAAGTACCATTTGACATGCGCATCAATTGATAAGGCCATTTATTCACGATAATCAACCAGGCAAGCTCCCGTCGAGAAAGTCTGCGATCACCGTTTTTAGGAAAAGTCAGGTAACTGGGCAAAAACGTCAGGAAGTTCCACAGAAAAAAAGGAATGTCCTCAATTCTGTTGGTTGCGGGCATATATATTTGAGAAATACGAGGAGTATCCTCTGAAAGGAGATGAACCAGTGTTGACTTGCCAGAACCTGCTGGACCGGCGAATTCAATTTTCATCTTCTAAATTGGTTACCTCTGCAGTCTATAAATATGACCAAACCAGCGATTTTACTTCTCGCAAGACATCCTCTTTTGATGCGCTGGCATCGACAATATGAGTCGTATAAGGTTCCCAACAATGAGTCCAAATTTCTTTAGCCCTGGCCTTGACATCTTCTGACACCTCTTCTTTCTTACGTTGAGCTGAAATTTCAGGATCAACCTTAAGAACAATCATCAGGTCAGGACGGCTGATATAGCGGTAATATTTGTGTTCTTGATCAATTAACCACTTGACAAAAGCACTCTTCTGACGATTTCCATACATTCGCTCAATTTGCGGACCATCCATAAAATGAATACCCGGAATTGGAAATCGGTCACTGATCACGATTCCACCGTTGGTAGAAAACCGGCTGGCTTTTCTAAAAGTTAAAAATCTGTCGCGCGCAGTACATAGCTCTCGGATTGCCCATAGGTAACCCGGAAACTTGATCTGGGTGGTATCGTTTGTATATCGAAATGGTGCCTCTAAAAATGGCTGAAATGTCACCAGGCGAAAGATCTTTAATATCCCCCGTATCATGATCGTCAACCATGACCAGCGCGGTTTTCCCAGGTGAATCCGCATGGTATCAAATACCTCGTTCAACCATGGATAAAGTGAATCGATCAAAGTGGTTTTGCCAGCACCATCACCACCGACAATGGCAATGAATATTCCCCCACAGGTTAATCTTTTTTTCGATCCTTTTTTTAAAATTTTATGCATGAATGCTTCATTAAAACGATATGTTAGTTTTCGCCAATTGCTGATCCATCGGTTCATTCTCGAGTTAACATTTAACTGGTTTTCTAGCCTTTGGCCAAATTTAATATCCGTAAACTTGATTTGTTCATTTGATAATATTTCAGCACACCGATCGAATTCATCCTGACCGATCATTTTAAAGTCTGCAGCCAGGATCTCTTTCACCCTGACATACGAGATCCGTTCTTTCAACCATTTCAACTCAAAACGCTCGTTCCGGTTTAATCTGGATTCCAGCCTGCAGTAAGCATCCCAGGTGAGGTGCTTTAAAACCATTCTTACAACAAAAACAATATATTCATATTCCACCGATGGTACCTTGATCACATTAACATTGCTGGCTGAATCAAGATATTTATCTTCGATGTTTAGATGGATCCGTTTCGTTGCATCATGCCCAACGGTTAATTGAAAATGCGCATGGATATGGATCAGATTGGGCAGGTTGGGATCATGCCCATAATAATCTCGAATCCCGGGTATGCGCCTGAAATTGGATACTTCTGCCTCTTTAAAACCCAGCGACATGAGAATATGATTAAACATCTGGATATCCTGCCGGTGAATCAAGAGATCAAGATCACCGTCACCTTCCAGTGATTTTTGGATGTTTGCATTGCTCTTCCAGTGGCAGTAGCGAACATTGTATTGGTTCAACGCCTCGCATACTTCATAGATCAGGTTTTTACAAGGCATAGATTCAGGGCCATTACCGCTTCCTGTGTTCATTTTTCGAATCAGGAGTTCAGTCATAAAATCAAGGTATCCTTTCATAAGGATCAAGATCAAATTTTGTTTTTACCTGTTGGAAAATCTCCTCCGCTGGTGTCTTATCTGTATGGAAAACCAATGCGTGGTTTTTCTTTTTTGAAGAGTACTGGCTGACTAATTCCAAATATCCCTGACGATAAATATCAAATCTCCTGGCTGCCTCTTCGTTACTAAGCAGCTTACTTTCATGCCATTCATCCCGATCCAGAACACGCTCGAGGAGCAACGGAGTGGGAGCATCCAACCAGACGATGTAATCAATCGCATTCATCCATTTCAACCGCATCTCTTCCCACCATGCCTCAAATTTCGGGGTCTTTGTTAAATTCGGACCAAACCATTTCAATGCTGTCAACCAATAGATAGACCCCGGGTCAAGAATTACGACCATATCCCGTTTCACAGAATATCTTCTCAAGTAAGGAAGCCAGTTCTCCAGATAGCATATCAGTTTGATCTCATGCCAGGTAAACCAGCGTGTCTGTGAAGCAAGCCGGATATAGATTGGGAACCATTCCAGATACACTTTCATTACTGGAATCATGTAAAAAGATTTGCGGGGTGGTAACACCAGATCGATTTGTGGATCCATCTCGTGCAACATCGCACGTAAGGTGGTTTTTCCAGAACCAGCAACCCCGACAAACTCGATTAACATCGGATGCCCGTTTAGATACGCCATCAGTTTTTCACCTCATTCAAAGAGCAATCAACCAAAATTACACCATCGTGTGACTGAATCATCAAAGTTGTCACTCTACTTCCATCATTGAACCGTGCAGTACTCACCCACTTAATCGCATCAGCGATGATCTTCTGTGAGGGCGGAGAGTGAATGGTCACACCTTGCTGATTGCCTCTGGAAAACGTAAAAAATCCTAATGACCTCCAGCCTGGCTCCCCCTGGGTTTGATCGATCTTTATGATATTCGTACCATTATTCGAAACAACACTATACTCAGCTTCTACCGTCAAATCACTCTCCGGCGTGATCCAGACCAGCACTTCATAGTCACCGGCAAAAACGATGTTGGGGAAATAATTTATTTCTGAAGCATCCACTGCTGAACTACTATGTACTGTTTCCCCAAATTGTGAGAGATTTGCTTCAATCTCATCCCATCCACTTGAGTGCTCGGCATCATTATCATCTATTATGACCTGATAGAGAGGAGCCTGGGTACCGTTCAAACGGCAATATTCATTATTCAACGTTACAGATCTAGAACTGTTGGTCGGGTTAACAATTACCAACCCATGTTCGAAGGTTCTGGCCCACACATCATAACTCTCTATATCTTCTTTTGGTGAGGTTACCAGATCTTTGAGGACTTCTTTAACGGTTTTCGACTCCCGCGATTCAATAGTTGATTCGAGTACATATGGATCACCCACAGGTTGCCCAAGATACCCTTGATCAGGAAGTGTGGATGTTGAATCTTCAGAAATCATCCTACCGAATTCGTCATACCACCAAAACTGACCGTGCCACATCTTTCCCAGATCGAATGAATAATACCCATCACCCATCAAAGCGCTTGTCAACCCGAAACGCATTCGTTGATAAGATGATGCAGCTTCTTCGAGCAGAGCCTCCGGAATTGAGTCAAGTTTACTGGTACCATACTTGGCAGTTAGAGATTCTTCAGGCGCATTTTGAATGATCGTGGTCCTTGGTTCAACTCCAGATGCAGACCAGGTGCGGTATTTTTCGATAATGTCATCCCAAGAATACAATTCCAGGCCGTCTAGCAGAGCTGGGATTTGCCACTCAAACAGCCTTCCATTGATCAATGGAGCATAATCAATGGAGGCTTCGTTTCCCATTAAGGTTACCGTTGGAAAAGCCTGCCTGATCTGCACCAGAAAATCGATGACGGCTTTCTTGTATTCTTCATTCAGTACTGCTTCTTCATCAGGGATTCCATCAAGGTTACTGTCAATATCATCGCCCAGCCAGGAGATGCGGTCATATAAGAGATCCCAGTAGATGCCAGTGTAGATTGGAAGGCCAGACGTCGTGAACCCGCTTTCTGTCAACTCTTTGATATTTTTTTCAGCCATCAATCGCCTGCAATCTGGATTAATCAGGTTGACCATTGGATGTTTCCAGGTTTCTGTGATCACAATGCTGCCCGAACTGTCACGCAGCAAACAGGCATAACCGGCATCGCCTTTTTCACTTACCCACCATTCATGAATCAGGGCATCCAGCTCTTCACGACCCTTAGTGCCATATTGGCTGTGCAAAATCAGCGCGTCTGGATTTAATCGGTAGATTTCATCGGCAACTTGAGCAGCTTCCTTTAAATAATATGGAATGAGGAGATCAAAGTTTGCATAAAATTCAGCGGGATAATCAAGGTTGAATAATCCCCAGAGGTTCGCGATCCGAGGGTACCCAAGAGGCTGGTCGGGATTTACTGTAGAAGTGATCACCTGTTCTACCGAAGCAGTGTCATCCGCACTCTGAGTAAGTGTAATTTTCACAGGAGCGTTGTTACTGCAGGTATTCAACAGGAATGCCACGAGAAAAAACAGCCCCAAGAAAAAATATGCTTTTCGTTTCATTTTTTTGTTAGAAATCAATTGAACCGATCAAAATATGCAATCAAATCCCGCATGCGCCCGCTGGTAGCTTCGTAACGCACATAGTAGTATGCGTTTTTAATATATTCCTTGAACACCATCCCAGCAAACTCACTGCTCAACCACCAGCGGTCTGGTATTCCCGCCTGGTCATAGGGCACAGGTGCCATAATGAGCGTGATCTCGTCACCAAAAACCTGCCTGTAAACCCATTTTGCGCGGCGCGAATGAAAGGGGTCAGTGACTACAATCACTGATTCCACCTCTTTACCCTTGTCCTCAATGTATTCTTTTAAAAGACCGACCTCTTCAAAGGTTGTAGAAATCTTGGAATCGTCAATCGCGATCAAATCAGGTGGAACGCCTTCGTATACTGCCAGGTTGCGGCTAAACTCTCCGATGTAACATTCCAGGGGTTCGCACCATCCACCCGTAAAAAAGATCTCATCTGCCCAGCCTTCTTGCATTAATTGAATCCCATACCGCGTGCGATATTCCGGTCCGCTGATCACATGAATGATATCTGCGTGCTGGATCGGATCATCGATTACCAGAAACCTGCCTACAGCGTTCAGCAGCGGTCCAACAACCATTAAGATGATTGAAATCAGAATGACAAAGACGAAAATTTTTAAATGGGTCATTTTTTGTGAATGTGAGAACGAAGTTGTGTTTTTTCAATGCTCCGCCATTACTGAAAAGATTCAGTAATCATTGGCTTTCTAAATATGTGTAACGAAATCTTCAACCCGAAACACCTGTTACTTCGCCAGTTGTTCGCCAGGTATTTCAACTTTCAGCTGGTGTTCCGCGATAGTTTTTAACATTAATCTCACCCTGTCAGATGAGGGGAGATATTGATCAAAAACAGCCAGGTATCCTTCAAACGGACCGTGTTTTATCTCCACACGATCACCTTTCTGATACCTTGCCCATTTCGCCTGCGGTTCTTCATTCAAACGATCCATCTTATACCTCAGTTGATGGATAAATGCATCCGGCACTACGCCTGGTTCTCCACCAAAACATACAACGCCATTAGAGCCCGGGATCCACTTTAGGGCAGACAAACCTATTTTTTCAAGGTCAATTCTCACAAAGATATATCCCGGGAAAAAATTGCAAGATTTTTTTGGATCGTACTTTTTACGTTTTAAAACAAAGGGAATATAAGCTTCAATGTTACGAAAGCCAAGCTGTTTAGATAAAAAAATCTCCTTGAGCGGTTTTGACCGTAATACATACCAGTGCATCATCGTACACCCCTCGTCGCATTAGCAAACGGCGCTCTAAACCCTCGGGATTGCAGTTAATTCAATTGATGATTTGGTCTAGTCGGGAGATGGGTAGATAATGCTAACTCATGATCAACTTAAAATCATGATAGGGTCACGCTCGGCATCGTTCTTCAGAGTATAAAGATGAACTGCAACTTTAAACAGAATAAGTTAATTCATTATATAACTTTCCCTGTAAAATTTCTGTTAAATCAGGATTTACAGAGGGCAAACTGAGGTTTTTGCAGTAACGCCGGATAGAGAGGATTAACGTAGATCGACCTGTAAAGGAGTTAATCCCATTTTTTTCTAAAATAAAAATACACAAAACCAATTGACAGGAGGATATAGATAACCGGATTGATCCACACCAGGTCATTGGCCGGTCCGTAAAGAGCATCCCACAGCGCGACTAGAAACCCCGTGATCGAGACCGAAGCCGCGCCCAGCATCACGCCGATCATGGCTTCGTTTAAATCGCGGGCTTTACGGCTGACCCACCAGGTGACGGAAAGACCCAGCAAGGCTGAGCCAAAATAGCGGCAGACAAAGCGTTCTGATTCGTTCAAATCGATCCCGTAAAACCCCATTACCGTATCGGGGATGAGCAGAAAACCCATCGCAAAAAGGAAGGCGACGATGGCCGCGATCATACCGAAGGTCCTGATCTTCATCTTCATACCTCCTTGAGATTATGAAAAATAACCCGCTCTGAGAGAGCGGGCAATGATGAGAAAATTGAAATTATGTAAACTTGCTCAACCTCAGAGCTAATTCCATTATAGAAAGCCCGAAGGTCAAAGTCAATCGGAAAGATCATGTAAAGAAATGGCTACCTTTTAAATAAGCAATACTTAATGAAAATATTTATGGAAAGCATTACACAAATTATGTGGGTCACTCTTATTATTCTTACATTATCGGGATATAGTTACAAAAACGCGGTGAGATTCGTTTCCATATACTTATAGATCGACCCATAAATTTCAATTTGATTCACAGATTTTAGAATAATTGTGCTGGTTGTGCAAAACCCCAATTAATAAGAAATTATGAAAATTCGGTTTATTACGTAACAAAATGCTCTGCTAAGTATGGCAAAATAAACCCCCATATTTCGCAAAAAAAGGATATACTCCCCCATTTATACCAAATTGGTGGAAAGAGCAGAAAATAGATGTTACCAAGGAAAGCACTCAAAATAATATTCACTCGTGATTACCACATGAGTATTCTATGAATGAAAATGAAAAGACATTCGTAAATCAAGCACCGAGTAGCTTAGACTTGATAGAGAATATTATTCTCAAGAAGAAGTTCTTAAACTCTGTGATTTCAATCCATTAACACTTATTGATCAAAGAGATCATGCTGTATTGCCGTGTCACATTTGTCAGGAATGAGAATCTCAGCTATCACCAGTCTAAAGGTCAATTCAATCGATCTTGAAAAATGACAGTTTATCAAAATCCTGCTGATGGCGTGAGAACCAAGAACAATAAGACGATGGAAACAATAATTCTTCCAATAGATGAACTACTAAGAATTGTTAATGAATGGAAAGAAAAAACTGATTCAGAAGTCGGTATTGATGGCCTTTAGTATCCTGTATTAAGTACTGATGGACTGAGTTTTGTTAAACAAGAAAGTATTGAGAATATCGAATTAAGAAATTAATGTTTTCGAGATGACTAAGAACTTTTATGTGAAAAAGCTGGAATAGCCTATAAATCACCTCATAAATTCAGGCATGGTCATGATGTTCGTGCTATACAACACTCAAGAACAGTTGAAGAATTCCAGGCATTTTCACAAAATATGAGACATGAGGATTCAGGAACGACTTTCAAGTATTACAGCAAATTAACTGGTAGTGACATAAGGAAAATTAATTTACGAAAATGCTAATTCTGAAAAAACCTATATGCTTTTTCCGGACTCATAATTTTTCCTGCTCCTAAGGCTAACAATTTATCATATTTATTTTCCCGGAAAAAATTTTTGTCACTGGTAATAAAAATATCATTTTTGTAATAAATATGGCACCACATTGAGATAACATCACATCTCGGATTTACCCATTTTGGTGAAAGATCATTTATACCTAATCCGTTATTTTTAGCATAATCTTTCCACTCATATGGAATCCTTGGGAATAGAATACGATGGATTTCCTTATCAAGTTTTTCTAATTCATCACTAGAAAGGATACAATAGTCAAGAAAGCACAAGTTTAAATACATTATTGGTTTTAATATTTCAATCTTTCGGTTCGATAATTTTTGTAGGCGATTAACAAATTGTTTAATTGAAGATGAATAGACCCCATTTGTTAGTTTTTCGTTTCCAGAAATAGCCGGAACAAATACATCCAACTGGCATTCGTCATGTAGACTTAACAATCCATTCAGATATTTCGCAGATGATTCTTCTTTTTCCAAAGCAATGATACAATTGTAATCAAAAGTCAGCTTAATGGTTTTCCTCCCTAAAGAAAAAAAATCGAATTATATGTTTTTTATTATCACAAAAAGGGTCAATTTTTGAGATCAAAGTGTCGGGGCGGGCGGATTTGAACCGCCGACCTCTCGGTCCCGAACCGAGTGCTCTAGCCGGTCTGAGCCACGCCCCGAACGCAGTGATTATACCCTAACCCCATCCAATCGGGCAAGATTTTTCATGCTTTCCCAAGATCCGAATTCTTGGATACAATTAATCGCAGGTTCTTCTATGCGTTCCCTTTTCCGCGCTCTTATCTCTCTGCTGATGCTTGCCCTCACCGGGTGCGCGGTAACCACGCCCATACCTGCCACTGCCACGAGCCTGCCACAGGCCACCAGCACCCCTGCCGTCACACCCACGCTCACTCCCTCTCCAACTCTTCAGACGCACTACACAGGTCCGTTATCTCAAGCGCAGCGCGACCTGCTTAACCAGGTTGCCCGGGGTTACGTCGCAGAGACGCCCGAAGAAGCCGTGGATGTTGCCGTGCGCCTTGGATATCTGGGCAGTTATGGTACAGCTGATATGGTTTGTGGCCCGCTTGCACTCGCCATTCTGCAGGGTGCCGGGCTGGTCGATCAAGATATACCGCTTCTCGATTTCTTCTATCTCAACCCGCGCCCGGGTCAGGATGACTGGCGACTTAAAAAAGTCTTCCCCGAGGAATCCTTCCAGAAGATCGAGATCGAAGAACCTATCAACCAGATCGACTACACCCGGTTTCCTCTCTACGCTGGAGACTTCCTCTATCTCTTCGCGGGCGACAGCGGCAGCTTTGAGCACATGCTGGTCGTCTCGCGCGTGGATGAAACCGGCAGGGCATATTCTGTTACCAACTTCCCCACCGCTGAGGGGTATATGATCCGTGAAGTGATGCTCTACGACCCCAACAACCCGGGTGTCGGTCAGTTCTATGACTGGACAAACCGCGAGTTCATGGATATCGGCCGCACGGGTTACGGTGGGTTCTGGCTCTGGCGCTTGAAATCTCCACAAAACTAAAGTCCTTTTCCCACTTTTTCCATTTGATTTTGGGCTAAAATTTAAGGCAAGAATATTGCAACCAAAAACGGATATGGAAAATTGCATCTTTTGCAGGATCATCGAGAAGACCGCCCCCTCCGAAATCATCTATGAAGACGAGGAATTTCTTGTCATCCGCGATATTCATCCCCTCACCCCCCTGCATTTGCTGGTCATACCGCGCCGGCACTTCACATCGTTGAACGAATTGGATGAATCCGACCCGGCGTATGTGGGGCGTTTGATCTTCACCGCACGGCGCATTGCCAGCGAGCAGGTTGGTCCCAAAGGCGGCTACCGTCTGGTGATTAACACCGGTGAAACGGCCGGTCAGTCTGTCTTCCATCTACACCTGCATATCCTTTCTGGCAGGCCGCTCATCAGTTCACTCATTACCAGAGGACTGCGTTGAAAAAATACCATAACATCATCATGACTTGCGTGATATCGATCCTTATCCTTGCAGGTTGCGTGCAGCCTGCACCCAACACGCGCCCCTGGCTGCTAGATCAAACAGATCAAATTTCTCCTTCACAGCTGGGTGAAATGCCTGACCCCACATTACCCGCTGCCCGCGACCCCAACGCGCCGCATTTCACACCCACCCCCGACGCACCGCGCACCCTCGACACCCCGCGCGCCAGCGAAGAACAGTATATCGTGCAAGCCGGAGATTATCTTGCCGCCATTGCGCAAAAATACAATATTGATCTCGATGTCCTCATTAATGCCAATCCAAACATCGATCCAAACTGGCTGGAAATTGGCCAGCTGATCACCATCCCGGCTATGACACCCAGTATTCCACCTTCCGATTTCAAGATCATCCCCGATTCCGAGCTGGTCTATGGGCCTGTCAGTTCAACTCTCGATATTGAGGCATTCATCAACCAACACAGAGGCTACCTGATGAATTACAGCGAAACCGTAGACGAAAAGACGCTTACCGGAGCGCAGATCGTTGAACGGGTCAGTTGCGAATATTCTGTCAACCCGCGCCTGCTGCTGGCATTGCTTGAATACCGCTCTGGCTGGGTGGCCTCCCAAAACGTTAATTCTGTCACACAGGATTACCCAATGCAGGTGATGGATGAAAACCGCAAGGGTCTTTATAAACAGCTCGCCTGGACGGCCGATAAGCTCAATCGCGGCTATTACCTGTGGAAGATCGGCGCGATTTCATACATCAGTTTCAATGACGGCGGTCTCGTCATGTTCTCTCCAATTATTAACGCTGGCACTGCGGGCGTTCAGTATATGCTGGGAGTCGATTCCAGTTCTGCCACCTGGCAGAAGGCTGTCTCAGAATCAGGAGTCTATCAAACCTACGTCAATTTCTTTGGCATCCCATTCGACCTTGCCATCGAACCCCTGATCCCTGACGGCCTCTCACAGCCTCAAATGAGCCTGCCGTTCGAAGAAGGCGCGGTCTGGTCTTTTACCGGAGGTCCGCATACCGGCTGGGGCGATGGATCGGCCTGGGCAGCGCTTGATTTTGCCCCACCAGGCGATCAATTCGGATGTTTCCAATCCAATGACTGGGTGACGGCCGTTGCAGACGGTGTGATTGTGCGCTCTGGTGATGGGGCCGTGGTTCTCGATCTCGACGGTGATGGACTTGAACAGACCGGCTGGACCATTCTTTACATGCACATTGAAACCCGCGACCGCATCGCTACAGGCACACAGGTAAAGACCGGCACCCGTATCGGACATCCTTCCTGCGAAGGCGGGGTTTCCAATGGTACCCATGTTCACATTGCCAGGCGCTATAATGGAGAGTGGATTTCAGCTGATACTGACCTTCCGTTCGTGTTGAGTGGCTGGACTTCCGCCGGAGTAGGCATCGAATACAACGGCACACTCAGCAAAGACGGTCAAATCGTTTATTCATGGGACGGTCGCATTGCAGAAAATCAGATTCAACACTAGCAGACTCAAGATCGCGGCCGGTGCAGTCAGCATCGTGCTGGCCACGCTTTCCTGTTCGCAGGGCTACATCAGCCCGGTTGAACTGACCGCTACCGCGCTTGTACAAGAATCGATCAGCACAACTGCTGCACCCACTGCAACCGCAGTATCGCCAACCGCCACCCCCGAAACACCCTCTCCCGTACCCACATTTACGGATATGCCGCTGGCTACGAATACACCCCGGCCGACACATACCATTGACCCCAATGCTACGCCTAAACCGCCCATTTCCTATTACACTCAGTCGGGTGACACCCTCCCTTCCATTCTGAGCAGATTTGGCGTGACTGCCGACCAGATTACAGCCAGCGAACCCATCCCTTCCACCGGCCTGATCAACCCCGGCATTTTGCTCGTCATTCCCGATGTCCTCGAGGATGTTTTTGAATCCACAATCATTATGCCCGACAGTGAGGTTGTATATTCGCCTTCCGCAGCGGATTTTGACATCGAAGGCTTTATTGCCGAAGCAGGCGGATATTTGAGCCGCTACAAAGAAGAAGTCGGATCCAAACAGTACACCGGCGCAGGTTTAATCAAGCGTGTTGCCACTGAAAACTCCATCAACCCTTACTTATTGTTGGCTGTTCTGGAATATAAAAGTGGCTGGGTCTACGGTGGGCCAACCAACATCGCCGAAGCAGAATATCCAATGGGCTATGTCAGGCTCGAGTATAAAGGTTTGTACAAGCAGCTTTCATGGACAGTTTCGCAGCTCTCCGTAGGTTATTATGGCTGGCGTGCAGGAACTCTGACCACCCTGACCTTCCATGATGGTACACAGCAGCGCCTCAGCCCCGGATTGAACGCTGGAACAGTGGCGGTTCAATACCTCTTCTCACGCCTGTACGACCGGTTGGAATGGGCGGGTGCTCTTTATGGAGAAAACAGCATGCCGGCATTAATGGAAAATATGTTCGGCAATTTCTTCCTACGATCTCAGGCTGTAGAACCCCTCTACCCGCCCGACTTAAAACAACCCGACCTCGAACTGCCCTTCAACTCCACCCTCACCTGGACGTTCACCGGTGGACCACACTCGGCGTGGGGAGAAGACGGTGCGCTGGCTGCTCTCGATTTTGCTCCGCCTACCGGGGTAGGCGGATGCGTGCAGTCAGAACAATGGGTCACAGCCATGGCCCCAGGCGTGATCGTCTTTGCAGATGAAGGATTGGTGATCGAAGACCTTGACGGTGACGGCATTGAACAGACCGGCTGGAACATTATGTATATGCATATCGAAACCCGCGACCGCGTGCAGGTGGGTACTTATGTTGAAACTGGTGATAAAATTGGACATCCTTCCTGTGAAGGAGGAGTTTCCACCGGCACTCACACTCATGTGGCGCGCAAGTTTAACGGCGAATGGATACTCGCCGATGGCCCACTGCCGTTCGTTTTGAGCGGCTACACCGCGCATAATGGTGATGCTCCATACAAAGGCACATTGGTCAACGGAGATCATATCGTAATCGCCGACACACTCGGATCTCCAAAATCTGATATTAGAAAACCGGATTGAGGATCGCGGTGAAACGATCCAGCAAGTTTATAGATGGATTTCAGAATTAATAAGATAACCGGATCCCGCCAGATCGTCCAAAACATCATACTGTTGTTAATCAGTATGATACTGGCGGCTGGCTGCATGCCTGCCCAGCCCGTTTCACCAGAACCAACAATTTTGGTTGAAACACCAACTATCGTGACAGAAGAGTCTGCCACAGCAACTCCCATCGCTACCCGGCCGGTATACGCTGCCGGCACCCCCGTAGATTACATCGTTCAGACGGGCGACAGTCTACCCGCAGTCGCTGCACACTTCAACACCACTGTGAAAGAGATTCTCGACGTCAATCCTGACCTGACCAAGAATGAAACAACATTAACCCCCGGATCACATATTACCGTGCCGATCTATTATGAAGCTCTCTGGGGAAATTCCTACCAGATCATTCCCGATTCTCTTTTTATAAACGGACCAGCTCAGATTGGTTTCGATACTGCTGATTTTGTAAACTCTTACCCCGGATGGCTAAAAAATTATACCGCTCTGGCTGGAGATCAAACCCGGCGCGGTGGAGATGTGATTGATTATGTCGCTCTGCAATATTCCGTGAGCCCGCGCCTGTTGCTGGCGATCGTCGAATACCAGGCCGGTGCGTTAACCCAAGAAACCCTTGACCCTGAAAAAGAAGATTACCCTCTAGGGTATGTTGACCCTTACCATAAAGGGTTATACCTGCAGCTTGTCTGGGCCGCAAACGCTTTGAACAATGGTTATTACGGCTGGCGCAGCGGCAGGTTAGATACTATCACTCGCACTGACGGAACCATTGAGCATCCCGATCCATGGCAGAACGCGGCTACGGTCGGAATTCAATATTATTTCTCATTGGTTCTGCCCATCGAGGAATACACCCGTGCAATTTACACAGAGGGACTCGCCAAAACATACACAGAATTATTCGGTAACCCGTGGGTTAACCTTTCCAATCACATCCCCGGGCAATTGCAGCAGCCAGCATTTATCCTGCCCTTTGAAACGGGTAAAACCTGGACTTACACCGGCGGACCACATGCAGCCTGGGGAAATGGTGAACCGCTGGCCGCTCTCGATTTTGCACCACCCACAGGAACAGGTGGGTGTGTCATTACCCGTGAATATACTGTGGCAGTCGCTGATGGGCAGGTTGTCCGTTCTGAGCCTGCGATTGTGATGCTCGATCTCGATATGGATGGTGATGAGCGTACTGGCTGGGTCGTCCTCTACCTTCATATCGCTACTGAAGAAAGAGCGCGCCCTGGTGTCTTAGTGAAAGCTGGCGACCCACTTGGGCATCCCTCCTGTGAAGGCGGTGCAGCAACCGGCACGCACATCCACATCGCCCGCAAATATAATGGCGAATGGGTTGAAGCAGAAGGAGCACTGGGTTTTAATCTCGATGGCTGGTTCGCCGGAAATGGCATCGAATCTTATCAGGGTACACTTCAGAAATTTGGAAAGATCGTTAAGGCGTCCACCATCGCTGATCCAAAAAGCCAGATTACCGCGGGAGAATAAAAATCCTGAAATTCATTCAGAACTTCAGGATTTATTTTTGTTATTAACGATGAAATCGGGCGGCTTTAAGATTACGATCTCAATAAAGTTTAGTTACGCCTCTACAATACGATAAGAAGTTTTAATATTTGCTGCTTTACGCATCATCGCTATCCCAGAGCAATACTTGTTTTCACTCAGGTCGATTGCGCGTTCAACAGATTCCCGATCGATACCCTTTCCGGTGATGACATACTCGATCGTAATATCTGTGAACACTTTAGGGTGCTCTGCAGCTCGATCAGCATGGAGTACGATTTCAAATTTATGAATCTCCAGGCGCTTCTTTTGCAAAATTGAAATAACATCCATGGCTGTACAACCGCCAACCCCCATTAGAATCAATTCCATGGGCGTCGCACCCTCACCTGAGCCCCCGTGTTCAAGAACCGTATCCATCGGAATTTCAACCCCGGTGTTGGCCACACCTGTAAAGGCCATTCCTTGTTTCCAGGTTAACTTGGCGTCCATTCATTCCTCCGAGAAAAAAATCCTTTAATTCAATTTATCCCAGTTTTTTGCTCCAACGGAGCAGAGAATCGCTTTATCAGGTGAACCCACCACCGCCCATCCGAAAGCCGCATTCAGGGCAGGTCAGGATTAAGAATCCATCGTATGCCATGCGCCCTTTGTGACAGGCCGGGCATATATCCCCAGATTCCAGCACCGAACAGGCAGAGTCACCAGATTGTGAATGGTTGTCAAGAATTACTCTCTTCTCTGTTTCGTTGGAATCCTGCATTTATTAACTGCCCTTCGTAATCCAGTCATCGTCTAATTTTAAACGAGCCAGTAACCTCGAGTGAACATCCTCCGGCAATCGTTCACTTTCGGCTGTACTTTGATAGATGTTAATGGTGCGTTTCAATGTTTCTAGAATAATGGTGCAATTAGTACATTCAGCAAGATGGGCTTTAAGCTGTTCGCACAATTCAGCTGGAAGTTCGCCATCAATGAAATCACAAAAGTTCTTCAGATAATCCTTGCAATGACCGTGCTCATCCATTTTGCACCTCTGAAACCAATCGCTCGCGGAAGTATCCCGAAAGGTCGTCTCGCAGCTTTAACCGGGCGCGAACCAGACGTGTCTTCACAACATTCTCGTTAACTCCAAGAATATCCGCAGTTTCTTTTACTGATAATCCCTGCACATCCCTCAGCAGAAAAACAATCCGTAAAGCCGTACTGAGTCGATCTATTGCTTCCTGCAGCATCCGTCGCGTCTCAATAGAAGCCAGCTCTTTTTCAGGAAGATAACGCCAGTCAACGATCTCTGGCTGCGCCTCGCCCTCGTCATTGTCATCATCCAGTTCCACTGATTGCTGAAGGGGTTTCTTCTTGCGGATCATCATTAGAGCTTCATTCGCTGCAATGCGGTACAGCCAGGTAGTCAGCGAAGACCTTTTTTCAAAATCTGGTATGGCTTTATAGGCTTTGAGATAAGTTTCTTGCAGCACGTCTTCGGCATCCTGTTCGTTAGATAACATCCTCAACGCAAGCCCATAGATCCTGGGTGAGGTCTTTTCCACCAGTTCCGCAAAGGCTGCGCGGTCTCCGGCTGTAAGCCTGTCAATAAAATCCGGTGAAAAATCTTTGTCCTCAATCAATTTGATGATCCTGATGCAAGAAAGTTACTTAACTTAACGGCCAGTTTGGCAATACATCCAGGTCAAGCGGATCCTTGTGACCCGCCATATAATGAAAATACCCGGCTGAGGCAATCATAGCAGCATTATCGGTACAAAAGGAAAGCGGGGGAATATGTACAGGAAACTCTGACTGATGTAGAAATGTATCACGCAGCGCACGATTAGCAGATACACCCCCGGCAACAACCACTGATTTGACCTCGAACTCGCGTGCGGCTTTCATCGTTTTGGTGAATAACGAATCCACGACCGCCGCCTGAAAACTGGCTGCCAGATCGTTTACCGGAAGGATACGATTCGTTTTTTCTAACTCCCTCACCACCCGCAACACAGCAGTCTTTAACCCGCTAAAAGAAAAGTTCCATGTTCCATCCAGACGTGAGCGGGGGAATTTGAAAGCTTCAGGGTCACCATCTGCAGCGGCCTTCTGAATCGAGGGGCCACCGGGATAAGGCAGCCCGATCAGGCGGGCTACCTTGTCGAATGCTTCACCAGCGGCATCATCCAGCGTGGCTCCAAGCCGGCGGTACTGTAAATAATCGGTCATCAGGTTCAATTCGGTGTGCCCGCCAGAGACAAGCAGCGCTAGAAGTGGAAATTTTGGTGCTTCGGGTGGGCGCGAGGTATCTGCATGATAAAGCCAGGCTGAGCAAATGTGTCCTTCGAGGTGGTTGATTCCAATCAAAGGGATGTTTCGTCCGAGAACAAGCCCTTTGGCTGCATTCACTCCCACCACCAGCGAACCTGCCAGACCCGGTCCGCGAGTCACCGCAACAGCATCAACATCGGTTAAACCCATGTGAGCCTGCTGCAGCGCCTCATCGATCACTGCATAAATCGTGCGAATATGCTGGCGCGATGCCACCTCTGGAAATACACCGCCGTACTTGGCATGTAATTCGATCTGTGTTGCCACCACACTCGATAAAATCGACCGGCCGTTTTCGACCACAGACGCAGCCGTTTCGTCACAGGATGATTCAATGCCAAGAATACGTGCGGGTTTTAAGTCCATATTCATTTCCTTACATGATTCCAATATTACCAGTTACTGAACATCATTTCATGGGCAAAACAAGGTCTTTAGGATAATCAGCCATAATCTCGAATTTGCCATCAGCGGTGACGCACACGGTATCTTCAATCCGCACTCCCATTCCGCGTTCCGGATAATATAAACCGGGTTCGAGAGTAAACACTGCTCCTGGTGCGAGAATATCGTTTGGTGAAGGGTTGACAGTCGTGGCAAATGGCTTTTCGTGTACACGCAATCCCACGCCGTGCCCAAGGCTGTGAACATAACCGATTTCAGTGGCAGGGTTGGTCTTAATTGTTGGATGCCCCATTCCTTCAAATAGTTCACATGTGCGCTCCTGGTAGACGCTAAATGGAGCGTTAAGTTTTAATTCACGATAAAGTGTTTCATAGACAGTTTTTACATTGTCATACAATTGTTGAACCTCATCTGTGGCAAACCCCAGAGACCAGGTGCGGGTGAAATCATAGAAATAACCGCCCCCGGCTTCACAGGGGTAAATATCATACACGATGGTTTGTCCCAGACATAAGGGATCAGAAGGTGTGCCAACTGAGTGAGGAATTGCAGCGTCACGTCCGATGGCAAAAATGGTACCTTCAGGATTTTCCACTCCACGTTCCGCCAGCCAGAGGTTGATCAGATTTTTCACTTCTCCAATCGTGACCGGTGAGCCGTCTTTGTGCACCAGCACACCTTTCTTCGTCTTTTGACTGGTAAGGTAATCGGCAGTTTTACCCACAACTGCAGTGGTGATCCTGCCCATTTCACGAATGCGGTCGAGTTCATTGTCTTCCTTGGTCATCATCGCCTGCATCATGATCTCATCACGAATAAAGCCCTGGAATTTCAAATTGGGCAGCATTTCTTTTAACCGATCGATCATGGTATAGAACGGGCCAACATCATCTTTGCCATATATTGCAACACACCCTGAAGTAATCCCGAGATCTTCAAGCATTTTCCTAGTTCTCAAAATGTACGCTTCACTATAATTCCCGCCAGCCTCTTTTACCAGTTCGGTCATTGGATACTTTGAAAAGCTGACAAGTTCGAGTCCTGATTTTGCCGCTTCATCGCGCTCCATCGGGTAGTGGAAGAGAACGGGAGCACTTCCGCGCTTTTTGATCAGTATTGCCTCAGAAACATGGGCTGTGCCCACAAAATAAATCATCGCCGGGTTATGCTGGGCTGAACCGGTCACCAATATTACATCCACACCATATTTTTTCATTAAATTATCTAGATCGGCTTTCATGATTTGCTCCTTGATAGGTTTATTTTAAGGATATCGATCAACTTTTGATCTTCTTCATCTAAAACCGTGCGCGGGTCAAACAATGCTCTACCGCTTTGCACTCTGCATAACAGAGGTGGCCGCGCCCGCCTTAAATTGGCTGCAAATTCGGTAACGTGTCTCATCTCCAAAGCCAGAACATAGGTAGGCAAAGTCTCTTCAGGTAGACTTCCACCGCCAACCGTCGAATTCTCTTCGATGACCTCGCCGCTGCCGATCGCTGAACGCCAGGCGTCGGCACGCTGTTTTAAACGATCTGGAGACGCAGCAATCATACGCCAGACAGGAATTACCGCTTCAACATCACCTTTCAAATAGTGACGCAGCGTGGCAGTCAGTGCTGCCAGACTCATTTTATCAATCCTCAAGGCACGCGCCAAAGGGTGTCGACGGATTTTCTTTATCAACTCTCGTTTTCCAAGAATGATTCCTGCCTGTGGACCGCCCAGGAGTTTATCTCCAGAAAAACAAACCAGATCAGCCCCTGCCCGAATCGATTCCTGAACCATGGGTTCATGTGCTAAACCATATTTTTCAGTATCTAAAAGTGCGCCAGAACCCAGATCATCTAGTACCGGTAAGCCAAAACGATGAGAAAGTTCGATGATTTCTTGCAGTGTAGGTTGAGAGGTGAATCCCACCAGTCTAAAATTCGAAGAGTGCGCTCTCATCACCAGAGCAGCACCATCCTGAATAGCAGCAGCATAATCCTCAATATGTACGCGGTTCGTTGTGCCAACTTCAACCAACCGGGCACCAGATTGTTTCATCACATCCGGAATCCGGAACCCGCCGCCGATCTCCACTAGCTGCGGCCGCGAGATAACTACTCTGCGCCGCGATGCCAGCGCTGAAAGGCATAACAGAACTGCGCCGGCATTGTTATTGACAACGAAAGCATCCTCAGCACCAGTCAGCTGACACAGCAATGCCGCAGCGTGCTCTGAACGCGACCCCCGTTCACCCTTCTCCAGATCGTACTCGAGCGTTGAATATGACCGGGAAACGCGTTCTACTGCCTCAAGAGCATCCGTGCAAAGGAGAGCGCGCCCAAGATTGGTATGAAGGATGACACCAGTGGCATTGATTACTGGTATAAGTGTATCGCTTGCGCTTGATTCGAGTATTGTGTTTACAGTGGTCAAGATTTCTTCGATTTCAGGCAAACGCCCGTTTGCCATCCCTCTCTGGCGCAGCTGCTCCAATACCTCACGAATGGTATCCGTAACCATTCCACGCCCGAACTGATCAATCAACTGAGAAGCATTCGCGTGACGCAGCAGACGATCAACTGATGGGATGCGGCTCAGGTTGGTCATGGAATCTACCGTTGTGCGTTGAAGCGATTTCGCTCTGCCAAGCGAATCAACAATTCAATGGCGGCAAGCCCAAAGAAAATAAAAACAGCAAGAGCGAAGTTCAACACCTTACCAAATTGCAGCCATAAGATCAAATCAAAATACACCCCCAGCCACAGCGCTTCGCGCACCAGCACAGTATTGCTGGCAACCGGCCTGGAGGGAAACCTTAGATTGAAATAATAAACAACCGGCAGCGCCAGACCACTGAACAGCAGCGTAACCAAGAAGAACAACAACCAGCGCGGCCCAAGCATGGGAAGCGTGAAGAAAATAACGATGACTAACCCTGCCAACCCGATGACAGTCAGAATGATGCCGGTGGTCAGGATCGATCTGAAAGGAGGAAGCTGTTTTCGAAGTTCGTTTAGGTCACTGTTCACGTTGTGTTCCTGTACACAAGAGATCAACCATCAAAAGATCAATATCTTATTATATCAACTTGATGAAAGATGATTGTGTTGAGTCTGCAGCCTTTCCATTAAAAAACAATCATGCCAGCCCTTCTGACTGCCTAATCTGGACATTTTAAATCCACTTCTTTCATGGTAAAATCACCCAATTGACGGGTATTTAACCCGGCTCATCAAGAGAGGCGGAAGGACCGGCCTGATGAAACCTCGGCAACCATGGTATTCCTTGGTGCCAAATCCGGCAGAAGGGATTCTGAAAGATGAGAGAGAACGCATGAATTCATACCTCTCTCTATGGAGAGGTCTTTTTTATAACGGCTAACCATTAGGCCATCGGAGAGAAGCATGGAGCGCGAATACACTAACCGCAAATATCTGGATGCACTCAAGAAGAAAATCGTCGTTTTCGACGGCGCCATGGGCACCAGCCTTCAGAAACAAAATCTGACCGTCGAACAATTTGGCGGCGAGAAGACTTTTGGATGCAACGATTACCTCGTGATTTCCTACCCGTTAGCCGTTGAAAAAGTCCACCGCTCTTACCTCGAGGCAGGCGTAGATGTCATCGAAACCTGCACGTTCCGCTCCAATCGCTTGACCCTGGGTGAATACGGCCTCGCCGACCAGGTGACAAAAATCAATCTGGCGGCAGCAAGACTGGCCCGCCGTTTAGCCGATGAATACGCTACCTCAGATCAGCCCAGATTCGTTGCCGGGTCAATGGGTCCTTCAGGCAAGCTTCCCTCAATGAATGACCCTGAGTTATCGAATATTACTTTCGATGAGCTGGTAGATCTTTTCCGTGAGCAGGCATCTGCATTAATTGCTGGCGGAGTGGACCTGCTGCTCATTGAGACCTCGCAAGATATTCTCGAAGTAAAAGCTGCCATCCTGGGCATCGAAGCCGCCTTTGTTGAAACCGGAAAACGACTGCCCATTCAAGCCCAGGTCACTCTGGATACCACCGGACGCATGCTGCTTGGCACAGATATCACCGCGGTGTTATCGATTCTTGACGGAATGCCCATTGATGTAATTGGATTGAATTGCTCAACCGGACCTGATTTCATGCGCGAACCAGTCCGGTACCTTGGAGAGAACAGCCCAATCCCGGTATCCTGTATTCCCAATGCCGGTTTGCCTTTAAATGTCGATGGTCAAGCCGTATACCCGCTGGAGCCGGAACCATTTGCAGAAACATTGTTTGAATTTGCTGCGAAGAACGGAATAAACGTGGTCGGCGGCTGCTGTGGAACAACCCCCGCACACCTCAAAGCCCTCGTCGAGAAGGTCTCGAAGCTGAAACCGGTCAATCGTCAGATTGAAGAAATCCCCCAGCTCGCTTCAGCAATTCACACTCAGCCCATGTTGCAGGAACCCCGTCCATTTTTCATTGCTGAAAGGCTTAATACCCAAGGAAGCCGCAACTTCAAAAAAATGGTGCTGGATAACGATTTTGATGCCATCCTTACACTTGCACAACAACAGGTAGAAAACGGCGCCCACGGGCTCGATTTGTGTGTGGCCCTAACTGAACGTGCTGACGAAGCTGAAACGATGCGCCGCCTGATTAAGACCATTGCACCGGTCATCAACCTGCCACTGGTCATCGACACCACCGAGATCGAGGTGCTCGAAACCGCGCTTAAGACCGCACCCGGACGCTGCTTGATTAACTCGACTCATCTTGAAGGCGGGCGTGAGAAAGCAGACCGCATCTTTTCTCTGGCACGAAAGTACAACGCAGCCGTCATTGTGCTCACCATTGATGAAAAGGGCATGGCCAGGACGGCAGAGCGTAAACTTGAAGTCTCTAAACGCATTTACAATATTGCAGTTAACGAACACAGGCTTTCCCCTCAAGACCTGGTTTTTGATGATCTTACTTTTACCCTGGCAACAGGGTCAGATGAATTCTTGAATTCTGCTGTCGAAACACTCAACGGAATCCGCCTGATCAAAGAAACCTTGCCTGGCGTGCTTACCTCTCTTGGTGTGAGCAACGTTTCTTTTGGTCTGGCCCCTAACGCACGTGGAATCATCAATAGCATCATGCTGCATCACGCGGTGCAGGCCGGGTTGGATATGGCAATTGTCAATCCTGCTGCGATCACCCCTTACGCAGATATTTCCGCAGAAGAAAAAGAACTCGCTGAAGATCTGATCTTCAATCGCCGGGCTGATGCACTGCCCAGATTAATCGAGCATTTTCAGGCTGCCGTCCCCGGAGAGGTACGCAAGAGCGCACAGGAAGAGGAGCTGCGGCAGCTTAAGCCCGATGCGCGTCTGCAGTGGAAGATCATCCACCGCTACAAAGAAGGTCTGGAATCTGATATAGATATGCTGCTCGAAGAGTCGACCCTGGGCAGCACACGCAGCGATCGGGCTGTTCAAATTCTCAATCGAGTATTACTGCCTGCAATGAAAGAAGTGGGCGACAAATTCGGTAGCGGCGAATTAATACTACCTTTTGTGCTCCAATCCGCCGAAGTGATGAAAAAATCAGTCTCATACCTTGAGAATTTTCTCGAACGCAAAGAAGGCGTCAGCAAAGGGAAGCTAGTGCTGGCTACCGTATACGGCGATGTTCATGACATTGGGAAAAACCTGGTGAAAACCATCCTTTCCAACAACGGATACACCGTGATTGACCTCGGAAAACAGGTGCCAGCAGAAACGATCATCTCAAAGGCGATTGAAGAGAAAGCTGACGCCATTGGGTTAAGTGCATTGCTGGTGAGCACCAGCAAGCAAATGCCGCTGATTGTAAATGAACTCAAGCGCCGTGGATTGGAAATCCCGGTCTTGATTGGCGGCGCCGCCATCAATCAGCGCTTTGGCCGGCGGATTCTGCGTACGGAAGACGGCTCAATATATGTCCCGGGTGTTTATTACTGCAAGGATGCCTTCGAGGGGCTCGCGACAATGGACGCTCTCGCGCAAGAAGAAACCCGTGCAGAAATAAAATCCCGCATCGTAAAAGAGTCCGAGTTTGAATTTTCAATGAATCAGGGCAAAGGAGACGACAGCAAAACGCTGCGGCGCTCAGCGATCAAACCTGCAGAAAAAATTCCACAGGTTCCCTCCTGGGGAGCCCGTGTGGTTCGCAGCATGCCCCTCGAAATTGTTTTCGAACACCTGGCAAAAAATGAACTCTTCCGGCTTTCATGGGGGGCGAAGAACGCCCACGGCAAAGAGTGGGAAAAGCTCAGCCGAGAATTTGAAATCCGATTGGCAGCCATGCGCAAGCAGGCAATCGAGGAACGCTGGTTGAATCCTCAGGGGGTATACGGTTACTGGCCAGCCCAGTCGGATGGCGACGACCTGATCATCTTTGACCCCTCCTCAATAGACCAGGGTTCACCAAAAGAATTAACCCGCTTCCATTTTCCACGCCAGTCATCCGGCGAATTTCTTTGCCTGGCTGATTATTTTGCATCGGTCGATTCGGGGATCATGGATGTTGCTGCTTTTCAGGTGGTCACCGTCGGGCAAAAAGCCACTGACCGGTTTGATCAGCTGCAGGCCGCCAGTAATTACACCGAAGCGTATTTTACTCACGGCTTGGCTGTACAAACAGCAGAAGCAGCTGCCGAGTATCTCCACCGCCATATTCGCCGTGAACTGGGGCTTGGCGATGGCCAGGGAAAGCGCTACTCCTGGGGGTACCCTGCGATCCCTGACCTGGTTGATCACCGACGTGTGTTCGACCTGCTGCCCGCAGAAAAAGAACTGGGAATGAGCCTCACTGCTGCCTTCCAGCTCGTGCCTGAACAATCCACCGCTGCGATCGTTCTGCACCACCCTGAAGCCAAATATTACAACACGGGTGAGACGCGAGTCGAACAATTAATGAAGTAAGAGCCATAAATGACCTCGATTAACGACCTGTTAAGTCTGCTCGAAAAGAAACGTGTGCTCCTCTCTGATGGGGCAATGGGTACTGTTTTGCATCAACGCATTACCATCGGCAGTGAGAGTTACGACAGCCTGAACCTGACAAATCCAGATGTGATCGAAAGCATACACCGCGACTATATCGAAGCGGGCTCTGATATCATTCAAACCAATACTTTTGGCGCAAACAGTTTTAAACTTGCCCGGCATGGAGAAAAAAACAAGCTCGCCGAGATTAATAAAGCAGGTGTGGCAATTGCCCGTCATGCGGTTGAAAGCTCAGGTAGAAAAGTGTTGATCGCTGGTGATGTGGGTCCATTGGGGGTGCGTCTGGCTCCTTTTGGCCGAGTGCAGTTAGCCGAAGCCCGCGAGGCTTTTGCGCAACAAATTTCAGAGCTCACAAAAACTGGTGTGGATTTGATCATTATCGAAACTATGGCAGATCTATATGAAATCGTCGAGGCAGTATCTGCTTCGAAACAGGTCGCCCCAGATTTGCCGGTCATTGCTTCGATGACCTACACCCGCGACAACCGCACTCTGTTAGGCGACCCTCCCGCCAGGGTCGCTCGCCGCCTTAAAGAAGCAGGAGCCGATATCATTGGCGTCAACTGCTCTGGCGGGCCAAACCAGGTGCTGAATATCCTGCGGCAGATGCGCCGAGCTCTTCCAGATGCCCATTATTCCGTTATGCCAAACGCCGGCTGGCCAGAACAGGTGGAGGGTCGCATCATGTACCCGGCAATCCCGGAATATTTCGGCGGCTACGCGCCCACCTTCTGGCAGGCAGGCGCCAGTATCATTGGCGGCTGCTGCGGCACCACCCCGGTCCACATTGCTGCAATGTCTCGCGCCCTGATCAATATTTCTACCCTCGAAAGAGAAAAAGTGGAACAAAGCACAATCCAATTAGAAACAAAAGACATCAAACCCGAAGCACTACCGCCAACCCCGCTTGCTCAAAAGCTGCAGGATGGCAGATTCGTGATCGCGGTTGAGATGGACCCTCCACGCGGGTTGGCCACACAAAAGATCCTGGCCGGTGCCAGTTTGCTCGCCGATTCCGGGGCTGATGTGATTGATGTCGCCGATAGCCCGATGGCGCGCATGCGCATGAGTCCGTGGGCGGTATGCAGCTTGATTCAGCAAAAAGTGGGCATTGATACCGTGCTGCATTTTCCAACTCGCGGAAGGAACGTGCTGCGGGTGCAGGGCGACCTGCTGGCAGCACACGCTCTGAACGTCAGAAACGTTTTTGTGGTGATGGGCGACCCCACCTCCATTGGCGAATATCCCGATGCCATGGATAATTATGACCTGGTGCCTTCGGGATTAATTAAACTCATCAAGCAGGGGCTTAACCTGGGTCTCGATCATTCTGGCAGTGATATTGGGCAGCCCACCAGTTTTTTCGTTGGCTGCGCGCTCAATCTTCGGCCTGCGAACATCGCTGATGAAATCAAGAACCTGAAACGAAAGTTGAAAGCAGGCGCAGATTTCATCCTCACCCAGCCGATTTACGATGCTCATCTCGTTTCCGATTTTCTCAGAACCTATGAACTTGAGAACGGCAAGCTGAACATCCCGCTGATCGTTGGCTTGCTCCCGCTCGCCAGTGCCCGTCACGCTGCGTTCCTGCAATCCGAAGTACCCGGCATCGAGATCCCCCAGGCTACCCGCGACCTGATGAACAAAAGCGGTGATCAAGGTGCGCGCGTGGGAATCAACTTAACCATTGATCTGATCCAGCAGATCAAGTCGTCTGTTCAGGGTATTTACCTGATGCCAGCCTTTCAGCGATATGACTATGCGGCAGAGATAATCGAAGGCGCGAGGAAATAATGTTTTATTGGAATTAATTATCAAATGATGAGCATGATCAATCTCATCATCGATTTCATTAGGTCAATGAACGTTTAGGGGAGTACAATAATCTATGAGTGAAGCCCTTGAAGTGAAATCAAACTGCCATCAAGATTGAGATGCAGCTTTATACCAGAAAACTCGGAAGAACTATGAAAGTATTAATCATCTCTGATGTCCACGCCAACCTGACAGCACTCGAAGCTGTGCTGCAGGCTGCCGGAGAGGTTGATGCCATTTGGTGCCTGGGCGATCTCGTAGGTTACGGACCAGACCCAAATGAATGTGTTGAGCGCATCTCTTCACTGCCGAATGTATACTGCGTCAAAGGGAATCATGATGCGGCAGTTACCGGTGAAGGAGATGTGGAGTATTTCAACGACGAAGCCGGAAGCGCCATTCTGATCACCAGAGAATTAATGACCCCTGCAAATATTAAATACCTCAAAGGACTCCCCGAGGTGTTAACAATGGAAGCAGCCACTCTGGCTCACGGCAGTTTACGTCATCCGATTTGGGAATATATAATTGATTCGGATGCAGCTCAGGGTAATTTTCCGTTCTTCGAAACCCCTGTCGCGCTGGTAGGACATACGCACTTGCCAGTGGCATTTATCAAGGATGATAAGAGTGGGAAAGTCCATCGCCGCACTTTCAAGCCCAATTTCTTATTCCCCATTACGATGAAAACAATTCTTAATCCGGGTTCAGTCGGTCAACCACGAGATTATGATCCGCGCGCTTCATACGCAATTTTCAACCCTGAAGCTATGACCTGGGAATATCACCGGATCGATTACGATTTCCAAGCCGTGCAAAAACGCATCGTAAACGTCGGTTTACCAGAGAAACACGCCCTACGGCTCAGTGAAGGCTGGTAAAACGGAACTTTCTTGCATAAATCATCGTCAAAGATGCAGAGAAGAAATCAACGAGTACCCTTTTTCCAAGGAGGAGAAGTTAATGAAAATAAAAAGCATTCTCATAGGAGTTTTAATTCTGGCTTTGACGATCAGCGGCTGCGCAGCTAAAGCCGAACGTGAATCCCAGACATCCATGGATTCAGCAGACTATTATGGTATGGAAGAAGCGCCTGCAATGGAAGCGCCCGCGCCAGCTGAAAGTTTCTCAATGGACAACAGCAAAACTACAGGCGGCCTCGCATTAACTGAAACCGAGGTCACTCAGATGGTCATCATGAACGCCGATCTTTCAATCGCGGTGGATGACCCAGCCGAATCACTGGCCGCCATTCAAAAGATGGCTACTGAGATGGGTGGGTTCACGGTTAGTTCCAATTTATATAAAACCCAGACAATTTCAGGCAAGGAAGTTCCTGAAGCTTATGTGACCATCCGCGTTCCGGCTGAAGACCTGGATGAGGCGCTTGAAAAAATTAAAGCACTCACCGGCGATCCTGAGGATTATGTGTTATCTGAGACGATTTCTGGCCAGGACGTGACTCAGGAATACACTGATCTCCAATCGCGATTACGCAACCTTGAAGAGGCAGATGCCAAGCTTTCTGAATTCTATGAGAAAGCCACCGAAACCGAAGATGCCCTGGCGATCTACAATCAGAAAATGCAGGTGACTGAACAGATCGAAGTGCTCAAAGGACAGATTCAATACTACGAACAGGCTGCTGCGAAATCTGCTATCAGCATTCACATCCAGGCCAAAGAAACCATAGCACCGGTGACAGTTGCCGGTTGGAAACCTTCAGGCGTGGCACGCGACGCTCTGCAGGCTCTGATTGATTTTGGTAAAGGATTGGTCAACGTCTTGATCTGGGTTGGGGTTCTGATCCTCCCGATCCTGGTGGTCATTGGTTTACCCATTTACTTCTTCGTGCGCTGGCTTGTTCGCCGTAACCGCCGGGCACAATTAAATCGGCCACAGGCAACGGTTCCCGTCCATTCCAAGGATTCGTCTTCGAGCGGCAAGCCCCCACTACCCCCGATGTAAACTGATATTCAAAAAGGAGAGCGGAGCATTGATCTCCGCTCTTTTTTTTATAAAGCTAATTTGATATGTGCAAAACCATCACCTTTCACAGGCAGGCTGTAAATTCCGCTTTCCAGTTCTTTCAACTCAGCAGGTTGATGGTTTACTTCGGCTCCTGGATTGCTTCCCGGAATCTGAAGGAATATTTCACCTGCTGCAGTTCGCGGTAACCTTAACGTTGCCTGTATCGTGTTACTGTCAACCTTCCATTCTGCTATTTCCATTCCCTGCGAAAAATGGAATGTGCTGCCTAAATATCCTGGCATTTCATCGGTAAGACGACGAACGGCCAGTAAAAGGCAGCCATGAGAAGGAACGTCTTTGAAGATGAAACCAGCCTCTGTTGTTAATCTACCGATCTTACCTGTCCAGAATTCGCGTATTATGTAATTCCCGTCGGCAAGCTGAAAATCACGAGTAGTGATCGATATATCAACCGGCTGTTCATTCCAGTTAAAAACTCCCAACACGTGCCACTCTCCTGTCTCATTTACCAGATCCAGCCTCAGCCTGGAGGGCACCTCAGAATCAAACCAGTCGATCACCCGCGGACGATCTTTCAAGATGGGGATCAAACCTTCGGCAATTTCCATCCGTGCCTGCGATAATTTTGGCAGATCATCAGAAAGCAGCATTGAACCACCTGTTATCGCAATCGAAGTGGCCAGACTCTGAATTTCATCGATCGACAGCTTCGTGTCCTCTCGAATTAATAGGCAATCGGGATCATTGATCCACCAGCGTTGGTGCAGGTTAGCGCGTGTGAGAACGTTATAAATCGAATTACGGGCTGATGGAACAGAAGGCTCATTTTGCAGGAGCATGCCGATATTGCCAAAATGTGGCTTCCAGTAACCGCTTACATCCGGACCAATGCGCATGGCATCCACCAGTCCAAGCATCGAGCCAAGGGGAGCTCCGCAGCCTAAAAGGGTCACCTGCGGGCCGACTGCTGATCTGATCGCTTCCATCCCTTTGCGCATCACCTGCGCCCGGTTCTGCGTGGGGTCATGGTAGCGCCCCTTCAATGCTGCTACATACAAGAAATCCAGTTTCAGATACCGATACCCCCAGTCAATAGCAGCAGTGCGAACAACACTGCAGGCATATTCCAAAGCCTCTGGAATGGTTAAATCAAGACCGGTGAAAAAGGAATCCCATCCAAAACCAGCGTTGACCGGCTTCCCCCCTTCGCTGCGAAGGATCCAATCGGGGTGTTGTTTGAACAGTTGAGACCGCTTGTGCACGGCAAAAGGAGCGAGCCAAAGGCCTGGAACCAGTCCTTCCTGTTCGATCTCCTTTGCCAGCGGAGCCACACCATCAGGGAAGGTTTTATTAAAAGAAAACCAATCGCCCACTTCACTTTCGAAACCATCGTCAATCTGCAGCAATTGGATGGGCAACTGGTTTTGCTGTTTCAGAATAGCTTCAAGGTTGTCTTCGATATTTTTTGCTGTTACATTGCGATAAAAGTGATACCACGAACACCACCCTACCGGTGTCTCATCAGGAAGCTGCACATGATTCTCGCGTGCCACCGCATCCAGGTACTTGTCAAGAGGATCGCGGTGATCCAGCAAAACAGGATTAAATACTGCCCAATCGGTTGAAATGGATTTTCCTGGATCAAGACGGGCATCATCACCGTTTGCCCACATTTCGAAATTGCTCCGGTTAAAATCAGCATAAATTGAACCAAAATGCCGGGTTTGCGAAAGAAAACCAAGCAGAAAACCGGTTCGCGCTTTGCGGTCACCAATCACCGCAAACATATCGCTTGAAAATTCACCCTGTTTTCGTGGAAGCGGTGTACTGGCGTTGTAGATCATCGGATGTTGAAACGCTTTCAGAAGAGGCTGGCTGACCGACATTTTTGACGATGCTGCATACCAGCGTGCTGCAGACCACGATTGCCAGCCGTTGATGAAAATTCCCAGATCATCACTGGTTTTTGCTATTGGATACCTGACCTCACCTTCTTCTGTCTGGTGTAGATGAAGTAAATCGATTCTATGTAACTCAACCGGATTTTTTCCCTTGTTGTTTACTTCCACCCGCCACAATACCAGAGGATACTCCGCCACAATCCCAACAATTAAATGCGTTTCAATCCCATTGGAATCTGTATTGAGATGAAAAGACAGCGTTTCGATGCTGCCATGCTCGATGGATTCAACAAATTTTCGCTCGGGTTCAATGCCCAGCCACGCCTTTGAAATCGCCTGTTCCATAGAACCATGGAGATGATAAGCGCAGCCCAGACGGATTTTTTGCAGTGCAGGTAGATTATCCTCACGGGGGTAAATTGAGAAATTTCCCTGTTTTGGATCAATTTCAACTGTGAAGATGGCATTCTGGATTTGATACATGATCGAACTCCATAATATGTTGGGATAGATTAAATCTTATCACAGACCTTGAAAAACCTCAGTCGTAGCAAGAGTGACCAAGCGCATGATATAATCTGCCCATGCCCTCCATGGTCGCAATTGATATCGAAACCACAGGACTTGATCCCCAGAAAGACGCTATCATTGAAATCGCTGCCGTCCGTTTCAACGGCAAACGGATCGAATCTGAGTGGTCAAAACTGATCAATCCTGGACGTCCGATTCCGCGGATGATCACCCAGCTCACCGGCATCACCGACGAGATGGTGCGTAACGCTCCACCGGTACGCGCAGTCATTCAGGAACTGGCTGATTTTGTTGGTGATAATCCGGTAGTCGGGCACAATGTTCGTTTCGATCTGTCCTTCATTCAAAAACAGGGCGTCTTGCGCTTCAACCAACCTGTAGATACCTACGAGCTGGCCGCCATCGTACTCCCAGGCAACAGCCGCTACAACCTCGGCACACTGGGCTTAACTTTGGGGATCATGATCCCCAACTCACACAGAGCATTGGATGACGCGAGGCTTTGTCAGGCTGTTCTGATTTCTCTTTATCAGAAACTACTTGAACTCCCGCTCGAAATCCTGGCTGAAACCGTACGCATGGCTGAAGGAATTGAGTGGGATGGCGCGTTGATGTTTCAACAGGCACTTCGCGAAAAGGGGCAAATGCCTGTCGAGGCGAAGAAAGCTGTCCAGGACGATTACGGGCTTCTGTTTGGTGGAATTAAAACCTACCCTCCCCTTGTGCCGGTTGAAACCCCTGAACCCCTCGATATTGATGAGATCGCCTCATCGATCGAGCACGGCGGCCCATTCTCCAGATATTTCGAAAATTTCGAAAGCCGCCCGCAGCAGATTGAAATGCTGCGCAACGTGGCAAATGCGCTTTCGAACAGCCGCCATTTAATGGTGGAAGCCGGAACCGGTACTGGAAAATCATTTGCTTACCTGATCCCCGCTGTGGAATGGGCAGTCAAAAATTCCATGCGTGTGGTCATCTCCACCAATACCATCACTCTACAGGATCAGTTAATCAAGAAGGATATCCCCGACCTGGCTGCAGCTCTTGGTTCAGAAGTACGCGCCACAGTTGTCAAAGGACGGGCAAACTATCTTTGTCCACGACGTTTCAGCTCCATGCGCAAGAATGGGCCTGAGACCGCGGATGAACTGCGCGTTCTGGCGAAAACCCTTGTCTGGCTTCACCAGGGAGGCAGCGGCGACCGCGGTGAGATCAACCTGAATGGCCCGATTGAACGTGATGTCTGGATCAGACTTTCAGCAGAAGATGAGGGATGTAAGACCGAGGTCTGTATTTCACGCACCGGCGGCGCCTGCCCGTTCTACAAGACGCGCATGGCTGCCCAATCGTCTCACATTCTGGTGGTTAACCACGCCCTGCTGCTGGCAGACGTGGTCACTGGCAACAAAGTACTCCCTGAATACAATTATCTGATCGTAGATGAGGCACATCACCTCGAATCCGCAACCACCAGCGCGCTTTCTTTCCGCACAACGCAAATGGATTTCGTTCGTATGCTGCGCGAGATTGGCGGAACCTCCACCGGATTACTCGGACGCATGCTTACTCTGCTTTCACATTCCCTGCCGCCATCAGACTTCGCAGCGCTGAACATGGCTGTACACAAGATAACCGATACCCTCTTCATGCTTGAGAACAATTTTGGTGAATTCGTTCACAGCCTTGAAGTTTTTATGGAAGAACAACGCGACGGACAGCCTGTCAGCGGTTACGGACAGCAAACCCGTATTCTCCCCGCAACTCGTACCCTCCCCGCCTGGTCAGATGTAGAAATAGCCTGGGACAACACTCAGGAAGGAGTGAAATCGATTTTGAGCCAGCTGGCTGAATTTCAGAAAGCCATCAGCGATGGGCTTGAGGAAATTCCCGATGAGGTAGAAGATACACTGGGATCGCTCGCCAATGTTTACCGCCGTCTTTCAGAAACCGAGACATACCTTGACCAGCTGGTCAATAAGCCAGATGCCGGTTATGTGTATTGGGTGGAGATCCTTCCCAATACCTACCGCCTTGCCATGCAGGCCGCTCCACTGCATATCGGCCCCCTCATGGAAAAATACCTGTGGCACGAGAAATCTTCCGTCATTCTCACCTCTGCCACACTGACCACCAATAATGATTTTGACTATATCCGCAGCCGACTAAACGCGGACGAAGCCGATGAACTGGTTCTTGGCTCGCCGTTTGATTTCGAGAACTCTACCCTGCTCTATATGGTCAACGACATACCCGAACCAGCAGAAGCCAATGCGTACCAGCGCGATGTAGAAAGTGCCCTCATCCGCCTGGCCAAAGCCACCGGCGGCCGTATGCTGGCTCTGTTTACCTCTTATGCCCAACTGAAGCGCACTTCACAAGCAATCTCCCCTGCACTGGCAGATTCTGGAATCCAGGTCTACGAGCAGGGAGAAGGCGCTTCTACGAATACATTGCTTGAAACTTTTCGCGAAGCCGACAAGGCAGTTCTGCTGGGTACCCGAGCCTTCTGGGAAGGTGTCGACATTCCTGGCGAAGCCCTTTCAGTCTTGGTGATTGTCAAACTGCCTTTTGACGTTCCATCCGACCCGGTTATTGCCGCCCGATCCGAAACTTTTGAAGATCCTTTTAACGAGTATAATCTGCCCGAAGCAATCCTGCGCTTCAGGCAGGGTTTTGGCCGCTTGATCCGCACCCAGTCTGACCGTGGCGTGGTGGTCATTCTCGACAAACGGGTGTTAACGAAAAAATACGGCCGACAGTTTATTGAATCACTGCCTGAATGCACAAAGAAAGTTGGATCAAGCCTCGATTTACCTGCGTCAGCCACAAAGTGGTTAAACATCTGATCTACTTGACAGGTGTTATTATCTTCACAGAACAAATTTATCGACAGGAGTGAGTCTATGAAATATGTTATTGGCGTGATGCGCCCCCCGTTCCTGCCCCTGGCTGTGGTTTGCGTTTTCCTCGGAATGTCTGTGGCTATTTGGACAGATGGCAACATCAATGTCTGGTATGCCGTCCTTTGCTTCGTGGGTGGAATCCTTGCTCACGGAGGAGTCAATGCGTTTAACGAATACGAAGACGTAAAAAGCGGCCTGGATATGAAAACCAACCGCACTCCCTTCAGCGGCGGCAGCGGCACACTGGTACCGGTTCCATCGAAGGCCAAGATCGCCCTGTGGACCGGTATTGCCACTGCGGTAATATGCACTGCGATCGGTATCTTTTTTTATACGATTCATGGCTGGCCAATCCTTCTTCTCGGTTTGATCGGGTTGTTGATTATCGTCGTCTACACTCCCTGGCTGAACAAAGTTCCAGCCCTCTGCCTGGTGTCGCCGGGGATTGGATTTGGCACCCTGATGGTCAACGGAACGTATTTTGCACTGACCGGTCATTTCTCCTGGGCTGCCCTCATAGCATCATTTGTCCCCTTTTTCCTGGTCAGCAACCTGCTGCTCCTCAACCAGTTCCCCGACGCGGATGTCGACAAGGAATTCGGGCGTAAGCATTATCCAATTCTGATCGGCAGAAAAGCCAGTGCAGTGATCTTTACGTTGTTTGTCGTGGGAACTTACCTGACATTGATCCTGGCTGTACTTCTCGGGTTTGCCCCGCTCTGGACGCTGCTGGGATTGGTTACCCTGGTGTTCGCCATACCCGCCGTTAAGGGAGCTCTGAAAAACGCAAATGATCTGCCAAAACTGCTGCCCTCGCTGGGACAAAATGTGATGCTTAACCTGATCACACCCTTACTGATGGGCATCGGTTTTTTGATCGGGTAATTATTGACTTAAGATCAATGATCGAAGCAGGGCTGAAATTAAGTTCGGTCCTGCTTTTTTGATTCATCAGCGTAAATACCTTCGAACAGGTTGTTTGAAATTTTAATATCATTGGTTATAATTTTAGGAGTATTTAAGTCTAATTTGGAAATTTTCAGGAGAAACGGATATGTCCACTCGAAGGCTTGCACCCATCTTGATCACCCTGGTTTTCCTCGCAACAGCAGCAACTGCCTGTAATCTACCCTTCATCAACAGCGAACCTTCAGCTGAAACCGTGGCCTCGTTTACCGTTGCATCTCTCACCGCCATGGCAGCCAATTCAGGCACTGAAGGATTTCCAACCCCGACACCCGAATTCATTAAGCCCTCTGCTATTCCAGAGGCTGCGCCTCTGAGTGTGGCGTTCGTTGCCCCCGACGGTAACGCGTATTATTGGAACGAATACCTCAATACGCCCAGCCAACTTACAACCACCGGTGACGTGCATGCTGCGTATGTCTCTCCTGACGGTACACTGGTAGCGCTCGCGCGGTCTGCTGACGAAACCACTTATTCACTGGATGTAGTCAATTCTGACGGAACGGGCTTGCGCACTCTTATCACTGCCGAAGAATTTGCCGCTTTTCCGAGGCCCGTTGATGCCTTATCTTCGATCCCCAACCAGGTTGAGTGGCTTCCCAACTCTCATGTAATTGTTATGAATACACGCATTGTTTTCGAAGGTCCAGGTTATGCCACAGGTGAAAACCTTTATCTCATTAATGCAGATGATGGTTCTGTCTCCGCGCCCATCACCATTGCTGATACATGGTCTTTCAGATACACCATCTCACCTGATGGCAGCATGGTAGCGATTTCACTACCTGAAGGGATTGAGATCTTCAACCTCAACGGCAGTACACTAAAACGTAAGGTTCTGGCATACGAATTTGTCAACACAGCTTCAGAATATGCCTGGGTAGCCTCTCCGGTCTGGTCTGCTGACAGTCAAACGCTAGCTGCAGCCGTACCTCCAAAAGATCCTTTTACAGATAGTGTGGAAGACTCCACTGTATGGCGGGTATCAGCTGATGGTCTCTCAGGTGAAATGACCTTTAGCCATAAAATGACATATTCGCCTGGTGGTTTTGCCTTCATATCCCCAGATTTGAGCAAGATCCTCTACCTGACTCAGCCCGATCCTCTTGCTAACGGCCAATATGCCCTCAACCTGTCAAATCTCGATGGCACGGATGCTATTGAGTATGCAGTCGGAAGCTTCTTTGCCGGCCCTGTCGCATGGTCAACAGATAGCACAAAATTTTATTATTATGACAGCGATTCTGGCGCATACATCGGCCAGCAAGGGCAGGCTCCGCAATTATTGCCTGATTTCTCCAATGTGCGAACCGTGGAATGGATAGATGACAGCCGCTTCATTGGCGTATCTGGCCCTGAAGGAGGATGGAAGTTATTGTTGGGAACAGTGGATAGCCCTACTGGCGTGATCTATTCAACACTCATCACCAGTGGATCAATTGTATTCACCATCAATCGATAGCAACATGATCATAAATCAGATATTAATAAAGTTGATAATGACAGTATAATTTTTTCACATGCGCAAGATTATCGGTATCGATATGAGTAAGATAGGGAGTAAATTGAAAATGATCAAACAATCCAAATTCATCATACTGCTTGCTGCGGGTTTGTTACTGGCGCTTGCACTGTCAGGTTGTCAGGGTTCGAACTCACCGGAAGACCAGCAGTCAGCGTTGGAAAGAGCCGTTGCACAAACGCTAACCGCTGCTCCAACCGCTACACCTACACCCTCAAAAACCCCCACACCGCAGCCAACTATGACACCTACCCAGGTGATAGTTCAATACGGGCCAACCAACTTTCCAGATAACGTCAACCCCTTAACTGGCCTCACCGTAGATGATCCAGCCATCCTCAACCGTCGGCCGGTAATGATCAAAGTATCCAATTACCCACGAGAAGGCCGCCCACACGCCGGGCTTTCATTCGCCGATATCGTCTTTGATTATTACACCGGTGAAGGCGGCAATCGCTTTATCGCCTTATTCTATGGACAAGACGCCTCTCAGGTAGGGCCGATCCGTTCGGGTCGCCTGATTGACCGCTGGCTGGTGCCTATGTATCAGGGTATCCTTGGTTTGGAATATGCCTGGCCGCCAGTTTATTCAGAAATCCTGAGTTACCTGGGCTACAGCCGCACCATCTCGGGCGGCCCCAATACCTGCCCGGCGATCTGCAGCATTACCGAACCTCAAACTGTCACCAGCGTTTTTGCCAATACAGCAGAAATGTCCAAGTATTATGCTGCAAGAAACAACTCAGATAACACCCGACAGAACCTTGATGGCATGGCATTCAATACCATCGCGCCATCTGGTGGAGAACAAGGTACCGAATTCACCATGCAGTTCAGCAGTAAGAATCTGGCGAATTGGAAATATAATCCAGATACTCGAAAATACCTGCGCTGGATCGAAGATGTCGAACCTGACGGCGATGTGATCCTGGTTCCATTGACCGATCGCCTGACTGAAAAGCAATTGGAATTTTCGAATATCATTGTA
Organism: Anaerolineaceae bacterium; assembly: GCA_029265815.1. GTDB lineage: Bacteria > Chloroflexota > Anaerolineae > Anaerolineales > Anaerolineaceae > UBA6107. Next base: position 173,166 of record JAJUGU010000002.1, on the reverse strand, counting down.
ATCTTCGCCGAGATCGAATCGCTTAGCGATACAGATACCTTACACGAAATTCACATTGCCGGTAAGAAAGGCAGCGCGTTGATCTTCAGAGATGGTCAAATGTATGAAGCTACCTTTAAATCAGAATACGAAACCCCCATCCAGTTCTTTGTTAAAGAGGGCAACCCCTTCGAATTGCAGCCAGGCAACACCTGGATCCACATCACCGGTTTGAATTCAGCGATTAAAGATGAAGGCAACGGTGTTTGGCGCGTCGTATTAGGAGTTCCTTGATCTGAAAATTGTCCTAATTAGAAAAGACCGGCTTCAATAAATTGTGAACCCGGTCTTTTCTTTCTTAGAACCCAAGTAAAGAATTAGAAACAGGAAACTCAGATCAGAATCTTACCATTTTTATAAAACACTTCTCCGTCGATCAGCATCTTAGTGTCAGTTCGTGCATCGCAGATCAAATCCCAGTGTATAGCCGATGTATTCTTGCCTCCCGCTTCCTCAAATCCGCTTCCCACGGCCAGATGGAAAGTGCCACCGATCTTCTCATCAAACAGAATATCGCGCGTGAACTGTCGGATCCCGTAGTTCGTCCCTATTCCGAGTTCACCCAGTCTACGCGCTCCTTCGTCAGTATCGAGCATCTTGATTAAAAATTCTTCATCTTTCTCGGCAGTGGCTTTCACTACCTTGCCGTCTTTGAATTCGAGATAAACTCCATCCACCTCACGACCCTGGTAAATAGCGGGGTAAGTGAACTTCACCCAACCATTGACAGAATCTTCAACGGGGCTGGTGTAAACCTCACCGCTGGGCATGTTCAGGTCACCGTATGAATTAATAAACTTTCGGCCATCCACTGACATCTTGATATCCACGTTCGGCCCGCGGATGATAATATCTTTTTTTCCGCTCAACCATTGCACCAGCCGCTCTTGATCAATGCGAATCTTTTCCCATTCAGCGATTGGATCATTGGTATCTACAAATGTCGCACCATAGACGAAATCTTCATAATCCTCTAAACTCATGTCGGCATCTTGAGCCAATGCCTGGGTAGGGAAATTCGTCAGCGTCCAGCGCAGATCGCCGCTGGCAGAGCGCTGCATATAAACTTCATGCCACTCTCTTCTGCCTCTGCTAAACGCCTGCAACTTTGCAGGGTCGATCCCCTTGAGACTGCGGGTATTTTCTGGTGCCATGATAAAAATGGCCACATCTGCTTCGCTGATCATTTTCAACGCCAGCGGATTGCCAAAAGCCAGCTGGTCATCGTTAGCATTTCTCAAAAAAGCCTGAAGGATAGATTGACTGCTCAGGTTGTAGGTTACCCGTGCACCTGCTTTGGTGGCAGAGGCCACTACTTCAACAGCAAGGGGTAGACCTGGAACTTCAGCTTCTACATGCACCCAATCGCCTGGTTTTACTCTGGTAGAATAATTTACCAGAACATCAGCCAGCTTTGTAATTCGCTCATCAGTCATATCCAGTTACCTTTCTTCATTTTGAATTTGGGAATGTTTGATTTCGGATTTCGCGAAGTGTTTGCTCGATCTCTTCATTGGTATTCATCACCAGTGGCCCAAATCTGGCCACCGGTTCGCCAAGAGGTTTTCCGGCAACAAGTAAAGAACGCGTTCTCTGCAGCCCGCCCTTTATTGATACATAATCCCCTTCACCAAAAACCACCATGCGTAGAGGTTCAATATTCGTTCCGCAATATTCACCGCTGCCTTTGAAAATATAAGCGAAGGCTGTAAGGTCATGCTGAATTTCATAATGAAACACATGATCACAATCAACTGTAATATCCATCAGCAGAAGGTTGCCTGCCATCCCAGTCCCCGGGCCAACAACATCGCCAATTTGCCCAGCGATGAGGCGCACAGTAACTCCTTTCATGGGATTCATCCACGGAATCTTTGCATCCTTGATCTCCTGAAACCGAGGAGGGCACATCTTTAAGCTGGCTGGCAGGTTCACCCACAAGTGAAATGCTTCCATGTGATTCCCGATTCCCTGCGGCATCTCTTCGTGGATGACGCCGCGCCCGGCTGTTATCCATTGTACATCACCGGTTATGATTTCTTCCTTTTTCCCCAGGTTGTCTTTATATTTCACCTTTCCCGCCAGCACGTATGTGATCGTTTCAAGACCGCGGTGCGGGTGCATGGGGAACCCTCGCTGATATTCTTCAGGGTTCCGTGATCCAAAATGATCAAACTGTAAAAAAGGGTCCAGATAACTCAAACTCGGCGTACCAATGCTGCGCCGCACTTTGACCCCTACTCCGTCGGACATCCGTAAGGGTTCAATTACTTTTATAACCGGTCTAATCCGTTTTTCTCCCATATCCCACACCAGTGATTACCCAGCATCAACGAAGATCAAAAACCTTTATACCCGTTTCAATACAAGTATAAATAATATTTCAAAACTCGCCAAACGGCTTATAAAAATGCATTGATGCCACAAAAAGATGCGTTTAGTGGTAAGCACTGCATATATCGATCAATCGATGATTTATGGTTACTTGCAGCAGTGTTTATGTATAGGATGTTTTGCTGCACCCTTACCCGCTCAGTCGAAAACTCCCGAACCTGGTTCGGGAGTTTTTACATTAGATATCCAGATTTTTCACTGCGTGGGCATGGGTGGTGATGAATCTCGTTCGTGGTGGAACGGCTGAGCCCATTAACATATCAAAGGTTCGGTCTGCTGCCGCTCCGTCTTCCACAGATACTTGAAGCAGGGTGCGGGTTTCGGGGTTCATCGTCGTCTCCCACAACTGCGATGGGTTCATCTCACCCAGACCTTTATAGCGCTGCAGGGTTGCTTTCTCGGCTGCTGGACCCAGTTCCTTCAAGTAAGCATCCTTATCAGCATCAGTGTAAGCGTAATGGACTTGCCCCTTGTGAGACACTTTATAAAGCGGCGGCTGGGCAATGAACACATGTCCGTTCTCGATCAACTGGACCATGTATCGGAAGAAGAAGGTCAGCAGAAGTGTGCGGATATGGCTGCCATCAACATCCGCATCCGTCATGATGATCACCTTGCCATAGCGCAGGTTCTTGATGTCAAAATTGTCACCGATGCCTGTACCAAGCGCGGAAATCATGGCTTTGATCTCTTCGTTGCCCAGGATTTTATCCAGCCTGGCGCGTTCGGTATTGAGGATCTTTCCTCGCAGCGGAAGAATTGCCTGAAAGTGGCGATCGCGTCCCTGTTTGGCTGATCCGCCTGCCGAGTTACCTTCTACGATGAACATCTCCGTTTTATTGTTGTCTTTGTCAGAGCAGTCGGCCAGCTTGCCTGGTAGCGTAAGCGATTCGAGCGCAGACTTTCGAATGACTAGATCACGCGCCTTGCGGGCTGCGTCGCGGGCGCGCGCTGATGTCAGACATTTTTGAACGATGGCTTTCGCCGCGGCAGGGTTCTCTTCGAGAAAGGCTGTGAAAGACTCGCCCACAACCTGTTGCACGTAAGTCTGCACCTCGGGGTTCATCAACTTGACTTTGGTCTGGCTTTCGAACTGAGGATCAGGGTGCTTGATGCTGACAATAGCGGTCATGCCTTCGCGGGTGTCGTCACCTGTGAAGTTGGGGTCGACGTCTTTGAGAAGGTTGGTGCGCCGGGCATAATCATTGATCACGCGGGTGATCGCCGTGCGCAGACCGGTGAGGTGTGTGCCGCCATCTATGGTATTGATCGTATTGGCAAAAGAAAAGACCGACTCGTTGTAAGAATCAGTGAATTGAACCGCAACTTCGATCCCAATATTATCGATCTCTTTCTCAGCGTAATAAACCGGGTGAAGCACTTCGCGGTTTCGGTTGATATAGCGTACGAATGAATTGATACCACCTTCAAAAAGAAAACTGGTTTCTTTTTCAGGCGGGCGTTCATCAATGAGCTTGATCAAAACATTGCGGGTAACAAACGCCATTTCACGCAGGCGCTGGGTGAGAGTTTCGAATTTGAAATCAATATCGCCTTTGAAGATTTCACGGTCAAATTTGAAAGTAGTGGTCGTGCCTGTTTTATTAGGCGGGCATTTACCAATCGCCTTCACCGGCTCCTGTGGAATGCCCCTCTGGTAACGTTGAAAATATTCCTGCCCGTCATGGCAGACCCGCACCTCGCACCATTCAGAGAGCGCGTTTACTGCTGAAACACCCACACCGTGAAGTCCGCCTGACACCTTGTAAGACGTATGACCAAACTTTCCGCCTGCGTGCAGAACGGTCATCACCACTTCGAGGGCTGATTTTTGTTTTTCAGGATGGATATCTACCGGAATCCCGCGGCCATTATCCATCACGGTAACACTGCTGTCTGGATGAATGGTGATATCAATGCGAGTGCAGGCACCGGCTAACGCTTCATCGATGGAGTTATCCACCACTTCATACACCAGGTGGTGAAGCGCTTTAAGGTCCGTACCACCTACGTACATGCCCGGACGCCTGCGGACTGCTTCCAATCCTTCCAGAACCTGGATATCTTTTGCACTATAACTGGATAAGTTATTGTTCAACGGGATTACCTCCATTTTCATACTTGCTTTTTGCTTCAGCCATTTTTTGGATGTTGAACTTCATCCAGCCTAGCCCTTCACGAAAATACAGGAAACTTGAAGCGATCAATGCGGTGACGATGAAAGCGTGCCCACCAATTCCCAGCAGTGTTAGCCATGAGGTGGAGGGTGGAACAGTCCAAAGGAAATTCAGACCTTCACTGATTAAAGCACATACCACAACAAACATGCCAGTTCCAGGCAGAAAGAACCTGACCATTCTCATCGAAAGCAGCATCGATGGAAAAGCTTTCTGGTCAAGCGCGAAGATACCGTGCGGTGAAAACACCAGCGGAACAAGGATCCATAAACCAATAAAGATAAGCACCATCAAAAAGAATTGCCCAATGGCCGCGTTGATCAAAGTGAAGATGGAAATCAAAACAAATACTGGAATAGCAATCATGATCATCACTGCGATTAAAATCGCAAAAAGTAGCAGCGTTTGAGCATATTGGGTAAACAAACGTTTCCACTCAAATTTTTCCAGTTCAGGATTTGAACTCCGTGAAAGCGCATTGAAATACACGGTTCCTAAGAAAAACCCTATCATCAACAAAACACCAAAAATGGCAATCCCGATTCGCAAGGATGGAGTCTCTATCAACCAGGGATTACCAAAAGGCGTAGTAATCGGTGATTCGCGCGCGATCAAGCTGGGGACTCCAATCGGAAGTGTTCGGATAGTGGTGAACAGGTTAAATTGCTCTAACAACGTATTCCACAATGTATTCGAGGCTTTTACAGTCTCAACCAGTTCTTTGGGGCTGATTTTTAACATATTTGCTGTAAATGCGTTTAGATATGGCAAAAAGAGGTCTCTGACACGCAGCTTTGGCCCCAACCAGAGAACAAGATCCACTACAACAGGGATCAAGATCAGGTATACCTTTGAGGCTACCAGGTTAAAACCTTTTACCAGGGTAGCAAACAATCTTGGCGGTCTTTCGGATAAGATATTCATATCGGTTTTCATACGAATGATAATTTTACCATACCGATATATTACCTTAGATGGTTCGATCAAAATTCGTGACTCGATAACGGGATAAGGTAAAATACAAGGGTGAACGAACACAGGCATAACCCAGATCTAGATCGGCTCAGCGTGGTCAACGCTCTCATCCTGCTGGCATATGCTTCAACAGTGGTCATTTCATTCCCCACTCAGACGTTTGAATTACAACTGCCAGGGTTCCTTCTGGTCGTAAACATCAACTTCTTGACCATAGTATCCATTGTTGTCGCGATTTTAGCTGCAGCAGGAACGGATTGGCTGATTTCCGGTCACCCGCACCAATCAGGCACGATACGCTGGCATCACTGGTTGGTTCCTTCACTAACCGCCGTAGCAATTGGCATCCCCCTTGGAACCATCGAAGTCGGCCCAGCCTGGTGGATCGTTTTTGGCCTTGGTGCTTTGCTCTTAATCGGTGTATTCGTGGCTGAATATATTTCAGTCGATTTTCTTGATATACGCTACTCTTTTGCTGTCATCGGGTTGAGTGCAGTCAGTTACGCTCTTTTCCTGATCCTGGTATTCGCCATTACCAGCGCCGGATTCAGGTTATACACACTGCTGGTGGCTGTGGTACCAACGGTTTTTTTGATCACGGCCAGAACGCTTTTTCTACGTTTGAGAGGGAACTGGAGGCTTGCCTGGGCTGGTGGAATCACTCTGATCATCGCGCAACTCACTGCTGCCCTTTTTTATCTGCCGCTGCGCCCGCTCCAATTCAGCATGATCTTATTAAGCCTTTTGTACGCCTTGATCACAATTTCCTTTTCAATCGAAGACAACCGCCCACCTGAAACGATGTGGATCGAACCGGTTATTATGTCAACCGTGTTCATCGCCCTGGGATTCATCATTAAATAATAAAAAGATCAACCGGCCGCTCAGGCCGGTTGTTTGTCTTCCAGGGTTTCCTCAGTAGAAAGATGCTTATAGAGATAAGCAACATTGCGTTTGTGTAATTCAACCCCCAAACCTCCCAGCGTAACCCGGCTCTTCCCACATGATTCAATGTCGATCTCAGCCAGTGCTTCCAGGGGATTGCGGCGCTTTGCAGCAGTGCGCACGGCTTTTCTCACAGCATTGATATAAGCCAGGTTTTCCCGTGTAGTTTCTTCAATCTCACCGCGCAGGATGATATCCCCATGACCCTGAATGATATTCTCGAGCCCCATCTTGCCAATGCGTTTGATCGACGCGGCTAATTCATCTGGGTCTCCATCTACCATATATGGCAGAGGCATGTAAGCATCACCCGCAAACAACACCCGATCTTCTTCGATTAAAACCGATATCCCGTCCATTGAATGACCTTTAGTCGGGCTCAGTACCAGTGTTTTCTTGCCCACCCGCATGGTTAGCTGTCCATCGGTAAAAGTAAAATGCGGGCTGATGATTTTTGTTTGCTTGTACTCTGCGTTTTGTTTCTTGATTACCTCTAATGAGGCTTCACCTTTTTCACTCAAGAGCTGGCGGGTCAACGAATGACCAATCACAGTTGCTCCAGGGAACAGGCAGTTTCCCCAGGAATGATCTGCATGATAGTGGGTATTAATAATATAGCGCACAGGAACGCCCACCTGTTCTTCAATGTAGGCACGCATTTCCAAAGTTTCTTTAGGGAGCGCCAGCGTATCGATCATCACTGCCCATTGCGGACCAGTGATTGCGCCCGCTGTTACCTGTGCATAGATTTCACTTTGAAACCAGTAGACATTTTCTGACACCCGTTCATGATGCATACAAATCGTTCCTTAAATTAAAAATTCTCAAATATTTAAGCGTTCAATCGTGTAGCATAGCATAATTGAAATCAAAAGTCAAAAAATTACTGAAATATTAAGTTAACCCGCTCCAAAAAAGATGGAGCGGGTATGTTTTTTTACAAAACTTTACTGAGGAATAGTCTGGTACGCTCCTCCTTGGGATGGTCAAATAATTCTTCAGGCGGAGCCATTTCGATAATCTGCCCCCCATCCATCAAGATGACGCGGTCGGCCGCCGCTTTGGCAAAACCGATCTCATGTGAAACCACCACCATCGTCATTCCCTCTTTGGCAAGGTTGAGCATTACGTCCAGCACTTCCTGGATCATTTCAGGGTCTAGTGCACTGGTAGGCTCATCGAAAAGCATAATCTTGGGGTTCATCGCCAGCGCACGGGCAATTGCCACGCGTTGTTGCTGACCACCAGATAGCTGCCCCGGGAAGTAACTCTCTTTTTCGGGTATACCCACCTTTTCAAGAAGCTGTCTGGCAATTCTTTCTGATTCAGCCTTTGATCGCTTGCGGATGAGTTTTTGAGCCAGTGTGATATTGTCAAGCACAGTCAAATGCGGGAAAAGATTGAACTGCTGGAATACCATGCCCACTTCGGTGCGCACTGCATTGATATTTTCTGCGGTATCAAGCGGGATCCCATCCACAACAATTCTGCCTGCATCGAATTCTTCGAGTCGATTGATACAGCGCAGCAAAGTGGATTTTCCTGAACCTGATGGACCAATAATTAAGATAACCTCACCCTTTTCTACGTCAAGCGAAACCCCGCGTAATGCATGGACCGCGCCAAAATGCTTGTGTACTTCTTCGATATGAATAATCGGTTCCATGGCTATTTCTCCATCTTAAACTTGCGTTCCATCCAGGCAACGACCCGCGTGGCAAAAAGGGTCATCACCAGGTAGAGCAGGGCGATCATGACCCAGGTTTGGATGGGTAGAAAGTGAGCCGCTTGAAATTCACGCCCGCGGCGGGTCATATCCGCCACAGCGACTACCGACACAAGTGAAGAATCTTTGAGCAATGTAATGAATTCATTTCCCACAGGAGGCAGAATCACTCGAATTGCCTGCGGAAGGATAACATAACGCATCGCCTGAATATAGGTCATTCCCAGACTGCGCGCAGCCTCCATTTGGCCACGTGAAATGCTTTGAATACCGGCGCGGTATACTTCGCTCATATAGGCTGCGTATCCAATGGTCAATCCAAGGATAGCCATGGCGACGGGATTAGCCCGGTAATCAACAAACGCCTGAATATTGAGCCACTTGCCTACACTCTGGATTACGGAGGGAAAAGCGAAATACCAGAAGATCAATTGGACCATCATGGGTATACCGCGCACGACCTCTACATATATCGTTGAAATCCCCTTTATGATCCAGCTCTTTGAAAGCCGTGCCAGAGCCACCAGCAAACCCAGAATGAGCACCAGCAGGAACGAGATGCCTGTTATCGAAATTGTCGTTCCTATGCCGTTTTGGACAAAAACAAAAATTCGTTGATAAGGATCTGGAACAAGGAATATCAAAATTAATAGCAGCGCAATAACTGCGATCACCAGGAACCACCAGTTATCGAATCTGGTCACCTTCTTTTCCTGGCTGGATTTGCTTGTTGTGATTGTCATTCATGCCCTCGCTTAATCAACAGGAATAAAAAACCTGCGGGAGATCAATCCCGCAGGTTTTTGAAGTTTTACTTCAAATATTTCTCTGCCAATTCTGCGATGAATCCCGATTCTTGCAATTCCTTGAGGGCTTTATCAATTTTCTCAAGCAATTCGGTATTCTCTTTGCAAACTGCAATACCGTATTGCTCGCTGTTGAAAACCTCACCCACTGTCATCAATTTATCAGGATTAGATGCAACATATCCCATGGCCACCGGGTTGTCAGCGATAACAGCATCGACACCCTTGTTAGCGAGTTCAAGGAAAGCAAGTTCATAGGAGTCATAAGGCTTATAGGTAACGCCTTCGATCTTCTGTGCTTCGATCTCGCCGGTGGTACCCAACTGAGCCGCAACAGTTTTGCCCTTGAGATCTTCCAGGCTGTTAATATCAGTGGTTTCCTTGTTGACGACGACGATCAGACCCGCATCCAGATACGGGGTCGCGAAGAGCATATCTTTCTTGCGGTCATCGGTGATACTGATGGCTGCGATACCGGCATCATACTGACATTCAGCCAACCCGGCTGTCACTGAATCGAACGGGACGTTAGCCCACTCAATTTCAAAGCCCGCCTTTTCAGCAATCGCATTCATCAGATCGATGTCGAAACCGATCAGATTGCCAGATTCATCCGTATACTCGAATGGATTGAAGGTGGCATCAGTAGCCACAACAACTGCGTCCGATTTTTGCGAGCAGGCTGAAAGTACCACTGCCGCAATCATCAGTACTGAGAGCAACACAAAGATTTTGCTTTTCACTTTTCTTCTCCATGATTTGAAATATGAGTTTTAGACTTTTTCCACATGAGCGAATTCAGGATAGTGCTTAACAATTATGAGGATGAAATAAAAAAATGTCAACTCTATTCTCGTCACTTGTTGCGAAATACTAAGAGATTGAATTATCCCTTATTCAATTTTTCCTTTTATTACTCAAGGAGTCCTCGTCAACAGAATAGAGTGACCTCGCATCATCTTTTGGCGAAAAGTATTTGTAAGGACACCTTACAACCATGTAAATTGGCAAAGAGAATGGTTTTTGTATAATTGTTTTGTGAGGAAAGGATCTATTTATGGTTACTGCCACCCGTCCCGTTTATCGTGTCATATTCCCGGGTGTGTTGCTCGGGGTTCTTGCTTTGCTGGTGATGATCATCCTAGGGGATACCTCACTGGTGGCACTCCACTTTGCCAATTTTCGATGGCAGTATTTTGCATTCGCACTGGCATTAAATATTATCAATCACGTTCTGCGCTTCGTAAAACACTGTTATCACCTCTCCCACTCAGGTGTCAAGCGGCTTTCTTTCTGGCACAAACTTAAGCTGTTTCTCTCCGCTGGAGCCTTATCCACCACCCCGTTAAAGGTTAGCGAGTCATATAAATCCGTATGGCTTAGTCAGGCCAGTGGCATTTCGCTCAACGTTGCCGATTCTCTGCATTTACTAGACCGCATCTCAGATATTCTGAGTGTTCTTGTTCTGGCAGCCGCAGGTACAATGGCCTTTCCATCTTTTTGGCTGTTCTTCCTGATCGTTTTCATATTGTTCCTCGGCTCCACGCTCTCTGTTCAAATTAAAACCGCCGGGTTCAGATCAAGAAAATCTGGCGGGCTGGAAACCAATTTAAAAGATCTATCCCATCAATTACAAAAATGTGTTGAGAATAATCCGGGCGCTTTCTCGCTCCCGTATATGACGGTTACCCTGCTGCTTGGGGTAATGTCGTGGCTGGCACAGGGTGCTTCACTGCTCTTCATCCTGGTGGGGTTCGGTTTGGTACCAAACCTGACCCTGGTCGCGATTGCCTGCCTGGTGCTCTCTTTCTCCATGCTGATGGGTCTGATTTCGAAACTTCCGGGAGGGTTGGGTGTGATCGAACTGGCGATGGCCGCGCTGCTGACCCTTCTGCTCAACTTCCGACCCGAACTCGCAGTGACCACCACTATCCTCTTCCGGCTCGCTACCTTCTGGATCGACCTGCTCTTTGGTATACTTTTCTGGTCAGTCACCACAAAATCACATGGGTTGAACCAGGAAGCAGGTCGTATTGCTCAAAGTTGATTTTCATTCACACACGCGCTATTCAGCAGACAGCATCACATCAATTGAAAGCTTGATCTCAGCCGCGCGCAAACGCGGTCTGGATCGTTTGGTGGTCACCGACCATAATTCCGTTCAGGGTGCACTCGAGGCGTATGCTTCAGCACCGGATCTGATCATCGTCGGAGAGGAAGTGCAAACCACGCAGGGTGAATTCCTGGCGGCATTCGTCACACAAGAAGTGCCGCGCGGATTGGAACCAATGGAAGCCCTGATGCGCCTGAAAGATCAGGGAGCGTTCATCAGCATTTCACACCCCTTCGACCCGCGGCGCTCCGGTTGGACGCTCGAAACCCTGGAGCAACTTGCCCCTCTGGTGGATGCCATCGAAACCCGCAACGCAAGGGTATTTAGCCCAGATTACAATACTCAGGCAGAAAAATTCGCTGCGGCACATCACCTTCCCGGAACAGCCGGATCAGACAGCCACCACCCTTCAGAGATTGGGCGTGTCTATTCACTGATACCGGAATTTTCCAATGCTGAAAGCCTGCGCCGCGCTGTCGTCAACGCCCAAAACTGCGGCCGGTCCTCCTGCCCTGCAGTACATTTATATTCCGCCTGGGCGCGGATAGTCAAAAGCGTGGAAAAATGATCAGCCAAAAACAGAGAAAATATTGCTCGGTTTTTAAAAATTAAGATAAAATAATAAAGTTCCCGGGGCGATGGCGGAATCGGCAGACGCAACGGACTTAAAATCCGTCGATGGTGACATCGTGAGGGTTCGACCCCCTCTCGCCCCACTGAAAACATCCCAAATCACGGGATGTTTTTTTTAACATTATTTTATATCTGTGTTGTGGGGCATACCCCCTTTCGCTCCATAGAAAGAAAAACCAGAATCCAGGATGCTTTTTCTTATTGTGGGTGAGAAATTTTCGAGTCCGGTTAATCGTGAATATCTCGGAAACTTCTTTCCAAATGTATTTTTCAACTAATATATTGTAAAGCTGGGTTTCCACCTAACAAGGACGAAAAGACGGTTTGCCTGCCATCTGGCAGCCATCTGGCGCCGTAATCGTCTCGGGTTTTAGGTCAAGCGGATTTGACAGTTGTCATCAGCGTTCATCAAATAGATTTCCACATTCCCATCTAGGTCCGAATTAAACACCAGCTTACTGAGAAGCAAGGAATTGCCCGGGTTACTTCTGAATAATTCGATGATTTGGATGTGTGAGTTAAAAAAACTATTTTTTTAATTCCTTCATCAGAAGGAGAACACCCGGATAAAAGAACACATAACAGTATGATCAAAAGTTTTTTAATATTTCCCTCACGATTAAAAAACGATATCTCACTATTGCACAATCATCGTCAGGTGTTCCATTTTGTAATCAGTAAATTTTTTATCATCAATTAATCGAAAAGATGGATTTAAGAATTTTAATAAAATTATCTTTGGTGATCAAAACGCACTAGAAAAGCTGTTGATCAATAAATTTGCTTATAAAATTAGAAAATTTTGAAAATCTCCTTCCATCCAGATCGGAAAATTTGATTTAGAATTGAGCCATCTTAATCAAAGAAATCGCTCCTTGACCTATGCCCTCACTTAAACAAAAACTACATACTCTTCGCTCATATTTACAGCTATCCTCTTTTTCCACTTTCAGCCTGTTGCTTGCAACAGGTTTGATCGCTTTTACTTACGCCCTGTTGGAATGGATCTTCATCATCACTAAACCGTCCGCGCTCACCACCATTCACGGATACGAAAAGGGACTCCTTCTCTTTAATTTTGGAATTTTGCTGGTGCTCGCCTGTCTGATCCTGCTGCTACCTCTTGCCCTTTATGCATTGATCTCTAAAAAGAAACCTCACCCTGTTGTTTTGAACATCTTCAGCACCGTTCCCACCTTTGTGCTTGCCACGCTGGTGTTAATGCTGATCGACAACTTTACTTATACTGTTTTCAATTTTGGCATAATCTCGGCTTCCGGTTTTTACCGCCTGATCTACACTGCCCTTTACCTCTTCCTTTTTTTTGCGCTTTACAGGCCAGTAATTGGCTTTATCCGCTTCGTGGACGAAGTATATATCGTCCGGCCAACGGGAACCTGGGGTTTTGGCACGATTATGTTGAGCCTCCTGTTGGTTCTGGGTATCATGGTTCCACTTTTACTCAATCGTAGTGAAGAAATTGAAGCCTACGAAACTGACGGTCAAACAGAACTGGATGTCATGCCTAACATCCTGCTCATCACCGTAGACGGTCTCAACGCTTCAAATATGTCACTTTATGGTTTTGAAATGGAAACCACGCCTTTTCTCGAAAAATTGGCCCCGGTTTCACTGCTTGCTGAAAACGCCTTTGCCAACGCCCAGGGAACCATCGGTTCGATCTCATCTCTCCTTACTGGAAAATACCCCATCGATCTGCACGTTCTTTACTCCAGCGAAGTGCTCAAAGGCATCGATGCAACACAACATCTGCCTGGTTTATTAAAAAAATACGGCTACAACACAGTGCAATTGACCTATTCTCACTATGCAGATGCCTACACTCACAACCTTCAGGGAGCATTTGATATAGCCAGCGGCCGCACTTATCCATCTGGCGGATGGTTGATGCAAGCTATCACCGCGATTTTTCCTGAGGATTTCAAGATATTTCTACAGGAAGCCATCGAGCGTCCTTTTACCCGTCTTGGGCATCTTTTTTTCCTTCTTGATATGGACAATCCATACAAACAGGTCACAGAAGAAGGCATTACTAAAGCCCCCGAACAGCAAAAAATCGATGAGGCATTGGCTATCCTGCGTGAAGCAGAACAACCCACATTCATTCATATACATTGGATGGGTACCCACGGCCCCAAGTATTTTCCCAATGAACAGGTATTCTCAGCTGGAGAATCCCTAGAGGCTCAGCAAAAATACGAAAACGAATTCTATTATGACAGCATTCTGGATTTCGACCGCCACTTTGAGGAGCTTTATACAATTCTGGAAGAGGAAGGAATCCTGAACAATACAGTGATCATCCTTGCCAGTGATCACACACAAAAATGGACCAACGGCCGCATCCTCTTGATGATGCTCTTCCCTGGCAACGAATATGCCCAAACAATCATCCCGAACGTTCAAAACCTCGATATTGCCCCCACGATTCTGGATTATCTCGACATTAACCAGCCGTCTTGGATGGCAGGTGATTCACTACTGAATGGATTATCTGAGACCAGACCAATTTTCACAGCAAAAATTCCCAAGTCGATTAAAGACAAGATCACCGGTAAGGTGACCTACCCTGAATCAACCGCACCGTTCTATCAATTTGGCAGGATGTCAGTAATTTTGTGCGACACCTGGTATGAATTGGATACAACCGCTTTGGTCATGACACAAGGAAAAATTGTTGACCATGTCGGAGATTGCCAGACAGATTCTGGAAGCATGCAGGAAGCACTGGAACTACTCAGTCAACATTTTAAAGAATACGGTTATGACCCCTCGTCGCTGTATAAGACTGTCTTCGACCAGGAATGAATCAGGATAAATTAATCAGTATACAATTCTCTTGTGACAGTATTGTCATTTGACATTTCATAAGAGCCGATATATTCTCTATTATAAAAGTGGGATGGTTTATTGAATTACACCTTTACAACCTTCCCAGATCGTTTTCAATGGTTTTACAAAAAAAAGACTATGCTGAATAAAATAAAATTTTTACTAATTGGATCCCCCCTGCCAAGTGAGATGTTGAAAGAAAAGCGTCTAAATAAAATTAGAGCGTTAGCAGCTTTTTCTCCAGATGCACTTTCTTCAGTTGCCTACGCTAATCAGGAGATTTTCCTCGGTTTGGTGATTGCAGGATCATCAGGATTGGTTTTTCAATTCCCTATCGCTGCCGGAATCTCACTACTTCTGGTAATCGTAGCACTATCATATGCCCAGACGATCCGCGGGTATCCAAATGGAGGAGGATCTTACGTCGTTGCCCGAGAGAATCTGGGGGAATATCCAGGGCTTGTAGCTGGTGGAGCACTTTTATTGGATTATGTATTGACTGCTGCAGTCAGCCTTACCGCAGGTGTCGCCGCAATTTCATCCGCCTTTCCGCAATTATGGCCATATAAGGTGTGGATTGCATTAGGTTTATTATTAGTCGTCACGTTGTTGAACTTGCGGGGAATACGCGAATCTGGTACCGTTTTATCGATACCAGTTTATTTATTTATCTTTACATTCGGGGGCATGATTCTTTATGGGATCATCCGCGCAATTATACAGGGTACTCCAACCCCGATCTCATATACTGCACCGCAAATGATCGAGCCTCTGGGGTTACTGCTTGTTTTACACGCATTCTCAGCTGGGTGTACTGCACTAACCGGAATTGAAGCCATCAGCAATGGAGTACCAGCCTTTATGCCACCTGAATGGGTCAATGCCAGGAAGACATTGATCATCATGGCTGGAATCATGGGATTTCTATTCCTGGGCAGTATGGGACTAACCCAATTCTTCGCAATCATCCCTTTAGATCAAGAGACAATCCTCTCCGCGCTTGCCCGGCAATTGCTAGGAAAAAACCTGCTCTATTACCTCGTGCAATTTTCCACGTTGTTTATTCTGGCTGTTGCTGCCAATACAAGTTTTGCAGGATTTCCCCGCATTGCAGCAATCATGGCGAAAGACAGGTATTTGCCGCGCCAGTTGTTCAACGTTGGAGACCGCCTTGTATTTCAAAACGGAATCATCTTATTATCTATCCTGACCGCTGGTTTGATCATTCTTTTCAACGGCGATTCTCATGCTTTGGTACCGCTCTTTGCTGTTGGAGCCTTCACAGCTTTTACGCTCTCTCAAATGGGTATGGTTTTCCATTGGATTAGGTTAAAGGAAAAGGGCTGGCACTATAAGGCAATTATCAACGCATTAGGTGCGGTGGTTACTGCGATCACACTGATCATTATTGGATTAAGCAAATTTATTGAAGGAGCATGGATATCCATCTTTGTGATCCCGGCACTGGTTGCAATATTCCGGAAGATTCACAGGCATTATGAGCAAGTATCCACCCAACTATCCATGCATGGTCTGCCTCCTTCACTACGCCCCTGGTCAAGTCCTCGCGTCGTTATCCCCATATCCGGTGTACACCGTGGTATGGTCGATGCAGTAAATTTTGCACGGTCTATTTCCGAACGGGTAACAGCCGTTTTTATTGATATTGAACCTGGACCAGATGAGGACGAGTTAAGAAAAAGCTGGAATGATTGGTTCCCGGATGTAAATTTTGTGGTTGTCCCATCACCTTTTCGATCTCTGGTCGAACCATTGTTAACCTATCTTGACCAGACCGACAGAGAACACAATGATGGGCAACAGGCTGTACTGGTCCTCCCGGAAATCATACCTGGATCAAGCTGGCAGGAAATACTGCATAACCAATCAGCAGACGAGATCAAGAAAGCCTTGTTATTTCAGCGCCATCATCAAGGGCTGCAAAGAATCATCATCGATGTTCCTTATCATTTAAAAAAATAGATGGTTCCTTGGCATGGAATATGTGTACTATCAAAGAATTGGTTCTCCAGAATTTTTATCCTCACGCAAGAGATAGCCAAAATCCATCAACTCGAAATATAGCAAAACCGCGCTTGATACAAAGCGCGGTTTTTTTTCATTCGCAAATGAGAACTTATTTCCCCAGGATTTTGTACATCCCTGTGCCACAAACGTTACATTTTCCTTTCAAGGCTTTTCGGCCATTCTTCATCGTGACTTCTTGCGTATCCTTCATTTCACGTTTTTCCTTACACTTCATGCAATATGCTACTTCTGCCATTTGTTACCTCCTTTGAGTTGGCCTTTCAGATTGAGTACAAACCCACCAATAAAACCATTATAGCGGTTAAAGCACTCAATTTTACACCAAATTTTTAATGCTTTGAGACCATAGTCGCCACTTGCATTTCAGACATTAATAGTCTTTAATTATGAAACATGAAATACCAAAGGAGAATGCAAATGACCTCATCATCCGAAAAGTTACAGGGGCGAAAGGCATTCACCCCCACCCCGCTCAAGCGCCGCACTCCCGTGCCAACTGATATCGAGATCGCCCAGGAGGCTGATCTGAAGCCAATATCACTCGTTGCAGAAGAACTCGGATTGCTGCCAGATGAGATCGAACTTTATGGCAACACAAAAGCTAAAGTTCGTCTGGAAGTCTTGCAGCGTCTTAAACATATACCTGACGGAAAATATATTGATGTGACAGCGATTACACCCACCCCTCTGGGTGAAGGTAAGACCACCACAACTGTTGGTCTCAGCCAGGCGCTTGGTGCTCACCTTGGCAAAAGTGTGGTCACCTGCATCCGCCAACCATCTCAAGGTCCAACCTTTGGCATCAAAGGCGGAGCCGCGGGTGGTGGTTATTCGCAGGTAATCCCAATGGAAGAATTCAACCTGCATCTCACAGGGGATATTCATGCCATTACTGCTGCCAATAACCTGCTGGCTGCTGCCATAGACGCGCGTATGTTTCACGAATCGGAAGCAACTGACGAACAGCTGTTCAACCGCCTGCTTCCCCCTGATAAAACAGGGAAGCGCCACTTCACGCATGGCATGGTCGTCAGACTGGAAAAACTAGGTATCACCACCGCTGACCCCGAAGAACTCACCCTTGAGCAGCGCCGTAAATTATGCCGCCTGGAAATCGATCCGGATACCATTACCTGGCGACGTGTGCTCGACACTTCAGATCGGTTCCTGCGCGGGATCACAATTGGTAAAGGACCTGAAGAAAAGGGGTTTACACGCGATACCGGCTTTGATATTTCTGTGGCATCAGAGATCATGGCCATCCTTGCCTTGACAAGAGACCTCAGAGACATGCGTGAACGCTTCGGTAAGATCGTGATTGGCATCAGCCGCTCAGGTGATGCCGTCACCGCTGAAGACCTTGGAGTTGCGGGCGCGATGACCGTTTTGATGCGCGATGCCATCAAACCTACCCTGATGCAAACTGTGGAGGGCACGCCAGTCTTCGTCCATGCCGGGCCATTTGCCAATATTGCTCATGGAAATTCATCCATCCTTGCTGATAAGATCGCCCTCAAACTGGCAGATTACGTGATCACTGAAAGCGGCTTTGGGGCCGACATGGGGATGGAGAAATTCATGGATATCAAATGCCGCTATTCGGGGTTGATCCCTTCAGCGGTTGTGCTTGTGGCAACCGTGCGTGCGCTAAAGATGCACGGCGGCGGCCCCAAAGTGGTAGCTGGCAAACCATTAGACGTGGCCTATACCGCAGAAAATCTCGATCTGCTCCAAAAAGGACTCGAAAACTTATTGCACCACATCAAAACCGTGCGCAAATTCGGTGTTCCAGTGGTGGTAGCGATCAACCGTTTTCTGACCGATACTCCGGTTGAACTTGAATTGATCCGCAAAACCGCGGTTGAAGAAGGCGGCGCGGAAGATGCGGTTATCTGCGAACACTGGGAAAAAGGCGGCGAAGGAGCGCTTGACCTCGCCCGGGCTGTGATCAAAGCAGCAGACAAGCCTTCGACTTTCAAGTTCCTCTATCCCCTCGAATGGCCGATCAAACAGAAGATCGAAACGATCGCGCGCGAAGTTTATGGAGCTGACGGAGTAGATTACCTCCCCGAAGCAGAAGAGCGCATCGAAAATTACACCCGCCTGGGTTTCGATAAATTACCCATCTGCATGGCTAAGACCCATCTTAGTCTCTCTCACGACGCCACACTCAAAGGTGTTCCCAAAGGATTTCGCATCCCGATCCGCGATGTGCGCGCCTCAGTTGGCGCAGGATTCCTTTACCCGCTACTCGGAACCATGTCAACAATGCCCGGGTTGCCCACCCGTCCAATGTTTATGGAGATCGACATTGAGCCGGATACCGGCAAGGTGATTGGATTAAGTTAAAAACGAATTTTAGAATTTTAATTTAAAACGACTCCCGGCACTAAACTCGTCAGGAGTCGTTTTATTCGAAATGGTTTATTCACCGTATAGGTATGGGTTCCCTACCTCCTGCACGATGACATTATCAAAAAACACGGTTATGGAGCCAGGTTCAAAGGTCAACGCAGAAAAGCCGATATCTCCTGAGGTGAAAGTATCGTCGATCACCTCAGCGACAATTACATCATTGACCAAAAATTGCAGGTGGTCACCCTGGCAAATCGCAGTTAGATGATTCGTTCGCCCGTCCACATACACGACATCGCTTGTGATCCATTCCTGTAGTTCTATTCCCTTGGTTTCCACATACTTACTGATTCCAATATAGCCATCAGAAGAGATCCGAAACCCGTAACCATCGCCATTTTCCTGAACCCGACAATCGACCCCAAATGCGTCATTGCCGTTTTCAACAGTCGCTGCAACACTTACATCCACATCGATGCGCACATCAGCAGCATGAATACCTGCCACACACCAGTTGTATGTATCTTCCACGTAGGACTCAACCCTGTAACGGCCATTTTCATATCCCACCAGTCCGTAGTCACTGGAAGAGATCTCCCAACCGCTTTTTGGATCACTAAAATCGTCCTGCAACAGGATGCCGGGGCTAAGTTCTTTAGTAGGTTCAGGTGTCGCGGTTGCTGATCCAGAAGTTCTAGATAAAGTAGCCACACGACCACCAGCGTATGGATTGACCGATGAGACTGATGAAGGCTTTTCGTCACATGCCGACAGCATCGATACTATCATGATCAGTGAAATAACCGCAGGTATGGCAATGCGAATTTGCATCGGCAGACCACCGACAATGATGCTTTATGGATTTTGAACCAGGACGTTATCGAACAATACAGAGATTTTCCCGGCGGCCAATCCCACGGCAGATAATGCGATGTCGCCGCTGGTATAAGTATCATCAGTAACCTGGGCGACTTCCTGTCCATTAACCAGAAAAGTTAGTTGATTGCCATCGCAAATCGCAGTTAAATGATTGACGCCGTTCATGAAAATAGCATCGCTCTCAATCCATTCCACTAGAGCAACGCTTTCCATATCCACATACTTATTGATGGCCACCCAGCCATCAGAAGAAATGCGGAAGCCATAACCATCACCATTGGCCTGAACGCGGCAGTCTACGCCGTAAGCATCATTCCCGGCCTCAACCGTCTCGAGAACTGTTGCATCCACATCGATCTGGATATCCGAAAAGGTTTTTCCAGCCACGCCCCACATGTATTGGCTTTCTTCCACTGCTTCCACAAGATAACCGCCATCACGATACCCGGCAGTTCCATACTCACCCTCGTAGATTTCCCAGCCGCTTTGCGGATCGCTGAAATCATCGTAGAGTAGATAATCTACCGTTTGAGTTGGAAGCTCTTCACCGCCATAAGGGACAACCACCACCTCTGGTTCTGCAGTAACCTGAATATTTCCCAACTCTTCAGTTAATTTTGAAGTCACCGCAGATGTGATGGTGTCAATCAAGTTACATCCCAACGTCACAAAAACAACGGCAATTCCAATAATTACGGTGATAATGCTTCTTTTCATTTTTTATCCTTTCAATAATTTAAAAAAATAGTATTTATACATCATACAGGATTTCTAGCGATTCGCAAGCAAAAAACAAAGATAAGTTTCCTCCTGTATAATTCAGGCATTAATGAATTCGAATTTTGGAGTCCACCATGACACATTTTTACGCAATCGATGACCTGAAATCTTATATCGTCCGCTACCTGCAGCGTTGGGATGTTACCATTGAAGATGCCCGACTGACCGCAGATGTACTGCTCAGTGCAGACATGCGGGGCATCGATTCTCACGGTGTCATTCGCCTGAAGAGTTATTATGGCTCCCGCCTTGCGAAAGGTCTAATAGATCCACATGCTCCATTATCGGTGGTAAAAGAAACCCAGACCACCCTGGCATTGGATGCAAACAACGGTCTTGGGCATCCTGCGGGTGTAAAAACCATGCGCCTGTGTATTGAAAAAGCTGCGCTTAATGGTGTTTCCCTGGCAACTGTGCGCAACAGCAACCACTACGGCATTGCCGGTTATTATGCCATGATGGCACTGCCAGAAGACATGATCGGCGTCAGCTTCACCAATTCCAGCCCATTTGTGGCACCCACTCATGGCAGAAAAGCCATGCTCGGCACCAACCCAATCGCTGTTGCCGTGCCTTCTGCTGCTAGCCGGCCGTATGTTCTGGATATGGCGACCAGTATTGTGCCCATCGGAAGAATTACCGTTTATCAAAAGAATCAAAAATCGATACCACCCGGGTGGGGAATCGACCAGAGTGGAAGGGTCACCGATGATCCTTCAAAAGTGCTCGAAGGCGGCGCTCTCATGCCTCTTGGCGGAACGGAATTAATGCGCGGTTACAAAGGATACGGGCTTGGGCTGCTGGTTGACATCTTTTCTGGCGTTCTGGCGGGGTCAGGATTTGGCGAAGAAGTCCTCAGCGCATCGGGTAATCACCCTACGCGTGTCGGACATTTCTTTGCAGCCATAAAGATCGACGCCTTCCGAGACATCAATGCTTTCAAACGAGACATGGATCAACTTTTGAACGGGTTAAGAAATTCACCCAAAGCAGAAGGTGAAGACCGCATCTACATTCACGGCGAAAAGGAATTCGAAAAAGCTGAACTGGCTGCAATCGAAGGCATCGCCCTATCGGATGTTACAGTGAAAATCCTCGTGACTGCTGGAAATGAAGACGGGGTCCCATTCGATCTGAGACCCCTGAAAATCGAGTAATTGCAGAGCGTTATTTCTGAATCAGGATGCAGGCTTCGTACCCCTGCAGTTTTAGCCATCCTTTTTCGAAAACTTTGCCGCCGCGATCATAGTTTGAAAGCAAGACTTCCCAATGGTTACGTACCAGTTCGCCACCCACGGCCAGCTTAGAAGGGCGGCGGGCAAAATTCAACGCCACCAGAATCACATGCTCTGAATCCTGCCGCAGATAGGCCAGCACTCGCTGCGGGTTGTGATGCAGCGGAATAAACATGCCTTTTTGCAGGACGGAATGCTCCTTGCGAATTTTGAGCAAGGTTTTATAAAAATTAAGCAGTGATTTTGGATCAGCCTTTTGTGCTTCCACGTTGCGCGTGAGCGTGTTTTTATGCAATTTCAACCACGGTTTTCCAGTTGAAAAACCGCCATACTCACTGGCGTCCCACTGCATAGGAGAGCGACAGCCATCACGCCCAACCGGTATTGGCCAGTAATGTTTACCTAACGGGTCTTGTATTTCAGAGCGCGAAACATGGATATCGCGCATCCCAATCTCTTCTCCCTGATATAGAAACGGTGTTCCTCGAAGGGTGAGCAGCATTGCAGCTGCCACTTTCAATTGCTCATCATTCTCCGCTGCGTGGAAGCGTGTTGCAGAACGCGGAGCATCATGATTATTCAAAACATTATTTGGCCAGGCATTTTCAGGTGTGATCTTCTCGCGTTCCAGTATAGATTCTAAAAACTGAGCAGGATTCCATCTTTTCTTCATCAAACTGAAATCAAAGGTGGCATGCAGTTTTCCCGGGCCGCAATAAGAAGCCGCGATTTCGTGATTGTCTAAAAAGGTCTCACCTACCGCATAGCGTTCTGGATAACGATCCAGAATCTGGCGAATATCTGCAACCACTTTCATCATTTCGGGCTGATTGGTATCGTAAAGATGAATCTGGCAGTCAAAGGGACGTCTACCAAGTTTTAGGGGGTTGTCACGGAATTGCGCATCTTTAAAATATTCATTGAACACATCCAGGCGGAATCCATCCACTCCCCGGTCTGCCCAGAATCGGAATGTGTCCATCATTTCTGCATAAACTTCAGGATTACGCCAGTTAAGATCTGGCTGCTGTTTGGTAAACATGTGGTAATAGTAATATCCGGTGCGTTCATCAAATTCCCAGCCCTTCCCGCCAAAAACAGAGTGCCAGTTATTCGGAAGAAATCGATCCCCTTTGGGATTTCTGCGCCAGATATACCAGTCGCGTTTGGGATTATCTAAAGAGCTGCGAGATTCGACAAACCAGGGATGTTCTTCAGAGGTATGGTTTAAGACCATATCCATAATGATGTGAATGCCGCGTGAGTGGGCCTGCTCAACTAAACTCAAAAAATCATCCATCGTTCCGTATTTGGGATCGATATCCTTATAATCCGTAATATCGTACCCAAAATCCGCATCAGGTGAGGGATAAATGGGTGAAAGCCAAATTCCATCAATCCCCAGATCTGCAAGGTAATCGAGCTTGCTGATAATGCCCTGAAGATCACCAATTCCATCACCGTTACTATCTGCAAAAGAACGCGGATAGATTTGATAGATCACTCCGTCTTGCCACCAAAGAAAGTCGCTCATTGTTCAAATCCTTATGTTATTAATTTCGATAAATTATAGCAATTTGTCCATCAGCAGTGTAATCAGAATGCCCTTGACCTGGACTGGAAATATGATAAAATAGGTCTTGGTTCGAAAGACATTTGAGGTTTCAAGACCGAAAAGTGGGCATCCCCCACTTTTCTTTTATCATAGACATTGATATGACAGTTCGATACCAGGTGGAGAAAAAAGATGAAGAACGAATTTACACTCGCGTTCAATGAGGTCCTTGAAGACAAGGGGCTGCCTAAGGAAATAATCCTCGAAGCCCTGCAGTCTGCAATGGTTTCCGCGTATCAGCGTTCAGTGAATGCGTCTAAAGAGCAGAAGATCGAAGCCGTCATCGATACCGAAACGGGTAAAGTAAAAATTTTTGCTCAAAAAGAGGTCGTGGATTCAGTCGAAAATGATATCACTGAAACCACTCTTGAAGAGGCAAGAAAAGTTAACCCTGAAGCTCAATTAGGTGATTTGGTGATGGTCGAATCCACGCCGAAGGATTTTGGGCGAGTTGCTGCACAGACTGCGCGCCAGGTCATTCAACAGCGTATCCGCGATGCAGAACGCAAAGCTCAGGTTGCTTACTTTGAAAAACAGCTCGGTGAAGTGGTCAGCGGCGTCGTCCAGGCAGTTGGAGCCGCTGGACTTACCATCGGTCTCGAAATGAAAACCGAAGCCAGCATGCCCCGCAAGGAAATGATCAACGGTGAACGCTTCCACATTCACGACCGTGTACGCGCTCTGGTAGCAGAAGTAAAAGACAATCAACGTGGTCCTCAGATCATCCTTTCACGCACCCACCGCGATTTTCTGCGTCGTCTGCTGGAAAATGAAGTTCCAGAAATCTTCCACGGTATCGTTGAAATTCGTTCCATCGCACGTGAACCGGGTGACCGGGCAAAGGTTGCTGTTTCTGCCACTCAGCAGGGTATCGATCCTGTAGGAGCCTGTGTTGGAATCCGCGGCGTCCGTATTCAGGCGATCGTCAAAGAACTTCACGATGAAAAAATCGATGTGATCGAGTGGAGCCCTGACCCTGCCATCTTCATCGCCAAAGCCATCAGCCCTGCCCGTGTCAGCGGTGTTTATCTAACTGATCAAAAAACTGAAGGCGGCAAGACAGCCACAGTTGTTGTTCCTGAAGATCAACTCAGCCTGGCTATCGGACGTGTTGGACAAAATGCGCGCCTTGCAGCTAAACTGACAGGCTGGCGGATCGACATCAAGAGTCTGACTGAAGCAGCAACCGATGCGCTTTACAAACTGCAGCATGATCCTACCCTTTCTGTTCTGGCTGAAGCCGAAAAAGCAAACGCCGTAAAGGTCGAGGAATCACTGGCAAAGAAAGCCGAAGGAAAACCACTGACACCAGAAGAGTTTGACTTTATGGCCAAGTTCGTAGACCGTGTGGAACGTAAAGCCATCGCCAAGACTGAAGAACAGAAAAAGCAGGAAGAAGAACTTCTTGAAGAAATCAAGAAGAGTATCCCCGCTTCTGCTTTTACTACCAACATCCTCGACAGCAGCTTGCCAGAGCATGTTGCCTACATTCTGCAAGAAGCCGGATTCTTTACGGTTGGCGACCTGGCGGTGCAGTTCAAGATCGATCCTGATCAAATCCTGCGTCTACCGGGTATCGGGAACCGCGTGATGGAAACCATCACCAATCTCATGACCGCACTCGATGAACAATTAGTTGCAGAACAGGCTGCAGCGATCGCACCAGTAGCTGAGGTTCCTGAAACAGTCAGTACTGTCGAAGTTGAAAAGCCGATAGTTGAAGAAGTCACAACAACGGTTGATGAAACGATAACCGAGTTGGTTGAACCTGTAGAATCAGAAGTTTCGGAAGTGCCGGAACCAGAAGCCGAGCCTGAAAAAGAGCCTTCGCTAGAAGAATTGTTTACCCTGCGTCCGGAGGTTCTGGATACGTCCGCAATCCTTGACGAAGATGAGGATGAAACAGGTAGAGTTAAAAAGAAGGGTAAGAAGAACAAACATATCGTTGTAACCTATGACCCTGATCGTGATATGACGGTTGTCCGCAAGAAACATAAACGCGGTGGTGACGATTGGGGATGGGACGAATAAAGTAGAAAGAAAGACAGGTGGTTAAGAAACCGCAAAAACGGATTAAGCATGTGCCGCAGCGTACGTGCATCGGCTGCAGAACGACTCTCGCAAAAAAAGAGTTGGTCCGCGTTGTGCGCACCCCTGAAGGAGTCATGATAGACCCCACAGGGAAGATGGCTGGTAGAGGCGCGTACATACACAAGATCCATTCTTGCTGGGAGCAAGCGTTAAAAGGCCCAATCAATCATGCTCTGCGTGTGGAGATTACCGCGGTAGATCGTCAGAGATTACAGGATTACACTGACCGGCTGCCAAAAGGTGAGAATCCCACAAGTCCGGAGGAAAGCCTGAATGGCAAGGGCAATAAGGACTGAGAAATGACTGATTGATCAATTTTCCTTGCTCAGAGGCACTTGATCGTTCCTGTTGGCATCGCAGCCTGTAAATTCTATTACAGGTTTAAGAGGGGGGAACACTTTTGGAGGTGTAGTATGGGCGAGAAGCAAATTGAGTTTCCGGTGCAAATCACCGTTCGAGATCTGGCACAGCGTACGCAGGCCAGTCCAATTCAGGTAATCAAAATCCTCATGTCCAACGGCGTGATGGCCAATATCAATCAGATGGTCGATTTCGATACAGCTGCCATCGTCGCATCTGAGCTTGGCTTTGAGGCTGTGCCCGAATCAGCAAAAGATATAACAGCCGTAGAAGAACAGGGTGAGATACCCTTATGGCGCAAGTTAATCATGGACGAAGATCCGTCCAAACTAATCAACCGGCCAGCAGTGGTGACTATACTTGGACACGTAGACCATGGAAAGACCACCCTGCTGGATGCCATTCGGCATACCAATGTTGCCAGCGGCGAAGCCGGCGGTATCACTCAGCACATTGGCGCTTATCAGGTGATGCAAAAAGGCCGCCTGATCACCTTCCTTGACACTCCCGGTCATGCCGCGTTTACGGCAATGCGTGCTCGTGGAGCGCAAGGAGCAGATATTGTCATCCTTGTGGTCGCAGCAGATGACGGCGTCATGCCTCAAACACGCGAAGCGATCGCTCATGCCAAGGCTGCCCGTGTTCCCATTATTGTGGCTCTCAATAAAATTGATAAAGCAGATGCCAATCCCG
Organism: Anaerolineaceae bacterium; assembly: GCA_029265815.1. Classification (GTDB taxonomy): domain Bacteria; phylum Chloroflexota; class Anaerolineae; order Anaerolineales; family Anaerolineaceae; genus UBA6107. The sequence goes on along the minus strand of JAJUGU010000002.1, from coordinate 146,448 downwards.
ACTTTGTGAAACATCAGTTGGCTGAAAATGGGCTGGTTCCAGACGAATGGGACGGCAACACAATCGTTGTTCCTGTGTCAGCCAAGCAGAAAAAAGGTTTGGAAGATATTTTGGAAGCAATCTTGCTGGTCAGTGATAGCCTGGATATCCGGGCTAACCCAGAAGGCAAAGTCATTGGCACCGTCATCGAAGCCCAGGTGGATAAAGCCCGTGGCGTCATTGCCACTTTATTGGTTCAAAATGGCACTCTTCAAACAGGCGATACGGTTCTAACTGGAGAAACCTGCGGCAAGATCAGAGCGATGTTTGACTTCAACGGAAAAAAGATTAAGTCCGCTGGCCCTTCCACTCCTGTTCAGGTATTGGGGTTGGCTTCAGTTCCACCTGCAGGCGAGATCTTCCAGGTTGTTCCCAATGAAAAAGAAGCGCGTGCAATTTTAGCAGAGCGCCAGGCTCAGAAAGCCGCCGCGCCCGCTGTCGCAGGGAAAGCCACGCTCGAACAGCTTTTTGAAAAATTCCAGGCAGGTGAAGTGCGCGAACTTCCGCTGATTGTCAAAGTAGACGTGCAGGGTTCTCTGGAACCGATCATCAATTCGTTAAATGACCTCAGCAAGGGTGAGATCAAAATCAACGTCATCCACGCCGAAACCGGCAATATCAGTGAAAACGATATCATGCTGGCAACCGCTTCGAAAGCGATCGTGTTAGGATTTAACGTTTCAGCCGACCAGGCTGCGCGCAACCTGGCAGAACAGGAAGGCGTGTCTATTCGTCTGTACGATATCATTTACCGTTTGTTGGAAGATATTGAGAAAGCACTCAAGGGTATGCTTGAACCTGAGACCAGAGAAGTTCAGGTCGGACAAGCCCAGGTACGTGCTGTATTCAAGATCAATAAAGTTGGAACCATTGCAGGCTGCCGTGTCATTCAGGGTGAAGTACGCCGCAACACGCGCATTCGTCTGATCCGCAATGGCACGGCGTTGTTTGATGGTGAGATTGCTTCTTTGAAACACGAAAAGGATGATGTTAAAGAAGTTCGCCAGGGATTTGAGTGCGGAATATCACTTAAAGGGTATAATGATATCAGCGAAGGCGATCTGCTTGAAAGCTACATCATCGAAAAACTGGGCTAACCAAGGGCGCGGAGTGAAAGGGAAACCATTATGCCCTCTTCTTTGAGATTAACGCGTATTAGTGACCGATTCCTTAAGGAACTTTCTGAAATGCTGGTCAGAGATGAGATTCGTGACCCGCGTCTTTATGGTATTACCATTACCGAAGTAAAAGTAGATCGGGAACTCGCCTATGCAGATATTTATGTTTCTGCGATCGAAGGTATAACCCGATCTAAAGAGGTTTTAGAAGGTTTGGAAAGCGCGAACGGATTCATTCGCAAATCCCTTTCAGATCGAATTGAATTGCGCACTTTTCCAAAGCTGCGCTTCCACTGGGATGTTACCCCAGAACGTGCTGACCGTATTGAACAACTTCTGGCGTTCATCCATGATGAGGAAGAGAGGCAAAAGAAAAAGAAATGATCGACCACCAAATTCGGGCTTTGTTACAAAAAACGAAAAAGGTCGGTCTGACGTCTCACAAACGCCCTGACGGTGATGCCATTGGATCTGTATTGGGTCTGGGGCTGGCATTGATCGATACCGGAAAAGAAGTTCAGATGGTGCTGCGGGATGGCGTCTCACACACCTTTAAACATTTACCCGGTGCTGACCTTATCAAACGCGCTTTCAAAGAAGAGTGTGACCTCTATATCGCCCTGGATTGTTCCGACCTGGACCGCATCGGCTTCACACTCGAAGGACGTAACTTTGACCTGGTGATCGATCATCACATTACCAACGAAGGTTTCGGTATCCACAACCTGGTGGATGCCGATGCAGTCGCCACCTGTGCCATTTTAGCTGAAAGACTTCCATTGTGGGGATTTAAGATTGACACCAAGATAGCCTCAGTTCTCCTTAGTGGAATTATTAGCGATTCCATTGGTTTTAGAACATCCAATACCACTTCGAAATCATTACGAATCGCTGCTGACTTGATGGATTTAGGCGCAGATATCAGTACACTTTATAACAAAGCCCTGATCAGCCGATCGTTTGAAGCTGCCAATTACTGGGGATACGGATTGGAACGATTAACCCGACAGAATGGCTTAGTTTGGACCATGCTTACTCTTGAAGATCGGATGAAAGCTCAATACCCAGGATCCGATGACGCTGACCTCACAAACATCCTTTCCAGTATCGAAGAAATTGATATCGCTGTTTTATTTATTGAACAAAGCCAGGATAAGGTAAAAGTAAGCTGGCGGGCAAGACCCGGCCTCAACGTGGCAAAGCTCGCTGCAGATTTCAATGGCGGAGGTCACCCAGCTGCTGCTGGAGCCGAAATTCAGGGAAATATGGAAGAAGTGAAACAAAAAGTTTTATCAAGCACACGTCAATATCTCGAACGATTCGAGAGCGATCTTCAATCAATTGAAGAAGGCAGAACGGAGTAATGAATGGATACGAACCCCGACTTTGATGTTAAGAATGCCATCTCAGGTGTATTAGTGGTAGACAAGCCGGTTGGAATGACTTCACACGATGTCGTCCAGGTTATCCGGAAAGGGTCAAATATCCGCAGAGCAGGTCATACAGGAACACTTGACCCACGCGCTTCTGGCGTGCTGGTCGTATTGATAGGACCAGCTGTGCGTCTCAGCGAGTACGTCTCCGCTTCGGATAAACGCTACCAGGCTGTACTTATGCTGGGTACAACTACAGACACGTACGATGCTGATGGAAAAACAACTTCATCATCACCAGTAAATGTTACTGAGGAACAATTCAACACCGAATTGCAAAAATTTGTGGGACAGATCGAACAGGTTCCTCCCCCTTACTCAGCCGTGAAAGTTCAGGGCCGTAAAGCCTACGAAATGGCTCGCAAAGGTGAGGATGTTGAGCTGGAACCACGCACCATAAACGTATATAGTCTTGAATTGCTGGAATGGGCACCACCTGAGGTTGTAATCGATGTGAATTGTTCTTCCGGTACATACGTTCGCTCTCTGGTCAATGATCTTGGTGAACGGCTGGGCTGTGGTGCCACGCTGACAGGTTTGCGCCGCACCAAGAGCGGGCGCTTTACCCTGCGTGATGCAGTTCCTTTGCGTAAACTCAATGAGGCGTTCGCCAACGGAACCTGGTATCAATACCTTATTCCTGCCGCAGAAGCCCTTACCGATTGGCCGACCATCGAACTCAATCACGAACAGGTTGAAGCTCTCCGCCATGGTCACCGCATTCCAGCAGCCAGTAGTGAACAAAAAAAGGCCTGCGGTGTCAGTGAACAGGGCGAACTGGTTGCGCTGATGGAACTCGATGAAACTACCAATGAATGGCAGCCAAAGAAAGTATTTTTCTCTTGATGAAAATCCCCCTCGCCCCTTCGAGGGGGATTTTCAACCTTGAAGCAACCGCACATATCCATATAATAGAGACATGGAATTCATAGAGACACTTCAAAGCAAGAATATTCAACATTCATGGGTGGCCATCGGCGCATTTGACGGTGTGCACAAAGGCCACCAGGCATTGTTTACCACGCTAGTGACCGGTGCCCACCGCTCCGGATGCAAGGCAGTCGTAATTACATTCGACCCACTGCCAGGAATTTTCTTTAAAAGGATGGAACCTGGCAGTGAACTTTCAACTCTCGATGAACGCATCAGTCTGATTAAAGCCACAGGAGTGGATGAAGTGATCGTGATGCGTTTCGATCATTCTCTGGCAGAAATCGATGCCCTCAGTTTCATGACCGCATTGAAAAAGAATATTGGGCTTGAGCACCTGCTGGCTGGATTCAATTTCACCCTTGGCAAAAACCGCGGCGGCACTGTTCAACAATTAGCCGATTTTGGTAAATCGTTGGGTTACGAAGTGGATGTTGTTGAACCGGTCAGAGATGGAGATGACATCGTTTCCTCCAGCAACATCCGCCGCCTGCTGCGTTTGGGAGAGATCAGAAAGGCGAACCGCTTATTAGGGCGGCCTTACAATGTGATCGGACCGGTCGTGCACGGTGAGCACCGCGGAGAAAAGCTGGGCTTTCCGACTGCCAACCTGGCCATCCCTGCTGAACGCCTCATCCCGGCCAACGGAGTCTATGCCTGCAAAGCCACCGTTGACGGCAAAACCTATCTGGCGGTGACTAACGTTGGTGTCAGACCCACGTTCGATAACCCTCTGCCCAAGCCGCGCATCGAGCCACATCTGCTGGATACCGAAGAACGCTTCTATGACAAGACGCTGTGTCTGGAATTTTTTGAATATTTGCGTTCTGAAGTGAAATATCCCGATGCAGATGCGTTGATCGCGCAGATCAAAAAGGATGTTCAAAAAACTCGGGAGTTATTCTCAGATGGCGCATGAACGGCAAATTTACCTGCTTGATCCCCAGCAATATTCACCAGAGACCATTGCAGTAGCCTTTGCTAAAACGTCCCGCTCTCCAGAATCCTTCCGGCAAATCGCGGCAGAACTCAACGCAGCACGCAGTGCTGAATTCAACGAAAAATGGGTCGTGGGATACGGACATTCCAGCGTGGCCGAACACGCTGTGCTGCACATCGCCGTCGAGAACATCTCACGCCTGGCGGTAGAATCTCTCGAATCAAACCGCCTGGCTTCATATACCGAAAAATCCACCCGCTACCAGACCTGGGACGCGGATGCGTTTTATGTTCCACCTGAATTGACTGACGGACCATTAAAAGACCGTTATGTTCAAACCTGCACCCACCTGTTCGAGGTCTACCAGACTTGCCTGAAAGCCATACTGGAGCATTTGAAATCTACAGAAGCGGTTATAGAAAACGAGTCGGAAGCACAGTATGCCCGGCGCATGCGCTCAAGAGCAGTCGACGCCTGCCGCTATCTATTGCCTGCTGCTTCGCTGGCCAACGTTGGCGTGACCATCAACGCACGTGAGTTGGAACACGCCATCAGCAAAATGCTCACCAGCCCGCTGCAGGAAGTAAGAGAAAGCGGCGCACAAATCAGAGACGCAGCCCGTGAATCCATCCCAACATTGTTAAAATACGTTTCCGAAATCCCCTACCTGCAGGACGTGTGCAATGAATTCTCACAGGTCAACTATTCGCCACCTGATAAGACGAGTGACTGGTGCACCCTGCAGCATTATGAAACGCAGGCAATCGACCGCCTGCTGGCAGCGGCAATTTACCGCGAAACTGAAATAAACTATGCGCAAGCGTTAGATTGGGTGCGCGCGGCTCCGGCAAAAAAGAAAAGCGCATGGCTGTACTGTCTGCTCGGTGACCTTGATGCGCACACCATCCCGGCGCGCGAGCTGGAGTACGTTACCTTTACTTTTGACATCGTTATGGACCAGGGCGCCTATTACGAAGTCAAACGCCACCGCATGATGACCCAGACCCCCCAGCGTCTTACCACCAGCCTTGGATACGCGGTTCCGCGCATCATCCAGGCAGCTGGTGCCTTAGACCTATATAATGAAGCGATGGATGGCGCGCGTGAAACTTACCTGGCACTCGAGTCGGTCAATCCCGCGCTGGCATCTTATGTGGTACCCAACGGATTCAACCGCCGTGTGCTGCTTACAACGAACCTTCGCAGCCTGATCCACTTCATTCGTCTGCGCACCGCACCAAATGCCCACTTCGCTGTGCGGCGTGTCGCCCAGCGCATCGCCGAACAGGTCGCAGAGGTCACCCCCGAACTGCAGCCGTATCTGGGAAGGAACGAGAACGAAACTGCGCCCACCATCGAAAAAACACATTTCTTTGAAACCGGAACTTAATGGAGAACAATGATCTCTGAAGGTGAAATTCTGCTGCGCCTTGGATTGGCCTCCCTGCTGGGTATGATCATTGGTTATGAGCGTGAACGGCAAAACCAGCCCGCCGGGTTGCGCACGCACGCCATTCTGGCTATTGGTTCGTGTCTGGCCATGACCATTTCGATCAACATCGCCATTCAATTCTCGCCCAGCGCACCCAATGGCGACCCGGGGCGCATTGCTGCCCAGGTGGTATCGGGCATTGGCTTCCTCGGCGCGGGTGCCATCTTGCGCTATGGAACCAACGTCAAAGGGCTAACCACCGCCACTTCTCTGTGGACAATTGCTATCGTAGGGCTGGCAGTAGGCGCTGGGCACTACTTCTCCGCCATTGGCACCACCGCTGCCTTGCTTATCGTGCTGGTCATTCTCAATTTTCTTGAAAAACGCCTCATCCGCGCTTACCAGACCATCAGCGTTGCGGTCACCGCTCACGCCAACCCCAACCTGGTGGATGACCTGTATGCCGTGTTCAAACGCTTGCACAAAAAGGTACTGTCGCTCAGTGTCGAATCCTCCCCGCAAAAAGAGGATCAAACGGTTACGATGGTGATCAAAACCCTTGAGAATGATCCTATGACTGATATTCGCACCGCGCTCGACCAGGTGCAGGGGGTCACGCATTATAGAGTCAATTAAGGATCGGCAATGGAAAAGAACGGGGGTGGAAAAGCATTACCATCTTCATGTTGAACAGGAATGGCAGCGGCTCGATTAACAGCGCACTGAATTTACTGTAACCGAGAAAGCACTGGAGGAGTGATCTTCTTCCCGCGAATTGAAACATCATTGACATCGGTGTCGGACCCGTTAAGTATGCCATCGCCCTCAAGGTCTCCCCATCGCCAATTTATCGCTTCCAAAGCGTAATATTCAGTTAATGGAATCGGAGGGTTTTACCACGCTGCAGGTTCTGGTCGTGGAGGGAATTGCAACCGATCACGAGGATAAACTAAACCTCCTTCAGGGTGAAGCCTGGGAGTACTGCGTGAATCTTATCTACACCTTCGCCAAAGACCCTGCCCTGCACGCCGCGTCTAATTATTTGCTGTATATTGGGATTAATAGGCTTTTCTACTCTCTTGACTTTTTCCCTATTCGGCCTATAATCAAGCGAAATTGAATCACAAAAGGCCATGACGAGGACGAGTAGACGTCATCCAGGCGGCACAGAGAGCGGGAATCGGTGAAAACCCGCACGCACAGTGACTTTGAATGGACCTCCGAGCCGCAGGGTGAACGCGCAAGCCAGTAACCGACGCCGGGAGCCGCCGTTACCAGGCGAGGGTATAAGCAGATTCTCTGCCGTACCCAGAACGAGTGAAGCTGGCAATTCCGATCTCCGGGAGCAATCTCCGGAGATTTTTTGTTCATCGGGAGCCGCTTAACCGGGGTGGCACCGCGGACCCAAGAGTCCGTCCCCAAGTGGGACGGGCTTCGTTTTTAACGACCCGTCCAGAAGCAGACAAATCAAACAAAAGGAGACCAAAATGGAAGAAACCACCAGGTATTTGCTCAATGAAAGTGACATCCCACGCTTCTGGTACAACATCAACGCCGATTCCCCGGTTGCCCCAGCACCGGTGCTCAACCCCACGACGATGGAACCAGTCACGCCGGATTATCTCTCTGCGCTCTTCCCCATGGGGCTGATCGAGCAGGAAGTCGCCACTGACCGCTACATCCAGATCCCTGACGAAGTGCGCGAGGCCTACAAACTGTGGAGGCCCACGCCGCTGATCCGCGCCCGCCGCCTCGAGAAGGCCCTGGGCACCCCGGCGCATATCTATTTCAAATACGAAGGCGTTTCACCATCCGGCAGCCATAAATCCAACACGGCCATCCCCCAGGCTTTCTACAACAAAATCGCCGGCACCAAGGCCATGACCACCGAGACCGGCGCCGGGCAGTGGGGTACGGCGCTGGCCATGTCTTGCAAGTTCTATGATCTCGACCTCGAGGTCTACATGGTGCGCGTCTCTTATGACCAGAAACCTTACCAGCGTTTCCTGATGGAAACCTACGGCGCGCAGGTTTACGCCAGCCCCAGCTCTCGCACGACCTGCGGCAGCACGCTCCTTTCTGAAAACCCTGACCATCCCGGATCTCTGGGAATTGCCATCTCAGAAGCGGTGGAAGTGGCAGCGGGTTCCGGCGGCATGAAGAAATACGGACTGGGCTCTGTGCTGCACCACGTGCTGTTGCACCAGTCGGTCATCGGCGAGGAAGCATTGAAGCAGATGGACATGGCCGGTGAATACCCCGATGTGGTCATCGGCTGCGTCGGCGGTGGATCGAACTTTGCCGGGATCGCCTTCCCCTTCCTGCGCGAGAATCTGAAGAACGGCCAGCGCACGCGCCTGCTGGCTGTTGAACCGACAGCGACTCCTTCATTAACAAAGGGGTTGTATGCTTTCGATTACGGCGACTCCGCCTGCATGGCGCCGGTGGTCAAGATGCACACCCTGGGGCACGATTTCATTCCCCCGTCCATCCACGCCGGCGGCCTGCGCTACCACGGCATGGCCCCCACCCTCTCTGCTCTTTACGACGCGGGGCTAATCGAGGCTACTGCTGTGAATCAGACATCCGTATTTGAGGCGGCGATTCAATTCACCCGGGCTGAGGGAATCCTTCCCGCCCCTGAATCAGCGCACGCCATCCGCAGCGCCATCGACGAGGCTCTTTTAGCAAAGCAGACTGGCGAGAAGAAAGTGATCCTTTTCAACCTCTCAGGTCACGGGCATTTTGACCTCACCGCCTATAACCGCTACCTTTCCGGCGAGCTTGAAGACTACGCACTCCCGACCGAAGCCATTGAACACGTCCGCCAGCACATCCCGGCGATTAAAGAAAACGCATTCCTCCGTTAATCTTTTTTAGTTCCTGCAACACAAGTTCAAACGGGCGGTGTCTACATCAGACACTGCCCGTCGTTTTAGCGTTCAATGTTTGAATTCTGCCCGTTTTCGGATATGATATTAAGTAATGAGTCCAGTCAGATCGATCATCTACATCAATCCAGACGGGACTTCTCCCGTGATTCCCCTTGCACGATTTTTGCCGGCTGATCCACCAGGGATCGTGCATTGCTGGCTGCATCGCAACGCCTCGCGTACAGACCTGATTCTGGATCCCTTCGGCGCATCCCCCCTCATGGCGCTGGAAGCAGCCACCTCGGGGTACCGGCTGTTGACCGCATGCAATAATCCTGTGGTTGACTTCGAATTGCGTATGCTGGCCAGCGCACCCACTCGGGATGAACTGACCGCAGCGTTGGTCGAACTTGCCTCTCAGAAAAAGGGGGAAGAGCGCTTAGAAACAGCCATTAAAGACCTGTATCAAACTACGTGTGCCAGCTGCGGAGAATCGATCCAAACATCTGCCTATCTCTGGTTGAGAGGAGAGCCTTTCCCTCACGCCCGCATTTACACCTGCCCGATCTGCGGTGATTCCGGCGAGCATCCCATCACCGACGAAGATGTAATGAAAGTACAGCAATTACACCGTGCCGACCGGCTTCACCGCTCACGCGCGCTTGAACGGGTGCTCGACAGCGGCAGCGACGACCGCTCAGCCATAGAAGAAGCTCTTGATGTGTATTCGTCCCGTCCGCTTTATGTCATCTTCACCCTCCTGAATAAACTGGAAGGTATGTCCCTCACCAAACGCAAACGAGAACTGCTCCAAGCACTGCTGTTGAGCGTTATGGATGCCGCAAACACGATCTGGTCATGGCCTCAAGAACGAGAACGCCCACGCCAGTTAAGCACGCCGCCGCATTACATCGAGAAAAATCTATGGTTGGAGTTGGAAGCGGCTATTGCTTCCTGGTCAGCTTTAAATCAAAGGGTTGATGTGACTACCTGGCCTGAGATGCCGGAAGGTGCTGGCATTTGCATCCATCGTGGAAGAATGCGCGACCTTGCACGCGAACCGGGTACGGCAAAGATAGGGCACATCGTCACCATCTTCCCGCGGCCAAACCAGGCTTTTTGGACGTTATGCGGCTTGTGGGCGTCGTGGCTGTGGGGCCGCGAGCAGGCTGGCAGGTTTGCAGCAGTGATGGAGCGCAAGCGCTTTGACTGGAACTGGCATACCAGCGCTCTGCACGCAGCCCTTTCACCAGCAGCTGCCATAAGCGGGCCTGGAGTACGCATGTTCGGAGTAATCCCTGAACCAGCGCCGGGCTTGATCAACGCGGTCGTTGGTGCAGCGTCTGTGAGCCGATTGAACCTCACAGGTTTTGCCACAATCAACGCCGTTGAGCCGGTGCAAATGGAATGGAAAACCGGCTCGATGAATCGTGAATATAAACCTGTGAACCTGCAGAAAATTATTCGTGAGGCCTTACGAGAAATGCTCAATGAGATCGGCGAACCAACAGAGTATATCGAGCTGTACACAGCCGCCATATGTGCTCTGGCTGATGAAAACGCCTTTCCACCTTCGATCCAGCAATTGACCACTGAAAGAGCGTCAGAAATCCAATCAGTGATTCAAACGCTGCTTGCAGATCGTCTTTTTCTCAGGCGCATGGACGCTACTGCCAAAGACCCTGAAAGCGGTCTCTGGTGGCTGGCTCAACCTGAGAATACTCAGACCCCGCTCGCGGATCGCGTGGAACTTGAAATTCTAGATTTATTGATCAATAAAAGAGAAATCCTCTACCGCGAATTGCTCCAGAATATTCACCAGCGCTTCCCCGGGTATCTGACCCCGTCAGATACGCTTTTGCAGCACTGTCTCGAATCATATGCCTCATTCGACCAGAGCCATCAGGTTTGGATGATCAAAGAAAAGGACTTGCCATCGGCACGCGAGAAAAACATGCAAGAGATGTTTGCCAATATTAAAGTCATTGCGCAGAAACTGGGTGTGCGTATTGAAGGTGATCATCCGGTCACCTGGACGCTTCATGCCCGGCCAGAATTTCCCCTTTATCAGCTTGTTGTTGGAAGAACTGCAGCGATTGATCGAGACCTCTTAACAAACCTGCCTGATGGATGTGAAATCGTTTTCATCCTGCCTGGAAGCCGTTCGAGGCTCTTGAAATTTAAGATTGAACGCGATCCATACCTGGCTGAACAGATCACCAATCATTGCCATTTTCTAAAATACCGCACTCTGCGCAGCATCGCTGCCCGCACCGACCTGAGCCTTGAATTGTGGAAAGTATTAATAGAATCGGACCCCATCAGCCTTGAAGAGACCACCCAGCTTTCTATGTTCGGATAAATCTCATACCCAATGGCTCGGTCTCTTCCATACCAAGACATATCAAAAATCCTCTCCGAAGTGGGAGAGGATTTCATCGATACCAAATAAAGATTTATCGTACCTGTTTAAAATTCACGACGGTCAGGTTTTTATCACAAGTGGAGTAAGTATCGATTACGACCCTGGCCGAGATCGGCATCAGAGCTTGATCCAGCATCTGTACTGCCAACGTCGATCTGGAATCAATTGGTTTGGTTCCCAGCACAAACTCGTATCCTGATTCACCATACCAGGCTGATGCCCCGCCGCTCAAAGTCGTCATTTCGATCGTGCGGCCGTTGTAAGTGCCGGTGAGTTTGATCAACATACCCACCAGAGGTTTACCCTGCAGATCGACCACCCTTCCACCCACTCCCTGCCAGTCACAGGTGGCATCATTGGTATGGAATACTGTATTGGCCATCGCTACTGGAATGCCTTCCACCGCGAACGGGTAATTGCCGTTATTGACGGTTGGATACGAAGTAGATGTCGCGATTTGCTGGGTAGGTGACGGCTGCGGAGTTTCAGTGACGACAATGATTTCAATTTCGGTTGGTTTGGGTGTTGGCGTCCAGGTTGCAGGGAGTTTCACCTGCGTTGGAGTGCTGGTCGGAAGCTGCACCAGCACCGGCATCGTTGGCGGTGGGAACGGGTTTAAGGGAATCTGTGGATTTGAGAAGATGATCAGCATCACTCCCACCAATAAAGCCGTGCACAGAAGTACAATGCCGGTGAGAACATTCCAGATAATGTCTGCGCGGCGCTGACGTTCGCGCCGTTTTTGTCTCTTTGCCAGTTCTTCGTGGTCCGCAAAATGCATGCCCGTTCCTCCCTGCTAACAATGGTGAAGCAGCAATTTTACTGAACAAAAATCTCAATTGTGCTCGCATCCCGGCTTGTCTTCAGCCATTCAGCAAGTTTTAATTCCTGAAGTTTGCGTCTGGCTTCGGTTGACAGGGGATGTTCTGCATCGCGTTCAGCGACTTTGATAATATGATAACCGATACTACTTTGAATCACATCCGAAATTTCTCCAGGGTCAAGCGTAAAAGCTGCGGCTTCAACCTCTGGCTGCGTGAGGGTTCCCTGCGGGAACCAGCCCAGATCACCTCCAAGTGTAGGATCCTGTGCTTTTGCCAGTGTTGAGAATTCTGTTCCTGCCTTGATCTGATTCAACGCTGCCACAGCGTTATCGATATCTTGATAGAGCAACTGATAGGCGTGCACCTGATCTGCTGTTTGAGGAACGCTTTCGATGATCTGATCACGCTGCCAGGCAGCCAAAATGGATCGTCTTAACTCATTGCGGAAGGAATCTTCAGTATAGTTATAGGTAGACAGCCACTCATTAAATTTATCCTGCCCCCCAATATCACTAATCAGCGCATTGATCCGCTGTGACAATTCTGCATCACTGATTGAAAACCCTGCAGCTGTCGCTGCCTGTGATAAAAGCAGCTCGTCGATCAGGTTATTGAGAATTCGTTCTTTTTGCTGCTCAGGCGTCATTTCGTTGCCTGTTTCACTCAATGCCATCTGCAACCGCGCGATCTGTGCGTCATATTCAGATTGAAGGATTCCCTCACCATTCACCTGAAGTGCCAGAGGCGCGATTGTTGCTGTGGGTTCAATCGTGTTCTGCACGGGAACCTGCGTGGGAATCTCGGTGGGGGTGGCTTTCGAACACCCGCTTCCTAAAAACATCAGAAATAGGATTATGAAAACAAAGTTAAGTTTTTTCATCGGGTAGATTATACACGATATCCCTTCCACAAAACACTGGCAGGCTTTTCAGCCTGCCAGTTTTGCTTCATGCCGGGATTTTAGTAATCCATCGGGGGAGCCGCAGGAGCGGGAGGATTCTTCTCTGGAATTTCTGCAATCAAAGCCTCAGTGGTGAGGATCATGGCAGCGATTGAAGCTGCGTTCTCAAGCGCACCACGGGTAACCTTGGCAGGATCTCCCAGACCGCCCTTGATCATATCGATATACTCTTCGCGAATAATATCGTAACCGATCTTGGAGTTCTTCTTGGCTTTCTGTTCTTCGCGCACCTTTTCAAGAATCACTGCGCCGTCAAGACCGGCATTTTCAATGATCTTCTTCAAAGGCATTTCAAGGGCTTTGCGCACGATCTTGACGCCAATCTGTTCGTCTTCACTGGCGAGTTTGAGATCGTCAAGAGCAGACATGGCATTGATCAGGGCAACACCACCACCGGGAACGATACCTTCTTCAACGGCCGCGCGGGTTGCAGAAAGGGCATCTTCGACACGATGTTTCTTTTCTTTCAACTCGGTTTCAGTTGCAGCGCCAACACGGATGATGGCAACACCGCCAGAAAGTTTGGCAAGGCGTTCCTGTAGTTTTTCACGATCATAATCGCTGGTAGTCTTTTCAATCTCAACACGAATCTGTTCAATGCGGCCTTTGATCGCGGCATCGTCACCCTTGCCACCAATGATGGTGGTATTGTCTTTGTCAGCTTCAACCTTTTCAGCACGGCCGAGGTCAGCGATGACAACAGTTTCGAGTTTGCGGCCAGTCTCTTCAGAAATCACGGTTGCACCGGTGAGAATGGCAATATCCTGCAGCATGGCCTTGCGGCGATCACCAAAACCAGGGGCTTTAACTGCCAGCACATTTACCATGCCACGCAGTTTGTTGACAACCAGGATAGCAAGGGCTTCGCTGTCGATATCTTCGGCGATAATCACCAGATCGCGTTTGCCAGTTTGAACCAGTTTCTCAAGAATGGGAACGAGATCATTGGCTGCAGAAATCTTCTTATCGTAGATCAGGATGTATGGTTCAGAAATGACCGATTCCATGTGCTCGGTATCGGTGACGAAATACGGTGAGATATAACCGCGGTCAAACTGCATACCCTCAACGTATTCCTGTTCAAATTCCAGGCCTTTGGATTCTTCCACAGTGATGACGCCATCTTTTCCAACTTTGTCCATCACATCGGCGATCAATTCACCGATCGACGAATCCTGCGCTGAAGTGGTGGCAACAGCGGCGATATCATCGCGGGTAGAAATGGAAATAGCCTGCTTTTTAATCTCTTCAGAAACTTTCTTGGCTGCGATTTCAATACCGCGCTTCAGGAGCATGGGGTTGCCGCCTGCAGCCAGGGTTTTCAAACCTTCGGTCACGATTGTGTGAGCCAGGAGAGTGGAGGTTGTGGTACCATCGCCAGCAATATCGTTGGTCTTGGTGGCGGCTTCTTTGATCAACTGGGCGCCCATATTTTCATAGGGATCTTCCAGTTCAATCTCTTTAGCAACAGTGACCCCATCGTGAGTGATGGTCGGCGCACCAAATTTGCGGTCAATGGCGACATTGCGGCCCTTGGGGCCAAGAGTGGTAACAACTGCTGTCGCAACAGTATCGATGCCGTTCTTTAATTTGCGGCGTGCTTCTTCAGAAAAAACGAGTTGTTTAGCTGCCATAAGAAATTACTCCTTATAAAAAATGATTACTTACTTGGTGCTAACGATCGCGAGCAGGTCGCTTTCACGCAGGATCAAGAGTTTTTTGCCGTCGATCTTGATCTCGGTACCGCCGTATTTTTGGAATAATACAGTATCGCCAACCTGCACATCCATCGGAATGTGTTTTCCATCTTCGTCACGGTCTCCAGGACCGACAGAGAGAACTACACCTTTCTGGGGTTTTTCTTTGGCAGTGTCAGGTAAAATAATGCCGCCTGCGGTGACTTCATTTTCTTCCACAGGTTCGACAACAACACGGCTGCCCAAAGGTTTCAAATTGAGTGACATACTTTCCTCCTGATTCGGATTTTCTTATTCTCGATTTTTTAGCACTCACGATGGGCGAGTGCTAAAAACAATTGAATAATAACCTCCTTTGAAATTGAAGTCAAGAGATTAACAATTTTTCATACAAATTTCTGATAAATGGGGACTCAATCTCAGTAGCCGTAGTAGGCGCAGATCGCTTCACCTTCCTGCACAATTCCCATGATCGAATCATCATTACTAAAGGAAGCTGTAATTTCATCAAAAACCTTCACGGCTTCTTCACAGTAATTATTCCTGGTCTCATGCAGACCGGCCAGAACTGACCCGTAGTAGTAATAATAAGCCACTGAATTGGCAGTCAAAGGTAAAGGTTCGATAACAATATCCGGGATATCCTCAGGATCACATTCAGCACCGCCGTTGCGCACCAGACAGGATTCTTCAGCGGTACAGCCTCTGACAGCGCATCTCAATGGCAAAATAGATCCTTCATAATTTCGAGCCTTGTAGTAAATAATCCCCAGATGTCCATAAACAGTTGGGTCTTCAGGTCTAAATTGAACCGCGCGCAGCACATTACGCGCGGCAGCAAAATGCTCACCCATCTGGGTATAAGTGTTCGCGATGCTCAATAATGGCGTAGGATCTTTTACCCCCTGCTGGTCGTTGATATCCACAGCTTTGGCAAAAGCTTCAAGGGCTAATTCAAAATAATAATTCTGGTCTGAAGTGCGTTCTGACATGTTGGCCAGCTGACGGTAATTTGCTCCTAATGACAGGTAGAGGAAGTTGAGATTGGGAGTAATTTCGATCGCCTTCTTGTATTCTTCGATCGCCTGGGAATAATTAGAAATTGATTCCTGGACATACCCATTCACTCGATGAACATCCATCAATGTGGGGTCGCGTTCAAGCGCTTGCGCAATGTATTGCTGTGCTTGTGTCCATTTTTGCTGGTCGATCAACAGCTCGGCGTAATACGCCAGTGCCAGGGCATTTGTATTATCGTACTGCAGAGCTTCAGTTGCTGCCTGTTCACCTTCAACCAGGTATTCTTCCCATGCATCTCCTGCAACTCCTGAAGCCCCATACCAATCCAATGCAAAGGCTTTCACAGCGTAAAGCATACTGCTTTGTGGATTGATCTCCAATCCTTCCTCCACTGTTGCAAGGGCTTCTTCGAGTCTTTTCTGCTTATCTGCATCAATTGTGATCTGTGAAGTTGAGTAAACCTGTATGCGCGCCAATTCTGCACGTAAATCGGCGTCGTGCGGGTTGATTCGGATGGCACTTTGATAGGCTTCAATTGCCTTTTCAAGATTGCCGGCCTGGAAGTGTGTCTCACCTTCTTGGGTATAGGAGTTAAATGTGCGCGTTGGAGTGGGCGTTGGTGCAAGCAGAGGTGTGATCTTGCCAATCTTTACCGCCCGGTTGACAAACAACAGTCCAAGAATGATTAACAATCCAAAGAATATTCGCAGTGGATTGGATTTCTTGGTTGGCTTGCTAAAAATATTGCGCTTACCGTTGTAATCGATCATTCTAAATGAATCGAGAAAAATTCACTCAAATTAAGGCTCAGCAGTGGCAGTAATACTTTCTTCTGTAACCGTTACCGTCACGTCAGATTTACCTTCCTTTGCCAGACGTTCGCAGATATTGACCATTTCTAATGCATTATAAACGGCAATTTCATCATTCCGCAGCCCAACCTGGATAGCCTGTGAAAGCTGCAAGGCTTCTCCGCATTGCCCTTGTTTGGCAAGTGCCAGACCATAAGTGTAATAATATTGAGCAATCGTACCATAATCCATTGGCAGCCCTTCAACCGTCTGGCCGTCGCTCGTCACCCCGCCCCTAATTGCTATGCGCAACACATCAATAGCATCCAGATATTGCTCATTTCGATAATAAATAGTCCCCAGGTTTCCATAAAGCGAAGCTCTGGTTGGAGCATCCGCGATTGCCGCTTCAGCATATTGAATGGCTTTTTGATAATCACCGTTCATCGCGTATGTACGCGCAATTAATGCTTCTGGAGTGTAATCTTTAGGATTCAAGGCATTTGCCTTTCCATACTCCGTGATGGCTTTATCGTATTCCTGGATATTGAAGTAATTTCTACCCAGAGCAAGGTGAAGGTCAGCGATATTTGGATTGATCGCAACCGCTGCTTCAAATTCTGAAACCGCTTCTTCAAAGTTTGCAGTATATTCCAGCACAAATCCTCTGCCGCGGTGCGAGGCAATCGAATTTGGATCAAGCTCGACCGCGGTCCTGGATGCTGCCACAGCTTTGTCTAGAGTATTCAGGTCACCCTGACCTTCCTGCAACATATAGGTATAGATTTCAGCCAGATATCCATAAGCGGCTGCATCATTACTCTTCAAAGCAATAGCGTCATTTAGAATACCCTCTGCGCGTAAATAATCTCCGCTGAGCCCGATCGCCCATCCACGCAACGACATCGCCTCATAATTATTGGGATTTAACAGCAGAGCATTTTCCGCATTGGTAATCGCATCTTGATAATTACCCGTGTAAATATTCAACCTTGCGAGAGCAATGAAGTTAGTGGGGTTTCGTGGATCAGCCACAACAGCATTGTTGTATGCCAGAATCGCCATGGTGTATTTACCCTCGGCTTCTAACTGCTGAGCTTCGGTGATGATGGATTCCGGGGCGCGTGTGGCTGTGGGGGTCGGCTCGAAGAGAGCCGGCATCGTTGGAACTACCATCTGGTTAAAATAGATCAAAGCACTGATAATGAGCAATAAAGCGATCACCCGCCACGGATTGGCACGGCGGCGCTTCCTTTGCATGCTCCATCGACTTCCTTTTATATACATGGAATTCATCTTACCAATGGAATTATTGAGCGTCAAGGTAACTTTGTAAGCAACCTGCGTGATTAACCCGTATCGATAAAGATCGTTCTTGCCAGATGCGCCGCTTTTCGCTAGAATGATGACATGCAATTCGATGTTTTTACTCTGTTCCCTGAGGTGTTTCAACCCTATCTGGATTCATCTATCCTCCAGCGAGCACGGGAGAATGGTTTAATCCATGTGGATCTGCATAACATCCGCGATTGGACAACCGACAAACACCACATTACCGATGATACACCATATGGTGGTGGCGGGGGAATGGTTATGAAAGCACCGCCAATTTTTAATGCGGTTGAGGCTGTGCTGGGTGCTCCCCCATGCTGCCCTTTAATCTATCTTTCACCTCAGGGAAGGACATTTACCACAGCAGTTGCGCGAGAACTGGCTTTACTCCCCCGCATTGGCCTGCTGTGCGGCCGATACGAGGGTGTAGATGAACGCGTGATAGAACATCTCGTCACCGATCAGATTTCTATTGGTGATTTCGTGGTTACCGGCGGTGAATTGCCTGCCATGATCATTATTGATGCTGTAACACGCTTTATTCCAGGTGCTCTAGGTGATCCACAGGGGGCAATGAACGACTCTTTCACAAATGGCTTGCTGGAATACCCACATTACACAAGACCGGAAGAATATCGCGGCTGGCGTGTTCCACCCGAACTCCTTTCGGGGAATCATGCTCTGATTGCCCGTTGGCGTAAAGAGCAAGCCCTGGCCCGAACAAAAGCCAAACGCCCAGACCTTTTAAAAAAATAGCGGAATACCGCTGTTTTGAAATTTTTTCAGATCATCTCGAATAAGGAGGAATCATCGCATGGAAAAGACAAAGTTCCCCTGGGGACGCACCTTTCTGGTCGGCTTTGGATTTTTTGGCATCAGCATCTTATGGCCAATCTTCAATCAATGGGTCCCGCTTATCCTGCAGGTCGGCAATCCTGAATTCAGCACGTCAGTTGCGAATTTCAAAGGGTTTGGATTAGGCCCCGCACTGGCGATGTTCATCATGACCTGGGATAACATCATTAACATATTTGTCCAGCCGTGGGTGGGCAACCGCAGCGACCACACCTGGAATCGTTTCGGACGACGCAAGCCCTGGATCCTGTTAGGATTACCCATCGCCCTGCTTGGGTTCGTATCGATCCCCCTCGCACAATCCGTGCTGGCAGTGGCTGTGTTTATCCTGGTTACCAACCTCGGCATGGCACTCTTCCGTTCACCCGTGGTAGCATGGCTGGGTGATCTCTTCAAACCGCAGGAACGCAGCAAGGCGAACGGTGTGATCAACCTGATGGGCGGAGCAGCAGGCGTGCTTTCATACGTATTGGGCGGGATGATCTACAACTCCTTCGGTCGTAACGGCCCATTCATTGCCGGAGCAATCACAATGATCGTTGCTCTGGGTGTCGTCTTGATCTATGTCAAAGAACCAAAGGAACGCCTTGGCGTTTCAGCTGATGAAAAGAGCACCGAGGGCGAGATAAAAGGATTAATACCTAACCTCAAGGCCGTTTTTTCGAACCCTGATAAATCAGCTTTATTCATTCTGTTGGCCATCTTTTGTTGGTTCACCGGTTTCAACGCCATCGAAACCGGGCTTTCTTCCTTTGCCGTTTTTGACCTCAACATCAAACCGGGTACAGCCTCCATCGTTGCATCGGTGGCAAACCTGTCGTTCCTCGCCTTCTGTATTCCCTCCGGTATCCTTGCGGGCAAACTTGGACGCCGCAAGACGATCATTTATGGCCTGCTGGCGATGATTCCCATTTTTCTATTCAGTTTCTTCTTAACCAGGGGAATCATTTCGTTTATCATCGTTCTGGTTCTGGTGGGCTTCTTTTGGTCTTGGGTGAATGTCAATAGCCTGCCCCTTGTCTACGATCACGGAGATGAAAAACGCATCGGTGCCTACACCGGGTTGTACTATTTCTTCTCTCAAACCGCTGCCGTTCTTGGGCCAACACTGGGTGGGTTAATCGTCGAGAAAATGAATTACAACTACCGCATACTCTTCATTTTCGGACTTGTCTTCTTCTTCCTGGCGTTCCTCTCCATGCTTAAGGTGACAGATAAGGCTCATGAGGAAAAACTGCGTCTGGAAGCAGCTGAGAAAGCCTGAGCCAGGATTGACAGGGCCAAGTCTCTACTTGCAACAGTAAATAAAAAAAGTTATACTATTTGCATCAGATGGGAATCCCCCACTGATATCCCTAATTACTCTGTAGGAGGAGCTAAATGTCAAGGAAATTGTTAGTCGCTTTGTCAGCATTGTTGGTTGTTGTCTTTGCGCTGTCTGCATGCGCACCCGCAGCAACCCCAACCGAAGCCCCAGTTGTTGAAACAGAAGCACCCGTTGTTGCAACCACCGAAGCGCCAACCGAACCCGCCATTGTCTTCAAAGCTTGCGAAGTCACCGATACCGGTGGTGTAGATGACAAATCTTTCAATGCAACCGCATGGAAGGGTGCCACAGATGCCCAGGAACAATTAGGTATCGAGGCTAAGTACTTAGAGTCAAAAGAAGTCGCTGATTTCGAGAAGAACATCAACGCCTTCATTGAAGAAAAATGTGACATCATCATCACTGTTGGTTTTCTTCTAAGCGATGCAACCGTTGCAGCAGCCGAAGCTAATCCTGATGTCAAATTCTCCATTGTTGACCAGGGCTACGACACTGTATATCCCAACATTGTCAGCCAGGTTTTCCAAACCGATGAAGCCGCCTTCCTTGCTGGTTATTTGTCCGCAGGCGTAACCAAGACCGGCAAAGTTGGTACTTTTGGTGGAATGAACATCCCGACCGTTTCCATCTTTATGGATGGTTTCGCTCGTGGCGTTGCCTACTATAATGAAGTTCACGGTACCGCAGTCGAGACTCTTGGTTGGAATACTGAGACCGCAGAAGGCTTATTCACCAATGACTTCAGCGATCAACAGAAGGGTCGTGAGATGGCCGTCACCCTGATGGATGAGGGCGCTGACATCATTCTCCCCGTCGCTGGACCTGTTGGACTGGGTGCTGCTGCTGCCATCCAGGAACGTGGTAATGCCTATATCATTGGCGTTGACTCAGACTGGTATCTGACCGCTCCTGAATATGCTGCTATCGAATTGACCTCCGTCATGAAATTGATGGACGGCACAACCTTCTCAGTAATTAAGTCAGCCCTTGATGGCACTTATACCGGTGGTAAAATCATCGGTACCCTTGAGAATGGCGGCGTTGCCCTTGCTGATTTCCATGATCTTTCCAGCATCGTTCCCGATGAACTCAAAGCCGAACTTGAAACAGTTAAGGCTGCGATCATCGCAGGTGAAATTGAATTGAACCCTGTATATCAGCAGTAGTATTTTGCATCATTAAAAGTACAAAAACAGGTTGGAAAAAAACTCCAGCCTGTTTTTGTACTTAATAATACGATCTTCTATATGATAAAATAATTAGCATCAAACTAATAGTTTCAATGGAGTAATTATGTCTCCCATATTGCAACTAAAGGGTATCACCAAGCAATTTCCTGGAGTACTAGCTAATGACCATATTAATCTGACTCTCAACAAGGGAGAAATTCTCGCCTTGTTAGGTGAAAATGGAGCCGGGAAGACAACGTTAATGAACATCCTTTATGGCTTATATCAGCCTGACGAGGGTGAGATTCTTGTAAACGATCAGAGAATCACTGTGTTATCTCCCACCGATGCGATTAATGCGGGTATTGGAATGGTTCACCAGCATTTTATGCTTATTCCAGTCTTTACAGTCACAGAAAATGTAATGCTCGGTGCAGAACCAGTAAAAGCGGGATGTTTTCTCGATCGCCAAAAAACCGCTGCAAAAATTATGGAGATCTCAAAACAATATAAACTTGAGGTCAATCCTGATGAATACATAAAAGATCTTTCGGTAGGTGTTCAACAGCGTGTTGAAATAATAAAATTACTCTACCGGCAAGCAGAAATCTTGATTTTTGATGAGCCCACTGCCGTCTTAACTCCACAAGAGTCAGATGAATTATTCGTTATTATGCGTTCCTTAACAAAGCAGGGCAAATCTATAATTTTCATTACACATAAACTGCGTGAAGTTCTTGAGGTTGCTGACCGCATCATGGTTATCCGCAGAGGTGCCGTAGTGGGTGAGGCAAATCCCAAGGATGCAGACCGTAACAAACTTGCTGAAATGATGGTTGGGCGCGAAGTCAATCTTGTTGTTGAAAAGGAAGTAAAAAAACCTGGCGATATTGTGCTGTCGGTTAATGATCTAGTCGTTGCCGACCAGTTTAAACAGGTTGTGGTTGACCACGTATCCTTTGATGTACATGCAGGACAAATTTTGGGAATTGCTGGCGTTCAGGGAAATGGACAAACAGAGCTTGTAGAAGCTATTACTGGTCTGCGGAAATCTGTCTCTGGTCATGTTACTTTCATGGGAAATGATATTACCAACAAATCTCCCAGAGCAATCACAGAACTGGGAGCTGCCCATGTTCCAGAAGATCGCCAAGCAGATGGATTGGTATTACCCTTCCCTGTTGCTGAAAACCTTGTCTTGTGTACATATTACAATCAGCCATTTGCCAAAGGAGTAATTCTTCAATACGACAAGATCCTAGAAAATTCAGAAAAACTGGTAAAGGATTTTGATATCCGAACCCCCAGTTCGTTGACATCGGTGGGGAGTCTCTCTGGTGGAAATCAACAAAAGGTGATCATAGCACGCGAATTATCTCGTCCAATTAAACTATTAGTAGCATCGCAGCCTACTCGAGGTTTGGATGTCGGGTCAATCGAATATATTCATAAACGCATTGTACAAAAACGCGATGAAGGATGCGCAGTTTTACTCGTTTCTCCAGAACTCGATGAGGTTATCGAGCTCTCAGATCGCATTGCTGTGATGTATCGCGGTAAGATCATCGCAGTTGTTAACGCTGACGATGTAACAAAAGAATCCCTGGGGCTCTTGATGGCGGGTATAGTGCCAGAAAAGATTGAAATGAAAGCCGGGGGTAAAAAAGTAGTGGAAACCACTTTTTAATGAGGTGCTACTTTGGACAAAAATGAGAACGAAAAACAAGACTTTGGAAAGTTAGTTCTCCAAGAAGTTACTGGAGAATCCCCAAAAGCAAAAATTCAAAAACGCAGCGTATGGCAAGTTATTCAAATTCCTTTTCTTGCCATTCTGACAGGTCTCATCATTGGCGCAATCTTGATAGTTGCCACTAGTCAAACGGTATGGACTGCCTTTGCTGAAAGCATCTGGAAAGGTTTTTCCACTGCAGGGAAAGAGTTAGGAACAGCATATTGGGCATTGGCTGAAGGTTCTCTGGGTAATATTGTTACTCAAATCAAGGCCGTTTCTTCAGGTGATGATGCAGCAATTCGTGCTGCTTTCAACCCTTTCCTTGAAAGCCTTGTTCAAAGTACTCCATATATTTTCGCAGGATTAGCCTGTGCTCTTGGTTTTCGCGCTGGGTTATTCAATATCGGTGTGGAAGGTCAATTGTTTATGGGGGGAATATTTGCCACTTACGTTGGATACTCGATCACCGGATTGCCACCTTACATACACGCTCCTCTGGCGTTTCTTGCCGGTGCACTCGGTGGAGCTGTTTGGGGTATGATTCCCGGATTGCTAAAAGCCACAACAGGAGGACATGAAGTCATCAACTGTATTATGATGAATTATATTGCTTACCGTCTTACAGCATTTTTACTGACAGGTCCTATGACTCGCCCCAGCGTGGCTGGTATGCCTCTTAGTCCTATCATAGAGAAATCGGCAGAAATTCCACAATTCTTCCCATCACCAATACGATTCCATCTCGGTTTCTTCATCGCACTAGGATTTGCTTTCCTAGTTTGGTGGATTTTATTCAAGACCACATGGGGATTAAATTTACGCGTGGTCGGAGCAAATACACGGGCAGCAAAATACGCAGGATTGAATATTACAAAAACCACAATCATTGGTATGGCCATGTCCGGTGCTTTAGCTGGAATGGCTGGAGCAAATGAAGTTCTAGCAGTCAATCATAGTATGGCTACCAGCCTTTCATCAGGATATGGTTTCGACAGCATCGCATTAGCCTTGCTTGGTAACAGCCATCCAGTAGGTGTAATCTTAGCTGCAATGCTTTTTGGTGTTTTGAAGAATGGTGCAACCAGAATGATGGTTGTATCAAAAATCCCCATTGATATCGTCACAATTATTCAAGCACTAATCCTCATCTTTGTTGCAGCTCCGCCTATCATACGAGCTATCTATCGTCTGAAAGCGCCAAAGAAAGAGGTAGCGACAGCAGTAACCTTAAGTGGCTGGGGAAGGAATAAATAATGACCGCATCAACCACTACCATACAACGTGTTAAGATTAGTGAAATTTCGCAAAATCGTAAAATCATTACAGGAATTGTTGAAATTATCGTAGCGATTTTTATTTATGTCGTTTTTGCCTCCAAGGTTGCTTCTGATGCCATAACAACCTTTGTTATGACTCCGGGAGGGATTACTGTTGGTAAGATGGCCAACTGGATCGTCCCATCACAACTTGCGTTAATCATCTTAGCAATCCTTTCATTGTTGATTGGAATATTCCAAATCATCAAAGGCTTTGGAAAAGCCACCAATGGTGTGATCGGTTTGGTGTTTCTATTCTTTATCTTCAGCTTTCTTACCTGGCAGGCATCTGGTAAATCGTTGAACCTTGCAGGGATGCTTTCCAGCGCTGTGCAATTCGCTGTTCCAATCACCCTTGGTGCTTTTTCTGGAATTTTATGTGAACGTGCAGGTGTGGTGAATATCGCCATTGAAGGCATGATGTTGATGTCTGCTATGCTCGGTTCATTGATGGGGAGTATTTTTAATAGTGCATGGCTTGGTTTGCTTTTTGGTGTTACAGGAGCAGTACTGCTAGCAGCGCTTCATGCAGTCCTATCAATCAAATATAAGATTGATCAAATTATCTCCGGTACTGTAATCAACATTTTTTCTACAGGCATGACCGCCTTCATTTCACAAAAATTCCTGCAGGTATATCAGGAATTGAACAACCCACCAATGTTATCACGGTTCGAAATTCCACTACTCTCAAAGATTCCACTTGCAGGGCCAATCTTTTTCAACACAAACCTTTTTGTGTATATAATGATAGCCTTGCTTATCATCCTTCAGGTAGCGCTTTTTTCTACTCGGTGGGGGTTAAGAATGCGAAGTGTTGGTGAGCATCCCAAAGCAGCAGATACTTTGGGTATTAATGTTATTAAAACCCGTTACATGGCTGTTCTTCTGGGTGGTATCGTTGCCGGACTGGCAGGAGCCTTTTATACTATTGGTTCCGTCGGAAGGTTTGATGAAGGAATGACTGGTGGCAAAGGATTTATCGGATTGGCTGCTATGATCTTTGGTAACTATAATCCTGTCGGAGCACTCGGAGCAGGTATACTCTTTGGATTTGCAGATTCACTTGGTACAAAGCTCTCTCTGCTGGGCAGTTCCATTCCTTCTGAATTAATGTCAACCGCACCTTACCTGATCACCATGATCGTCTTAGCTGGATTTGTTGGTAAAGGTCATGTTCCAGCTGCAGACGGCGTTCCATACGAAAAAGAGTAATTTACCTGAGTGGTGAATCCTTTCGACCCTATTCTCCGTAAATAATAAGAATAGGGTCAATTGTTATAATATGCATATTGATTGTTGAAAGGATAATATATGAACACCATTTCAGTGGATTCCATCACAAAAAAATTCGGCGAGATTCATGCTGTGGACAAAGTCTCCTTTGAGGTAAGTCCCGGTGAAATCTTCGGCCTTCTAGGCCCTAATGGCGCAGGGAAAACAACTTCCATCCGTATTATTCTAGATATTTTTAAGCCAGATTCAGGTACGGTTAGCGTCCTTGGCGGGCCTATGACGGAAGAGAAAAAGAATAAGATCGGTTATCTGCCAGAGGAACGCGGATTATATCAAGAGATTCCCCTTGAACGCTGCCTGGTTTACCTTGCTACTTTAAAAGGGCTGGAAGAAACCGATGCGCGTCAACGCGTGGGTGAATATCTTGAACGTTTTGAACTGGATCAATGGCGAAAAAAGAAAGTAAAAGAACTCAGCAAAGGCATGCAGCAGAAAGCTCAGCTGATTACAACCCTGGTGCACCGGCCTGAAATCGTAATCATCGACGAGCCTTTCAGCGCTCTTGATCCTGTTAATACGCAAATGGTGAAAGACCTGCTCTGCGAAGAACGTGACCGCGGTACCACGATCATCATGTGTACCCATCAAATGCACCAGGTGGAAGAACTGGCGGATCGTATTGCTTTGATTAATAAAGGTCAGACCGTTCTTTATGGCTCACTGGATGAAATCAGACGCAGATACGTTGCTGATGCGGTAATTGTTCGCGCGCTGCAGGATTTGCCCGCTTCGCTGCCCGGGGTTCGTGAAATTATCAAGCAAAATAACCATGCAATGTTAAAATTTGAACCCGGGAAAACAGCCCAAGATGTTCTACAAATGTTGGTGCAAAAGAATATTTCCATCGAGCAAT
Source organism: Anaerolineaceae bacterium (assembly GCA_029265815.1). GTDB lineage: Bacteria > Chloroflexota > Anaerolineae > Anaerolineales > Anaerolineaceae > UBA6107. The sequence goes on along the minus strand of JAJUGU010000002.1, from coordinate 120,085 downwards.
TTGAAATTGCCCTCCCCACACTCGACGAGATCTTTATTCAGGTTGTTCAGGGCAAAGGAGACGGCAGATGAAAAAGTTTTGGCTGATCTTCGCCAATGAATACAAACGCCATGTGCTCAAAAAGAGCTTCATTTTTGGCTTGTTAAGCATGCCTTTGTTCCTGGTTCTCATCATTGGCGTCAGTATGTTATCAGTCTGGCTGCAGTTCAATGATGCCCCTATGGGTTACGTTGATAACAACCATTTGCTAACTGATGCTGTACAGGTGCCCGAAAAAAAGAGCAAACTATTCGCAGTTGCTCAGGCTGTACCGTTTGAGGATGAAGCCAGCGCAAAAACAGCTCTGGAGAATGGTTCCATTCAGACTTACTTCATCCTTGCAGATGATTACCTCTCCACCGGTAAAGTTACCATGGTCAAGAACAGCAAAACGGGCACGAATGCCAGCAGTGACTTTGGTGATTTTCTCGTTTATAACCTGGTTTCTGATTTACCTGATCAGACGGCGCTTCGTCTTTCTGAAGGCAATAACTTGATCGTTCGTTCACTCGAAGGCACCCGTGAAACTGGAGCAGATAATTGGATGGCCATTATCCTTCCTGTCCTTGCAGGGGTGCTCTTTATGATCGCAGTTAATATTAGCGGAAATTACCTCTTGCAAGCTGTGGTAGAAGAAAAAGAAAACCGCACGATGGAAATCCTCGTCACTTCTGTCTCACCAACGCAATTAATGGCAGGTAAGGTAGTTGGAAATATGCTGGTGGGATTAACACAATTAGTCGTATGGGTTGTGTTTGCAGTAATTGCAATTAAGGTAGCGCCTTCATTCATCCCCGATTTGCAAATTCCGCCTATCGAAACCTCATACCTGCTCTTAATGGTGGCAACGCTAGTTCCATCATTTGTGATGGTCGCTGCAGCTATGGGAGCTATTGGCGCGACAGCAACCGAAAGCCGTGAAGCCCAGCAAATCGCAGGATGGTTCACAATTCCTATCATGGTTCCTCTATGGTTTATTTCGGCAATCATGTTAAAACCAAATGGTGCCTTGTCTGTTGGCATGAGCCTGTTTCCCCTTACCGCTCCGATTGCGCTGCCTTTGCGAGCGGTTTTTACAGATATACCTGCCTGGCAGATCATCATGACACTAGGATTGTTAAGTGTGCTTGCAGTATTTTCCGTATGGCTTTCTGGCAGGGTCTTCCGCCTTGGCATGCTGCGATATGGTAAACGAGTACGCCTGAGTGAAGCTTTCCGTCGGGCAAAGTGAGGTTGATGTGAATAAGATCTTTACCGTCTTAAAAAACGAATTCCAAACTGTGGTCATGCGAAAATCATTCATCCTGACCCTGGTATTACTTCCTTTGACAGGTTTTGTTGTTTTACTGGTTGTCTCGGCTTTACAGAAATCTTCAGGGGTCGCAGCAGGAGAGTTTCTCAACGAGCTTTTCACTCCTGAAGAAAAACAGGCAGCGGAAGGTTATATCGATTTCAGCGGTTTGATGAAGTCCATCCCACCCGGAAATGAAGAAATGCTTGTGAAAATGAATAGCGAAAAAGAAGCAGCCGATGCTGTTCGTGATGGTACGATTTCCGCTTATTATGTCATTCCCGAGGATTTCATGGATTCAGGGGATATCATTTATGTGAGACCCGATTACAATCCTCTGGGTGGTTCTGAAGAATCAGGGGTAATCAATGCATTGGTGGCTTATAACCTGACCGGAGAAAATCTTGAATTAACCTACCGCGTACAAGATCCGCTCAACCTGACTGAAGTGGATATCTCAAATGCAATGGTCCGTGAAAGCGAGAACTGGTTGACATATGTATTGCCATATGCCATTACATATCTTTTCTATATCGTCATTCTCACATCATCCACACTGCTCTTGAATAGTATCACCAGCGAGAAACAAAACCGTGTGATGGAAATCTTGATGACTTCGGTCACACCGCGCCAAATGTTGACCGGAAAAATCATTGCCCTCGGACTGGCTGGGTTGTTGCAGACGGTTGTTTGGCTGGGATCAGGTTTGTTAATGCTCAGATATTCAGGCAGTGCTTTTGCCCTCAGCTCGGCTTTTCTCCTCCCGGCATCCACCCTTTTGTGGGGAGTTGTCTTTTTTGTTCTGGGCTACGCCCTTTATGCAAGCCTCATGGCGGGCATCGGTGCCCTGGTGCCTAACATGCGTGAAGCCTCACAGCTAACCACGATTGTGATCATGCCGATGATCGTTCCATTGATATTCATCAGTTCACTCACGACGACACCCAATAGTCCGCTGTCTGTTTTCTTGAGTCTCTTCCCGCTCACTTCTCCGGTAAGTATGATGACCCGCCTATCTGGTGCAACCGTTCCACTCTGGCAGATCGGGATTGCCGTCTTATTACTGGCTGTATCAGTGGTATTACTCGTTCGTGCCAGCGCTGGATTGTTCAGGGCGCAAAACTTGCTTTCGGGTAGTTCGGTTTCAACAAAAAACTTTATTAAAGCACTGGTCGGAAAATAGCTAATGATCACATCGCTGCCTCACCAAAGATAAAGGGAGGTCATACCGATGGATAAAGTAAAAACAATCATCACGTACAGCGGCCTTTTTATTTTTTTCACCGTCATTGGATTGATTGTTTACCTGAACATAAAAGACGCCCGTCAACGTGGCGCGTTGGAGCAGGCTACACCCCAACGTGCCACGTCTCAACCGACTGCAACGACACCTCCCCTCGTAATGAGCAATCCGCTCACCAACGCACTGGACGCAATTTCAAGTGAACGCATGTTTTCGACACTCGAAGCGTTAACATCTATTCAGCAGCATTCCGGTTGGCGTGGAGGTGGAACTGAAGGTGAAAAAGAAGCCTTCGATTTTATCCAGCAGCGACTATCTGAAATGACATGGCTGACTGACATTGGAATGGAAATTGAAAGAGAGTCCTTCAACGTCTTTCTTTCCACTGAAGATCATACCTCCACTGTAATCTTTTTTATTGGTGATCAAGCATTTGAAATCCCTGCTGACTCGATCCGCGGACCGCGTGATGACATCTCGATCATCACGAAAATGGATTCGGACGGCATCCTCAACGATCAAAACCCAAATCCGGTCGAAGTTGAGGGAAAAATCATCGTGATCCCTGATGAAGCTGAATTATCCTCACAAAAAACCAGTGATCAAACTGAGAAAATATTGCTGGTGAACTACAGCCTTGTGGATACCATTAATCCTTCGGGTGTCATCAATGCCAGAACGATCATCGGAATGAATCCGAGAGCGGTCATCATGGTCACGCAAAACTCAAATACAGTAGGAATAAATCATGGATCTTTCATCGGTGACGGCGGAGGTGTATTCCAAAGAATCCCCTGGAATAATTCATTCCCGCTGCTGTTTATCGAGATGGAAAACCTTGCAACTTTGAATATCACAGACTGGGACGGGATGAGTTTATTGACAGAAGCCCAGGTGGTTTGGGATGTAGATGTTATGAATCCGGGAAAATCGGGTAACTTGATCGTGCACATACCTGGGAAGAGCAAGGATAAAGCCATACTGGTCTCAGCGCATATCGACAGCCCCAATTCACCAGGAGCATTGGATGACGGCAGCGGATCGACGATTTTAATGGAAATTGCGACTGTTATAAACGAGTTAGAAATCCAACCAGAAGTCGATCTCTACCTCGCCTGGTACGGAAGTGAAGAACTTGGCCTTTATGGCTCCACCTACTTTACCACTACCCACACTGACTTGATGAACCGATTGCAGGCAAATGTTCAGATCGATTGTCTGAGCCACCCAATGGACGGATTGCCAGCTCAGATTACCCTGATGTTTAGTCACATTACGGGTAATAGCCTTGCAACAGACAACTTCGTCAGCTATCTCATGCAACGTGGTAAAAATCTCGGGTTTCAACCCGGCACCACATTTGAGCCTTTTGCCTCTGATAATGGCAGCCTGACCGCTTTCGATATCCCTAATGTCAACATCATTTACGAAAGTAGAGAAATGAATGAAGTCAATGGTGGGGTATGGGTCTCGGGTCATTTTCATGACCCGTATGATACGGTTGAACTGGCGCGCGAGGAGGAAGAAGCATTTATAAATATGGCAAAGCTGGCGATGACAGCAGCGCTCATTTCACCTGAGCAAATGGATTTCGTTAACCATTCTGAAGAAAAAAAGGTGGTCTTTCTAGCAAACCACACAGAATCTCCACACATGACCCCGGCTGGCTTCCCAAAATTTACCCAGGCTCTGATGAATGCCGGATACCAGATATCCATCGTGCCTTTTGGCCAGCAGCTAACCGCAGACCACCTCGTAAACGCTGATATGGCCATCGTACTCCCGGTCTACGATTACTCTCCTGAAAACGGCGCATACAATACTGGCTGGAGCAGTGAGGAAGCTGAAATTTTGGATGCGTATGCGCAAACCGGCGGTAAAATCTTAATCATTAATAGCGGTTATCGTCTAAAATTTTACAATCGAGTGCTTGAAGAGAATGAAGATTGGTCTGCGTTGAACGCACTCACGAACCAATGGGGCGTGAACTTTATCAACCGCGGCTCTGAAAACAACCCCCTTAACGTAGAGGACCGCGGTCTTTTAGAAGGTGTATCAACGATCAATATTACTCCAATGAACGCGGTATCCTTCTCGATCGAGTCTGGAAAAGCCCTCGCGGGAACTCAGGCTGATACCTATGTTGCACAGGTTGAAGTTGGAAGTGGTGAAGTGGTCATCCTGGGAGATTTGAGCATTCTCGGTGAAGATGACCAGGGATTGATCAACCCGGTGTTTGTGAAAAACCTGATTGAGTGGAAATAATCCACATTTAGAGAGGGATGCGGTATAATTTGATCATCCGCCCCCGTAGCTCAATTGGACAGAGTGCCTGACTTCGAATCAGTAGGTTGCGCGTTCGAGCCGCGCCGGGGGCGCCTATTTTTCCATAAAATCTAACAGCTGCTTTCATGCCCACTACGCCAGATCTTGACGGTTGGAATGAATCATTTTGAATCTTGGCAAACTTCTTTTTTAATTGATTACTGATATCACATTACCATTCTATTACCTGTCTGAACAATAACCATTTCCAGTTGTTACCCAAACAGATTGTTCCGATAAAACATTTTTCCTTTCGCCTTTTATGGGTGTATCTGTGTTACAGTTGGAGGCTCTGCTCCAGGCACGAGAGGGTCTAGCAAAGAGAAAAATTTCAAACGCAAAATATTAATGGAATCTGGCTCAGGCAAGAGGCAGTAAACGTTTCCATCTGGGCCAACAGCCAAATTGCGCTTCACATAGTAATATCTCTCACCCACCGGAACTCTGGCAACCCCAAGCTGAATTCCTTGCGCGGATATGTAATGAACAGTATCGTCGACCTGGATAACTTTATCGTTGACCACATCTGAACGAACCACGAAAAAACTCCCATCGGGTAACACTTTCAATAAAGAAATGCCTCCCAACCCAAATGTTAATGTCGTGCTCATGGTGAAGGGTCCTGCGATCAATTTAGGGTTCTCGCCAGGTTTGATATCTTGAACATAGTAGCTCAAATGATTGCATTGATAATGATTGCTATCAAAAGATACTGTCTGATTTTCATTCGCCATCGGGAGAGCCTGTAAATGACCCATTAATTCAAGTAGCAATTTCCCGTCACAATCAATCATAAACCCTGTCAGACCATTTTCCAGACGATACCCCTCTGGAATGTCGTAATACATCATTCGTTTTCCATCTGGAGACAGACGGTTGATTCGATATTGAATCGGTGGATCGAGATAGATTTCCAGTACATAAATCTCATCTTTATAAACATGCAAATCAGAGACGTTCAAAATATCTAATTCAGATAAGTCGATTATCTTTATCTGCTCGCCGTCAGAATTGAAAATCCACAAACGATTATCGAGTAGATCGGCGATCACATAACGCCCATCAGAAAAAATAGCAAAAGCGTTTGGTCCCGTAATTTCCATATCAGCGACATCACCCCCCTGGTATGGAAAACCAGTCTTGCCAGCTGGAAAAGAAAGAATCTTTTCATATAATTCTTCGGAGTTTTTATTCGAAAAGATCTCTGGAGTTGGAATAGAAGCAAATAATGGCGTGGCCGCAACAAACGTAGGGGTTGAGGAATTTTCGGGGGTTTCTTGGATTTTTGGCGTAGGTTTCGTGGTTTGAGATAATGGTTGACATGAACAAAAAAGAATCAATACCAATAACATAACCAGAAAGAATGAATGTTTATTTGCCATGCTACCTCAAATCTATTATTTTTTTTCATTTGTTTATATATCATATAACGAAATCAAGCATAAAATTTCAGAGAGATTCGATTGTAGCAAATCCTTACACTAGAAGCTGGTTTTATTTGCAATATGCCAGGTAGAGTAAAATCATCCCATACACTTCAATTGCAAAGGAATAATTCCTCATGGTGAAACTACTGGTGGTTGGCGGCGCATCACTCGACACACTTCATCTTCAGAATCGCACCTATCATTCAGCAGGCGGTGCGGGAATGTATACCTCGATGGCGGCTATCCGTTGTGGAGTTTCCACCAGTATGTTTGCCCCAAAACCAGAACCAATGCCCGATGAACTCAAAGAAATAGAAAAGCGGCTTGACCGTTGGTTTGGACCTGCCGTAAAACCTGCAGACCTTCCACATTTCGAGATCGAACATTGTGGTGAAAAAGCTCATTACCTTCACACTTCTATTGGTGCCGAAAGTCTGTTGAGAATCTACCAGCTGCCCGCAGACCTCGGAAAATTTGATTGCATCCATTTCACCCCCCTGGGTGATTCCGATCTGCAATTCCAATTTATACACGCATGCCGGCAAAAAGGGACCAGATTGATCTCAGCGGGAACCTACCTCTGCATGATCAAAGAGAAAAGACTATCCATCTTACAGTCGCTAGAAATTGCAGACGTGTTTTTTATGAACGAGGAGGAAGCCTGCCTGATTTTTGGTTCCTCTGAAAAGATAACCACAAAACCTGGAAAATTATTGTTTGTCACCATGGGTGAGAAAGGCTGTCTGGTCGTTCAGGGAAGTCATCGTACGTTCCTGAAATCCATTCCTTCTCAGGTGTTTGATCCAACTGGAGCAGGCGATAGTTTTTGCGGCGCTACTCTAGCGGCGTTATTACAGGGTGAGCATCCGGTAATGGCTGCTCAAAAAGGAATGGCCCTGGCTACGGAAGAAATTCGAGAGGTTGGCCCAAAGGCCTTATTAAAAAAAGAACATGCTCCGGCAGCCACTATCCATACTTCTGTGAGGTTGAATCACAAGCAAATTGAAAAAATATCCCGATTGGTTAGCAAGTCGAGCGCGGCCAGCCCCTCAGACTTCACCGGTAAAGATTTCCCCCCCGCTTTCCACCCAAAAACCCTCGATTATTTCTTCGCCACCATATTGCAGCAATTCAGTTTTTGGGAGGAAAAAGACGATCATTACGATCATCCATTAATCGCAACCATTGATGGTGATAACTTAAAAGGGTCTGCGTATTTGTTCAGGGCTTGCGTCAGGCTGCTAGATTCCGATCCGGATTTTTATTCTCCTGAGCGCCAGGCCTCACTTACACTGGAGGATTTGCAGCAGTTATTCAAAGCAGATGATGGCAGTGACCCAATGCCAGCTCTGAAACTTCATCATAAAATGGCGGTAGATTACGGTCGAGACATGCTGGCTACCGGGAAGACTCCGCAAGGAATTTTAGCACTGGCAAAAGCCTCTTCCACTCCGCTGAAGACCTTTTTACACGAGTTAGACCAGATTGGCGGTTATAAAGAAGATCCCTTACGGAAAAAATCCAACCTGCTGGCCCTGGTACTTAACCAACGGCCTGAAGCGTTTTTAAATTTCGGAGAAGACGAGTCTGTACCTCCGGTCATTGATTACCACACGATGCGCAGCTGCCTGCGCATGGGATTGGTGGAGATACTGGATGAGAAGCTTAAAGAAAAAATCGAAGCACGAAAAACCGTCACCGAAGATGAAGAATGGGCCATCCGTTATGCCTGTTACCTGGCAGTGGAAGATGTCGTCAGAATTTCTGGTAAAAGTCTTAGGGCAGTGGATTGGTTTTTCTTTTATTATTCTCGACAGCATTGCCCCGAAATGACAGAACCGGTTTGCGGCCAATGCGCCGCGAATGAGGTTTGTGCACATAGAAAGTCTCTATTTCAGCCAGTCATGCGAACCACATATTATTAATATCACAAGTCCCTTAACAACCATCGCAAAAACTGAGCCCTCACCCGGCTGCTTTCAGATCACCTTCCCCCTTCGGGGGCGCTTCGCGAGGTAGCACCAGCATCACCGCAGATGGTTCAGGGACACTGATGACCTCGCTCAAGTACACGGCTTTCGGGGAAATACGAACGGGTTCCTCATAAACTGACTACCAGTATACAAGGCAGCGCAATGAAACAGAGATTGGACTGTACTATTACATTGCGCGGTTTAATGACCCTGAACTTGGAAGATTCATCAGCGCAGATACGATTGTGCCAGAGCTGGGAAGTTACAAGGCGTACGACCAGTATGTATATCAAAACTGACCAAATAATATACACCTACGTGGACACAAGGCGTGCTCTACCAGGGCTTTTTTAATATAAGTGATAGGTGAAGCCAGGTCACATCAAAACGAGTGTTTTACAACCGTATCGTTGCGGTTAGAACTGACCGGAAAGGTAGCCCTTGGTGCGTTCCATTTGCGGATCTTCGAAAATCTGCTGAGCGGTGCCAGCTTCGACGACCTCGCCCAGGTACATGAAAATCACATAATCTGCCAGACGCTTTGCCTGTCGCAGGATGTGTGTCACCACAACGATCGTGTAATCCTTCTTCAGTGACATTAAGATCTTCTCAATGTGCTGAGAAGAAATGGGGTCGAGAGCTGAGGTGGGCTCATCTCCTAAAATGATTTCCGGTTCGATAGCCAGACCGCGCGCCAGGCATAACCTTTGCTGCTGTCCGATAGAAAGACTTGTGGCCGGTTCGTGCAGGCGGTCTTTCACCTCATCCCATAAGCCAGCGACTTGCAGGTAATGCTGCACAGCCTGGTCAAATTCGTTTTTACCTTTTTTCATGCGGTGCATTCTCAGGCCGTGAGCCACATTTTCATAGATGGACATGGGCAGCGGGTAAGGTCGCTGAGAAAGCAGTCCGATCGTCTTTCTCACTTCGGTTACATCGATATCCCTGGCATAAATATCCTGCTCGTCCACCTTGACCTGTCCGCTGATCCTTGTCATCTCATCCAGTTCAATGAAACGGTTGAAGCTTTTTAATAGAGTCGTTTTGCCGCAGCCTGAAGGCCCCATGATCACGGTGATCTGGTTGCGTGGAATTTCCAGGTTGATGTTTTTTAGTGCCTGGCTTTTTCCATAAAAAACATTCAAATTTTTCACTTGGATATGAGAATTCATTTTATTCCTGATAGATTTTCGATTATTTTATCGAATACTTTGAGAGCCTGACGGAAAGCCAGCGTGAGCCAAGGCTGACCGCAAGAACAATGATCGTTAATACAAGCGCTGATGCGTAGGCGCGCTGTTGAACTTCGGGGAAAGGGGTACTTAACTGGAAGAAAATCGCCAGTGGAAGCGAAGCAGCCGGGTTGGTGAGGGAAGTGGGAACGCGGTCAGTGTATCCAGCTGTGAACAATACGGATGCAGCATCTCCGATACCGCGACCAAATGCGAGCAGAATTGCTGAAATGATTCCTGACATCATTTGTCTTACGACGATCTTCAAGGCAACCTCAAGCTTGGTTGCCCCAATCGCCAGTGCAGCGTGCTCCAGATCTTTCGGCATCTGCTGTAGCACTTCATCCATGGCACGCACCATGATAGGTAATTCAAGCAGCGCCAGAACGATAATCCCACCTAATAATGAGGAACGCATGCCCACGGCCAGCATAACGGAAAAACCAAAGGCGCCGTAAACGATGGAGGGGATTCCCCATAAAATGTCCAGCGATATCCTGATGAATTTTCCCCAGTGTGATTTTCTCAGGTACGTTTGCAAATAAAGCGCGATAGGCAATCCTATTAATACCGCAAGCAAGGTACCTCCCATCGCCAGGTATAAAGAGCCGAGGATGGCATTCAAGATCCCGCCCTCCTTACCAAGGTAGTATCCACCTTTTGGGGTTTGACTGATCATTGCCCACGTCAGAGATGGTAACCCCTTGGAAAAAACAGTCCAGAGGATATAGCCAAGACAGGCTAGAACCAAAACAAATGAGATCAGCATGACATATTTGAATATTGCTTCAACAACGTGTCGACGCTGCCAGTGCTTTTTTAGCCCCATGATCTTTTAAGGATTCCTTTCAGTATCAGGTTTGAAATGATATTGAAGAGAAGGATAACGATTAAGAGTAGGAGAGCTGCTCCCATAAGGGCGGCATCGTACAGGGGAATCGACATCATTTCACCATAATTGTTGGCAATCAAAGCAGGTAAGGGATAAGCCGCGTCAAATATGGAAACGGGAACCTGCACCACGTTGCCAGCGACCATCAACACCGCCATTGTCTCACCAAGTGCGCGCGTTGCACCAAGGACGATCCCTGCGCCAATTCCGGGAATGACCTTAGGGAGAACAACCGCATGAACAGTTTGCCAGCGAGTGGCTCCAAGAGCCAGATTTGCTTCACGCACACCCTTTGGAACCGTAGATAGCACTTCAAAGATGATTGAGATGATGAAGGGTGCGATCATGACCGCCAAAACGATTCCGCCGGCTAGAATACTATATCCCGTTGGGTTTTCACTTGAGAAAAGTGGAATGAAACCCAGATATTTCCCCAAAAAAGGAGAAATGTGGTTTCCGATCAAAGGAACAATTGCCACGAGCCCCCAGACGCCATAAACGACTGAGGGGATGGCGGCCAGAAGATCCAGCAATGGCTTGGCAATGGTTCGGGTTATCTGCCGGGCATATTCCGAGAGGTAAATAGCGGTGAAGATGCAGGGGGGAACAGCGATAATGATCCCAACCAGTGTGACCCAGAGAGTCCCCGAAATAAATGGGAAGAAACCGAAAAGTCCTTTTTGAGGTTTCCATACGGTGCCTAACAGCAATTCTTTTAACGGGTATTTTTCAAGAATTGGCCATGTTCGGATAACCAAAGCAATAATAATTCCAACCAGTAAAATGATCGGAGTCAATGTGATAAAAAAGAACACTTTCCTGGCACGTCTTTCATGGTTGATTCGAGATGGAATGGAAGGCCTGGAAAAACGGCCTTCCGATTGAGACTCTGTGTGTTGTTGATTGTTGGTCGAATTGTGGTACATGATCACTTCAATTTTTCCAATGATTCAATAAGCTGGGCTTCTGTCAATTGAACATACCCGGCTTCACCAACGAATTGCTGACCATCTGTCAGGATCCAGGTGATAAAACTGTTTACTATGCCGCTTGGTTTACCGTTGGTAACCAGGTATTCAAGTCTCGCTGGAGGGAAGGGATATTTCTCAGAACTGATCAAGTCCACTGCGACTGAGAGATCACTAACAACCTCATCGGCGTCCGCTACACCATCATTGTTCACATCGATCGGAATTGGGGATATACCTGCCGTCACCTTCCCAGTCGTCAAATCAAAGACATAGCCAAGGTTGTTGAAACCAATCCCAAGAGGATCAGAGACTACAGCCTGCAATAACCCGGGGTCTCCATTTACACCAATGCCCACCAGGTCATCCTGTGCACCTCCGAGGAACTTTGCCCACATCTCAGCAGCCCCGCATGAATCAGAACGAGTGTAAACGTGGATTTCATCTGTAACATTAGGGTTGCCGACAACTTCTCCCCAGGTGGTGATTTCATTGGTAATAAATATCTTTACGAACATTTCCTGGGTGATGCCTTTTGACATGATCTCTGTATAAACAGGATTTTGGGAGCTGATCACTGGAAAGACAGCATCCTTGGTTACTGCTATCGGGTACGCTCCGTTATTCATTTCATCCTGGGTAACAGTTCTTGAAACCATCCCGATATCAACTGCGTTTGACAACGCATCGGTCAAGCCTTTGCCAGCCCCGCCAGCGGAAATATCAAATTGAACATTAGGATTGACTTTTTGATATTCTTCTGCCCAACGGGTCATCATGGGGTAGAGGGCGAAAGCCCCGGAGATGGAAATTGTACCCTCCTGTTCTGATGAGGCCGGAGCATTATCTGATGAGTCTGGTGAAGTGGTCTGAGCCTTTGGAGCACAGGCAGACAAACCAAATATCATAATGGAAAAGCAAATGACAAATACCTTGATTGCGTTTTTCATAATAGAACTCTCCATTTTAATTAATAATGTCTATAGATATTGTAGACATTCAATAAAAAAAATTAACCAGTCCTTTTTATCTCTTGTGATCGCCTGTTTACATCTGCAAGAGATGTATGATCCAATATATTAGCGATCGCATTGCGTACATCTCCCATAACCAATCGTAGTCCACAACTATGCTCATCAGGACACCCGCATGGTTCATAAGCCATTTGACTGACGCAGCGAACGGGCGCTAAAGGGCCATCAAGGCAGCGGATGATCGCACTCAACATGATCTCTTCTGGAGATTTCGCCAGATAATACCCTCCATTTGCCCCACGCTTGCTTTGGAGGAACCCGTTATTTTTAAGCGTCAAAAGAATCGTCTCAAGAAATTTAACTGGTATGTTTTCCAGGTTAGCAATATCGTTAATTTGCAAAATTGGCAAAGCCCCTTCAGGCGTTGTCTTTGCCAGAAGGATCATGGCTCTTAACCCGTATTCCCCTCGTTTTGATAATCTCATATTTTTATTTCATACCATGCTAAATCAATAGACTTTATGGGAATACTATACAACAAAGTATTGGTTTTGTCAAAAACATAGAAAGGTTACTAAAAAAAAGGAGAGGTTGAAATTTTCCGACCTCTCCTTTTTACAAAAACATGGTTTATGGCTTAAAAATGACTCCACGTTCCTCAAGCAAACGTTTCATCATGACAACACCTTCATTGATCTTTCCGCGGTCTTCAAGGTGAATATCAAAGTTAATATCAGTAGTTACCTTTTCGCCTACCCAGACGATATGAATTTTATCTTCGTCGATGATTGTTTTGAGAATATCCACATCCTCCTGCGTTAATTCAATGGCAGTAACGATCAAAATAATGCCAGCGTCAATAAATAAGTGAGAGACTTCAGCAAAACGACGTATATGTTCACGCCAACCACCAGGAGCAGAATGCCTTTTAAGATCAGCATTCACACCATACAATAATGATCCAATCCCTAAATAATAGACCAATTTTCCAGAATTAAATAACTGGCTTTCTAATTTTCTTGCCAGAGTCTTCCTTCCGGCTCCTTTTGAACCAGTTATGATGATGAGTGAAGAGCGTTGATTGTATCTCTCTGCGCGATCCGTCATCGTTACCTGACTCTGAATCCATTTTTCTTCCCGTACAAAAACGTCTTCCCGAATTTGAGCGTCTTCATCTGGTAGAGATTGCAGCACAATTCCGCCGCCTTTGATCTCATATTCATCAACAAGCACAAATCTGCTGGTTATAGGAAATTTATCTGAGGTATCGAAAGCTATCGGATGAGCCAGTTTGAATGTCACCTCTGCGACGTCATGATGCATGACCTCAGTTTTGGTTGTCTGGCTGGCATAAGAAGAAGCATCGATGATATTGTGAATCGTTTCGACAGTTGCTTTCTCACGGCTTGTTCCTAGTTTGAACCAGTATTCTTTCTCAGTTTTCAATGGGTCTTTTCCAAGCCAGATAATACTTGCTTTCAACCGTGAACTAATGAAAGGAGCTTTTTCACCTGAACGAGTAGCGATTTGACCCCGCTTTACATAAATTTGTTCAACCATCGTAATGCCGGTTGCTTGATCAGACTCGCGGGATGTTATCTTTGGAGTATTGAATGATTCAATAGACTTGATCTTTGTCCTTTTACCGGAGGGAAAGAAAACGAGTTCATCTCCAATCTTTAATTTCCCACTTGTGATTGTTCCAGCGATAATCCGCCGATCATCTCCATAATCTGAAAATTTGTACACATCCTGTACGGGAAAACGCAATGGTAGGTCAGACATCGGTTTTTCTTTTTCAAATGAATCTAAACCTTCTAAAACGGTCGGACCTTTATACCAGAGCATATTTTTACTTGGAGAAGTGATGTTATCACCTGTGTGGCCACTAACAGGAATATATTCTTTAACCTCAACACCAATCCCTGAAAGATATTCTTGATATTCCTGAACAGTTGCACGGAATATATCCTCGCGATAATTGACTAAATCCATTTTGTTGATGGCAACGATAATCTTTTTTATACCAAGCATCCAGAGCAAGTATCCATGCCTGCGGGAATTTTCTTGAATGCCCTCTTTTGCATCAATCACCAATATTGCAGCTTCTGCATGTGAAGCACCGGTGACCATATTCTTGATGAATTCAATATGACCAGGCGCATCAATAATGATGTAATTGCGAAGTTGAGATTGAAAAAATACCCTGGCCGCATCAATGGTGATCGCCTGGGCTTGTTCATCCTTTAATGCGTCAATAAGGAAAGCGTACTCAAAAGGTTTGCCGTTTCTTTTACATTTTTCCCGAATCTGCTCCAGTTTTCCTTTTGGCAGTGAATTTGTATCAGCAAGCAATCGACCGACGATTGTACTTTTGCCGTGATCTACGTGCCCGACGAATACTACATTCATTTGATCTTTGTTCAATTCGTCAATATTCGTCTGCATTTTACATATACCCTTCTCGTCTTAATGTTTCAAGCCCACCGCCATCATCCTTATCCTGAGCCCGTCCTGATCGTTCTGCAATATTTGCAAATTTTCCAACCCTGAGCTCTTCAATGATTTCCTCTACTGAGCTTGCGTTCGATTCAACAGGGAAAGTACATGGGTAACATCCCAATGATCGATATCTTTTTCCATCACCTTGATTATAGTAAAGTGAGACTGTTGGAATATGCTCTGCGAGAATATATTCCCAAATATTCAATTCAGTCCAATCGAGAAGTGGGTGAATACGGATATTCGTGCCGGGTGCAAATTCAGTTTTAAACTGGTTCCAAAATTCAGGAGGCTGGTCAGCAATATCCCATTCGTTTTGCTTATCGCGGGGTGAAAAATACCTTTCCTTTGATCGTGACCCTTCCTCGTCAGCCCTAGCACCGACAATCACACCAGTAAATGGTTCTGGATTTATCTCAAGTTCGTATTTCTCTGTTTCATGATTGTAACGATAACGTTTGCCTTCTCCATTGAGTGTTCGGGTGAGAGCGTCTGTCTTTAGCAACTTGCAGCAAGTTAATCGGTCTACTTCGCCATCCGGGAAAGTCCTCTTTTCAGCAATAGCGTCTCCGTTTTCGCCAATTACCATGGTCAATTTCATTTCTTTAACCAATTTATCCCTGTAGGTTATCATTTCAGGGATTTTATAGTGTGTGTCAATGTGGATCAAAGGGAAAGGGACATGGCCAAAGAAAGCTTTTCTTGCTAACCATAGAAGAACCGTGCTATCTTTACCCATTGACCAAAGCATTCCAAGATTCTTGAAATTTGCATAAGCCTCTCTCAAGATATAAACGCTTCGGTTTTCCAATTCTTCTAAATGTGTCATATAAATCCTTAAATTTCAATGTATTATTTTTTTTGATTTTAATTCCGCGATAATTGTAGAGACGCTCTCATCCAAGGAGAGAATATTACTCTGGATGGTCAATTCGGGATATTGAGGTGCTTCATAAGGAGAACTGATACCGGTAAATTGCATCAAATTTCCAGTTAGAGCTTTTTTATAAAGTCCCTTTGGATCTCGCTGTTGACAGATCTCAATCGGGCAAGAAATAAATACTTCCCAAAAACATCCAGGGGGGAGAAGTTTACGAACAAACAATCTATCAGTACTGAATGGACTGATAAAGGCTGTAATAACAATTAGACCGGCATCAAACATTAATTTAGCTACTTCGCCAATCCGTCTGATATTTTCCTGTCGATCCTCATCTGAAAATCCCAAGTCAGAATTCAAACCGGTTCGTATATTATCGCCATCCAGCAAGTATGTATGCGCATTGTATTTCGTCACTAACTCATACTCTAACTGATTGGCTATGGTGCTCTTTCCACTGCCTGATAATCCTGTGAGCCAGAGAACTACAGGCAGATGATTCTTAACTCCACTTCTCATAGACCGATCAACTTTAGACAGATGAGGGTAAATCTCAGATGATGGCATATGCCCTTCGATTTTTTACAAGTATCACGCTATAAATAATACATTATATCAAGAAGCAATTCCTTGACAGCACATGGAATTATATCGATATTTTATGGATGATTTATGGAGATCTTAATCAATTTATAAGGTTTTATCAAAAATTGATATAAACTTAAAATGCATGGATCTGGAATCATTGAAATTTAATTAAAATCATCATTAAGGAGAATATCGAGGATGAACACAGAAGCAATAAACCTCGCTCGTGAATTTATTCTAAATAGATATCCAAAAATTGGCATCACTGATCAAAATTACTTCATTCTTTTTACTCCTCGCAGCGGCAGTAACATGCTATGTGGTATTTTAGAAAAAGCTGGTATCGGAAAGCCTATTGAAGCATTTTCACCTCACGCAAATTATCGTAAAAGAATGAATTGGAATATTGATTATTCCGATCCCTATCAATTCATGGCGAAAGTTATTGAATACCAAACAGTGAACGGGATTCTAGGAATGAAATTATCGATATCGCTATTCCAAGAATTCTTGAAGGTCGCCCGTCAACTATTAGGAGAAGATTTCAAGGGTTTAAATGATTTTGAAACAACAGAAGTATTTTTTCCAAACGCCAGGTACATTCATATTCAACGCAAAGATAAAGTAAAACAGGCGGTTTCATTGGCAAAAGCACTGCAAAATGGAATCTGGATCGAAAAAGAAGATGAAGACCAGGAGTATAAGAAATATTTATTGCCTGCGTTGTATGATCGAGAACATATCGAATGCTGTTTCGACCTTTCGTTAAGCGGGGATGTGTTTTGGAGTCAATTTTTAACTAAATACAATATTCCTCACCTATCACTATTTTATGAAGATATCGTTTCAAATTATGAAGAAAGAATTAAAGAAATTTTTAATTTCATTGGAATAAAGCAAGAGCAAGTTCCTTCTCCAAAATCACAACGTCAGGCAAACAAGCAATCAAATAATTGGGTAATTCGATTCACTGAAGAAACCGATTGGTTAAAAAATGAAGAGATACAAAAGGCAATCAATGAGGGTGATATCGAAGGATTGTATTATTTGCGCAGTAGAATGCTAATTAAAGCCCGAGAACAGGCCCGATGGCATGTAATGCCAGCAACCAGGTATAAAAGTATCCGATCGCTTGCATTCAGAATAAAACGCAAACTGTTATCATATTTTCCAAAGAAAACCTCTAATATCGACTAATAAATAAATTAAATTGAGAAGCATGATCAATGATGATCATGCTTCTAATTTGAAAACATTCACATTTCTAAAGATAACAAATGTGGGCGTGAATTATTTCGCATCCACTGAAGTACTAGAAAATTCACAAAGCATTTTTTTGTAGTCGTATGGTTTTAAAAACAGCCCGGCCAATGATCATATGACATATCTCATCTAACATTTTTTTGAATCTTTAATAGGAAATGGATGCGATCTTGAACACTTTTATAAAAGGTTCATAAACCTTAGGGGATTTTTTTTATTCCACTACAGTTTATAATTACTGCAGGTGAATAAAAAAAATTTTTTCTCAACAATTACTTTTCTATCCATTTTCCTTGATCCGGGGTTATAACCATGCAAGAGAGCATTTTCGTAGGACTGATCAATAACGCTGCCTTGCTTTTAGCTCTCTGGGCAGTATATGGGTTGGTAACATTAAATTCTAGCCTGAAATC
Source organism: Anaerolineaceae bacterium (assembly GCA_029265815.1). Taxonomy (GTDB): domain Bacteria; phylum Chloroflexota; class Anaerolineae; order Anaerolineales; family Anaerolineaceae; genus UBA6107. The sequence goes on along the minus strand of JAJUGU010000002.1, from coordinate 102,075 downwards.
GATTTGGGAAAAGATCATATCAGGATTGGCAATCAGCGGATTAGGAATTGCTGTAATGCTCTCAACCATTCCTTTTTCACCAGGTGTCGTTTTTGATACTCGCTCAATTTTATTAAGTATTTCAGGATTATTTTTTGGGCTTATTCCAGCGTCCATTGCAGCCATAATCACAGGCGCATTCCGCATCTGGCAGGGAGGTGCCGGTGCTACCATGGGCGTTCTGGTCATCTTTACTTCAACTGCGATCGGTGTTGGATGGCGATACCTCCGAAAGAAACAGGATCAAGAAAGCAATTGGCTCGAGTTGTACATTTTTGGAATTATTGTCCATGTCGTGATGTTCCTTGATTCGATGGCGCTTCCACCAGACGTTTTCCGCCTGGTGTTCAAACATGTCATCCCTTCTGTGATGATCATTTACCCAATTGTTACCGTGGCATTGGGTTTATTGTTCTCCAGTCAATTGATCCGAAAAAAGCTACGCGCCGAGCTTGAAAAAAGTGAAGCAAAATACCGCAGTATCGTAGAGACTGCTGAAGAGGGAATTTGTACCTTCGATGAAAAAGGAGATTTCTTTTTTGTAAACCGAAAATTTTCTGAAATGACCGGTTATTCCCTCCAGGAATTGATCGAACGTCCTTACGGCGATATGTTGAATGAAAAAGGAAAACAGATCATCGCGGAAAAGATTGCCAACCGAAGAAAAGGCATCATTGAGAACTATGAACTAAAACTGATCACCAAGTATGGTTCCGAAATCTGGGTTAATGTCGCAGCAAATCCTATTTTTGACGATAAAAACAATTATCTTGGCGCAATTGCGCTTTATACAGACATAACAGAACGTGTCAGGCTACATGAAGAGTTACGCAAGCATACAGAGTATTACCGAATCCTTTTCCAGCAATCCCCCCTTCCTTATCAATCACTCAATGAAAAAGGTTATCTCAATGATGTTAATGATGCGTGGCTGGAAACTTTAGGGTATTCGAAAGATCAAGTCATCGGAACGTGGTTTGGGGATTATCTTTGTGAAGAAGACAAGAAACGCTTCGTTGAAGATTACGAACTCTTTCTTAAGGCGGGGGAAATTCACGAGTTGCATTATCGAATGAAACGTAAAAATGGAGAGGTTTTTGACATCGCTTTTGACGGCAGAATAGGCAAAACAGAATCAGGGACATTGGATCAGGCTTATTGTCTTTGGCGCGATGTCTCGCTCATGCTTAAAGCTCAGGCAGCTCTAATTGAAAACGAAGAGAAATTACGCGCTCTCACAAATCACCTTCAAACGGCTATTGAAAATGATCGCGCCCACCTGGCACGTGAAATTCATGATGAGTTTGGTCAATTACTTACTGGCTTGAAGATGGATCTCGCATGGTGTAACAAGAATTGCCAGGAAGAGACAAAACTTCAAGATCGATTTAAAACAATGAATTCTTATGTGGATGAGGCAATAAAGATCAGTCGCCGGCTTTCTTCTGAATTGAGACCTGGTTTGCTTGATGACCTGGGGTTAATACCTGCAATGGAATGGTATATGGGTGAATTTATGCACCGGTCAGGCATTGAGTGTCAGTCGCTTTTTCCTAAAGATGAACCAATTCTAGAAACTTCTCTAAAAACAACGATCTTTCGTATCTTTCAGGAATGTCTGACCAATATCGCCCGCCATTCGCAGGCAACCAAGGTCGATATCTCTATGAAGATCGAAGGTAATTTATTGACCATGGAAGTTAGAGATAACGGTAGAGGAATCACTTCCAAAGAAATTAATGACAGCCGCTCATTAGGTTTACTTGGAATGCAAGAACGAGCTAGGCAAACTGGGGGTAGTATCGATATTACTGGAAATAAGAATAAGGGAACCACAATTGTTTCAAAATTTCCATTACTCGTATCAGCTGGGTCTGAAGGGTTGTGATGATAAAACTATTAATCGCAGATGATCATGCAATAGTTAGGCGCGGAGTGAGAGACATCCTCTCAGAGTTGCCATACCCCATCGAAGTTTCTGAAGCAGATTCTGCTACAAACGCGCTGCGCGAAATCGCTAGCAAAAACTTCGACATATTAATCCTCGACATATCCTTTCCCGATGGAAATGGTCTGGAAATTCTTAACCAGATTAAAGCCATAAAACCAGCCTCCAAGGTGCTTTTTTTAAGCATGTACCCTGAAGAACAATATGCCCGGCGTGCTATGAAAAATGGAGCATACGGTTATCTCACCAAAGACAGTGCCCCCACCGAACTGGTACTCGCCATTGAAAAACTCATTTCTGGTCAAAAATTCGTAACATCTACTCTTGCTCAGATTCTGGTCGAAGACCTGACTACTCCTCATGAAAAAAAGCTTCACGAAACCCTTTCAGATCGAGAATTTCAGGTGATGCTTGAACTTGCCAGTGGAAAGAAAATTTCAGATATTGCTGTTGCAATGTTCATTAGCCCAAAGACTGTCAGCACCTATCGTTCGCGAATTTTCGAAAAACTTAAGATTTCTAGCACAGCCGAATTAGTGTGCTATGTGATCGAGAACGGTCTCAAACAAAAATAATTCGACCTTTTTTGTAAGATTTTCCTGACATCTATAAGAAGATTCCCCCTACAAACGGTTACGCGATAATCTGATTTTTATTATTTCAGCTATTGTCTATAGTCATCTTAGCTGTAGATCGATCTTTGTTATTCACCATTTTTGTACCAAAAAATATATGAGGAGGAGAAATGAGCAAGAAGCTAGTATATGCTTTACTGGCAATCCTGATGACTGTAGGTTTGTTTGGCTGCGGTCCTGCAAAGCCAGCAGAAAAACAGACAGTCAAGATCGGTTTCATTGGCCCGCTTTCAGGCGGCGGAGCGGCAGTTGGTATTGGGGCGAAAAATTCATTCCAATTGAAAGTGGATGAAGTGCTTGCTGCAGGCGATTACCCTTATAACGTCGTAGTGGTTTATGAGGATGATGCATCTGATCCAGCCACCGGTGTTGCCGCTGCAACCAAGATCGCATCCGATCCTGATGTGGTTGCCGCTGCCACACACTGGAACAGCCCGGTGGGGTTGGCAACCGTCGACGTTTTCCACAAATACGGTATGGCTCAGGTATTTTGGGGAACCATCCACCGCGATATCATCTACGGTAATGATTATAAAGAACCCGTTCGTGTTATCCCAACCTCTGAACAGAGCATGGAACTGGCTGGCGATTATGCCAAGCAATTTGGAATTTTGAAATGGGTGATCATCAACGATACTACTGATTATGGCACAAAAATTCGCGATGAATTCACTGCTGCCATTGAGAAACGTGGTGGTGAAGTTCTTGAAGCAATTGGCGTCACCGTTGGGCAACAGGACTTCTCAGCAGCATTGAGCCGTGTAGCTGAACTTCAGCCAGAAGGTATCTTCTATGCTGGCGTTACAACCGAAGCAGCAGGGGTCAGGATTCAAGCTGTGAAAATGGGCTTGACTAACGTCCTCTTTATGGGTCCTCCAGGAATTCAATCAGACACCTTCGGCGAAATTACTGGCGCAGATGCAGAAGGTACATTCTGCTCGGGTACATTTGACGTCAACAGCTCAGAAGCAGGTAAAGCATTCGTCGAAGCCTACAACGCGAAATACACTGAACCATTTGAACAGAACGGCCCATACGCCTACGATTCAGCTGCCATCATTCTCGAAGCCTTGAAAGCAGTTGGTCCTGATCGCGCAAAGATCGTGGATTACATCCTTTCACACTCATACCAGGGTGTCATCGGTAAAATCGAATGGGATGAATATGGCCAGAACTATGTTGGTGGTTTGACAATGTATGTCAACCAGGATCAGAAATGGGTGAAATACGAAGATTCTGAATACGCAAGTGGCAAGAGAACTCTTCCCTGGGCTAAATAAGTTCTAATTCGAAAGTGAAAGCGCGCATGAACTTGCGCGCTTTCACTAACATTTTTCATTGTAGGAAGAATATCGTGAATACTTTTTTACAGCTTCTCATATCCGCTTTGCTGGTCAGCAGCCTATATTCGCTTGTGGCTGTGGGTTTCACCATGTATGTAGGGGTGATTAACCTGGCAAATTTCTCGCATGGCGACACCTGCGTTTTAGGAACATTCTTGATGATGCCGCTTTTCCTTTACGCCACCAAATTGGGTTGGATATCAGCATCCACCGGTCTGGTAATTCTGATCCTGATCATCCTTCTCATTTTCTTGACTGGCTTGTGGGGAGCAGCGATATACACAATTCTGGTGAAACCACTACTCGCTGCACCGCGCTTAATTCTATTGCTGGCTACCGTTGCAGCGGGGCAAGTCATACGTGAAGCAATCCGCGTTATTTATCCAAATGGCAGCAATCCTCAGGTTTTTCCAAAGTTATTGCCCTCTGGAAGTCTCAATCTTTCAGGGATTACTCTCGGTTATGACAGCCTGACAATTATTTTTCTCACCATTATTTGCATTTTAAGTCTCAATTTCATCATTCAAAAGACAAAAATGGGAGTCGCCATGCGCGCAGTCTCTCAAAATGCCGATGTCGCCCAAATGATGGGCATAAATATTGAACAAACGATCATCTCAGTTTTCGTCATTGGGTCAGCTCTGGCTGGCATGGCTGGAATCCTTAATGGTTCTTATTACGGAATTACCAAATTCAATCTTGGCAGTAATCTCGGAATCAAAGGGTTTTCAGCCGCAGTGATTGGAGGACTGGGTGACTTCAAGGGTGCTATTGTTGGTGGCGTATTGTTGGGATTTATTGAAGTTTTTGCAGCAGCATACATTCCAAACGGTTCCCAATATCAGGACGTTTTCTCGTTCCTGGCGGTGATCGCATTTCTAATTTTCCGTCCTAGCGGCATCCTGGGTGAGAAAATTTTCGAGAAAGTATAGGTGTCTGTGTTATGGAAACCATAAATGTAAAAAAACGAAAGACACAATTCGCGTTAAGAAAGCTGATAACGCCCTTCTTATTAATTATCGTCGTTGCCTTGCTCTATTCGATCGTGGTTTTCGATAACTGGTTGATCACTCTGATCAGCCTGGCCATTGGGACGGGACTTTTCGTCGCTTATGCCAAACTACCAGCTCTAAAAACGCTTATTACAGAATCAATGAGAAAAGATAGAATTCTTCTGTTGATCGTAGGGGTTTTGGCAATCATTGCGGTTCCGCTTACTCTTCGCACTCAACCTTACATCATTCACATACTTATCATCGCCCAGATCTCCATAATCCTTGCTCTTGGCCTCAATTTTCAGGTAGGCAGTACAGGCATTCCGAACCTGGGATACGCCGCATTCTACGGTGTTGGCGCTTACACCTCCGCCCTGCTTTCAACAAAATTAGGAGTCTCTTTCTGGATCTCTATTCTGCTTGCAGGTTGCATATCGGCCCTTTTCGGATGGCTGGTTGGACTGCCAACGTTAAAAACACGATCCTATCATATGGCTTTGGTAAGCATCGCCTTTGGTTTAGTCACTTATATTTTGCTGAACAATATTGCGTTCACAGGCGGGCCAAATGGAATCAAAAACGTTCCTCCGCCCGAACTTTTTGGAAAATCACTTTTTTCTTCACTAAGGATCTTTGGGCATACCTTTCCCGTCCAGTTTAACTTTTATTACTTCGTTTTAGTTTTCGTTTTATTAGCTTTTGTGGTTTCAAGATTTATTTTCAATTCAAAGGTTGGTCTCTACTTCAATGCCGTTCGTGAAGATGAGATTGCTGCCAAATGCAGTGGCATTAACACATCAACGATGAAACTGCTCGCTTTTTCGATAGGTGCTTTTTTCGCCGGTATTGCCGGTTCTCTTTACGCCCATTACATCGGGTATATCTCACCTGAAAACTTCAACATGAACACTTCCCTTCAGATTTTGGGCATGGTCATCATGGGTGGGATGGATAATATCGCAGGCGTAGGCATTGGAGCTTTCATCTTATCTGTAGCACCAGAAAAATTCCGTTCTCTTGCAGATTTCCGAATGCTTGCTACAGGCTTGATCATTCTGCTCATGCTCATGTTCCGTCCTTCAGGTATTATCAAACAGCAAATTCGAAAATATTCCAGCAAGTATCTCATGAGTGAAAATTCAACACAGGGTGAACACCATGGCTGAAATCTGTTTATCCGCAAATAATCTAACAATGAAATTTGGTGGGTTGGTTGCCATAGATAATGTGTCATGGGCTCTTCATCAAAATGAAATCCTTGGCATCATCGGTCCAAATGGAGCAGGAAAAACGACCATCTTTAATGTTGTCTCAGGCCTCTATACTCCTACATCTGGTGAAATCGTTTTCAAAAGTAACATCATCAACGGGTTACCGCCTTATAAGATAGCTAAAATGGGAATTAAGCGAACGTTTCAACAGAGCCGTTTGTTTGACAACATCAGTGTGTTAGATAACGTTCTCGTTGGAATGGCAACTCTTTCCAAAGGAACACTCGTGAATTCGCTATTCCGCCGAAAACGAATGGCTAAAGAACTTGATGAGAACATTCAAAAAAGCCTTGGCATCCTCAATCATTTCAGTCCTTTTCTTGCAGAAAACCCTTACAGAAAGGCAGGTGATCTTGTGCCCGGGGAACGAAGAAAACTTGAGATTTGCCGCGCCCTGGCATCTGATCCTGATGTCTTGTTGCTTGATGAACCTGCTGCTGGAATGGATCCTAACGAGTCTGCAGAATTGATGGAGGATATCTTAAAAATTCGCGATATTCGAAAAGGGATAGGCATCATTCTGATCGAGCATGATATGGCAGTAGTTCAAAAAACTGCTGATTATATTGTCGTCATTTCATACGGAAAAGAAATCGCCAGAGGTTCTTTTGCCGAAGTTTCTTCGAATCCGTTAGTCCAAGAAGCCTATTTGGGAAGCGAGAACGAAAATGCTTGAACTTACTGAAATCAGGGTCAAATACGGGAAGTCAGTTGTCATCCACGATGTTTCATTATCTATCCAGCAGGGTGAAATCGTCAGCATTCTGGGGCCAAATGGATCAGGCAAGACCACTTTGGTTCGCAGCATTGTCGGATTGACTCCGGTTGTATCTGGTGAGATAAAATTTTTTAATGAAAGTATTCAAAAATTAAAACCTCACCAAATTGTCGCGAAAGGAATCGTGGTTGTTCCTGAAGGTCGCGGCATATTTCCGAAGATGTCCATCGAAGAGAATTTGAAAACCGGGTTTATGTTCATTGAAAAAGATAAGAATGTCATGAATGAGAGAATTCAAGAAGCATATGATCGGTTCCCCATTCTTGGACAGCGGCGAAACCAACTGGCAGGCACCTTATCAGGTGGAGAGCAGACTATGTTAGCTGTTTCTCGGGCGATGATGCGTAAACCAAAATTACTATTAATGGATGAACCATCACTTGGACTGTCACCCAAACTGGTTCAGCAGACCTTTGGAATCATACAGGAACTCAATCAGGCAGGAACATCCATTCTGTTGATTGAACAGAATGCAGTAAAAGCTCTGGCGATTTGCACTCGTGGATATATCCTGCAAAAGGGAAATGTCGTTCTTTCGGGAACCAGGGAACAACTCATTGCAGACGAAAAGGTTCATAAAGCATACTTTGCCATGGATTAAAGATGATTAGAGTTAAGAGCATTCACCACATCGGAATAGCTGTAAAAGATTTGCAAGAATCTTTGCATTTCTGGAGAGATGTAATTGGGTTGCCCCTTACCATGACGGAACGAGTTCTGTCTCATCAAGTTGAAGTGGCATTTTTAACATCAGGTGAATCGAATATTGAACTCTTAACACCTCTCGAGGGCAACTTCCCAATGAGAAACTTTATCACACTGAAAGGCGGAGGGCTTGATCATCTCTGCCTCGAAGTGGATAATCTGGAAGAGACCATCCACGAGCTGAAGCAAAATGGAATCGACCTCATCGACGAGACTCCAAAGGTGCTGCCTGGAAGAAAGATTGCCTTTGTCCACCCTTCCTCGGCGGATGGAGTGCTGCTTGAGTTCTATGAGATAACATAGAGAAAAATTCTCTTGAGTGTCAATATTCTCTTTTCACCTCAATGATTCATTACATAAGATGTGATGTGAATCGCAGCAAAAGAAAAAACAAAATTCTGCAAGTAATAAAAAAGGTGATACAGCTTAAGCCATATCACCTTTTCTTATTATTTATTTAAATTAATCAAAGAGAAAATCCTGGTGTATAAACCGCCGCCTCTATAGGATACCCTTTAATCCATCAAACAAAGCTTGAAACCCCGCTGCGCCAGGAAAGCCATCACTTCTTGATGTGTTGGCACTGAACGCGCGTCCATCCCGGTGACCTTAAGCCCGGCCACAGCGCAGGCATACACCAGCGCGTCGTGAAGGCTTGCACCTCTCACCCGTGCTGCAATGAACCCGGCGTTGAATGAGTCACCCGCTCCTGTGGTGCTATTGACGTTAACCTGAAACGCCGGGCACGATTCCTCACCATCAGCGCTGAACACCGATGCTCCCTTCTCTCCCTGCTTGACAACCACAATTTTCGCCCCCTGCCCGCAGATCATCCCGGCAGCTTCCCTTAGCGTTTTTCCCGGGAACATCAATTCCACCTCATTGTCGCCAATTAAGACCACATCTGAAAAGGAAAACGCTTTCCATTGGGCTATGCGCAATTCATCCCTGAACACATTCCCTTCCAGACGCAGGTTTGGATCAAAAAATACGTTACATCCGGCCTGGTGCGCCTGCTCCAGCACCTTCAGCAGCACCGAGCGCGAAGGTTCTTCCACCAGACACACCCCAGTGGAATGTATGATCGGGATTTCTTTTAAATTTATGCCTGCGAAATCTTGCTCATCCAGCAAAGTATATGAAGCCCCCTTGGCGCACGCGATAAATGTACGTTCACCTGTGTCGTCAACGATGGCCAGAACGATCCCGGTAAACGCTCCGGGGCGGAGCCTTATCCGGCTGGTGTCCACTCCAACTCGTTGAAATTGCTCAATCGTGTACCGTCCGTAAGGGTCGTCTCCTACACAACCGATGAACGATGATCTTAAACCCAGCCTTGCGATACCTGCAGCGACGTTGGCTGTAGTTCCCCCCGGGCTCAAGGTTACTGCGGTGCTCCAGATATTGCCTCCCCGCGGTGGAAGCTGCGACGCACGTGTGGTAAGATCCACCATCGCGTCACCAATACCCAAGATTTCTACCTGTGTGATCTTTTTTTCGTTAACCATAATGGAATCCTATCAATCATTTTAATGGCAAAAGACTCGAGCCGGGTTTTCAACTGTGATCAGATGGATGACTTCACTCGAAAATCCCGCGGCCTTCATCGCCGGGATCACGAATTTTGGAATATTGACATAACCAACCCCACCCCACTTTTTTAACATGAGCTTAAGGCACATATCTCCTGAAATCAACAGTTGTTCTTGATTGCCCAGATCCACCTGCTGCTTGAGAAAACCAATTTTTTGCTCATCGGTAAGCTGCCACATTCGATCATTGATCCAGCCGCTTCCAAAAGTATCGAACTCAATATATACACCGCGTTTACAAAGTGAATCCAAATAGGCAGTTTGGAGCCCCAGGAAATCCTGGTGGCAGAGGATGACCCGTCGCAAATCACAGCCCACGTCCTCGAGAATATCTAAGATGCGGTGACTATCTGGCTGCCAGATATGGGGGTGCACGGCCAGGGCACAACCGATCTTAGCCTGAGCTCTTCCCACAGCTCGCAGAGTTCGAATTTCAGGCTCTTTATCAGTTTCACCGACAAACCCGGCTTTGAGAATTCCAGGGTAAATACCGCCATCGACGCCATTGTAGAATTCATCGAGAATGCGGGCTTCAATGAATGCCTCGCTAAGATTCCGCTCTGTTTCAGTAAGGGATGGCAGAGTATAACGTCCGGAAGACATGATAATGTTCACCCCTGTGCGTTCTGCCACCAGGCGCAGCTTCTGTGGGTCGCGCCCCATAGCGAGAGAACACGAGAGGTCAGCAATTGTTGTTCCACCCAGTGTTTTAAAAGCAAGCACTTCATTTAGGGAACTTTCAAGATCATCAAGAAATGGATTGTCTCGATATTCCCAGGGTTGGTTCACCACCTTTGAACGGTTTTGCAGGGTTACTGGTTGGCGGTAATTATTCCTCTGGTTTTCATCCCGCGGCTCAACCGGACAGTAACAACGCAAATCAACAAAAAGATGCTCGTGCGGCAGGGTTAATCCCAGTTCATCCTTGGCCAATGGGCCTGTTACACTCATTACCGACGACATTTTTGACCTGCGATCATTTCTGTTCGGTGCTGGTAAACGACCTGGCGAAACGGCTCATCAGAGTAATTGCCAGGATAGTGATGATGTAAGGCAGCATCAGCGGGAATTGCGGCGGAATAATCTCTGTAGGAATACGCAGACTGGCAGCATCGGCGATGCCAAAAATCAAGCTGGCGATCAACACGGTAACCGGGTTGCCGCTGCCAAATAGAACGATGGCCAGCGCTACGAAACCACGCCCCGCGACCAAAGACAATGCAAACATCCCCAGATAACCAAGAGAAAGGTGCACCCCTGCCAGGCCACACAGAGCTGCGCTGATGATAAATGCGGCAAAGCGGATACCCGTAATGCTCTTTCCTGATGCGCTCACCGCGAGAGGATTAGACCCCGCAGCCCTTAGCCAGAACCCAAAAGGTGTCTTGTAGAAGACCACAAAAGTCACCAGTACAAGCAAAAAGGAAACAGGCACCAGAATGGTATAGTTGTTAAATAACACATTCAGAATCTTGTTTTCCGCCAGGAAGGGCAGCGAGACCGTTGGAAGCAGCTTCGCATTAGGTGAATGAAGCATTGAGATCTGGTCATAGTACTGGCGGATGATATATGCAGCCACACCACCCATAAAAATGTTTAATGTAATACCAATAGCAAAGATATCTGCTTTCAATCGCAACACAAAGAAGGCATAAATGAGACCCACGAAAACTGCGGCTAAGACACCGAATAATAATCCCATCAGCCAGGATCCAGTTGTAAAGCTGACGATGTAGCCAACCAGCGCGGCGATTAACATCATCCCTTCCATACCGATATTCGGGACACCGGCAACCTGCATAAAAGCGCCACCAAGCGCTGCCAGAAGCAACGGAGTGGTAAGACGGATGGAAGCACGTAAGAATTCAGCTAAATTTTCCATGCTTTTACCTGCGTTTCACTAATTTAGTAATTCCTGCCCAGATGTTCGACCGGGTGATGACCAGTAAAATAATGACACTTTGTAAGATACTGCTAAATTCGGTAGCAATCCCAAGTCGCGCCTCCAGCCCAACTGTGCTATTGGATAAAATCGCGAAAATGGCCGACACGATCAAGATCAAAATTGGGCTGTTTGCAGCGATAATGGCAATCAGAACACCTGTGAAGCCGATCCCGCCACCCAGGTTAAGAATAAATTTATGATAAGAACCCAGCACCAGAATCGTGCCTGCTAATCCTGCCAGGGCACCGCCGATTAACATTGAAAGGAAACGCATCCGATTGTCTTTTACGCCGCCATAACGGGCAAACTCGTCGTTAGAACCAAGTACCCGCCATTCATAACCCCAGCTGGTCTTCCAATCAAGAAAGCAGATCAGGATAAAAGTGGCAATAACAATATACAAACCAGTACTTAGATTGGAAAGAGGAACCATCTGTGACAGAATCGCTGATTCCTGCACGAGGGATGTTTCAGCATTAGCAGACCCAGGAGCACGGAACGGGTAATTCACCAGATAACCCGTCACCAGCGCAGCCAGATAATTCATCATGATCGTGGTAACGATCTCGTTGGCTTTGAATTTCAATCGCACATAGGCCGGTATCGCAGCCCACAACGCTCCGCCAGCCATTCCCGCCAGCACAGCCAGACCAATATGCAGCACGGGCGGCAAACTGGTAACGTAGACACCCACCATGGCCGAAAAGAATCCGCCCATGGCCAGCTGCCCATCACCGCCAATATTCCACACGCCTGCTTTGAACGGGATCGCTGCAGCTAACGAGACCAGCACGATCGTCAACATACGGCTGATCATGTTGGCAAAACGGAAAGGAGATGCGAAAGTGCTTGACCCGGCTGCTGCCAGCACATCTTTTGGAGCTGATCCATTTAGCCACAGCATAACAAAACCCAAGAGCAGCGCCAGAGCGATGGTGCTGATAAAACTTAATCCCTGTTGGAAGATGGTTCGACGTATCTTGTTAGTCGCTTTCATTGGCCATTTCTCCGCGATCCAACCATGTACTGGCCCAGTTCAAACCTGTTTGTACTTTCAGGCGTGGTAATGGCTACCAACTCTCCAGAATACATGACTCCAATCCGATCACTCAGACTGAATATTTCATCCAGGTCACCAGACACCAGTAAAATTGCACATCCTGAATCACGCCTGCGAATCAATTCAGATTGGACGTATTTTGTTGTACGAATATCAATCCCCTGGCTGGGATAAGCCACAATAAGGAAAGGTGTATTCATTGAAAATTCACGACCGATAACCAGTTTTTGAAGATTACCGCCCGATAGGCTACCCGCATTGATCTCAAGCGAACTGGCAACAACTTCATACTGTTTGATAATATCAAGGGCAAATGATTCCATTTTTTTCTGTTTTAAGACCAATCCCTGGTGAAAATCAGGCAGATAATGGTGACCCATCACAAGGTTGTCTAAAACAGAGAGAGAAACAGCTGTTCCACGAGTAACCCGGTTTTCCGGTACGTACGCCATTCCATTCAGCCGTCTTTTCCGAATATCCCACTTCACCACACTCGTCCCATCAAAGAGGATATCACCCTCTGTTGCCGGACGCATTCCTACCAGGGCCTCGATCAACTCGCCCTGTCCATTTCCACCCACTCCGGTGAGACCGAAGATCTCGCCACGATGCACTTCAAAACTCACGTTCTTAACCAAATCTCTGCCACCGGAACGGACGCATAAATTTTTCACTTCTAACAAAGCAGCACCGAACTGATGCGGGGCTTTTTCAACAACACTGAGCGGTTCATCACCAACCATCAAACGGATCAATTGGTCTTTGGTTACCGAAGCTCGTGGAAGAGTGGCCACCAGATTGCCTTTACGCAGCACGCTGATCTCATCAGCAATTGAAAAAGCTTCCTCAAGCTTGTGGGTAATCATAATGATCGTCTTGCCCTCATCGCGTAATTTACGCAAAATATCGAGCAACTTTTCAATCTTTTGAGGGGTTAACACGGAGGTTGGCTCGTCAAGAATTAAGATTTCAGCTCCGCGGTAAAGCGCCTTGCCAATTTCGACAATCTGGCGTTCTTCCACTGAAAAAGAACCTACCGGTACATCAAGTTTCAATGGCATGTCGAGCAGGTCTAATATTTTTTGTACTTTTTGATTGACCTTGTCATAATCTGCGAAAAAGAGATTTTTGCGCGGTTCAATCCCAAGCGCAAAGTTTTGTCCGATGGTGAACTCATTAACCAGCGTAAAATTTTGATGGATAAACCCGATGGAAAGGCGCAGGGCTTCTGCCGGGCTGCTGATCATTACCGTTTTCCCCCGTATCTGAATTTTACCCGAAGTTGGTTGTTCCTCTCCAAAGAGAATTTTCATTAAGGTTGTTTTCCCTGCACCGTTTTCACCCAGTACAGCGTGGATGTGCCCTTCGATCACCTGTAAATCGATCCGGTCATTGGCAACAGTATCACCAAACACTTTGGTTATCTGATGTGTTTCGATGGCGTAAGTCACTGGTAATCTCTTCTTATAAATAATTGAGTCACTAACGCTTGAGCAGGGTGGATAAACGATCCACCCTGCTCTCACAAAAGTATTACTGAGCGGTGTAGGTCTCTACAACAACCTTGCCATCGATAATATCCTGGGCAAAACCCGCAACCTTATCCTTAACTTCTTGCGGAACCAGGTCGGGATCCATATCGCCATAAGAGATTCCGACACCACCCTCTTTCAGACCATAAGACATCACTGCGCCGGTCTGAATCTCACCCGCGAGGAAAGACTGGGTGAACAGGAAAATTGAATCACCTACATTTTTAAGCATGCTGGCAACAACCCAATCGGGAGCCAGATTCTTCTGGTTGGTATCGACACCGATCGCATATTTTTGGGCTTCTTTTGCTGCTTCGAACAAACCAAGTCCAGTGGGACCCGCAGCCTGGAAGATGATATCAGCACCAGCACCATAGATAGCCAAAGCGGTTTCTTTCCCCTTGGCAGGATCGAAGTGCGTACCGGCGTACTGGTTGATGACTTCAATATCCTCCACGGCATACTTGGCACCCTGATTGAATCCAACCTGGTAATCATGAATGACCGGCATATCGGCGCCGCCCATGAAACCAATCACCTTGGCTTCATCTGTCTGCGGCAGAGCGGTGTTTTCAGTGGTCAACAGAGCAGCGAGGGTTCCCATCAGGAAAGCGCCTTCATTCTGTTTGAAGACCACGGAGGTCATTCCTTCAATGGAGGATGCGCCATCAACATACACAAAGGTTTTATCAGGGTATTGCGGAACAACCTGTTTCAGCTGTTCATCAAAAAAGTAACCGGGAACCACAAAGATCAGGTCAGCCTGTTCTGCTGCGGAGAGCAAAACATCCAGGTTGTTATTGTTATCGTTTTTATTGGAAACGATAACCGTATTGAGCCCCAATTCAGATGAGAGTCGTTGAAGACCAGCGTTGGCTGAATCGATGAACCCCATATCACCAACTTCGCCACCGGCAACAACCGCAACCGTGATGGCAGCAGGAGCTTCAGTTGGAGCGGTTACTGGCGCTTCAGTGGCAGCAACAGGTGCTTCAGTTGGTACAGCAGGTTCAGTTGCTGCTGGAGCGCATGCCACAAGCATGGAAACAAGAACCAAAAGACTAACAACAACCATCAACTTTTTCTTAATCATCGGGCTACCTCTTTCGATATATGTGTAGGATAAGTAAAGCTGTAAAGAAAACCGGCAACTAGAATTCCCTGACACCTCCTCTCGCAATAGGTCGATTTGAGAATTTGCTCTAACAGCGGCTTCGGATTTCTTTAACGACTTCCATCAGGTCCCTTACACGATTCCGATCGACCACATTAGAGCTGACGCCGTCTTTCTTCAGCGATGTACCAACAATGGCGCCATCGGCAATAGCTAAAATTTTTGCTGCATGTTCTTTGCGGAAACCACTGCCCACCAACACGGGGAAATCCTCTACGGCATCCTTGGCCTCTTTAAGATCTTCCAGTTTGGTCTCTTTACCGGTGTGGGTGCCGCTGATAATGACCGCGTCCGACAGGAAATACTTGGCATCTAGAGCTGAGTCACCCAGAGGACGGTTGACCAACGGAGCAGAGTGCTTGATATGCACATCGGTAAAGATCTTGATGGAGGGATCCAGAAACTTGCGGAAGCGTAGGAGCTCATGAGGCTTTGGGCACACCAGGCCAGAAACATCCACAGAGGCTTCGGTGAAGAAAGTGGCACGCACGAATTTGGCCCCAACCGCATGAGCAACGCTCAAAGAAGCTTTTGGATCAGCCAGGATGCAGATGCCCACCGGCTTGGATGCGGCACGGATGACATGGTCACTGATCACTGCCATAGCAGCGGTCAATTCGGGTCCAACCTCCTGCGGATAATACGTAGGATCTGAGAAATTTTCTACTTCTAATGCATCCACTCCGCCTTCCTGCAGTTCGTTAGCATCATAAAGAGCGCGGTCAATGACTTCTTTTAGACCTTTTCCGTTATAAATTGGCGAACCTGGCAGCGGAGGAAGATGCAGCATACCAATGATTGGCTTCTTCACGCTGAAAAGATCATGAAAACTTTGGAAACGAGTGTCGTCAGGGTACATACTCATGGGATGATTTCTCCTATTTTGGCCAAATGGTACGAGCAACTTTCATGAAAGCGCTCAATTTTTTCGGATCGATTGGGGCTTCAGTGTCTTCGTTCACTTTAATATGCGTGCCTAAAATTGCACCGTCGGCATACTTCTTGTAAAGAGGAAGATTCTTCTCATCCACTCCGCTGGCAACGAAAACCGGTGTGGCTTTTACAGATTCTTTTACTTCTTTTACGTCATCAGCCTTGGTCTGCGCGCCGGTTGCAATTCCCGTAACAAGGATGGCATCAGCCAGACCGCGGTGCTCTGCATCGGCTGCGGCTTCACCGATTGGCCGCTGTGATAAGGGGTAGCCGTGTTTGATATGAACATCAGCAAAGATCTTCACATCAGCATTGAGGAATTTTCGATAACGCAGTGTCTCAGCGGCAATACTGTCCATCAGACCCGCATCTACCACGTATGTTTCGGTGTAATATGGCACTCGGATGAATTTTGCGCCAACCGTGTTAGCGATCGCCATACCTGCGATAGCATCCGATTGCAGTACACACATCCCCAAAGTCAAACCGGGAACTTCGCGGGCAATATTTGCGGCCACATACGTCATGGCTGCAATAGTTTCAGCCGGAACACGTTTATAAAACATAACGTCTCCAAAGTTTTCTACAATCGCCCCATCCACACCCGCTTCCTTCAACATACGCGCATCCATCAGGGCCAGATCGGTGATCTCCTGCATCGACATGCCGTCATAGCGGGGTGAACCCGGCAGTGGTGCCAGATGAACCATACCAATAATCGGTTTTCTGGTCCCAAAAATCCTTTCCAACTCACCAAATTTGTCGATCATTTGCATACCTGCTTTCCTTTCGAATCAAATAAGTTCTTTTCGTTAAAACAACCAGTCGTAAGGGTCTACTTACCGCTCTGCCGATAAAGCTCAACATCCACACTGTAGATCGAGCCATTAAACACAACCTCGACATACTCGATGGGTACTGCCGTATTCTGTTCGTCCTGGATGAAAGTAGTACGCAGCATTCGCAACACCGGTGCTCCCGTCTGAATTTTCAACTTGTGGGCTTCATTTTCTGTCGCGAGGTCTGCCCGAATGTTTTCTTTCGCGCTGCGAATTGACAGCCCCATTTCACTTTCGAGAAGTGAATAAATGGATAAGGCAGAGAAATTCAGGGTGGCCAACCCTGGAAACCTAACCGTATTCATCCATGAAAGAGCAAGCCCGATCGGCTCGCCATCAACCAGGCGTAAGCGTTCAACCCGCAAAACATGGGCATCCATCGGTAGCGATAACGCCTTTGCGGCCTCGATAGATACCTTATCCATATATTGCCGCAGTAGAACAACACTGGGAGTTCGACCATACCGACTCGACTCTTCCGTAAAGGACGCGAGAAATGGCAATTGAGTGCGTACCTGTGGAACCACAATGGTTCCCCGACCCTGCTCACGGCGCACCATGCCCGCGTTCGTAATCAGGCCAAAAGCAAGGCGCACGGTGGTGCGGCTGACGTTGAAATCACGGATGTAATCCGCTTCACTGGGCAACACGTCCCCCGGTTGGTACACCCCGCTGGAAATTTGCTTTTTAATATAGTCAGCTAACTGACGGTAAACCGGGATTCCGCTTTCGCGATCAAAAAAGTCCGACTGCATCATCTGTGCATTCTCCATCGAACCAGGAAATATTATAACGTCTTAATTATAGCAACTTTATAACGTTATAACATTACACCAAGACAATAACGTTATCAGACAGAGTTTGCAATGACAAATGTCATATTGAGGGGATGACATTTTACGTGACAAGTTGAAGGCGTGACCAGTCGCTGGAATCACACTAATGGAAGGATGACTTGAAAAAAATTATGTATTTGTGAAAACGAGGGAGAAAAGAGGAATTTGTGCCGATCACAGGCACATTGGGGTCACATCAAGGATGATCCGGTTGAATCCCTCCCCCGCCTGGGACAACCCCGTGCGAATAGCCCTTCGTACTCCCCTGATCGGCGATAATCCGGCATGGGAGTATTTTAAAACGGTTTTGCGGTGGGATTTCCAATCATCCTTACTAGCTTTCGGATAGGATTTACCACTGAAGTGGAGTGTGTATACGGTTGATAGGTACGAGAGCATAATAACATTAATAACAAGAATCTCTATTTTGGATACAGTTTAATGATCGTGTAAGCACCAAGTATCACATCTGTGATTTGGCCATTCTTTTTTTCATAACCAAAGAGAAGAACTAAGACTGATACTGGTTTTTTTTGATCCTGATCAATTACTGGACAAAAGCTAAAAAAAGAGAATTATTGATGGCGTCTAATGTGTGACTTGTTCCAAGATATCGCCCACTATTCTCAACCTTTATCCATTCATCGCCCTTTTCATCATACACGTATAATTGAAGATTGAAATCTAAGGGAGCTATCATTTCAGTTTGCGAAACTAATTTTATTGTAGCTACTAAATCCTGGCCAACCCTAAATTTATTCCACTGAGGATTGAAAGAAATTTCCAAATCTGTATTAAATTCATCAAGAGGTATGCCCACGTTCGGAATTGATTTGATTGATGAAGTACATCCACTCAATGTAGAAAGAAGAAAAATAATTAAGAATATTGTTGTTATTGATTTGTGTCGCATAATAATCCTATGGAATTATTTGGTGGGTAGCTCGTAGGGCGCGTCCCTGGACGCACCAATACTCAAGTAACTTCCCCGCTCTTCTCTCGTGACGCATTACCCTCCTCGCGCATCGGACGATCTCGGGCAAATAGCCATTCATGAATCCCCACTGATCGGCGATAACCCTGCATGGGATTATTTTATAATTCTGACAAAGTTGTTTTTCAACCCGCCTTCTTTACCCCCTGATCGTGTCGTAAAAAGCAGCCAGGTTATCCAGCGGTGAATGGGGTGGAATGTCGCAGCCAGAAGAAGGAATGAAATTCCTGTGCCCGGCGGCTGCCTGCAGCAGTTCCCGGGCCCTGGCAGTCACTTCCTGCGGATTCCCGTTGTGAAAGACTCCCGTGGGGTCCAGGTTGCCCGACAGGATGATATCCTCTCCAACCTGCGTCAGTGCCTGGCCAATATCCATCGGCGCGCCGAAATGAAAAATCTCCGCACCGGCTTCGATCACTTTGGGCAGATGCACCAGCTTCGCTCCGCAGTTGTGCAGCACCACCGTAAAATCGGGGGTGACCGTTGATTCGATGATCTGCTTTACATAAGCGGATGAGAATTGGCTTAATCCCCTTGGAGAAAGCAAACCAGCAGTCGGCTCAGCCATAATCACCCCCTGCACACCCGCTTCGCGAAAGGCTGTCAAATAACTGATCAAGTATTCGGTAACCTTTTCAAGCAACTTTTTCAGTGTATCAGGTTCAGTTAACGAGATCTCGAGTGATTCACTCACCCCGAAGATGCGCCCGGCCAACGAGAAAGGTCCGATCACCCCACCCAGGACTGGTATACCCTTGTCAATTGACAGCAGTTTCTGCGCTGTCTGCAATGACACGGCAGTGCGGCCGCTGCCGATCATCGGGACAGGTAAGCGGTCAATTTCTGAAAGATCGGTCACCTTTCTGCCGATCACAGACGGAATTTCATCATCTGTCAACCTGATCTCACAGCCAAACTCTTCGGCTTCAACGCTCAGGTCCATGGCTGTCAACATTACGGGAGTGTTGAACCGCTCATGCAAAGCCAGGATGGCTTCAGACTGTGCATGCGCATCCGTCACAGACTGCCGCACGGAAGCGCCTGTGATTTCCAGCCCGGCATAAATTCCAATGGGCATGGGTACCGGATTGGGAGAATTCAAGATGAAATTGCCGAATCGGGTGCGCATCGGGAACCTATGCCTTTCCCATCAAACGCTTGGCGAGTGCCGCCGCCTGGCTGGCGTCGGGAGCGAAACCGTCGGCGCCGATTTCATCAGCGTAGGATTGTGTAATCGGAGCTCCTCCAATGATGATCTTTACATCCTTCCTGACTCCTTTTTCTTCGAAGTATTGGATCGTAGTCTTGATATTGCTCATCGTTGTTGTCAGCAGGGCAGACATACCCAAAATATCCGGTTTGTGCTCGGTGACCGCTTCAAGGAATTTTTCTGGGGCAACGTCTGTGCCGAGATCGACGATCTGGAACCCGGCACCTTCCAGCATCATGCTGACCAGATTTTTGCCAATATCATGCAGATCCCCTCTAACCGTTCCGATCACCACCTTGCCGCTGGGCTTGATATCCTGTTCGATCAGAACCGGGCGCAGGATATTCATCCCTGCCTGCATGGCTCTGGCTGAAATTAACATCTCCGGAACAAAGTACTCACCCTCCTCAAATAACCGCCCCACTTCTTTCATTGAAGCGACCAACCCCTCATTAAGGATAATTTCCGCATCAATCCCGGCTTCCAGGGCTGATTGAACCGTTTGCTTCGCCGCTGAAGCGTCTCCGTCAACGATAGCATTGAAGATTTCACTAATTTTTGTATCCATTAATTTTCTCCTGAAAAATCTGAGCTTTCCTGTTTTGAAAAGAAAAATTCGAGCGAGTGGGGCAGGCTGTTACGCCAGGTGGTATAGTTATGCCCACCGTTGACTTCATGATATTTTACATCGTATCCCTTCTCAGACAATAGGTTATACATCCTATGGTTAATGGAATACAGAAAATCATACCTGCCGATATCCATCCAGATCTTGATTGGTAATATTTGTTCACGATCCACCAGGTCGAATATTGAGAAGTCTTCTCCATACATCCGAAACGCTCCCGCCTGGCAAATCACTCTGCCAAATACTTGCGGGGCTCTGAGAGAGGTATATAACGCCATCATCCCACCCATCGAAGCCCCGAGCATGCAAAACGACCCGGGATTTTTCTCGATATCGATTAGATTAAGTTTCTCACAGGCAAGCGGGATTACCTTATTGAGCACGAACGAGACCGTGCTGTCATTCCCGGCATATTCAACGAACCGCGCTTTCGTGCTCGGAACAAGAGCCAAAGCCACCGGCCGGATAATTCCAACAGTAATCATCTGATCAACCATCGACACGATGTGACCGCGCTTTAGGTAGTCATAGCCATCGTAAACCACCAACAGGTCACAAGGCTCATCATGATTGGGTTGATAGAGATAAATCTTGCGATGCGAATCAAGCAATCGCACATCATCGATGATCTCGTGTTCAGTAATTGTCCCATGAATGGGTTTTCTCACTGCATAACGCGATGGGGTGAAACCGGGCATATAGAAGTAATTGTTAATATCCCCCGTCCCATTGTTAACTTTACGCGGGTTGAGCGGATCGAGCTTGCGTTGTCCATTAACTGCAAAGGAATACTCCATATACGTATCCAATGGTAATTCCAGCTCAGTTTTCCAGGTATCCTGAGAAATTTTTTCCAGCCTGATACCGTTCTCGAAATCCCAGAGGTTAAAATCTCCAGCCAGAACGGGCTGTTCGTCACTTTTCATAGAGAATACCGCGTTCTGACCGATGATCACCGGGTTTAGGTTGAGTAAAGGTTTCTTTTTACCACAGGTCATATAGATCTCCGATTCAGCACAAAATCAATCCAGACATTGGAGCGAGATCAACCCATTTATGTGTCCGGCGTTCACCAATGCGTTCCAATTGCGTTGAAAAAAGAACTGTAGACCAGATCTGTGGAATTTCAATCTGTTGTGTATTCTCAGATAGATTAAATACACACAACAGTCTGGAATGTATCGTTTCTCTTGAGTAACAGAAACTATCTCGAGCGGCAGTGACCAGTTTCCACTCACCTGTTCGCAGAACTTCTTGCTCTTTCCTGAGCGCGATCAATGCCTTGTAGTATTCAATTAATTCTTGGTCTTGCTGATCGCCCCAGGGCATAGGCAGCCGCGCTTCTTCCAGCACACCAAAACCACCCCGGCGGTCTCGCGTTCCCCGGTTTTGTGACAATCCGACCTCAGTTCCGTAATATATCATCGGGCTGCCTGAGAGGGTAAACTGGCACAAAGCGGCAAGTTTTAAAGCCTGTTTGCGATTACCAGCTGCCCACAAAAATCGATCCATATCGTGATTATCTAAAAAACAGGGCCTCGAGAAATGCCCAGGGAAAGCGGATTGGTGCCCCTGTAGAAAGTGGCAAAATTTTTCCGCCGTCCATATACGGGTGGCGAATGTTTGTCTGAGTGCTTCAAGCAGAACGAAATCAAGGCAGCCATCCAACAATCCCTCGAAAGCTGTTTGAGCATTTACTGAATCTACCACTTCACCTATCGTCCAACAATCTGGTTTTACCTTGCGAGTTGCCAGACGGAAATCTGCCCAAAAATCAGGAGTCGGACCAATAGCATAATCCAAGCGTAAACCATCGATACCAAACTCCAACCAGTAACACGCGGAATCGATCATATACCTGCGCGCATCGGGATGGCGCAGGTTAATCCGCGGCATCGTTGACACATTGAAAAAGCAATCATAAGTATCTGGATAATGTGTGAAGATGTACCAGTCTCGATATGGGCTGTTCGGATGGGAGATCGCCTCTTGAAATGTCTCGTGCTGATCAGACCAGTGATTGGGAACAAAATCCAAAATCAAACGCATTCCACGGTGGTGAAGATCATCCAATAAATTCTTGAAATCTTCCTTTGTACCCACCACAGGGTCAATCTCGTAATAATTCGTCGCATTGTAGCGGTGGTGATTATTGCAGGTGAAAATCGGGCTCAAGTAAAGAGTATTCACACCAAGATCTTGCAGGTAATCCAGCCGGCTTTGAACGCCTTTTAAGTTTCCACCATAGATATCCTGAATCGTCTGCACCTGGTTCCAGTTTTTTCCAGGTTCTACGGCAAAACGATCGATCATGATATGGTAAATAATGGCATCTTTCGCCCAGGCTGGTTCGCTAAAGCGGTCGACCAGATATGCGTAATAATTTCCGTTATCCGCGTAGATGATCGATCCATCAGCAGTTTTGATACAGATTCGATACCTCACAGCAGTCAGGTCAGGAAACCCCGGGAGTGTGCATGAATAAGTGTGAACATACCCCCAGGTTAGATCATCCCATTCGGCTTTAATCCATTGCATGGGTTGAACAAAACCATGTAAAGCGCGGTTTTCTTCACCCTCTGGATCTGCTCCGTCAATCGAGTAATAAACCCAGGCAGCCACAGCATGCTGGTTTTGCCCCACGGTGAGAGTCAGCGTCACAGGTTCTTCAGGCTGTGGATCTCGCGGAAAACGGTTAGATAAATGCGAAACACCAAAACGCCTTTGCTTGTATTGCTTCAAGCGTAATTCATCAGTATCCATCGTGCCAAAGATAAAATCGTCCATTACCCGGCCTTCCCTCTAAACCATTCCACTAATTCTTTACCTTCTTTTGCGTCAGCAACAACACTCGCAAACTGAATATTGCATTGAGCAGTGATCAGATCATAATTCGTAACTAACTCAGCCGGTGTACATCCTATCGTTAACGGAATCCCATTTACCCGCGGCAACAGCCACTCAAGCTTATCGAAACCACGTGGAACGTTTGGATCATCTGAAATTTGCACCCCCAGTAACCGCTCCAGCTTCGTAATCTCAGGAATACATCTCACCCCCAGCGAGTGAGTGTGAATTTGACCGTAGCCAAACGCATTGATCACTTTTTGTGTGTAAGGACGGGCAAATTCACCATACGTTTTTGGAGAAATCAAGCAGGCAATATCCTCAGACATACAAATCGTGCCGGGTTTAAGCCAGGCACCTGCAATATTCCCTCCAAAATTCTCCCCGGTGATCCTGCGCAGCCGTGACGCAATCCAGATGATCGCATCAGCGCAGAATTCCATAAACTGGTGAACCTTCTGCGGCTCATCAGTAAAATCAGTGAACAACGCTTCACCACGTAGAGAATGCGCCAGGTCAAGCGGTGAATAAAACCCGCGAATGATCGGAATTGGTCCTGAAGCGGTCTGCCTGACCAGGTGCATCAACGCTCTTTCCAGCATCCTTACCCAGTAGGCATCTTCGCGTAAAGTGAATCCTTTATAGTCATCCAATGACTTCATCACCGGTGCTGCCCAGGAGGTATCTTCTGTAAAAACCACTTCTCCGGCAATAAAAGCGCTGTAATCGCCAATACCAAAATTTGGCCCAAAAGTCGGAATCAAGTCATCGCAGATATCCACTGTGTTTTCAAGTGCCAGCGCATAATTGCGCAGACAGATATCAAGATACGCCTCCATCTGGGTATTCAGATCAATATTATTTAAAGCAGGAACTGGCTCAGCAACCGGCGCAGGCGGTATGGCGTAGATCATCGCGTGCCCTGGCTCTTTTGCATCATATAGCGCACGGTAACGTCTGATGACATCTTCCAGATTTGGTTTGTAATAGTGAATCTCTTTAAACATAATTATTCCTTTTTCAAAGATATGGCTTCATCGATCATAGCCAGGTAATTCTCTACGGGCACATAATCTGGTATCGAGTTGCCAGAACCAATAGCAAATCGGCCTCGTGAACCACAGATTTCACTCAACATTCGAACACGGTCACGCACTTGATCTTGACTGGCAGTGGCTAAAAAGTTGATATCCATGCCCCCCAGAATAGCGATTCGATTACCATATTCTTCTTGAAATTTTTCGACCGGAATGATGGCGTCTTCGTACGAATGTTTGCCATCAATCCCAACGGTATCGATCAGATCGGGCATGATCTGTCGCAAATTTCCACAGGAATGCAGGAAATATGGAACTCCACGATCATGCGCCATTCCGGCAATCCGTGTATGGAAAGGTAAAAAATACTTGCGCAAATCATTGGGTGAAATGATGGTCGCGCTGCGAAACCCCATGTCATCACCAGGGAAGACTGCAGAAACTCGATCCAGATCGAGAATTTGACGGTAGAAGTTAGTTTGAATTTCACTCACAATTTCAGAGACTGCTTCAACAAGATCAGGCTGATCGAAAAGCAGATAACATAGTTTTTCAATAGAAAAGATCCATGAAACCCGTTCAAACAATCCTCCACCATGTGCCACAGCCAATCCCATCCCTTCGGGGAGATGGCTATTGAGATACTCAAACGCGAAGAAATCAAATTCCGACACATTGGGGAACTTATACTTTTCAAAATCTTCCCATGAGGTAATGGAACCAAGGCTTTCTTCAGCCCAAGAACGGGTCGAACCAGAAGTATCAGCTGTATTGACTGTGACTCTTGAAGATCCGGGATACAACGGTGCACTTTCGAAGCGCAGCATGTCATATCCCATTCGGTACCAGAAAAAGATCAGATTATCCAAATATCTCTTTTGAGATTCTCGGTCTCCAGCAGGCGTTACCCATTCCCGCTGAAACATTTCAGTCAGGATCGTTTTGATAACAGGTTCATCAATAATGAATTCCACTATCGGAGGATAATTAAGATGATTATTCCCTATCATTGCACCGATAAACTGGTCAATCCTCGGTTTAGGAGTGAAATTTTGGATATGACGAAAAACAGAAGACATGAGATTAACCTTTAATTGCTCCCTTTACCAGCCCCTGCACAAGGAAGCGCTGCAGACTATAAAAGATGATCAAAATCGGAATACACGCCAAAATCGAAGCCGATGCGAACATCCCCCAGTTAGCCGCATAAGGTTGGTTAAAAAAGCGCATTCCTAGAGCAACCGTGTAGTTCTCTTTACCGCTCATGATGATACTGACCAGCAGATATTCGTTGTAGAAGGAAATCATGTTAAGAATAAAAATGACTGCAACCATCGGAACTGCGAGGGGTAAAGAGATCCTTGTAAATGCCTGCCAGGTCGTAGCACCATCAATGTAAGCCGACTCATCCAATTCCTTTGGGATCGAATCAAAATAACCACGCATCAACCAGGCGTTGAATGGAATGGTTATTCCTCCATAGATTAACATCACGCCGATTAGATTATTGATCAATCCCAAAGCGCGGATAATTTGATAGATGGCTACGATTGTGGCCGTTGATGGCAGCAACTGGATCAGGATCAGAGCAAGCAATCCATATCGTCTACCCCTAAACTTAAATCTTGAAAACGCATATGCAGTGGTCAGGGTAAAGAACAGGGCAAGAAAACTCCCCCCCAGACAGGCAATAGCACTGTTTTTGACCCAAATTAAGAAATCGGTCTTTATGAAAAGGTTCCTGTAACTATCAAAGCTGACTATTCTGGGAATGATGGTCGAAGAAAACAATGATCCACCTTTGCTGATGGAGGCAGAAATAATCCATGCAATCGGAAACAAAACCGCCAGGCAGGCGACGATGAGAATCAGCCGGCTAATGTTAGTCGTTATGAAAGTGATCATTCGTTGAGACCTTTTACTCACGATTCGACCTCCTTGAATGCTCCTGTGACAGCAGAATTGAGGAGTGTAAATCCGCCAACAATAAAGAATAACAATAAACCATTAGCCGCAGCCATGCCAAAATCATATGTTGCGCTGCTGAATGCCATTTTATACATGTACGTGGATAACAAGTCGGTTGAACCTGCGAGAGATGAAGTATTGACGAAAGGACCTCCCTCAGTAAGAAGAAAGATCACACCAAAGTTACTAAACTGCATGGCAAAACCAGAGATTAATAGCGGAAGAGTTGCTGAATTTAACATAGGGAATGTTATATGCCAGAATGCCTGCCAGCCACATGCACCATCAACCTTAGCAGCATCATAAAGTTCATCTGGAATGCTTTGTAAAGCTCCCAGGCAGGCAACCATCATGAAAGGAAAGGCTATCCAAATATTGACCAACAAACAGGTTAGTCTGGCAGTATTCGGATCTGTAAGCCAGGGGATCGCTGCGATATTAAGCATACTTAACATTCGATTGATCGGCCCAAAAGACGAATTCAACAAACCTCTCCACACCAAAACTGTGATGGTCGAAGGAAGCGCCCATGGAAGGATCAGGATTAACCGGTAGATGTTGCGTTCGCGAATATTCTTATTTGACAAAAGTAAAGCCAAAAAGATGCCAATAGCAAATGAAATAACTGTGGAAAGAACCGCCCAGGATGTGGTCCATGAAAGAACATCAACTAATTCGCCCCGCGCACTTCCCACAAGGATGCGTTGAAAGTTTTGGAATCCAACGAATTTCCAATCCCTTAAATGAGTCAATGAATAATTGGTGAATGAGTAATAGATTGTAAGTAAAGCAGGGAGAACAGTTGCCAGGAAGATGGCGATCATGCCGGGCAAAATATAGAAATATGGAGTCAATTTGCGCCGATGCAACGGTGCAGTTGTTCTGGTAAACATGCCATTCTCCTGAGAAGATCGATTTGGAGGGACAAAAAACCATTGTCCCTCCTTGTTACAGCAGAAAGAAACTACTGGTTTTCAGCGATCGATTGAACGATTAACGCCTGTGCATCGGTTAAGGATTTCTCAACAGTCTCATTCCCATGAACTGCTGCCTGGAACGCAGTCGATGCAGGACCCCAGACAAAATTCATTTCATTAATGCTCGGAAGCACATCACAAATTGCCAGCTGGCTTACCCATCCCGCCAGCTCTTCGTCACTCTGCAGAGAGGGATCACTGGCAACCGGCAGATAAACGGGAATATTACCGGGGTTGGCCTGATAGAGAGGCAGCGGTAAATTCGATCCAAGATAAACAGCCAGGTCTGCGGCTGCATCTTGATGCTGTGAGTAAGCACTAACCGAGAACCCTGTGTAAGTGGCAAACGGCTTTGGATCGGCACCATTTGGTGTTGTCGGGATTTTTGCCACACCGATATTGATACCGGCAGCCTTAAAGGCTGGGACCATTCCTGGACTGGCAATGATCATGCCGACCTTGCCTTCAGTGAAGAGACTGTTCATCACATCATAGGTGGTATCCACTGGCATGAGATTTTCTTTTGCGACCAGATCTTTGACATAGGTCAACCCTTCGATCGCTCCTGCACTGGCAAGGCCGATATCGTTCACATCATATCCGGATCCAGTCCATTTGAAGATGTAAGCACCATAAGCAGATGTGAATGCATAGCTGTAGTAGAAATTGTCAATCGGGTAAAGGAATCCATACTGATCTCCAGCTGTCAGTGTCTTTGACATTTCAATTAATTCATCCATGGTTGCTGGAGGAGTTGGGACGAGATCCTTATTGTACACAAGTGCATAAGTATCAGCTGCAAATGGAACACCTAACAAATGACCATCCAGAGTGAAGGAATCCAGTGCCGTCTGAGAGTATTTTGCCAGTTCTTCCTCAGGCATATAGCTCTCAAGAGGAACAATCAATTGACCAGCATAATGACCACCAATATAGTTGTTCAGATTCATAAAAATATCTGGGCCTTCTCCAGCCGGCATGGCTTCGACAAGTTTTCCCAGCATTTCGAACTGATTGCCTTCGGTGACAATTACAGTATTGCCCGTTTCAGCAGCCCATTGCTCCACAACCTGCTTGACCGTTTCCATAGCATCTGCACCTACGCGGTCCATGATCCAGACATTCAGGGTGACAGGCTCAACAGTTTCCGTGGGTGCTTCCGTGGCAACAACCGGAACCTCTGTCGCTGGTTCAGGGGTCGCAGCAGGAACGGGCGTACAGCCAGCAATCAGACTGGTGATGACCGCTACCGCGATCACAACAAAACTGAACTTTACAAATTTTTTTGACATGTTTTCCTCTCCAGTGAAAAGTGGTGTGTGCCTTTCAAGCTTGATTCGTGCTGTTGATTCAATGATCAGTTCCGCTTCCCTCCTTCAGTGGTTTGATAGATTATGAGGTCTCATATCGACAATATTGACTCCCGCTCGATTAATCTGGGCGGGAATAGAATGTGATTGTTCTCAGGCTTTTCCCCTCCAAGTTGTGCCAGTAGTAATTCGGCTGAAAGCCTGCCCAGTTCAGTTGCGCTGCTAAATACGGCGCTGCATGGAGGAGACATATATGGGTAAATTGAGCTGTCTGCGTATCCAATGACCGACACGTCCTGTGGAATTCGAAGTCCAAGCCGTGCTGCAGATTTATAGATTCCCAAGACGGCCAGGTCAGAAACCGCGAAAAAGGCTGTCGGACGATTCGAAAGAGAAAGGCATCCCCCGATCACCCGGTCGATCTCTTCGGAAGCTTCAGAGAACTCCAGGCAGTATTTTGGATCGTAGGTCAGGCCATTTTGAATAATGGATTTTTTGAACCCCCAGATCAACTGGTTGGTAATGTTCGCTTCTCCGCGTTCACCCAACATGCCGATTTTTTTGTGTCCCTTGCTAATAAAATGCTTAATCGCGGTATCCACCGCAGCATCAATATCAGCGTCGACCCACGAGATATCATCACACTCATTACTACGCCCGATTAACACAAAAGGTATGTTGTTCTGACGCAGCAGGGGTATACGGGGATCATTGGCGGTGATGTGCATCAGAATCACCCCATCCATCTGCCGGCTGCGAATAGCTTCTTCAATCTCAAATAAGGAATCCGGCCGATTCAGCGTTGGATGAATGTAAAGACGGTAATCAGTAGGCTCTAACGCCCTACCAATACCATTGATCAACATATAGAGTGAAACCTGGTGTGAGTAAATTGACATCGGCGCCACCAGGGTTATGGTCAACGTTCTTCCGCTAGCCAAAGCCCTGGCAGATGCCTTTGGCTGATAATTTAAATCTTTGATAGCTTTCAATACACGTTCTCTTGTAGCCGGACTAATGCGGTCGCTTTTATTGAGTACGTATGAAACGGTGGCAATCGAAGTTCCGGCTGCCCTGGCAATATCATATATAGATGTCATGAAATTCCTTCTAGTGAAGCGCTTAACTCATTACTTAAAAATAAAACGGAAGAAAAATTCGTTTAAGCGCTTAAATGATAGCATGTCACTCAAAATTTTGCAACTACCAATTTTTCCGGGTAGCTATCAAAACCTCAATTCTCCAATTAATGCCTCCTGCACATTCTTACTCCTGGTAATTTTAGCTGTAGGTCAGGTACGACAATTACTTTCCATTCCTTGCCCATCCATAAGTTATTGTTGAAAAATCACTCATGCTATAATTTTTCAACCATTGTAAACCGATGACATACTGCGGGTTGCCGTACATTGTTTCACAATCAGACATAAAAGCAAATCGGAGAACACTGACGCTGTACCCGCCTCTGAGCCATCAGGTTCACCAATGGACAAAATCACAACTCTCCTCCCACAAGATCTTTTGTGGTACCAGGGCATGGTAATTCTTAAATTAAAAGGATTCACTCTTGATGCCGACAAGGTCTAAATCCAACGAGGAAGCAGCCTTTGTTCTACAAGATTAAATAGCCAGTCATGGGTTGGATGTTTAATAATGAATTGGAACAATCAGGGCTCACCGGTCAATCATTTTTAAAAAACGGGCTCATCCCTGGTGATTACCGTGTATGAAGCCAGGATTAAGGACAGATGATACTCGCGTCGAGCGAGTAAATCTTCACTGAATAAAGTTGATGGTTTTATTAAACGACTTCCAATCTGGTAAGGTTTTTCATAGACCACCCTAAATTTCCTTCATCATTTTGAAATTTCATTCGATAATAATAAAAACACATCTTTTCTCATGAGGAATTTTCAATGACAACCAACATGACCACAACTCTTAAGCAATTAACCGCCGGAAGGATCCTCGATGTCGCCACCGGCTCTGGTAATTTTTTGAAATTTATAACCGACACTGTTAATAGTTTTTCAGACGCGACCGGTATTGACTTTAAAGATGCTGCTGCCACTCCATTTAACGAAACTTTTAAGGATGATCCACGCTTCCATTTTCAAGTCATGCGGGCTGAAAAAATGGACTACCCTGATAGGTCATTCGATACCGTTTGTATCTCCAATTCCTTGCACCACCTCGAGCAACCTGAACCGGTACTGCAAGAAATGCTGCGTGTATTGAAACCGGGTGGAAATTTCATCATCAGTGAAATGTATTGCGATGGCAATCAGACCCCGGCTCAGCAAACGCACATTCTGTTGCACCACTGGTGGGCTGAAATTGACACAGTTCAGAATATCACCCACCATAAGACTTTTACCCGCAGTAATCTGATTCAGTTTGCACAGGAGCTTACTCTCGATCAGGTAGAAACAGAAGACATCATTGATCTATCCGATGATCCTCTTGATGCAGAAATTATTAATGAAATAGATCCAATCATTCAGCGCTACATCGAACGCGCAGAAGGAAATATCGCCTTACAGAAGCAGGGTGAACAATTACGCGATCGCCTGCATACTGTTGGATTTCACAACGCATCTGCGTTACTCTTGCTTGCAAAAAAGAAGAGTTCATAGTCACGATGGTTGGTTTATTACCCCCCCCGGTACTAACCTATATTTCCCTGGCTTTCAAAGCCTAATTCTTCCTCCGGCTCCTACTCATTCATACGATTCGAAAAAATGTCTATGTCATTCTGCATAGACATTTTTTCAATATTACCTTCACGCATCAGGCTATTTACACATTTGTACCGATCAGGTGATCAAGCGCTTTTTTGGATGCCGCGCGTATCTGTTCATGCAGGCTGGTTCCAAACGCATCCATGGTCACAATCACAGGCAGTTGCTCAACCCTGAACACCCACATCGCTTCAGGAACACCCCATTCTAATTTATAAACCCCCAGCACCTCTTTGACAGACCTGGCAATTAGCACTGCTGCACCTCCAACCGCGTGGAAATATACCGCAGGTGATTTTTGGCAATATTCCAGCGTGTTTTGCCCCATTCCACCTTTTCCGATCACTCCCTTGATGTTGAAGAGGCGCATGATGTCGGCCTGGTATAGTTCCTCGCGAATACTCGTCGTGGGTCCAGCAGCAAGAATACGATATTGCCTGGTATCTACTCCTGAAACAACTGGTCCACAGTGGTAGATTACCCCTCGATGCAAGTAAGATTTCAATTCTTCGGAAATCACTTTTTCTTCAGACGATGGATCACCTGCCGGATCGCAAAATTTTTTATAAAGCCATTGATGTGCCGCGTCTCTTCCAGTCACAATGATCCCGGTCAGGATGACCGTATCGCCTACATGAAGCCTTAAGACATCTTCATCTGCAATCGGTGTGTGAAGTTCTATCTGCATCTTACCCTTTATTCGTAATGAACTATATCACCCACTACTGTCATTCTCCGCCTGCGGTACGCCCAGCACATGTACGAAATGGTCACAAAATAGCAAGCAGGCAGCCTGTGGATGGCTTTAATTTTTGTCTCAAGGATAGTAGATTTTCCGCCAAATCCCATCGGACCAATCCCCAGCATGTTTGCCTCGCTGGTGATCTGTTCTTCAAGTATGCTCAGGTTAATATCGGGGCTCTGGTCATTAAGATCGCGCAGGAACACTTCTTTAGAAACCGCATAAGATGTTTCGCGGTCGCCGCCTATGGTGACTCCTAAAAATCCAGGAGCGCAACCCTGTCCCTGCGCCTGAAAAACCGCATCCAGAGCCGCTTTACGCACCCCCTCAAGATCGCGGCCAGCCTTGAGCCGCTCATCTGGCAGCGTGTATTGAACACCCACATTCTCACAGCCGCCTCCTTTAAGGATTAGATCGATCGTTAGTTCATCTGATTCAACCTGTTTATAATGGATCGAAGGAAAATGATCATCTCCAAGATTGTTGCCTGAGTTCGTCCCTGTCAGTGGATCAACCGCGTTCGGACGCAAATACGACTCGCGGGTTGCCAGTGCAACCGCATCCCGGATCTGTCTCTCGATATCAACCATGTTCATCGTAAATGGAAAACGCACGTAAAAAACAGGAACCCCAGTATCCTGACAAACAGGAATTGAGTTCCTGCGTGCCAGGTCAACATTCTCAAGTATGGTGCGCAATGCTTCATGCGCAGCGGAACCCGGGACTTCCCTCGCCAGCGCGGATCGCAATCTTTTTTCGACTGGTTCAGGAAGGTCAGTTGAAGTGATACGAATCAATTCGCAG
Source organism: Anaerolineaceae bacterium (assembly GCA_029265815.1). Taxonomy (GTDB): domain Bacteria; phylum Chloroflexota; class Anaerolineae; order Anaerolineales; family Anaerolineaceae; genus UBA6107. The sequence continues at coordinate 69,195 of JAJUGU010000002.1, read as the reverse complement.
ATTTCGCGGGTAAGATCTTTATTCACAGTCTCTCCGCTTATCGATTTTTCAATCTCTCTTCAAGCCGAGCGGTGTACTGATCAAGGTTAAGTTCGATCCTCGACACCCCGCTCTTCATTGCGGCCTCGGCCACCGCTGGAGCCACCCATAGACAGACCCTTTTATCCAGTGGTTTCGGAACAACGTACTCATTACCATATTCCAGATGATCCAGGTTATAGGCTTTAAGTACCTCAGCTGGAATTGGTTCCTTTGCCAGCTGCGAGAGTGCGTTGCTGGCTGCGATTTTCATCTCATCATTAATCGCTTTAGCTCTTACATCCAACGCACCGCGAAAAATATACGGGAATCCCAGCAAATTGTTGATCTGGTTCGGATAATCGGATCTTCCGGTTCCGATGACCGCATCCGGTCTGGCCTGCTTTGCCAGGTCAAATTTGATCTCAGGGTCAGGATTGGCCATAGGGAAAATCACCGGTGCCTGGCGCATGCGGGCAAGCATCTCTTCGGTCACAATATTGGCAGCCGAAAGCCCTATGAAAACGTCAGCCCCCTCCAATGCTTCGGCCAGGGTTCCAGGTTGATCACCCTGGGCAAAGACCTCCTTTTCAGGGAACATCTCTTCTTTGCGTCCGTGATAAACGAGTCCGTTAATATCACACATCCAGATATGATCTCTGGGAACGCCAATTTTTACCATATGATTGGCTGAAGCGATCGCGGCCGCACCAGCCCCTGAAAAGACAATCTTCACCTCATGAATATTTTTTCGCGCAATTTCAAGACCATTCAGCAGCGCAGCCCCAAGGATGATCGCTGTTCCGTGTTGGTCATCGTGGAACACAGGGATATCCAGCATCTTCTGAAGTTTCTGCTCGATGTAAAAACACTCAGGTGACTTGATGTCTTCCAGGTTGATCCCGCCAAATGACTTGCCCATGATGGCTACCGCTTCGATGACGCGTTCAGGGTCACGGGAATCCAGTTCAATATCAATACTGTCTACATCTGCGAATTTCTTAAACAGTACCGATTTTCCTTCCATCACTGGTTTGCTCGCCATCGCTCCACGGTCACCCAACCCAAGGATTGCGGTGCCATTGGAAATAACAGCCACCAGGTTGCCCTTATTGGTGTACTCATAAGCCAACTCTTCTTCACGAGCAATTTCAAGGACTGGATACGCGACACCGGGTGTATAAGCCAATCCAAGATCGTTTTGAGTATCCAGAGGTTTGGTGGGGATGATCTCCAGTTTCCCGGGTCGACCATTCATTTTATGATATTGAAGAGCATTTTCTTTGGTGATAGGTGTCATCGTCACTCCAGTTTGATTATTATTACGAATGTTACTTACCATACATAATACCTCATACCACAGAGCATTTAAGGCAGATTTTTATTTTTTCTTGATTACTGTTTTTAGACTCTCGCCGCTTTTTCATATTATTTAGTAACAACCCTGAAAGTTTGCCAACTTGCGACACGGAATCATTACAGATATTCGTGGCAATAATAGACTATCTACGTGCAGATATCCACAAACAACCTCCGGCTTTAATAACACACAGGGAAAATAAAACAAATGATGAAAACCTCACCCTGACAAACAATCTTTGAATGATAATTGCACAAATCTAAATCATATCTTTGATTAGCCATTGGATCAGGATAAATCCACAAGCACTCTGCAAGTGAACATCTCTCCTGTAAAAAGGGTGTAAATTCAACCCCTTCTGTTCTTCAATTCATGGTTCACGGTTGAAGTTACTGAAAAAGGATGTTATAAAAATAGAAGCGGGGGGATACATTTCTTCACCGCGAAGGAACAATCAACATGTTTGGTGAATGGGTTAGAAGGACCGGGTTCTGGGGGCTTGACTCGCTGAGGGGCGGAAAAATCCGCTGGCATTACACTGATATTCGATACATGCTGGAAAACCACAACAACCCTGACGTTATAGCAAAACGTGAGGTTTATCTGCGAAATATCTTGAAGTATGCTGTTGAACGCGTACCATATTACTCAAAAATTGATCTGGATGCTCCCCTCACCTCTTTTCCAGTTGTGAACAAAAACATCATCCGTGATGACTTCTCAAGTTTTCGCTCACCGCAATATCAGGAAGATCATCTTGTTAAAATGCATACCAGCGGGTCGACAGGAACGCCGTTCGCCGTCTTGCATGACAAAAACAAGCGTAACCGTGCGTATGCTGAGATGATTTACCTGTGGGAAAGGGCTGGCTACCGGGTAGGGATGCGCTATCTTTTCCTTAAGATGCGAACTTCGTTTTCAAGAATCACCGCCTGGAGTCGGAATGTGATCTGGCATAGTGTTTTAAACCAGGACGAAGAGAACTTTGAAAACATCAGACGCCTCTTAAAATCTGATCAAAAGATTCAAATGATTTTATGTTATCCGAGCATACTGGATAACCTGGCAGTATATTTATTAGCCCACGGAGATACTCCAGAGATGTTCAATGTTTCGACGATCATTGGTTTTGGAGAGTCGTTTCCAGCAAAAACACATAAGAGACTTAGTAAAGTTTTTGGCAGCCAAAACGTTTCACTCTACTCAAATCAGGAAAATGGCATGCTTGCTATCGAGTGTGTAGAGAACAAGGAATTTCATGTCAACAACGCTTCATACCATATAGAGCTGTTAAATCATGATTCGGATTATCCAGTCAGGGATGGTGAACCGGGTAGGATTGTGGTCACCGATCTGTTCAATTACGCGATGCCCTTGATCCGTTACGATACCGGTGATATCGGCGTGTGGAAAAAAGATGTCGAATGTGGTTGGAAATCTCTGGCACTGTCTTCAATAGATGGGCAAAAAACTGACTTTATTTATGACACCAAAGGGAATCAGAAATCCCCTCATATCATCAGCGTTCTGTTAGAACCCTTCGACAAATTGCTCCAGTATCAATTTATACAGGAAGATGCAAAACGATATGTACTGAAATTGAACGGCGCCGAGGGGCATTATGAAAACGCAGCTTTTTTGACCTTGCTCAAAGATTTGCTTGGAAGTGATGCAGAGATAACCATTGAACATGTCAGAGAAGTACCGGCACTATCTTCTGGTAAGCGTAAAGAAGTTATTTGTAAATACAAAAAGTCACTCGAATAATTCAATAAAATAAAGTCACGACTTGAGGCGATCCTTCACCTGGTACCTACGCACAACCGTTGTTTTATTATTCTTTTTTACCAATACATAATTCCTGTCTATTTAGTCTCGAATAGTAAATGACACCATTCCAATCTTCACATTAAGGATTTATATCAACAAGTAACACTTGAAAATCATGCCTGTTCATCAAGAGTTTTCCCAAGTTTAAAATAAATGAAAATAGATAAAAAATTCAAAAATCTGATGTCAAGAGAAGGTATCTGTCTATATCGGTATCCGACAATGAGTTCTCAAAATTTTTTAGTGATCAGGATGGAGTTGCCTTAACAAGATCAATTATTCTGTTTTTATCAACGTGTTCAGTCGATATCCCAAAGTTGAAATAGAAATTTGATAGGCGCGCTGAATCTTCCTTGAAACTGTTTGTGGCACCTGATGATAGTAACTCTGCTGCATATATGCCAGTTTGAAACCGGTGCGCATCATAACATGATAAGAAGGATTCGGAGTAGCGGGAGTGTCTTCTTTGGTTTCACCAACAAACCACTTACAACCACGCTCCATTCCATCCTTAAAACAGCGCACCGTTAAGGCAGTTTGTGCGCCTCGTTTTCGGTGAGATTTGTAGGTTGCCATGAAGCCCAGCCATGCAAGTTCACCCTGAAGGTACATGGAGGCACATGCAACAGGCTTCGCGCCATCAAATGCGAGATAATGAAACCATCCTGGCCTGCCCACAATGCCCTTCAAAATAGGCCGCAATATTGAAGTGATCCCAAAGACATCACTAACGATATCAGCATAGGCATCAGCGTACTCTTTTCCAATAGCTTCTATGCGCATATCGGTGGTTGCATCAGGCAACACATCGTTCCCGCGATAGGTCTTTGCCCAATTTCGCCCCCGGGTGAACCCACGTTCAGCAAACCAGTTTTCTGAATCCTGAGGAAGTACAAGCGGACAGACTTGCATTGAAAAGTTTTCGCAATTTGAATCCCGAAATACTGCAACAGCTTCATCTAAATTTGATTCGGCTGCAGGTGTATGAACGCCCAATCCCAGAACGCGGTTATAGCTGACATTGTCCACCCCAGGAATGGCACTGATCCACATACCCTTAATTTGTTTTAACGTCAACCGAAATGCATGAATATATTCAGGAGGAGCGCTTCGGAAAAAATCAATATGAGCCTGGGCTTCTATTGATTCACAATATTCGACCAATTTTTCGGGTGGCATTTCAAGCATGCTTTCCTCCTCAGAGTATCATCTAAAATTGGTTTAAAGAGTACGCCAAAGAGTGCCCAAAGCAAGTGAGGGATTAGATATTGGACAATAAAAGTTTTCGTTGGACTATAAAAATAACTTTATGGATTAGTTAAAAACAGTATAGCACAATCAAGTTCGTACACTCCTTGCTTAATTAAAATCAATAGATACCAGTGAAATCACCTCACAAGTCAACCACTTTTACAGGAACATTATGAGTTTTTCAATGAGAAAAACATATAATGGGGTATGGGAAATGGAAAATCTGCTGCATGATCGTAAAAAACCAGGGTAATTACAGTGACACCATGAAACTGCATGTCCTTATTCTGACGCATAATTTTCTACCAGAATTCACCGGTGCCGCGACGATGCAATATGAACTGGCAAGGTTCCTGGTTGATTCAGGCCACACGGTGACGGTAATCACGTCGACTCCTGACGGTTCCGAGATTGATCAAACACAATTCAAAAACGGGCCAAGAGAATCGTTGGATGGAATTCGTGTGATCCGCATTAGACCACCCAGGCTTGAGAAATCGACGCTGATCAATCGGGAGATCAACGCATTGGTGGCAGATTTTTTACTGGTGATGAAAGGGCTCAGCATTAGGCCGGTGGATATCCTGTTCATGTTGACTCCTCCCATTACCCTCCCCATTTTTGCTGCACTGATTAAGAATCTTCGAAAATCAAAATTGGTCATGTACATGCAGGATGTTTTCCCGGAATTTTTAATCTCGATGAATGTCCTTACCCGCAGCAACCTGCTGTTTCGCATTGCAAAACGGTTAGAAATGACAGCTTATAAAAAAGTTTCCTTCATCGGGGTTCATTCGCCTAAAAACAAGGCTTACGTGATCGATTGCGGCATCAGCGAAAAGAAGGTAGGCGTGATTCCGTTATGGGTAGATACCAAATTCCTCGCAGACAACCACGACCCATATGATTTTATCGTTCAGAACAACCTGCAGGGAAAATATATTGTCATGTACGCCGGGACGGTAGGCTTTGCTATGGGGGCAAAAACGATCCCTCAAACCGCAAAGATTTTAGAGAATGAAACCGACATCCAATTCGTTGTAATTGGTGAAGGGTCGAAAATTCATGAATTTCAGGCAGAAAAAGAGCGGTTGAAAGTTAACAATATCCTTCTGCTGCCCCCACAACCGCGGGAGGAGCTTCCAAAAATCCTCGGTTCCAGTGATATATTGCTGGTATTGTTGAGAAAAGAAGCAACGCAAAATCCCCATGGTTATTTCAACGCTGTTATTCCACATAAACTGCTGACGAATATGGCCGCTGGTAAACCGGTATTGTTATCAGCAGAAATCCATTCCGATGCAGCCGAACTGGTGCGTCAATCGAATTGCGGCAAGATCATTAATCCAGAAGATCCCGCTGCCATGGCGCAGGCAATTCTTGACATGAAGCGGGAGAAATCCAAACTTGGTGAATACGCACAGAGTGGGCGTAAATTCGCCTTTGAACACTTTGACGCCGCTCGTCAGGTAAAACGCATGGAAGAATTCTTTATCGGCCTCAAATCCGACATGCCGTATGAATTCAATGATCCCTGGAACATCAATAAGCGATCGTCTCAATAAACACTTAGCCGCCATAAAGCAAAATGTGAAGCCATAACAGCCAAATTCATTGACCATGACCTCCCATAACCTTAAAATGTAACTCACCTCTAATAGCAAGAAAACTTTATTTTTAGAGCCAGAATCTCAAAGGAGTAAGTTTTATGATCAATGTCGGAATAATTGGAGCTGGAACCGTAGCACAATTAATGCATATCCCCACCCTGAGTAACCTCCCTGACCTCTTTAATGTCGCAGCGGTATATGATCTCTCACCATCCTTAACCAAACACATCTCAACCCGATATAACGCCATCGGGTATGACTCGCCATTCGATCTTATAAGAGAAAACAAGATCGATGCGGTATTCGTGCTATCACCCGATCAATATCATGCCGAATACGCCAAAGCAGCAATCCTGGCAGGCAAGCACGTCTTTATAGAAAAGCCAGTAACCTTATGCCCGCAGGACCTTCAAGAACTTATCGAACTTGAAAAACAGCATCCCGGGCAAGTCTGTATGGTGGGTTATATGCGCCGTTACGCTCAGGGCTTTCTGAAATGCAAAGAATTACTCGATTCAGATGACCGAAAAATCGAATACATGCGTTTTCGTGACATTATTCTGGAAGGTGATTACTATATCGATCAAACCCTGCACCCAATCATCCCCGTTGATATTACCGGGCAGCAAAAAATTGAAAGCGCTGAACGCCGGCAGCTTCAAATCAGGTTAGCGCTTGGAGAAAATTGCACCCGGCAGCAGCAGATTTCTTATCAGATGCTTACGGGTCTGGGATGCCATTCTCTTTCAGCGGTGCGCGAACTGGTTGGAAAGCCGCTCTCCATAAAATCTGTTGCGGCTAATGGTGAGCACCTGGTGATTGTGTTTCAATTTGAAGGATTTCTTGCCGTTTATGAACTGGTGAATGATCAGAACATCGTCCAGTTTGATGCGGCGATCGAAATCTATCAACATGACCGGTATATGCATGTGAAATATGAAACTCCCTACCTGCGCTACCAGCCCCATCAATTCACCGTGGTGGAATCGTCAACGCATGACACGCAAACGACTATCTATGGGCCTGATTACCGCGATGCATTTGAAAACGAACTGAGGTATTTTCATGATTGCATTAATAACGGCTTGAAACCAAAGACATCGCTTGAAGATTCGCTCGAAGATCTCACCTTATTCAGGCAGATATGCGAGCAAATTTAGACCCTCACAGAATAGTTGATGTCTCCACAATCAAAAAGGAATCCCTTTCAAGGGATTCCTTTGGTTTATAAAAAAAGAGTTTTGGATCTGTAATCGCGGTTCGTTATTGATTTAAGATCTCTTTTAATTTCGCCGGCAGATATGCGTAGAAAGCTGCCGCGTTCACCACATCCTCCAGACAGACGTTTTCAATCACTGTATGTGCCGTCATTTCATCTCCGGGCCCAAAGCCAATGGAAGGGATCCCCGCTTTGCCAGCCCAGTAAGTGCCGTTGGTTGAAAAATCCCAGGTGCCAAGCGGACGGGTTTCACCCCAAAGGTCTTCAATGGACTTTAGGCCAGCCTGAACCAGCGGGTGAGATTCCTCCTGCAGCCAGGCAGGGAAATATTTATTCAAGGGAAAGACGAAACCCGTGTAAGACGGTGTATCGTAGAACAACTCCTCAACAATGATCTCTTTCTGCAGGTAATCAGGGATTAACCCCTTGATCAGGTTGATAACCTCGTCATGCGGTTCGTTGAGGGTGATTCGGCGGTCGATAAAAATGGTGAACTGGTTTGGCACGGCGTTGATTGAATTGGTGCGTGCGGCCACATCCGTCACCGCAATAGAACCGTTGCCCAGGATGGGGTGTCTGCCCATGCCAAACCTGAAACGGCGGTCAAGTTCGCGGATCAGGTTGATGATCGAAATCATCTTGTAAACCGCGTTATCTCCCGTGTAATGCACGGCTGCATGCGCCGAACGCCCGGTTGCGGTTATTTTCAATTCGATGCGGCCTTTGTGCCCGCGATAGATGTTCATCTTGGTTGGTTCGCCGATGACCACAAAATCGGGTTTTACCTTCGGATCAACCTCAACGAAAGCATTCGGAGCAATACCGTCGCACCACTCCTCCATATTGCCAAAATAGTAAACCGTATACCCGTCCAGCAAACCTAAATCGCGGGCAATTGCCAGCCCATACACCATCCCGGGTGTGCTGCCTTTTTCATCACAGGCACCGCGGGCGTAGAAGAATCCATTTTCTTCTTTACCGATGAACGGATCCCATTTCCATTGTTCTCTGTCACCGATCCCAACTGTATCAATATGAGAATCATAAACGATGACCTTGGGACCGTTGCCAATGCGCCCCAGGGTATTGCCCATTTTGTCAAAGCGCACTTCATCGTAACCCAGCTTACGCATTTCTGCCTGGATGCGCTCACCGACCGGGCCAATCAGTGAATCCATCGAAGGGATGGCGCAGATATCACGCATGAATTGAAGGATATCTTCTCTTTTTTCAGCAACTCTTTTTTTGATTTCTGTCTGAATTCCCATTCTTCCTCATTTTTTGGAGGTGATTTTTTCTTTGAAATGTATCAATAGATAAATTTAAAGATACTATTATAGTTATTCTACCCGATTGAGTGATAAAGGGTCAATGATGAGAGCGAGTAAGCATAAAGGTCTCTGAATGATAGGACTTTCCAGGGATAATTCAGATCATCTATCAGCATTATAATAACGGAACAATCAGAAATTAATTCCAGATGGAAAGGCCGCCAACACAATTGAGAAACCAGATAAAAAAGACCCTGAGCAAGATCAAATACCTTCCTGAAATTCTTGCGGCTGCTGGTATTGGCATCTATCTTGCGCAGGCAATCATCTATGCAATGCATCAACTGCCCAATCTCGATGAAGGTGCGTACCTTTTCAAAGGATACCAATTTGCTACAGGGAATTATCAACCCTTTCAGCCCTACGGCTTTTGGACCAACAAGATGTATCTGTCTTTTTTGATCTGGGGATGGATACAAGAGGTCTTCTCCCCGGGTTTACTGGCTCCACGATTGTTTGCTTGCTTGTTAGGGGGAATATCCCTACTTGGAACATGGATCGTCACCCGCAGGCTGGGCGGGCGTTGGATCGCCTCTCTAGCCGTTCTGGCAATGGCATTGAATCCAGGTTTGATCAGCATCTACAGCCTTGCCAATTCGCAAGTCCTTGTCATTTGCGTGTTAACCTGGGTGTTCGTATTGACTCTCGGAGCAAGTCGTCCAGCCTGGCAAGTGATTTTGGGGGCGATTTTGTCAGCGGTACTGGTTTTTATCAGAGAGAATATGGTATTTGTTGTCCCGCTGCTGCTGGCATATATATTCTGGCACCACGGAAAAAAAACCGGATTCCTGTCGCTTGGCGGCGCTTTTCTTATCCTGATCATTGGTCATCTTATCTACTGGCCCGAAATTTTCTATCTTTGGGTTCGCCAGATTCCTTTGCTTTCAGCAATTTTCAACGGAAATTCAGCTTCAACTAGCAATCCTTCCTCCGACCCAGCTGCCAACCTGATTAGAGTCCACAGCCTTGCTGTAGCTTTGCGTCATTATTTTGTTCCCCTGCTTTGCCTCCTTGCCGTGACCGTTTTTTGGCCAAGAAAAAAGGACTGGAAATCCCCTGGTCAACTTAAAGCAAGCTGGTTCCTTCTGGTAACTTACCTGATCCTTCTGGTAAGCCACCTATGGGCATCCATAGGGAATGATTATTGCATTTATTGCTCGACCACCTACCTGGCTTTTTTTAGCAACCTTGGGTTGATCCTTTTTGCCGCCTGTTATGACTCACTTAACCAACAACCGCATAAGATACCAGGACTATTAACCATTGTCGTTATTCCAGGTCTGATATCGGCAGTATGGTATTCGTGGTTCGAGAGGATTGGGACCGGGTTAATTAATATTTATGTTCCCCGCGTCCGAGAAGGAAAGATCCAACCGGGTTCCGTGCATTTATGGGCCTTCCTTAAGAATAAATTTAACCTTGATCTTGAAGTCTCCCGACAACTCATCCCGGCATTATTGGGTCTGGTGGCAGGCATCCTGCTGCTCGCCGTTCTTTATTACATCTATCGCCGGTTTTTGAGAAACAAGCAAGGTTTCATATATTTCTACATCAGTACCATGATTGTCTGCGGTATCATTTGTTCACCGCTAATAGCGTCACTGGAAAAAGACAATTATTGCGTTATCAATGTTCCAAAAAAGTACGAAGCATTCGGCAAACAACTCGATGAGGTGATTCCTGCCGGCAGTAAGATTTATCTCGACGGCAGGCTTGCTGCGATCCCCCTATTATATTTATCAGATGTAACATTTTACCCGCCGCAGATCAACGGTGAAAATTCTTTCAAACCTGGCGCGAATTCTGATGAACTTCTGAAAATAGGGTTGTGGAACGAAGAACTTGCTAACATCTGGCGCAAGGATGCTGATTATTTCATTATCGAAGCAGATAGGATTAAATATTGGCGGGACCTTCGTGAGAAATTGAATCTGGTTGAGATAACGAGCATATCCAATTCAACCGCTTGCCCATCTTTGAGTGATCTCTATATCCTTCGCTCTGAAGGTAAATGATCACCTAAAAGCAGGGCTTTCTAAATAATTGAGTGTGATAAACTAATAATTATAACCTCGCTGGTCATTATTAAAGATCTGACCAATCAAATCCAAAAGAGAGCAGCAAATGGATCTTTCTTTGATCATTCCTGTCTATAACGAAGAAGAAAACATCCCGCACCTTTTAGATACTCTGCATCAGACCATCGAACCACTTCATCTGCCTTACGAAATTATTTTTGTGGATGACGGCAGTAAAGACCAAAGCCTGAAGGTGCTGAGAGAGCAGTCAAAAGAACGTTTTCAAAATGTTAAGATCATCGAACTGAGCCGGAATTTCGGGCAGACTACAGCCCTCGCAGCCGGGATCGATCACGCCAAGGGTGATATCATCATCCTCCTCGATGCTGACATGCAAAACGACCCGGCGGATATTCATCTTCTTCTGTCAAAACTGGATGAAGGCTACGACGTGGTCAGCGGGTGGCGCAAAGACCGTAAAGACAAGTACTTTTCGCGCATTCTTCCTTCAGTCATCGCTAATAAATTAATTTCTGCTGTTACCGGCGTTATACTGCATGATTATGGCTGCACTTTAAAGGCATACCGCCGGGAATACTTAAAAACCTTCCATCTCTATGGTGAAATGCACCGTTTTATCCCTGTGTATGCCGAAGCCTCAGGGGCAAGAGTTGCTGAGGTTGTGGTACACCACCACCCACGCAAATACGGCAAGAGTAAATATGGCATCGACCGCACAATCAAGGTCATCCTCGATCTGTTCACGGTCAAATTCCTCATGAGCTACTCCGCAAAGCCCATGCGGCTCTTCGGTGGTGTGGGCTTGGTGTTGATGGTGCTTAGTTTTGCGGTTATGCTCTTTCTAGCTATTCGCCGTATTTTCTGGTCCATTTCGATCCTTGATTCACCGTTCTTTCAGGCGAGTATCACCGTCTTTATCCTCGGCTTCCAATCCCTGTTGATGGGATTAATTGCCGAACTGTTGATGCGCACTTATTACGAATCCCAGAACAAACCCACCTATTCCGTACGCTCAATTTCAGAAGAATCAAGGAAAACGTAGTATATGAAATTACTGGTTTTGAACCATGAGTATCCACCCATAGGCGGCGGTGGCGGTCAGGCATGCAAGGATATCATTGAGGAACTTGCCCGTAAAGGTCATGAAATCACTCTGGTAACCGCTCATTTCAACAACCTTCCCAGAGAATCGAGAGAAGGATCTGTGTACATCCTGCGTGTCCCTTCATTACGCAAACAAGCCTTCCGCATCGGTTTTATTGGGATGAGTGTCTATATCCTGAATTCAATCTTCACCGGGCTGAAGGTCATCCGCCGGTGGAAACCTGACCTGATCCACGTCCACTTCGCGGTTCCTGCCGGGGTCAGCGCATATGTCCTGCACCTGCTGACGGGAATCCCTTATGTCCTCACGGCTCATCTGGGCGATGTTCCGGGCGGGGTGCCTGAGAAGACCGGCCGCTGGTTCAAATGGGTGTTTCCCTTTACCATACCGGTATGGAAGCACGCCGCGCGCATCGCAGCGGTGAGCGAATTTACAGCTTCTCTCGCACGCAAACATTATCATGTGGAACCCGAGATCATCCCCAACGGTATGAAGATCGAGCCCCAAGAACGCCCGGTCAGCGTTAATCGCCCGCCACGCATCGCATTCGCGGGCAGGTTTATGCCGCAAAAGAACCTCTTTGCCTTTATTGACATTCTCGATTCAGTGCGCGACCTTGAATGGAACTGCGCGATGCTGGGAGACGGACCGCTCTATCAACCGGTCAAGACCAGAATCACAGAACTTGGGCTTGCAGACCGCTTTTCGCTACCAGGCTGGGTCAATCCTGAGCAAGTCATCTCTTGCTTCAAACAGAGTGACATCCTTCTGATGCCTTCACTCTCTGAGGGATTGTCGGTTGTCGGCGTTCAGGCACTTTCAGCAGGGCTGGCGATCGTAGCCAATAACGTGGGCGGGTTTACTGACCTGGTGGAAGCCGGGCAGAACGGGGTTCTAGCTGAACCGGGCGACGTTCAAACCTTGAAGGACGCTATGAGAAAGTATCTTTCAACGCCGGAACTGCTGCTGCGAGCCCGGCACGCCAGTCTGGTGGCGGCGCGCAAATTCGATATTAGCAATATCGCTGACAGGTATGAAACCATATTCAACAAAGTAAAATAAAAATAAGGTTTTTTTAAGAAGTAACACTTCCCAATTTCAAAATCTCATTGAAACCTTTGTTGAGAGGACGAACCTTGATCGCTTGAACAAAATTATGGGGGTACTCAGCAGAAATCTATTGAGTTCACTTAGGAATAGAAACCTTACACCTCTTTAAGTGAATCCTCTTTGTCAGGTAATATCCTCGAAAGCCACAGCGCTCCCGGGAGGGTTTCAAGCAGCATGAAAAAGCGGCTGACCAGTGCCAGGGTTGCTGCCTGTTCGGTAGTTGCCCCCAGAGATACATAAAGTGTTGTGTAGATCACTTCGCGCACGCCGTATCCATTGAACGAGATCGGCAGCAATGTGACCAGGTAAACGATCGCTGCCACACCCATCACCTGCACCAGGTTCACCGGAATCCCCAGAAATTGTGCCAGAAGCCATACATTTACATAAGTGACAAAGATTGACACCCACGAGATGGCAAATCCCCCGGCCAGGATCCATGGCTGGCGCGCCCATCCGGCAAAGGCCTCGAACAACCGCTTCACAATGCGTCGAAAGAATTCATACACTTTAATCAGCCCCGGCACCGCAAGAGCAGCGGCTGTTGCATTTTCAACCTGAAAGACAAGATCAAAAAGCTTGTCGCCGAAAGTGATCCAGGAAAACGGCAAAATGGTCAATGTGGCAAGCACGTTCAATACACGATCGACCACGATCGAGGCCACGCTCAAGGCTTTGTCTTTTGTGAAACGCAGCAGGCTGATGATCCGAAAAGCATCTCCGCCTATTGTGGAGGGTAAAAAATTCGAAGCGAACGCCCCGGCAAACACTGTACGAATCACTTCACCAAAAGGAATTTGGATCTTTTGCACACGTAATAACAAATACCAGCGCAGCGCATTACAGACCATTCCGCTGATCACCAGTAGCAGACAAACCGGCCACAGCCAGACAGGGAATTGTTTCAGATTTTGCCAGATCACCAGCCAATCCTGTTTGCTTAGAAGCCAGATGAATAAAACGGTTGAGATCACCGTTCCGATGAGACGCAGGATTTGATTGACGCTAAATTTCTTCTTACCGGTATCCACATTATTCTGCACGGTGTGAGTCTCCTATGATACTGGATAGCAGCGCGAAGTTATCGTCAATGACTTTCGAAACTTTCTGCTTTGCCAGCAAACGCTGATCTTCGAGGTTCTCAATCAACCTTGCCGCCGCTGAAAAAAGCTTGTGCGGATTTTCTAGAACCTCTTCAAGTTCAACGATGTTTCCTTCGAATCCCAGGTGGCGGTAGATATCGCCGCCCTTTAGGGTATAACTGACATTGATTGCAGGTACGCCAAAGCGCAATGCGGTAAGTGACGAATGCAGGCGCATTCCGATCATGAGATCAAGGCTTTTCATCTGCTGAAAATATTGAGGAATCGTAAGACTCTCATCAGGAAGGATCACTTCTGGATCATCGGCAAATTTTTGTTTAATCATCGCCAGCCAGGGAAGATCATCTTCCCAGGGCATCACTCCCGGCTGATAGGCTGAGAGCAAGATAATCCTGGCGTTGTAGTGCTGACGCAGGTTCATAATGAGTTCGCGAAATACTTCAATCAAACGCTCCATCTTGTCGAGTGAACGTTCGCGGTACTTTTGTTTCGAAAACTCATACGGAATTAAACTGGCAGTAAAATGAAACCACTGACGTACATTCACTCCGATGACCAGGCGCTGGTCTTTCGTTGCCTGCACTTCCGAGGAAGCGTTTGCCAGGTCAAGTTCCAACCCTGGCAGAAAGATCGCATCCTGGCCAAGATAAAGGCGCGGTTTTGAGGATAAGGAGGAAACCAATTTGTAGGTTCCCGGGTCTCTTGCCGCGAACACTTCCACACACCCTAACACCGAAGAAGCCAGTTTTTTACCCAGAGTTGTCGTGATTGGTCCCGCGCCCTGGAACAAACACCAAATTCTCAACCCGATCAACCGATAAACATGGAACACCAGCCACAGATAGATCAATTTCGCCAAACTGGAATCATCCTGCAGATCTAACCCGGCAGCCCATAGCACAATGTCAGATTGTTTCAGAGTCTGCCAACCTTCTTTGTTCGGAAGTAAATTGCGTAATTTTCCAATCGAGCGTCGCTCATAGGAAAGATCTGGAATATCACCCGGTAGATGAGTGAAAACAGTGACTTCCTCGTAGCCTAAGAGCTTCAGCGAACGCAGCAATCCCCAACGGCTTGCGATATCGCCCCGATTACCCTTTATGACCCTTGGCAAGACAAATTTCATTTTTTCAATATCCATTCTTATTGACAAAACAGAATGAGGGAACTGGGCTGGCAGGTCAAATCAAGTCTATTGTACAAACAACAGCGATTGATGAGATCATTTGAAAGGAATTGAGTCATACTCTAGTTAGAGTCATAATTAATGCTTTACTGACTAGTATACCAATGCCAGATAAACATATCACCCTGTTTTCCAAGATAGTCGATCGTTTTGTCAGTGACAGAAAAACTTGTTTCGGGTAAATCCGATGAGTCGTTCAGAATGATCCAACCCTCAGGATAACGGATGATAACGTCATTTATTCCGATAGATTTATCTCCAACCAGATTAGAATATAGAACTATCAGATGATCACGAAAAACGTCATCGTGCATTTCATCATAAGTGGTTAATTGAGTGCTGAGAATAACGTCATCCTCATCAATCAGTGGAATGAGCATCTGGTATGCGGGCTCTATAATCAGATGCCCTTCACGCGTTACAGGGTGGATTCCTCCTGTGAATTGATAGATCGCGGAAAATGCGGGGAAATTTATAAAAAAGGCCGAAAGTATGATTATGGTTAAAAATACAGGCAAAACCCGACTTTGAATGAATTTGCGCATCAGGTAGTACATGATAAAGAAAAACGCCGCCATCATCAGAACATACCAGTACTCCAGCAGCGAGCCGTAGCGCACCATCCCTAAAAAGACACCCTCGTTTAAGAAAAAGACCAGGTATAGAAGGATTACGAAAAAGATAACGAAACAATAAGATAACGCCACGTCACTTTTTTGTGGAGTTCCAAGAAAGAACTTCAACGAAAAGAAAAAGGCAGTAAAAATGATCAGGTAGCCAACAACAGGCAGCAGGTAATACCACTGCCGGTAGGGATTGCTTACGAGAGATTCCCAGTATTGAATTCCGATATCTTTAAAGAAAATATCGATGTAATTGGAAACAATCCCGGTAATTTCAAGAACCACCCACGCCAACAGAAAAGCAATCACAGCCCAGAGGATCTGAGTCCTGCGTGATTTGATTCGCTTCCAGAATTTGAAAACCAGAAAAACAATAAAAACCACATAGTTAACGAGGATGATCTTAAAATTCGAGAAAGGATCAATCAATATATAAGCTGCAATAATGACAAGGGTCAGAATTTTCCAAATATGACGTTTGAAATAAAGTTTGAGAGTTTGATTCTCAACATCTAATAGACAAGCAAGAAATTTGCCGATAGGAAAAAGAAAAAGGGAACAACTGCATATTCTCTCACTGTCCTCGCCACCGAGACGATCCATGGATTGACGGTGAATAAAACCACGCTGGCGAGCCCCGTAAAGGGGTTAATCTTTTTCCCAAGAAAGTACAAGGGGAAGATTGCCAGCATATTTATGATGACCATCGGCAGGCGTGCCGCCCATTCGTGAGCTCCTAAAAGCCTGAAACTGAAATAGACTGGCAATGTGACAAGATAATATGCACGCGTGTATGATGGCTGTTCGCCATGAATGAGGCTGAGCGCAGTACGAACATGAGGGTATTCATCCACATACAACGGGAAGTTATCCAGGTTGATGAACCGCAGAACCAGGCCTGATGCAAAGCATATGCTGAGGATGATCACGGTAAGTGGTAATTCTTTGCTTACAGTGTGCTGGTCATCTTCAAATGAAATGAAAGTCCAGCCCTTCCGAAATCCTTCTCGAGCTGTCTTCCAGAGAGAAACCAGGAAACCCCCGCCCAGGATCACCGTCAGGTATGGCACCAACCTCAAGACCATGGCAACCGAACGAATCTCGGCTCGTGAAGTAAGCCCGTAATAACAAAACAGCAGACCAAGAATGACCAGGTTAATACCTGTGAAGATCAGCGCCAGTTTCCAGGCCAGAGTAGATTGACGCTTTCGACCTCTCCAGAAGTAGATATCAATTAACGTGAAGATCAACAGTAAATCGAACGCTGTCAGAACAATGAGCTGCAGATTTGAAGTTGAGAATAGCCACGGAAATGCAAACCACTCCACCCCTGTAAAAAACACCCCACATGCCAGCAGAAGGGTTCCCAGGATGAAGTAGATTGCGTTTCTATGCTTGACTAGCCAGGAAAGATGTTTTTTCACGATCACCTGATGGGTTATTTTATTGAGTGTTTCGTTCTAAAACTTGCAGGATGAAACTAATGAATTTTAACCTCATTTACAATATTCGCTCAAAACAAATGTGTTACGATACAATAAATTAATCAAAAAATACGAAAGGATTGAGCCATGCAGCCTGTTGAGATTCGTCCATCAATCTACTGGATTGGGGTCAATGATCGTCACACTGAGTTATTTGAAGGATTATGGTCGATCCGTGATGAAGGGGTTTCGTATAACAGTTACCTGATCAAAGACAAGAAAAAGGTCATCATTGACCTGTGCAGTAAAATGACCACCGATGAATTGATCGATCAAATCACGACGTTCATCGATCTTGTCGAGCTTGATTACATCGTGATTAATCACCTTGAACCCGATCATTCTGGCGCGCTTAAGGCCATCATCCAACTCGCTCCGAGTGTTAAACTGCTTGGATCTGCAAAGACCAGAGAAATGCTGGAATCGTTCTATGGTATTACTGAAAATATTCAGGTAGTCGCGGATGGAGAAGAACTTGACCTTGGTTCTCATAAATTGAAATTCTTCTCTACACCTTTTGTGCACTGGCCCGAAACGATCATGACTTACGAGATGACCGAAAAGATCCTGTTCTCGTGCGACGGCTTCGGTGGTTACGGTGCCCTCAATGGAACAATCTTTGATGACAGGAACGTCCCTCTTGCCTGGTATGAAGAACAGGCCCTGCGTTATTACTCTAACATCGTTGCCAGTTTTTCTAAGCCGGTGAAGAATGCCATTGCTAAACTGGCAGCCTTTCCAGTGGCAATCGTGGCTCCCTCGCACGGGTTGATCTGGCGGAATTCACCCAAGCGCATTATCGATCTTTACAATACCTGGGCAGGGTATGCTGGTGAACCCGGTGACCCGGCTGCAACACTGCTCTACGCCTCGATGTATGGCAACACTGAACGGATGATGGAAACTGTCGCTCAGGGGATGGCAGACGAAGGACTTCCCATCAATATTTTTAATGTGGCAAAAGATTCCATCAGCCATATACTGCCATCATTATGGTTAAGGCAGGGCGTCATGATCGGTGCACCCACTTATGAAGGAAAGTTATTCCCTACTATGGCCAATGTATTATCAATGGCACAAAGAAAACACATCTTCAACAAGATTGCTGCCGGTTTCGGAAGCTGTGCCTGGCTGGGTGGCGGTCAGCGTGAGTACAATGACTGGATCGTAGAATTAAAATGGCAATCCTTTGGCAGTCTCGAATTTAAAGGTGCCCCTACCTCTGATGAGTTAGAAGAAGGACGGAGATTTGGCGCCGCTTTCGCCAGGAAGGTGAAGGAAAGGGTTTAAGAATCCTCATTAGCGCTTTACCACGCGAAAAATCGACCAGATTGATTCAGCAGCAGCCATCAAGTGGTTCTGTTGCCATAATTGCCCTCGGGCGTCAAATTTGATACTATTAAGAAGCAATGGGTCTGGACTACAGTTATCTGCTGTATTTCAAACGCGAAGCGCTGTGGGACGTTTTGCAGGGAATCACCAGTATCTCACGTCCCTGCCCTCTGCCTACCCTCGTGGCATACCCCGATCATTTTCGTTTGATACACCTGGAAGCCTGGGGGAGAAATGAGCGCATCATCTATCATGACGACCCGCAATTCAGATTTGCAGCATCCATTTACTTCCCACCGGATGACGATATCATTACATACCTGAAACATTTTTCTCGTGAGAAATTTAACTTATTAGCTGCAGAAAGCCCGCTGGGGTTACCTGTCGGAAGTATCTACATCACAGTATACAATGACCCTGCGGTTTTCGATAACCGGGTTTTAGATCCTGATCAGGTCTTGTTCGAGTTTGGAACTCCCGGCTCCACCATGAGTATCCTTTTTAGTGAATCTGTATCCATCCGTAAGAGGTTTGAAGACCTGTTGGTACAATATGAAGGCGTGTGTGGTGTTTTAAATTTGGAAGACTATGCGCATGTGATTTGGCTGAACGGCCATCTCCTGGATGTACGCATTCCAAATCCGTTTATGCCGCCCAGCGAGATTATAAATTTCATGAAAGAACATGAAATCAGTGAGGGAGAAGAATGATCGAACTACCTGAAGCCAATACACTGGCAAGGCAAATTGAAGAGACGTTGATTAAAAAAACTATCAAATCGGTTTTGGTTGCATCTTCACCCCACAAGTTTGCCTGGTATCATGGCGACCCGACTCAATACCCCGACCGCCTAAAGGGAAAAAGCATTCTTTCAGCAGAAGCAGCGGGAGGTATGGTCGAAATCAAACTCAATCATGCGCACCTGCTTTTTAGCGATGGAATCAACCTTCGTTTTCACCAGGCAGGTGATCCTGTTCCATCGAAACACCAACTTTTACTGTCCTTTACAGACGGCAGCGCGCTCTCTGCATCAGTTCAAATGTATGGCGGCCTCTATTGTTGGATCGATGGAGACCCCTTTGATAATGCGTATTATCTGGCTGCAAAGGAAAAACCCTCCCCTTTTAATGATGAGGCTTTTGATGAAGCCTATTTTCTTCAAATCTTGACCAATGAAAAAACCATGAACCTCAATCTAAAAGCTGCCCTTGCAACTCAACAGCGTATTCCAGGACTCGGAAACGGCGTTTTGCAAGACATTCTATGGCAGGCAAAACTCTCTCCACATTGCAAAGTGAACACTTTATCTGCAGAAGAAACCTACACCTTGTTTCTCAGCCTTAAGCAAACCCTTGCAGAAATGACGCACCTGGGCGGCAGGGATACAGAAAAAGACCTTTTCGGAAAACCAGGAGGGTATAAGGTCATCATGTCATCCAAAAGCGAAGGCACTCCCTGCCCTGAATGCGGTGCGCCGATTGTTAAAGAGGCTTACCTGGGAGGAAGTGTTTATTACTGTAAGGAATGTCAGCGATCTTGATTCCTACTTGCAAGATCTTTTTAAGAAAATTTAATCGTCTTAGAATTTTCGAATTTTTAGATCTGGTCAGTACAAGTCTTTGACGAATCAAAATAATTATCGGAGTTATCAAATGGTTGCAAGTTTAATTGTATACGGTGACGCTCTTATGGATGTTACTGCCCTGATCCAGTCTCTCCCTGATAAAGGGGGTGACATCATTTCTGATTCCATTGAGCTGGTTCCAGGTGGATCAGCGGCAAATTGCGCGGTCATCGCTGCCAGACTTGGAATTAATGTGAAATTTGTGGGTCTGTTGTCTAAGGACCAGTTAGGAACAATCGTACTCGAAGATCTCCAGCAAAACGGCGTGGATACCTCATTCACCAAGATGGTCGATGGAAAAACCGCGACGGTGATTGATTTGATCGACCGTAGCGGAGAACACACCATGGTCTCTTTTCGCGGAGCAGCTGCTTACGAACCTTATGGCAAAATCGATCCCGCACTGTTTCAAGAGGGCGACATCTTACATGTATCAGGTTATGCTTTTCAATCGCAATATTCAGAAGAGACAGCGATCGAACTGATCCGCCAGGCAAAAAAAGCAGGGGCCAAAATTTCTCTTGACCCCTCATATAATTTTGCCAAAACAGCAATTCATAATCATAAAGATATCCTTTCCCAATTGGAATATTTTTTCCCAAATGAAAGCGAAATGCAGTTAATTGCACAATCCACCAGCGATAAGGATGCACTCAAATACCTGAAAGAATCAGGAATCAAAACCGTCATTTTAAAAACAGGGGCGGCAGGCTGTTACCTTGCCGATAGCTCGATTGACCGATTTATCGAAGCGTACCAGATTCGTGAAGTAATAGACTCAACAGGCGCGGGGGATGCATTTGCAGGTGGATTTCTCGCAGGCAGGATTAAAGGACTGACCCCCTATCAAGCAGTAAAACTTGGTCACGCCTGCGCAGCGATCATTGTTACCAGAATCGGCGGCCATTCGGCACCTTTGGATTTTGATATCCTTAGCCGTTTTGCAGATAATTTTCAGGATGAGGAATTGAGTAACATAATCAAGATTATGTGGTCATAAAATCTCTTTAATACCTGTCGTTGTGTTCTTAACCGAAAATGATCTAAACCACTATTTCTCTCATCTCTATCATTTCATAATAAAATTCAACCATGCTTAATCACACCCCTCAAGACCACGCTCAATATGTTAATCAAACTTTCTCCCGCATCGCCCGGCACTATGACCTGATGAACCGCATTATGACCGGTGGCATGGATATTGGCTGGCGAAAGGAAGTCATCCGCCTGGCAGATCTTACTGCTAACAGTAAGCTGCTGGATCTGGGAACCGGTACCGGTGACCTGGCGAGAACTGCCCGGCGGCACACCCCGTTGTGTGAAATCACAGCAGCAGATTTCACGCTGGAGATGATGACGGTCGAAAATCAATGGGATGGAATCCGGCGCTGTACCGCTGATGCACTCAACCTTCCATTTGAAAAGAATTCTTTTGATGCGGTCATTTCGGGTTTCTTGATGCGCAATGTGAGCGATGTCTACCAGGCTCTCGGTGAACAATATCGTGTGCTAAAACCTGGTTCGAAGATCGTCATCCTCGATACCACGCGACCACGTCCAAACGTTCTCTCTCCTCTGATTCGTCTTTATCTGCGGTATGTGATCCCATTCTTGGGCACTCTCATCACCGGTGATAAAGAAGCCTATACCTACTTACCTGAATCAACCCGTAATTTTCTCAAAGCGGAGGAACTCGCAGGTGCGATGAAAGATGCGGGATTTGCTGAAATTACTTTCAGAATCAGGATGTTTGGCACGATAGCAATTCACACCGCGAAAAAACCATAATTCAGACGGGTACATAAACCCATTCTTGCCTGCCGCGCCATTACGAGCAGGCGTTATTTGTTTTACGATGGTCTCCATGATCACCTGTCAGCAAGAATAAGTGATCGTTACACATGGCTAAATATAACTTCATCCACAAGTATTTTGGATCATTCTGGCAACCTGGGCCGGGGTTGAAACGAAAAACTGCGTAATTACTTGAGCGCCCAAGGAATCTCAGGCGTTCAAAATTTATCCATTGATATTACAGAGAATCTGATGGCTTACTGAGTCAACGAGGACGCAAATTGAATCATCGCTTCGATATCTGCAAAATTACTCATCATTCCCACTGAAATTCGTACCGCACCAGAAGCCTTGTGATTGATACATAATCGAAACTCATCATAGGTTAATCGTTGTTCATGATCCGGACGTCCAAAACAGGTGATTAACTCTGATGGCGAGATTTCCAGCGCTACCTCTCCTGCGCCAGGGTTACAGAAACAGCCGGTTCTCAATGAAATATTTTTTTCATTCGCTTTGGCTTCGATCCAGCGGTGGTCAATGACATTTCCTTTAGGATCAAAGAAATTCAACGCAATCGCTCCACCTCGCCTGTCAGTGTTCAGCGGGCCGTAAATACGCACCAGCGGCTTGCCATTTTGATGTTTCATTTGCTCAAGATTATCCAACAGCCAACCGGTCAGGCACTTGACCCTTGTGTGAATTCGTTCCATCCCGACTCGATCCAGAAATTCAAGCCCAATCATCACCGCAGGGATGTTTAAATAATCCAATGTTCCATCTTCAAATGCCGCCGGTGCATCCGCAAGATAATGCTTTTTGGCCTGCACGGATGCAACGGTGATTGTTCCACCGGCAAACCACGGCCGATGAAGCTTCGAAAGAACACTGCGCCGGGCGATCAGTGCCCCAATGCCTGTCGGATATCCAAACATTTTGTAGAAAGAAATGGGAACAAAATCTGGATGCCACTTCGTGAGATCCAGACGGTTCGTTGGAGCAAAAGCCGCCGCATCCAGCAGCACATCCCATCCTTCTGCCTGCGCCTTTCCAATCCATTCCAGTGGATGCTGAACCGACGAAAAATTGGACTGCGCCGGATATGCGAAAAGGTTGTGGCAACCCACCTTTCCCTGTTTCAAATACTCTTCAAGTTTCTCTTCTCCCACCCGCATTTCAGGTGGAAAAACCGGAAGGTAGCGGACCGTTGCACCCTTGGCCTGTGCGTATTCGCGAATGCCGTTGACCGAGTTGTGGTTGTCGTAAGTCAACAGGTAGCTGCACTCGCTGCCAAACGGGTATGATTCACCCACCAGTTTAAGAGCACCACTGGCATTCTGGGTGAAAATTACTACGTATTCGTCAGGCGATGCATTGAAGAAATTCAGGATCGCCTGGCGGGTCTTTTCAACCCACATGGTTGACACACTTGAGGTGGGATTCGAGGAATGCGGATTCCCAAACACGTCCTCCAGTAACATCTGTTGGTGCAAAAGAATTTGAGACTCCGAATAGATTCCACCACCCGTGTAATCGAGGTAGACCTGATGATTGCGATCAAGCCGAGAAAATTCTTTTGCCCGCAAATCATCAATTAATATGGTTTCAGTAAATTCAGGGAATTGTTGAAGGAAGGTTGAATAGCGGTCGTTAGTCATGAGTAAATTAAACCACATTTCCAGATTTCCACGAAATCTTATCAATATATAATGGAGATATGATCGAACGCGAAGAACTTGTTGATATGCTCCATAAAGTCAAGCAATTTAATCGTCTTCCCCGTGATGCAGTCTCTGCCATTATCAACGCAGGCCACACCAAGCGATACAACAGCGGTCAATTTATTTTTCATGCAGAGGATCCATGCTCAGGCATGTTTGTGTTGATCAATGGTCAGGTGGATCTTTGCATAGAAGGTCCCGAAGGTCAAATCTCAATTCTAGCCACACTCTCGCCAGTGATTATGTTCAATGAGGTGGCTGTGCTGGATGGTGGGCCAAACCCGATCAGCGCAATTGCGACCACTGATATTATTGTGTGGCATATCAGTTACACTCAATTTCAGAAAATCTTACTTGATATTCCCAAGGTTGGCATCGCCCTGTTGACTATCCTTGCCAAACGCAACCGGCTTCTCATTTCTCACTATGATGACCTTTCTTTCCGTACGGTACAATCCCGTTTGGCCAAGCACCTGATCGACATCAGTGAAGGTGGAACGCTGCCGATTGATCGTTCACAGCACCCGGTTAAAACCATCGCTGCCCGTATTGTGACAGGGCCAGAAGCGGTCAGCCGTACACTGAAAGTACTGAAACTCGACAACCTCATCACCTGCACCCGTCAGGAAATCACCATAAAAGACTTGAAACGACTGCAGAACCTCGCTCGAATGGATTTCTAAACCCGAATAAAACCATATGCGAATTTTATCAAGTTGATTAAAGTCAATGACTTAATCAACCGCTTTTGTTATGCTATCAGGTGATTGAAATTATCACAGGAGATAAATAATGCAGTGGATATATAAAAGGTTTAGATTCCTCTTTTCTTCTACTAAAGGCTTGATTTTAATGGGTATCGCATTCGCCGCTCTCATTTCAGCTTTGTTTGGCATGCTTTCCGGCCCGATGGCTGATTATGGGATCAAGGATGTGGTGATCAGAGCCTTGAAAATGAATCTTGATCCAGCGGAACGTGAAGGCCGTTTGATCGTCCTTTATCATACACTGGCGATGATCGTGGTCGCTGTTGAAGTCTACATGATCACTGACTTATTGAAGATGAAAGACGGTCAGCGATTGACCATCAACAGCACCATCACCGTCGGGTACCTGATGGTTATCTTTGGAGGATTACCGTTTGCATACTGGGGGCACAACTGGGCGTTTCATGGAATCTATATCGCCGGTTTGTCGTTGATCTTCTTTGCAGGTTGTATGCTTCTGGTGGCCCTCTGGCCCTGGCAAAAGGCATATCAGTTGACAGATATGACCTATGCGCATACCAAAAAGGGGTTCGATATGGAGCGCATCGCGTTTTTCGCCATGGCATTGACCACGCTCATTTCTGCAATTTTTGGCGCGATCCCCGGCTCGTACTTTGGCAATGGGTTCACGGCATTTCTGGCTGAGAATGTCGTCCGCGAACCCCATAAACTGGCGCTCGATCTTTCGGTGATCGGCCACCTGCACATCATGCTGGCTTTGATCTGTATCGCTGCAGCCCTGATTATTGGCCGCTGGATGGATTTCAAGGGTAATCTGCACAAGATTGCCATGCCGCTTTATACTGCAGGAACCATCATCCTTTCTATGGGCACATGGCTGGTGGTTTCATTCGAAGAGATCGCTCATTTCATCATCTATGGCGGTTCTACCCTGGCCATGCTTGGCGCGCTTTTTCTGGTTATCTTTTCATGGGATAAATTGATACGCACCGGCCTGGCTGAAAAGGGATTGAAAAAAGGGAATTTTTTTCAGAGAATTGCTGCCCTGGTACGCGATCCGCTTAAATTCGGTGCTACCTGGCAAATGGTTTTTATGAACTTCACCGTCAGTGGAGTTGGTATTTTCACAGCGGTTAAATTGGATGAAATCTTCCGCCAGTGGCAAATTATTGACGAACTTTCCATCCTGACCGGCCACTGGCATATCCTGGGAACGCTAATGGCTACGATCCTGCTTCTATATTATGCTGATCTGGCAGGGCTCAAAGGAAAAGCCCGTCAGTGGTTCGGCTGGCTGGTAATCATCTTCTCGGATGTGGCCTTCGGGGCTGTCACAATCTATGAAATGCGCCGCCTGTTTGTTATCGAAGCTGAACAACAGCCCCTCCTCAACCGCACCACCATTGCAGGTGACATCGGCCTTGGGGTCTTACTGTTGACACTCGCGGCGATCATGGTCTGGCGGCTGATTGACCTGTTCAAAAAGAAAGGATATTGGGCCAATGAAATTGAAGAGAGATTAACCAAGAAAGACGAGGTGGCAAAATGAAACGTTTATTAATCACACTGCTGGTTCTCACCTTCGTCCTCACCGCCTGCCAGAAGGTGGATTTTCAATCCGCTCCACCAGTGTTCGAAACCAATATTGATCCATCGTCATGGACAGTTATTCCTGCCGGACCTTTCCTGCAAGGACAATTCAATGAGCAAGTATCCATTGATTATGATTATGAGATCATGGTGACCGATGTTACGAACGCCCAGTACGCTGAATTCTTGAATGCAGCTCTTGCTGATGGTTCGGCAATATTGAACAACGGGCAGATTGAAGGTTACTATGCCGGTGATCCATTTTCTGGAACCCGGCATGAAGTGGAAATCGCTGCCGGTAACTACATCTACATTCCTGTGGGCGATCCATATCTGAAATTAAATTTTGACGGTTCTGCTTTTTCACCCAAAGACGAGTGGGCAAATCACCCAATGACGATGGTTTCGTGGTTCGGAGCAAAAGCATATTGCGAATACTACGGCTGGCGTCTACCGACCGAAATGGAATGGGAAAAGGCTGCGCGTGGCACCGATGGACGCCCATACCCCTGGGGCAATGAAATCGCCCGTAACAACGCTAACTACTATTCCAGTCGTGATCCCTTCGAAGATATGAGTCGTTACGGATCGCGCACCACGCCGGTAGGTTTTTATAACGGCTCGACCTATAACGGATACGAAACCATCAACTCAGCAAGTCCGTATGGGGTCTACGATATGGCAGGGAATGTCTGGCAGTGGACTGCGAATATTTATGATTCTCAACACTACCGCTACATGCGCGGAGGAAGCAAGGATGTGTACGAAAACAACCTTCGTGTCTGGGTCAGAAACAACGCGACACCAACGTTTACCAGCCCGGGTGTGGGCTTCCGCTGTGTCCGGTAACTTACTGGTATTGGAGTCAAATTGAAAAAGATTTTTTATCGGATAAGAAACTTTTGGCCCCTTTTTAAGAGCCTTCAAACGGGGCTACTCACTGTAACCGGGCTCGCTGGATATATGAGTGCGCGCTGCCCGATCACCCACTGGTCCACGATGGTAGGGTTGGTGTTCAGCCTGATATTCTCCATCAGTGGTTCCACAGTTTTAAACATGTGGTACGACCGCGATATCGATCAAGTCATGAATCGCACCCACCACCGACCTATCGCCAACGGCAGGGTATCACCCGCAGAAGCCCTGCGGTTAGGATTGGTTCTCTCGGCAATAGGAGTTGGAATCGCATTTTTGCTTTCTCCGTTGTATGCCCTGGTCATCTTTGCGGGAATATTCTTTGATGTGATCCTCTACACGATCCTGCTAAAGCGAAAAACCTGCTGGTCGGTCATCTGGGGAGGAATCGCCGGGGGAATGCCAATCCTGGCCGGAAGAACGCTGGGTATGGGGCATCTGGATGGGATTGGAATCATGCTTTCGCTTGCTGTTCTCTTCTGGATCCCCACACATATCATGACCTTCAGTCTGCGTTACCGCGATGATTACTCGGCTGCATCCATTCCTACATTTCCTTCCACTTATGGTGATCACTTTACCCACGTCACGATTGCCATTTCCAGCATTCTGGCTGCGGTAATGATTGGAGCTGCTGCAGTTTTGATCGGTGCAAATGAAGGAATCCTGCACCTGCTGGGTATTCTCTCTGGCGGGCTGATGATCCTGGCATTTCTGATGATGGTCAGACCGTCACCAAAGTTGAATTTCAGTCTGTTTAAATTTGCTTCGGTGTATATGCTTGCAGCAATGATACTGCTTGCACTATAAAAAACAAAGAAAGGAACAAACATGAAACCAGACAGCGGTATATCAAAATTCCTGCGTTTTTTGGGTATCTTGTTGATGTCCATTACTGCAGGGTTCACCATTTTAGGTGGAGCAGGAACATCCTGCGCGGCACTGTTCCCGACAAAATGGGATTCAATGGCACCCCTTGCCCCCTTCCAATGGTTGTATATCCTCTATGTCATCGTGACCATTGCTATTGGTGTGCTGGGTATCCGGGCGGTCGTAATGCTTGTAAAAGGAAAGCCTGGTTCATATAAAACAGCATTGACCGCATTAATCCTTGGTGTGGTGGTGGGAATCATCCATATCATCACGTCCCGCAGCCTGCGTGGGTCATCCATGCCCGTCGATGCTGTGGTCTACATGACGGTATTGACCCTTGCAGTCTTCCTTATTTTCCGTATTCCAGCAATCTGGCAGGGGGTAGATTACACCCGGGCACCGCGTAAGGAAGGAAAAAAGAGCGGCGGGGCAGCCGCCATCGTTGTGGGTGTGCTCTGCCTGACCATTCAGTTCTTCATGGCGTCTACCCACACCTGGAACGGCGTTAACTTCGCTGACGCTTTCCATGCAGTAATGTCAATCGTGGGCAGCATGTTCATTTTGTTTGGCAGCGGATTGATCCTTAGCAGCCTATGGACGCCATATTTTAAGAAAATCAAAGCCGAAAGTGTGCTTTCAGCGAAATAATCCCTCCTTCTAAGAAAATCTTGATCAAGAAACAGGAGTTAGTATCGAACTCCTGTTTCTTGTTTGAGAATATTGAAACAAGTGAATCTAACCCAAACCTAAGAAAATCCCATAAGAGTGAAGTTAATTCATCACTGCTTCTGCATTTACAAGTCAATAAAAATCCACCAATTCTACACAAATTCTGCATACCAGTGATCTAACATCAATATCAGAGAACACTTCTTTCTCCTCCTGTGACAAGAACAAATTCTCATGTTCATCCCTTGCGCTCACGGTAAGTGCCAAGGGATGAACGCTTTTATACCAAAGGGTGTCTATAAAGTTGACCCACTCTCAATAAATATCCTATCAGCCTGCACATTTTCTCCATATTTGAAAATTAATATAAAGAGTGAAATTATTACCCAAGGAGCAAGGTATGTCTCATAAACCTCAATCATTGTTGCTGGCTGCTTTTTCAATTGTAGCCATATCTTCTTTGCTTGCTGGATGTGCAAAGAACACGAAAGTATCTGCAGAAGCCGGGACAGGAATCGTAACTGAATCAACGTTAACAGATACCGTTGATTCGTCTGGCTCTGTGCAGGCAGATCAGGTGGCCACCCTGACCTGGGATACAAGCGGCGTCGTCAGTGTTGTAAACGTTCAAACCGGTGATTTTGTCAAAAATGGCGACGTCTTAATTGAACTGGACTCCACGACAGTACCCGCTGAAGTGATCCAGGGATACGTTGATCTGGCAGAGGCCAAACTAGCACTCGAAGATGCAAAATCGAACTCTTCCACTGCCCGGGCCGCTGTAGCCCTGGCAGAAGCCAAAGCCGCTTATGAAGATGCACTCGGAGATTATTACCAGATCGGTGTCAGTTATGGTGATAAATCTGATATCGCGGAAATAGAAGCTGCTTTGAATATTGCTGAGATTCAACTCAAACAAGCCAACAAGCGATTAACAAATTTAAGCAGCCTGGCTGACGACAATCTACAAAAAGCCCAGGCCGTCCAGAACGTGCTTAATTGCCAGGAAACCGTCAATGAGCTCAAGACAACTTTAAATTATTACAAGAGCACCCCTGATCCATTAGATGAAGAGACGATCAAAGCCAATCTCGAATTGGCCAAGGCCGAACTCGAAAGTGCACAGCGCGAATATGACCGCGTTAAGGATGGACCTAACGCGGATGACATCGCTGTTGCACAGGCAGCAGTGGATGCTGCGCAAGCCACAGTGAATAGAATGAAAATCATCGCACCATTTGATGGTGAAGTGATTGTGATCTATAACCAGGTAGGTGACCAGGTTTCTCAAGGCGAAAGTTCTGTGATCCTCGTCAACCGTGACAAGATGTATGTGGAAGTATCAATTGATGAAACTTCGATTGCGAACATCAAGGTAGGGGATTCTGCCACGATTTCTTTTGATGCATTCCCCGGAAAAGAAACCACCGGAAAAGTCACTTTCATCAATCCAATTGGCAGCTCTTCTTCTGGTGTGGTGAATTACACCGTGAGGGTGGAATTAGATAAGGCAGATCCTTCTATCCTAATTGGAGCCACTGCCAGCATTACCATTCAAACTGGAGATCCAG
This sequence comes from Anaerolineaceae bacterium, assembly GCA_029265815.1. Taxonomy (GTDB): domain Bacteria; phylum Chloroflexota; class Anaerolineae; order Anaerolineales; family Anaerolineaceae; genus UBA6107. The sequence continues at coordinate 39,109 of JAJUGU010000002.1, read as the reverse complement.
AATCCATTCTTTTCGTACCCATCGAAGCAGTTCAGAGTGATGCCCAGGGAGAATATGTGATCAGAATCACGAATGACGGAGAAGAACGTGTGAGTGTGGTCAGCGGTCAGATCGTGGATGATACCGTTGTTGTGGATGGCGACCTAAAAGCAGGGGATATCGTGAAATTGTTCACTTCGACATCTTCATCCGATGAAGAAACCACCGAGACCCAGTCTTCTAGAGATAATTTCATTCCTGGCGGGAGCTTCAACGGTGGAAATATGGGTGGCGGTAATCCTCCCTCAGGTGGCGGGATGATGCCTTGATCAAAGATATTCCGATTGACAATAAGAAGGAATTATTATGATCGAAGTTAAGAACGTAACGAAAATATATAAAGTAGGCGACAGCGAAGTACATGCCCTGGATGGTGTGAGTCTTAAGATCAGAGATGGTGAAATGGTAGCGATCATGGGTCCATCTGGTTCGGGGAAGAGCACCTTAATGGCAATCCTGGGCTGTCTCGACACACCCACTAGTGGTGATTATCTGATCGACGATAAAGATACGTCAAAAATGAAGGAGGATCAACTTGCCCATCTCAGGGCACACAAAGTTGGTTTTGTCTTCCAGCAGTTTAATTTGCTTCCTAGAACAAGCGCGCTGGAAAATGTGATGCTTCCTCTGACCTATGACGGAACCAAAGCAAAGGAACGCGTTGAACGAGCAAAAAAAGCCCTGGAATTAGTGGGATTGTCTGACCGACTCCATCACCACCCAAACCAGCTTTCTGGAGGCCAGCAGCAGCGTGTGGCCATCGCCCGGGCTCTTGTGAACGAACCTTCCATTTTGCTGGCAGATGAACCCACAGGCAACCTTGATAGCAAAAATGGTGATGAGATCATGGCTATCTTTCAGCAGCTTCACCGCGAAAAACATCAAACTGTTGTTTATGTCACACACGACATGTTCATTGCGCGACATACCGAACGCATCATCTTTCTAATGGATGGAAAAATTGTTCGTGACGAAGCTGTCAAAAACCCGATTAAAGCCGGCACAAAACGTCCAGACGAAGTGCTAGTCAACGGTAACCACAACAACAATCACAAAATAATTGAGGTGTTGCAATGAATGTGATCAATAACGTGAGGGTTGCCATTCGAGCTTTACGCGCCAATATGCTGCGCTCTTCATTGACCGTGCTTGGAATTGTCATCGGTGTTGCTGCGGTGGTCGCTCTATTATCGATCGGACGGGGTGCCACATCCAACATCACTGAACAGGTGGAAAGCATGGGCACTAACCTGATCACTATCTCTCAAGGCAGGTCATTTCGTCCAGGAATGGGCGGGGCATCCAGATCGTCATCGCTGATGTACAAGGACTACGAAGCCATTCAGGAAAAAGTAGAGGGAATCAACGGTATTTCTCCATACTACTCGTCGCAAACGCAGGTATCCACTACCAGCCGCACAACAAATTACAGCGTTATCGGAACATTGCCAGCCTACCTGGAAGTGAACAACCTTGAGGTTGAGACCGGCCGCTTCATTACTGACACTGACAATCTTGAGCGCAGCCGGGTGGTTGTGATCGGACAGGATGTTTCAGACGACTTGTTTGAAGGGTTGAACCCATTGGGCAGGACGATCAAAATCAATAATGTATCCTTCGAGGTTATCGGAGTTCTGGCTTCCAAAGGCACTTCTGGAATAGGCAGTGCCGACTCGAGTGTGATCATCCCAATCCGCACAGGTTACGCTCGGATTTTCGGCTCGATGGCTGTCTATAATGGTAATTACACTCTTTCAGGCATCACTATTTCTGCCGAGAGCAAGGATTTCATCGATACCATCATGTACAAAGTCGAGTTAGTCCTGCGCTCACAGCATAAACTCGGGTTGAACGATGACCTCGGTTTTACGATCTCCTCTCAGGAACAAATGCTTTCATCGCTTAGCGACATCAGCAATACCATGTCGGCTTACCTTGGAGCCATCGCAGGGATTTCTCTGCTAGTCGGTGGTATCGGGATCATGAACATCACCCTGGTCTCGGTCACCGAGAGGACCCGCGAGATCGGTTTACGTAAAGCGGTCGGTGCCCCGCAAAAGGCGATCCTTTTCCAATTTCTTGTCGAGACGATGACCCTGGCTGTATTAGGAGGCGTCATTGGGGTCATCCTGGGTTCGTTAATAGCAACAATCTTTACCTATCTTGATTTAATCACAGCCAAGGTAACATTCGATGTGATCCTGCTGTCATTCACCTCTTCCGCCTTGATTGGCCTGTTTTTTGGCATTTATCCGGCTTATCAAGCCTCAAAGCTTAAACCCATCGAGGCGTTGAGATATGAATAATTTAAATGGGGAAGATAGAAGGATGAAAACTCATTGGGAAACAAGAAAAATCATTACGATAATTGTGCTGTTCCTGCTCATTTTAGCGGCTGGTGTTCTTCCCATGATCGGAGGAACCCGTATTTTTGGAGTAAACAATCCACCAGACGGGCAACCTTTGCAATATCTTGGTGATCTACCTGAGGATGGTTTTACTCCACCACAGAATGGTGATTTTCAACCGGGTCAGATGAATGGAAACCCTCCAGATGGTATGGGTCAGGACTTGCCGGATGGGAACATGCAACCCCTACAAGGAATGGGAAGAGGTAGGCAGAATGATGCTCAAATGAAGTTGAAAATCCTCTCACAATATGCACTGGCGGGTATGGTGCTGCTCTTTGGGTTGTTGGGAATCATTGGGATATGGTTCGATAAGAAATGGGCAAAGTTCACAGCAATCATTGCCAGTGCAGCTGCCTTAATACCCGCAGTCATCTCACTCTTCAGTGTCAGGGAAAGTCTGTCGATCGTTGAAGCTGTCATTAAAATCACCCTGTCAATGTGTGTGATTGGATTGATCTTGTTTACAGCCAGGAAAACAGTTTTTTTCGTTGAAGATATATCATAATTAACGAGCGGAACCGTAAAGACAGTTTTACGGTTTCGCTCTTGCCAAATTAAGACAAAATAAGGGATAATGATTAAAGTATGCCAAAAAAGATTCTGATTATCGACGACGAACCAAAAATTGTTGAAATTTGCCGCGATTACCTAAAAGCGGCAGGATTTGACGTGGTAAATGCACTGGATGGAACCAGTGGATTAGAGAAATTTCACAAGGAAAAGCCAGATCTAATCGTACTCGACCTGATGCTTCCAAATATTGATGGTCTTGATATATGCCGTGAAATCCGAAAAGAAGGTTCCACGCCAATCATCATGCTCACTGCAAGAGTGGAAGAGAGTGATAAATTGATCGGGCTTGAGCTTGGTGCTGATGACTACATGACTAAACCCTTCAGCCCGCGTGAACTGGTAGCCAGAGTGCGCACTGTGCTGCGCCGGGTTCAAGGAGACACCAGCGCAGAAGTCATCCGCAGCGGCAACCTGACCCTCGACCGCAATCGTTTTATCGCCAACCTTGACAACCGCGAAATTGCCCTCACTCCAACTGAGTTTGAAATCCTCGCCACTCTTGCCAGCCAACCCGGACGCATTTTTACCCGTGCTCAACTTCTCATTGCCGTCAGAGGGGTGGCTTTCGAGAGTTATGAACGAGCGATCGATTCACATATTCGAAATTTACGCAAAAAATTGAATCCCACAGGTGAAGAACCCGGATGCATCGTCACCGTTCATGGGGTTGGATACAAATTTACTGCTTAATTTTATTATGTCTCAACCTTCGGCCACATCCATTAAGTCAATTAAACGCCGTCTGATCATGATTCTGGTGCGCGCATTTCTAGTTGTGGGCGTCGTGGGTATGGTTGCGCTTATAGGATTTACAATTTTTGAGATCAGCCGTAATACTGAAAAGAATCCATTCTATCGTGACCCGAATGCAACCATCCTCGAGGCGTATTACCTGGGCCGGGGAAGTTGGGATGGCATTGAAGCCATTGTCGATCCAGATTTATTTCCAAATTCGAAACTCATCCGTATGGACTGGGAAAATTTCATCCTCATTGACCAGTATGGCAGAATTGTGATGTATTACGGACAATACAGTTCCAACCTGCCTTCGAATGTGATCAAGATGCCGGTTGAAATTGAGCAGACCACGCTGACTGCACGCGGAAGGATCATTGGAACATTAATCTCAGAAAAGCGTCAGGTATCGCGCCCTGTTCGCCTAACCCTCGGAACAATGAACCCCATATTCATGGTTGGCGTCTTGCTGGTTTTACTGACAGTAGTCATCGGCGTGCTTTTAATGAGGCGTGTCGTCAATCCGCTTTCGGAGGTAATCGCAGCCTCTGAGAGTGTGGCGTCTGGCAATTTAAGTACGCGTATTAAGTTGAAGAAATCCAAAGACGATCTATATGATCTGGGCGTTCATTTCAACAAAATGACTGAAGCACTGGAGCGCAATAACAACGAAAGACGTGCCATGCTTGCAGATATCGCCCACGAATTACGGACACCGCTTTCAGTGATCCGCGGCAAGTTGGAAGGAATGATGGACGGCATCTATCCATCCAACGAAACGAATATCGCTCAGGCACTCGAAGAAACCTACCTCCTCGAAAGGCTCGTTGAAGACCTTCGCCTGCTCACCCTTGCTGAAACCCGCCAGCTTCATTTTGAAATGAAAGAAACCGACCTGGTTGACCTGGCACGAAGAACCATTGGGGTTTTCGAACCACAGGCAGATTCAAAGAAAGTAAGTATTTCACTCGAAACAATTGAAAGAGACCTGATCACGACTGTTGACTCACAGCGTATCGAACAGGTAATTGGCAATCTGATCGGCAATGCATTGCGCTTCGTTCCAGAAAATGGTTTTATCCAGATAAGCCTGGCTAGAAAAGGTGAGAATGCTGAAATCACAGTATCAGATAACGGCCCCGGTGTAAAAGACGAGGATCTCCCCTTTATTTTCGACCGCTTTTTCCGCAGCGAGAAATCACGCGCCCGTGCAAGCGGAGGAGCAGGACTGGGGCTGGCAATTTGCAAGCAATTGGTTGAAGCCCAAGGGGGCAAGATCAGCGCAGCCAATAAACCAGAAGGTGGATTAAGCGTAAAAGTAACCCTGCCGATTTCCAAAAAATGATCCAACAAATACTAAAGCCTGAGCAGCCCCCAGCTGCTCTTTTTTTAAATTCCGATCTTACGAATGAAGCCGGAGATAAGGCCAGGTAAAACCCGGGGGGAAATGGTCTACCGCAAGAAAGACAGATCGTAGAACACAAAAGACAAGATTTTCATCTTGTGATTCTATGATTAATAATCCGCACAAGAAACCGCTGCGGCGTGTTATATTGTTTGTCCTGACGATAGATTGAGAGGTGTTATGGCGTATTTATTTATTGTTTCATTAATTTGGGCATTTTCTTTTGGATTGATCAAAGGTAATCTGACCGGTGTGGATTCCAACTTTGTGGGATTCGCCCGCCTGATGATATCTTTTTTGATCTTTTTACCTTTCCTTAAAATCAAGAAAATCAATGGCAGGCTGGCGTTTAAACTATTTCTGGCCGGTATGCTCCAGTTTGGAATTATGTATCTTACATACCTTGCAGCTTTCCGTACCCTCAAGGCCTACGAAGTTGCCCTCTTCACAATCTTTACCCCGATCTTCGTAACCCTGATCGATGATGCTTTTGCGCGAAAAATTAATTTGCTACACCTCGCGACCGCTATCATCACTGTTGCAGGCACCTGGGTGATCAAACGCGGAGAGATCGAATCGCCGGGTGTTATGACTGGATTCTTACTGGTGCAAATTTCTAACCTTTGTTATGCATTTGGGCAGGTCTACTATCGAAAGCTGATGGCTAACAACGACCAGTTAAAAGACCGAGATGTTTTTGGATACATGTATCTTGGAGCGGTGGTCGTTACTGCCCTGGCCACTGGTATCCTGGTCCCAATATCCACTATTACGCTTACAACCAAACAGGTCTGGACGATTCTCTACCTGGGCGCCGTCGCCTCTGGAATCAGTTTCTTTTTATGGAACATCGGCGCGAGAAAAGTTAACGCTGGCACACTTGCCATATTTAATGATCTTAAGATCCCTCTTGCCGTAACCGTTTCGCTGGTGGTGTTCGGCGAAAAAACAAACATCCCTTCGTTGTTGATTGGCGGCACAATCATCTTGATTGCGCTGGCTATGAATGAATATTTTTCACGCAAGCAAAGAAATGGTATCCAATCGTAAATCAAAACCTCCGTTCATCTGAACGGAGGTTTTCAATCATTATTTGCTGACCAGCTCGATAATTTTTAACACCACATCCACTGAGCGTTCCAAAGACCGGGTCGGGAGCGTTTCATATCGCCCGTGAAAGTTAAACCCACCCGTAAAGAGATTTGGGCAGGGTAACCCCATAAAGGACAACCTGGAGCCATCTGTCCCTCCGCGCACAGGCACCATGATCGGCTGAATTCCCAATGCGACCATCGCCCTACTGGCAGTCTCGACAATATGAAAGACCGGTTCAATCTTTTCGCGCATATTGTAATACTGGTCTTTGATATCAACCACGATCCGCCCTTCGCCATAGCGTTTGTTCAAATATGTTGCGGCATCCTGCAAATATCCCTTACGTTTCTCCATGATGCTTCGATCATGATCACGAATGATATAGTGCATTTTTGCGGACTCAACTCCACCAGAAAACTGAACCAGATGAGTGAAACCTTCTCTGCCTTCGGTGTATTCAGGACGCTCATTTGCCGGCAGCATCGCATTGAATTCCATGGCAACCTGAAGAGCATTGATCATACGATTTTTCGCTGAACCAGGGTGGACGCTTCTGCCATTGATCGTCACGGTTGCAGCTGCTGCGTTGAAGGTCTCGTATTCGAGCTCGCCAATCTCACCACCATCAAGCGTATACGCAAATTCTGCACCGAATTTTTGTACATCGAAATAATCAGCACCATGACCGATTTCCTCATCGGGTGTGAAGGCCACACGAATCTTGCCATGCTCGATTTCAGGATGAGTAACGAGGTATTCCAATGCGCTCATAATCACCGCAATTCCCGCTTTGTCATCTGCTCCCAGCAGGGTCGTGCCGTCGGTAGTAATCAGTTCCTGTCCGATATATTTGGATAACTCAGGAAACTCCTTGGGAGACATGCGAATATTGAGGTCAGCATTGAGCACGATCTCTCCGCCGTCATAATTTTCTATGACTTGCGGTTTCACGTTTTCACCACTGACCTCCGGGCTGGTATCTAGATGGGCGATGAAACCGATGATCGGGATCTGCCGGTCGGTATTTGCCGGCAAAGTTGCCATGAGATAACATTTTTCATCCAGGCTGATATCTTCCATTCCGAGATCGAGTAATTCTTGTTCCAGTTTCCGGGCCAGATCGAATTGAGTGGCTGTGCTGGGATGGCTTTTGTATTCCATATCAGACTGGGTATTGATCTTTGCATAATTTATAAAACGCTCTTTTACTGACGGCATGCTTCCTCCACTGGTTTTTGCTTTTCTGATTATATGCCGATGTTCAATTTTATGAAAATGCTTAAAAAGGTGTTTTAGGTCATTTCAGCCTTTTTAAGCCAGAGAGCCGTCTATTCGACGGCTCCTGGATTTTGGCGCTGCGGCTTCCCTACTTTATCGCGAGGAGGGATGCCGCAGCGCTGTGTTTAAAACTATTACACATCGTAGACACCACCTCCTCATCGTTAGGATAGCATTATCATTACGCTGATAAGTAAAACATAAACCATGGTGAATGTCAAGAAACCCATACGCTTGTCTCTGCCCGACTTCGATTTATAATTTTCACTATGGAAAACATATTCCCAGTATCTGATTCGCGGAAAAAATTAATAACCATTTTTCTGATAATCCTCGTGCTTACTGCATTAGGCACGTGGCTGATTCTCACACCACCGGGTATTGATGGAAAATTGCACGCCGCCGGGTATTCGGTCTGCCATCAGATAGAGAGTCATTCACTAACCATAGGAGGAAAAACGCTGCCCCTGTGTGCAAGATGCACAGGAACATTCATGGGTTTATTCTTTTCCTTACCCTTTCTTTTTTTTAAAAGGAAACGCACAGGCATACCATCCAGGTTAAAAATTGCTGTTCTGTCATTGTTCTGTGCGGCTTTCATCGTTGACGGAATCAACTCCTCCCTGACCCTGTTACCCGGCATTGAACCATTTTATCAACCCGATAACCGGTTGAGGTTGATCACCGGGTTGCTGTTTGGGATTTCACTGGCAAACCTGATTCTGCCATTATGGCATCAAACGCTCTGGACAGAGGCAGAGCCCAGGCCTGTCCTTGACCGTTGGATAGATCTCGTTGTCTTAATTTTGATGGCTGCTGCTGTTGGAACTTTGATCCTGCTGGATATTCCGTTTCTATACTACCCAATCGCTATTTCATCCACTGGCATGATCTTTATTGTGCTGGGAATGATCTACACATTGCTTTGGTGTATCATATTAAAAAAAGAAAATACGCTGCATCATTTGCGGGATGGAATTCGTATATTAAGTATAGGAATGATTACCGCTATCTTTCAGGTTGGAATGATGGATTTCGCCCGGTTGATGATCACGAAATCCTGGTAAATGATTGATTTATAAGGATATTGGAAAAATGGACATTTTTAATGTTTTCTCAGCCTTTGGCCTCTCCGCCAGTGCGGGTTTGAACGCCTACATTCCACTGCTGGTGGTGGCGTTATTAGCACGATATACAGACCTGATCCATCTGCAAGAGCCGTGGAATGTCATGACCTCATGGTGGGTGATCGGAGTATTGATCTTGTTGACCATCGTTGAAATCCTGGCGGATGCATTTCCAGGCGTGAATCATATCAATGATATTGTCCAATCTTTCATCAGACCAACAGCCGGCGCCATCGTCTTCGCCGCCACAGCCAGCCAGATCGGCGAAGTCAAGCCAGTTTTTGCCCTGATCGCGGGGTTATTGGTTTCAGGTGGAGTGCACGCTGTGAAAGCCCTTGCTGTGAGACCAGCCGTGAATGCTGCAACTGGCGGGCTTGGAAACGTGCCAGCCTCGATCGCTGAACAGGCTACTTCCACCGTGGTCTCGGTGTTATCTATCATCATCCCTGTGATCATAGCCTGTATCCTGGTTCTGGTCACCACCATCATAGTGACACGCATTATATATAAGAAACGTAAACAGACTCCAGGATCGAATCTTTGATGAATTCGTTTGAAGAGCATCCTGCTCACAATGATCCAGAAGTAGTTACCAGAAGGAAACGTCAGATTTGGCTCACAGTGGTCGTCATGTTGCTTTCTTTTTGTGCCGGCACGATTGGTTTACTGGCTTTTCTCTGGTTTCTTATTAATTACATCATTCCACAGATTGGTTTCTAACCTAAATCTTCCTGGATTTTTCTAAACCCACAAGTGTCAACTCGTGGGTTTTTGCATATTTTTGGCATATAACGAATTTTTTGATCTTAGCTGGAATCTATGCTTTAACCTTAAAATTTGAATTGATCTATAAACCATTTCTCGAAGATAATCAATAGCCCTTCACAACACGATCATTCTTTTAGAGCAATCACATCCTGAGGTGCCAGGTTAATGAAAATTTTTTGTCCAGCGATGCATTCTACAGTTGAAGAAAATTCCATTTCAACATATGAATTTAGTTTCACCTGCAAGCGATAATGATCGCCACGAAACTGCACCCGATTAATCAAACCACTGAGATGATTGGGTACTGACAGATCAGCAGCAAATCCTACACCCTTTGGTTTGATCAGTAGAGTCACAGGTGAATCAACGCTAAAAGGATGACCCGGGGCAGGATTCCATGCTTCGAAAATGCCGCAATCCGTTCTAACCCTGAGTGGATATGTTTCGATCACTGTGCCCGGTATAAAATTGGTCATTCCAAGAAAACTGGCTGCCCAGCGGGTGGATGGAAATTGGAATACTTTTTCCGTTTGATCGCACTGCACAATTCGACCGTCATTCAAAAGTGCCAGTCTGTCGCTGACAACGATGGCCTCCTCTTGATCATGGGTAACGTAAATCGCCGGGATACCGGTCTTTTTTAACAAATCTCGCAATTCTTCCTGAAGTTCCACCCGCAGTGCACGATCGAGGGCTGCGAGAGGTTCGTCAAGCATCAATAGCAGAGGACGTGGTGCCAGAGCACGCGCCAAGGCGATTCGCTGCTGCTCTCCACCAGAAAGATCAGTGACGCGCCTTTCACTGAAACTTGACATGTTCACCTGTTCGAGCGCTTCTCTTACTTTTTTAACCATTTCTGATTTCGAAACACCCCTCATTTTCAAACCAAAACCAACATTTTCGGCCACCGTCAAATGTGGGAATAAGGCGTAATCCTGAAACATGAGTCCAAAGTTGCGCTTGAAGGTCGGTACTTCAACCAGGTCCTTACCATTCCAAAAAACCTTCCCTGCATCTGGTTTTTCAATCCCGGCGATGATACGCAGAATGGTGCTTTTTCCGCTGCCAGACCGCCCAAGCAGGCACAGCGTCTCGCCTGGTTCCACCCTGAAATTCACCCCAGTTAATAAAGGCTCATTTTCATATTCCTTATATAAACCAACCACTTCCAGATTTTCCATTTTGTTTCCCTTATGTTCCTGCATATTTCTCGCCTTGCAATTTCTCCAGAAGCCAGACCGAGATTCCGCAGATAACGATCAGAATCGTCGCCATGGCCATCGCCTGCCCGTAATTCATTGCACCTGGCTGTGAAAGGTAGCGATAGATCGCTACTGGCAGGGTTGGGTTTTTCGGGCTTGCAATGAAGGAAGTTGCTCCAAATTCGCCAAGTGATATCGTAAACGCAAAAACTGCGCTGGCAATAAATGCCCGGCGAATAATTGGCATTTCGACATGCCGCCAAACCTGCCGTGGTGAAGCCCCCAGAACCGCCGCTGATTGGCGCAGCGACTCCGGAATGGAACTTATGGCTGGATGCACAGTGCGCATTACAAAGGGCATGGCGATCAAACTGTGTGCGATTGGCACCAGCATTGGAAAAGACCCTGCTTCGATAGGCGGGCGGTTGAAGGCTACTATAAAACCCAGCCCAAGTGTCACTGCCGAAGCCCCAAAGGGCAGCATGATGAGCGGATCGAGCCAGCGTTTAATCCAGGGCTTTTTGACAAATGCATAAGCCAGCATCGTTCCCGCTGCTGTAGAAATGACCATGGTTACGCCTGCATAAAAAAGCGAGTTAATCATCGCCCGAACAGGGGGCACGTAAAAATAACTTTGCTGACGATTGATAAACAATTCCTGATAGAAATCGAGCGTTAACCCTGTCTTCACCTCTCCTCTCTCTCCGCGATCAGCCTCCAATCGAGAAATCGATCTGGCAGCGAGCGCACACAGGGGTAAAACTTGCAGCAGAAAGAGGAAGAGCATGACGATCAACACAATGACCTTTTGAACCCAGGTTCGCGGCAAATGAGTCCCTTCACCCTGTAGCCTGGGAAAAAGGGGAACCGTCTGGTTCGAAGACACCTTTGTATAAAAAATTGTGATTCCAATCGTACAGGTGAGTTGAAGCAGCGTCAGAATCCCTGCCATGCGCAGGTTAAGCAGTGAAAGCGCCTGGGTATAGATCGAAACCTCAAGAGTGGCAAAACCTGGACCTCCCAACATCAACACAACACCGAAGCTGGTGAAATCGAACAAGAACACGAGCAGCGCTGATACCAAAATTGGGCGTTTGAGCAGCGGTAGAATTACCTCTCGTAAGCCTCGTAATGGTGATGCACCCAACACCTGGGCACTCTCTTCGAGCCGTGGGTCGAGCTGAGCCCATGCGCTCCCGACGACCCTGATCACAATGGCAATGTTGTAGAAAATGTGAGCCACCAGAATGGCAGTGAATGTATTTAAAAAAGTGACAGGCGGGATGCTGGTTTCCAGCAAATCCATTAAAGCAAGGTTTATCCAACCACGGGGCCCAAGCAATGCATTGAATCCCGCTGCTGTCACAACTGTGGGAAGGATAAACGGAAGCATGGTCAGTGTGCGCATGAATCCTTTAGCTGGAAAATTAAAACGCGAGAAGACGAACGCCGCAGGTAAACCTGCAACCAGAGTGAGTATCGTTGAAAGCACCGCCTGTCCAACGGTAAATCCCAACGGGTGCCAGATCTGCCCAAGATCGATAATATCCGTCCGTGAGAACATAACGGCCATGATCGATCCCATAGGGAAAAAGAAAAAGACCAGCAATAGCAACAGTGGGAATAACCACAAAGCTATTCCTGAATCTTTAAATCCGATCCCCCTTAAATCTATCCTGTTCAAGGCAACATCACCTCGGTCCAATCATTGATCCACTGATCGCGCTTCTCTGAAATCAATGCCGGATCTAGTACCGCGGGATTATCTGCCGCTTGAGCATACTTTTCAAATTCGGACGGAAGGGAAGCATTCTGGTTTACTGGATACATGAACATTTGCAACGGCAGATCTTCTTGAAATTGAACATCCAGCATGAAATCAATGAATCTTTGAGCCATGGATAAATTTTTGGTTCCCTTCAGAATTCCTGCATATTCAACCTGCCGAAAACAGGTGTTCACTCCAAGGATCGACGCTGTCGGCGGTTCGGTAAGAGGTGAGCTGGCATAGATCACTTCGGCTGCAGGACTTGTGGCATAAGAAACAACCATCGGCTGTAGTCCTTTGCCTGATGAAGCGGAAAAGTTTGTGTAATACGCCGTGTCCCAGTCATTTACGACGACCACCCCGTTGTTTTTCAGCCCACGCCAAAACTCTAAATACCCTTCTTCACCATATTCAGCGATGGTAGCCAGCAAGAACGCCAGCCCAGGCGAAGATGTAGCAGGATTTTCCACAACCAGCAGCGGGGCTCCAGATTCAGAAGTGCCATACTCTGATTTCAACAGATCATCCAGTGTTTGGGGGATTGCAAGATTGTGACTTGAGAAGAACTGTCTATCATAATTGATGCAAACATCGCCGAAATTGATCGGTGTCACCTTACCGGCGAGATTCTCTTTAAAATCCTCACTCACATTTACAAGCAAAGGTGAGGTATACGGCTCGAAGATGTATTCTTCAATGGCACGTGAGAGAAAAGTATTATCAACCCCATAAAGAACATCAGCCTGGGGCGAATCTTTTGTTAACACTGCCCGATTTAACATCGTCCCGGTATCACCTGATTTTAAGAAAACCAGGCTGACTTTGTTTTGAGTTTCAAAAGCCTTCACCACATCTTCAGAAACTGCAAATGAATCGTGCGTCATCACGGTTAGAGTTGATTGGCTCGACTGTGGTGAGCAGGAAACTAGTGACAGTAGAACCAGTGCAAGAAACAAAAATCTCTTTTTCATATCAACACCTCTTTTCGATCGTGAATACAGAGTAACAAACCAGATTGAATTTCAACCAGGGCTTTGCTCTTAAGCATGACATTGCTGATCCCTCTGCTTTGATGAAAAACTAAAGTCTCCCCAATCAGGGGGTATTTAAGATCTGTTGTAGTGATGCCGCACACCACAGGGGTAAGTGGCAGTAGTGATAACAGGTCACCTTGATCTCCTAAGATTTCTGCTTGATTCCGAATGAGAAAAACTTCGACTTTTCCATCATCTATACGCAAATCAATATCAGCTAACTGTGGCAAGCATAAAAGATGGATGTTCGCCAGCATTTGATCCAAGCGGCCGCCAAGGGCACACGCAACCGTGATCTTGTCACAACCCCATTCCGCCGCAGCCAGCAAAGCCAGCTCAAGGTCCGTCTCATCCTTATCGACCGGATAACTTCTTACCCTGCAACCGGCAGCTTCAGCCAGCGATACCTGTTCTGCTGTCACCGAATCCAGATCACCGATCAACAAATCAGGCATCATTTCAAGTTGCTGCAGGTAGAAGAATCCGCCGTCAGCAGCAATTTTCAAATCGGCAGTCTGGGCAATTTTCCGAACGGCTTCTGGAATGTGCATTTCTCCATTGGCAAAGATCACTGCATGTTTTGTCATCAAAAAAAACCCTCCGCCAGGGAGGGTGTCACTCAAGTTTACAATCCCTCCGCCGGCATTATCCGGATCAGGTTATGCGGGTCTAGGGCGACTTCCCTACTCTCAGCCTGGTGCGCCAGGCTCCCCGTTCACTTTTGTATTCGTAGTATAGGACGTGATGGAGTGAATGTCAAGAAAATTACTGATTCATTTTTTTCGAACACAAATAACTTCGAGCCAGTGAACAGAGCAAGTATCTCAGGTCAAATTAATTTTTATTAATGGATGTGTTCGAGAAAGAGATCGACCAGACGCGGATCGAATTCAATCCCTCGTTGAGCTGCGATATACGCTCTAACTTTATCTTCTGGCATAGCCTTCCGATATGGCCTTTCAGAACGCAGGGCATCCCAGACATCAACAATAGCAAATATTCGCGCTGAAAGAGGAATCTCTTCTCCTCGTAAATGCCGCGGATAACCGCTTCCATTCCAACGTTCATGGTGACAATAAGGGATTTCGATGGCCGATTCCAGATATTTAATTTCAGATAACCATTCAAAAGCATACACAGGATGAAGGCGCATGATCTTCCATTCTTCTTCGGTTAGACTTCCTGGTTTTAACAAGATTGAATCTGGAATCCCTAATTTTCCAATATCATGTAAGAGTGCTCCACGACGGATATGGACTAATTCATTGTCCTGAATACCAAGCAAACGCGCCATTTCCATCGTAGTCTCTGTTACTCTTATCGTATGACCTTCAGTCTCACGGTCACGTAAGTCGAGAGCCAACGACCATCCCTCTATCGTCTTATCATATGCTGTAACAAGCTCCGAATTGATTTTGGTTAACCGGTCTCGCTGATCCATGATATGCCTGAAACGATTCATGCGCAGAATATTCTTGATCCGAATCTGGATTTCCATGCTGTCAAACGGTTTGGTCAAGAAATCATCAGCTCCGGCTTCCAACCCTGAAAGCCGTGCTTCACGGTTATCCAGGGCTGTGATCATGATCACCGGCACTTCAGCGAGCTCTGCATTGGACCTAATCCGTCTACAGACTTCATAACCATCCATATCTGGCATCATTAAATCCAGTAAAATGGCATCCGGCATGAAATGCTGAGCCATGGCCAACCCCTTCATCCCATTCTCAGCAAACAAAAGTTGAACATTATCCTGTCTCAAGAGACCATCGAGTGTCAAGCGAACAATCGGTTCGTCATCAATGATCAGAATTTTCGCCGCCTGGTTCAAAATAACCGATGTGTCTTCGTTCACATCTCCCCCTTATTACATGATAATAAGTTAATATTGATGCAAAAAGCAACAACCATAATTCCCATAGGACAATTGTAAAGAAAAGTCTTGCTGAACAAAATCGTACCGATACTAAAATGATTGATACACATTTACGAAATTTCGCTGCGACTACTACGGATAATTACGCATCAATTAATCCCTGTTGAATGGCAAAACGGACCAGTTCAGCCTGTGAACTGATACGCAACTTAGACATAACACGTGCGCGATGCGATTCAACCGTACGAACACTGAGAGATAGTTTCTCTGCAATGGCCAGATTGGTATTTCCTTCTGCAATCATCTGTAAAACCTGACGCTCGCGGGGGCTGAGGCTTTCCAGTGAGCCATTCTTTTCACCCTCGCCAGATAGAAGCATTTCGAGGACCTCATCCGAAATAGCTTTACTTAAATAGCGCTTTCCTTCGATGGCGTTGTGAATGGCATCCACAATTTCAGAGAAATCAGCGTCTTTGATCACGTACCCAAGGGCTCCGTTATGCAGTGCGCGAACCGCATAGCCAGCATTCGCATGCATCGACAGAAAAACGACCCGTGTTTTAAGCCCTTGCTGGCGAATTTGAAAAGCCGCCTCGATCCCATTTAGATTGGGCATCATCACATCCATCAAGACAACATCTGGTTTGAGATCAGCCACAAGTTTTAGCGCTTCCACACCATCTGAGGCTTCGCCAATCACCAAAATATCTTTTTGGGCTTGAAGCATGGATTTAATTCCCTGACGAACAAGCTTATGATCATCTGCGAGAAGAACTGTTACAGGCATCTTTTACTCCATCTCTGGCAGAGAAAATTCTGCCTCTATTATAGTGCCTTCCCCAGGAGTTGATTGAATGTTAAATTTTCCTCCCGCCAGGGTAACACGTTCACGCATAGATGAAATTCCGGTTGAGCTACCTGGAGAGACCTGATGAAGATTAAATCCTTTTCCAGAATCCACAATTGAGAGCCGCAAGTGATGGGGTTCAATATTCATCGTTACCATCACTTCATCCACCCTGGCATGGCGCGCGATATTGGTCAACGCTTCCTGAATTACTCGAAATATGGTCGTTTCGATAACATCCGGAAACCGCCGGTCATCCAGGGGGTCGATATTATGAATCACTTTGATCCTTGTCTGTTGGGTAAACCTGTTAAAGAACCAGTACAGAGCCGCGATCAGCCCAAGGTCATCGAGCATCGTTGGTCGTAAATTGAGTGTTAATTCCCTGACCTGATTCAGAAGCTGCTCTGTTATGCTAATCGCTTTCTTCCGTTCTGCCTGTAACTCTTCGCCTTGATAATTCACGAGATTGATCAGAAGGATTTTTAATGCGGTCAACTGCTGGCCGATTTCATCATGCAATTCCATTGCCAGATGTCGGCGTTCTATTTCTTGCACGCTGATTACTTTTGCTGATAACATTCGAAGTTCTTCGTTTTGTTCCTGTAAAAGATGATGTGCAGCCTGTAGTTTTTCGCGTTCCTCTCGTAGATGACGATATCTGGCGACCTGTCTCAATCCTCTTAACCTGATCTCAAGTTCAACTGTGTTAAACGGCTTGGAAAGAAAATCATCAGCGCCAGCTTCCAAACCCATCAGCCGAGAATCCTGGTCATCCAGGGCAGTGATCATGATGATCGGAATTTCTGCCAGTTTGGGATCTCGGCGAAGAAGCCGACAGACCTCAAAGCCATCCATCACCGGCATCATCACATCCAGCAAGACCACGTCTGGGTTCAGCCTTGAGGCCATTTCAAGACCTTCAGCTCCTGAAGACGCACATTTGATATAATACCCTGACTCAGACAGCAACCCGGTGAGAGTCTCGCGAGTGATGGCATCATCATCGATGATCAATAAAAGTGGCTGGCTCATGTTTTTTCCTCCAATAATCTCTTTATTGAAGACAATAATCCCATGAGGTTAACAGGTTTGCTAATGTAATCATCAGCTCCTGCATCCAGACAGCGTTGGCGGTCCTCATCCATTGCCATTGCCGTTAAAGCAATGATTGGAATTTTTGAGCGCTCCGATGGCATTTTTCGAATCAGCCGAATAACTTCCAATCCATCAATTTCTGGCATCTGAATGTCCATCAAGATGATCTTAGGTGCTTCTTGCACAGCCAGTTCCAATCCCTTCTTCCCATCCATGGCTGTGATCACCCTGTAACCCTGGAACGTCAAAAAGTCAGAAAGCATCGCGTTGTTGACTTCATTGTCGTCCACCAGCAAGATGGTACCCAGGTCAGGCCGTGTCCCCCTTTTTACAGATGGATACCCCGAAAGCGTGCCAGCCTTATTTACAGATGTGGTAATCTCTGTGATTTTTTGCCGCTTCCAGGGAATTGAAACGATAAACCGGCTGCCTTTACCAGGCTTACTGATTACCGTTACAGTCCCTCCATGCAGCTCAGTCAACCGTTTCACCAGAGAGAGCCCCAGACCTGTACCCGTATAACTTCGCGAAAGGCTGCTGTCTAATTGAATGAAGGGCTGGAAGAGTTTATCAATATTCTTTTCTTCAATACCGATCCCACTGTCCCAAACCGTGAAATTCACTAAATCCTTTTCTTCATCTGCAGAGACTTCCAGACCAATATTTCCATTTTCTGGAGTGAACTTTACCGCATTCCCCAGAAGGTTGACCAAAATTTGTTTGATACGCCGAGGATCTACATAAATCAATAAATCCGGTTGACTTTGTGTGAAAGTCAGCGTCTGGTTCCTGGTTACTGCAATCTGCTTGACCATGCGTAAACTTGACTGGCAAATCTCTGATGCATCTGCCAGACTATATTGCAACTCAGTTTTTCCAGCCTCAATCTTAGAAAGATCAAGGATGTCATTAATAAGGTTCAATAAATGCCGGCCGCCTTCCTCAATGGTGAAAAGGATATTCAGTTGCTTGTCGTTTAACGGACCATAAATTCCCTTTTGCAACGCTTCAGAAAGGCCCAGCACCCCGGTAAGAGGCGTTCGCAATTCATGGCTCATACTCGCCAGGAATTCATCTTTTAGTTTAGAAGCTTTTTCAAGGGAGAGGTTTGCCGAATGTAGTTCCTCAGTACGCTGCTTTACCCTGTCCTCAAGTTCTGCATTGAGTTGGATTAGTTTTAATTCAGCTTCTTTTCGAGCAGTCACATCCTCAATGATTCCTAGTAAATGGGTAATGTTCTGATGTTCATCCATGACTGGCGAAATCGATAAGGATGACCAGAAGGTCTCACCATCTGCCCTTTGATTCTGAAATTCCCCACGCCACTGCTCACCGCGCTTGATCGTCTGCTCAATTTCATCCAGATCTTCATTAGTGAACATATCCTTTGTGTATTGGAGAATATTTAGACCTATAAAATCAGTAGATAAGTCACCAAGATAGGTTCGAAACCAATTGTTTGCATATTCGATATTGCCGTGAAGATCCGTCAGAACAACCCCAACGGGGCTTTGGTCAATGGCATAAGAAAGCAGTTGAATTTTCTCTTCAATTTTCTTCTGTTCGGTAATATCGGTTGATATACTGCCTATTTCACTAATCGTACCGTCTTCATTCCAGAGAGGAAACTTGAACGAAATATAATAATGTTTTTCACCATTGATGTAATGAAATTCTTCAAAAGTGGTCGGTGCCCGCGTTTCTAAAACTTTTCGATCATTACTTAATTGATCTTCAACCTCCTCACGACCAGCCAGATCGTATGCACTTTTGCCAATCATTTCTTCTTCGCTTAATAAGAAAGACTGACACATAGCATGATTGACCAATGTGTATCGTCCCTCAAGATTCTTGATGTATATCAGCGCATTGGTATTATCGAGTATGGACTGTAAACGTTCCTGACTTACTCTTAAAGCTTCTTCGGTTAGTTTTCGTTCTTCTAGCTCTTTTTGAACCTTGGAGTAAAGATAGGCATTTTCAAAGGCGACTGCTGCCTGGTTTGCAATGGTCGTAAATAAACGTTCATCACGTTCATTAAAATCATTCAACATCTCTGACTCGACCGCAAGGCTCCCTAACACCTCCTCACCTGTTTTGATCGGCACGTATACCCCAGATCGGATCCCTGGCAGGATATGGATATATCGATCATCCTGACTCACATCTGGCACCCGAACCGATTGACCGGTTTTAATGGCCCACCCGCTCATTCCATCTCCAACTTTATTGATGCGGGTGGACAATAGTGTTTTTACTTTTTCTCTCTCTGAATCTGACAGCCCAGGAACATGGAAGGCAACCAGACGCAAGTTGTCAGTTCCTCTTTCACGCAATCTGATCATTGCGTAATTCGCTGAGAAATACCTGGTAAACAACTTAATCATGGATTGCGCAATTTCTTCAGGATCAAGCATCTGGTTGACAGCCAGTGCATTTTTGTAAAGCAGCTCCAGTTCAGCCAGGTTCTGCCGAACTTCTTTCTCGGCCTTCTTCCTTTCAGCCAGTTCAAGCAAGATATCATCATGCAACCTGGCATTTTGAATGGATAAACCAATTTGACTGGCAACCACGCTCAGCCAATCACCCACCTCTTTCGAATAGGCATTTTCAAAAGCACTCTGTAACTCAATAAGCCCCAGCACCCGGTCTTCTGCCAGTATAGGGATATCGATAATGGATTTGCGTAGACCATCCTTGTTGATTGAAGTCCAAATCGTCAATTGAGATTCAGCAGATAGATTCGTGACGATGACAGGAGATTTCGATTCAATAGCCTCAGAATATCCACATTCTGGAAAACCAATCTCGTAATGAATGGGTGAACATAAAGAGGGATCAATGGTTTTTCCTTCGGTTGACAAATATGCGGGAATCAAATTCTTTTGAGAAGCGTCGCAAAGAAAGATCGCGAAATCAGGACAGTCCACCATCGATTTGATATAACTTTCAGCGGTCCGGTAGATGGCTGAGATATCCAGTAAGGCCGCCAGTTCACGCCCCAGCGCCACGACCTTTTCTTGCATTAAGTTCTTCCTGCGCAGCTCTTCTTCAGCTTTTTTCAAGTCGGTAATATCAATAATCGAAACCAACACTTTCGACAGGTCTTCTTCATACCCTGGGACGATGGATAGATAAATGATGATGTTGATCTGTCGGCCATCAATAGTTTTATTGACCGTTTCATAGCTAAAATTGATCTTCTTTTCGAGTAAATTCTCCAGAGTTTCAACAAACCCAAAAGCACTCTCATCTGTAAGATACTCTGTTAGATTTGTTTTGAGCGCTTCTTTATTCTCAATTCCGTAAATTTTTGTGGCTGCCTTATTGGCATCGATTATTTTCACCAACTGCGAAAATTCATGGATGATATTCGGATGTTGTTTGCAGTAACGCCATATATCCTTAACCCCTCTTTTCCTTAACTGGTCTAATCTTGATTTAACCTCCGAGAAATCTTCTTCCATGATAGCCACAGGCGATTCTTCGAAGAAACTGCGGTAACGCACCTCGCTATTCAACAACACCTTTTCGATTCTTCGCCGCTCTGAAATATCCTGTTTAATAGCGATGAAGTATTCGACATTTCCACCTTCATCAAGCAATGGTGTGATTGTCATTTCTTCTGTATATTTGGTTCCATCCTTTTTTTTATTAACCAGTTCACTGTGCCACACCTTGCCACTAAGGATGGTATTCCACAAATTCTCATAGAAAGTCTGATCCTGCTCACCGGATTTTAATAATCTCGGGTTTTTCCCCACGGCTTCAGCAGATGAATACCCTGTCAGATTTTCAAAAGCGGGATTCACGTTGATAATATTGCCCTCACGGTCAGCAATGACAATGGCATTAGCAGCAGCCTCAAGAGCAGACCCTTGCAGCCATAAACGATCATTGATCTTTTTCTGTTCAGTAATATCTCGGAAATTGATAACGATCCCCCCTACTGAAGAATCCTCGAGTAGATTGACGGCAGTGGCTTCAACCCAGCGCCACTCGCCATCTGCGCGGCGAACGCGATACTGCCTGTCGGACCTGGCATTTGGTTCATTGATCAGATTCGCAAACGACTGCTTCAGCATTTCGTGATCATCAGGGTGAATTTTTTCTAAGAAATCACGCCCATAAATTTCTTCTTCCGGGTAACCCCACACAATAGATAGTGAAGGGCTACACCAGAATACTTTCCCCTCGCGAGTTAACAGAATGATGTTATCGCGCCCATTTTCGATCAAAGCCCGCAATCGCCGCTCGCTCGCAGCCAGAGCTTCAGCCGCCTGGCATTTTTGCCCCGCCTGTTGGATGGAAAGAATCACCTGGTCGATATCGAACGGCTTTTGAAAATACCCAAAAGCACCATAACGGATGGCGTCAATGGCGGAATTTTGTGAAGCATACCCGGTAAGCAGGATGCATTCCGTGTTGGGCGACCGCTGTTTAATTTCAACAATAAGATCCAGACCAGAAATGTCTTCCAGTCGCAGATCGATCAATGCCACATCCACAGCTTGATTGTCGATCAGGGATAGAGCCTCTTTACCTTTAGTGAAACGGAACACTTCAAACCCTTTAAATTCCAGAATGTCGAACATACTGGTTAAAAGGTTTTTATCATCATCAACCAACATCGTACGTATCTTATTACCAATCATCTTTCCTCTTTACTGCCTGTTGTTTTTCTACCTATATCGTTTTACTCCCTGGCTTAATCACCTTCTAGAAAAATTGCATCCCGTAATCTGGCTAATTGGATTTTTTCGAGAATTTGAATTAATTCATTCGTCTCAAATGGTTTATACAAGCAGGCAAAAGTAGAATACTCTTGAGCTAATTTTATCGTTTCTTCCATCTCCTCACGATATGCGGTTATCAACAAAACGGGCAAATTGGAGTGCTTTTGGCGAATCCGCTTGAGAACATCCAGCCCAGACATGCTATTCAATTTGAGATCAAGCAAAACCACCTGAGCAATTGAGTATGCTGCTTCAATTTCGCGCTCTGGATCATTCACAACCACCACAGAAAACCCTCGTTCTTGCAGCACATCACTTAACGTGGTGCAGAATGCAGGGTCATCATCTACAATGGCTACCATACGATTCTTAGCTAAACTAGAGAAAAAACCTAATAAATGTGAAATATTCAAAGGCTTTTCAAAAACACCGACAACCCCTTCTTCTAACCCCCGATTGATGGTTTCATCAGCGGCGTAAGCGGTCATGAGGATTACAGGAAGTCCAGGTTGTTTCTGTCGGAGCAATTGATAAAGTGCCGTTCCATCTATTTCTGGCATGCGGACATCCGTCAACACGCAATCAAATCGATCCTTACTTACCAAATCAATAGCCTGTGCAGCAGACTTCGCCTCAACCGTCTGATGACCAGATATGCCAAGAATGTCAGCCAGGGTATGAGTCATGCGCTGATCATCGTCTACGATTAATATCCTTACTCCCCGATCCATTGTTTCTCCTCCGCCACAGGCAAGTAAACTGCGAATATGCTTCCTCTCCCTGGTTTGCTTTTCACGGTGATCTTTCCATGATTGACCTCGATCAATTTCTGTGAAATTGCCAGGCCCAGACCAATGCCTTTGAATCGTGTGGTGAAGAGAGGTTCAAAAATTTTTTCCAGGTTTTCTGGTGCAATACCCACCCCGGTGTCTTTGACGATTAACATGATACTGCTTTCTTTCGAACCCGGCATTGGAGATACTCCGGCGCGTATAGATACATGACCACCATCAGGCATAGCCTGATAGGCATTGGTCAGCAGATTGCCAACCACCTGTTCGATCTGTGACCCATTAACAAATACAGGGGAAAGGTTTTGTGGGATCCGGATATTTACTTGTACCGTTTCAGGTGCAGGATTCCGCGCCAATGCTCGGAGAACAATATCCAAAACGGGTTCGGCACTTCTTTCAGCTGATTTCATGCGCGTGAAATCCAGCAATTCAGCAATGATCTTCTCTGAAGTTTGTGTCTCGCTGCGGATAATTTCCAGATATTCCTGTACCTTTTGATCCGCCTCCGGTTGAATCATTTTTAAATATGTGACAGCATTTGTGATAACCCCCAGAGGATTGCGCAGCTCGTGTGCAATCGTCCCTGCCAGTTGCCCAAGTGCAGCCAGCCGCTCCTGGCGTAATAGTTTTTCCTGCGCATCCCTGAGTTCGCGCGTTCGTTCTTCAACCATTTCAGCCAGATGTTCAGAATATTTTCGAATTTCACGTTCCGCCGCTTTACGCTGCCTGATATCACGCGATACACCAATGATTTCAAGCTGCCCGTTTTCATCCAGCAAGTAGTTTGTAGTTATCTCTGTCGATACCACTGATCCATCTTTGCAGATCTGATCGACCTCATCGGTAAAAGAAATCGGATGCGAACCGCGCTCAAAAAATTCAGCCGACCGTTTCTTAAGCAATTCATCGAAACTCAGCGATGATCCAGGCATCACGAAATTCCCGATGGATCTCCCTAAAGTTTCTTCCACGGTAAAACCTGTGAGTTTAATAATCGAAGGGCTCACATATGTAATCTGTTTTGTCTGAGCATTGATAACCCAGATCACATCCGCTGTGTTCTCTGCAATCAAGCGGTAGCGGGTTTCACTTTCTCGAAGTTGTTTTTCAATTATTTTTCTCTGGGTGATATCTCGCGAGGTGAATACCATATGCGGCTGACCTTCAATTTCGATAATGGTTGCCGATAACAAACCACTCACGATCTGCCCGTCTTTCGTGTAAAAATCAGCCTCACGATCAAGGATAAAACCTTTTTCCTTGATTTCTGCAAGAATTTTTTCTCTCTCATTCCGATCCACCCATAAACCAATCTCCGCAATGGTGTGGCCGATGACTTCTTCTCTGGTGTATCCGAAAATATTTTCGAAAGTTCGATTCACTGATACAAATTTTCCATCATCAAGTCGGTTGATGGAGGCACTATCAGGAGAAATCTCAAAAATCTTCTTGAATTTTTCGTCGCTTACCCGCAAAGCTTCTGCGATTTTATATTGTTGTTTATAGAATCGCTCCCGGTTTCGATGCCAAACCAGCGTCAGAACACTTCCAGATGAAATGAGAAGGGCAGCTATGAGAACAAGAATCTGGGTCAACCTTTCCCGCAGCGGCCGCTCAATTTCCTCCCGATCCATGCGGGTAATCAGAAACCATGGCGAATTGGGTACATGTTGAACAAAGCCAATATTCACGTGTCCGCGGTAATCAACACCTTCAACAATACCATATGAACCACGAACCGCCTTTACCGCAAGGATATCTGTTCTTGTTATAGATATCTTTAAACTTAATGCTGCGTTGGGATCGAAACGCAGAGGATTAAGGAACAATACATTTTCGCCATCCCGTCTGACGAGCAGGGTTTCTGCAGTATCACTATATCCAGGCCACTCGGCAAGATATGGATACAGCCAATTTTCAGGATCAATATCCATAATCAATACGCCAAGAGGTACGGGGTCTTCTTCTACCGTCATGATGGGTACAATCAAAGTAAGTTGAATTGCTTCATCTTTGTACTGATGGAGATCCAGCCAGGATACCTTATCAGATTCTAGGACTTTAGCTACTTCTTCATGAAGATATTCTCCATAAGGAATTGTGCTTAATGGTGAGCTAATCCTTTCTCTGCCCTCAGCATCTATAAAAGTGATCCGCGAATACCCATATGTTATTCGCATATCTTCTAGCCAGTGCTGCAATTGTAGAGCGATTTCTGGAGTATACCCAATGGAAAGATAATCCTCGATCATTTGGGAAAAAACCGGGTTTTTAGAAATCTCAAGCGCATCGTTAAAACGTTCCTGGCGCCAGTATGCCAGTCCCTTAATCTTTAGTGATGAAACTGCCTTCAGCTGATTTTCGACTTGATCGAAGACCTTAACTGTATATGCCTTATAAGAAAAATAACCAATCGTAGTAATACCTGAAATCATGATCATGAAAATAATCAGGAAAAGAGATAATCCCTGAATTTCTTCTTTCTTTAACATAGAAACCTTATTTGGTCTGTCGCTTATAGGGGGCTGGGTGAGAAATTTAAATTGCATGATAGCCAGTGCGAAAAATATCGTACTCAGACCAATGAAGGGGATAAAGATATTGTATTTCACACCTTTCAAGAGCCCAAACATTGGCAAAATCGTGGCAATAATTCCCGTGACCGAACCAGCAAAAAGAAGAATGGATTGTCCCAGATATTTGTAGCGCTGTTGCCAGGCCGTGATCAATATGGCTGCAATCCCTGTTAACATCAACGCCAGACTATAGAAACTGTGGACGATATACCAGATCCCTGGAATTCGCACCCCCACTTCAGCGATCCAGAATGAATCCATACGATTAAACGTGACGTCTCTAATGACCCATAGATGGTAACGAGGGTTCGTCCAAACCATAAACTGGGTTACAAGCGGAATCAAGCAGAGCAAGATGATTTTGGGTCGTGTCAACCAGGCCGAGTGCCCGTTATATCTAACTGCGAAGATCAAGAAAATGACAGGGATAAATGCGTTGAAGAAAAAACGAACGTTAAACCAGAACTGAGCCTGTTCGGTACTGGCGCTGATCATCGACAGCATCTCTGCAATGGTAACCAGACATTCCGACAGGGCAAAAATTCCAAACACTCTTACACCGGGGATCAGCGGATGCTTCCACGCGTACCATGCAAGAAATCCGGTTAGCAGAAGTGTAAAAACAATCACAATAAAATAGATTGCCGTTCCCCAGGTCATTCGCTGGCCTCCGCTTTAACCGGCAAAAATACGCTGAAGGTAGACCCTTTGCCTGGTATACTTTTCACCTCGATGAACCCGCCATTAGCCTCGATCAGACGCTGGCTCAACGGCAATCCAAGCCCAATATGATGCTGCCGGGTTGTGAACAACGGTTCAAAAATCTTGGAGAGGTTCTCAGGTGGAATCCCTGAACCAGTGTCGGTGATGGTAATACAAACAAAATTCTTGTCTTCTTTTTTTGATTTTTTTACACCAATCGAGAGGCGCCCCCCGTCTTTCATGGCTTGCAGCGCATTCTCAACCAACCGACCCAGTGCCTGCTCGATTTGCCTGGGATCCACAAACAAGGCTGGCAATGAAACAGGAATTTCTGTCGCAATTTCAACGCCCGGGGTATCTGGGAACTGGGCCAAAACTTTTTTCACAATGTCAATCGCATGAGCGGTCTGCCGGTCACCTGCCTGTAATTTGGCATAGTTCAACAGGTTAGATATGATTTGCACTGCTGCCTGGCTTTCTCGTTCGAGTATGCGCAGGTATTCGATAATTTTGGGGTCAGTATCTTGAAGGATTAATTTCAAATAGTAAACTGCATTGGATATTACCCCCAGCGGATTTCTTAATTCATGAGCTACACTATCAGCAAGATTACCGAATGTAGCCATTTTTTCTTGCTGCAACAGCGCTTCATGCGCTTTTTCCAGTTCTTTGGTGCGCGTTTGTACTTCTTTTTCCAATCGCTCATTATATGAAAGCAATTCTCGTTGTGCATTTTTGATATCGGAATGATCACGGATGATTGTTGTTGAAAACACATTACCGCTCTGATCAGTAAAGACTGCACTGGATACTTCACCTGGAAATTTTTGACCGTTCTTGCGGATGCAGGTTATTTCTCCACGAAAATACCCATTTTGCTTTCTTTTTTCGAGTCCAACTTCAACACGTGAGTCTGTGGCATCCACGATATCGTTACGAGTCATTCCCACAATCTCTTCTTCAGACAAGCCAAACATTTTACACGCTGACGGGTTGGCCGCTATGATTGAACCATCAGCAGATAAAAGAAGAATGGCATCCATACTGGCTTGAAAAATTTTTTGATAACGAGCCTGGATTTCTTGCTCTCCGGTAACAGCCTCGCGCATTTTTTTCAGAGCGTTGCTAAGCGTAAAGAATAAAAGAAGCGCACCTATCAGAACGAAGAACCAACCTTTGTAGTTTTGATATTTCAACAAAGTAATCGGGTCCTGATCCAGAAAAAATAAGATCCTGTCTGTAAAAAATATCCAGAAGATGCCAAACAATGCATAAATTAGAGTGATTCGCCATTCGATCTTTCTTAAGAGATTTTTCATCGAAAACCTCGCTGTACACAATTACAGAAACGGTTTTTTCGGTATTAATCACTTTCATTATGTATCATTGATTGATTATTGCCGAAGAAAAGTAAAAATGCAATAGAAGATAGTATTGACCTCAAAGTCGTAAAAAACAGCACCCTTACACTTTTGAAGAGAAAATCTAGCTGAAGTCATTCATTTTAAATTTTATAATTAGGTAATTGTTACATAATAGTTTAAGTATGGTAACGAATAGGATTCCAGATAGCAATACCGTAAACTATGATGAGCCCTAATTTATCGATAAGTTATCAGGTAGTTGAACTATGACCATTAATTATGATGAAAAAGGAAAGTTTTTTACCAGTGTTATATCCAAAGATACGGTAAAAGCTAGAATACAAACCACTGCGCAGATCATCGAAGGGGATGTTCATGTTCGTCGCGATTGCCGCCTAAAAGATGAATTGGATAATGGCGAACCTTTCCTGGCGGTCACAGACGCGCATGTTTTCAACTCCAATGGAGAAGAGTTGTTCTGTACCAGATTCATTGCTGTCAGGCGCGATCAAATCATCTGGATCACTACATTCAAAGATTTTTATGAGGGAGATAACGAATGTTAACCGACACGAACATCTCCCATCAGATTGGTCTTTCAAATGAAGATCTTGATCGTCTGCGCAATTTCATCATCGACCGCGTCTCCTCAGAAGTGGAAGAAGAACGAACGACCAATCCGGATTATCGGAAGGGCATTGCCCAAAAAATCCAGGCAGCTTATAACATGACCGGGCTACATCTTTCTAAAGACGTCAGCCAACGAATCATGAGCATGGCTTACAACGAGATCGTTGGTTACGGCCCCATTCAACCCCTGCTGGATGATCCGGAAATCAGCGAAGTTATGGTAAATGGGCCTAAAAGCGTTTATGTCGAAAAAAAAGGAAAACTGGTGAAAACCAGTGTCATGTTCGATAATGATGATCATGTGGTAAGGATCATTGACCGCATCATTTTGCCGCTTGGAAGACGCATCGATTCCAACAGTCCTACGGTAGATGCCCGCCTGCCGGATGGATCGAGAGTCAATGCGGTCATTGGACCTGTCGCGATCGATGGCCCCTCAATCACCATTCGAAAATTCCGTAAAGACAAACTGACCACTGAAGATCTTGTTCGATTCGGTTCACTCACACAGAACATGGCCGAATTTTTACGTGCCTGCGTGGTCAGCAGATTGAACATTGTTGTTTCGGGTGGAACCGGATCTGGAAAAACCACATTGTTGAATGTGCTCTCAGGTTTCATTCCTGAAGATGAGCGTATCATTACTATCGAAGATGCTGCTGAACTCCAGCTCCAACAGGATCACGTTGTGCGGATGGAAACAAAAAACCGCAACACTGACGGCGGCGGCGAAGTAACCATTCGTGACCTTGTCCGCAATTCTCTGCGCATGCGCCCGGACCGCATTGTCGTGGGTGAATGCCGCAGTGGTGAAGCGCTGGATATGCTGCAGGCCATGAATACCGGTCATGACGGTTCGCTCACTACCATTCACGCCAACTCGCCAAGAGATACCATTTCGCGCCTCGAAATCCTGGTGATGATGGCCGGCATGGAATTACCAGTTAAAGTGATTCGCCAACAGATTGCTTCTGCAGTCGACCTGATCGTACAGCAAACCCGTCTGAAGGATGGATCGCGTAAAGTAACCGCAGTCACTGAGGTCCCTGGTATGGAAGGGGATACCGTAGTACTCACAGATATCTTCAAGTTCGAACAAACCGGTATTGGAGAAGGCGGAAAAATTGAGGGAACGATCAAACCCACTGGAATGCGGCCAATCTTTGGCTCGCGATTGGAGGCCGCCGGGTTCAAACTCGGCCCTGAAGTTTTTGGCGCAACCATTGCCGAAGTCATGGAAAAGAATCGAAAACATTAAGATTATCGATCAATGTAAAAAATCCCCGTGAGTTATTTATCAGCACGGGGAATAATTTTAATTATTCGTTTAATTACCGCTGGCAACCACTCTGACGGCATCAATGCTGGCAACATTTACCCCATCCACAGGGCATAACCAACGGCTTCCTGATTGCAGGATGCATGAATAAAAGTTATTTGAAGATGAGACGAGCTTGACTGAAATATTCCCCTGAAAATCCGCCACATCAAATGTTACTGCATCCACACGGGATGGGTCGATGGAAGATAATCGATATTTGATATTGGTGACAGTGATGCCGCTGACACGCCCGGTTCCTTCACCCCGCTGATCAAGCTCGATTGACTGGGAAGCATGCGCGTATGTTAGTGAGAATATCACGCCGATTATCACACATAAAACTGCAGTGTAATAAGGCTTTTTCATCACAAACCTCTTTTCTGTTCCTGTCCATCTCCTGAAAAAGCATTATGTATTCTTTAAACGGTTCGGGTTATTCTCGGTTACTCAATTACTTGTAGTATATGGAGTAAAGACACTCGATAAAATTCGCAATAATACCGGAAGAGACTTCGTATGATTACGCAATAAATATGTAATAAATAACTAATTGTCTTGTAATATTATGGTTAATAAAAATTAAAGCAGCGTAGCAAACGCTGCTTTTTTATTCACTAAGACACTAATCTGGCTAAAAGCCTTTGGGTTCAGCACAGCGGTGGAACATTGAACGACCAAAACGGGCATGAACACTGCTAAACAGATCCCCACATGTATGCAGAAAACTGCGTGGGGCTTCTTCTGTACCGTTATTAATGGTCTCTTCTGTTGCCAGATCAGGCATGTACATCAGCGAGTAATGACCCATTGTCATTGGGGTTTTTGAATCCTTATTGAACGGCGTTTTTACTTCAGCAACGCTCGTACAGGCAGTGGCAAAGATCAAAACGATGATGCATGCGCAAATTATCCTGGTTTTCATATTCGACCTCCTTTCCAAGCAAATAAAAACCGGAAACCTTGT
This sequence comes from Anaerolineaceae bacterium, assembly GCA_029265815.1. GTDB lineage: Bacteria > Chloroflexota > Anaerolineae > Anaerolineales > Anaerolineaceae > UBA6107. The sequence continues at coordinate 8,766 of JAJUGU010000002.1, read as the reverse complement.
CGCCGTTTCCGGTAATACTTCATGAATATGAATGTATGAAAAGGTTTCTGCGTAATTCTAAACGTTCGGATTCAGGTAAACAACCCTTCAAGAACAAGAACGGTCAAAATGCACCAGAAAGCGGTGACATTCTGCAGAGCTCAATTAAAGGGTAGCACAGTGAAAAATCAATTTCAATATCTTTTTGGGGCATTCTAATAAATCATTAACAAACAACCTTCCTGATGCGGAAGGTTGTCTGCCATCATAAACGGTCGAAAATTAGCCCTTCAACGAACCTGCCATCATTCCCCTGATAAAGTATTTACCCAGGAAAATGTAAACCAGGAGAGTGGGCAGCGCAGCAATAAAAGAAGCCGCCATTTGCACATTCCAGGCAATGATTTGTCCGCCTGCCAGGTTGTTCAACCCAACGGTAACCGTCCAGTTCCTGGAACTGGTTAAGACCACCGAGAAAAGGAAATCATTCCAGGCCTGGGTGAACTGCCAGATCAGCACGACCACAAAACTGGGTATCGAGATGGGCAGCAAGATATTGCGATAAATGTTGAACATACCTGCCCCATCGATCTTTGCGGCTTCAACCAGTTCATTCGGGATAGATGCATAATAATTTCGAAAAGTTAATGTGGTAATCGGAATACCATAAATGATATGCACGAGCATTAAGCCCGGAATCCCGCCATAGAGATTGATCTTATGCATAAAATCGACGAGCGGAATCAGGATCGACTGATATGGGATAAACATTCCAAAAAGGATGAGTGGAAATACAATATCCGCTCCTTTGAATTTCCATTTGGCCAAAACATACCCATTGAGTGAACCCAGAATCGATGACAGAATTGATGAAGGGATCACCAGTTTTATACTGTTCCAAAGATAAGGCCTCAGTTCATCAAAAGCGACTGCAAAATTCGCCATGCTCAGCTGGCGCGGAAAATCCCACATGGTTTTAATACTTACTTCATCCAGACTCTTTAAGCCGGTGAGTACCATTACATAGATCGGCAACAGATAGAAGAACGAGAGTAACACCAGCGGGATATAGCTTAAATAACGGGCTCGGCTGCGGGTCATAGTTGCGCCTCTTTCCTCAATGAATAAATGAGGTATGGAATGATCAGAATGGCTACGCTGATTAAGAGCAATATACTGATCGCAGCGCCAACTCCATATACGTGTCCATCAAAGGTTGTATTCCACATGTAAATTGAAGGCATATCCAACGCGTAAGACTTGCCTGCGATGGCAATAATCAAGTCGAATGTTTTTAGCGACATATGCCCCAGTATGATTAATGCGCTGAGTGTGACCGGACGCAGCAAGGGTAAAATGATCGTACGAAAAATCTGGAATTCATTGGCACCATCGACCCGGGCAGCCTCTCTGATTTCATCTGGTATGGCCCGTAAACCTGCCAGATAGAGCGCCATGCAATAACCAGAGAGTTGCCAGATAGCCGGAATGGCAATATACGCCATTCCCCATTCGGGGGTGGCAGTGTATGAACTATTGAGAAAGTCCAAACCAATCTTGCTGAAAAGAAGATTCAGGCCGCTCATGCGAGCACCTGTGGCGGGATTCATGAGCCAGCGCCAGGCAACCCCCGTTACAATATACGAGATTGCCATTGGGAAGAGAAAAAGACTTCGAAAAAAAGTTTCGCCTTTCAATCCCTGATCAAGAAGTAATGCAGAGATCAGACCGATAATCAGAGTGCCAAAAACAAAGGGAATGGTAAACAGCAAGGTGTTGCGCACATCGACCTGGAAGCGCGGATCATTTGTTAGCAGGTTAATATAATTTTGAAGTCCAACCCAGGTATAATCGGGGATCATGCCCTTCCAGGAAGTAAATGAGACGCGTACTGTCCAGCCGATAAAACCATAAATAAATATGGCCACTGCCAGAATGGATGGCAATACCATGAAGAATGCCTGTAGTCTCTCTTTTTTATTCTGCATGGAATATCCTCAATCAATTGGCCTTAAGTGGAGCAAAAGAAAAAAAGATTATTAAGTACCCAGGAAGAATCATCGGGAGATTTCTCCCCCGATGATTCTTATTTATGATGAAAGGCTATTTACAGGGACCATCTGTCTTGCAAAGGTTAACCAGAGCAGCCTGCAATGCAGCATTATCCTTGTCAGTCAGGTACTGGCCAAGGGCTGTGCTAATATCATTGCTCCAGGTGTCATTGGCGACCACACCGTGAGCGAGAGAACCAACAATCGTATCAACCTTCCAATCCGCCATCGCAGCCTGCAGGTATTCACTGTATAACGATACATCAGCATCGTTACGCGCAGGAATTGAACCCTTTAAAGGATTGAATGCATCCTGCCCTTCCTTTGAGCCGCAAAGAGTCAACCATTTAATGGCAGCATCGCGGTGCTTGGCACCGACAGGGAGGACGAAGCTGTCAGACAGGAATTGGTAGGAACCCTTTGTGCCAGGAACTGGCATCCAATCGAACCCGGTCCCAAGTTCCAATCCCAGGTCAACGCGGAAGTATCCTTCCGCCCAGTCACCCATCACGTTGAATGCGGCATCGCCATCGGCAACGAGTTTAGAAGCATCCTGCCAGGAAAGAGATGCATAATCAGGGTTGACGTAAGTCAAGATCAGACCAAAGTTTTCGATTGCCTTGGTCACATCTGCGCTGCCCCAGTCTGCTTCGCCGTTCCAGAGTTTGGTGTAGGTGTCGGGACCCACCGTGGCAAGAAGTATGGTCTCAAAAAGGTGTTTTTGAGTCCAGGCTTCACCGAGGGAGAGCGGTGCTTCCATTCCAGCAGCTTTCAATGCATCCATGGTAGCAATCCAGCTGTCGAAACTGGTGGGATCGGGAGGATCAACATTGTACTGGGCTAATACTGCGGGGTTGTACCACAGGACATTGGCACGATGAATGTTGACCGGCACAGAATATGGATGTCCATCCTTGGAAATCAAAGGAATGAGTGTCGCAGGGAACACATCGTACCACCCGTTTTCTTTATAGAGATCATCCAGTGGTTCCAGTTGACCTGCGGCAACATACGTTCCGATCAGTTCCTGACCAGCATGACCCTGCCATGAATCAGGCGGGTCTCCCGCTGAAAGACGGGTGGCAAGTACTGCCTTGGCGTTTGAGCCAGCTCCTCCTGCGACCGCGGCGTTCACAAATTCGATATCAGGATACTTTTCCTCCCAGATCTTGATCATGGCATTCAACCCAGCCTCTTCACCTCCACCGGTCCACCATGAAAAGACTTCAAGCTGTTTGTCGCCAGTTTTCGCACACGATGAGAGCATCAATGTGGCGATGACAACCAGAGCAACAACGAGCATCAATCTCTTATGACCCATATTTTCTCCTTTCGAATCTAGATGAACTGAAAAAAGATATACGACACCTCCCTGTGTTGTCGCGATTAATACCATTATAGTGATTTTTATCTTCAATTCAACGCAGAGTTTTGGAGTCGAATCAGAAGAAAACAAAAAACAGCAGGCTGAAATTAATCAATCAACACTAACTGCTAATGTTTTAAGCATAGCGTATTATGTTTTGAATGAGAGTTGTAGAAACCGAAACCGATTTATTCAATTTTACAGGGAGCTTCGTTACAGATCATCTTCCTGGCAGTCTCGATCTGTTCCTCCTCACCGATGATCCCCAGACGGTCGCCCTCTTCAAAAACAGTATTAGATTTGGGGTTGGGGGAAAGCTTTCCGTCACGGATTAATGCCACAACTGAAGCACCTGAAAATGCGCGGATGTCTGCTTCGGCAAGTGTTTTACCGACAAGCAGGCTATCCTGATGAAGTTTCAACCAGGTGATCTCAATCCCCTCAAACGCTGTCAATAGATCATCCAATGAACGGTGCTCATCCGAACTGGTGACTTCGATATTGTAGTGATCGCGGCGTACAGCCTGGGCATATTCGTGAACCTGCCGCAGCGGGAAACCCAATTCGAGTAGAGTGTGATGAACCAACTCCAGGCCGCCCTCCAGTTCTGGTTGGACGATATGGTTGGCTCCCAGAGCTGCCAGCTCATTTACTCCTTCTCGTGTGGCTGACCGGGCGACAATTGTCAATTCTGGTGCAAGATCACGTACCCTGGTGACAATCAACGAAGTGGCGATCTCATCTGAAATAGTGCTCACCAATACCCGTGCTTTCTCAAGATGCGCATGCTTGATCACTTCAGAGTTAGAGGCATCGCCGAACAGCGCGGGAATTTTTCTTTTTCCCAATTCAACGATGTGATCAACATCTTCTTCGATGACCAGCAGCGGTACTTTAAGCGAGGTCAGCACGTCCACCATGTGCTTTCCAACACGATCATAGCCAATAATCACCACGTGATCCTTAAGCGAACCTTCATCGAGTTGAGATATTTGGCTTTGATGCTTTATCTTCTCACGATACCCAGGCAAGCGCTCAAACAACCTTTCCAGCGGCGGGATCAATCGATACATGAATGGATTAACCGTGATCGAAATCAACGAGGCGGCCAGAATCAGGGAATACTGATTGGAAGTGAGCAAATCTAGCGACAGTCCTCCCTGCCCAAGGATGAATGAAAATTCACCCACCTGGCTCAGCCCTATGGCAATGATCACATACGTGCGCAGGGGATGAGGAAACACCAATGCCAATAAAAGGACGATGATCAATTTTCCAAATATTACCAGACTCGATAACGCTGCCACCTGGCCCAGGTTTTGCCATAGAAATACCGGGTTGACAAGCATCCCAACAGACACAAAGAACAGCACCGAGAACGCTTCACGGAATGAAAAGACATCCGCCCCAACCTGGTGGCTGAGATGCGATTGACTGATGATTGCCCCGGCAACAAACGCACCTAGTGCCAGCGAGACCCCAAATAATTCAGCGGCGCCCATTGCTGTCCCCAAAGTGATGACGAGCACAGCCAGAATGAACAACTCCCGCGAATGCGTGTGCGCTACACGCTCCAGCAGCCAGGGAATAAAACGTGTCCCTACCAGGAACATGATCACGACGAAGGCGGCTGCTTTTAATAAGGTAAAAGCCAGGTTTTCCCAATCAAATGCAGAACCCGTTGAAGAAAGTGCCGGCATGAAGACCAGGATTAAAACCGAAAGGATGTCCTCCATCACCAGCCAGCCTACCGCTGCCTGACCATGATCGGTATTAAGCAGCTTGTTGTCCATCAATCCGCGCAGCAATACAACTGTACTGGCTACAGAAATCGAAAGCCCAAGCACAATACTGGCCAACAAATCCCACCCCCACAGCCGGGTCAATCCAATGCCAGCAAGCGTCGCCAGAAAAGTCTGGAGCAGGGCTCCCGGTATGGCAATCTTGCGCACTCGCCAAAGTTGTGAAAGAGAAAAGTGCAACCCCACCCCAAACATCAGGAAAATGACTCCTAATTCTGCCAGTTGCTGTATGGTATCAATATCACCGACAAAACCCGGAGTAAAAGGACCGATCAGGATACCAGCAAACAAGTACCCGATAATCGTAGGCAGCCCGATACGGCGCGCAAGGATTCCCCCCAAAAAAGCTGCAACCAGGGCAAGCGTGATATTGATTAATAATGGAACATCATGCATTATTCTGTCCTTTCTTGATTCTAAATAATCCCCCACAACCTATTATCACAGAAAAATACGCCCATCGGATGGCTCATTAATAATTTTAAGGAAATGAATTTATTAATGAAAAAAAACCAGGCCGCTCAATGATTTCGCCTCACTATCACTGCAAAATGACTTGCATTTAGTATTTTTTTGTCGTAATATATACAAATGCAAGTAATTTTTCATTAATTCATTTTTTTGAAAGATATCTATACTTTCAAGCCAGAGGAAATATGAACCCGGATATCGAGGCGATCTTTTTAGACGTTGGCAACACGTTGCGTATCCTCCTTGAAGAACCTGAATTTCAGGCGCAGGCACGCAAAGACCTGATGGCGTTGGTCGGAACGACTGAAACGGAAGCAGAGTTTTTTGACAAACTCGAAAGCCGTTGGAAAAAACACCGCAAAATCTCAAAAGAGAATCTCATCGAAGCTTCAGAAAAAGAATTATGGACGGTTCATCTTCTTCCTGATTATCCGGCTGAGAAGATTGCTCCCCTGGCGGGTAAGCTGACGCGTTTATGGCGTGATCATGACGGCCGCCGCGTTCCACGGCCAGATGCCAAGGAAACCATCATCGAACTTGATCGGCGTGGTTATAAACTTGGGATCATTGCCAATACGATTACCGAAACAGAAATTCCAGATTGGATGGAAAGCGATGGCGTGAGCCAGTATTTCAAGACAGTGATCCTTTCTTCGAAGGTCCGTTATCGTAAACCCGATCCCGAGATCTACTGGATGGCTGCGCGCGATATTGGTGTTGAACCAGCCAGGTGTGCCTATGTTGGCGACAATCCTGTCCGTGATGTGGATGGTACACGGGCGGCTGGATTCGGCATGATGATCCTCTTCGAGGAACCCGCTACGCTGGAAAAGGAACCTCCCACAGGTGTACATAAGCCTGATTATGTAATCAAAGAAACTCGCGAACTGCTGGATATTTTTCCGCCGCGGAAATGACCTGATTATCTTTCAATCACAAAGAGAAAAAGATGAAATCAGAGATTCAGGCGATATTTTTAGATGTGGGCAACACACTGCGTATCCTTACTAAAGATGAGGCGCATCAATCTTGCGCCCGGCGCAAGATCACTGAATTGATCGGCACCAATGAAGATCCAGATTCTTTCATTAAGAAGGTAGATGACCGGTATAAGGTGTACCGCAAGTGGGCATTTGCGAACATGAAGGAAGCCCCTGAATCTGAACTATGGACGCGCTGGCTGGCACCTGAATTCCCAGAGGATCGCATTGCCCCGCTCGGTCGAGAGCTCACCTACCAGTACCGCCAGTCAATGGGCTTAAGGGTGATGGTTGAAAATGGAAAAGAAGTGGTGACAGAACTTCACCGCCGCGGTTACACACTGGGGCTGATCAGCAACGTGATCACCTCGCAAGAAATTCCAGATTGGCTGGAAGAGGACGGATTGGCACAATATTTTAAATCAGTTGTCCTTTCTTCCGTCATGGGCATTAGAAAACCGGATCCTGAAATTTATCTTGAAGCAGCCCGCAGGGCAGGTGTCGAACCGGCGAAGTGCGTCTACGTTGGCGATAACCTTAAGCGCGACGTCAGCGGAACACGAAACGCGGGGTTTGGAATGGTAATCATCATGATCAGTCCTGAAGAACTGGCCCAAGAAGAGATCAATGAAGAAAACAGGCCTGATGCAATTATTCACCAATTTAACGAATTACTTCAGTTATTCCCCTCTGCCCCAATGGTGTGCAACGAATTTATTCGTCAGGTGGAACCAACACCAGCTCGCACCCAGACATAATGGTCTGCGAATCATGACCAGTATTTGATGAGTTTAAACGGAACAAAATCGGAGTGGCAAGATGAAAACAGTCAACTCACATGGTGGTGAACGCCTGGCCGCTGCAGTCAATCAGGCTTACGCAGCCGGTCAAAAGGATTATTCAATGGAACCACTTGTGCGCGTGGACAAAAGAGGATTACCCATCGGCCGCATTCAGCAAGGCGACGCCGTCATTTTCTGCTGCCGCCGCGGAGAACGTGAAATCGAACTAACCGAAGCCTTCACAGATCCAGAATTTCCACATTTTGAGCGTGTTAACCTTTCTCCCCTGGATTTCATCATTCTCACCCTTTACCATGAAAAATTCAAAGATCTTCCTGTGGCGTTTCTTCCTTCGCGCATCGAGAATACCCTGGCAGAAACGGTCAGCAAGGCCGGTTTGCGGCAATTCCGCTGCTCTGAATCAGAAAAATTCGCCCATGTAACTTTTTTTCTGAACGGCGGTAACCATCAGCCATTTCCAGCCGAAGATGACAAACGTTTACCTTCGCCAAAAGGGATCCCCTTCGATCAGGTGCCAGAGTTGAGCCTTCCACAGGTGGCGAAAGAAGTTATGAACGCCATCCACAAAGATTATGATCTGATCGTAACCAATTTTGCCAATGGAGATGTGATCGGTCACACCTCCAGCCGCGATGCTAAGATTCGCTGCGCAGAAGCCGTCGATCGATATCTTGGAGAAGTCGTTGAAGCCTCCAGAACAGCGGGATACACGATCTTAATCACCGCCGATCATGGCAATCTTGAGGAATTCTTTACAGCCGAAGGAAAACCTCATGTCTCACATACAGCTAACCAGGTTCCGCTGCTCTTGATCCAACCCCAAGAAAACAACCAGATGAAACCGGCGGACGGCAAACTGGCAGATATTGCACCAACCATTCTGCACCTTCTGGGAATCGAAATTCCACCCTCCATGACTGGCGTGGATCTTTTACCTGGCTTTAACCACAATCAAAATTGCAAGGTACTGCTCATTATATTGGATGGTTGGGGGATTGGATTGGCAGATGAAACAAACCCTATTTTCCTTGCCAGCACACCCGTGTGGGACGGGTTAATCGAACGCTACGGGTTTGCCAGGTTGGATGCTTCTGGTGAGGCTGTTGGATTGCAAGGCGGGAAAGCAGGCAATTCAGAGGCAGGTCATTTGAATATTGGTGCCGGCCGTGTTGTTTTACAGGATGACGTGCGCCTCGATAATGCATTGAGCGATGGTTCTTTTTATCAGAATGAGATTTTTCTCAAAGCGATCAATGGTGTCAAAGAACGTAAGACTCGTTTACACCTGATTGGTCTTTTAACCGAAAAAAGCTC
>JAJUGU010000023.1 GCA_029265815.1 Anaerolineaceae bacterium | reverse complement strand
ATTGCCCCAGGTGATACTGTCCTTCACTTGGGCGATTTTGCATTAGGAAAGAAAATTCATTTCGAATTGCTAACGGGGATTTTGAATGGAAAAATGTTCTTAATCCAAGGCAATCATGATCGCCTGAGTCAAACCTATTGTGAAGCACATGGTGTGACATTGATCAAGAATTCATTTCAGATCATATTGGGACACCAAATAAACCTGGTTTTTTCGCATCGTCCGATCATCCCCCTTGAAGACGGTTGGATCAACCTTCACGGGCATATTCATAATGTTCCACCGCCGCCTGAAGGATCCAATCTGGGACCCAACCATATCAATATGAGCATCGAGGTCAGAAAATACCGACCTTGGAGATTGAAAGACATCATTAACTATTTATACTAAAAAGCTGTGATATCAATTTATCCAACCAAAACCAAGTGGAAAACAAATTGGAAAGGTTTTAATGAGGATAAACGCCACTTCGTAGAGTGTCGTTTTTTTTCATAAGTATCTGTGTAGAAGTTCCCTAATCTCCATGGCGGAAAAGGGTGTTGAAATAACCGATTGAAATTTATACTAATCACGATTATAATAATTTTGATTAGTATTAGACAAACTGCCTTCTCATGGAGGAAACCATGTTTATTGACCGAAAGATGGAACTTGATCTATTGGACCAACGCTATCGATCCAATCAGGCAGAACTTTTTGTCCTGTACGGCCGCCGCCGAGTTGGAAAAACAGAATTGTTGCGTGCATTTTGCGCAGATAAGCCGCACATCTTTTTTATCGCCACATTGAGCAGCGATTCAGAGCAATTGGCCACCTTCTCGCAACAGGTCTACGGCTTCACCCACGCGGATGTTCCCGCGGGGTTTACCTTCCCTACCTGGGAGGCGGCCTTCCAGGCTTTGGTCGAACTGCCGATGCAATCCAGGCCAATCATCGTTCTGGATGAATTCACTTATTTGATCAGCGGGAACAAAGCCATTCCATCCATTCTGCAGAAAGTGTGGGATGAGAAACTCAAGAACACACAAATCATGATGATTTTGTGCGGATCGTATATTGGTATGATGGAAACAGAAGTGCTCGGATATCAAGCGCCTCTGTATGGTCGGAGAACAGCAAGCACACTCCTGCGGCCCATGGACCTTGCTTCCTCAGCACTGTTTTTTCCAGGCTATTCCGCGGAAGAAAAATTTATCACCTGGGCGGTAGTTGGCGGAATGCCTTATTATTTGCGCACGTTTCAAGACAGCCAGGATATTTTTTCCAATATTCGGCAACATATTTTGGATTCACAGACCGGCACGTTATTCAACGAACCGCGTTTACTTCTAATGGAAGAGCTGAGAGAGCCGCGAAACTATTTTTCCATTTTAAGGGCAATCGCACAAGGCCGAACACGGTTGAATGAGATTGCACAAGGCGCAGGTATTGGGGAGGTCACGACGGTTGCGCGTTATCTGGATCTTCTCCAGCAAATGAGGTTAATTACACGGCGTGTGCCGGCCACCGAAACGCAGCCAGAAAAGAGCAAAAAAGGAATTTACCAAATTGACGACCATTTCCTGCGTTTCTGGTTTCGCTATGTTCATCCCAATCAAGGTAGTCTTGATCTTGGATTAGCGGATGCGATTCTCCAGCTGCGAATTAAGCCAGATTTGGATCATTTTATCGCCGCTGCCTTTGAGGAAGCCGCGATAACATTCACCGGACATCTAGCCCAAGCTGGAGAATTGGACTTTTTCCCTGAGCGAATCGGAGGATGGTGGAATCGCGACGCAGAGATCGATGTTCTCGCGATCAATCTTTCTGACAAGATCGCCTTGGTTGGAGAGTGTAAATGGACTGTTCATCCGGTTGGTACGAGTGTTTTGGATGATCTCAAGCAAAAAGTTGTGGTTTTAACGAAAGACCATGAAATTAAGAAAGTTCAATTCGCCATATTTGCTCGCAACGGTTTTACCCCTGATCTCGAAGATAGATCCGAGCGAGAGGGGATACACTTATTTACGATTGATTCCTTAGTCAACCGAGTTTAAACTGACATTTGATGTCCCCCTAGGATAAGCCCTTTTCGCTTGCTATACTCAATCTAATCTGACAACTTAATTATTTATTCTTTCAATCGTTAGCCGGACTCTACCTGCTGGATGCGCATGTCAAAGGCGCATAAGCACGAGTGTCTGGCTTTTGTTTTTTAAGACTTACCTGGAGGATCGATGACGATATTAATTCCAGTGGTTGGGATCTTATCCACTACTTTGGTGCTCTTACTATGGTATCCAAAGCAAATCAAAACGGGTAGATTATCCGCTTTATATACGGTTGATTCAGCCCGAACTCTATCCAGCCTCGATCAAAAATCGCTGGAGTATAAACTATTAGCCTCCGGTCTGAATATCAAACCAGTTACCTTCCGTTTACTGCGTTTCGCTGCTGGTATTTGCGGCATGGTCATTGCCTGGTTGTTCCTCCCCGGTCTGCCGGCAATTGTTATTGGTGGAATCCTAATTTACATTCCTGGCGCATGGTTGGATGATCGGGTCAAAAGTCGTGGTCGGAATATTGACCAGTTGCTCCCGATTGCTATTGGTCGGACTGCTGCTGGTCTACTCGCTGGTGGATCCGTGCCCGATGTTTTACAACAAGTCGGTGAGTCCTTGGAGATAGAAAAAACCAATCCACTCACCCCAGAGTTTATTCTCACTGCTTCAGAAATGCGAATCAAAGATAGGGTGGAGGCATTGCGAATTCTGGCATCGCGCAGCCCTTCCGTGTCCCTGGCCAATCTAGCTCAACTGTTGGAAGGATATGCCGAAGCAGGCGGACGAGCCTACACCGCAGTCCTCATGGATATCTCAAGCCGGGTTCAGCAAATATTGATTGCACGGAATCGAGCCCAGGCGAAAGCCGGCGATTCGCTGGTATCAGCAAAAGTTCTGCCAGCTGTCTTGATCCTCATTCTGATTTATCTCAGCCAGGACCCGATGGTGCGCTCTTCGTTAACTGCCCTCCCTGTTCAAATCGTAATTGGTGGCACGATGGCAGCCATGGTGGGTGGGTACTTCATCATTCGTTCCATGATTATGGAGGCAGTGTAGATGACAGCTCTCATTTACCTCACCGGAATTGCTGTTTTTGCACTGGTCATCTACCTGACACTTGAACTTGCACCCGCAGCACCCACAGGCCGGTTATCTGAGATTCTTACGCCAGCAGATGGCGTTATGCTGACCGGATGGCGCAAATCCCTTTCTCCCCTAGACAAGCCAGTATCTAGATGGACACCAGCTGGTTTTCTACGGAAAACACGGGCAGATCTGTATTGGGCTCACATCGGAGATCGCTGGAATGATTGGAATGAAGTGCAGTTTACCTCTCTGCGGGTGGCTTTAGCTGTAGCAGGGTTTGGATTGGGGATAGTAGCCACTGCGGAACCAGTATTTGCTTTGGTAGGTGGATTAGTTGGATTTCAATATCCTGCTATGTCTATGGGCGGGGTTGCCCGTCGTTATCGCCGTCATTTTATTGCACAACTTCCAGAATTTGTTCAGCTAGTTTCAGCCCAGATGTCTGCAAATGTTTCGATGGAAGAAGCCTTGCGTCGGACAGCTCAAGCGCAAAGCTTGGT